>SVIP01000004.1 GCA_015069425.1 Clostridiales bacterium | reverse complement strand
CGGAAAATACCCATTTTTCATCTACAAAATCGAACATAAAAATTTCGCCCTTAAAAAGCGAAAATCCCTTGATTTCTCAAGGGATTTCGGGGCGATATCTTTTTTGTCGCCCTTTGATGGCGGAGAAAGAGGGATTCGAACCCTCGCTACGTTTATCACATACTACTCCCTTAGCAGGGGAGCCCCTTGAGCCTCTTGGGTATTTCTCCATACTACTCTAGTTGATTTTTTCTCATATTCAATTTTATTTCATGCTCCTTTGCTAAGTAGCAGGGGGGCGACGCGTTTAGCAAAATGTCCAGTGGACGTTTTGAAGCCAAAGCCCGCGAGTGCTTAACACGAGAGCGGACGCACTCTTGAGCCTCTTGGGTATTTCTCCTTTTGCTCAAAAACTGACTTCGCTTATTTGCTAAATTATGTTACCACAAATTTTAACAAAAGTCAAAGTTTTTTATACCATTTAATAATATTTTCAAATTTTTATTTTCTTTAACCGCTTTCCCATAAACTATCTTCCCTCTTACAGGAGCGTACTTATCCGTACGAATTTTTTTTACTGCATATTGCTTTCCATTCTTTACCGTAATTAAATATCCCACGCTTTTATAACCCTCTTTGCCGTATTTAACTATTTTACTATCTCCCTCGTATAATTCAGGAAATTCCCCTTTTTCATCTAAAACTACTTCATACTCTGGTGGCTCTATCTTTTCTAATATTTCACTTTTTCTTATATACTTTTCGAGCAGTTCTTCCCCGTATATTTCAACTTTTAATTTTTCTCCGTCAGCAACCGTCCTTATTATAATTGGATTATGAGTGTTATTGATAAATTTTAAATCAGCAAAATTTGAATTTACCATAGCATCGAATGATGGTGCAACGTATGAAACAGGTAAACTATGTGGGTGATATTCTATAACTCTTAGTCCTGACATTATAACTGCATTATAAAGCGTAGTCGAGACTTGACAAACGCCTCCACCTACCCCGTCGACAAATTCCCCACCAACAATAATTTTACTCGTTCTATACCCTCTTTTTTCCGTTCTTTCTCCAACAGTTCGATTAAAAGAAAACTCTGCTCCCACGTCTACAAACGTATTATCAAGGCTTTTAGATGCAAGATAAATATTGTGTTTACGCTCCAGAGTAGAATTACCATAATTAGTATAAAACTGCGACCTCAATACAATATCTTTCGGCTGAAGGTCATAAAACGGCATTGCTAAACTTATTTTTGGCATGAAAGATAAAGATATATAGTTAAAGAATAACATCAACGCAAAAATTAAGAAAACATTTTTAGATTTTAACTTCATAATTACAGAATAAGTATGTGTATAATATTAAACAAAAATTACATAATCGCATTAAAAATACTTGAATAAACATATTAGATATGTTATACTGAAGAAAAAAGCAATCGCTATATAACTAAAAGCGCAAAAAGGTTATAAAATGAATATTCTTCACATGAAGTATGCAGTAGAGGTAGCAAACACCCGCTCTATCAGTAAAGCGGCGGAAAACTTATATACTTCGCAACCGAATTTAAGCAGAGCTATTAAGACGCTTGAAAGTGATCTTAAAATTAAAATTTTTAAACGTTCTTCTAAAGGATTAGAAATTACAATCGACGGAGAAGAATTTTTGCTTTATGCTAAAAATGCACTTTCACAAATCAAAAAGATTGAAAGCATTTATGAAAACCGTGCGGAAAAAAAGTTGCGTTTATCCGTTTGCGTACCAAGGGCAAGTTATTTTTCTTATGCTTTTGCCGACTTTGCCAAAGAACTAGATTCTACATCCTCTGCTGAAATAATTTACAAAGAAACCAACTCTATGCGTTCAATTCTAAACGTTGTTAAAGAAGAGTACGACCTCGGCATCGTTCGTTATCAAAGCACGTTTGAAAAGTATTTCCATACCTTGTTTGAAGAGAAAAAGCTTAATTTTGAACTATTAAACGAATTCTCTTACGTAATGGCAATTAGCAAGAACAATCCGCTTGCGACAAAAGAAAAAATTGTTGCTGAAGATTTAGCCAACTATATTGAGATTACGCACGGCGACCCATACGTTCCATCTTTGCCACTTATTGACGTTAAACGTGCAGAGCTTTCAGAATTTTCCAAACAACGCATCATGGTTTTTGAGCGTGGAGTGCAATTTTCACTCTTAGAACAAGTACCGAATACATTTATGTGGGTTTCACCTATTCCACCAGAGTTAAAGGACAAATTTAACCTTATAGAAAGAAAGTGCGATTTTAACACTAAAACGTACAAAGACGTTTTGATTTACCGCAAAAAATATCATTTAAGTAAATTAGACCATAACTTTATTTCTAAAATCGAGAAAGCTAAATACAAATATTTTAAATAGGATATATTAACATGAGAAAATTTGACACCAAAGTTCAACACCTAAAATATCGTGTGCTAAAAGAAGTCGCAAAATTTGCTTGGGAAGGCACGCTAACAGAAAACGTTATTAGAATCCCTAAAATAATCGTTCCTGGTAAAACCCCAACCATGCGTTGTTGCATATACAAAGAGCAAGCCATTGTTACAGAGAGAGTTAAACTTGCAATGGGTGGTAACCCTGAGAACAAGAACGTTATAGAAGTAATAGACATTGCCTGTGACGAATGTCCTATGGGTGGGTATGAAGTCACAGGTGCTTGCAGAGGCTGTCTTGCGCACAGATGCGAAGACGTTTGTAAAAAAGGCGCTATTACCATTGACTCCAACTTAAAAGCACATATAGACAAAGAAAAATGTGTAGAATGCGGACTTTGTTCTAAAGTTTGCCCATACAGTGCAATCATTAACCACAAACGCCCATGTGAACAAGCGTGCAAAGTAAAAGCCATTTCTATGGACGAAAATAAAGCGGCTAAAATTAACGATGAAAAGTGTATTGCTTGTGGAGCATGTGTTTATCAATGTCCTTGGGGCGCAATAAACGATAAGTCTTACATCTTAAATGCCATAAATTATATTAAAGAAAGTAATAATAACACTAATTATAAAGTTTATGCTGTAGTTGCTCCGTCTATTGCAAGCCAATTTGTTTACGCTAAACTTGGGCAAGTAATTGCAGGCATTAAAGCGTTAGGTTTTTATGAAATAGTGGAAGCGGCACTTGGTGCAGATATAGTTGCCCTTGCAGAGGCGAAAGAACTTACTGAAAAAGGGTTTTTGACAAGTTCGTGCTGTCCTGCTTTCGTTTCATACGTTAAAAAGCAGTTCCCCGACCTTTCAGAATTTATATCGCACAATCTTTCCCCTATGGCAACCATTGCTAAACGCATAAAAGAAGATGACCCGACATCAAAAGTTGTTTTCATTGGTCCGTGTACTGCTAAAAAAATGGAATTTAAAAACGAAGACGTTGCACCTTATGTCGATACAGTAATAACTTTTGAAGAATTACAAGCATTATTCGACAGTAAAGATATTGAGATAACCGCACTTGCAGAAGAAGATATAGATGACGCTTCATATTACGGCAGAATTTTTGCAAGAAGTTGCGGTTTAACAGAAGCCGTTGCTGAAGGAATTAAAGAAAGTGGACTAGAGGGATTTGACCTTAAAGCCGTTCCTTGCGACGGAATTGAGGCGTGCAGGGTTGCACTTTTGAAAGCCACAAAGCGAATACTTGACGGAAACTTTATTGAAGGTATGGCTTGCATTAATGGCTGTGTTGGTGGTGCAGGATGCTTAACACATGGGGAAATCAACAAACTTAAAATAGACAAACACGGCAGACTTGCCATTTATACAGATATATCTGGTGCTGTAAACGCAATGGACAAAAACAAATAATCAAAAAACAATAAAAAACTCTCGGAAGTTTTTCCGAGAGTTTTTTATTAAATTAATTTTTATTACATCATCAAATTGATTAGTAAATTACAAGCAATTACTATCAACACTAGTGCAATAGGATAAGTTGATGCATAAGCACCTGCAACATCGTCCGTTTCTGCAGTAGAAATCAAAGTTCCAAGAGCAGGAGTACTTGTCATACCGCCTGTAATTGAACCAAGGGTTGCAAGAAGTGGGAGTTTCAAAACATACTTACCAAGGAAGAAACCAACAACCATAGGTACAATAGTAATTACTACGCCACCAATAAAGCCCCAAGCAACGATGCTTGCATCATCACCAACAGCAGAAACCAAACTAACACCACCATCAACACCCGCACCGATAAGGAATAACATCAAGCCTAATTCCTTTAAGGTTTTTACTGTTGCAGTAGGAACTTGCATTGAAAGGCTACCGATTCTGCCAAAGTGCCCAAATACCAAGCACATAATCAATACGCCACCAGTAGTACCAAGTGAGAAGTTAATGCCGTTAAATAGTGGAATCTTAATTCCTCCTAAAATTAAACCGCTAACAATTGCGATAGCAAGAGCAGTGAAACCAAAATCATCACAAGTAAAGAGTTTTTTTGTTTGCTTTTCTTCTCTTTCTTCCATTACTTCTGGTTTAAGTAAACTTCTTTCATACACCATATCGGCTTTAACAAATTTAGGGAGAAGTTGAACAAATAATACTACACCGATAACTCCAAAAGGATATGCGATTGCGTGGCCAAGCGTCACTAAGGTGTCAGAAGCAGGATACATAGCTTCTTGCGCAGCTGAATAACCAGGGGTTGTTGTGAGTGAGCCCGACAAAACACCAGCCCAGAAATCCGCACTGAAGCGTTCTGGCGAAATAAGAATAAACACTATGGTAACAGCTGTACCGATTAGGATAATTGAAACACCCATTACTATATAGGTTTTAAAATTTTTCTTTAAGTCTCTAAAAAACTTAGGCCCTGCAATAAATCCAACCGAACCAACGAAGAAAACTAAACCTACGTTTTGAATAACACTCTTATAATAAGTCGTGTTTCCTTTTCCTGCTTCTAAACGAAGAGCATTTAATACAGGTATGTCGCTAGGTATTAAAGTGCAAAGATAACCGAATAAAATTGCTACTAAAAACACACCTGCAGTACCTAGATTTACACCCTTAATGGTAATTCTACCAAGCATATAACCAAGCGCAACTACAATGAAAATACCTGTTAAAAGTGCAGGTAAAGCAAATATATTAAGCGCAGGTAGCCCCGTTTTTTTGTCAGGAGCAATTTCTGCATTAATACCGCACCAAACGGCAACACCAGCAACAACAACTAATGCGATTGCAATCCAAAGCCATTTAAGGCTCTTTTTATTTTCCTTTTCCATAATAACTCCTAAAAATTATTTCATCATTTCCCTTATTTACATACTTATACCCGACGACAAAAATATCGTCGGGTGTGTCTAATTAAATATTAGGCTGTTTTGTATAGTTTGGTAAAAGTTGTGGAGAAAGTTTTGTGGGTTTAAGTCCAGCACTTTCAAGTTCTTTATCAAACGATTTAACGTGATCTAAGGTTAATTCCTTAACTTCAACGTCTTTATAAATCTTACCAACGCTCTTACCTGCATTTCTACCAAACACGATAATATCAAGTAAGCTGTTACCCATAAGACGGTTTCTACCATGGATTCCCCCAACGGCTTCACCCGCAACGAAAAGGTTTGGAACAGTTGTTGTCATACCGTCAGCAGAAATGTCTAAACCACCGTTTTGATAGTGAAGTGTAGGATAAATAAGAATCGGGTCTTTTCTAATATCGATACCGTATTTACCGAACATTCTAAGCATTGCAGGAATACGTTTTTCAATCGTTCCTTCACCGTGAATAATATCAATCATAGGTGTATCAAGCCATACGCCTTCGCCATCGGTAGTTTTAATACCGTTATCACGCTTTTTACATTCTCTAATAATGGAAGATGCTGTAACGTCACGAGTTTCAAGTGAATAAACGAACGCTTCACCGTCTTTATTAACAAGTTGTGCGCCGAGTGAACGAACTTTTTCAGTAACTAATGCACCGAAAATTTGTGTAGGTTCAGCAACGCCAGTTGGGTGATATTGAAGAGTATCTGCGTAAAGGAGTTTTGCACCTGCTCTATAACCTAAAACCAAACCGTCGGCAGTTGCACCGTAGTGGTTAGAAGTTGGGAAACCTTGATAGTGAAGTCTACCTGCACCACCAGTTGCAATAACAACTGTCTTTGCTTTTGCAACGCAAATATCCTTAGTTTCCATATTCATGAGTACTGCGCCTGCTGCTTTACCTTCAGTATCTTTAATAATTTCGATTGCTGCAGTAAAATCAACAACGGGAATATTTCTATTTAACACTTCGTCACGGAGCGTTCTCATAATTTCCGCACCAGAGTAGTCTTTACAAGCGTGCATACGCTTTCTTGACGTACCACCACCGTGAGTGGTAATCATTGTACCGTCTGCCTCTTTATCAAACATAACTCCAAGTTCGTTAAGCCATTTAATAGCGTCGGGAGCATCGTTTACAAGTTTGTATAAAAGTTCGGGTTTAGCGGCAAAGTGTCCGCCACCAAAAGCGTCAAGATAGTGGATAGCAGGGCTATCGTTGGGCTTATCAGCCGCTTGAATTCCACCTTCTGCCATCATTGTGTTAGCATCACCTATACGGAGCTTAGTTACTATCATAACGTTTGCACCAGCATTGTGCGCTTCGATTGCAGCAGATGAACCTGCACCGCCACCACCGATAACTAAAACGTCAACGTCGTAATCTGGCTTAGTTAGGTCGATATCCATATCGAGAACTCTACTTTTACCTTGTAAAAGGTCTGCAAGTTCATGTAAAACCTTTCCGCCCTTGTTAGGACCTACTTTGAGTTCTTCATAAGCAGTATCGATATAGTCGGGGTGATTTTCTTTTAATACGGTTTGCTTTTCGTCTGCACTCATTCTTGCAAACAAGTTTTTAAGTCTTTCGCTTCTTGTCGCTTCGACTTTTTTCATCGAATCGAGTTGTTCTTGAGTATATTTATACATTTTTATCTCCCCCTTATTTCTCGATTTCTCTATTGTTATAGAGTTCTTTTAATTCTTCAATAGGTTTATTCATAAGTTGTTCGATAAGTTTTTCATACTCACCGTCGTTAATTTCTTTAACCCTATCGATAAGGTGTTGTGTTTCAGGTGCTATATACTTACCGTAAAGTCTTCTTGCAAGTTCAGCAACTTGAGGATGTGAAATTCCTGCAGGACAACGTGAAGAACAAACACCGCACATTACGCAGTCAAAAGATTCTTCAGCACAGTTAGCATAGTCAGCTCGTTGTGCATATGCAATGTATTGCATAACGTTTAAGCCTTGAGTACAACTCTTAGTACAAGCGTTACAACCGATACAAGCATAAATTTCTGGATAAAGTTGCATCATAATTGTTTCGCTTGGTTTAACCTTTTCTATATCGTAAACTTGTTTTACGAGTGGGAAGAAAGGCAACGTTGCAACGTACATATCGTTTTCAACCTTAGTTTGGCAAGCCAAACATGCGTGCAATTCTCTATCACCTTTGATACGGTAAAGAGTTGAACAAGCGCCACAAAAACCGTTACGACATCCGCAACCACGAACTAATTGATAACCTGCATATTCCATTGCTTTCATAATGGTTAAACTTTCAGGTACTTGATATTTTTTTCCGAAAAAATAAACGTTTACTAAATTTTCCATTTGTTTTTCTCCTTATTAATACTCATCAGGGAGTGCGTCTAACTGATCCATTCTGAACACTGGTCCGTCTTTACAAACGTATTTGTTACCAACGTTACAACGTCCACATTTGCCAACACCACATTTCATACGAAGTTCTAGTGTTGTGTAAACTTGTTCTCTATTAAAACCTAATTCACTTAAACCTTGTAACGTGAACTTAATCATTATCGGTGGTCCACAAAGAACCGCAGTCTTATTAGGCTCAAAGCCAAGTTCTTTTACGTAAGTGGGAACAAAACCAACGTGTCCGTCCCAACCTTCTTGCTCACGGTCGATAGTCAAGTGTACGTTAACACCGCTATCGGTTGACCATTCATTTATTATTTCTTGATAGTCAAGTAAATCATCTTTACTTCTTGAACCATAAACAATATCTATTTTACCATATCTATCACGATAATGCCTACAATAGTTTATTACCGAACGCAACGGCGCTAAACCAACACCGCCCGCTACGAATAATAGGTCTTTACCTACAAACACGTCGTCAACTGGGAATGGATTTCCGTAAGGCCCACGAACGGTTACGTTTTGTCCAACTTCTGCTTGATGTAGCCACGTAGTTAAACATCCGCACTTTTTAATAGAAAATTCCATATATTCGGTGTTCGTTGGAGAAGAAGTGATTGAAAACATTGCTTCGCCTACACCTGGAATTGAAACCATTGCACATTGACCAGGACGATGTTCAAAAAGTTTCTTACCTTCTAAAGATACAACTCTAAAAGTCTTAATATCTGGCGTATCAATTCTGATATCCGTAATCACGCCTAGTTTCGGAATTAAAGTCTCATTAGTCATTTTCTTTTCCTCCGAGAGTTTTCATTACTTTTACGATATTCATTGATATAGGACATTTTGCAAGACAGCGACCACAACCTACACAACTGAACATTCCATCGTTATTATCGGGATAATAAACGAGTTTGTGCATAAATCTTTGGCGGAAACGTTCTTTTTGTGAAAGTCTTGAGTTTCCGTGCGCCATCAAAGTAAAATCTGAATACATACAAGAGTCCCAACATCTAAAACGCTTTACACCATTTCCAGTATTGAAATCCTTAACGTCATAACACTGACAAGTTGGGCACACGAAAGTACAAGTTCCGCAACCTAAACAATGTGAAGAGAGTTCGTCCCACGCTGGAGAATTAAAATACTCCTTAGTCTTACCAACGCCAAACTTGTCGGTAGTAAGGTCTTTAAGTGGGAGTTTATCCATTATTGAGTTAATTGCCTTCTTTTGTTCTTCAACAGCCTTTTCGTCTGCGTCTTCAGTAGTTTCATCAAGTGATGAAAGAAGTTTTTCGCCCTTTTCTGTATTTGCTTTTAAGTACAAATCAGTTTCGGTCTTCCAAGCGGTAATATCACCTTCTGGAGATGCGGGGTCGATACCGAAAGTCTTACAAAAACAAGTTTCATTAGGTCTACCGCAAGCGAGAGAGATAATTACACCCTTTTCCCTTCTAGACGCATAAAAAGTATCAACAGGTTCAGAAAGGAAAACTCTATCCAAAATTTCAAAACTCTTAACGTCGCAAGCACGAACGCCAAAAATTACGAAATCTTCCTTTTCTTCCCTAATATCTATTATTTCAATATTTTTACCTTCGGTTTTAAATTCCATAAGGTTTTCAGTTTGTGGAAAGAAAAAGTCTTTTGCACTTCTCGTAGTGTTAAGCGCTTGGCTCATAACCACGCCCTCTTGCCAAAGTTTAAATGCTGAAGTTCCGTTTTTACCGTCAACTGGAATATATAACTTTGCTTGTTCAGCAATTTTTGCAAAAAATTTATCTAAATTTGCTAAAGATATTTTACGCATTTTATTTTTCCTCCCTATTTACTGCTTCGGAAGGCTCTAGGTCTTCTTTTGTATAATTTACAAGCGGTGCTCTTAAACCAACTTCTTCACCTGCTTGATAATCACCGTAAAATTCGTTAATATCTTTAATGAATTTACGGTTAAGCAAATGAAGAGGAATGTTTTGAGGACAAACTCTTGAACATTCGCCACAGTCGGTACAACGTCCAGCAACGTGGAAAGCACGAATGATATGGAACATTTGCTCTTCAAAACTGTTTGCGGGAGATTTGTTTTCTACACCAGAGTTTGGATTTCCAAATACGCATTTTTCACAAGTACAAGCAGGACAAACGTCTCTACAAGCGTTACAACGTATACAACGTGAAAGTTCGTTTTGCCAAAACTCAAATCTTTCATCGGCAGTCATGCTTTCAAGTTTTGCTACTTCGTCAAAGCGGTTTCCGTCAAGTATTTCGCCCTCTTCACCAATAAGTTCGTCATAAGCAACGTGCTTTTTGCTCTTGCAATTTACGCAACGCTCTAATAGTATTTTGTCTTTTGCAATTTCTTTTACACCGTCATAAAGTGTATCAACTTTTATATTGTCAGAATCAGTATTTACAGAAACAACACCGTCCCCTGCAAATTCCTTAATCTTACTAATATCAATCATTCCATCGCAAGGGATTCCAACTACATAAACCTTTTCACGGTCAAAGCGGTGTTCGGTTAAAAGTTGATTAAAACTATAGGTATCACAAGGCTTTAAGAAAACTAAAACCTTAGCGTCTTCTTTTCTTGTTTCTTTAATTAAATACTTTGAAAAGTTTGCGCCTGAAAAATCGTCAAACACGAAATCTTTTTTCATTTGTTCTACGTCGGTAAAGACTGCTGGAGTAACGTCATAAGAAAACTCACCCTTTTTCCAACCTAAAACACGATTTACTTTTCCACTAGATAGGAGTTCGTTTGCTTTTTCAATAAGCGTTTCACGAGTTATTTTTTGCATCTTAAATCCTCCAATCTCTTATTTTCACCAAGTTCGGTTATCGTCTTAACAAAATCGTTCATTGTTGCAGCGAATTTTGCGCCCTCTGCTGCAGAAACCCATTCAACACGGGTACGCTCTTTTTCAATGCCTAAATAATCGAGCATTGAGAAAAGCAAAGCCATTCTTCTTCTAGTGTAATAGTTACCAGAAGTATAGTGGCAATCCCCTGGGTGACAACCGCACAAGATTACACCGTCTGCCCCGCGTTGGAAAGCACGAAGTATAAACATTGGGTTTACACGGCAAGAACAAGGAACACGGATAACCTTTACTTCTGCGGGATAACTTAATCTGTTACTACCCGCTAAGTCTGCACCGGCATAAGAACACCAGTTACAACAAAATGCTACTATTTTAGGTTTATATTCGTTTACTTGCATATTGCGTCAACCTCCGCCATTATTTGTTTGCTTGCAAATCCTTTAAGGTCCATAGCACCTGACGGGCAAGCAACCGTACAACAACCACAACCTTGACAAATTGCTTCGTTAACTTGTGCAACTCTACGAATTAACGTAGTTCTGTTCGGGCCACGGAACTCTTTATCTGCGTAAGTAATAGCTCCGTAAGGACATACTCTTTCACAAGATGAACAACCGTTACACATCATTTCATCAGAATGAGCAACACATGGGTTACCAGTAAGTTTATCTTTTGATAACAAGCCAATAACTTTAGCTGCAGCCGCACCTGCTTGAGCAACCGTTTCAGGAATATCTCTAGGTCCTTGACAAGCACCTGATAGGAATATACCTGCCGTTGGGCTTTCAACAGGACGAAGTTTTGGGTGAGCCTCAGTAAAGAAGTCGTTTGTATCCATACTTGCAGTAAGCATCGTTGCAAGCGGTCTAGCAGACTTATCCGGTTCGATTGCAGCAGCAAGAACAACTAAATCCGCCTCTATCTTTAATTGTTTATTGTCTAAAAGGTCAGAACCCTGAACGATAAGTTTGTTACCTTCAGGAGAAACCTTTCCAACCATACCTTTTATATAATGTACACCGTATTCTTCAACGGCACGACGATAAAATTCGTCAAACTGTTTACCTGGAGTACGAACGTCGATATAGAAAACGGTAACGTCTGTATCAGGATATTTATCACGGGTAAGCATTGCGTGTTTAGCCGTGTACATACAACATATCTTAGAGCAGTATTCTTTACCCTTTTCCGCACAAGAACTACAACGAGAACCAACGCATTGAACGAAAACTATCTTATGTGGGTGAACACCGTCGGATGGACGAAGAAGTTTACCAGCGGTAGGACCAGCAGCGTTCATTAAACGTTCAAATTCAAGTGAGGTTATAACGTCTTTACTTTGGTTATAAGCAAACTCATCAAACTTATCCATACTTATAGGATTAAAGCCTGTTGCAGCGACGATTGCGCCGTACTTTTCTTCAATTATTTCGTCCTTTTGCGTGTAATCTATTGCTTTAGCAGTACATACCTTTGAGCAAACACCGCACTTGCCTGTTTTAAGCATAGTACAGTAATCGGCATCAATAGTTGCAACCTTGGGCACTGCTTGTGCAAAAGGAATATATATAGCACGACGGTTATCCATTCCTAAGTTAAATTCGTTAGGAACTTTTTTCTGAGGACATTTTTCCGTACAAAGTCCACAACCCGTACAAACGTCTTCTTTAACGAAACGTGCTTTCTTTTTAATTTTTACGTCGAAATTACCAACGAAACCCTTAACTTCTTCAACTTCACTATAAGAAAAAATTCTAATTCTTTCGTGTTGAGCAACGTCCACCATCTTAGGTGTCAAAATACACGCTGCACAGTCAAGTGTTGGGAAGGTTTTATCGAGTTGAGCCATCTTCCCACCGATAGTAGGTTTCTTTTCTACTATGTCAACGTAAAAACCAGCATCAGCAATATCAAGTGCAGTTTGAATACCAGCGATACCACCACCGATAACTAACGCACGCTTTGTAACTGGACTTTCACCCGGTGTCAATGGAGCATTAAGGTTAACTTTCGCAATAGCAGTTCTACCTAAAACTATTGCCTTTTCAGTTCCCTCCGCCATATCTTTATGAATCCACGAACATTGTTCACGAATGTTTGCTATCTCAACCATATAAGGATTGAGACCTGCTGCTTGCGCAGTCTTTCTGAACGTTGCTTCGTGCATTCTTGGTGAACAAGAACAAACTACAATTCCAGTAAGTTTATGCTCTTTTATTGCATCTTTAATAAGTTCTTGTCCTGCTTGTGAACACATATATTGATAGTTGGCAGAGTGAACAACGCCCGGTTCATTCCTTAAAGCTTCAGCAACTTTTTGAACGTCAACCGTACCAGCAATGTTACTACCGCACCAACATACGAATACGCCTATCCTTTGCATTTGTATTCTCCTTAATTAATTACTTAGTATACTTTCTAAATGCGCTAACGATTGCTTGTTGTGGCAAATCGTCGTCTAAAAGCGCGGGTATATCGTCTGCTTTCAAATGGTTTTCACCTTGCTTTCTAACTGCAGTTAAGCGAACTGCTTCGATAAGTTTTGCAGGTTCAACGCCACGAGGACACCTATCCACACACGCAAAACAAGTTAAGCAACGGTAAATTGATTTTGAATTTAAAAGCGGTTCAATATCTCCACTCTCCACCATACTTACAAATTGGTGGGGATGGTATTCCATTTCATCGTACGCAGGGCAAGTTCCCGAACATTTTCCGCATTTCATGCATTTTCTTGGATTAACTCCGCTACGACGAATTATTTCGTTACGAACGTTATTTTGATTTTCCATTACCTTACTCCTTTATGCCTAACGCGGTTGCTAATAGTTCTGTCAAGTAAATTACGGGTAAATCTGAGCAACCGTTCTTTTCTAAATTGTATTTACACAAGGGGCAAGCAGTAACGATAGCCTCTGCTCCGTTTATCTTCGCATTTTCTATCACCCTACTGCTCTTTGCTTTTGCAAGGTCCTTGCTTTCTAACGCTATATAACCTCCGCAACATTCATTGCGATAAGAATAAATTACAGGCTCTGCACCGATAGCACGAATAAAGTCTTCCATTATAGTTGGGTTTTCAACGTCGTCCATCGCAAGAACTTTACCAGGACGAAGAAGTAAACAACCATAATACGCTGCAATTTTCTTGCCAGTAAGCGGATTAACAACTTTTTCTTTAATTTTGTCAAACCCGATTACGTCACGCAAAAGTTCTAAGTAATGCAAAACTTGAGTTTCACCGTGATATTCTTCGGGAGCGATATAGTTGTTTACTGCTCTTGATATTCCATTCGTCTCGTCTTTAATCTGCGCGTTAGTCTGTTTTAACACGTTGTGACAAGCAGAACAAACCGATACTAAGGGTTGATTTTTTTCTTTAGCCGATAAAAGCGCTCTTACTGATGAAAGTTTGGTCGCAACTTCATCACTACTGGTTGTAAAAACACCGCCACAGCACTGCCAGTTTTCAATCTCTTCAAGTGTAACGCCTAAAACTTCCGCACACTTTCTAGCATATTCATCTAAAATTTTCGCTTTAGTTTTAAGGGTACAACCGGGAAAATAACTAACCTTCATTTGTCCAAACACTCCTAATTAAACCATTTTTTCGGGGTGGAAAACTTCATCAAATTTTTCCGCCGTAAGGAATCCTAACTCAACACAAGCTTGCTTTAATGAAATGTTATCTTTAAAGGCTTTCTTTGCGGTCTTTGCTGCGTTTTCATATCCAATGTATGGATTTAACGCTGTAACAAGCATTAAAGAATTGTGTAAGTTGTGATCCATTTTTTCACGGTTAGCCTTAATACCAACCGCACAATTATCATTAAATGAAACAATTGCCTCTGCCATTAAACGAGCAGACTGTAAGAAATTGTAAATGCATACAGGCATGAATACGTTTAATTCAAAGTTACCTTGTGATGCAGCTAGTCCCACTGCTACGTCGTTACCCATAACTTGAACAGCAACCATAGTTACAGCCTCGCATTGAGTTGGGTTTACTTTACCCGGCATTATTGATGAGCCAGGTTCATTCTCAGGAATGAAAATTTCACCAAGTCCATCTCTAGGTCCACTCGCAAGCCAACGAACGTCGTTTGCTATCTTCATCATATCACTAGCTAACGCTTTAATAGCACCGTGAGCGAAAACTAATTCGTCTTTACTTGTTAGAGCGTGGAATTTATTTCCTGCGGTAACAAATTTCTTGCCGGTAATTGCAGATACCTTTTCCGCAACCAACGTGTCAAATCCTTTAGGTGCGTTAAGTCCTGTTCCTACTGCCGTTCCGCCAAGCGCAAGTTCTGAAAGCGGTTTAATCGACATCTTGAGAAGTTCAACGTCACGCTCCAAACTCGTTCTCCAACCACTGATTTCTTGACTGAACTTAATTGGTGTTGCATCTTGTAAATGCGTTCTACCACATTTAACAGCGTCTTCATTTTCTTTTTCTAAACGCAAAAAGGTATTAATCAAAAGTTCAACAGCAGGAATAAGCTTGTCTTCTAGAGCAATAACTGCTGAAATGTGCATTGCAGTCGGGAAAGTATCGTTAGAAGATTGGCTCATATTGATGTCGTCGTTCGGGTGAAGAATTTTATCACCTGCAATTTCATTACCACGATTTGCAATAACTTCATTGGCGTTCATGTTAGATTGAGTGCCAGAACCAGTTTGCCAAACAACGAGTGGGAAATGTGAAAATAATTCTCCGCTAATTACCTCGTCACAAGCCTTTTCAATTGCCGACAATTTCTTATCGGTCATTTTTTCCGGACGTAGTACGTGGTTTGCTTGAGCAGCTGCTTTTTTTAATACACCAAATGCACGGGTGATTTCACGAGGCATAACTTCAATACCTACACCTATCTTGAAATTCTCCGAACTTCTTTGCGTTTGCGCAGCCCAATAACGGTCGGCAGGAACTTTCATTTCCCCCATAGAGTCATGTTCGATACGATATTCCATATTTTTTCTCCTTTACTTTAATAGCGCAAATTTTTTGCGAAAGTCTATTGCTAAGTTTATATGTCACTATAGTGACAGCACTTATATTATACTAAAAATCAGGTCCAATTGCAAATTGTTGATTTCATTATTTTATAGAAAAAAAGCATATCTATATAACCTTTTTGTTATATTACACGCCTTTTATGGTTAAAATTGTTATAAAATAACATTTTTGTTTTATTCTAAACATTTTTACCACGTCAATTTTGTTGCAGACTTGGTTTATTTATGATAAAATATCAACTGTTCGCGGTGAAAATATGGAAACTCTTAATTTCAAAAACGGAATAAAAGACGGCTTACCGATTGGTCTTGGATACCTTTCGGTTGCTTTTGCTTTCGGTGTGCAAGCAAGTCTAGCAAGCGTGCCGATTTTTATGAGCGTTTTTATTTCCATGACAAACCTTACTTCCGCTGGGCAGTTAGCGGGGCTAACTTTAATTGCCTCTCTCGGCTCTGTTTTAGAAATGGTGCTAATACAGTTAGTCATTAACGCTAGATACTTTTTAATGAGCATTACACTTTCCCAAAAGTTAGACAACACTTTTACTTTAGGGCATAGGCTTTTATGCTCCGCATTCGTTACCGACGAAATCTTTGCAATTGCCAGTGCAAAACCAAAAACATTTGGGAGGAACTATTTCTACGGTTTAGTCATACTTCCGTACGTTGGTTGGTCATTAGGAACACTCTTAGGGGCAGTGGCAGGCGACGTATTACCCGATTTTATCACTAACGCTTTAGGCATAGCGCTTTACGCAATGTTTATAGCAATAATTATCCCCCCGTCTTTAAGTAATAAAGGGGTATTTAGCGCCGTGCTTTTCGGTGGAGCGTCAAGCGTTGCTTTTTACTATATTCCCCTACTTTCCGGATTAAACGAAGGGTTGTCAATTATTATTTGTGCAATATTATCCGCTACGGTTACTGCACTTATTTTCCCGATTAAAGGGGGTGAGCAAGATGCCGTTACCTAAAATGGCTTTAATGATAGTGGTTATGGCTGGCGTTACTTATCTAATAAGAATGTTGCCGTTCGCTTTCTTTAGAAAAAAGATAACGTCGACCTTTCTAAAAAGTTTTCTCTACTATATTCCCTACGCCGTTCTTTCGGCAATGACCTTTCCTTTCGTATTATATTCGACTGGGAATATTTGGACGGCACTAGCAGGAACAGTGATAGCGATAATCGCATCAATGTGCAAACAATCTCTCCTTACCGTTGCAATAATAGCCTGCCTTTCCGTACTGTTATTTGGCTTTATAATATAAAAACACCTGGCAAGTTTGCTAGGTGTTTTTGCTTTTACAATTTCTTTAAAACATACTTATTATGCCGTAAACGTAGAACACGATTAAAAGTAATGGCAAAACGTATTTACAATAAATTTTTAATTTTGAATGTATTTTTAAGCCTTTCCCTTGGTTTGCCTCTGTTAAGAATTGATTCCAACCCCACGCTTTTTTATCGAATGTACAGAATAAAACGTAGATTAGAGACCCTATCGGTAAAATATTATTACTTACGATAAAATCTTCCAAGTCTAAAACACTACTACCTGCACCAAACGGCGTAAAACCTGTAAATACTGAATATCCTAAAACGCAGGGCAAGCATAAAACTATCAATAACCCCAAATTTATTAAACAAGATTTTTTTCTTGACCAACCCCATTTATCCATACCAAATGCTATAATATTTTCAAAAACAGCGGTTACAGTTGACATTGCCGCAAAAATCATAAACAAGAAAAACAAAGTTCCCCAAATTCTACCACCTATGATATTATTGAATATGTTAGGTAAAGTTTGGAAGATTAATCCAGGTCCACCCGTTATCGCCCCTTCAACAGGAAACACAAAGGTTGCAGGAATTACTATAAGCCCTGCAACGAACGCAACGCCAGTATCTAGTGCGGCAATAGAGACCGATTCACCAAATAAACTTCTGTCTTTTTTAATGTAACTACCGAAAATTGCCATCGAGCCCATGCCAATTGACAAGGTAAAAAATGCTTGGCCAAGTGCCGCAAACAACACTTCACCAAAAATGAAATTACCATCTGCGTCATACAAAATTTTATTAAAATTAGGAATTAAATAATACTTAAGCCCTTCCCCTGCACCATCGAGAGTACAAACGTATATAGCAAGAACAACAATGATTGCTAAAAGGCAAAGCATCATTACTTTATTTATTTTTTCCACGCCTTTTTTTAAGCCAAGTGAACAAACGAACACACCGAGAATTATTACTAAAGCAGTAACTAAAAACTGCAATAAAAAGTTGCTCTTTATTATATCATAATGAGCATATACCTCAGTTGCCGATTGATTAGCGAAGTCACCAATTGCCATTTTATAAAAATAGATAAACATCCAAGCGGTAACAACGGTGTAAAACATCATTAAAAGATAATTTCCAACTATACCTACCCAACTAAATAAATGCCATTTTGTACCTTTAGGTTCTAGTGCAGAAAAAGAGCCAGCAATACTTTTTTGACTTGCTCTACCAACCGCAAATTCCATGGTCATAATCGGCAAGCCGAAAATTACCAAGAAAAGCAAATATAAAAGTATAAATGCCGCTCCACCGTATTGACTTACTATATAAGGAAAACGCCAAACGTTGCCAAGTCCTATTGCACAACCCGCAGAAATCAAAATAAAACCAAGTCTTGAGCCGAATTTTTCTCTTTCACTAGATAAAATCTTATCTTTCATCTTTTTCTCCTTTAACCTTTATCAATTGACGTTTCGTCTAAACTTTTCTTTTGTTTTTTAAATAATTTTTTAAAATCTATATTGAGTTCGCTGAATAAAATTGCAACAAACACGATTGCAAAACCAATACCCAGAATTAACGAAAGTTTTTCCGTACCAAAAAACACAGAAAACAGCACCCCAAACACCGCCTCCAAACTCAAAATAATAGCGGACTGATTAGGGGAAGTAAACTTTTGTCCTATTAACTGAGCGGCTTGCGCATAAAGAGTACAAATAACCGCAAGATAAGTAATTCTAATTATTTGGTCGGAATTTAAATAATATCCGCTGATTCCATTTTTAGGAAGCTCAAAGATTAACGAACAGATAGCAAAAACAACACCAACAGTTAACAAATTGAATATCAGTAATAATATATTGTCCAACCCTTGCTCTTGATATTTATTAATAAATACTATTTGGAAAGCAAAAAACAATGCCCCAATAAGCGTCAACGCATCACCAAGCAAGGCGTTGCCACTTTCTCCACTATCACCCGACAATGAAATCATACCGATACCAACCAAGCATAAAACCGCTGATATAATATTATTGGCATTTGGTTTTCTCTTAAAAATTCCCCACATTAAAAATGGACACATAACACAATAAGATGCGGTCACAAAAGCGTTTCTACCGGGTGTTGTTTGTAAAAGCCCCAATGTTTGCGCTATATACGCCGCCGCCACTGATAAACCTATTACAACCCCTGCAAAAAAAGTTTTCTTATCTAAAAACTTAAGCCTTTTAATAAAAACAAGGAGTAAAACTACTCCTGCAAATAAAAATCTTAATCCAATAACGTAAAACGCTGGAACTTCTTCAATTGTGTTTTTTAAAATAAGAAAAGACGTTCCCCAAGCAAGAGTCGCAGTGAATAATAAAAATTGCCCAAACAAATTAATCTTTTTCAATTTTGTCTTTCCTTTTAATTTTTAACTTCTAAATTTTAGCACAACCTACATTTTTTGTAAAGGGTTTGAGAGTGAATAGCCGTTTTTTAGTGCTAAATGCTAATAAAATTAGAAACATATTCAGAAGTTATACTTGCAATTAAAAATTTTAATGTGAAAGTAAAAAAATTATTATTAAAACCGCTTGAATTTGATTTAATAGTGTTGTATAATTATATCGTTAAATTTGTATTTGGAGAATTTTTTATGGATTGTAACAAAAGACCTGATGATATGAAACGTATCACCACCGTTGAATTAGCAAACGCTTTTATCGACGAACAAATAGAAATTATTAGAAAACAAGTTGGCGATAAGAAAGTTCTTCTCGCTCTTTCTGGCGGGGTTGACAGTTCTGTTGTTGCCGCTCTTTTAATCAAAGCAATTGGCAAACAACTCGTTTGTGTTCACGTTAATCACGGACTTATGAGAAAAGGTGAAAGCGAACAAGTTGTCGAGGTTTTTGGAAAAGAACTTGATGCCAATCTCATTTACGTTGATGCAACGGATAGATTCTTAAATCTTTTAGTGGGGGTTAAAGAACCTGAAAGAAAGAGAAAAATTATCGGTAATGAATTTATAAAAGTGTTTGATGAAGAGGCAAGTAAACTTAAAGGTATTTCTTTCCTCGCACAAGGCACCATTTATCCCGACATTATTGAAAGCGACGGCGTTAAGGCACACCACAACGTGGGCGGTCTTCCCGAAGATATGCAGTTTGAACTCGTTGAACCCGTTCGCCTTTTATACAAAGACGAAGTTAGAATTGTTGGCGATGCATTAGGTCTTCCAAAAACTATGGTTTACCGTCAACCATTCCCCGGCCCTGGTCTTGGCGTTAGATGTTTGGGAGAAATTACTCGTGATAGACTCCACGCTCTTCGCGAAGCGGACGCTATCTTGCGTGAAGAATTTGAAATTTGTGGACTTGCAGGCAAGGTTTGGCAATATTTTATTGCAATTCCTGACACTAAGAGCGTTGGTGTTAAAAACGGAAAAAGATACGAGGGTTGGCCGGCAATCATTCGTGCAGTCAATACCGTTGATGCAATGAGTGCCACTATTGAAGAAATTCCATACCCCGTTCTCCATAAAATAACGGATAGAATAACAAGTGAAGTTGACGGCATCAACAGAGTGCTTTTTGACTTAACACCAAAGCCCATCGGCACAATAGAGTGGGAATAAATAAAGTTAAAATCAACGCCTCGCAAACAACGTTTGCGAGGCGTTTTATTTTTTTAATAATTATTTTTGCTCAGAAGCAGTTGCAACTTCGCTCTCTTTTAATTTCTTCATTTCTTCAATGTGTTTGTCTCTAGCACTTAACCTTTCTTCGGGTTTAACTTCACCTGCTTTAGTAAGTGCAATCTTGGTTAAGAACGGACCTACAAGTTCGTAAATTAAAACAGAGAAAAGTATAATGTTTTTAATTATTTCACCCTCTGCACCCAACCCCCTAATAGGATCTGTTGCCTTTATAGCCATACCTAGTGCGACACCTGCTTGAGGGAAAAGAGTGATGCCGAGATACTTTTTAACAGTCTCTGGGCTGTTTACCATCTTTGCACTCATATAAGCACCTAGATATTTACCTAAACAGCGGAAGAGAATATATACTACACCAACCAATACTATTAACAAATCTGACAATACTGTAAGATCAAATTCCGCACCGCTTATAACGAAAAACAATATAAATATAGGAGCGGTCCAACGGTCAAGCCTATCCATAAGTTCAGCAGAGAAATCGCAAATATTGCAGAAAATCGTACCGAGCATCATACACGATAGAAGTGATGAAAATGCTATATGTACCCCACCAATAGGCGGAATTTCTATTAGAGTTATTCCAACAGTCAACAATACGAACGCTACAGACATCGCAAGTCTTTTTGAACGAGAGTGAAAAAATCTTTCAAAGTAGGTGAAAAGGTACCCCATTCCTGCACCTAAGCCGATTGATAAAATTACTTCAATAAGTGGCTCAACAATGATAGAAATAAAACTTATTTCTCCGCCAGGAAGAAAGGCTTTGCCAATACCAAAAGAGATTGCAAAAAGAACTAAACCAACAGCGTCGTCCAACGCAACAACAGGAAGCAAAGTATCGGTTAGCGGACCTTTAGCCTTGTATTGACGAACAACCATAAGGGTTGCAGCGGGTGCAGTAGCAGATGCGACAGCACCTAAAACGATAGCAGCAGAAAGAGATAATTTATCTTTCATCAAAAAATGCAAAGATATAAGAGCCACATCTACAATTAAAGTAGTAAGTACCGCTTGAAAAATACCTATTACCGTCGCTTGTTTACCTATTGCCTTAAGCTGAGAAAGCCTAAATTCGTTACCGATTGTAAACGCAATAAAACCTAATGCGACGTCGGAAATTATACTATAAGATTTAATATCTACGTGATGAAATCCTAAACCGCCAATTCCAAAAGCGCCCAAACAAAACGGTCCAACAATAATACCTGCAACTAGATATGCCGTTACTGCAGGTAGTTTTACTAATTTAGCAACTCTTGAAAGCATAAGACCTGCAAAAAGCGCAATAGATAAAGTCAGTAATATATGTCCTGTTTCCATATTTTTTTCTCCAACTATTTTTACAACTTTATTGATTTTAATACTTTAACAATTATTTGTCAACAATTTAATATATCCTTACTAATTATTGTCAAAAATTTACATAAAAAAGAGTAAGTATCTAATAAACTTACTCTGTTTTGTTTTTTAACTGTTATATTTTGCGTAATAATTTATTATTTCTTTTTGATTTTCATCATAAATGTCTAATTCTTCAAGTGCAAGAATAGCAATTTCATTTACTGAACGGGAATTTACAAGTTGGTCATAATTACTGTACACAAAGTATGTTTTTCCTTTATCTTCATAAGAAATATATGCCCTTGCACTAAATTTTCTGCAAATGTTTTTCGGAAGAATATTTACTAACGCACAATAAAACCCGTACACTCCGTCAACCTCTACCGTGCTTTGATTTGCCCACGTTGTCGCAGGAATTTCTATAAAAAGAATTCCTTTTTTGCTTAATTCTTCGGCTGTAAAATCGCCAACGTTTTCCAAGTTTTCAGTAGGGGTTATAAGCATTCCTACATTAACCTTTTGATACTTTAATTTGTATTCGTCATATACACTTCTTCCTATTTCCGAATAAAATCTAATTCCTGGTGTTTCTTTAACAAGTCTTAAAGATGCACCGTCCTTTACGGTAAATATCTGTTTTTCTATCTCACAACCGCTCATAGCATCTACGTAACATACTTTTGACGTACCGCTTTGACTATATTGTTTAGAATAGACCTCTATTATAGGTCTTATATAAACCGCATCGTTAGGTAAAGTCACTTCTATAAACACTTCTGTCCACACGTTAGACGATTTAAAAACTTTACTTTCACTTTCCTTTATTAAATTATTATCTTTATCAAATGAACGTATGGTAATTTGCGCATTTACCCCACTGTTTTCAGCGTCTTTAATTTTATATCCAAAATGATAATTTGCTCCACCATTGATTGAAACAAAATCGCCCAGCAAAACTAAATCTGAACCGCTATTTTTAACGCAAAGTGAACTCGCTCCGTCATAAAAACTTGCGGTCTCCTTAGTTACAATGTTGCTTAAGGAAACGTTTCCCTCCATGATCCAGTTGTTAGGCGTATATTTTGCCCCACCGAAAGCAGACGGCGCTTTAGTAAAACTTTCAAAATTCCCGTTAGTAAAAACAACGGTCCCTTTTTCCGCTTGTGCGACATTAAAATTAAAGGTTGAAACGAAACAGAGTGCTACTAATAAAATACATAAAAACTTTTTCATAACTCGCTCCTTTAAATAAATATGTCTTCACGTATATTATCCGACAAAAATACCGCACTACTAATTAACACGTTGGAATTTTTAAGTGTTAAAAAACTAATTTCTACTCTTTTGTAACTTTTCTTCATAAACCTTACCCCTTTTAAAACAAAAATGTTTTAACAGTTTACGTCAAAATTGTCAACAAATGCAAAAGACTATTGCCAAAATTAGGTATTTATGATAGAATGATTGTAAAAAAACCATAGGTTAAGTGTATGTTTAATTTTTTCTTAAATAATTCCGCCATAAAAGACGGTCATTATTACATTACGGATAACGATTATAATCACATTAAAAACGTTTTAAGAATGAAAGTTGGTGACCAACTTTTAATAAGTGCGGACGGGGTTAGTAATCTTTGCAAAATAGACAGCTTTACAGAAAAGGAAGTTATAGTTTCCATCGTGCAAGCAAATTATCAAAACACCACCCTCCCAATTAAAATTTATCTCTTTCAAGGCCTACCGAAGAGCGATAAAATGGAACTCATTATTCAAAAGGCAGTAGAACTTGGTGCAGAAGTAATCGTCCCTGTAGAAACATCACGCTCAATTGTTAAAATTGAAGAAAAGAAGAAGCAAGGAAAAACCGAACGCTGGCAAGCAATTGCGGAAAGTGCCGCAAAGCAAAGCAAACGTGTTTCTATTCCAGAGGTTATTTCACCAATTAGTTTCGATAAAGCAATCACACTTGCAAAAGAAATGGATTTGTTTTTAGTACCTTATGAAAACGCACAAGGTATGATTTCAACAAACTCGGCACTATCAAAAATAAAAAAAGACATGAAAGTTGGTGTTTTTATTGGTCCAGAGGGCGGTATTGATGATAAAGAAATTGAAAAACTTAAAGACGCGAACGCAGAAATTATTTCTTTAGGAAAACGTATACTGCGTACGGAAACGGCATCAATTACAGCACTTTCAATGCTTATGTTATATACAGAAATGAAATTATAAATAAAATAATCGCCACGCAAATGCGTAGCGATTATTTTATTTATCAAACTTAAAATCTTGCCATTTACCACCGCTTAATCGATGAATTTCTTCAGTTGCTAAAAAGAACTTTTCTACAACGTTATTCTTGGGATAAAACTCCATAAACTCACCATTATAAAAAGTATAAAAACGACTTAAATCTGTACACATACCATAAGTTGGAAGAGCAAGGCTATCTATATGGAAATTAAATGGCTGTCCGTTCCTTGTTCCGTCATAGGTTAACCCAGTTCTATCGAGAATTAAAGTGCCCTCTCCAACGATTTCAGAAGTCTTTTGATTTTTTAAGTATTTATAATCTAAGAGATTTCCAAGTTCAACTTTCTCAGTTAAACAGAAGTTTTCGTCTTTAACTTCTTCTTTAACAACCTCTCTTTGCAAGTTAAACCACTCGGTAAGGGTTTCAGGTATAACACACTCTTCATCAAAAGGTACTACGTCATAAGTATCTTTAAGCGTTCCACCATTGCCACAGTTAGTGCAGTAAAATTTATTTCCTTCACCTTTCATAACGTGTTGACGCTTACATTTAGGGCAGTAAAAAATTAAATCTTCTAATTTTTCCGCACCATTTTCGCCTATATCATAATGATTTTGCTCTATTTTGTTCCAAGCATAATCGTCGTGATATATGGCTTTATTTATTCTATCTTCAATTTCTTCTACCGAAAGAGTTGATAAATCTTCTGGTGTAAAGAGTTTATCTATAACTACCTCTACTTTTCCAACTCTGTCTTTTAAATTGTATTTAGGACTTGTTAAATATGCACCTTTAATTACCGAATAATAAACGGGTAATTTATAATGTTTTATCAATTTTCCCGTACCGATTGCAATAGGTTGATTTGCTCCCGAAATAGAACTCATTCCCTCGGGGAAAATCATAATATTCCCCCCCGATTTTATTACTCTGTTTATCTCTCTAATAGTGTAGTTGTCGGGAACAAAATTTCTTTTAGGAATTACCCTTAAAATACTAAATACGCCCTGTAAATGCGAACGGAAAAATTCGTTATATCCCGCAACAAAGTTCATTCTAGCGGGCAACATTGGTATACCAGTATAAATATAGTCCATTCTAGATGCGTGGTTACTTATCATTATGAACTGACTTTTTTTATCAATTTCCGTCTTAAAAGTATAATGCGCATTATATTTTTTTGCAACGAAAGTTTTCCATACCCAACCTAAAATATTATAAATAAAATTAGGTCTTTTAGTTTTTCTTTTTGATAATTTTTCTTTTAAAGTAACTTTTTTCATAACTTTTCCTCTTATGTAGAATATTATAACAAATTATATTGTATATGTCAATATTATTAAAATATACCCACCAAATTGTGGGTATATGTATTTGGCAGGGGTAGCTGGATTCGAACCAACGAAGTGACGGAGTCAGAGTCCGTTGCCTTACCGCTTGGCGATACCCCTAAATTGAATTTTGCTATTGTATTGTAGCAAATAGCAAAATTTTTTACAAGCATTTTTATATTCTTTTTTTATTTTTTTATTTTATTAAGCTACTATTCCAAAAACACCACTAAACAACAAGAACATAAGTGGTATTGTTAATATGCAAAGTGCTGTGCTTAATAAAACGTAAACTGAGGCGGAATCTCCGTCCCCTCCAAACTTAACCGCAAATAGTGCCGTGCTTGTTGCCGATGGCATTGAAAGTAAGAAAAACAGCACGTATTTGACGGCAATACTTATAGGTAAAAATGAAACTGCTAGCATTGTTACTAAAGACATTACTAATAATTTAAATGCGCATGCAACGTAGCTCCATTTATCCATAAATAACTGTTTAAGGTTAATTTTAGCAAGACGCATACCTATAACCGTCATTGAAAGTGGCGTTACCATATTTCCGATAACGTTCACTCCGCCCATAATCTTTTCAAGCGCATTGTATAAGTTTGTTCCTTTTTCCGCAAGTTCAACAACAGGTTTTTGCACGATAAAAAAGTATAATGCGCCAATGATAACAGCAACAATTGTAGGATTGAAAAGTATCTTTTTAACCGACACTTCCCTTTTATCTTTAGTAATCATAAATACGCCTACCGTCCAGTTAAGAATATTGAATATTGCTATTATGGTTGCTGCATAAATTATGATTTCCCCTTGATACGCCGTTCCATTAAAGAGCATCTGCAAAAATGGCAAACCCATAAATCCACAGTTAGAAAAGCAACTAGCATATTTAACAACTCTAACTCTTCTGTCGTCGTTTTTATTTGGGAAAATGAGAGCCATTAAACCAAACATTATAAAGTGAATTAAAAAGGATAGCCCTGCGACAATCAAAATATTTATAGCAATTTCAGGAGTATAATACTCTTGAAAGCTCATGAATACAAGCACTGGCTGACAACCGTATAAAACTAGCGTTGAAAACGCACCTGCTGAACTTTCTGAAATCAACTTTGTTTTAACAAGCACAAAACCTGGAATTGCAAGCATTATTAACGACACAACAACTATCAAAACTGACAAAAAATCTATATTCATGTTTACTCCTTAAATAAACTCATCTAAAATGCTAAACGCATCCGTATACCTAATCGCACGGTTAACCGCAAGACAAAGCGCGGTAGTATCAAATCTTGCATCGTGAAAGCCAACTTTTGCACCGAACATTTCTTCTGATGCTCTTTGAATTTGCATATCGTTAATTTCTAAAAAAGCACAAAGTTCGGAAAGTTTTGGATATTTATACCCTTCCCCACGCGAACGCTTTAAGGCACAGAGCGGAGTGCTTTTTTTCATGCTACAAAACTCTCGTTTTACAGAAAAGACCTTTCCCAACCTTTCAAATTCCGCACGCATAAACATTTGGTCAAATGAATAGTTGTGCGCAATAACTACGTCCGCATTAGAAAAATCTTTTTCAATTTCATTAACGTAATCTGCAAAAGTTTTACCACCCGAAAGACTCTCTAACCGTTCCACTGAAAAGCCGTGAACCATAAAAGCACTGTACTCAACGCTGTCCACCTTAAAAAAGAAATTGCGTGACAAAAGCTCCTCCCCCGTCTGCATAACGTAGGATAACTGACATATTTGCCCGGGATGAAGTCCGGTTGTCTCCGTGTCAAAATAAAGTACCATATTGACCCATATAAATGGGCAAAACGGAATCCGTTTTGCCCATCTTCTTATTTATTAGTTAAACAAATCTTGATATCTGCTTTCGTATTTAACAACACCGTTGCTATCTTTGTTGTAAACGTATTCGCTTAAAATTTCATTTTCAACTTTAGAAAGTCCGTTTGTAACCTTAGTTGAAGAAACGCTTTCAAATAAACTGTAAAGGTATGTGTTTTCGTATTCTTCCCAATCACTAAGTCTAGTTTCAAGTTCTTTTATCCAACCAGCCTCGTCTAAGTTTTTATCTTCAACGTAGTTTAGATATTCAACTAAAGTTTCAAAGTTGTAATCGCTATTAAATACTTCAGAGTAGAACATAATGTGATAACCGTAATCAGTTGCAACCATTATATAACTGTTACCGCCCATCTTAAGAAGTTCTTGACCTGCCCAAGTAAATTCTTCAGCCCAATCATTTTTATCAGGAGCAATAGTATAACCTAAATATGTGTTGAGTGAGCCAGGATCGGTTGAGAACGCAAAGAGAAGTTCATTAATTTTTTCTCTATATTCTGTAACCGTACCTTTAGCAGCCTCAACCCTCTTATAAACTGAAACGTTGCTATCTTGAACGCCTGTTTGTTTAGCACCGTAAAGATAAATTTCCATCATTTCAACGAATTCATCTAAAGAATATTCGGTAACTGAATCAACTCTGTATTCTGCAACGTATTCTTCGTCGTGATCGTCATGATCGTCGTGATCGTCTGTTTTTGGATTAAGCAAGGTTGTTGTTCCCTTAAACGGTAAACTGTTTGCAGAATCTTTAACTAAAGTATAATCTCCAGTAAACTTTTCACCATCAAAATCGTAACCAGCCATTACCCAAGTAGAACGCAAATCAGTTGCGGTAATATTTTCAAAAATCCCCTTTCTGAATTCTTCTTTTGCTCCGTCTTGTGGATTTTTATTGTCAGCTTTCCATTGATCAAGTTCAGCAAGAATATCTTCGTCCGCACCTAAAAGTAAGTTATAAACAAAACCGTAACCACCACCGTTACTTACTAAAATAGGATCGTTTGCGGTTGCTGTACCGAGTTTTTCAACGAACTGTGCATTGTCAAAGTTTGCTTGTGCTTCATATTTATCAGCATAAACTGCTTTCAATACGTCAAACGTAACGTCTTTTCTTATTGAATCGGTGATAAGTTTTTCGTATTTTTCAAGAATTTTGCTTTCTTTATAATTCTTTTCAGTTTGCTCATAGTAACGAGTTGTTGTTAAATCTTTCTCATCCCACTTGTCACCAAGTAAACCGTTTACGTCTAAAAGTTCAACAACGTCGATAAAAGATTCGTAACGGTCATCTCCGCTAATATCAACGCCTTTGTTGATGTACTCTTGTTTTTCAGGGTCGGTATACTCTTTCTCTGCATTTACTGCACCAGTTGGAACTGTTCTTGCAGTTTCAGGCATCGTATCTTGAACTTTATCGTGGTCGTGTGTTTTCATATAACTGTGAATGAGTGAGTTCATATCCTTAACTGCAGAATATTCAGCATCAATTCTTTCACTATCGTCAAGATATCTATCTAAATCCCACGCATCTTTATCAGTTCTTACAACCCCATTGAAAGGAGCATCGCCCTTTTCAAAATCTAAAATAGCCTTTTGAACAAGAACTCTATTTTCAATCAAAGATTTTACAATTTGTTTTATAACTTCTTCTCTACTAGTGCCCTGATATTCCATTTGATAGTAGTAGTTAATGTAAGACATCAAAATATCTTTCTTTAAAATTTCGTCAGCCTTAGGAACGTCTTCACTAATACGAACAGTTGCAACAACTTGGTTCATATCTTTTTCACTGTCTACTTCTATTAAAGAACACCCACTAAATGCAGACAAACACATAACTAGCGACATAACGATAGAAGCTATAGTGACTAAAAGTTTTCTCATATATAATCTCCCGTAATCGAACGATACATTTTTTTGTTATACCTATAAAGTATATACTATACTAGAAAAAATTGCAATCGTTTTATTTGCTTTTTTACAATTTTTATCTATTAAAACAATAAATATTATTTATTTTCACTTGCGACAGTCAAAAAACCTTTGACTTTTTTAAGCATCTCGGGACTAGTCTCCCCATTTCGCTTAAATTCTATCATAGGTGCGGTTGTCATGACGATGTTTGCTATCTCCTTATAGTTTTCAAGTGCGATATTTAACCTTTCGTCAGCAAACACACTAAAATCATTAAACACTAAGCAAACGTCGGACATTCGTATATTAATTTCCTTTACAAAAAATTGCATAGCAAGTCTTTTAACCACGGCTATATTGATAAGATTATCCGTCTCTTCTGGAATAGCCCCGTAATTTTCGGTAATCGCCAAACGGAACTCCTTTTCCGCAAAAAGCGAATCTATTTCGGCAATTTCCTTATACGCATCCATTCTAGCGACGTTCCCCTCAATATAATCGTCAGGAATAAATGCCGTCACCCTTATATCAAGTTCAGGAACAATTTCTTCTTTTCCAGAAAGTTCTTCTCTTAACAATTTTGAATAAAGCTCATAGCCGATTTTATCCATGTGCCCGTGCTGTTCTGCGCCTAAAATATTTCCTGCACCTCTTATCTCTAAGTCGCGCATAGCAATTTTTATTCCGCTACCCATTTCGGTAAATTCTATAATAGCATTTAATCTTTCGTAAGCACTCTCACTTAATATTTTTTCACGCTTGAATGTAAAATACGCATAAGCCAGTCTGTCACTTCTTCCAACTCTACCCTTAAGTTGGTAAAGGGTTGATAAACCTAATCTATCCGCATCTATTACGATAAGCGTATTTGCTTTGGGAAGGTCGATACCGTTTTCTATTATAGTGGTAGAAATAAGCAAATCGTATTCACCTCTATAAAAAGCAAGTATATTCCTTTCCATAACTCGCTCTTCCATTTGTCCGTGCACGACGGTAATACGAAGATTGGGCATTAACCTTTTAATACTGTCCGCAAAAGTAAATATACTCTCTACCCTATTATACAAAATAAATGCTTGACCGCCACGGTTTACTTCCTTTAAAATTGCGTCTTTTATAAGTGTTTCGCTCTCTTCCGTAACGTAAGTCTGCACTGGCAAACGTTTTTTCGGCGGTGTATTAATAGTGCTTATAGAGCGAATACCTGAAAGCGACATGTGTAAGGTTCTAGGTATTGGGGTTGCCGTAAGCGTTATTGCGTGCACGTTCTTTTTTAAAAGTTTTATTCTTTCTTTGTGTTCAACGCCAAATCTTTGCTCTTCATCTAGAACCAAAATCCCCAAATCTTTAAATCCAATATCTTTGCTTAGTAACCTATGCGTTCCTATAACGAAATCTATTTTGCCTTGTTTTAGTCCATCAATAATCGCACGCTGTTCTTTAGGTGTCTTAAACCTATTTAAGCAAGCAATTTTTATTCCAAAATCCTTAAACCTTTCTTTTGCCGTGTTAAAATGTTGCTCTGCTAGTATGGTTGTCGGTGCAAGCATTACTGCTTGCTTACCCCCTACTATCGCACGGAACACCGCTCTGAAAGCGACCTCTGTCTTGCCAAATCCAACGTCTCCACACACTAGCCTATCCATTACTTTACCACTTGTCATATCAGCTTTAATATCCGCACAAGCAAGTGTTTGATCTGGCGTATCTTCAAACGGAAAGGAACCTTCAAATACATTTTGCAATTCATCGTCGTCGCTAAATTTATAACCTTTTAATTCCTCACGTTCTTGATAAAGTTTTTTTAAGTCGAAAGACATTTTTTTAATGCTTTCTTTAATTCTGTTTTTTAAATGTTCAAAATCTTTTCCGCCAATCCTAGAAAGTTTAGGCTTTTTCTCTCCGCCAAGATATCTAGTCAATATGTCCATCTGTTCCACAGGTACGTATAAAACGTCACCACCAGAATACTCAACGGCTACGTAATCTTTCGTTCCCTCGGTAGAAGTGATTTTTTTATTTCCTAGCACCCTACCAACACCATGAACTTCATGAACGCAATATTCACCGACTTCAGGTGCGGTAAAAAACTTATTTTTTGCTTTTATCTTTCTAGCAGAAATAGGTTTAACAAACAAATTGCCACTACCGATAACTACAACTTTTTCTTCGTGAAAAATAAAACCACGACCAAGTTTTTCGGTGATAATATTAACCCCTTGAAGTTTGCCACCATTAATAGAAGAGGCAATGTTTCTAGTAGAGAGTTCATAACAGAAATTTTCTGCTTTTTTTAGGTCTAATGCACACACTGTAACAGAATATCCTGTTTTAAGCCAATTTGAAATATCGGTAAATACTTCCTTAAAGTCTAATTGATAGTCTGCAACGCTACCAGTTTGAGGATTTATTATCTTTAATGGATTAAAAAAGGGTATAGAAGTCGATAAGGTTTGCATCGCAACGTTTTTAAATTCTTTAATTAAAGATATAACTTTATCTAAACCTAAAAATGAATTTTCAGAGAAAGAAAATATTTCCCCAGCCGAAAGAAGTGAAGCGTACCTTTCGGTAAATTCCGTTTGGTTAAGCGTAGCGACTTCATTTACTTGCTTACATTCATCTATAACAACTACAGTATCTTTTGTTAAATAATCAAAAACACTTCCCTTATCAACTGACAGCGGAGCAAGAACTGACAATCCATCTAAGTCTTTATTTTCCATTGCTACTTCTAAATCGTCCGCAATGGTTATTAATCTTGAACTTGCATTTTTCCCCGCTTTTTTAATTTCGTTTTTAATGATTTCCTTAAAATCAAAAAAATTATCATTGAAAAAGGTAAATTCTGTGGCTTGAATAATACTTGTCTTTTCAATAAAGCCTAAATTTTCCCTCGTTTCAACGTCATAATTTTTTTTCTGACGACAGTATCCCCAAAAAAATCCACTCTAATCGGATTATCGCTATTTATAGGATACACGTCTAATATATCCCCACGAAGTGCGAATGAACCTTTATTACTTACTGTTTCTACTCTCGTATATCCTAAAAGCACGAATTGTTTTAATAGGTCGCTTTGGGATATGTCTTGATTTTTTTCTAAAGCAAATTGATTGATTTTTTTAGGAACAATTTGCATCAATGCTTCAAGGGTTGTAATTATTACTTCTGCAGTTGATGCCTCGGCAAGCGCTCTAATTCTTTCAAAAGAGTTGTCTTTTGAAAAGGCTTTACTGTGCAGTAAAATTTCATCTTTAGCGGGTATATAAACTACTTTCTTTCCCGAAAGTTCCCTTATCCCCTCTGTAAAAGCCCTGGCTTTAACGCCATCTTTCACAATGAATAGTACCTTATTTTCTAAAACCGAAACAAGGTAATTTTTAAAAGAATCACTAACGCCGAAAACCGCCGAAGGAATACCTTGGCGGACGCTTTCAACAAACTCATTTACCGAGTTTTCTCTATTTTTTAATTGTAAAATTTTATCTAGCATTTTAAACCCTACTTTATTCGGATTTAGTATTGTATCTTTGCATTATTTCTTGTATAGGTTTACCACACGCAAAATCATAACCAGCACTACTTGCTATATTTAAGGCTTTTATATAACTTTCTTTATCCTCTTCTTTTATTCCCGAAAGAACGTAGTTTATTAGAGGAATTTTTAAATCTTCCGTTGGCTTAAACCCAATTCTCACTCTTGGAAAATCAGTTTTCCCAAGCAGTGAAACGATATTTCTCATTCCGTTATGTGTACCGGCAGAGCCTTTTTCTCTAATTCTAACCGTTCCTTTAATCAAATCGTAATCGTCAAAAAAAACCAATAAATCTTTAGTGTCTATTTTATAAAAGTTAACTAATTCTCTGACACTTTCTCCGCTTAAATTCATATATGTGAGCGGTTTTGCAATTATGACTTTTTGCCCACCAATATTGGTTTCTGCCACCATTGCTCGGCATTTTTCCTTGTTAAATGTAACGCCTAATTTTTCTGCGATTATATCCGCACACATAAAGCCTAAATTGTGAAAGGTATTTTTATATTTATCTTCAGGATTACCAAGTCCCACTAAAAGTTTCATATCTACTCCATTAAAAAAGCCGTTTTATCAAACGGCTTTCTTTTGTAGTTTAGTCTTCGTATATTGCCGAAAGAGACGTGTCGGCATAGATTGTGTTGATTGCCTTTGCAACGAGTTTTGCAACCGAAAGAATTTTTATCTTTGGATTGTTCTTAACGTTTTCTGGCATATCAATCGTATCTAAAACAACTATTTCTTTTATCGGAGATGCGATAAGTCTTTCCATTGCAGGCCCGCTTAACACACCGTGAGTACAACAAGCAAAAACTTCTTTTGCGCCGTTGTTTACGAGCGCTTGCGCACCTTGACATATAGTACCTGCAGTGTCAATCATATCGTCAACCATAACGCAAGATTTTCCTTTAACGTCACCGATAACGTTCATAACTTCGATTGCGTTTGCTTTTGGACGACGCTTGTCCACAATTGCAAGTGATGCATCTACTCTTGAGGCAAAGTTTCTTGCTCTGCCAACGCTACCAACGTCTGGAGAAACAACAACCCAGTCTTCGTTCATCTTGTTCTTAAAATATCTTGCTAAAATCGGTGCTCCGTAAAGGTGATCCACTGGAATATCGAAAAAGCCTTGAATTTGTGCTGCGTGAAGGTCCATAGTAAGAACTCTGTCCGCACCTGCGTTTGTTAAAATGTCTGCAACTAACTTAGCCGTAATTGGGTCTCTAGGACGTGCTTTTCTATCTTGTCTTGCATATCCAAAGTAAGGCATAACCGCAGTAATTCTTCCTGCAGATGCTCTCTTACAAGCGTCAATCATAATAAGTAGTTCCATAAGATTGTCGTTTACAGGGATAGAAGTAGATTGAATAATAAATACGTCTCTACCTCTAACTGTTTGGGGAAGAGTAATAGCGATTTCGCCGTCCGAGAATTTGCCAACTTCTGCTTCACTAAGCGGAATGTTTAATTCTCTTGCTACTGCTTCTGCCAAAGGTCTGTTTGAGTTGCCAGAAATAATCTGAATCTTGTTGCCGTGTGTAATCATTATATTTTTCTCCTAATGTAACTTTATGTACATATAGTACCTAACTATATTCTATACCTAATAAAACTTTTAGTCAAGGTTTTTTCCAATTCTCTTTGATTTAAAATAACTTTTTATTATATTTGCACAAATTTCTTTATCTATTCCACCCTCAAATTCCACGCTATGGTTTAGCCCGTTATCCGAAAGCACCCTATATTTGCTTTCCGCACAACCGCTTTTATGCTCGAACGCACCAAAATACACCTTTTTTATTCTTGCGTTTGCAATCGCACCCGCACACATTGCACAAGGCTCAATAGTAACAAACATTTCTGCACCGTCTAGTCTCCAACTCTTTAACTTCTTGCACGCCTTATTAATTGCTAAAATCTCTGCGTGTGCCGTTGCTAGTTGCGTCTTTTCCATAAGGTTATGCGCTTTAGAAATAACCTTTCCGTCCAAAACCAAAACTGCGCCAATAGGTACTTCGTCTTTTTCTTTAGCTTTTAGTGCCTCTTTTATGGCTAGTTTCATAAATTTTTCAGTCATTTTTATCTAATTCCTCGATTAAACCAATAAGTAAATCTCTATTTTTTATAAAAATCTCTTCAGCAAAGGAAGTATTTATAGGGTGCGAAAGGCTATCACTCCCCACTTCTATCGTAAGTGCTGGTATTTTCAAGTGTTCAATGCACCAGTCTTTATACCCACCGCACGAACCTTTAACGGACACTAACGGATATCCCGTTAATTTTGATGCAACTTCTGCAAGTCTTTTATCCCTATTAAGAGTTTTGTCGTTTTGGAAAAACTCCCAATATATCTCTTCGCCTTTTGAATGATAACTTATGCTCATATCAGGCAAAATTTCTAATGTAAAGTCACAAAGCGAACGAGTTTCCGGCTCGCTAAGCGGACTTTCACCCACGAAGTTTTCTGCTCCTTTAATAAAAACGTTGCTTTTCCCCTTTCCCCATTTAGCAGGAAAGTTTACGTTTAAGTCCACCCCGTTAGCGTTTGCTTTGTAAAGTTGATCACCGTTTATCACCATCTCTACCCCGTCGGGATTAAGCATAGGTAAAAACCATACCGTCCCTTTTTTGCCCCTAGAATAAAAATCTTTTGCAAGGAGCAAACAAAGTTTTGCCGTAACAAACTCTCGTGCGTGAATTGCACACTGAACAAGTACGGTTGGTCTTTTCGTTTTTTTTACGGCAAATGCATAAATAGGTTTTCCCTTAACGCTTTGCCCAATCACACGCTTTTGTCCTTTATAACTGTCGTAAAAACATTTAATTTCATCAAATATGCTCATACGACATAATATGCTTTATTTGTGGTATGCGCTACCTGAATTAATGGAAAAAGCCCTATAAATTTGTTCAGTAAGCATAAGCCTAAACAGCGTATGCGGAAAGGTCATTTCTGAAAAAGAGAACAACTCGTTAGATACTTTCTTTATTTTATCCGATAATCCGTAAGAACCGCCTATAACAAAAGTAATAACGCCGTTTCCGTCACTTATAAGGCGATTTAATTTATTTGCAAAACCTTCGCTCGAAGTTTTCTTTCCTTCTATTGCCATTGAAAAGACGTAACCTTTTAAATTGGGAAGTATTCTTTCCGCCTCTTTTTCTTTAATTATGTTCTCAGTGGCAAAATCTACTTTTGCGTAATTTTCTTCAGAAACCTCAATAATTTTAAATTCGCAAAAGCGAGAAAGCCTTTTAGAATACTCGGCTATCCCGTCTGCAAAATATTTTTCTTTAACTTTTCCAACAACGACTAAATTAACCTTTACCATATTACACACCGAACAAATTGCTCACTAAAAAGAGCAAACATATTGTGCAACCAAATAATCCAAAAGGAAAGTAAAACCACTTGATTGAAAGCATTTGCTCTTTTTCTTTAAGGTCTTTTTTTATATCTTTAAGTAAAATCAATACTGAAAAACACAAAAACAACAATCCTATAATAATTACTATAGGGTTATAAAAGTTTATTTGAATTTTAAAATACTCAAAACAAATAACGGCAAAATTATTCAAAAAATGTGCTAATACACAAGGAATAACACTATTTGCACTCTTAAATAAAAGGCACAAAATTATACCGTAAATCATTTGATAAAAAAACTGTGCGAGCGACTTATGGTATAGAGCAAAACAAAGAGATATGGTAATTATTGCACACCACGTTTTAACTGCGCTTAATTTGCCAAACATAAAGCCACGGAAAAAACACTCTTCAAAAAAAGCAGGTAATAGTGCCAATACAATAGAAAATACAATGAAATGTAACGGCGTATTAAGAGGAATAGACACCCCCTCTATATTTATTCCTATCAATGAAAATAACTTAACAAACGCATCGTTAATAAATCCCAAACCAAAAAGCATACCAATGGCAATTGTCACCGCCAAGAAAAGGTATTTAATTCTACACGGCGCTATATTTACGCTTGTAACTAACTTTTCTTTATTTTTAAATGAAAGGTAAACTAAAACAATCCCCATTGAAACTGAGGAAAAAGTAGAACAAATTGCCAAATACGCACTGCCTTGCCCAAAAATCGCAAAGGCAAGTAGTTGCCCTATTAAAGATATAAAAACGTAAACGGTTATCATTAATAAAAAAGCAAAACCGCTGACGTTTTTTGAATTGAATAATCTTACTTCGTATTTTTCCATGTAGATATTTTACAACATTTTAATAAAATAGTAAATCATTTTTATAAATAAAACTACAGCCCCGATACAATCGGGGCTGTATATATACTTTTTAACTTCTGGGTGAATAGTTTGGAGACTCTTTTGTAATTGAAATATCGTGTGGATGACTTTCAACTAAAGTTGCGTTTGTAATTTTAACAAACTGAGCGTTTTTGCGAAGTTCATCAATAGTTCTCATACCGCAGTAGCCCATACCAGCACGGATACCACCGCACATTTGGTAAACGATTTCTGAAAGCGCTCCACGATAAGGAACACGACCTTCAACACCTTCTGGAACAAGTTTTTTAGCGTTTTCTTGGAAGTAACGGTCTTTACTACCGCAAGCCATGGCGGGGAGTGAACCCATTCCTCTATAAACTTTAAAGCTTCTACCTTGATAAATTTCAATTTCACCAGGACTTTCAAGAGTTCCAGCAAACAGACTACCTATCATAACAGCAGCAGCACCGCCACCGATTGCTTTTGTAATATCACCGCTGTATTTAATACCGCCGTCCGCAATAACTTTCTTACCGAATTTTTCTGCTCTTTCCGCGCAGTCCATAACTGCCGTAAGTTGGGGCATACCGATACCTGCAACCACACGAGTGGTACAAATTGAGCCAGGTCCAATGCCAACTTTAACAACGTCAGCACCAGCATCAATAAGAGCCTCTGTTGCGTCTGCCGTTGCAACGTTACCAGCAATAATCGGAAGATTTGGATATTGAATCCTAATCTTTTTAACCATTTCAAGAATATTTTTAGAGTGACCGTGAGCACTGTCTACAACGATTAAGTCAACCTTAGATTTAACTAAAGCCTCAACTCTTTCAAGCGTGTTAATAGAAACGCCAACCGCTGCACCAACCAAAAGTCTGCCGTTTTTATCTCTTGCAGAGTTAGGATATTGAATAGCCTTTTCTATATCTTTAATTGTGATAAGTCCTTTTAAGTAGCCCTTTTCGTCAACAATAGGAAGTTTTTCAATTCTGTGCTTACCTAAAATCTTTTGAGCCTCGTCAAGTGAAGTTCCAACCGGTGCAGTAACCAAGTTGTCTTTAGTCATTATATTTTTAATAGGTTGTTCAAAATTGCTTTCAAAACGCAAATCACGGTTAGTTAAAATTCCGACCAATTTACCTTCATGGGTAATTGGAACACCACTAATACGGTATTTTTCCATAAGTGCCAAAGCATCACTAACCATGTTGTCAGGTTCTAAAAAGAACGGATCGGTAATAACACCGTGTTCACTTCTCTTAACCTTATCTACTTGAAGTGCTTGTTCTTCAATGGACATATTCTTATGAATAATACCCATACCACCCTCTCTAGCCATAGCAATAGCAAGACGGGATTCAGTAACGGTATCCATCGCAGCGGACATTAGCGGAATATTTAACCTAACGCTAGGTGTGAGATTAGTTGCCAAACTAACTTGTGATGGAATAACGTCACTAGCTTGTGGAACAAGTAGCACGTCGTCAAAAGTTAAACCCTCTTTAATAATAGTACCCATAAAGTTCTCCTAAACAGTTTTTCTTTTTTTATTGTAAATCTTCATATCTGCCAAGGTAATATTCGGCAAGGGAAACCCCTTTTGTCGCCATTTTACCCGCGCAGTAATTTTCAAATTCTTGATGCTCAATAAATATCTTCAAATACTTTTTAGCAATATCAGCGTCCGAGAAGTCGTCAATCTTATCGACCAATACTACAAGGTCAGAAAAGTCCTCGGTTTTTTCATATTGTCTTTCATAAAAGAAAACGGACGCGGAATATCCCCCCACGCCGTCAAAAAAGCTCGCAACAGACTTAGGCGCAAACATAGCGAATGCGCCAAACGCAATGATAACTGCTCCAATTATGGATACTACGGTTATAAGTGCTGTTTTAATAACGAGTTTCTTCAATGTCTTTTCCTTATATAATTATTTTTACTATTTTAACAAAGTTTTACTTAAAAATCAATCCTTTTTAAGCAAAAAACACAAAAAGAGAATTACTTTTTATTTTTTATCATATTTTAGTTATATCAAGAGGAGTGATTATGAGAAAATTATCAATAATTTTAGCCGTTTTAACAATGTTTTTACTAAGTTGTTCAGCTTGTGATAAACCTAACCCACTTTATAATTCTGTAAGTGATTTAAGAGAAACTATTTACCTTGGAAATATAGATAATCTTACCATTAAAGCGGGGTACGGATTTAAGGAATCTCCCTACTCTAACGACGCAAAAGTATCTATACGAGTTTACGCTTTAACTTTTCATTTGATAGATAAAGAAATCGAAAACACAAGTTATTCTTTAAGCTTTGAGTTTAACAAAAACACCTACACAACCGAATTTAAATTGAACCCAGTTAGCGACACTATATGCGCAAGTGTAGAAATTGAGGATTTTAACCTAAAAGAATTTCCAGTGACTCTTTCATACGCTGGAGAGCGTCAAGAAATTTTACTAAAGTCCATTGTTCCTGAAAATACTATTTCATATAAAACCGCACTAGACCATTTATACAATAAACAAAACTCATTAATACAAACTTACATAATTGACGGAAATTTCAACGCAGAAATACACGTTCGAATATTAGTTAAAGATGAAAAACCATACTGGTACGTGGGCATTGCATCTGGGAAAGACCACCTTAAGGCAATGCTTATAGACGGCTATTCTGGAGAACTACTCGCAATTAGAGAAGTGTTTTGATTTTTAAAATTTATCGCCGACGGAAAATTCCGTCGGCGATATTTTTATTTTTTGTTATTAAAGTTGTCTTTTAGCGATACTATTTCACTTATTATTTCTTTTCCTTTTACGGTTAAGCGTTTAAAATATCCCGTTCTTATTAATTGATAAGCGGTATCCTTATCGTTTTCAAAAATATAAGGCTCTACCTTACCTTTAAAGATTTTAACGCTTTCCTTATTCATTCTTTCGCCAAAATCTTGACCAGCGTATTCTTCGTCGTTAAGCAAATATCCGTATTGACGAATTTCCGTGTCAACTGCAGTATCCGCATTTACCCATTGAATAACGCCTTTACATTTAATGCCCGAAGTATCGTTACCACTTCTACTATCTTCAACGTAAGAGCAAAGAATTTCTTTAACCTCACCATTATCGTCAAATAACACGTCGTCACATTTAATAATGTAAGCACTCTTTAAGCGAACGTAACCGTCCTTTTTAAGCCTAAAATATTTGGGTGGCGGAGCGAGTGAAAAGTCATCTGCGTCAATATATAAATGTTTAGAAAAATCAATCTTTCTCGTTCTTTTTTCTTCTTCATTAGGATTGATATCAAAATCAACTTGTTCTGTCTTTCCGTCAGGATAGTTAGTAATAGTTAACTTTAAGGGTTTCAACACAGCCATTGCTCGTTCTGCGTGTTCGTTAAGGTATTCTCTTATACACGCCTCTAAATAACTGATTTGCACTTCTGAATTTGCTTTACTTACACCTATTCTTCCGCAGAAATCTTTTAGTGCGTCAGCAGGAACACCACGATTCCTAAGTCCTGTTAAAGTTGGCATACGTGGGTCATCCCAACCGTCAACAGAGCCATCCTCAACAAGTTTTTTAAGATATCTTTTACTCATAACGAGATTTGTTACGTTAAGGCGAGCAAATTCGATTTGGCGTGGCTTTGGTGAGAAACCAAGTTCAATACCCACCCAGTCGTAAAGTGGACGGTGGTCTTCAAATTCCAAAGTACAAAGCGAGTGCGTTACCCCTTGCAAGTAATCGCAAATAGGGTGCGCATAGTCATACATAGGATAGATACACCATTTGTCCCCTGTTCTATGGTGGGTTTGACGAAGAATTCTATAAATAACTGGGTCACGCATATTGATATTGGGCGATGCCATATCTATTTTAGCACGAAGACATTTTTCTCCGTCCTTAAACTCTCCGTTACGCATTGCAGTAAAGAGAGCAAGGTTTTCTTCCACGCTTCTATTTCTGTTGGGACTTTCTTTTCCCGCCTCAGTAAGCGTACCACGGTTTGCACTTATTTCTTCGGGACTCATATCGCAAACAAAGGCTTTACCTTTTTTGATAAGTTCGATAGCAAAATCGTAAATCTTCTCAAAGAAATCTGATGCATAGCATTCTTTATCCCAAGAAAAACCAAGCCACTTTATGTCCGCTTTAATAGCGTCAACAAATTCTGTTTTTTCTTTTGATGGGTTTGTGTCGTCAAAGAAAAGGTTGCATTTACCGTTATACTTTTCTTTAACCCCAAAGTTTATGCATAAACTTTTAGCATGCCCTATATGCAAATATCCGTTGGGTTCTGGTGGAAAACGGGTATAAGTACCGCTAACTTTTCCACTTTCTAATTCTTCATTTATAATTTGTTCAATAAAATTAGTCGCTTCAACCATTTAAATCACCTTTTGTTGCAGTATAGAGATATTTTATCACAAAAATCACAATAAGTATATCATATATACGCAAAAAAACCAAAGTAAAATTTAAATATTTTCTAATTCTTTCATTTTCAATCAGTTTGCTTGACTAAAATTGCCGTTTAATGTACAATGTCTTGTGAAATTCATTAAAAATAATATTTTTTGGAGAATAATTATGGCAGAAAACACGGCAACGATGGAAAAAATCGTTAATCTTTGTAAAAGTAGGGGTTTTATTTTCCCTGGTAGTGAAATTTATGGTGGCTTAGCAAACACCTGGGACTACGGTCCTTTGGGCGTTGAACTTAAAAATAACGTTAAGCGTGCTTGGTGGCAAAAATTCGTTACCGAAAATAAACTTAACGTCGGCTTAGACGCAGCAATACTTATGAACCCACAAACTTGGGTTGCGTCAGGTCACTTAGCAGGTTTTTCTGATCCACTTATGGACTGCCGTGAATGTCACGAACGTTTTAGAGCAGATAAATTAATCGAAGACTGGGCAAGCGAAAATGGATATACTTTAGAAAAACCTATCGACGCTTTCTCTCACGAAGAAATGAAAAACTTCGTTGAAGAACACAATATTCCCTGTCCAACTTGCAAAAAGCACAACTTTACAGATATTAGACAATTTAACTTAATGTTTAAAACTTTCCAAGGCGTAACTGAAGATGCTAAAAACACCGTTTATCTTCGTCCTGAAACCGCACAAGGTATTTTTACTAACTTTGTAAACGTTCAACGTACAACCAGAAAGAAAATGCCTTTCGGTATCGCTCAAATCGGTAAGTCTTTCCGTAACGAAATCACTCCCGGTAACTTTATCTTCCGTGTGCGTGAATTTGAACAAATGGAACTTGAATTCTTCTGTAAACCCGGCACAGACTTAGAATGGTTTAGTTATTGGAGAAATTTCTGCCGTGAATGGTTGCTTGCTATCGGCTTAAAAGAAGAAAAAATTAGACTTAGAGACCACGACCCCGAAGAACTTTGTTTCTACTCAAAAGCAACTACTGACTTCGAGTTCTTGTTCCCGTTCGGTTGGGGCGAACTTTGGGGCGTGGCAGATAGAACTGATTACGACTTAACACAACATCAAAACGTTTCTAAAAAGGATTTATCTTACTTTGACCAAGAAACTAACGAAAGATATATTCCGTACGTTGTTGAACCTAGTCTTGGTGTAGAAAGAACTGTACTTGCTATCCTTTGCAACGCTTATGAAGACGAAGTTATCGACGCAGAAAAGAACGACGTTAGAACGGTACTTCACTTACACCCAACCCTAGCACCGTTCAAGGCTGCAATCTTACCTCTTTCTAAGAAACTCTCAGAGAAAGCAGATGAAATCTATTCAGAATTAATTAAGTCTTTCCCTGTTGATTATGACGAATCAGGTTCAATTGGTAAGCGTTATCGTCGTCAAGACGAAATCGGTACTCCATACTGCATCACCGTTGACTTTGACACGTTAGAAGATAACGCAGTTACAATCCGTGACAGAGACACCATGGAACAAGTAAGACTTCCGATTGCAGAACTCAAAAACTATATTGCAGAAAAAATTAAATTCTAATCGAAAATAAAAATTAAAAACTCCGCATGCTTTAATTAAGCGTGCGGAGTTTTGTTTTATTTACCCGATACATAAATTATGAAAGGAATATCACAATAATCACAATCTACAACTGCAAGTCCATAATTTTCTTTTCCTATAGGAATGCCTATATTCCAGCGTATAACACCTTTTTCTATTAAATATTCTATCGTCTCATTTAGTTCATAATATCCATTTAATTCAAATTCAAATTTATAACCATCACAAATAACGTAATGTTTAAACGCTGGCTCTTTTTCATTTAATAAAAAAGTTTCTGTAACATCTCTTACAAAATTATTATATGTATATTCATATATTTCATATCCTTTTTCACAAGTTGCCTCAACAACGCCTTTAAAAGTTCCTATTGCGGTTTTAGCCCCTTTACAATTCTTACACTTTAAGTTTACAAGATAATTTCCATTTTGCTGTTTCATTGCCGATATTCGTTCGTAACTATGCCCTAAAACTTCTCCATATTCAACGTAATCACAAAGCGTACATTCTCTATAACTATTTTTAGTACAAGGATTAATTAATCCACCTAAAACGTGTTCTCCACTTAAACTTATAATAATTGGGTGTTCACAACATTCACAATCAAAAATCGCATGCATATAAACAGAACAATCACCTCCAACACCTGCAATTATTCTAAGTTTGTCTTCTGTTATTGCTTTACTGAATAGTTTATCCATTACGCATTCTTCTTCTATGCTAAGTTTTATTTCCTGTCCGTCTATAGTTAATAGATGTTTCTCGCTTCTTTTTGTTTCGTCAAGATTTATCGTTCCTTTTTTATTAACAAGTCCATTATTATAACTATACTCATATATAGTATATCCGTTATCCTTGCAAGTAGGTTCAACTATTTCTTTGCTTTCTGCTTTTGCCGAAATAACCTTTTTACAATCAGTTTTACTACATTCTAAAGTAATGTTATAATTATTCGCACCATCTTTTCCGTAATACTTATAAGTATAATTATGCCCTTTTATTGAGCCGTAATCTTTTCCACATCTACTGCAAATCGCCTTTTCTTCACACGTTGCCGTTCCGCCATAATGTGGAATTTCTTGTTCTTTTGCCCCACACGAACATTCTAACCAATGTTTATCAGCATCATATCTTAACAAGTCATACGAATGAATATGTATGTCTTGCTCCTTTCCACAAACACATACACCATCAATAAAAATATGGTTTTCAACACCTACTTTATCACCACAAATACACTCTTGCCAGTGAATATTTTCATCTTTATTCACAATAGAATAATCGTGTTCTTTTAACTCGCCAAATTCAAAAGTTGTTTCTCCCTTTTCCCCACACTCGCAAGAATAATAATACTGTGCTTTTTCAGTACAACTACTTTCATTAGCAATAAAACTTTGTTCAACAATTTGTTTGTCAAACACGTGTTCGTGCGCTACCTCACTATCATCACAAGCACCTAAACACACAAACGCTAATACAAATAACAAAACAAGACAATTTAATAAGAATTTTTTCATATTTTCACCAGTTTTTTTATTAATAATTCAATTATAGTTAGATTTAATCTAACTGTCAACCAAAAATAGTTAGATTGTATTAAACTAATTTTATGAATATTCGTAATATCTTCAGCTTAAAGTTACAAGAAGCTGTTAAATTTTCTCCATTAACTTACGCTGAACTTGCAAGAAAACTTAATATAACTAAAGCAACTATGTCAATGTATAAAAGTGGAAAAGCGTTACCTTCTCTTGAAACTTTTGAAAAAATATGTGAAATATTAGACGTTTCTGCTGATTTTTTATTAGGTAAAAAAGATTTGTAAAAATTTTCCAATACAGTATTGACAAATAGGTTTAAGTAATTTATAATTGTTAATAATAAATAAAAATACAAGGAGAATTAATATGGAATTAAAGGGTTCTAAAACAGAAATGAATTTAAGAGAGGCTTTTTCGGGCGAATCTCAAGCACGTAATAAATATACTTATTATGCGTCTAAAGCAAAAAAAGAAGGTTACGAACAAATCGCTGCTTTTTTCTTAGAAACTGCTGACAACGAAAAAGAACACGCAAAAATTTGGTATAAGTTATTAGACGGTATCGGCTCTACCCCCGAAAACTTAAAAGACGCTGCTTACGGTGAAAATTACGAATGGACGGATATGTACGCTCGTATGGCAAAAGAAGCTGACGAAGAAGGTTTTACTGATATTGCAAGATTATTTAGAGGCGTTGCTAAAATTGAAAAAGAACACGAAGAAAGATATCGTGCTCTTCTAAAAAATATTGAAGACGGAACGGTATTTAAGAAAAATGAAAAGAGCGTTTGGATTTGCCGTAACTGCGGACATATTCACGATGCAATTGGAGCACCTGAAAAATGCCCTGTTTGTGACCATCCAAAAGCATACTTTATGCTCCGTGTAATCAACTACTAATAAAATTTATTTACCCCTGCACTTTTATTTTAAGTGCAGGGGTATTTTTTTGTATTTTACACAAACTAACTAAATGATTAAAGATTCAAAATATTATCTTTGCTTTACCTTTAAGATATTAACGGTAATTTTTAGCATAGGCGGTGTAATTTTAAGCCTTTTTAATGCTACGCTTGACGGATATAAACATTGGTATAATAGAACAATGTATTTTACCGCTCAATCTAATTTATGGATAGGCTCGGTTTTTTTAGCAATTATAATTATAGACTTGTTTTTCCCTAACTTTAATGAAAAGTATTATAAAAAGTTATATTATCTTAAATACGTACTAACCGTATCAATTTCAGTTACGGGAATAGTCTTTTTAGCACTTTTAGCGCCTTTTGCGGACGAAAGTTATCACGTTTGGTCGCTTTCTGGAATTTTAACGCATATTTTATCCCCTGCTTTTGCCATCGCTGATTTCTTTTTAGACGATTATTTAATTATACTTAACAAAAAAAGTTCGTTAAAAGCAATACTACCACCCTTATTCTATTTACTTAGCGTTATAATATTTCATCTATTAAAAATTGATTTTGGAAGAGGTCAAACTTTTCCCTACTTTTTTTTAAACTTTTCTTCACCTGCTGGAATTTTTGGTTTCTCTAACCAAGCGCCCTTTTTTATGGGCTCGTTTTATTGGTTAATTATCTTATTAGTTCTAGTGTATTTACTCGCCCTCGTATATGCCAAACTGAAGAACAACTTTCAAACACACTAAAAAAGCACTCCTTGAGTGCTTTTTTCTTTTATGCGGGTGTCCAACCCATTTTCTGACCTGAAAGAATATGAATATGCAAATGGAACACAGTTTGACCTGCATCTTCGCCTTGGTTTATAACCAATCTATAACCGTTTTCTAAACCTAATTCCTTTTGTAATTCGGGAATTTTCTTAAAACACGCTTTTAACATTTCACTTTGCTCTTCTGTCATATCTGCTAAAAGTTTAAAGTGACTTTTAGGAACACACAAATAGTGATTTTTTGCCTTTGGGTCAATATCTTTAAATATTAGCATATTTTCGTCTTCATACATCTTGCTAGCAGGAATCTCCCCTGCAATAATTTTACAAAACAAACAGTTTTCCATAATCATTCTCCTATTTCTTCGCAGAGCGCACCGTCGTTAAACGGTTCAAGTACTCTTACTTTTTTTATATCTTTATCAGGCACAAAGTTCTTTAAATATATCCTTAAATAATTTTCTGAATAGCCTTGATAATATCCGTCTTTCTCTTCTTCAAACAAAAAGTTTAGGGTTTTACCAACTAAAGATTGTGCAAATTGCTTTTTACACTCGGCTTTTTTAGAAAGTAAAATATTTAGTCTCTCTTTTTTTATCTCTGGAGATAAATCCTTTAATTTATAAGCAACCGTTCCTTGTCTTGGGCTAAACGGAAAGGGGTGAATATCGCTAAATTTTACCCTATCCACCAAGGAAAGAGTTTCCTTAAAATTTTCATCTGTTTCAGTTGGAAAGCCAACAATTATATCGGTAGTTATTCCTGCATCAGGGAAGTACGAGCGTATTAAATCTACTTTTTCAATATACTCTTTTGCGGTATAGTGTCGATTCATGCTTTTTAGCACCGAATCTGAGCCCGACTGCAAGGAAAGGTGAAAATGCGGTGCAAAATCTTTAAGATTTTTAAGAGCCGTTAACAATTCGTCGTCGATAACCCTTACTTCTAGAGAGCCTAACCTTATTCTAGCATTTACGCCTTTTAAACTTTTGATTAAGTCTACCAGTTTTAACCCATTATAATCGTACGCAGAGAGGTTTATTCCGTTAAGCACAACCTCTTTAGGTTTTATCGTCTCGATTTCTTTTATTATATTTTCTGGATTTCTTGAACGACTTCTTCCACGCAGATAAGGTATTATGCAGTACGAACAAAAATTATTGCACCCGTCTTGAACTTTAACAAAAACTCTTGTTCTAAGCGTTTTAGGAAAATCCATTTCTTCAAACACCGTACTTGGACTACTAATTTGCTCTCCAACTTTATCAAGCATATCGAGTATTTTACTCTTATTAAAAGTACCAGTAACTAAATACTCGTTGGATTTTTCCGAAAAGGATTTGCAGTTTTTCTCCACCGCACAGCCTGTAAAAATAATCTTGGCATTAGGGTTCAATTTTTTTATTCTACTTGCTGTCTGTCTTGACTTTTTTTCCGCCTCTGCGGTAACTGCGCAAGTATTAACGATATATAAATCTGCTTTTTCCAGTTTATCGCTAACCGTATATCCTCTTTTATTTAACCCTGCGATAAGAGCGTCGCTTTCACATTCGTTCACTTTACAGCCAAGCGTAAAAACTACCGCTTTCAATTTTTATCTCCTATTTGCATAACAAGTGCCGACCACTCGCCCTTTATGTTTTCTTCCACGAAAGTAAACCCTGCACTCTCATAAGCATCTTTTACAGCAGATAGTCTATCTTTTAGAATACCACTTAATATTATAATTCCTTTATTAGTCAAGTTTGCTCCAATATACGGCGCAAAAGCGATTAAAACTTCCGCCATAATATTGCAAACTATAACGTCGCCCTTAACAGTATTATCGTCAAGTAAATTTTTAAGAATAACCTTGCCGTTAGAAATATTGTTAAGTTTCATATTGTGTTCAGTTGCTACGATTGCACATTCGTCTATATCGGTCATCACAACTTCTTTTGCACCAAGTTTACTTGCAGATATCCCTAAAATTCCGCTACCGCACCCAACGTCTAAAACTACGTCGTCTGCACATACGTACTTAGAAAGATATCCCACGCACATAGAAGTTGTTTCATGTTCGCCAGTACCAAACGCCATATTAGAGTCAAGTAACACTTTTATCTCGCCATCTTTCGCCTTATAGTCTATCCACTCAGGAACAATTACAAGTTTATCTATATGTATCGGCTTAAAATGTTCTTTCCACTGTTCACGCCAAAGGTCGCCGTCAATTTCACGCTTAACTATTTCTAGTGAGCCAAGTTCTAACGGACTATTTTGTTGTAATCTAATTAAAGACAGCGTTACTTCCTTTAAAGTGTTTTCCGCATCTTCTATAGGAAAATATGCCTTGACGAGCACCGTTTTATCAGCGTTGAATATACTCTCGTCCGCATAATCCCACGCTCTTCCGTCACGGGATAAAGCTATAACGTCTTCTATATCATTTATTACAACGCCTAATTCGGTAAATTCCCAAAGTAGGTCTGCAACGAGTTCTCCACCAACGTGGGTTGTTGTTACTGTGATTTCAATAAATTTACTCATAATTATTTAAGATACGGGTTCTCTCCGTACATTGTTTCTACGTCGTCCTTATACTTTCTCATATTAGGACATTGTTTATATTCGGTTACCTCTTCAAACTTGTCGAGTAGTTTTCTTTGTTCTTTTGAAAGTTTTGTGGGAACTTCAACCGTTATTACTATATAAAGGTCACCCGTGCCACGGTTGGTTCTAATTCCTTTTCCCCTAACGAAGAAAATCTTACCGCTTTGCGTGCCTTCGGGAATTGCATATTCTAAGGTATCGTCTATTAGCGGAATTTTAATCTTTCCACCTAGTGCAGCAGTTTTGAAACTAATTGGAACGTCTACGTAAAGGTCGAAGTTTTTACGCTTAAATATCTTGCTATTTTCAACCTTCATAACAACGATAAGGTCGCCTGACGGTCCGCCGTTCTTACTTGCTTCTCCAAAGCCAACCTTTCTTATATAACTTCCGGTATCCGCACCCGCAGGTATGTCTAAAGTAAGTTTGGTTGCAGTTTTAATATATCCTTTACCATTGCACTCCTTACAGTTATCAATTATCTTTTTACCCGTTCCACGACATTCGTCACACGCACGAACGTTTACCGAACGGAAAAAGCCGTTACTTGAAGTGTATTGAATTTGGCCTGTACCACCGCACTTTTCGCAAGTTTTATAAGCAGTACCGCCTTTTGCCCCAGTTCCCTTACAAGAAGAGCACTGTTCGTTACGGTTATAGGTTATCTCTCTACGGCAACCTTTAGCCGCGTCTAAGAAAGAAAGGGTTAATTCAATGGTAATGTCTTCACCTTTAGTCTTTGTCTTAGCACGAGTTCTTCCGCCACCAAAGCCACCAAAAATATCGCCAAAAATATCTTCAAAACCACCAAAGCCACTAAATCCACCTGCTCCACCACCGAAGCCACCCATATTACCGTTCGGGTCACCGAAAGTGTCATAGTTTTTTCTTTTTGTTTCGTCAGATAAAACTTCGTTGGCTTCGTTGATTTCTTTAAACTTTTCCGCAGCAGCGTTATCGCCAGGGTGTAAGTCTGGGTGATATTGCCTTGCTAATTTTCTGTATGCCTTTTTAATATCGTCTTGAGATGCGTTTTTGTCTACACCAAGAACTTTATAATAATCTTTTGCCATAAATATCCTTTTAAAAAATAATTAGATTTATTAAATATAAGTTAGGATTTAATTTCCTTTATCAATTGCTTCTTTTTTCTTTTTCCCTAAAATATTGTAGCGAATAATTGCGATAATGATTGAAATTAGTGCAAACACGTCGTGTATAAGCGCAATCCAATAAAAATAAACTATACCGTTAATTACCCAAAGAGAAATTAAAATTGCAAATAAGTAACGATATAACTTTTCATCCATAACAAAATATGCAACCGTACTTATAAATCCTGCCGTAATAGAGAATATCGAAAGCCAACTGCTCCAAGTGAAAATACTTGCAACTAATTGCACCGTGATAAAAAATCCTAGCCAAAAATAACTATCCGCCCACTTACGCTTTCCTCTTTGCGAAAAGACCAAGAGTTGACACATACCCACAGAATTTACTAAGGCGTTTGTAAAATTACCATTTAGAATAAAATATGTAATCCACAAAGCAGAACAAATGCAAGCAAAAAATACTATCTTGCTCCTTTTTTTCATCTGTGTTTCGGTAATTTTAACGCCGATTGCTATTACGCCTATAAAATTATATAAAATAGCATACCAAATCCCTAAAGATGAAGATAAGGTGCTAACTATACTTTGTGAAATGTCAGTTAAAGTAAGTAAATTAAACATAAGAAAAACCTATTTCTGCCGTATAAATTATTCAATGGCCTTGCATATTATCGCCATAACGCCAAAGGCATTTAGTATTATAAAATACCAAATGCCGAGCGTGTTATTCAATTTATTAGTAAACTCCGTTAAAGAAAACAATAAATTATTCATTTACTTATTAATCAACTATCTATTACTGATGGAACTCAGTATCTCCTGCACCGCCTTGAGCGTTGGGATCTGCTCCGTTTGGATTTGCTTGTTGATAAATCTTTCCAAAGATTGCTTGTGACTCGTTAGAAAGTCTTTCGGTTGCCTTGATAATTCTGTCGTTATCGTTTGATGCGAGTTCTTCTTTCGCAACCTTAATTTCTTCTTCAAGTTTAGCCTTGTCTTCTTCTGAAACTTTATCGCCCAAATCTTTGATTGACTTTTCAATTGTAAAGATAAGTCCGTCGAGTTTATTGTGATTTTCTACAGATTCTTTACGCTTTTTATCTTCTTCTTCGTATTGTTTTGCTTCGTTCACAGCCTTTTCGATGTCTGCATCAGATAGGTTAGATGAAGAAGTAATAGTGATGTTTTGAGTTGTGCCCGTTCCTAAATCTTTTGCAGAAACGTTTACGATACCGTTTGCGTCAATATCGAACGTAACTTCAATTTGTGGTACGCCACGAGGAGCGGGTGCAATTCCTGAAAGTTGGAAGTTGCCAAGAGTTTTGTTGTCTTTAGCAAATTCTCTTTCACCTTGTAAAATATGAATATCAACAGCCGTTTGATTGTCTGCAGCGGTTGAGAATACTTGTGATTTCTTTACAGGAATAGTGGTGTTTCTTTCAATAAGCTTAGTGCAAACTCCACCTAAAGTTTCAATACCGAGTGATAAGGGGGTAACGTCAAGTAAAAGAACGTCTTTAACTTCACCAGAGAGAACACCGCCTTGAATTGCTGCACCGATAGCAACACATTCGTCAGGGTTAATTCCCTTAAAGGGTTCTTTTCCAGTTACCTTTCTAACTTCGTCGATAACTGCCGGAATTCTTGTTGAACCACCAACTAAAATAACCTTATCAATTTCAGAATAAGAAAGTCCCGCGTCTTTCATAGCATTTTGCATTGGGATTACAGTTGCTTGAACTAAATCAGCAGTTAATGCATCGAATTTTTGTTTAGTCACGTCAACGTCTAAGTGTTTAGGCCCTGTTGCGTCAGCAGTAATAAACGGTAAGTTTACGTTGGTCTTGTTCATACCAGAAAGTTCGATTTTCGCCTTTTCAGCAGCCTCTTTAAGTCTTTGCATTGCAAGTTTATCGTTAGTAAGGTCAATTCCCTCTTTTTGCTTAAACTCTGCAACAAGATAATCCATAACTCTCTTATCGAAGTCGTCACCACCCAACATATTGTTACCGTGAGTTGCTAAAACTTCAAATACACCGTCGCCAATTTCCATAATTGACACGTCGAAAGTACCACCACCGAGGTCGTAAATGATTACCTTTTGGGTTTTACCCTCTTTATCAAGTCCGTATGAAAGAGCAGCGGCAGTCGGTTCGTTTATAATACGAAGCACGTTAAGACCTGCAATTTTACCTGCGTCCTTAGTTGCTTGACGTTGGCTATCAGAAAAGTATGCAGGAACGGTAATAACCGCATCTGTTACCGTACCACCAAGATATGCTTCAGCGTCTTTTTTAAGTTTAGTTAAAACCATTGCAGAAATTTCTTGAGGCGTGTAATCCTTATTGTCAATGCTTACTTTATAATTTGAGCCCATGTGTCTTTTAATAGAAGCAACCGTTCTGTCGGGGTTTGAAACCGCTTGACGCTTTGCTACTTGCCCTACTAATCTTTCACCGTCTTTTTGAAAAGCAACTACAGACGGAGTTGTTCTTGAGCCTTCAGCGTTAGCGATAACTACGGGTTCACCGTTTTCCATAACCGCTACGCAAGAGTTTGTTGTACCTAAGTCAATACCTATTGTTTTCATATCTAAAATCTCCTTATTTTCTATAATTTATTTCACTACGCTAACCTTAGCGTATCTAATAATTTTCTCTTTTTTTCTATATCCTTTTTGGAATACTTGTTTAACCGTGTCGGGTTCTTCCCCCTCTGCACCTTCAACTTGCATTACTGCCTCTGCCACGTTAGGGTCGAAAACTTCACCAACTGGATTAATTTCTTCAACTTCTAAACTTTCTAACGTCTCTTTGAACTTTCTTTGAATTCCACGAATACCCTCTTCGGTTTTTTCATCAAGTCCAATCGTGAGCGCCCAATCGAGATTATCGCCAACTGGTAAAATCTTAACGATTACACTAGCAACCCCCTCGTTAAAAGCGTCGCCCCACAATTTTGCATTACGCTTTTTGTAGTTGTCAAATTCAGCAACGTTGCGCATCCACTTATCCTTAAATTCGTCTGCTTGTGCCTTTAAGGTTTCAATTTCCTTTATAAGACTTTCGTTTTCCGCAACGAGTGCTTTTTCTTTTGCACTTGCTTTTTCGGTCTTAGCCGTTGTTTTTTCTTTCTTTTCTTCCATTTCAAACGTCCTTTATTTCTTATTAGTTAATATATCTTCCAAAATTTTACCCACTCCCTCTAAGACGGAAACAACTTTTTGATAGTCCATACGAAGTGGTCCTATAACGCCGTAAGTTCCAATTTTAACTCCACTCGCAGAATAAGTTGCAGTAACAAGTGAACAATCTTCGGGAATTTCTTTTCCATCTTCCCCACCGATTTTAATGTTAATTTCAATATTATCGCTCTCTGATGCTAAAAGCCCTGCAAGTTTGTTTTTACTGGTAACAACCGATAGAAAATTTTTAACCTTTTCCGAATCGCTATACTCTGGGTTTTTAAGGATTTTACCTTCACCCTCCATAACGACCTTGCCGTTTCCATTACTGATATAATCTTCAATCGCGTGCATTACGTTGTCAAATATTTCACGATAAACAGAGAATTCTTCAGCAATAACGTCAGAAAGTTTCATGATTTCGCCAAACTCTTTTCCAACAAACAAACGAGATATAAGTTCGCTCGCCTCTATTATCTGAGCATCGGTCATGTTTTCAGGTATACTGATAAATTTGTCTCTAATTAAAGTGTTTTCAGTAACGATTAATAAAAGCGCTTGACTTTGTTTATACCTAAAAATATCAATCTTGACAATCTTGTCTTTATCACTATGCGAGGTATACCCAACCGAAGTATAATCTGTTAAATCGCTAATAACTTTAACTGCGTTTTGAACAACTGTCTCCAAATTATCCGCATGGTCCTTAAATGCAGACTTAATAGCCCCAACTTCTTTTGTGGTAAGTTTGCTTTTATCCATTAATTCCGCAACGTATAGTTTATAAGCCTCTATTGACGGAACTCTTCCGCTACTCGTGTGAAGTTGCGACAAAAAGCCCAATTCCTCAAGCTGAGCAAGCTCACTTCTAACAGTTGCAGAACTTACGTCCTTCATGTGTTTTTCAGTAATGCTCTTACTCGAAACGGGTTGAGCCGTTGAAATATAATCATCAACAACTATTTGCAATATCTTTCTTTTTCTATCGGAAAGTTTCATTTTTCACCCTTTTAGCACTTTCGTTTGCTTTTTGTTAGCACTCTTTACCGTCAACTGCTAACTTTCAAAACAATTTTACAACTATTATGTATCTTTGTCAAGTGTTTATGCGATAAAATTTTAAAATAAAAAAAGAGAGAGAAAAAATATTTTTTCTCTCTCCACCTTTTTTCTTTTTACTCTGTTCTAAGTGCAACGACAGGGTCTTTTTTGGCAGCACTCCTTGAGGGAATTAAGCCCGCAATAAAGTTTAGAACCACGCTTATAACAATAAGAATAATAGCTGCACCCAATGGGAGAATTGCTCTAAGCGTCGATAGTCCTGTTAAAACTTGTAAAATCAAGTTTATAGGAATACAAAGCAGATAGGTCACAAGCACGCCTAAAAGACCTGAAGTAAAGCCGATAATAACAGTTTCCGCATTGAAAAGGTTTGAAACGTCTTTTTTTGACGCACCGATTGAACGCAACACACCAATTTCTTTAGTTCTTTCTTGAACGGAAATAAGCACTATTACAGAAATCATTATAGATGAAACGATTAGTGAGATTGCAACGAACGCAATCAATACGTAAGTTATTGCATTAATTATAGTGGTCACAGAAGACATTAAAAGCCCAACATAATCGTTATAATGAATTTGTTGTTCTTCCCCAACTAATTCATTATAATTTGCAATTACTTCTGCAATAACGTCTTTATTTTCAAAAGTAGAAGTATAAATATTTATCGTGAAAGGAACGTCTAAATCCAAACAACCAAACTTTATTAAGTTATCTTCATAACTAGATGAAGAAAATTCTGTTAATTTATCATAATAAACGGCAACAGCTCTATCCTCTAAAGAATCAAGCAAGGTGCCAAGCATACTTGCTTTTTGCTCGTCTGTTAAAGAAGCTGTGCTTTTTTGAACTTGGGCTTTTATACTTTGTTTTGCCATTACTTCAAACACTGGAGTTACGTAAACTAAAATTTCCTCATCTGTTGCTTGCCCCATATATGATTCTAAAACGGACTTTTCAACCCCTAATTGTTGAGCGTATTGGGTAAGCACCGTGTCAATCACTTGCGACTTAAAGGCAGTGTCTGTTAAAAATCTAGTTATAAGTCCCTCTATTGCCGTTTCTAGATTTTCTTCTTCAGCATTTAAGCATAAAATTTCCAAATAAGTACTAGCTTTTTCTTGTTCACTAAGTTTATTAACTTCGGATTTAAATTCAGTCGCCTTTTCGCTATCACTTAATTGTTCAATGGCACTATCAAATGGCAAGCCACTCAAAACGTCAATTTTAGTATTACCTTTTTGTGCTTTAACCACTTCACTGTCGTCTGCTTTATTTATAACATACTCGGTTAAAAGTTTTGTGTATCCTATACCAGAAGAAAGCATTGCGACGTCAGCATCGGCTTTTGGCTTTATTATCCCCGTTATTTTTAATTCTAAAGAGCGTTCATAAAGACTTTCCATTAAAAGTTCGCTTGTGTCTATATATACGCCGTCGCCCCTATTTTGATATTTATCCGCAGGTAAAACCACCTTGAACTTCATATTCCGTAATTGCTCGTAAGAATACTTAACGCCATCTCTTTCCACAGTTTCGCCCCTAGCAGAAGCTTCAATAAAACTATTAACTTCTTCTTGGCTAATTAAACCCAAGGCATATAGAGTGAGGTCAGAAAGTTCGTTGTTTTCATTAACGATTAAAACAACTTCGTTATAATCGTTTGGCCAAGAGCCTCCGTCAATAAGTTCATACTGGTCGTAAATTAGTTTATTAATAAGTTCGCCGTCGTTAATCCCCGACAATAATTCTTGCCACAAACTAGACGTACTGGGCATAAAGGGCGAAAAACCAGATACGCTTTCTGAACCAGAATCAAACGAACCTGTAAAATTCCCGTTGCTTATTAGACCTTGCACGTATTTTGTAAGCACTTCTCTCATAAGTTCGTCCGTATCTGATTTTATTAAAACACCTTTAGAGTCCTTAGTATAAATCTGCAAAGCAAGATCATAAGAGTATTTAATACCAGAAATAGCGTTATGTAAAGAAGACTCATCATCTTTTATCTCCGCGTCTAAAAAGGCTTTAAAAGACTTTAAATCGTTTTTGCTCGTGCCCGTGGTTGTAAGCGCGTTAGCCATTTCAATTAAAATAGGGTTTTCATAAACAGCGTCGTTTCCGTGCTCAAATTTTCCCCCGCCTAACCCCATGAAAGATTCCATAAGCGAAGTCAAATCCATAGACTCTGTTTCAATGGTTATAGGGTAAGAAGACAACGTACTTTCTTGTACATGATTTATATACGAAGTTGTGCCTTGTGACACGGCAAGAATAAGCGATATACCAATTATTCCGATTGAGCCTGCAAAAGAAGTTAATATCGTTCTTCCTTTCTTTGTAAAAAGATTACGAATAGACAACTTAAAAGCAGTCCACCAACTCATTTTTGCTTTGTTCTTTTTCTTGAACTTTTTATTCTCATTAGCGATAAAATTAACGCTTTCTTTTATCTTTTCTTCTTCGGTATAAGGATTGGTATCTTCTATAATCTCCCCGTCCATAAGTCTAACTATACGAGAAGAATATTCTTCTGCAATTTCCGCATTATGGGTAACCATAATAACCAACTTTTCTTTGCTTATTTCCTTAATTAAATCCATAATCTGGACGCTAGTTTTACTGTCTAACGCGCCAGTTGGTTCATCGGCAAGCAAAATATCAGGCTCGTTTACAAGTGCACGGGCAATAGCCACCCTTTGACATTGACCGCCTGAAAGTTGGTTTGGTCGCTTATAATATTCTCCTTTAAGCCCAACCTTGTCAAGTGCAGATTTAGCACGCTTAACACGCTCGTCTTTAGAAACACCCGCAATAGTTAGTGCAAGTTCAACGTTACCTAAAACCGTTTGATGGGGTATAAGATTATAACTTTGGAAAATAAACCCTATTCTATGGTTTCTATAAATATCCCAGTCCTTTTCGGTAAAATTTTTAGTACTTTTACCCGCAATAATAAGGTCACCCGAAGTATACTTATCAAGACCGCCTATAATATTGAGCGTCGTTGTTTTTCCACACCCCGACGGGCCTAATATAGAAACAAATTCATTTTTTCTAAAGCCGATATCAATGCCCTTAAGCGCATGCACGTCTCCGCTCGCGACTTCATACACTTTAGTAATGCCTTTTAAATATAGCATGTTTAACTCCTTAACCTAGATTTCAATCTTTCCCACTTTTATCAAGTCAATGATACAACTTTTAACTGAAAAAATCCTTGAAAACCTTTGCGATTTTTAAGGATTTTTGTCATTTTTATAGTATTTCGTTTATTGAATTAACAAATCCCGTAACGTCGTCAATAGTTAATCCCTCTAGCAATCTTGCTTGTTCGTAAAGCACGGTTGCGTACGTTTTAAGATGGTCTTTATCTTTTTCAAAAGCGTTTTTAAGCGAATCTAATACTTTGTGAGTTGCACTGATTTCAAGCACTTTTTCCGCACGAACCTTTCCATCTGCATTTGGCATAGAATTAAATACTTTTTCCATCTCGATAGAAACGTCACCACCTGCCGTTAAGCAAACGGGATAATTTACAAGTTTAGAGGTAAGTCTAACTTCTTTTACCTTTTCGCCTAGACAATCTTTGATTGCAGTGAGCATATCTTTTAATTCTTCGCTCTTCTCTTCAAGTTCTTTCTTTTCGGTTTCGCTGTCAAGAGAGAAGTCACTATCGGTAACAGACTTAAACTTCTTTCCTTCATAATCAATCAAAATTTTAGCGACAAATTCGTCCACACCGTCCTTAAAGAAAAGAATTTCATAGCCCTTGTCTCTTGCCTTTTCAATCTGCGGTAAATCTTTAATCTTTTCGTAACTTTCTCCGCAAGCATAGTAAATATCGTTTTGACCTTCTTGCATTTCTTTAACGTATTCTGAAAGAGTAACTAGTTTTTCTTTCTTGCTTGAATAGAACATAAGGAAATCTTTTAGTTTATCTTTATTCATACCAAAGCCTGCGTATACGCCAAACTTAATAGAAAGACCAAACTCAGCAAAAAGTTTTTCATAATTTTCTCTATCGTCTTCCATCATTTTCTTTAATTCTGATGAAATTTTCTTTTCTAAGCCGATAGCAATTGCTTTAACTTGTCTATCTTGCTGTAAAATTTCACGTGAAATATTAAGACTAAGGTCGCTTGAATCAACTATCCCTTTAACAAATCCAAAATAATCAGGAATTAATTGCTCGCACTTTTCCATAATCATAACACCGTTACAGTAAAGTTTTACGCCTTTTTTATAATCTTTTGAATAATAATCAAAGGGTGCACGAGACGGCACGAATAAAAGCGTGTCGTAATTTACTGCGCCTTCAATTTTAGCATAAACACTCTTTATTGGGTCTTGATAATCGTGGAATTCATTCTTATAGAATTCCTTTAAGTTTTCATCGTTTACTTCAGATTTTGGCTTTTTCCAAAGCGGAACCATGCTGTTAAGCGTTTCAAGTTCTTGTACTTGTTCGTATTCAGGCTTATCGTCAGGCGTCCCCTCTTTCTTTTTGGAACGTGTCATAAGCATCATTATAGGATATCTTATGTAGTCAGAGTATTCCTTAATGAGCGAACTGATTTTATATTCAAGCAAAAAGTCCGAATACTTAAAATCATCACTATCTGCTTTTAAGTAAAGTACTATTTTTGTACCGTATCCATCTTTGTCTGTTTCAGAAATAGTATATCCTTCCGCACCTTTACTTTTCCACTTAAACGCCTTATCACTTCCGTAAGCCTTGGTATAAACCTCAAGTTTGTCGGCAACCATAAACGCAGAATAAAAACCTACGCCAAACTGACCGATAAGTTCGTTGTCCGTTTGCCCCGCATTTTCCTTTTTAAATGCAAGAGTTCCCGACTCAGCGATAGTTCCTAAATTTTTCTCTAAGTCCTTATCCGTCATACCAATACCGTTATCTTCAATGATAAGGGTTCTATCTTCTTTATTCAATGTTATTTGTATTTTAAAATCCGAATTTACTTTTGTATCGGTTAAAGATATAAATTTAAGTTTATCTATTGCGTCGCTTGCGTTAGATATAAGTTCTCTTAAAAAAATCTCTTTATTCGTATATATCGAATTTACCATTAAATCTAGTATTCTTTTTGATTCAGTCTTAAATTGTTTCATTTTTTCATCTCCGTTTTAATTTAGCACTCTCTTTGCTCAAGTGCTAAAATATATTATAATCAGTAAACGCTAAAAGTCAACTTATTTTAGTGATTTATTTATAAATTTAAAAAATAATCCGACCAAAGCGGTTGCTTTGGTCGGATTATTGCTATTCAATTTCAATATTTCTCTTGGGCAATACTTTTCTATCTTTTTTTGGAACCGCAAGTGAAAGCGTACCATTATTGTATTTGGCTTTAATATCTTCTTCTGTTACCTCCTCCCCAACGTAAAAACTTCTAGAGCAAGAAAAGTTTCTCTCTCTTCTAACAAAGTTATCGTTTTCTTCCTTTTCTTCTCTTTTTGCTTCAACCGTCAAATAGCCGTTATTTAACGATAAATTAATATCCTTTTTTTCAAATCCCGGCATATCTACCATAAGTTCATATCCATTCTCCGTTTCTTTAATATCTGTTTTCATTGAACATTCTTTAACGCCATAAAAAACAGGCTTAAAAAAATCGTCGAACGCATCGTCAAAAAATCTACCGAACGATAAATCGTTGTTTCTTCTACTTAAATAATTTCTCATAATATATTCTCCTTTTTAATTTATTTTTTATTATTAGCACTCTTTTGATTTGAGTGTTAGCACTCTCTTGTGTTGACTGCTAATTTTATTATACATCAATTTTATTTTTTGTCAAGGGTTTTTTAAAAAAAATTAAAAATATTTTTTGATAATAAAAAAGCATAGAATACTCTTCTATGCATATTTTTCTCTATTATTTAAATTTTATACTATTTATATATTGTATTAAAGATGTGTTCTGCGTATTTTTTAGCGACGTTTACACCTGTTGCTTGTTCAATTCCACCTATAAAGGCGTTGGAGTTGACTTCACAAACTATAGGCTCATTATTTTCGCCATACAATAAATCCACACCGCAATAATCTAATTCTAAAATTTCCGCCACACTTTCTGCAACAATTCTAAACTTTTCAGAAATCTCAACCTTTACTCCACTACCGCCTTGCGCCACGTTAGAGCGGAAATCATTTTCATTTCTTCTCTCCATTGACGCAACCTCTCTTCCGCCTATAACGATAACACGTACATCCACCCCTTTTCTGTGAGCAATGTATTCTTGAAAAAGATGTGGCTTCGTTTTAACTTTTTCCATAACAGATAAAAGTTCTTCTTTATCGTTTACCAAATAAACGCCTTTTCCCATTGAACCGTAACTTTCTTTAACGACAAGTGGGAAAGACAGCTCATCTATAATTATATTCGCCCACTCTTCTTTTAATTTTAAACTGTCGCTATAGCATAGCGCACCAAAAATTGTCTTGGGGAACTTTATTCCATTTCCCGCTAAGGCAATATAGGTTTGTGCCTTATCGTCACACACACGCACTGCTTGGTGTTTATTAAAAAGCCTTAGTCCGCCTTTTTCTAAAATTTCCGATAAATACTTATCCTTGTCAAGATAAACTGCAAAATCGGAAGCGGTTAAATCTATATTTGTTTTATCCCCGTCCATTACCACCCTAAAACAGCCGTCGGAGACTATCTCTATATCCACGCCTAAATTATTAAATTCTTCTTTTAACCTTTCAGCTTGATAAATACTTTCTTTTGGTACTAAATAGGGATTAACAAATATCAAGCCTTTCTTTTTTTTCTCCATAAATTTTATTATACTATAAAAAAGCAATCTCGACAAGGGGTTTATGAAAAATTTTCTTAATTAAATTTTTTAAAAACATATTGACAAAACGCCCTATCCGTGTTATGCTCTAGGTGAAAATAAAGATAAGGAGTGGAAAGAGCGAAAATCTATCCAAGGGGGTGCGGACCAATGAATAGTGAAAACGAAATATCAAAGCACCCGAGTGTTAATTTTAATAAGGGAAATTAAAAAACGCAAAGAGTCGCAAGCATCGTAAAGAAGGTGAAAGGCGAAAGAAAGGTTTGAAAGGAATGCGTATCCCCTATTAAAAATAACTAAAATCGGGCATATACGCAAAGTAAAAATTGCACTACAAACTAAATAAATGAAACACCTGTCGGCATGACAGGTGTTTTTGTTTTATTATTTTGTTATTTTTAGAAAAGTCCAGTAATAATTCCATCTTCGGAAACGTCAATTTTTTCGGCTGCGGGAACTTTGGGAAGTCCTGGCATAGTCATTATATTTCCCGTTAAAACAACGATAAAGCCTGCGCCAGCCGAGACCTTTAACGAACGAACGGTTATTTTAAAGCCACTCGGTGCACCAAGTTTAGTCATATCATCAGAGAAAGAATACTGTGTTTTTGCGATACAAACGGGCATATCGCCAAAGCCTAAATTTTCTAAATTTGCTATTTGCTTTTCCGCTTCGGGAGTAAATATCACTCCGTCGCCACCGTAAACTTTTGTCGCAACGCTATTTATTTTTTCTTTAATAGTTAAATTTGACTCGTAACTAAAAGTAAAGTCGTTTTGCTTTTCGCAAAGTTTAACAACTTCTTCTGCCAAAGCCTCTCCGCCCTTGCCCCCGTCTGCCCAAACGGTGGATAAAACAACGTTTACGCCAAGCTCTTTGCATTTTTCGATAACTAATTCAATTTCCTTATCAGTATCAGTTGGGAAACGGTTTACCGCAACAACTGATGGAAGTTTATAAACGTCTTTAATATTATGAACGTGGCGAAGTAAATTTGGTAATCCCTTTTCAAGAGCCGTCAAATCTTCGCTATTAAGTTCGCTCTTAGCAAGTCCACCGTGCATTTTTAATGCTCTAATGGTTGCAACAATAACTACCGCATCAGGTTTTAATCCCGCCAAACGGCACTTAATATCTAGGAATTTTTCCGCACCTAAATCTGCACCAAAGCCCGCCTCTGTAACGGCGTAATCCCCAAGTTTTAACGCCATTTTAGTAGCGATAACAGAGTTACAACCGTGTGCAATGTTAGCAAACGGACCGCCGTGCACGAACGCAGGAGTACCCTCAAGAGTTTGTACCAAGTTTGGTTTTAACGCATCTTTTAAGAGCGCCGTCATTGCCCCTTGTGCGTTTAATTGCCCTGCCGTAACAGGCTTATCATCGTAAGTATAGCCGACGATAATGTTAGATAGTCTATTCTTTAGATCAGTGATAGACGAAGATAAACAAAGCACCGCCATAATTTCAGATGCGACGGTAATATCATAACCGTCCTCTCTCGGAACACCGTTTACCTTTCCACCAAGCCCGTCCACAACAAAACGAAGTTGACGGTCGTTCATATCCACGCATCTCTTCCAAGTGATTTTTCTAGGGTCTATATTTAGGGCGTTTCCTTGATAAATATGGTTATCAAGCATAGCGGCAAGCAAGTTGTTTGCCGCACCAATTGCGTGAAAATCGCCAGTAAAATGAAGATTTATATCTTCCATCGGAATTACTTGTGCATATCCACCACCTGCGGCACCGCCCTTAACACCGAACACGGGTCCAAGTGATGGCTCACGAAGAGCAACTACTACGTTTTTACCAATTCTCTTTAATCCGTCTGCAAGACCGATAGTCGTAGTGGTCTTGCCTTCGCCTGCGGGCGTTGGCGTAATTGCAGTAACTAAAATAAGTTTACCGTTTTTACGTTTACTTTCTTTAAGCAAAGACAAATCCACCTTTGCTTTATAGTTACCATACTGCTCAATATACTTATTGTCTACCCCAGCGTACTCTGCAATCTTTAATATATGCTCTGGTGTTACGCTTTGCGCAATCTCAATATCGCTTTTATACCCCATCTTTTTTCTCCTAATTATTTGAAGTATTTAACCGCTGATTCAAACATCTTAATATCATAATTACCTAAAACGTTCTTGTATAAACCATTGCCAGTTCTTTCTGAGTGTCCCATCTTACCGAATACTCTGCCGTCTGGAGAGGTAATACCCTCAATAGCAAAAATTGAATTGTTAGGATTATATTTAACGTCATAAGTTGGTTTACCGTCCGCATCAACGTACTGAGTTGCAACCTGACCGTTTTTAATAAGTTCACTTATAACCGCATCGGGAGCAATAAATCTACCTTCGCCGTGTGAAATAGGAACAGTAACTATATCACCCACTTGCATACCCATGAGCCATGGTGACTTATTTGATGCAATTCTCGTTCTAACGAGCATTGACTGGTGTCTTGCAATCGTATTAAAGGTGAGTGTCGGCATATCTAGAGTAACTTCATCAGTTATTCTGCCGTACGGAACAAGCCCTAACTTGATAAGCGCTTGGAAACCGTTACAGATACCACCCATTAATCCATCTCTTACTTCTAAAAGTTCAGTAACATTCTCTTTAATTGCTTTGTTTCTAAAGAACGCAGTTATAAACTTACCAGAGCCGTCTGGTTCGTCACCACCAGAGAATCCGCCCGGAACGAATATGATTTGACTTTCTTTAATCTTGTTTGCAAAAACCTCAACAGATTCTTTAACGTCTACTAAATTCTTGATTACGAAAATGTCAACGTCTGCACCAGCACGAGCAAAAGCCTTTTTAGTATCGTATTCGCAGTTAGTGCCTGGGAATACAGGAACTAAAACTCTTGGCTTAGCAAACTTTGTGGGTGATAATTTCCAATCGTTTACAGAATAAGCAATTTCAGGAATTTCTCCGTTTGAGCTTTCCACGTCATTGCACTTAAACACGCTTTCAAGTTTATCTTCATACTCTCCTAAAAGAACAGAGAGAGAAATTTCTTCGCCATTATATTTTAACGTTTGCGCATTTGTTGTTGTACCGAGTGAAATAGCCTTATCAAGGCTTGCCCCCTCTTCTAATTCTACAACGAACGCACCGTAGTTGTATCCAAAAATTTCTTCAAGTGAAAGATTTTCAAACTCAAAGCCGATACCGTTACCGAAAGCCATTTTCATAACAGCCTCTGCAACACCACCAAAGGTTACCGTATAACAAGAAAGAATTTTCTTTTGTGCGTTTAGATTTTCGAGCAAGCGGAAATTTTCAATTAAATCCGAAGTATCAATAAGACCGTCCGCCGTCTTTTTAGCCTTTAATAATACAACTTTGCTGTTTGTCTTTTTAAATTCCGGAGATACAACCCTATCAAGATTATCCGTAGTTACGGCAAATGAAACGAGTGTTGGTGGAACGTCGATATTTTCAAATGAACCACTCATACTGTCCTTACCACCGATTGCGGAGAGTTTAAGTTCTCTCTGAGCACGGAAAGCACCTAAAAGTGCTGAACAAGGTTTGCCCCAACGAGCACTGTCTTTGTTAGGTTTCTCAAAATATTCTTGGAAAGTGAGGTAAGTATCGTCAAAGGTTGCACCTGTTGCAATAAGCTTACATACACTTTCTATAACTGCGTAATATCCTCCGTAAAGCGGACTCTTTTCGGATACGAACGGGTTATATCCCCAACTCATAAACGAACAAGTGTCTGTATCTCCGTTTTCAACTGAAACTTTATTAACCATGGCTTGAATAGGAGTGCGTTGGTTTTTACCACCAAACGGCATAAGCACAGTGCCCGCACCTATCGTAGAGTCAAATCTTTCAGACAATCCACGCTTTGAACATACGTTAAGGTCGGTTGCAAGGTCTTTTACACCTGCAATAAACTCATTAGGAATTTCCTTTTTATCCATTTCTTGCTTTGTAACTTTAACAGCCGTTTTCTTTTCCGCACCGTTAGAGTTAAGGAAATCCCTTGAAATATCAACAATAGTGTTTCCTTTCCAAGTCATTTTTAGTCTATTGTCGTCGGTAACAGTCGCTACGATTGTTGATTCTAAGTTTTCACTAGTTGCAAGCTCCATAAAACGCTTAGCATCTTTTTCTTCAACCACAACCGCCATTCTTTCTTGTGATTCACTAATAGCAAGTTCCGTGCCGTCTAAGCCGTCGTATTTTTTAGGAACTTTGTCAAGGTCTATATTAAGCCCGTCGGCAAGTTCGCCGATTGCAACCGAAACACCACCCGCACCAAAGTCGTTACAGCGCTTTATAAGTCTTGACGCTTCTTCATTCCTAAATAAGCGTTGAAGTTTTCTCTCTTCTGGAGCATTACCCTTTTGAACTTCTGCACCACAAGATGCAAGCGACTCTAAGTTATGCGATTTAGACGAGCCTGTAGCACCGCCACAGCCGTCTCTACCTGTTCTTCCGCCAAGTAAAATTACCACGTCACCTTTAGCAGGAACTTCACGGCGTACGTTTTTAGCAGGTGCAGCAGCAATAACTGCACCGATTTCCATACGCTTTGCAACGTATCCTTCGTGATAAATTTCATCAACTATGCCCGTTGCAAGACCAATTTGGTTACCATAAGAAGAATATCCGCTCGCAGCGGTGGTAACGATTTTTCTTTGTGGAAGTTTACCCTTAATTGTTTCTGATAAAGATTTCAAGGGGTTTCCAGCACCTGTAACACGCATTGCAGCATAAACGTAACTTCTACCAGAGAGCGGATCACGGATTGCCCCACCGATACAAGTTGCAGCACCACCAAACGGCTCGATTTCCGTTGGGTGGTTATGTGTTTCGTTCTTAAATAGCAACAACCAGTCTTGTTCTTCACCACCTACGTTTACCTTAATTTTAACGGTACACGCATTGATTTCTTCTGAATCGTCAATTTTAGGAAGTGCACCAGTTGCCTTGTGATATCTAGTCGCAATAGTTGCTAAATCCATTAAATTAATAGGTTTAGTTCTGCCAAGTTCTTTTCTAGTTTCTATATATTCGTTATAAATTTTTTCTGCAAGTTCATCTTCAAATTCAACGCTTTCAATAGTCGTTAAAAAAGTAGTATGACGACAGTGATCAGACCAATAAGTATCAATCATCTTTATTTCAGTTATGGTAGGATTTCTGCCCTCTTTTCTAAAATATGCTTGCAAAAACTTAAGGTCATCAATATCCATTGCAAGCCCTTTGTCTTTTAAGAAAACCTTAAGTGCATCTTCATCATATTCGTTAAAGCCGTTAAGAGTTTCAACTGTTTCAGGCAAATCGTAAGAGATTTCAAGCGTGTCCTTTTCCGCAAGGTCAGCCTCTCTACATTCCACAGGGTTAATAACGTGTTTTTTAACGGCTAAAAGTTCTTCTTCAGTCAATTTACCATTGATTGCGTACACTTTAGCAGTTTTTACTATCGGGCGGTTACCTGCTGAAAACAATTGAATACATTGAGCAGCAGAATCCGCACGTTGGTCAAATTGACCTGGTAACGGTTCAACCGCAAAAATGTAATCTGCTTTAGGTAACGAATAGTAAGTATCGTCTATTTGTGGTTCTGAAAAGACTGCGTTTATGCATTTTTTAAACAAATCTTTTTCAATATCTTCCACGTCATAGCGGTTTATAACGGCAAGACTTTCCACACCATTAATTTTTAAGAAATTTTTAATTTCGCTCTTTAATGCGTTTGCTTCTAACGCATAATCACTTTTCTTTTCAACGTAAATTCTAAATACCATTATCTTTCTTCTCCGTATGCTTTAAGAGCGCGCTTACCAATATCTTTTCTATAATAAGCGTTTTCAAAATTTATTTTATTTACCTTTTTATAGGCTTTTCTTATTGCTTGCTTTAAGTTAAACGAAACGGCAGTAACACCCAAAACTCTTCCGCCATTAGTTAATAGTTTGTCGCCATCAAGTTTTGCACCCGCAACGAAAACGTTTTTTCTGCTCGTTTTAAAGGTTATTTCATAACCCTTTTCATACTTTTCAGGATAGCCCTTACTTGCCATAATAACGCAACATGCGGATTTTTTCTTAAACTTAACGTCCACTTCCGCCAATCTTTCTTGGGCTACTGCTTGCATAATTTCAAAAAGGTCAGTCTTTAATAAAGGAAGTACAACTTGTGTTTCTGGATCACCAAAACGACAATTATATTCTATTACCTTTGGCCCTTTCGGGGTAAGCATTAAACCAAAATATAAGCAACCCTTAAAGGTTCTTCCCTCTTTATTCATTGCCTCCATAGTAGGCAAGAATATTTTTTCCATACATTCTTTTGCTACACTTTCAGTATAATATGGGTTTGGCGCAACAGTGCCCATACCTCCCGTATTTAACCCTTCGTCGTTATCAAGTGCTCTTTTATGGTCCATTGAAGATATCATTGGAACAAGTGTTTTGCCGTCCGTAAATGATAGAACGGAAACTTCAGGTCCTGTTAAAAATTCTTCAATAACAACGTTACTTCCAGACGCACCGAACACTTTATCTTCCATCATGGATTTTACAGCATCTTTCGCCTCTGCAAGAGTGTTTGCAATAATTACGCCTTTTCCGAGTGCAAGTCCGTCGGCTTTTACAACGATAGGCATATCGCATTTTTCTAAATAGTCAAACGCTGATTGCATATCTGAAAAGGTTTCGTAATTAGCTGTAGGAATACCGTACTTTTTCATAAGGTTTTTAGAGAAAATTTTACTTCCTTCTATGATAGCCGCTTCCTTTCTAGGTCCAAAACAAGGTATACCTTTTTCTTCTAAAAGGTTAACCGCACCCAAAACCAATGGATCATCAGGTGCAACAACAGCAAAATCAATTTTATTTTCCACCGCCCAATCTGCGACTTTATCTACTGCTTTAACGTCCATATCCACGGTAATGGCGTCGTTTGCTATTCCGCCGTTGCCTGCAATTGCGTATATTTCTTTTATTTTTTTACTTCTTTTTAAACTTTGAATAATGGCGTGTTCTCTTCCGCCGTTACCTACGACTAAAACTCTCATTTTATATCTCCGTTATTAGTGGTGGAATAATCTCATACCCGTAAACGACATAACGATATCGTTATTGTCGCAAGCCTCGATTACTAAGTCATCTCTAACCGAACCGCCCGGCTCTGCAATATAACTTACACCGCTCTTAACCGCTCTTTCAATATTGTCGCTAAATGGGAAGAAAGCGTCTGAGCCAAGAGCGACTCCGCTAATTTTTGATAAAACGGCTTTCTTTTCTTCTCTAGTAAATAAAGTGGGCTTTGCTGTAAAATATTTTTGCCATACACCCTCAACTAAAAGATCTTCACATTCATCTGAGATATAAATATCAATAACGTTGTTGCGGTCTGGTCTACCAAGAGTAGGCAAGAAAGGTAAATTCAATACCTTGTCGCTTTGACGCAAGAACCAGTTATCGGCTTTGCTACCTGCTAAACGTGTACAGTGTATTCTTGATTGTTGACCTGCACCGACGCCAATTGCTTGTCCGTTATGTGCAAAACATACCGAATTAGACTGTGTATATTTTAACGTAATTAAAGCAACGATTAAATCTTGCACTGCGCTCTCTGGCATATTTTTGTTTGCCGTTACTATTTCTTTAGTAACTAATTCTCTATCAATCTTAAAGTTGTTTCTACCTTGTTCGAAACTAACGCCAAATACTTGTTTTGTTTCCTTTTCTTCAGGAATATAATCAGCGTCAATTTGAACGACGTTATACGTACCGTTTCTCTTTCCTTTTAAAATTTCAAGCGCTTTTTCCGAATAAGACGGTGCAATTATACCGTCAGAAACCTCACGTTTAATAATGTTTGCGGTAACTTCGTCACATTGGTCAGAAAGAGCAATCCAGTCGCCAAACGAACTCATTCTATCCGTTCCCCTTGCTCTTGCATACGCACAAGCAATAGGAGAATCGTCTAAGCCGACAATGTCGTCAACAAAGCACGCTTTCTTCTCAACTTCAGAAAGTTTTTCACCTACAGCAGCCCCTGCGGGACTAACGTGCTTAAAAGAAGTTGCACATGGCTTACCCGTTGCCTCTTTTAATTCTTTAACTAATTGCCAAGAATTAAACGCATCTAAAAAGTTAATATATCCAGGTCTACCATTTAATATGGTAACGGGAAGTTCTTTACCATTAGCCATATAAATTTTTGCGGGTTTTTGATTGGGGTTACAACCGTATTTAAGTTCAAATTCTTTCATGTTTAACACCTTTATTTGTTTTTATTTATAAGTATATCGTCTTCTTTTCCGCTCTCTAAATCGATATATCTAACGAATAGAGAAATTTTGTTTTGTTCGTTTAAGTTTGCCCAAATATCGTCTGCAAGTTCTTTTGCCGTATTAGGAAGAAGAACTCTTTCTGGCTCACCCTCAAAAGTAGGGATAGGATTGCCATCGTGCTTATAGGTATGTATAAAATGTCCAATTCCTTTTAAAGAAACGTAATCAAAAGTAAATCTATTACAAGCCGTTCCCTCATCGTCCGCAGCCTTTAATATACTCATTGAATACTTAAAATCTTTATCTTCAAAAGTTGCCATACCACTAATACGTGGTGTGAAGTTAGGAGCGTCCGGTTCAAATTCACGAGTAGAAAGTGCTTTTCTAAAACATTTGCCCTCTTTGATAAAATCATAAATAGTATCCGTTTGATTTCCGTTAGTTACGATAAGTTTATTATCAATAACTCTAATAGGTGAGTAAATAATAAGTGTTGGGTCACCTGCTTTTTCCGCATCAAAAGGATAAATGGTAACGTCTTTACCTTGCTTAACGAAAATACGATTACGGCTGTTTTCACTTCTTCCCATAATAAAGTAAGCAATACATGCGCTTTTGCCGTCTTCACTTTTACCTATAACTATTCCCCTACCAACGTAAGGATTGCCATTTATTAAATTACCCATTGTCTGTGCTTTAACTACACTCATTTTAAATCTCCTTTAACAACTTTTTACATACGAGTTCAAGTGATGCCGGTAAAATTTTCCACTCAGCCTCTTGCATAACTCTTTTTTGTAAGGTTTCGGGAGTATCTTTCTCCTTTACCTTAACTGCCTTTTGCATAATAATTTCTCCGCCGTCGGCAATTTCATTTACGTAATGCACGGTTGCTCCAGTAACTTTAACACCGTAAGCAAGTGCTGCTTCATGAACTTTTAATCCATAATATCCCTCTCCGCAAAAACTAGGAATAAGTGCAGGGTGAACGTTTATTATTCTATCCTTATACTTATCTGTAAAATTTTTAGATAGGATACTCATGAATCCCGCAAGAACGATTACTTCTGCTTTACAACTTTCAAGTTGTTCTAAAATCCCATTTTCAAACTCTTCTTGCGTCTTTCCTTTTCTTTCAACAACCGCCGTAGGAATTTCTGCATCTTTTGCTCTAGTAAGCGCAAACACGTCCGCTTTGCTAGATATTACTTTAACGATTTTTCCGCTTTCAAGTTTTCCCTCTGCTGAAAAATCAATTATTGCTTGTAAATTAGTTCCGCCACCCGAAACCAAAACGGCAACGTTAATATTCTTTTTCACTGGTTTTCTCCTTAAAATCTGTTATTAACAAATTTCAATTTTGTTATCAGACTTAACGATTTCACCCATAATGTAAGCGGCTTCACCATTAGAACGAAGAATAGATAGCGCTTTATCTGCGTCTGCTTTTGAAACAACTACACTCATACCAACACCCATGTTAAAGGTATTGAACATATCTCTTTCAGAAATACCACCAGTTTTAGCAAGCATATCAAATACAGGTAAAATTTTAACTGCGTTCTTTTCGATTTTTGCACCAAAACCATCAGGAATACTTCTTGGAATATTTTCATAAAAACCACCGCCCGTGATATGAGAAATGGCTTTAACTTTTACTTTCTCCACTAATGCTAAAATAGGTTTAACGTAAATTCTGGTTGGTGTTAAAAGTGTTTCGCCAAGGCTCTTTCCACCGAGTGCTTCAAGAGGTGTTTTAATATCTGCCTTTTCTACGTCGAAAACTTTTCTCACTAATGAAAAACCGTTACTGTGAACACCAGTTGAAGGAAGAGCAATAACAACGTCTCCCTCTTTCATTGTTTTGTTATTCAAAATCTTTTTCTTGTCCACTACGCCAACAGAAAAACCCGCCAAGTCATATTCGTCAATAGGATAGAAACCAGGCATTTCCGCCGTTTCTCCACCGATTAGAGCACAACCTGCTTGAACACAGCCCTCAGCAACGCCCTCAACGATAGATGCAACACGTTCGGGAACGTTCTTGCCTACTGCAATGTAGTCTAAAAAGAATAATGGTTTAGCGCCACAACAAATTACGTCGTTAACACACATTGCAACGCAGTCAATACCTACAGTGTTGTGTTTATCCATTAAAAAAGCAATTTTTAGTTTAGTACCAACACCGTCAGTACCACTTACTAAAACGGGGTTTTTCACTTTGCCTAGTTCAAACAAACCGCCAAAACCACCAATATCTGAGCAAACGCCCTTAGTCATAGTTCTTTTAATATGACTTTTCATTAATTCAACTGCTTTATAACCCGCAGTAATGTCTACGCCTGCTGCTTTATAACTTTCACTAAAACTCTTTTCCATAATTATCTCCTATTTTGAAATTAATGACGTTTTGTTTTTTCGTCAATATTGATTTTTGTTTCAAATTTACATTTTTCTTCTGCTTCGGGAATTGCAGTAGAATATTTACCGTCAAAACATGCGTAACAGAAACCGTTTTTACCGCCTAAAGTCGCAATCTTTTTAAGGTCTTCTAAATCTAAGTACCCTAAACTATCAACTCCAACCATATCTTTAATTTCTTCCACGCTATGATTATTAGCAATAAGCACTTCCTTACTCTTTATATCCGTTCCGTAATAGCAAGGGAACAAGAACGGTGGAGAAGAAACCATAAAGTGCACCTCAGTAGCCCCTGCCTCACGAAGCAGTTTAACTACTCTACCACTGGTAGTACCTCTAACAATCGAGTCGTCAACCATAACCACTCTCTTCCCTTTAACCGCCGAGGCTATCGGGTTAAGTTTCTTTCTAACTTGGTCTTCCCTGTCTTTTTGATCGGGGAAAATAAAGGTTCTACCGATATATTTATTTTTCAAAAACCCAAGTTCATAAGGAATACCCGATTCTCTAGCATAGCCTAAAGCAGCGTCGTTTCCTGAATCTGGAACGCTTATTACAACGTCCGCCTTAACAGGATACTTTCTAGCAAGGTATTTACCCATTTCAAGTCTTGCCTCATGCACTGCGTATTCATCTATAACTGAGTCAGGACGTGCATTATATACAAATTCAAATATGCATGAAGACATTTTTACTTTATCGCAATGGTCTGTCATTGAACGAACGCCCATCGCATCAAAAACAACTATTTCGCCAGGTTTAATATCTCTAACAAGTTTTGCACCTACAGAGTCAAGCGCACAACTTTCCGACGCAACCACGTACGAGCCGTCTTCGGTTACACCATAACAAAGTGGTCTAAACCCATGTGGATCACGAGCCGCTATCAATTTTGTGGGCGACATAACAACTATGCAATACGCACCGTCTAATTTATTCATTGCAGAAGAAACGGCATGTTCTATTGACGGCAATTTAAGTCTTTCTTTTATAATCTCATAAGCAATAACTTCAGTTGCTCCTGTTGAGTGGAAAATTGAGCCTTCCAATTCAAGTTCAGTACGAAGTTTATTTTTGTTAATAATGTTACCATTATAACATATTGCCATGCTTCCCTTAACGTGGTTAACCACAAGCGGTTGAGCATTAGATATATTAATCGAACCTTTTACTCCCGCACGCACGTGCCCAATAGCAATCTTACCGTGACCAAGTTCAGCAAGCGTTTCTTTAGTAAACACGTCACCAACTAAGCCAAGCCCTTTTTTTGCGGTAAACACTCCTCCGTCGTTCACGACGATACCACAACTGTCTTGCCCACGATGTTGGAGGGCATACAGTCCGTAATACGTCATACTTGCCAAATTTTGAACTTCCGACGCATACACACCGAAAACCCCACATTCTTCGTTAATTTTTTTCATAAAGCCTCCGAAAAAATCTCGTATAAAACAAAGAAAAGTGAACTGTTTTACCTTTCACTCTTCAAATTGGCAACCGCCAAACGCCAAGCGTTTATTTGTACTTAGCGTTGATTTCTTTATCTTTTTCTAAAATTTTACTTTTTTTACTATCTCTTGCCATTTGCAACTTTTCAGCAAGAGTTTTATCTTCGACCGCAAGTATTTGTATCGCAAGAAGTGCAGCGTTTTCCGCCCCGTCTATAGCAACCGTCGCAACAGGTATACCTGCAGGCATTTGCACTGTAGATAAAAGTGCGTCAATTCCTTCAAGAGCAGACGCTTTTATCGGAATACCAATAACTGGAAGTGTAGTATTTGCTGCAATCGCACCCGCAAGGTGTGCAGCCTTTCCCGCTGCGGCTATTATAACACCGATACCATTGTCTCTTGCACTAGCAGTAAATTCTTTTGCCTCTATAGGCGTGCGGTGTGCTGAGTAAATGTGCACTTCTGTTTCCACACCGTAATCTTTTAAGGTAGTAATTGCTTTTTCGACAACCTTAAGGTCACTATCACTACCCATTATAATGGCAACTTTCTTCATAAAAATCTCCTAAAAAAACAAATTTGGGCAGTTTGAAAAACAAACTGCCCAGACGGTCGACAAAACTATTGTTTTTTACTTCCCGCGGGTAACCCGCTTATCCGTCAGTTGCAAAAAACATTAACAACTATTTTAAGTATCTTTAGTATAACATTTACGCGCGAAAATTGTCAAACATTTTCAAGTCAATTTTAGCCTTTCATTTAAGGCAAATAAAACTTTTTAAAGTTTTTATCCTCTTTTCCAAGTTCTCGGCACAAACAGAATTAACATTGGGAAAATTTCTAATCTTCCAACAAGCATTACAAAAGACAACAAAATCTTTGAAAAATAAGAGTATTCCGAATAACTATACATCGGGCCAACAGCCCCTAATCCCGGGCCAACGTTTCCAATGCAAGCAAGAGTTGCCGTAAAATCTGAAAACAAATCTCCGTAAGAATCTATACTAAGCAAAACTACACAAACGATAACAACAAGAATCCAAAGAATAAAGTGCGTCCGAACGTTTCGCTCAGTTTCCCTTTCAACAACTTCCCCCTCAAATTTTGTACACACTACAGAACGAGGATTTATAAGTCTTTTTAAGTCTGAAAACGCAGATTTAATTAAAATGCTAATCCTAGAAACCTTAATACCACCACCTGTAGAACCACCACAAGCACCCATAATAGTTAAAAACAACAATATTGCTTGGGAATATGATGGCCATTTATCAAAATCCGTCGTTGATAATCCCGTGGTTGAAGATAGAGATGCCACTTGGAAAAACGAATGTTTTAACGCGCTTCCAAAAGTAGAATATATTTCCCGCATACTAACGAATATATTAATCGATATCGTTATAGTCGCAAAGACTACAATTATCACAAAATTTCTTAGTTCTTCACTTCTAAACGCCTTTCCCACGCTACCAACGAGTAATAAATAGTAGACGTTAAAGTTAATCGCAAATAAGAACATGAAAATTGCAATTACCATTTGAGTATATGAAGTATAACTTGTCGCGCTGTCAACTTCTATTCCAAACCCACCCGTACCTGCAGTTGTAAACGAAAGCAACACGCTGTCATAAAAAGAGTTTCCGCCACATAACAAGAATATCATTTCGACAACAGTCATAACAAAATAAATGCCGTAAAGAATACGAGCGGTAAAACGCAACTTACTAACTAATTTCCCAACGGTCGGTCCAGGAGATTCCGCACGGAAAACGTGCATTGCACCAGAAGTATTACCAGGCATTATTGCAAGCACGAACACCAAAACGCCCATTCCACCTATCCAGTGAGTAAAAATACGCCAAAACATCATACCCTTTGTAAGCCCCATTAAGTCATCACTGTCAAGTATTGACGCCCCAGTCGTCGTAAACCCTGATACCGTTTCAAAAACCGCATCTATATAATTGGGTATTTGTCCCGATATAACAAACGGAATCGCTCCGATAAGCGACAAAATTACCCAAGCAACGGCAACGATTATAAAGCCCTCTTTTGCGTATATAGATTTATACTTTGTCCTAATTAAAGATAGCGGAGTTCCTAAAACAATCAATGCGATAACAGGAATTAAAAAGGAGGTAAAAGTTCCATCGTTATAGATAACCCCAACCAACATAGGAAATATAAGTAATAACGCTTCTATTAGCAAAACTTTGCCGAGCGTACTCAAAATCATCTTGTAATTCATACTACTTTAATATTTGTGTTAGGGCTGTAATCTGCTTGATAGCAGTAACAACTATAACCCTATCTCCCTTTCTAAATTTCGTGTCACCACTTGGCAAAATAAACTTCTCGTCACGAACAATTCCACCGATAAGTATTCCCCTTTTTATTTTAAGGTTTTTAATAGGGGTATTAACGCCCACAAAAGTATCTGAAACGGTAAACTCAATCGCCTCAACTTTATCGTGCAATTTATAAAGAGTTGCTATGTTGTTTGCATTATCCGATTGATGTGCTCTAACGAAACGAACTATATGATTTGCTATAACAAGTCTTGGAGACACCGCAGTGTCTAATCCCAACTTCTTAACCATACCCAAAACTGACGGTCTATCCACTTTAGCAACGACCTTTTCAACCCCTTGTTGCGTAGCGTAAAGGGCAACTATAACGTTTTCTTCATCCATGCCTGTAAGAGTAATACAAGCGTCTGTATTTTTAAGTCCCTCTTCCGCTAAAACAATCTCGTCCGTACCATCGCCCAAAATCACGGTCGAATAAGGCAATGCCTCGCTTAATTCTTGAGCACGCTGTTTTTCCTTTTCAATCACCTTTACGTTTATATTAGAACTTGCTAATTCTTTAGCGAGATAATAACCTACTTTACCTCCGCCGATTATGAGAGCAGTTTTAATTTTTCTTTTGTACATTTTAATCTTTTTTGCAAAAAGAGATATTTCCGCTTCATCACCGATTATGTATACAACGTCGTTTTTCTTAATTACCGAATCGCCGTGCGGTATAATTACGTCGTTACCACGCTGTATAGTACCTACTAAAACGTTGTTTCCGTACTCTTTTGAAATAGTACTCAAAGTCTTACCGACGATAGGATTATCTTCGGAAATAAAAAATTCAACCATATTCGCCCTACCACCTGCAAAACTTTCCACGTTAATTGCAGACGGGAATTTAAGCACTTGGGAAATTTCAATAGCAGTATTAAGTTCGGGGTTGAAAAAATAATCAAGCCCCAAATCTTCTTTCATATTATCCATTTCCTTAAAATATTCGGGGTCACGCACACGAGCAATTGTTCGCTTAGCACCTAGTTTTCTAGCCAAAACACAACATAAAACGTTCATTTCGTCACGATTTGTACAAGCAATTACAAAATCTGCTTTGTCAACCCCCGCAGATAAAAGAACGTTTCTCTCTATCGCATTACCTGTGACACCATTAACGTCAAAACGGTTCACAACGCTACTAACCTTCATCGCATCTACGTCGATAACCATTACGTCGTGTTCTTCTTTTATTAAGTTCTCAACTAGAGTTTCGCCGACTTTACCGACACCAACTATAATTAAATTCATATTCTTTCCTTTAATTAATATTTGTAATTTTAAGTAATTAAATTATAACAAAAGTTTTTATTAAAAGCAAATATATTATTAAAAAATAAGGATACTTATATTATGTCTTACTTTAATTATCACGCAACCATTAAAAAACTTATAAAAGAAAACAAGTTAGTAGGTTATTATTTTTGTCAAAATTACAAGGGTATTTCCCCCGCATTAGTACTAATTTTTAACGATATTCGTCACCCCACAATGCCTGTTCGTGAACACAAATTTCATGAATACTTATCTGTTTTACCCAAAGAAAAACTAATAAAAAAAGGCTCTCAAAGAGAGCCTTAAAATGTTTTTTAGCTATAGAGCATTATTTTAAAAGATTATGTTTTGTTATAAATTTAATAAACTTTTTAGCAATACGATGAAAACCTAAATCGTTTGGATGCACCCCATAATTACGTTTAGCCCACTCTTTAATGCTAAATCTTTCAATACGATGGGGTCCATTGCGTCCACTAACGGACGAAGGTCGGAATACACGTGTTCGTGTGCAGTCGTAACGCCAAGTTCTTCTTTTTTTATGTCGCCAAGAACTGTTCTTATCATATTTTTCTCCTTAAATAACTAAAACTTATAAATTTCAGTTATTAGAAAGAATAACCCTCTACACTATAGTAAGACATATTGACTTGACGAACGTCCAATCTACCAAAACAAGCGCAGATTGGAACGCTACTTTTAACCCAAACGGTATACTGTTCGGATTCTCCAAGTGTAAATCCGTCTTTTCCCATTGGGTGGTCTAATCTAATACAGGTCGTACGCATTGCGTCAAGACTTATGTCCTCAATACAAACTGGCTCTTTATCTTCAAAAATGAAAGTTAAACTAATTTTTGCACCCTTTTTAGTAAGGTTTGTCATCATTAATGCTTCGTGCCCCTCAAAGTCCGGGTTATCTCCATGCGGTGGTAAATATCCGTCGCAAAAAACCCAATTTTTCTTTCCTTTACTCATTTTTGTTTCTCCTTTAAATGATAGTTAAATTATTTGAAAATTTTAGGAAGTGCTTTATCGTTATACGTGGTCATACGTTTAGCACCGTCACTACCGATTAAATAACAGTCTTCCACTCTAAAGCTACCCCATTCCATACCCTTAAAGTAAGCGTCGATACAAATAGCCATATTTTCTTCTATAATTCTGCCGTTTGCCTTAGAGAAAACTGGTGCTTCGCACTCCAACATACCAGTGCTGTGTAATGAGCCGTAAGGACAATAATCAATATAACCGTATTTGGTTAAATAACTTTCGTAAGCCTCCAAAACAATAGTACAAGGCACTCCTGGTTTCATTTTTGCAGATGCAAAATTAAGAGCATCATATGCACACATAACTGCATCTTTAATCTTTTGAGGAATTTCGCCAAGCACTAATGGTGAACAAATTATACCATTGTATCCCTCATAACAAACACCCGCTGCTAAGTTTAAAATTTCGCTCTCTTTAATTTGACGGAGAGTATTTCTACACATACTGATAAAAGAGTTCTTTTCACCAGTTGCAACCATTGGTGCAAATGATTGAACGTAACTTTCCGCTCCCTGTTTCATCATTTCTGCAACGAACATACCCTCAATGTATCTTTCGGTCATACCCACTTCAATCTTTGGAACAACGTTAGTAAATACGTTGCTAACCATTTCCCAGTTAGTCTTTAATACTTCGATTTCAGCAGGACTTTTAATAATTCTTTGTTCGTAATGTTCGTTTTCAAAGTCAACGATAGCAGAATCGCCGAAAACCATCTTCATTTTATTCATAATAATCGATGGGAAAATAAGTCTTCCGATAAAGCCAACTTTCTTAACGTAAGGATTTTCCGCTTTAACTTGTTCAAACAATTCCTTAAAATCAAGTTGACCAGCGGTATCGTACTCAAAACCGCTGACTTCACCAATTTCTGGTAAAATCGCAATACGACTGCCCTCTAACTTGTTTTGAACCAAGCAATAATCATAAGATGCTTGTCCGCTACAAACTACTACTTGTCCCTTTAACGGGATAATGATTGCAGAACTTTCGTTTACCGGTGCAAAACCGCAATAATAACGAACGATACCAATTTCCAATAAATTAGAAAATGCGACGACTACGTCAACGTTCTTCTTTTCCATTTCCGCACGGATAACTTCAATTCTTTTTGCATACTCTTTTGCTTCAATTGTTGGATAATTCATAATACTACCTCAAAAAATTTTTTACGTTTTCACTTAAAATATCGTTATAAGTTTTTTCGCTTATACCGTTATCTAATGCCATTTTTTTAACAGTCCTTAAGATATGCGAGTATCCGTTTCCGCCATAGCAACACCACATTGTCTTAAGACATATATCATTGGATATCAAGATTTGTTTTTGATATCCGTCTTTAATCAAGTCATATAAAACTTCAATACGCTCTAAATCGTACGCAAAACGCCTTTCTTTAGAAACGTAAAATTCTTTCCCAAAATTATCAAACTCAATATAAACACCTTTATCAAGCAATCCTTTAATATAATCGGGACGCAACCACACGTCAATATGGTCTATACAGATTTTTTCGCCTTTAACACCTTCGGCTGTTAAAATTTTTATTACTTCAAACCCGTTTTCCGTATATAAATCGGTGTGAACGTGTATTGCCTTTCCAGTTTCAGCACCCACTATTCCGCCTGCTTTTAAAACCTTCTTTTCGTCCTCACTCATATTAGCACTAGTTCCTATTTCTCCAATAACGCCAGCCTTTATTCCCGTGCCTTTAACACCAACTAAAAGGTCGTTACGCATTTCGTCGGCAAGTGCTTCTACACTTGCATCTTTTACGTAAGAATAATGCGCCTTATGATAATAATGTCCGCAACCCATTACTATATTAACGCCAGTTTTTTCCGATAGACTCCTTAGTGCCAACGGGTCTCTCCCTATCTCGTCTAGCGTACAATCGACAATAGTGTTTCCACCATCCTTTTTAAATAATAAAAGTTCATTTTCCGCATCAACGGGATTGTCCAAAAGCGCATTATCTAGTATTGCATAAGGGTCGGAAAAAGTCTCATATCTATTTTGTGCTGTAACGGGGTTATAAAACATTTCCCCCTCGTTGCCAGTTATATCAACACACTTTTTCATGTTTATATACATGTGCTCATGCGCAGAACATATCCCTAGTTTTTCAGCTGAAATTTTACCAAGTACGGTTTCAATCATATTTTATCCCTCAATATAAGTTTAATTTATTATAAACATATTATATATACGTTGTAAACGCAAAATGTTCCACATTTATACTAAAATATTCCAAAAACAATTCTAAAAAAGAAAATAGCGGTATGTTTTTCTTGATATCGACAATGTAATATGATAAAATAATAGCATGAAAAAATACTTAAGACATAAAATAGCCAATTTAATAACGATAGGTGAAATTACCGTTCTTGAATACAGAAACTATAAAGGTAAATTCAGCAATGACACAGACGTTCATGATTTTTGGGAAATTTGTTACGTTGAAAAGGGACAAATCGAGTGTTTAATAAATGGCAAAAAATACTTAATTAACGAGGGGCATTTATTTTTCTTAGAACCCAACACTCCGCACGTATACTTGCAAAAAAAACAAAAAGACAAGGTGCTTTGTATTGGATTTGAATGTCTTTCGTCATACATTAAGCCTCTTAATGCACAAATTTTGAATACAACTGAATATCAAAAAAGCATACTAGATTATATAGTAAAAGAAGGAAACAACTGTTTTTTTACAAATAGCGAAGAGCAGTTAGTTCAAATACAAAACCCTGCGCTTGGCTGTATGCAAATAATCACTTTGCAATTAGAACACTTAATTTTACTTTCCTTAAGGGAACTTATTGGTAAAAGTTCTTCTCCTCTTTCTTTTTTATCTGGAAACGATTTTTATGGTGCACTAACCGACAAATTAAAACAGCATTTAGTTGAACGTGCAAACGACAAATTAAAACTTGACGAAGTGTGTAAAAATATAGGGTATTCCAAATCTTTTGTATGTAAACTTTTTAAAGACCAGACAGGGCAGACAATTTTTGAATTTTTTAATTTATTGAAATGCGAACGTGCAAAGCAATTACTTGAAAACACTTCAATGACAGCATCTCAAATATCAGACCATCTTTCCTTTAGCGACCCCAAGTATTTTAACTCTTTTTTTAAAAAACAAACGGGATTTACACCCGTTCAATACAGAAACAATACAAAAAAACCGCAAGTTTAATTCTTGCGGTTTTTATTAAAGACTTTTACTGATTAATCTTCAAAACGCTTAATTCCCACAACACTATCAACGGGCAAAGAGAATACTACACCGTGAGCATCGGTATTACTCCCTGCTTTTTCCATGATTGCGTGCATAATATTATCTCTGTCACTGCGGTCTGCTACTATATATACCATTTCTTTCTCTTCACTTATAGATACACCGAAAAACTTAGCAAGTTCTGCTCCTGTACCCTTTGCTCTTATAACCGTACCACCGCTCGCACCTGCTGAACGTGCCGAGTCCATTACAAGATCGGTGTTACCTTTATCCACAACAGTAATTATTAATACGGTTTTACTTTCACTCATATCTGTTTCCTCCTTTTTTTCAACTGGATTATCACCAACAAAATACTTTAGCGACGAAGTCCCGCCTATTCCGTCTATCGGCACAAAAACGGCAATTCCATTATTAGCCGAGCCTATATCCATTTCTATATACATATCCTTTACAAGTTGCTCTTTTATTTCGTCTCTTATCATCGCCTCAAAAGTTATTTTTTCAGTTTTTTCTATGCCGAAATAATCGAGCGTTTTTTCACTAGCCGTGCCGTGTGAAAGTACGCTAAGCACTCTATTCACGCCATGCCGATTAAAAAAATCTAAATATTTTTCTGAATATTCTCTTTGCGTTATCAAAATAAGATATTTTAATCCCAACATAATATCACCTTACTCAATAATGTCCTCTTCTGCAATATTTTTGCTCTTTTCAATCTTTTTAAGTTTATGCGTTTTAATTTTATAAACTAAACCCAAAATTTGAATAGTTATAAGCGGAGTCATAGCAACGAACGCAACAACGCCAAACCCTTCGGTTGCAATATTTCTACCAACAGACTCGCAAACACCAAGTGCAAGGGGCATTAAAAAACTTGCCGTCATTGCACCCGAGGCAACACCACCTGAATCGAACGCTATCGCTGTAAATATTTCCGGAACGATAAAAGTAAACACTAATGCAATTGCATAACCCGGAATTAAAAAATTCATTATAGAAATGTCTAAAAGTATTCTAAGCATTGCAAGTCCAACGGAAACAGCAACACCAATCATAAGACTAAGTCTTAATGCCTTTTGAGGAATTGCACCTGACGTTATTTCAAAAACCTGTTTTGTTAAAACATGAACGGCAGGCTCTGCTGCAACAACGAAAAAACCAACCAGCATGCCAATCGGCACAATAATCCAATTATAAGAAAGTCCACCAATAGTTTTACCAATAAAAGTACCCACTGGCAAAAAGCCGACGTTCACGCCAATCAAAAACACAACAAGCCCAAGGTAAGTATATACTACCCCGACTAAAATTCTAATAATCTGCTGTTTTTGCACCTTTTGCCCTACTAATTGGAATACAAAAAAGAACACAACGATAGGCAAAAGAGCAATTGCAACTTCTTTCATATAATGTGGAAGTTCTGTTAAATATAATTGCAAAAGTTTTTTAGAATCACTAATAACTGGCAAAACTTTTGTAGAAGTTTCAATTTTTTCAGGTTGAAAAATTATTCCAAGCACCATTACCGACAAAATCGGTCCAATCGAACACAAAGCCGTCAAGCCAAAACCGTCGGTATCTGCGTCCTTATCACTACGCATAGCCGCTACACCCGTACCAATTGCAATGATAAACGGAACACTCATTGGTCCTGTTGTAACACCGCCCGAATCAAACGCTAATGGAATAAAAGCATCGGGTACGAAAAACGAGAGCACGAAAACGCCCAAGTAACAAATCATTAATAAATAAGATAGTCTAATTTTTAATACTATTCTTAAAAAGGCAATGACCAAAAACACACCAACGCCTACACCGACGGCTAAAATTAAAAGCCACGGATTAATAGTATTAGAAAGTTGATTAGCAAGTACTTGTAGGTCAGGCTCTGAAACGGTTATCAAAACACCGACGATAAAACAGATAGGCGCAATAATCCATATTCTTTTAGTACGCATCACTGAAGTTCCCACGTACTCACCAATAGGAGTCATTGCCGTATCTGCACCGAGGGTAAAAAGCCCCATACCCACTACAACTAAAAGCACGCCTAAAACAAACGCCAAAAAGACACCGCTTTCAATTGGCGAAACGGAAACACAAAGTGCTAATACAATTAGTGCAATCGGAATAACCGACGAAAACGCTTCTTTTACTTTTTCAGAAATAATCGTACGGTCAGCCCTAATAAAACTCGCGTGCCTTTTCAATTTATTTTCTCCACTTTTATTGCTAGTATTATATCAAATTGCTATGTTTTTGTCAACACCGACTGTTGTTTTTAGAAATTGGATAACAAAAAAATTCGACAAGTGAAGACTTGTCGAATTTTTTGGTGGAGGCGGTAGGACTCGAACCTATGACCTCTTGCATGTCAAGCAAGCGCTCTAACCAGCTGAGCTACGTCTCCAAAGCCATATTATATTAACATATTTATAAATATTTTACAAGCGTTTTTTAATGTGTTTTTATTATTTAAAAAACACTTGTAAAGATAACTTTCTTGTGCTATACTCTAAATATGAAACGAAAACTTTTAATTTTAACAAGTATTATTTTATCAATTATTCTTATTTTTTGTGCTTTGTTCGTATTTATTAAAGTTATTCCCGACGCAAAAAAGCAAAAAGAGTGGCAACGGCAAGTAGAGGCTTATCGCACGGCTAAAATAAATCAATACAAACAAGAGAACTTAAAATATCAAGATTATGAGGTAGACGTTGCTTTCTTAGGTGATAGTTTAACCGATGGTTACGACGTAGCTAAGTATTACCCACAATACCTTGTGGCTAACCGCGGTATCGGTGGCGACACTACTTTTGACTTAGAAAAACGCTTAAAAGTTTCGGCTTATGACCTTAAGCCAAAAGTTTTAACAATGCTTATCGGTGCAAACAACTTCGCCACAATGTTCGACAATTATGAAAATATTCTTATCGGCATAAAGGAAAATTTACCAAACACTAAAGTAGTTTTGCTCTCTTTAACTTCTATGGGCGGAGAGCACTGGGGCAAAAACAACCAAAAAGCCTGCTACAACAACGTGAAAATTAAATTACTTGCCGAAAAATACGGGTTTACTTTCGTAGACCTATACACTCCCCTCTTTGACCTATCAATCGGTGAAATAAAGCCAGAATACACTACAGACGGCGGACACTTAACCGCAAAAGGCTATGAAATTTTAACCGCCACCATAACCCCAACACTTGAACAATTATTATAAATGCTCATATAAAAAACGGCTTAACGATTATCGTTAAGCCGTTTTCTTTTTTACTTAAAAACTTTTTCGGCTAGGTTGTCGATATAGTCAAGTGATTCAAAGAGTTCTTCTTCCTCTTTATAATCGCTTTGGTATACTTCTAATATAATTGAGCCGTCAAACCCGACGTCAGCAAGTCTTGTAAAAACGTCCTTAAAGTCGGTAATGCCTTTACCAGGTAAACACATTTTGCCGTCTTCCCTATAATCTGATATATGAGCGGTAACAATTTTACTACCCATTTCTTTGATGTATTCGGAGTAATGAATTCCACTTTGTCTTGCTTGCTTAATATCGAAAGTAGCTTTTAATTCGGGAACACGCTTAATAAGTTCACTAAAAAAACCTATATAGTTATAATATCCCCAATGCACGTTTTCGTATGCTAAAGTAATACCGTGCGATTTGCAAACGTCTAAAATATCTTGGGTAATGCGCCCAACTCTTTCAAAGTCTAGTTTAATTGGCGTTTTTTTAAATCTTGCGCCACCGTGAAAGGTGTAATACTTTGCGCCAACTTGTTCGCCCGCTTGCATAGCCATATCTAACAGTTTAAAACTGTCCGCTTTTGCCCTTTCGTTAATGCTATAAAGTTGAGGCTCAAACTGAGTGGTTAGAGTATGAATAGAGTGAACGGCAATGTTGCCTTGTTTTTGCTTTAATAGTTTGCCGAAGTCTAAGTTATACTCACAATAACTTTCCAAAAACACTTCGGCACACGCCACCTTGTTTTTACTTAAAAATTCAAGTGCGTCCTCAGTGGTTTTTCTAAAAAAGAGCGACGCCGTTGATATACCCGTTTGCATAAAATTAAATTTTAGGTCCTATTAATCCTAAATCTCCATCATTTCTTAAGTATAATACCTATACGGTATTCATTTTTGTTTTTTTAAATACAATCAAAAATAAATTCGTTGTCGTTAGCGTCAATAACTACTTTTGAGTTCTCTTTTACTCTACCTCTTAAAATTTCTTCGCTCAGTTTATCTTCAATATTTCTTTGAATAACTCTCTTAAGAGGTCTTGCTCCATAATTACTGTCATAACCTTTTTCAGTAATTAAATCCATCGCTTTAGGTGTAATCTCTAGAGTTATTTCCATAAGCGCAAGCCTTTTTCTCAAACTTGATAAAAGTATCTCTGCTATTTTAGCGGTATCCTCTTTTTCAAGTTTATGGAACACGATTATATCGTCAATACGATTTAAGAATTCTGGACGGAACTTTTCTTTTAAAGCGTCCATATATTTATCACACATGTTCTCATAATCTCTATCACTTCCGCCACCAGCAAAACCAAGCGTCGCTTTTTTCTGAACTTCTGTTGCGCCCACGTTTGAGGTCATAATGATTATGCAATTTTTAAAACTAACAACTCTACCTTTACTATCGGTAAGTCTGCCATCGTCAAGAAGTTGCAACATTAAATTAAACACGTCGGGGTGTGCTTTTTCTATTTCGTCAAAGAGCACGACAGAATAAGGCTTTCTTCTAACCTTTTCAGTAAGTTGTCCCGCCTCGTCAAACCCAATATATCCTGGAGGCGCACCAACCATTTTAGAAACCGAGTGTTTTTCCATATATTCGCTCATATCTACACGAATAATGCTATTTTCATTTCCAAAAACAGTTTCTGCAAGTGCTTTTGATAGTTCGGTTTTACCCACACCCGTAGGTCCTACGAAAATGAACGAGCCAACTGGTCTATTTGGATCTTTAAGCCCTGCCCTTGCACGCCTTATAGCGTCAGACACCGCACGCACAGCATCATATTGACCTATAACTCTTTTATGGAGCACTTCTTCTAAATCAAGCAATTGTTGTGCTTCGCTTTGGTTAAGTTTTACTACGGGTACGCCAGTCCAGTTGCTTACTACCTTTGCGATATCGTCAGATGTAAGCATTAATCTGTCTCGGTCACCATTGTTTTTTTGATTAGCAATCTTTATTTTTTCTAATTCTTCTCTTGCCTTTGATATTTCTTCATCAAGTTCCATTGCCTTTTTGAAGTCTTTTCTACGCGATGCATCGTTTTGTTGGGCAATTAAAGAATTAAGCTCATTTTCTTTTTGCTTGCTTTCAAAAGGTGAATTATAACTATCTAGTTTTACTCTTGACGATGCTTCGTCAATCAAGTCTATAGCCTTGTCCGGCAAAAATCTATCATTAATATATCTATCCGAAAGAGTTACTGCTGAAACTATGGCCTCGTCGGGAATAATTACCCCATGGTGAGATTCGTACTTATCACGAAGTCCTTTTAGAATTTCAATAGTATCTTCAACGCTAGGTGCTTCAACCATTACAGGTTGAAATCTTCTCTCTAGTGCGGCGTCTTTTTCAATATACTTTCTATATTCGTCAATAGTCGTTGCACCAATAGTTTGCAATTCACCACGAGAGAGCATTGGTTTTAATATGTTTGCAGCGTCCATATTACCTTCGCCCGTACTTCCCGCACCGACAATATTATGAATTTCATCAATAAACAAAATAATTCTTCCATTTTGTTTAACTGTATCTATAATTTTCTTAAGTCTTTCTTCAAAATCGCCACGATATCTTGCCCCAGCAAGCATACCTGCAATGTCTAACGAGAAAACTATTTTATCCGCCAGCAATTCTGGAACGTTCCCCTTTACTATTGCTTGCGCAAGCCCTTCAACGACCGCACTTTTCCCAACACCAGGCTCACCGATTAAAACAGGGTTGTTTTTAGTTCTTCTAGAAAGAATTTGAATAACCCTATCAATTTCCGTCTTTCTGCCTATAACGGGGTCTAACTTACCGTCCTCTGCTTGTTTATTTAAGTTTACGCCAAATTTTGAAAGTTCGCCTAAATCGTCCTTTCCTGAAGTTTTTTCGGCTTTTGCTCTTTGCTCAGATGCACTTCTTCCTACGTTATAAGCAGAGGCTAATTGGTCTTGCTCTTCCTCTTCTTCCTCATCAATACCATCGAACAAGGTTTCGGAAAGCCCCTCTATAACCGCTTTAACGTTGACTTTAAGAGCGTTTAGTATTGCAACGGCGATACTGTCCGAATCAATTAAAACGGCAAGTAACAAGTGTTCTGTCCCAACGTATCCAGCACGTGCTTTTAATGAAATCTCCACAGCGTTTTCAAACACACGTTTTGTCCTTGCGGTAAACATATTACCAGTAATTACCGTACGTTTATCAATTGTTTTTTCAAAAAGATAAATAAATCTTTCGTTTGTAACACCCTCTTCTCTAAGGATAGCCGCCGCCCTACCCTCGCTCACGTTTATAAGCCCGAACAATATGTGCTCAGAGCCGATATATCTTAATCCATATCTTTTAGAAAGAGCGGTTGCATATTCTATTACTTGGTTTACGTTTCGTGAAAAAGTTTCGTAATACATTTCTCTCCCCCTAATCTTTTAATTTTATAAGTTTTCTACCCACAAACTCCGCACGATATAGGTCTCGGTCTGTTGCCGAAAGCCTCTTTCCGTACAGTTCACAAATATTTGCAGGACGGGCTTTAATTATTAGATCGTCAATTTCTTCGATATTATCAATACTGATATACCCCATCATTGCACCGAGTTTAACGAGTGCAACGTGCGATAAAAATTCACCATAACTTAATATAACAGCATTAGTCAAGATACCGTATGCTTTTCTTGCCCTGTCCATTGTCTTAAGTTCGTTTCGTGCAAAGATTTTTTCCATTTCATCTCGCTCCGCTCGGCATATGTCTTGCACGGTGCTTTCTACTTCTCTAAGGATTTGCTCTTCGGATACGCCCAAAGTAACTTCATTACTTATTTGGTACATATACCCCTCTGCATCACTTCCCTCTCCGTAATGTCCGCGTACTGTTAAGCCTAACTTAGATACTTCCTTAACAAGTGCGCCTATTTTGCCACTCTCGGTAAGTGCGGGTAAAAATAGCATAACCGACGCTCTTAACCCTGTCCCTAAATTTGTTGGGCAAGCAGTAAGATAACCAAGTTCTGAACTATACGCTAGATTTAAATTTTTTTCTAAATCATCGTCAATCTTATCAAGTCTTTTATACGCTTCCGTTAGGCGCAAACCTTTCATAAAGCACTGTTCTCTGATAACGTCTTCCTCGTTAATCATAACCGAGATGCTTTCGTCAGGGTTTATAAGTACCGCCCCACATTCTCGGTTATCAATTAGGTTTTGACTAATAAGATGACGCTCTTTCATTGCCTCTAACTTTAAGTCACTTAAATTTGACATATAAAAAAGGTTAAAAGTATCTGAACGAACAAGCGCACGGTTGACCTTTTTAACTATTTCTCTAGCCGCAACGGTGTTTTTAACCTTGAAAGGATAGCCGTTTAAATTTCTAGCTAGCCTCACTCTCGTCATAACGATATTGCCTTTGTAAAGGTCGGGGGTAAACGTTGACATTATAAAATCCCCCTTCGTTTAAGTTCCTCTGCTAAATCGTTCATCTCCGCAGTCAAATCATTAATACGAGAGAATTTTCCACTAATCGTCGCCTCTTCTCTTTCTTTAATAAGCCTTTCATATTCGCTAAAAAGTTCACGATCTACTTTGCTTACCTTTGGCGTTTTTCCTACGTGATAAGTCTTGCCTTGTATCTTTTTCAAGGCACTTACTATCTCTTCGTGAAAATTTTTATAACACTCTGGACAGCCTAGCATATAAGTGCGATAAAACTCGCTAAGCGACGCTCCGCACGTTTTACAAATTTTGTCGTACATAAATTACTTAAGTCTTTCTACTAACCCTATGAGGTATTCTTTTAAATCCTTTCCGATTTCTTTACTCTTTAACGCAAGTTCAACGTTTGCTTTAACGTATCCTAATTTACCCCCAACGTCATATCTTTCGCCCTCAAAACAACTTGCCAAAAGTTTTCCGTCTTTTGCAAGCGTATCAAGAGCATCTGTTAAATATATCTCGTTTCCGTGCGGTTTAAGAGACTTTAACATTCCCATAACTTCGCCCGATAAAACGTACCTACCTATTATTGCATTGTTAGACAACGCCTCGTTTACGCTCGGTTTTTCAACAATAGCGTTTACCTGCATAACTCCGTCCGTTTCGTCACTTATGCCAATATTTCCGTATTTACTAACGTCGTCACCAAACACTTCCATGGTAGCTATAACGCTTTTTCCCGTTTGTTCAAAAATTTCCGCAAGGCGTTTCATACACGGCTTTTGCTCGCCATCTGCACAAATTAGTTCGTCACCTAATAACAATGCAAAAGGTTGGTCTTTAACAAACGGCTCGGCACAAAGAATTGCACCTGCAAGTCCGTTAGCAACTTCTTGAACGACAAACTGAACTTTAAACTTTTCTGTTTTTTCTAGCACTTCGTATAAATCCATTTTATTATCGCTAAGAAGTCTTTCTTTTAACGCATCTGCCTTGCTAAAATGCTTTTTTATTATATCTGAATCGGGACTTACTACGATTATTATTTCTTCGATTCCTACAGAAGATAATTCTTCTGCTATGTATTGAATAGTCGGCTTATCTAATACCGAAAGCATAGGCTTAGGAATAACTTTCGTAATAGGCAAAAACCTAGTTCCTAATCCCGCTGCGGGAATAACTGCTTTTCTCAATCTTTCCATACCCTTTTCCCTCTTTTCTCCTTATAAAAAGAATCTTTTATTTTGAACTCTGTTAAAAACGAAAACCTTACTACTTAAAGTTTTCTTCTTCTACTGCCTTAATTTTATTTACACGCCTTAAGTGTCTTTCGTCACCACTAAACTCAGTGAATAAGAACGCCTCAACAATTTCAAGCATGAGTCCAGGTCCAACTACTCTTTCACCAAGTGCCATAACGTTTGCGTCGTTGTGAAGTCTGGTCATTTTAGCAGAAAAAAACGTCGTGACAGTGTCCGCAACGGATTCCTTTAACCTTATTTGCAACGATGCTCATACCTATTCCCGTTCCACAAAAGAGAATACCCTTGTCACATTCACCGCTTTTAACGGCATTAGCAACCTTTAATGCGTATTCGTTATAGTCGGTTGATGCGGTATCGAAACAACCGTAATCTACGTATTCAACGCCTTTTTCTTGTAAAAACTTAATGAGGACGGGCTTTAAATTTATCCCACCGTGGTCACAACCAAATGCTACTTTCATTTTAATTTTCTCCTTTAAATTTCAAAATTCTATCAAGTATCGCATCACATATATCCACTATTTGATGCGACGTTTTAATATACATACTTAAATCTCCGCCATAAGGGTCTGAAACGTCTTTTAGCCCAGTAAATTCAGAAACGGTAAACACGTTTTCATAACCGTGTAACCAGTCCTTATGCGACTTAGTCATACATAAAACCAAATCTGAACTTTCTAACATTTTTGTCGTTAACTGTTTAGATTTAAATCCGTATGATTTATACCCTAATTCTTTTAAGGCTCTTGCGGAATTCTTACTTATCTTTGCGTCTTTTTCCGCTGAAAGTCCTGCGCTAGTAACTAGCACGTCCTTAACCGAGGCTAGTTTTAATTTTTGTTTTAATATAATCTCTGCCATAGGACTACGGCAAGTATTCCCCGTACAGACAAACGTTATTCTAAATTTTTTCATCCGCATGACTTCCTTAAACGATTCATAATCCCCATAAAAACGCCATCTTCACTTGGCATTTCTACACCGATTATAAGCGTTGCTACCTTTTCACCCTCTAAGAGTTTATCGTAAAGATTGCTTGCTATCTCTTCTCCCGACAATCCCAACTGTAAAAGATTAAAACCCTCAAAGTTCTTAGCAAAAACTGAAGAACACATTATATACGGTTTTCCGCCACTTACAACTTCTTCTTGATATGCCTTTTTAATTTCTTTAATCTCGTTTTCCTTAAATAGCAAGGTTTCGCATTTCGGACGGTAGTGTTTATATTTTACACCGGGTGATTTTACCTTGTCTCCCTCTTTATGCTCAGCAATTTCACAATACCCAACAACCTCTTCAATCATTTCTTTGGTAACTAATCCCGCGCGCAAAATTCTTGGGTGTGAAGAAGTGACGTCTAGTACCGTACTTTCTATTCCGCCCGTACATTTTCCGCCGTCTAATATTAATGGGATTTTTCCGTTTAAGTCTGCATAAACGTGTTCTGCCGTTACGGGACTAGTATGTTTTGAAAGGTTTGCACTAGGTGCAACTATCGGCATATCAACTGCTTTTAATAATTCTTGAGCCCCTTTGTGCGACGGCATTCTTATCGCTAAAGTATCCCCTCCACAAGTTGCTTCCTTGCACACAATACCTTTACTTCTGAACACTAACGTCAACGGTCCTGGCATAAACTTTTCAATCAGTTTGTATGCGTATTCTTGATCGATATATATAAGTTTTTCTAAATCGTAATCTTTATGCACGTGAGCAATAAGGGGATTATCTGACGGCCTACCCTTAATTTCAAAAATCTTTTTTACCGCCTCGCTGTCCGTCCCTATCGCTGCTAAGCCGTATACTGTTTCGGTTGGCATACCTATAACCCCACTAGAAAACAAAATTTCTTTAGCCTCTAATAGACTTTCTAAGGTAATCTTTTTTATCTCGGTAACCATATTAAAAAATCTCATCGTCTACCGACTTAAAAACAGGCGGTTGTTCTTCTGCTTCGGGGGGTGGCTCAGGCAAATCTTCAAAATCCGAAACTGCTTTAACAACTGTTTTTTTAGTTTCCCCTTCTCCATCACTATCGGGCTCTCCTGTATCTTCGTTTAGGTTAAGGAATTTTGTACATTCGCCCTTAAAGTAGAGTTTTACAAGTCCTGTAGGACCGCTTCTGTGTTTTTCTATAATAATTTCCGCAACGTTCTTTTGAACTTTACCCTCCATTATTTCCTTTTCAGTCGCCCCTTTATCTGGACGGTGAATAAACATAACGATATCTGCGTCTTGTTCGATTGCCCCCGATTCACGAAGGTCGGAAAGTTGGGGTCTACCTTTTCTTGTTTCCACCGCACGGGAAAGTTGTGAAAGAGCAAGAACTGGTACGTTTACTTCTTTTGCTAATATCTTTAGACTTCTTGAAATTTCGCTTATCTCGTTTTGACGGCTATCACTATTTCTACTCTTATCAGGCGTCATTAACTGAATATAGTCAATCATAACGAAATCCAAGCCAAAACGGCTCTTTAATCTACGGCACTTAGATATGATTTCACGTGGACGAATAACCGCAGAGTCGTCGATAAATATTTTAGCGTTAGAAAGTTTTTCTCTTGCCATCGCCATTTTGAGCCACTCGGTTTTATTCATTTTGCCTTTTTTGGCGTTTTCCATACTTACGCCAGCAACAGAGCAAAGCATTCTTTCGGTAAGTTGGTCTTTACTCATTTCCAAAGAAAAAACAGCACAAGAATAACCTTGAAGTGCAATGCTTTCAACTAAATTCATTGCAAACGAAGTCTTACCAACTGCAGGACGAGCTGCCAAAATCATAAGGTCGCTATTATGCATTCCATCAAGCAAACCGTCAATACCGCGAAAACCCGTTTTAATTCCTTTATAACTCGACTTATCATTACTTAGCTCGTCAAACTTTGTCATTACGTTAGGAATAACGTTTCCAATTTTAACCATTTCGCTCGTATCCGCTTGGTTAGAAATATCGTAAACGGTCTTTTCTGCATACGCAATAGCCGTTTCTTTGTCAGAACTTGACTTGCACTCTTCAATAATTTCCGCAGAACCTTTAATTAATTTTCTAAGTAAACTATCACGCGTAACTATATCTAAATAACGTTGATAGTTAGCGCTTGAAGGCATGACGTTTGTTAGTTCTGTTATATATGCAATACCGCCCGCTTGCTCAAGCGTGCCTTGTTTTTCCAATGCGTCGGTAAGCGTAACCAAATCTACTGGTTGGTTTTTCTTTATAATAGATTCCATTGCGCTGAAAATATACTTATGACTTTCCGCATAGAAATCTTCCTCTTGAATAAACGCCGCAACTTCAACTTGAACTCTTGTATCCAAAAGCAAACAACCTAAAAGTGCCTGTTCAGCTTCTAAACTGTGTGGCATTTCCGTTAAATTTTGTTTTAACTTGTTATCCTTTGCCATATTTTTTCTCCTAAAAGTTTACAACTTTATGAATTCTTCTAATGTATCACTAAATACTTTAAACGCTTGTTCAAACGTCTTAGTTTTTGTTAAATCAACACCTGCAATTTTAAGAAGTTCTACAGGACTATCCTTTCCGCCTGAAGATAAAAACTCAAAATAATCATCTACCGCAGGTTGACCTTCGGTTAAAATTCTGTCCGCAATTGCAAGCGCACTGATAATTCCCGTGGCGTATTTATAAACGTAAAACGCCCTATAAAAGTGGGGAATTCTTGCCCACTCGTATTTAATTAAACCCTGACTTCTAACCGCTTTCCCATAATATTTTTTGTTTAATTTTAAATATGCATTTGAGAGGTTTTCTTTAGTTAGAGGCTCACCCTTTTCCACACTTTCGTGTGCGAACTGTTCAAACTCTGCAAACTGTGTTTGTCTAAACAAAGTCGTCCTTATCATTTCAAGTAAATATGAAAGCAAATACTTTTTAAGTTTTACGTCTTTTTCCGTATTTAACAAATATCTTATTAATAATACTTCGTTTACCGTACTTGCGACTTCCGCAACAAATATTCTGTAATCGGCTTTAGAATAAGGCTGTGTGCGATTAGAAAAATAACTGTGAATACTATGCCCCATTTCGTGCGCAATAGTAAACACGTCGTGCGTGGTTTTTTGGTAGTTTAATAAAACGTACGGGTGGGTATCGTAAACGGCAACGCTATACGCTCCACTTCTCTTTCCGTCGCTCTCATAAACGTCTAGCCAGCGTTCGTTCTTTGCTTTTACTAAAAGTTCGCAATATTCTTTACCTAAAGGGCTTAACCCTTTAACAACTAAATCATAAGCCTCTTCGTATTCTAACTTTAATTCCGCACCTTCAACAACTGGAACGTACACGTCGTACATATACATAGTCTTAAGGTTAAGCAGTTTTTTCTTTTCCGCCATGTATTTGTGTAGTGTTGGCAAGGCTTTTTTGACTGTCTTAATGAGATTATCGTACACTACCTTAGGTACGTCCTCATTAAACAATGCACGCTCTAAAGCAGAATTGTAATTTTTAGCTTTAGCCAAAAAAACGTCCTTTTTAACGTTTCCATAGTAGGTTGCAGTTATGGTATTTATCAAAGATAGATATGCCCCATAATATTTTTCAAAGGTTTTTTTGCGGAGTTTTCTATCTTCCCCGTGCATTATTACACCATAATAGCCGTGACTAAGTGGAATTCTCTCTTTACCGTGTCTAACTTCACCAAGGGGCAAGTCGGCATTATCTATTTTAGTAAAAATATCTTTAAAACTAGACAACGTCTCGCCAGAAAGGGCAAGCAATTTTTCTTCCGCTTCACTTAAAACGTGCGGTTTTTCTTTCAAAATTCCTTTTAAAAAGTAATCGTAATCTTTTAATCTTTCATCTTCAATAAAGGACTGCAAAGTCTTTTGGTCTAATGCGGTAAGTTCTGGCATAATAAACGCAGTTTCCGCCCCAAACTTTGCACCGAGAGAAGTTATCTTTGAAAGTAGCGAATCGTAAAGTGCGTCTTTTGTATTTTCATCGTGTTTCATCATTGCGTAAACACTTAGTTTTTCAAAAATTCTGCCAACTGTTTCTTGCTCTTTCATACACGCCAAAAATTCTTGAGCATTTGAAAGTTTTCCTCTATAATGCTCAAAACTAACACGTTTTTTTACCTCTTCAAATTCCTTTTCCCACTCGGAAACGCTACCATATATTTCTTCAGTAGCCCAAAGATACTTCTTATCCAAATTAATTACCTTTCCTTTAATTCTTATTGCTATGTATTGGAGCAGGCATTCTACCACCTCTATTTATAAAGGTTGAACACCCATAGGGGCTAACTTTCATAATAGGCGCACTGCCTAAAAGTCCACCAAACTCAACGCTTTCGCCAACACCTTTATTTGGTACGGGAATAATACGAACGGCAGTTGTCTTATTATTAATCATACCGATTGCTGATTCATCTGCTATCATACCCGACAAAGTTGTTGCGGGCGTGTCCCCTGGAACAGCAACCATATCTATACCTACGCTACAAACACAAGTCATAGCCTCTAATTTATCAAGTGAAATTGCACCCTTTTCCGCCGCCCTAATCATTCCTATATCTTCACTAACAGGGATAAACGCACCAGAAAGCCCACCAACGTTAGAACTTGCCATAACACCGCCTTTCTTAACTGCGTCGTTAAGCATTGCCAAAGCAGCGGTAGTTCCGTGACACCCCACTGATTCAAGCCCCATCTCCTCTAATATATGCGCAACGCTATCACCCATAACCGGTGTAGGCGCTAAAGATAAATCGACTATACCAAACTCTGCGTTAAGACGTTTTGACGCCTCGTTTGCAATAAGTTGACCTGTACGAGTAATCTTAAACGCTGTCTTTTTGATAGTTTCAGCAATCTCTTCAATTGATGCACCTTTCATCTTTGTCAAAGCATGATGAACTACACCAGGTCCTGAAACGCCTACGTTAATAACCGTTTCACCTTCGCTTAAGCCGTGGAATGCACCCGCCATAAATGGGTTATCTTCAACCGCATTACAAAATACAACTAATTTAGCACAACCAAAACCGTCTCTATCTTTTGTTCTTTCTGCCGTCTGTTTAATAATTTCGCCCATTAAACGCACGGCGTCCATATTAATACCTGCTTTACTTGAGCCAACGTTTACAGAAGAGCACGTTCTATCAGTAACGGCAAGTGCCTCTGGAATACTCTCAATGAAAGATTTTTCATAACTGGTCATTCCTTTTTGAACAAGCGCAGAGTATCCACCTAAAAAATCAACCCCTACTGTCTTTGCAGCGTTGTCAAGAGCCTTTGCAAGTACAACTTCTTTCCCACAAAAGGAAGACGTGAGTAAACTTGCAGGAGTTATTGATACACGCTTGTTAATTATCGGAACACCGAATTCGTCCTCTAAATCTTCAGCCACCGCAACTATACGCTCTGCTTTTTTACAAATTCTGTCGTAGCAAAGGTCAGCCGTCTTTTTTGCGTCTTCTCTTATACACGATAAAAGGGAAATTCCCATTGTAATCGTTCTAACGTCAAAATGTTCTTTTTCAACCATATTAATGGTTTCAATAATTTCTTTTCTACTGAACATAATTATCCCTAGCCTTAAATTTTATGCATTGCGTTAAAAATATCTTCATGTTGAACGTGGATAGAAACGCCGATTTGTTCACCTATTTCCACTAATTTTGCTTTTGTCTCTTTAAGTGAAAGGCTAGCGTTTTCAAAACCGCATTGCATAATCATTGTAAAGTTACCTTGCATTATGGTTTGACTTATATCCTCAATGTTTACGTTGTTTTCTGCTAAACAAGTGCTTACTTTTGCTATAATGCCTGGCTTGTCTTTTCCTATTACCGTTACTATCGCTTTCATTGTTGTTCTCCTAAAATTAATTATTTCCCTAATTTTCTTCAAGTATCTTATAACTTACTAAAACGTTACCTTGCGTAACGTACGTCACGTTCTGCCCCTCTTTTATTTGGGGGAATTCACGCTCGTCAAAAACCAAAACCTTTCTTTCAAAAAAGTCGTTTTTATACTTATTCCACTCAATAAACACTAATGACTTGAAATCTACGCCGTCTTTATCTTGAAGTGTCTCGTCATATTCAAAAAAACTACCCGTAGAAGTTTCTCGTATCCCCGTAAGCAAATTGCGTGTAAGTTTATAGTATCTGTTTACTCTCTTAAACGGTATCCCCATAAAAATAAACGTAAATATCACAAACAACACGGAAATAACGTGATGAATAACTTTTACTTTAATTATTTGACCGCTCATATAAGGCAGTGTTCTATACCACAAAAACATACCTAAACTGAAAATAACGTATACAGCAAGAACGGCATAAAACAAATAAAGCACTTTCTTTCTTTGCGATTTTGCTTTGAAGAAATCTTCTTCTCTAAAATATTCAATCATATTCTCTCCTAATTAGCCCTTTAGTTTTTCCTTAAAAAGGCTCTAGCACTATCTAAAAACTTATATACTTTGCCAAGCGGTCTTTTTATTTTAATCGACCAGTCTTCTACAACGCCTACTATCTGACTTTCTTTGCAAGTGCCGTAATTACGACTATCGCTACTGTTTAAGCGGTTGTCACCAAGATAAAAAATTTCCGATTCTCCAACTTCTATCTTAGACGGCTGTCCTTCAGGCACAAAAGTAACTTTCATTTCTTTAACGTACGGCTCGCTATGAAGTATTCTGTCGTTAATAAAAACGTATCCGTCTTTTATTTCCACAGTTTCGCCCTCAACTGCAATCACCCTTTTAATTAGCCAATCGTCGCTCCCTTCTTTTGCGCCAGATATAACGACTATATCGCCACGCTCTACCTTTTTATATCTGTTTACTATTAGCACGTCACCAGTTTGCAAGGTGTTTTCCATAGACGGGCCAAAAACGTAGACGTTAAATAATACGTACGTGTTGAGTGCTGAAAATAACATTATTACAGCCAAAAAAAATGCTACCGCTAATAGAAATCTTCTATCCGACCTTGCTTTTTTTATTTCCAACTCAACAAGACTGTCTTTAATCTTTATCATCATTCTCCTTTGGCGGATAATATTCTTTTGCCATTTTTGAAGTTTGGTCAACCGTTAAAAACATTGCCTTACCACATTTTAAGCATTTGAGTTTTATATCCGCTCCCGTCCGCATTACTTGCCATTCGTTACCGCCACACGGATGATTTTTTCTTGCAATTATTTTTCCTCCAACCGCGTATATCATATTACAACCACAAAAAGTTATTTATTAAAAATTCTCCGTCGCTTACTGAAAACTCAACTGCTTGAATTTTTTCAAACGACTTTAATCCCATACCCTCGCAAGTTTTAAACCTTGAAGTTTCTAGTTTAACGTTATGCCAAACGTCTCCACCTAAAAGGTTAACCTTTACTAAGTATTCTGTCTTTTGTCCAAAATAGTCTGCTATTAATTTGACGGTTATTTCACTGTTTTTCTCAGCATACACGTCAAACATTAACATCGCTCCATCTGATGGTTTATCTTTTTTGTTGCACAACTTAAAAGTCAATAATCCCGCATCACAAGTTACACCATCAATGTTCATAGGACCTTTTTTAACTATCACTAAATCTTTTTTATCTGTAAAAAGTCTACACTTTTCTTGTTGTTTTGCAGAATAAAAAGTACAATCTGCATTTTTTATTCTAGAAGAATATAAAATATTTGTTTTATGTGCAAATAAAACGTCTTCTTTGTTAAATTTTTTGTTTATTATTTTTGAACCAACCGCTAAGTCGCCTTTATACTTGGCTTGCGCAAACATTGTTACGTTCCCAGAATCAGGATACGGAGAATATTCAAATCTATAAACCCCGTTTTCGTCTTTTTTTGTATTAGAAAACTTTTGCCAACAACGCAAACTAGGATTATTATTTTCCTCTGCAACGTATAGTTCAACTTCTATTATATTTTTCAAAAACGGAGTAACTTCTACTTGAATTTTACCGTCTTTTATATCGCAAATAATATCTGTCTCGTATGGGAAATCGTCTGCTTTTGCCCCTTCTTTCTTTAAGAAAAGTTCAAAAAAGTTTACCGCATTAAGGTAGCCCTCTCTATTGATTTTCCCACTGCACCCAACAGAATAGTGCATTACAGTGCGCACGTTTTCTATCCTTGAAAGGGTGTCGTACGCTCTATCGCAATCGTATAATTTACTATTGGTTGCAGAAAGCATTAATGTCGGGCACTTAACGTGCATTGCATAGGCTTGAGGCTCAATCCCTGCAATGAATTTATACATATCATCGTCAAACTGTGGTTCAACCATTCCGCCAAACTTATTAATTCCACGGTAACCGTTCCAACCTGCGTTCAAGGCAAACACAGCACAAGAAAGTTCACTTTCTGTTCCTGCAAGTTGCCAAAGTGCCGTTCCCGCCTCACCATAACCTAAACAACCGACTTTAGTTACCGTGATTTGATTACTTAAATACTTAAATGCATATTTTAGCACGCACGCCCACTCAAACCAACAAGTATTAATAGCATCACCATCAACTTTATAGAGGTTATCTTTAACAACTTGATAATTTGCGTAATGTATTGAATTAGGATAAATAGTAAATCTACTTTCCCCATCAGTTTCCCCTGCAAGGTCAACTGAAAGCACAGTATATCCACGTTCGGCAAAATCTAACATCAACCCTTCGTTAAATCCGCAATCCAAATCGCTAACCAATAAAATAGCAGGTGATAGCGTCTGTTGGACTTTTCGCGCCATTACACCGTAAATTTTAACTCTTTCTTGACCTATTTCCCTACCATCAAGGTAAAAATAACTAAACATTATTCCATCTTGAACTTTTTCGGACACCACTTCCGCTTGGGGTATTTGTTCTATCGTAAAATTATTCCATATTGCAGAAGGCGTTAAAATATTCCCTGCCATAACACTCCTTTTATCTTCCGCAAAAAGCAACCGCAAAAAATTTTTACAAATTAAGTTGCTTTTTATTCTAGTTTCGTTTATAATATTTTTTACGCAAAATCATCATTCCTTTTTGCGCATTGACTTGCCCACCATTTAGTAATAGTTATTATATTATATAATATTATACCTCTCAATGCAAGCGATTTTTACTTTTTTTGCCGTTAAATGGCATTTATAAAGGATTAATTATGATTTGTTCTTATTCAAAAGAATTTTCTAACGCTGGCTTTACAGACGTGGAAAACGCATTTATCAACGAATATCTCCCCGTTTCCTCGGGCGATGCCGTTAAGGTTTACCTTTACGGACTTTTTATTTGTCAAAATCCTAAATTTGATTTGTCGCTTGCTGAGTTTGCTAAAACACTGGATATGGACGAAGAAAAAGTTTTAAGTTGTTTTAATTATTGGGAAGAATTCGGACTAGTATCTGTTTTATCGAAAACCCCACTTTCCGTACAATATCAGCCTATTCGCTCATCTTTTTCTGCTAAACCCAAAAAAATAAAAGCGGAAAAATACACTGACTTTTCTAAGTCTTTACAAGCACTAATTCCCGACCGTATGATTTCCACAAATGAGTATAGCGAATACTTTAATATTATGGAAACTTATTCTATTAAACCAGAGGCAATGCTTATGATAGTTAAGTATTGCGTAGATAGAAAGGGTACGGACATCGGATATAGATACGTATCCAAGGTTTCAAAAGATTTCGGTAATCGTGGCATAAACACGATTGAAAAGGTTGAAAGAGAACTAGCATCTTATATTCTCAGAACCGAATTAATTGAAAGAATCCTTAAAGCAATGTCTATTCGTCGTCAGCCTGATATTGAAGACTCTGCTTATCTAAAAAAATGGACGCAAGAACTTAATTTTGAAGAAGAAAACATTGTTTTTGCCGCTAAAAATCTTAAAAAAGGCAGTATGTCTAAATTAGACGAATTTTTACTCGAACTATATTCTTTAAAAAGTTTTTCTAAAGAAGAAATTAGCGACTATATGAAAAATAAAAAAGCAATCTATGATTTAACCATAAAAATCAACAAATTGCTTTCGATTTACGTTGAAGTAATAGACACGGAAGTTGATACTTACACAAAAAAATGGCTATCCTTTGGTTTTGAAGAACAAACGCTTTGTTTTATTGCCTCTCACTGTTTTAAGATAGGTAAAAACACTCTTCAAGATATGAATGATTTAGTCGAAGTGTTAAGGTCACGTGGTATAATTGACCTTTCAAGTGTACACGACTACTTTGAGCAGGAAAAAACAAAAGACCAATTTATTTCTAAAATGCTTACACTTGCTGGAATTAACCGTAGACCTAATCCTTGGGACAGAGAGAATTTAAACGTTTGGAAGAGTTGGAATTTTTCTGAAGATATGATTTTAGAGGCGGCAAAACTCTCTTCTGGCAAAAGTTCACCTACCGCATACATGAACGGGATTTTAAGCAACTGGAAAAACAACGGCGTCTTTACCCTTGAAAACGCTACGGAAACAGCACTTACTAAAGATGATTCGCAAGAAACTTATAATCGCGAATATGAAAGACGGAGAAGTCTTGCCACTTCACGTGCACAAAAGAATAATGAAAAAGCAAGTGAAATCGACGGATTTATGGATATATACGGTAGACTCAATAGTATAGAAAAAGACCTGGCGTTTGCGGAAATTGCAAATAATTTAGACGCCATCAACTCTTTAGAACGTGAAAAGAAAGATTTAACTAACAAAGCAGAAAAATTGCTCGCGACAATGGGTATTTCACTAATCGACTTGTCCCCTAGATATGCTTGTGAAAAATGTAAAGACACGGGATACGTCGGTACTCACCGTTGCGATTGTTTTGACAAAAAAGTGCAATGATTTTCATTTTTGGATAATATCAAAACCCCACAATAGCGTACGCTATTGTGGGGTTTTATTTTTACAAATATTATTTTCTATCTTCAATCTTTACATATTCTTTTCTACCGTTTGTAGAAACGTATGCAGGACGAATAATTTTACCGTTGTTTAAGAGTTCTTCCATTCTATGCGCACTCCAACCAGCAACTCTTGACACTGCAAACATAGGCGTAAAGAGTTCAATCGGAAGTCCTAACATGTTATAAACGAATCCACTGTAGAAGTCAACGTTTGCAGCAACGCCTTTAACAACCTTTCTCTTTTGACAAATGAGTTCTTGTGAAAGTCTTTCAACTGTGCTGTAAAGTTTAAATTCTTTCTTTCTGCCCTTTTCATTAGCAAGTGCTTCAACGTATTCCTTAAATACAACTGCTCTAGGATCTGAAACGGAATAAACAGCGTGTCCCATACCATAAATAAGTCCTGCTTTATCATACGCTTCGCCCGCTAACAATTTAGCAAGATATGCTTTAATAGCCTCTTCGTCATTCCAATCAGAAACGTGCTTTTTAAGGTCGGCAAACATTTCCATAACTTTAATATTTGCGCCACCATGTTTAGGTCCTTTAAGTGAACAAAGTGCTGCGGTTATAGTTGAATAAGTGTCAGTTCCGGCACTTGTAACAACGTGAGTGGTAAAAGTTGAGTTGTTACCACCACCGTGTTCTGCGTGAAGAATAAACGCTATATCTAATACTCTTGCCTCAAGTTCAGTATACTTACTATCTGGACGAAGCATGTGCAAAACGTTTTCCGCAGTAGAAAGTTCGGGGCGAGGACGATGTATGTATAAACTCTTGTTTTCATTGTAGTGCATATGTGCGTTATAAGCATAAACGGCAAACATCGGCATCATTGCTGTCAACATTAAACATTGTCTTAATACGTTTTCAGTTGAATTGTCAAGTGCACGTTGGTCATAACTATACAATGCAAGAATACATCTTGAAATTGAGTTCATAATATCTTTATTAGGCGCTTTCATTATAACGTCACGAACAAAGTTTCTTGGAAGTTTACGATAACTTGCAAGAAGTTTCTTAAATTCAATTAATTCTTCTTTTGTCGGAAGTTTATTAAAGAGCAACAAATAAGTTGCCTCTTCAAATCCTGAACGCATTTCCATATTGTAATTTTCAATCATGGTGCGAACGTCTATACTACGATAATAAAGTTCCCCGTCACAAGGGACTAAAACACCGTCTACTTTCTTTTTAGCAATGACGTCAGATATGTCGGTAAGCCCTGTTACAACGCCTGCGCCGTTTTGGTCACGAAGTCCTCTTTTAACTTCGTTCTTTTGATAAACTTCTTCGGTAAATTTTGGAGTATTTTTACAAATTTCCGAAAGTTTTTTTATTTCCATTGTTTGATAATTGTTGTGAGTCATATATATCTCCTTAAATGTAAGGTTGTTTAACAAGAAAAATACGAGAAATACAAGAAAGACAAGTGTTCTTTTGAGAGCACATACATTTGCGGTATGTAACCGAGAAAAACACGCAGTATTTCGCAGTATTTAACGCAATTGACGAGAAAAATACAAGAAAGACAAGTGTTCTTTTGATGGTGCATACACTTTATGGTATGTAGCCGAGAAAAACACGCAGTATTTCGCAGTATTTTTCCGTCAAAATTAGTCTTCTATTCTAATTGTTCCCTTTACTTCAAATACTTCATCAAGAGTTTGCAACTTGTTTAAAGTTTTCTTAACAAGACTTTCACCACAAACGTGAGTAATTATGATGATTTGTGCTTTGCCGTCTTCGTAAGAAACTTGTTTAACTTCAGAAATGCTTACGTTGTTTTTAGCAAAAACGCCTGAAATCTTTGAAAGAACACCAGCCATATCTTTAACGGATAATCTAATGTAATACTTAGAAGTAAAGTCGTTTACAAATTTTGTTGCCTTATTTCCTTTTTGATTGTTTTCAAAATTAGCATAGAAATATTGGTCGTGCTTTGCAGCAAATATTACGTCGGAAACGATTGCGCTACCTGTAGGGAGTGCACCAGCACCTCTTCCGTAAAGCATAATTTCGCCAACTGCATCACCCACTAAGTGAACGGCATTAAACGAATCATTTACACTTGCAAGTGGATCTTCGTTTTTAACAAAAGTTGGGTGAACTCTTACTTCAACTCCGTTTTCCGTATCTTTACCGATACCTAAGAGTTTTAAGGTATATCCCATTTCTTTTCCGTATGCAATGTCTTCTTTATTAATTCCAGTTATACCTTCACGGTAAACGTTTTCAATACAAATCTTTTTATTGAATGCTAAACTTGAAAGAATTGATAGTTTATAAGTAGCGTCAAACCCCTCAACGTCTGCAGTCGGATTAAATTCAGCATAACCCAATCTCTGCGCTTCCTTTAATGCCTCTTCATAAGACCAACCTTCATACGCCATTTTAGTTAAGATATAGTTGGTCGTGCCATTGATGATACCCTTGATTGACAAGATTTTATTTGCTTGCATTCCCTCTTGCAAAGTACGGATAATTGGAACACCGCCAACACAACTTGCCTCAAAGAACAAGCCGGCATTCATTTTTTTAGCTTCAGCTTCAAGCTCAGGCCAATGCTTTGCAAAGAGTTCCTTGTTAGAAGTAACAACTGTCTTACCGCTCATAAGTGCTTTGGTAACAAAGGTTTTTGCAACGCCTGTCCCACCAATAACTTCTACAACGATATCGACGTTGGGGTTTGAAACAACTTCTTCAATGCTGTTTGCAATTTTTTCTTTTTCAATACCAAGAGAAAGCGCTCTTTCAATATTTTTTTCAAGAACACATTCGACGGTCAAGTCCACGCCTTGCGTCTTTTTAAAGTATTCTCTCTTTTCGGTAAGTATTTGGTATGTACCTCCACCTACAACACCTAAACCTAATATAGCAACACCTGCTTTTTTCATATATACCTCCACACACTGGGTAAGTGTGTTAATAATGCTTATTTATTTAAATTGTAAATGGTTTTAAGCCCGTCCAAAGTAAGAGTTCTATCAACCACGTTAATTGCTTTTACTTCTTTGGCTATAATTTCGCCTAAACCACCAGTAGCAACAACTTTAATTTCCGTTAGCCCCATTTCTTTTTTGATTTTTCTGATTATATTTTCAACTAACCCTGCAAAACCAAAAATCAAACCCGCTTGCATACAATGCTTTGTATTTTTACCTATAACCGTCTTAGGTGCATCAAGTTCAACCATAGGAAGTTGCGCTGTCTTTGTCGCTAGTCCCTCAAGCGAAGTTTTGATACCCGGTGCAATCACCACACCCATCAATTCGCCTTTTTCGTTTATAACGTCGAAAGTGGTTGCCGTGCCAAAGTCTATTACGACGATAGGTCCACCGTACTTATTATATGCAGACACGCTATTTACTATTATATCCGCACCAACTTCTCTTGGATTATCAGCTTTTATATTAAGTCCTGTCTTAATTCCCGGCCCAACAATTAATGGCGAAATATCAAAAAAGTATTCGCACATATGACAAATTGTATAATTTAATGCAGGAATAACCGACGAAAATATAATTCCATCTATATCGCCTTTTTTAATACCTCTATCAGATAACAAACCAACAAGAACTGAGCCGTATTCGTCTGCCGTTCTAGAAATTCTAGAAGATACACGGAAAGATGCAACGAGTTTTTCCCCGTTAAACACACCGTATTTAATATTAGTATTACCTAAATCTATTGCAAGTAACATAATTAATTTCCTAACGTTTATCTATAACCTTTATTACCCTATAAAGAATGGGTGTAAATAAGGTGTTTATTATTATTTCCACAATAAAATTAAGCCAAATTATACCGAAAACCACTGCAAAAACGACACTTGCAGTAGACACGTCTAAGTTTAAAAATTGTGCAACGGAAGATTTCATTAAAACCATACCGAGCATATATACCCCAGTATTTATTATAGGAATAATAAGCGAACTAATACCAACGGCAACTGCTCTATTGTACTTGGAAATATATTTACAAAGCAATCCTGAAACAGCGCCTGCGAGAGTTGTTTTACCTATACACATAAAGGAAAGTATATAGGGGTCGGTTTGAAATAAAAATGCAGTAGACGGTTCTTGACCTAAAACCGCCATAGTTATAAACACAACAAAACCACAAGCAAATCCAACGATTGTTCCGCCAAGCCAGCCCATCATTATTCCCGCAAGAGCAATCGGAATTAAACTAAAGTTTAGCGTTACCCCAAACATAGGTATTGCACTTGCAAAAAGTTGCAAAACGATAACAAGTCCTGTCAGTATCCCTAAAAGAGCGACGTTTTTTGCCGTGAAAAATTTACTATTCATTTTTGCCTCCAATCGAATTCTTTTTCTAAGATATCCGTTGTAAAAATTTTTATGCCCTTAAAAAGTTAGTTTTCTTCTAGAATAACTACTTTATGCCTTTTTATTTTAACACAAAAAAATAGGTTTAGCAATTAAATTAAAGTGGTTGTAACATTTTAAAGCGTTTTTGCTTATATTGATAGTAGAAAACTTCGCCGACACAACAAAATTTATACATAGGCGGAGTTGCATATACTTTGGAGGTATTATTATGAATGGTTACGACTTTTTAGGCGGAAACAACTGCTGTCTTTGGATATTGATAATTTTACTCATTATCTGTTTATGCAAGAGCGGTTGTCTTAACGGTTTCTTCAATTCTTGCTACTGTCTGCCTGTGGCTCTCCTTTTGATTTGCTGTTGCTGTAAAAATGGTAACGGCGGATTCTTAGGCGGATTCGGCGGCTGTGGTTGTAAATAAAACTAACTAATCAATCTTAGCCTAGGGCGCGCCCTGCACACAAAGTTGCAGGGCGCGCTTTAGTTTATTAAAGAATGCTTGAAATTTTCTTGAAAAAATTTTGAAAAACTATTGAAATGCTCTTTCTAATATGTTATAATACTTTTATAAATTTTTACAAAAGGAGAAATATTATGGAAAACTCTCAAACTCCAAAGAAAATTTCTAAATTAGATAGTTTCTTTGGAATCACAAAGTCAGGCAGTAATATCAAAACCGAAATTATTGCTGGTTTAACTACCTTTATGGCTATGGTTTACATTCTCATGGTAAATGCAGGCATCTTCTCTGACGCAAGTGCTGTTGCTGGCATTTCTTACAGCGGAATGTATATCGCAACCGCTATCGGCGCTATCGTTGGTACGCTTTTAATAGCTCTTGTTGCGAAAATGCCTTTAGCACAAGCTTCTGGTATGGGTATTAACGCATTTCTCGTTTATTCCCTTATCTTAGGCAACACTGGTCTTACCTACGCTAACTGTATGTTATTTACTCTTATCGAAGGTATCATCTTCATTCTTCTTAGCGTAACTGGTGCAAGAAAGAAAATTTTTGAAGCTATCCCCGCTGCTGTTAGAAAAGCAATCGGTGTTGGTATCGGTTTATTTATTGCTTTTATCGGTTTCCAACAAGCAGGTTTTATTGTTGACGAATCTGCTACCTTAGTTACCTTAGTTTCTTTCAACGTTTTAGGTAGTGCTTCTTTTGCTTCAGCTATTCCTGCTGTCGTTGCTATTTTAGGCGTTCTTTTAATCGCTATACTTTCTAAAAAGAACGTTAAGGGTGCAATCCTTTGGGGTCTTTTAGGCGCTGCTGTTCTCTATTATGTTCTTTACGGAATCGGTGCTTTAGTCGGCAATGCAGAAGCAAAAGCTATGTTCGCAGCAATCACTTTCTCTAATCCATTTGACGCTTTTGGCGCTTGGGGCAAAGAAAGTTTTGGTAAAGTATTTACCGAAGGTTGGAAGTTCTCTTCCTTTACTGGTAATACTGGTGGTCTTGTTCTCATTATTATAACAACCGCTCTTTCTCTCTGTATGATCGACATATTTGACACTATTGGTACTCTCTATGGTGCATGTTCAAAGGGTGGTTTGCTTGACGAAAAGGGTGTTCCACTAAACATGAACAAGTGTATGCTTTCAGACGCTGTCGCAACCTGTGCTGGTGCAATTGCTGGTACTTCTACCGTTACAACTTTCGTTGAATCTTCTTCTGGTGTTGCTGCTGGTGGTAAAACTGGTATGACCGCTTTGGTTACTGGCGCTTGCTTTATCATTGCAATGTTCTTATCACCAATTGCTCAACTCATTCCTAGATGCGCAACCGCATCTGCTTTAGTTTGGGTTGGCGTTCTTATGATGAGCGGTGTTAAAGATATTGACTGGTCTGACAGTGCTGAAGCTGTTGTTGCTTTCATCACTTTCATCATTATGTGCTTAGGTTACAGCATTAACAAAGGTATCGGTTACGGTATTATTGCTTACGTTATCGTTTCAATCTTCACCGGCAAAATTAAGGAAATCAGCATTCCTACTTGGATCCTTGCAGTTGTATATCTCGCAACATTCATGTTGACCTGATAAACTCTAAGATTAAAACCAAAACGCTTTGCGAAATTTCGCAAAGCGTTTTTATTTTTTGTTTGTTTTAATACAAAATTTTATCCCTTATAGTATTATCTTCAATCAATACTTTCTCTCTAAATTCAACCGTATTGCAATCTCTACAAATTTGAATTTCATACCTACCTTTATCTACATGCCAAGCATTATAGCAAACGTTGAAATACTCAAAGCAGTCTTTACTTACGCTAAATTCTATTTTTCTGCTCTCTCCTGCTTTTAAGTAAACCTTTTCAAATCTTCTAAGTTCTTTATTTGGTCGTTCAACCATCATGTCTATATTTCTAACGTAAAGTTGAACAACGTCTCCGCCGTCTACTTCTGAAATATTTTTTACCATAAGCGAAACTTTGTAATCTGTGTTTCCAAGTTTTTCACACTTAAAATCGGAATAAAAAAACTTTGAGTAACTAAGACCATATCCAAACGGAAAGGCAACGGGAATTTTTTTAGTATCGTAATGCCTATAACCAACAAATACCCCTTCAGAATATCTATCCACAAACGGATTTTCAGAAATAATCGGGCAAGGCAAGTCTTTTTCGCTAATTGGGAAAGTTTCTGAAAGTCTACCCGACGGATTAGTTTTACCAGTTAAAATTTCTGCTAAAGCAGTATTTACTCCTTCCCCTGCAAAGCCCGCAAATATTACAGCATTAACTTTATCTATCCAATTAGAAACATCAATTGCACTACCTGTTTCTATAACGACGACAAGTTTGTCTGTCATTTCTGCCAAACATAAAATTGATTTTTCTATCATTGGGTCTAATTTAATGCTCGTTCTATCAAAACTTTCGCTTTCAACGTCTGCGGTATTACCAACAACCAATACTGTATAGTCACTATCATAAGCAACGTCCATAGCGTTTCTAACATATGTAGTTCTAACGTTAGAAATTACTCCGGCAAGCATACCCGTATGTCCTAACAATCTAAACTTTGACTGTACACAATCTGGGTAAATTTCATTTAGACATTCTTTAAGTCCTTTAACACCTTCTTTAATGAAAGTTCCACCACTACCGCCACCAGTATAATATGGAAAATCTACAGCATCGCCAAAAAGCGAAATTTTCTTGCCCTTAGGAATAGGCAAAACGTTGTTTTCATTCTTTAATAAAACTATACCCTTTCTTGCGCCGTCGATAGCAATTTCCGCACGCTTTTCTTTATCTAAAGATTTGCGAGTTTTTCTACTCTCGCTTACAAATTCGCAAAGTTTAACAATTCTATCTGCAGCGGCATCAATTTCTTCTTGAGTAATAATGCCATTTTCTAAAGATTTTCTTCTTAATTCAATCGTATCCGTTTCAAAAGTACAAACAATGTCGAGTGTTGCTTTAAGCGCCATGCCTGGGTCATGAACGGCGTCCCAATCGGATATGATAACCCCGTCATACCCTAATTGTTTACGCAAAATCTCATCCAAAATAAACTTGTTTTCCGCACAATTTATTCCGTTTATAGGGTTATAAGCACACATTATTGTTTTGGGCGGATATTTTTTCAAAATCAGCTCAGTAGCTTTTGTATAAATTTCTCTAAGCGTTCTTAAATCCACTTCACTTGTTTGCGAAAGCCTATCCCACTCTCTGTTGTTACAACAAAAATGCTTTAGAGAACTCGCAACGCCCAAACTTTGCACGCCGTGTATTTGCTCACCCGCAAGTTCTGCCGTCAAATACGGGTCTTCTGAAAAATATTCGAAGTTTCTTCCACATGCAGGTGTTCTTTTAATGTTTATGCCAGGAGAAAGATTTACGTCAATTTCATTATCGATGCAGTCAGATGCCATTGCTTGCCCAACGTTAAAAGCAACTTCTTTATCCCAAGAGTTTGCCATTACGTGTGGTGCAGGGTAACAATGCACCGTGCCGTTACATCTCTCTTCGGGAGTCTTTCTCCTTACCCCACATGGACCGTCATACATAATCATTTCGGGCAACTTCCCGTTTGCACCGTAAGAAGTGTGCCAGTCTTTTAGAGTAAGCAAGTTTAATTTTTCTTCGTTTGTTAGTTTCATACTATTTATCCTCGCTATATTTTTCAGTCAAGGCTTTTTGTATACTGTATGATAGTGCGTGAGTATAAAGCATATGGAAGTCTTCAATTTTTTCCATACATTCATTAGGAGCGATTACACTAATATCGCAAATTTTCGCAAGTTTTCCGCCATCTCTACCCGTAAACCCAATAGTAATCAATCCCATTTCTTTTGCTAATTCCAAAACTTTAATAACGTTTGGAGAATTTCCACTACCGCTATATGCAAGTAATAGATCTCCTTTTTTTGCTTTAGCCTTTAATTGAACGGTAAATACACTCTCATAGTCAAAGTCATTTGCTAAACAACTTAAAACTGCCGTTGAATCACATAAGCATTCAGTTTTAAATCCAACGTGTCCACAAACTCCGCAACCTTTTAATAGGTCATTACAAATATGAGATGCAGTTGCAGCACTTCCACCGTTTCCTACGGTAAAGATAGTTGCATCTCTTTCTTTTGCATCTAGAAACATTTTGACGATGTCGCCAAGCGCATTAAAATCGCTTTTTTCTATTCCCTCAATAACGTCTTTTGCGTAATCTTGTAAAATGTTCTTAAAATCTTGTTTGTTCATAATATATCTCCTTATAAAATTTTCATATTTTTTTGTGCTAATGCGCCTGCACCTATTAATGCCGCGTCATAACCTAAAGCCGTTTGAATAACGATTAATTTATCGTTTGCTTGTTCAAAAACATGTTTTTTTAATGTTTTTTCCACAGACGGCATAATTAAATCTAAACTACTAGAAACACCGCCACCAACCACTATTTTATTAATGTTAAGTAAATTCACACAATAAGAGAACGCCTTGCCTAGAGCACTCCCCGCACGGTTAAATACTTCTAATGCTTGTTTTTCTCCTTTCCTTGCTAACTCTGAAATCTCCTTTGCCGTAACTATTCTACCCGTACGCTTTTGATATTCTCTAGAAATCGCCTGCCCTGATGCAAAAGTTTCTAAGCAACCTCGACGGCCACAACCGCAAACGTAAGTTTTATCGTTTACGTAAAAATGCCCAATTTCCCCTGCATTTCCCCTATTACCAACAAACAATTCACCATTTAAGTAAATTGCTCCGCCAACGCCGTTGCTTATTGTAACCCAAATAAAATTTTCATCATCTTTAGTGCAACCATAAAATTTTTCGCCTACAGCGCAAACGTTAACGTCGTTTTCTGCAAAACAAGGCAAGCCTGTCTTTTGGGAAATTATGTCGCATATTCTAAACTCAGAAACACCAGAAAAAGGCGCATATTTCCAAACCCCACTCTTCGCATCGGTAAGTCCTGGCACGGCAATACCTATTGCTTTTGGTTGATATTTCATTAATGGCTCTATTAATCCGTATATACTATCTAAAATATAATTTTGGTCATATTCTTTTGGCAAAACACTTTTGTGATTTTCGATTATTTTACCAAGTTCATCCATTATCCCAACGGATATTTTAGAACCTCCAATGTCTATCGCTAAAATATTTGTAGCCATATACCCTCCTATTTTATTAATTATAGTATATCAAACCCTTTCATTTCCTACTTTTACTATCTGGTTTAACTTTTTGTATTTTTTGTCTATTATATTGACTTTATATATTTGTCGTGCTAAAATATAAATAATTATGAATTTTAAAATTGATTTTATTTACAAAGTTATACACGAAAAACCTATTTCCGTTCCAATTCACACACACGGTTGTTATGAATTAGTTTATTACGCAACGGGAAAAGGCACTGTAAAATATAAAGAAGAACTTCTTAATTATAGCGCTGGGGACATAATTATAGTAGACCCTTTGACCTTACACGATGAAATCAACTTTTTAAATAGTGTAAATACGGTAATTGGATTTTACGTAGATAAAAATAAAACAAACGTACCTACAGGAAAGTTTTCTGCAGACAATACAATAAAAAATTTAATAGAAAACATGCTCACTGAAATGGTTGAACAAAAAAGCGGTTTTGAAGATATAATAGACAAACAGTTTGAATTGCTTTTTCTTTATCTAAATAGACCGTTAAAAGAAGTAACAAATAAGAGTTTTGATAAAATTTTTTCTAACCTAGATAACTATATTGAAGAAAATTTAAGTAGTCCTATAACTTTAGAAAGCCTAGCAAAAACGTATAATTACAGTGCAAGTCATTTTAGGCATATTTTCACAAAACATCTTAAACTTTCCCCAAAACAGTTTATAATACAAAAACGAATGAACAAAGCACAAACGCTACTAGAAAAGACACAAAAAAGCATTACGGAAATAGCCTTAGAGTGTGGTTTTTACGACACTGCACAATTTTCAAAACTATTCAAAAAAAGATTTAATGTCTCTCCCTCAGAATATAAAAAAACCTACAAGGCATAAAAAAAGGCGTTCGCAAAATTTGCGAACGCCTTTTTTTATTAAATATTAAAATTATTCTAAACCTTTTGCTTTACGCTTAAGTCTCATTTCGGTGTCTAAGGTTTTCTTACGTATTCTAACGTTTTTAGGTGTTATTTCTAACATTTCGTCATCGTTAATAAATTCCATAGCTTCTTCTAGGCTCATTAGTTTTGGCGTTTCTAGACGAAGTGCGTCGTCAGAACCAGACGCACGGGTATTAGTTAAATGTTTTTTCTTGCATACGTTTACACTGATATCTTCATTTTTAGGAGAAACACCCACGACCATACCCTCGTAAACTTGTGTACCAGCACCGATAAAGAGTTGTCCTCTTCCTTGTGCGTTGAAAAGTCCGTAAGTTACTGCTTCGCCCGTTTCAAACGCAACGAGTGAGCCTGTAGAACGCCTTTCGATTTCCCCTTTAAACTCTTCGTACCCAAAGAAAAGAGTATTAAAAACGCCCTCGCCTCTAGTTTCAGTCAAGAATTGGCTCTTATATCCAAACAAGCCTCTCGCAGGAACTTTAAACTCTAGTCTAATACGGCTACCGATATTTTCCATCTGCAAAAGTTCGCCTTTTCTAACGCCCATGCTTGAAAAAACACTGCCTGTTTTATCTTCGGGAACGTCTACCACAAGTCTTTCCATCGGCTCTAAAATCTTATCGCCGTCATTTTTATACATAACTTTTGGCGCGCCTACTTGGAACTCATATCCTGCTCGACGCATAGTTTCAATTAAAATTGAAAGGTGCATTTCACCCCTACCGCACACCCTATAAGAGTCGGCAGAATCGGTTTCCTCAACCCTTAAAGAAACGTCTTTTAGCATTTCTTTAAATAATCTATCTCTAAGATGACGAGTGGTAACAAATTTCCCCTCTTTTCCTGCAAACGGACTATCGTTTACAGAAAAGAGCATCTCTACCGTCGGTTCGGAAATTTTAACGAAAGGAACAGGCTCAACCAGTTCTGGTGAACATACAGTGTCCCCAATCGAAATATTTTCTAATCCGCTAAAGCAGATAATATCGCCCGCTTTAGCACTTTCAACTTGTACCCTATTTAAGCCTTCTATTTGGTAAATACTTACCATTTTCCCTTTCATTTCTTTGCCCGTAACGTTATAGTTACAAGTTTGAACTTCTTGATTTATTGCAATTTGACCACGCTCAATTCTACCAATACCTATTCTACCAACATACTCATTGTAGTCAATAGATGAAACGAGCATTTGGAAAGGAGCATCCATATCTACTTCCTGTGGGTCAAAATGATTTACAATCATATCGAATAACGGCGTTAAATCCTTACCTGGAACTTTGTAATCGGTACTTGCCGTCCCCGCTCTGCCAGAGCAAAAAATAATTGGGCTATCAATCTGCTCGTCGCTTGCATTAAGGTCAAATAAAAGCTCTAAAATTTCGTCTTGGACTTCAGATAATCTTGCGTCGGGACGGTCAATTTTATTAACAACAATTATTAGTTTATGATTTAGTTCTAATGCCTTTTGCATAACGAATCTCGTTTGAGGCATAGGCCCCTCACATGCGTCAACCAAAACTAAAACTCCGTTTACCATTTTAAGAACACGTTCAACTTCTCCACCGAAGTCAGCATGCCCTGGCGTATCGACAATATTAATTTTTACGCCGTTATAAAAAGCAGAAGTGTTTTTCGCTAAAATTGTAATACCACGCTCTCTTTCTAAATCTCCAGAGTCCATAACCCTGTCCATAACTTCTTGATTATCACGGAAAATTCCGCCTTGCTTCAACATTTCGTTTACTAAAGTTGTCTTGCCATGGTCTACGTGGGCGATTATTGCCACGTTTCTTACGTCTGTCCTTTTCAAAATAATATCCTGTCCTTTTAATAAATTGTATTTACTACTTCAATAAATGTAGGAGTGCAATTAAAGTTTTTGCATCTTTAATTTCTCCATTTTCAATCATTTCTTTAACCTTATCTTTTTCCACCCAAACGCTAGTTAAAAACTCATCTTCATCAAGATGCATTTTCGTCTTTACAACGTTTATTGCTTTATAAATATAAATTTTCTCGTTAGTGTAACCAGGAGATGGATAAATTTCAAACATTTTCTCCACAGCTTCCGCCTTAACACCGCCTTCCTCTTCAAGTTCACGGAGAGCGGTAATTTCAGGGCTTTCGCCCTCGTTACGCTTTCCTGCGGGAAGTTCTAAAAGTTCACTAGCGTAAGCATATCTATATTGCTTAACAAACAAAATTTTATCGTCTACTTCACAATAAACGGCACTACCGCCACTATGCTCGACTATTTCTCTAACAGCCTCGTTACCGTCTGGCAAGAGGACTTGGTCTTTTCTAAGATTTAAAATTTTGCCTCGATAAACGTAATTTTTTAGTTTAGTCTTTTCCTTAAAGTCCATTTACAACGTCCTTAATGCATTTAGATATTTTACTAATTCTATTAAAAAATAAAAACGGTTTGCTTTTTGCAAGGTATTTATAAGCAATAAAAGCGTAATTAATAGCGTCTTTATCTTCACTTTCTATTACGTTTGCAAACATATCTATAATTAAAGTGATTTCTTCTTTTGCGTTATCTTTCAGTTTGCTCTTAGTAATCTTCTTTTTATCCTCAATAAGTGCACTCTTTATAGTCTTGATGCTTGTTCCGTACGCTTTTTGGAGTAATTCCTTTTCTTTTCTCGCCTCAAGTTCGCGCTTTTCTTTTTCTTCCGCACGGCGTTTTTCTTCTTCAACAAGCGCTTCGATTGGATCTTGAAGTTTACCTTCAATCACGCTTTCCATAAGCGCTCTTACAGCTCCAACAAATGGCTTAATCATACTTTCAATAAATGCATTGTATGACGAAAAACTACTGCCATCTACAAAGAAATATTTATTTAAGAAGTCACCGAAGTTTATGCGCTTAGCATCAATATCCACAAGCACAGTAAAAGTAAAAGCAAGTAATTCTCTCGAATTTGGTGGCATTTTAAATTCACCCTTATCAACAGATACGTTCTGTGCCTTAACTAAATATTTCTTTTGTGCAAACGTATAGTCAAAATCGGTCAAACAGTTTTGAAATAATGCCAAAAGAGTATCTGACATTGCAATAACTTTCAAAAAGTTAGCAAGTTTAACGTCTGCTAAAATATACTTGCTCGTAATTAAATCTTGACTTCTTTCCAAAAACAAATCTAATTCTTCTCTTTTAGTCAAAGCATTCTCCTCCAAAATAACACTATAACATTGTAATTATAACACATTAATACGCCTTTATAAACTTTTTTTGTCATATTTTTGCAAAATTTTCATTAAAGTTCTTTACAAATTTGTTTTTTGTGATATAATTAAACAGGTAATATGGAGATTTATTGTTTATGCAAGTCAAAGGTGATTCGTCATTAAACAAATTAATATTATTGTTCGTTTTCGACAAAATGGAAGTACCCCTTTCAGAAAATACGGTACTGGATATGTGTTGCTCTTCGAACAACTGGTTAGCATATATGGATTGCCAACCGATTTTAAACCAACTACTAGACTGTGGCTGGATTTATAATATTGGTAACGAAGGCGAACCTCTTTATACTATTACGCCCGATGGAAGAATTTGCCTTGCTAACTTTTTTATTAATATCCCGGCATCTACCCGTGAAGAAATCTCCTTATTTATAAAAAGCAACCGTGCAAAATATCGCAGAAAACAAGAATGCGTTGCCGATTACTTTATGAATAAAGACGGAACATATACGGCGTTTTTAAAGATTATAGAACCTGCACAACCGGTTTTGGAACTAAAACTTGTAGTCCCCAACCGCCAAATCGCCAAAGATATTTATAAAAAATGGGGCGAAAAAGCAGCGGACGTTTATAGAACCGTTTATGAAAATTTAGTTGATTAGAAGTTTTAGGAGAATAAAGATGCAAACTTACATGACCAGAGGAACTTGTTCCAGACAAATCTTATTTGAAGTTACAGATGATATGACGGTTAAAAACGTGAAATTTATCGGTGGATGTAGTGGTAACTTGCAAGCAGTTGCAAGGTTAGTTGACGGAAAACCTGTTGACGAAGTTATTTCAACACTTAAAGGCATCAAATGCAGAAGTAACACTTCTTGTGGCGACCAACTCGCTCTCGCTCTTGAAGATTACAAGCAAAAACTAAACTCCCCCGAACAAAAGAAAAAATAGTCAAAAAAAACGGCATTAGCCGTTTTTTTATTAGGTTTTTATTAATGGATAAACAATTTATAACCCCTATTGCGTTTGTTAAAAGCGATTTTAAGGAAAAATTTGGTATTCCACGCCAAAGCGGGCGTGCCCCATCAATTATATCGGAAATAGTGTTCTTAAAAGAGTTTAGCGATATTAATGCTTTTAGAGAAATTGAAAGTTTTTCACACTTATGGTTAATCTTTGATTTTTCTAAAGCACATAAAGACGTCTTTACGCCTCTCGTACGACCTCCAAGACTTGGTGGTAATAAAAAGGTAGGGGTTTTTGCAAGCAGAAGTCCTTTCCGTCCAAACAATATAGGCTTATCTTCAGTTAAACTAATTTCAGTAAACACTCTTTCTGACGGGTGCATATCCTTAACTGTTGGCGGAGCGGACTTACTTGACGGAACGCCCGTTTACGACGTTAAACCATATCTTCCGTTTACCGATTGCCATACTGACGCTATCGGTGGCTATGCAGATAATCAAGTAGATTACAAATTAAACTTAAATTTACCCGATAATATATGCTCATATTTCACAAAAGAGCAACTCTCCGCCTTAAAAGAGTGCTTAGAGGACGACCCCCGCCCTTCCTATCAAGAGGACGGTAAATCGTACGGAATGCGGTTTTCCGACTATAATATAAAGTTCACCGTCAAAGAAAAAACCTTGACTGTTTTAGAAATTGAAAAAGTGTAAAACAAAAAACTGCGTTGCAATTTTGCAACGCAGTTTTTGCTATTTATTTAATTATTTCTTTTTAGGCTCATAATGTGTGTGTAATAATTCGTGTGCTTTGTGTCCACCGATTTCACCAAAGAAATTGTCGTATAAAGCCATTACTGCTGAATTTTCGTGACTCTTTCTGCTACTCATGTCAGCGTCGGTATTATAAAGACCACTTGCACGCATACCCTTATAATCAACCGCAGAACGAGTAAATGCATCAACGAATGGTTGACCGCCACCGTTTACGCAACCACCTGGGCAACTCATAATTTCAATGAATTGATAATCTGCCTCACCTGCTCTTACTTTATCACAGATTGTTGCAGCATTCTTAAGTCCACTAACAACGGCAACTTTAACTTTAAGACCGTTAACGTCATATTCAGCCTCTTTAACGCCTTCCATACCACGAACTTCCTTAAATTCTACGTTACCGAGTTTTTCGCCCGTAATAGTTTCAACCGCAGTACGAAGAGCCGCTTCCATAACACCACCAGACGCACCGAAAATAACGCTTGCGCCCGTGTATTCCTTAAATGGAACGTCGGGGAGTGATTCTTCAAGTCTTGCAAAGTGAATACCGTGTTCACGAATCATACGAACAACGTCTTGAGTAGAAAGAACGTAATCAACCAATGGATTACCGTCTTTATCCTTAAACTTTTCACGACGTGCTTCGTCCTTTTTAGCAGAGCAAGGCATAATTGCAACGTGGATATGTTTCTTTTCGCCTTCATACGTTGCTTTAACAGTAGATGCAAGCATTTGCATTGGTGAACGACAAGTAGAAATGTTATCTAAAAGGTCGGGATATTTATCTTCCGCAAATCTTATCCAAGCAGGACAGCAAGAGGTAAACATTGGGAGTTTTCCACCCTTAGTAATTCTGTGAATAAGTTCGTTAGATTCTTCCATAATTGTAAGGTCTGCACCGATATTAGTATCGTAAACCTTATCAAAGCCCATTTCACGGAGAGCGGTTATGAGTTTACCCATAACGTTTTCACCCTCTTCAAAGCCGAATTCCTTACTAAGACCAACTCTAACTGCTGGTGCAACTTGAACGGAAACTTCAACGTCGGGATTACCGATTGCTTGCCATACAAGGTCAGCATCGTCACGGATAGTGATAGCACCAGTAGGACAAACTGCCGCACATTGACCACAGCCAACGCATGGTGAATTTGCTATATCACCGTCAAATGCGGTAGAAATTTTCATTTTTGAACCACGGAAAGCGTAATCTATTGCGCCAACCGATTGAACTTCGTTACACATTCTAACACATTTACCGCAAAGAATACATTTACTTGGAGTTCTTACGATACTGTAAGAAGATTGGTCAGAAGTAAGTGAGCAAGAATTGTTGGGAAAACGTACGTTTTCAATATTGAATTTATATGCAAATTCTTGAAGTTTACATTTACCGCTCATGTGACACGTAGTACAATCTCTACAGTGATTTGCGAGCAACAATTCAAGTATCATTTTTCTATACTTACGAAGTTTAGCGGTGTTTGTTTTAATTACCATACCTGCTTTAGGGATAGTTGAACAAGCCGCATCAAGCCTACCGCGTTCGTCCTCGAACATACACATTCTGCACGCACCGTAGATTGATAATTCTGGATCGTAACAAAAAGCAGGAATTTCTATGCCAACTTTTCTAGCAAGTTCTAAAACGTTCTTTTCGCCGTTAATTTCCGCTTTAATACCGTCAATAATCATATATTCACTCATAATTAATTCTCCTTTATTGCGCCAAACGGGCAGTTAGAAAGACATGCGCCACACTTAATACAAAGTTTTTGGTCAATCTCAAACGGCTTTTTAATTTCACCCTTGATTGCACCAACAGGACAATTTCTTGCACACTTAGAGCAACCTTTACAAAGGTCTTTATCAATACTAATCGTTTTTAATTTTTGACATGCTCCTGCGGGGCATTTCTTGTCGTAAATATGCGCTCTATATTCGTCTTCAAAGTATTTAATAGTAGATAATACTGGACCTGCTGCAGTTTTACCTAAACCGCAAAGCGCCGTCTTAGAGATTGCTTCGCCGAGTTCTTTAAGTAACTCTATATCTCCATCTTCGCCTTTTCCATCAACTATACGGTTAAGAATTTCAAGCATGCGTTTTGTGCCTTCTCTACAAGGAACACACTTACCGCAACTTTCTTTTTGGGTAAAGTCCATAAAGAATCTTGCAACTTCTACCATACAAGTTTTCTTGTCCATAACAACAAGACCACCAGAACCTATGATTGCACCAACTTTAGAAAGCGAATCGAAATCAAGTGGCAAATCAAAATGTTCTTCGGTAAGGCATCCGCCTGACGGGCCACCAATTTGAACGGCTTTAAATTCCCCGCCGTCTCTCATTCCACCACCAATATCAAAAATAACCTCACGGAGAGTTGTTCCCATAGGTACTTCTATAAGGCCTGCGTTTTTGATATTACCAGTAAGAGCAAAAGTTTTTGTTCCTGTTGAATTTTCCGTACCGATTTTCTTAAACCATTCGCTACCATTGTTAATAATAGTAGATACGTTTGCGTACGTTTCAACGTTATTAAGTACTGTAGGTTTATCAAATAAACCGTGTTCAACCGTACGAGGAGGTTTAGTTCTAGGCATACCACGTTTACCTTCAATTGATGCAGTAAGAGCAGAACCTTCACCACAAACGAACGCACCTGCACCACGGTTAATGTGCATATTAAAGTTAAAGCCAGAACCCAAAATATTTTCGCCTAACAAACCAAGTTCGGTTGCTTGCTTAATAGCAAGCTCCAATCTTGCAACAGCCTTTGGATATTCCGCACGAACGTAAATATAACCGTCGTTAGCACCACAAGCGATACCAGCAATAATCATACCTTCAAGTAAGCGGTGTGGATCGTCTTCCATAACAGATCTATCCATAAACGCACCGGGGTCACCCTCGTCACCGTTACATACTACGTATTTGGGGAAGTTCTTTTGTCTAGCAACTTGGCTCCACTTTCTACCAGCAGGGAATCCACCACCGCCACGACCACGGAGACCAGACTCTGAAATCTCGTTAATAACGCTTTCAGCATCCATATCGAAGAGTACTTTTTCAAGCGCAGTATAACCACCCGTTGCAAGGTATTCTTCTATAGATGTTGCGTCAATTTTATCACAATTATCCAAAATTAATCTAGTTTGCTTTTTATAGAAAGGAATTTCCTTTTGCTCTCTATAAACTTCACCGTTTTCTGTATAGGCAAGTCTGTCAACACATTTGCCGTTAATAATAGTTTGTTCGATAATATCTTCACAATCTTCTACTTTAACTTTAACGTATAACCAACCTTGTGGTTCAATTCTTACAAGAGGTCCAATTTCACAGAAACCATGACAACCACTTTCTTTTAATCTAACGCTATCAGAGTGCGGTTCTTTTTGAAGTTCAAGCGAAAAATTAACCCCTTTTGCTTTCATAATTTCCGCAAACTTATCGTAAATCTTAAGTGCACCCTTTGAAACGCAACCTGCACCTGCGCAAACGATAATTCTCTTAATCTCTGCATCCATTCTTGCTTTGACTTGAGAGCGCAAAGCTTGTAATTCTTCTTTAGACTTAAGCATTATTTACCCTCCTTTTCCTTGATTGACTTAACAAGCGCAACCGCTGTTTCTGGTGTCATTGTAGGATAAATTTCATTATTTAAGGTAATTGCAGGTGCTGAAGAGCATGCACCTAAACAGGCAACTGTTTCAACCGTAAACATAAGATCATCTGTTGTTTTCTTTTCTTCAGAAAGACCAAGTTCCTTTCTGAGTGCTTCTAAAATCGGCACAGAGTGACGAACGTGACAAGCAGTACCGTCACAAACTTTTATAACGTATTTTCCCTTTTGTTCTAAAGAGAAGTTTTCATAGAAAGTTGCAACGCCGAATATTTTAGCCTCACTAACGTTCAATTTTTCCGCTAAATATGGGAAAATTTCTTTGGGTAAGTATCTGTAATGTTCCTGTGCTTCTTGTAAAACAGCAATGAGTGACTTTTCTTCATTGCCAAATTTTTCAATTGCACGGTCTAATACACTGTAATCAAACATGTTATTGTTTCCTCCTTAAATTAGCTATAATCATAAGTTTACCGTTCGCCAAACTTTGACGGACGGTAAATTCATTATTTTATTTATTTAAATATTCATCTATTGCCTTAGCCGCAGTTTTTCCCGCACCCATAGCAAGTATAACGGTAGCCGCACCAGTAACAGCGTCGCCACCAGCGTAAACGGCTTGAACGGAAGTAGCACCATTTTCATCAGTAATGATACCGCCGTGTTTATTAACTTCTAAGCCCTCAGTCGTTGATTTAATAAGTGGGTTCGGAGAAGTACCTAGTGCCATAATAACAACGTCTGCATCAATATCAAATTCACTGCCTGCAATTTCAACAGGACGACGTCTACCTGATGCATCAGGTTCGCCAAGTTCCATTTTTATACAAGTAACTGCGTTTACCCAACCGTTATCGTCACCCTTAATAGCAACAGGATTGGTTAAAAGATCGAATATGATACCTTCTTCCATAGCGTGTTCAACTTCTTCCTTTCTTGCAGGAAGTTCGTCTAACGTTCTTCTATAAACGATATGAACGTCACCGCCTAAACGCTTAGCACATCTTGCTGCGTCCATAGCAACGTTTCCGCCACCAACGACAACAACTTTCTTACCTTTCTTGATAGGCGTTGTAGCATCGTCTTTATACGCTTTCATTAAGTTGATACGAGTCAAGAATTCGTTAGCAGAGAAAACTCCGTTAAGATTTTCACCAGGAATATTCATAAACTTAGGAAGCCCTGCTCCAGAGCCAACAAACACAGCCTTAAAGTCATATTCTTTAATGAGTTCATCAATAGAAATAACTTTACCGATAACCATATTCGTTTCGATTTTAACGCCTAAATCTTTAAGTGTGTCAATTTCCTTTTGAACGATTGTCTTTGGAAGTCTAAATTCAGGGATACCGTAAACAAGAACGCCACCTGCTAAATGGAATGCTTCAAACACGGTAACTTCATAACCCAACTTAGCAAGGTCGCCCGCACAAGTAAGTCCTGATGGGCCAGAACCGATAACAGCAACCTTTTTACCGTTACTTTCAGGCTTAACGGGTTTTTCTTTACAGTTAGCATTGTGATAATCGGCAACAAATCTTTCCAATCTACCGATACCAACCGGTTCGCCTTTAATTGCACGAACACAATATTTTTCACATTGAGATTCTTGCGGACATACTCTACCACAAACTGCTGGCAGAGAAGAAGATTTAGCAATAATTTGATATGCTCCCTCAAAATCCTTTTCTTTTACCTTTGCGATAAATTCCGGAATATGTACCATAACAGGGCAACCGTTTACGCAAGGTTTATGCTTACAGTTAAGGCATCTTTCGGCTTCGTCGATAGCTTGTTCAACAGTATAGCCTAAAGCAACTTCTTCAAAATTCTTATTTCTAACGTCTGCGTCTTGATGAGGCATCGGGTTTTTCTTTAACGACATATTAGGCATATTATTTTACCTCCTTTTTGAAAAGGTTACAAGTTTCTTCATACTTATGTCTTTCCCATTCTTTATAACTTGCGCCACGTTTCATTGCTTCGTCAAAATCAACTTCGTGTCCGTCAAATTCTGGGCCGTCAACACACGCAAACTTTGTTTTTCCGCCAACGGTAAGACGGCAACCACCGCACATTCCCGTTCCGTCAATCATAACGGGGTTCATACTAACTATAGTTTTAACACCGTATTCTTTGGTAAGTTTACAAATAAACTTCATCATAATAACAGGTCCAATTGCGATAACTTCATCGTAATTTTCTCCGCTTTCGATAAGTTGTTTTAATGCGTCCGTAACGAGACCTTTAGTTCCAGCCGTTCCATCGTCGCTCATTAAAACGTATTTGTCTGAAACCGCCTTAAATTCATCTTCAAGAATAACTAAATCTTTACATCTAAAACCAACTATTGAATGCACTTCACAGCCTTGTTCGTGCAACTTTTTAGCAACAGGATAAGCGATTGCACAGCCAACACCACCACCAACAACTGCAACTTTTTTAAGACCTTCGGTATGTGTTGCATTACCTAACGGGCCAACAAAGTCTGCAATATAATCGCCAACGTTTAACTGATTTAGCGTGTAAGTGGTTGCTCCAACTATTTGGAAAATAACGGCAACCGTGCCCTTTTCTCTATCGTAATCGGCAACGGTTAACGGAATCCTTTCTCCGTCTTCAGTCGCTCTTAAGATTACGAATTGACCAGCTTCTGCTTTTTTTGCAACGAACGGTGCATAGACGTCAATTCTAGTAACCGTAGGGTTAAGCACTTTTTTGTCAACAATTTTGAACATAACCTCTCCTTTCGTGATAATAAGCGGTATTACATTAATTTTTTGTAATCCGCCTTTTATTATAATATTTATTATAATAATATTAACACATTTACTCGCTATTTACAAGTGTTTTTATGAGTTTTAATCTATTAAATTTTGGTAATTTTAAGAAAAATAAAAAAGGGCGTGGTAAAAAGCAACCAAACGCCCTTTCTTTATCAAGTTTTTATTAAATTATAAACGGCAAAAGACAGACTGTTTCTAACCCCGCAAGCATTCCTATACACGCAGAAAGCCCAATAATCATAATCACGTATAGCGCAACGTTGGTTATCACACCTATTAAAGCACCTTTACCACAACTTTTAGCACGAAGTGGCAATTCGTTTTTCCAAACCAAAAATAAAATCAGTCCTATTAATGGAAAGAAAAAACCTAGTATAGCGTACCCAATACTAGACGCATCTCCGTTAACTGGTTTATTAGACGGCAAAGGATTTCCCGTTGCACAACCGCATCCAGGACATATTATAGCATCGTCAAAAATCTCTTTTCCACATTTACTACAGTACATAAGCATTTTCTCCTTTTGTATATATATTCTGTAATTAGTTTGTTAAAACATTTTTTTGTTTTAATATTTAACACTGTACAAAATATCTTCATAAGTTGGGAACGCACAGAACTCTTTTCCAATTAAAAGTTCCATTTGGTCTGCATATTTTCTAACCTCTTCCATATCTTTTAATAGTGAGGTCTTACAGTATTTTGCCTTGTTATAATTGCTCCATGTGGTCTTATATTTCTTTTCGTCCGCAATCAATTTATTAAGCGAATAATGGAATTTTTCCGAAAGTTCGGATATCTCTTTTAACAAACTTTCTTCCAAAACAAAAGAAACTTGTCCATAATCTTTTTTAAGTTTTAATTCATCTAGCAAGAAGCCTTGATAATCTATAACTACAGGTGTAATTTCTTTTCTTGCAATATCTATAGCGGTAAGCGCCTCTATGTGAATAATGTTGCAATAATTCTCTAGCAAAATCTCCATTCTAGAATGAATTTCTTGCTCGGATAAAATCTTGTGTCTTTCAAAAAGTTCCACGTTCTTTTTATCCGTATAATGCGGAAGTGCGTCGAAGGTGGTTTTATAGTTACTAAGCCCTCTTCTTTTCGCCTCTTTTTGCCACTCACTAGAATAGTTGTTTCCACTAAATAATATGCGTTTATGCTCCGCAACCGTCTCCTTTATAAGAACGTTGAGTTCTGTGTTAAAGTCTTTTGCCTTTTCCAATCTATCGGCAAAAACACGGAGTTCTTCAGCAACGATTGTATTTATAATAAAGTTAGGACAAGCAATGTTTGTAGACGAGCCTACCATACGGAACTCAAACTTATTACCAGTAAATGCAAACGGAGAAGTTCTATTTCTGTCAGTCGAATCTTTAGGGATAGTAGGAAGAACGGAAACACCGATTTTAAGTTCGGTTTTCTCCTTAGCAAAATATTCTTTTCCGCTTTCAATTGCATTTAATATTGCATCTAATTCTTCACCTAAATAGATAGAAATTATTGCAGGTGGTGCTTCGTCCGCACCAAGTCTGTGGTCGTTTCCAGCAGAAGCAACGCTTATACGGAGCAAATCTTGATATTCGTCAACCGCTTTGATAACGGCAAGTAAAAACAGTAAGAATTGTGCGTTTTCATTTGGAGTATCACCTGGTTCTAAAAGATTTTCACCTAAATCTGTACTTATAGACCAGTTATTATGCTTACCACTACCGTTTACAGACGCAAAAGGCTTTTCATGCAACAAACATACCAAATCGTGTTTGTTTGCAATACTCTTCATTAGTTCCATAGTAATTTGGTTTTGGTCAGAAGATATATTGGTTGAAGTAAATACTGGTGCAAGTTCGTGTTGAGCAGGTGCAACTTCATTATGCTTAGTTTTAGCATACACGCCAAGTTTCCACAATTCTTCGTCTAACTCTTTCATAAACGCAGAAACTCTAGACTTTATAGCACCATAATAATGGTCTTCTAATTCCTGACCTTTAGATGGACGAGCACCAAATAGCGTTCTACCACAATGAATAAGGTCAAGTCTTTTTTCATAAACTCCTTTATCGATTAAAAAATATTCTTGCTCTGCACCAACGGTTGGCGTAACTTTTTTAACTTTGTCGTTGCCAAACAGTCTTAAAATACGAAGCGCTTGCTTATTAAACGCCTCCATTGAACGGAGTAAGGGTGTCTTTTTATCAAGAGCCTCTCCACTATACGAACAAAAGGCGGTAGGAATATATAGACTGCCGTCTTTTACAAAGGCATAAGAAGTCGGGTCCCAAGCAGTATAACCACGTGCTTCAAAGGTCGCCCTAAGTCCACCAGATGGAAAACTAGACGCATCAGACTCACCTTTTACGAGCGACTTTTCGGAAAATTTCATAATGACTTCACCGTCACCGAAAGGCTCAATAAAACTGTCGTGCTTTTCAGCAGTAATACCCGTCATAGGTTGAAACCAATGGGTAAAATGGGTTGCTCCCTTTTCTATTGCCCACTCTTTCATAACCGACGCAACGCTTTTTGCGTACTCGTGAGAAAGCGGTTTACCTTCGTCTTTGGCACGACGAACAGCGTCGTAAGCCTCTTTAGGCAAACGCTCTTTCATAACTTTGTCGTTAAACACCATAGAGCCGAATATTTCCGGAATATTTGCGTTCATAATTTCTCCTAATAGTATATCTATTTAAATATTAAAACTTTAATGTAATTATAGTCGCCAATAACTACTTTGTCAATCGTTTGAATAAACTGTAAACGAAAACCCCGATTTAATCGGGGTTTTTTGATTATTTTGCAAATTCGGTTGCACGCCATTCTCTAATAACGTTAACTTTGATTTGACCAGGATATTCCATTTCTTGTTCAATCTTTTTAGCAATTTCTTTTGCTAAGAACAAGGTTTGTGCGTCGTTTACTTGTTCAGGTTTAACCATTACGCGCACTTCTCTACCCGCTTGGATTGCGTAGCATTTTTCAACGCCCTTAAATCCGCTTGAAATTTCTTCAAGTTTTTGTAATCTCTTGATGTAGTTAGTAGTAGTTTCACGTCTTGCCCCAGGTCTTGCCCCTGAAATTGCGTCAGCCGCTTGAACAAGCACAGCCTCAATTGTCTTAGGTTCAACGTCACCGTGGTGAGCAAGAATCGCATTGATAACGTTGTTATTTTCACGATACTTTTTAGCAAGGTCACCACCAATCTGCATATGAGTTCCGTCGATTTCAAAATCAACTGCCTTACCTAAGTCGTGAAGTAATCCTGCACGCTTTGCTAACGCCTCGTCTACACCGAGTTCCGCAGCCATAACCCCTGCTAAGTGAGAAACTTCGATAGAGTGCTTAAGCACGTTTTGACCGTAACTCGTACGGAATTTAAGTCTACCTAGTAGTTTAACGATTTCCGGATGCAATCCAAAAATCTTACATTCAAACATTGCCGCTTCGCCCGCCTCTTTAATCTGTTGGTCAAGTTCCTTTTTAACCTTTTCAACAGTTTCTTCAATTCTTGCGGGGTGAATTCTACCGTCTTGAATAAGTTTTTCAAGAGCAATTCTTGCAACTTCACGACGAACTGGATCAAAACCAGATACGATAACAACTTCCGGAGTATCGTCTATAATTAATTCAATTCCAGTTGCATTTTCTAGTGTTCTAATGTTTCTTCCTTCCCTACCGATAATTCTAGCTTTCATATCGTCACTGGGAAGTGGCACAACCGATACGGTTATTTCAGTTGCTTGTTCTGTTGAACATTTTTGGATAGCAAGGCTAACGATTTCTTTGGCTTTGCGCTCGCCCATTTCTTTAGCCTCTGCCTCAATGTTCTTTACCATACCCGCAGCGTCGCGTTTTGCCTCGTCCGTAATGGAAAGAATAAGTTGATTTTTGGCTTCTTCTCTGCTCATTTGAGAAATCTTTTCAAACTCTTGAATCATTTTGTCGTGTTGAACGGCAATATCGTCAAGTTTTTTATCAAGTTCGATTTCTTTTTGCTTTAACGCGTTCTGTTGTCTGGTCGTTTCATCGTTTCTTTTCGCAAGATTTTCTTCCTTTTTCTCCAAAGTTTCTTCCTTTTGGTTAAGTCTGTTCTCTAATTTTTGGAGTTCAGCACGTTTTTCTTTGGTTTCACGTTCAAAATCGTTGCGAAGTTTAATTTCCTGTTCTTTTGCTTCTAAAATAGCTTCTTTCTTAATAGCCTTGCTCTCTTCTCTTACGTCATCAAGCATTCTGTTTCTTTGTTCATCTATACTGCCTCTGTCTTTTTCGTATTTAGCCGTCAAAGACTTAGCACTCATTCTCCAACATAGTAAACATCCGACTATTGCCAATATCACTAAAATTGCTATGGCGATAATGTAGCCTATTCCGCTACCGTCTGCCAAGAACAGGGAGCCGTAGTTAAAATTCTGCATAGTAATATGCCCTCCTGTTTTTATTGTTACACGACTACTCGTGCATTCTTCTATAATCTATTTTATAACAATTTGAATTAAAAGTCAATTATTATATAACTCTTATTTATCCTTATTATGGAAAGCATCCATAATTTTTGCTTTTATTTCGTCAGCAATCTCGGGGTTATTCTCTAAAAAGTCAACTGCCTTTTCTCTTCCTTGTGCAATCTTTTCTCCGTTATAAGAAAACCACGAACCGCTCTTTTGTATTACGTCATAATTTAATCCTAAATCAACCAAGCAACTGCCGTGTGAAATGCCCTTGCCATAAATAATGTCAAACTCAGCCGTCTTAAAAGGCGGAGCAACTTTATTCTTAACAATTTTAGCTTTAGTATGGTTGCCGTAAGCTCCTTCACTATCTTTTAGTGCATCTGCTTTGCGTACGTCTATACGCACACTTGCGTAGAACTTAAGCGCTTTACCACCAGCCGTAACTTCGGGGTTCCCAAACATTACGCCAACCTTTTCACGAAGTTGGTTGATAAAGATTATACAAGTTTTAGATTTGTTTGTTATTGCGGTAAGTTTTCTTAATGCTTGACTCATAAGTCTTGCTTGAAGACCTACGTGAGAGTCACCCATATCCCCCTCGATTTCCGCCTTAGGTGTAAGCGCTGCAACCGAGTCTACAACGATTACGTCTACCGCTTTACTATTTACTAAAGATGCGGTAATGTCTAGTGCTTGTTCACCAGTATCTGGTTGAGAAACGTAAAGTTCGTCTAAGTTTACGCCTAAATTCTTTGCATATACAGGGTCTAATGCATGTTCGGCATCCACGAACGCAGCGATACCGCCTGCTTTTTGTGCTTCAGCAATTACGTGGAGAGCAACCGTTGTTTTACCCGAAGATTCAGGTCCATAAATTTCAATAATTCTACCACGGGGAAGTCCACCCACGCCTATTGCTAAGTCAAGGGACAAGCACCCTGTAGGCAACACTTCAATATTAGTATCACCCGCATTTTGTCCTAAGCGCATAATTGCGCCCTTTCCATATTGTTTTTCAATTTGCGCCATCACGCCGTCTAACGCTTTAATCTTAGATTCATCCATTTTGGTTTTTCCTCTTTATATATTTTTTAATTTTTTTATCGCCAAAAACAGCGCTGTATTTTTTGCTGTTTCGGTAATTTCCTCTCTATTTCCAGTCAAATTAAGTTTATAAGTATGCACTCCGTCACGCATACCTACCGCTATATAACATAGCCCAACCGGTTTTTCAGTGTCATCACTCTTCGGCCCTGCAATACCTGTCGTTGCAATAGCTAAATCGCACTTTCCACCCTTAAGCAACCCCAGTGCCATTTGATAGGCGACCACCGAACTAACTGCTCCGTACTTTATTAAATCCGCCTTAGAAACAGATAACCTTTCCATCTTACTTTCGTTAGAATAACTAACTATTCCCTCGTCAACAAATGCCGATGCACCGGGATTTTTTATAATTTCAGAAACAACTCTTCCCCCAGTAAAAGATTCCGCAACCGCCACTTTAAGGTTTTTTAACCTCAATAAGTCGAATAATCTTTCACCAAGCGTCGTGTCAAATTCCGCATATATATTTTCTTTTAATTTTCCTACGATAAAACGAACGACTTCCCCTCTAGCACTTTCGTCTTGCTTATCAAAAAGCAAATCTATACTCACGTCGCCACATTTGCGGTAAATGTTACATTTTAGTCCCTCATAAATATTCTCTGCTTGCGAAAGCGTGTCGTCTAAAGTCAATAAGTCCCCAAAATATTTTAACAATAACCGTTTACTTTTTATGCCGTATTTATTCTCTAAGTATGGAACTACATACTTATCACACATAGGCTTTAACTGCCCGTACTCTTCCGGAACAAGGACTAGTGTAAATCCGCTTTTATCCAAAATAAAGCCTTGATAAGCCCCTTTAATGTTTGGAATAATAATCGATTCTATTGGCAACTTTGCATATTGAGGCGAATACTCTACACCGTCGTTTTTCCCGACTGCATCGAGAAAAATTCTTGCGTTTTCATTTTCAACGAGTACCGTTTCCATCTTTTCAGCAACGAGTTCTTTTAGGTCAAAATCTCTGTCTTCACCGTCAACGATAATTAGATTTTCCATAGTATCATAAAAACTATCAAAACGCTCGCAGAAAGAGTGACTGTCGTTCCTGTCAAAGATTTCTACAGTGTCAATATTAATCCCTGCGCTCCTAAATGCGCCGACCACTTTTGAATAATATTCCCCGTCGAATTCTCTCTCAACAGACCTAAAAAACACCAACGCCGTTTTCATTTTAACCTTTTAGCACCGCTTTGTTTTTAACAATGCATTCTATTCCCGAAATTATAGTTAGCACGGTTGCAATTCCCAAAAGAATTAGCCCTGCCAAATTCATATATCCATTTAATGGAATATCTGCCCCAACTAACAATACAACTATTGCAATGTCGGTAACGAAAGTTTTTATTTTTCCCGATTTATCCGCTGCAATAACCATACCTTTAGACGCTGCTACCATACGGAACCCACTTACAACCAACTCCCTTGCAAGTATGATTGCAACCGCAATAGCACCGTATGATGGTATTATTAAATTTCCAGCAATAGGAACTAACATAACGATTAATGCAGAAGATACTAGCACTTTATCAGCAATAGGATCTAAAAATTTACCTAAATCAGTTACGATATTATATTTTCTTGCAATATATCCGTCTAAAAAGTCAGTAAACGCCGCCAACGCAAACACTACAGCCGACAAGATAAAATGACAAGGCACTACACTTATATAGAAAAGCGCAACGAACACAGGTATCATTACTATTCTTAAAATGGTTAATTTGTTTGGTAAATTCATATTCTATCTCCAAAAAGGTCGTAACCTATTTTTTCTTTTATTTTAATGTCGTATTCCTGACCGTATTCCACTTCATCACCCGAAAAGAAATACACCTTTCCGTCTATATCGGGAGCGTTAAAATACGCTCTGCCATAATAAACAAGTTTATCATAATCAAAGCCCTCTGCAACCACCGAAACAATTGAACCTAAAAAGTTTTTCAAGTTCTTATTAACAACCTTTTTTTGTTCGGCATACAATTTCTTAAGGCGTACATTCTTCACTTTTTCTTCAATCTGACCATCTAACTTATAAGCAGGTGTTCCCTCTTCTCTACTATACTTAAAAAATCCACAATTAAAAAGTTCGGCATCTCTTATAAATTTGATAAGGTTATTAAATGCCTCTTCGCTCTCTCCGGGAAATCCAGTTATAAAAGTGGAACGAATAGCAATTCCGTTGACTTCTGCTTTAAGCCTTTTAATAAGTTCTAAATAACCTTTTCCCGTTCCTTTCCTATTCATTCTCTTTAACACCAAATCATCTGCGTGTTGAAAGGGAATATCTATGTATTTAATAAGCTTTGAGTTGGTTTTTAACTCGTATATAAGTTCGTTTGATAAATTCTCTGGATAGCAATATAATAGTCTAATACTTTCAACGTTTTCTAATTTAGTTAAGTCTTTAATAAGGTCGGTTAAAGTGTAATTTTCGTAAATATCTTGTCCGTACCTTGCCGTGTCTTGCGCAACCAAAATTAGCTCTTTAACTCTGCCGAGTTTTTCCGCCTCTAAAATTAATTTTTCTTTTTCAATCGAACGATATTTCCCACGAATATAGGGGATTAAGCAGTAGGTACAATGATTTGAACAGCCATCGGCAATTTTAAGATAAGCGTAATTATTTGTAGTACACACTCTTTCCGTACCTTGCTCGTTTTTAGGCTCACCAACAGCATTTACACGCTTTCCCTCGTATACTTTATCAATAACGGCTAAAATATCGTTATAATCGGATACTCCTAAAAAACCGTCTACCTCAATTAATTCGTCGAAAATTTCTCCTATAAATTTTTGCGGTAAACACCCCGTAACTATTATTTTTTCCGCTTGACCACTCTTTTTATATTCGTTAGCTGAAAAAATCTCGGCTATCGCCTCTTCTCTGGAACTTTGCAAAAAAGCGCAAGTGTTTATAATTATAATCTGAGCATTATCTATATCGTTAACTAAATTATGTCGTTTTTGCAAATTTGCAAGCATTTTTTCTGTATCGACACGGTTTTTGTCACAACCAAGTGACACTACACCCACACGCTTATCTTTAACCATATTATTCCTTTTTAGTCGGGCATTGCACCAAACCTATTTTCAAATTCTTCTCTAGTCAAAAGTACCTTTCTCGCTTTACTGCCTTCGTTGGGCGAAACAAAACCCATTCTTTCCATTTTATCAACCAAACCGCCCGCTCTTGAGTACCCTATTTGGAAACGGCGTTGAAGTTGTGAAATAGATACCGTTTGAGTATTAACAGCAAGCCACAACGCTTTCAAGAAAAATTCGTTGATTTCGTTTGCATCGTTACCTTCTTCTCCGCCGTCGTAACTCATCTCTTCGGGCTTAGGATTAGTTTCGTTTTCAAGATATTCATAAAGTTCTTCGTCAAAATATGCAACGTTCTTTTCTTTAATATAATTTACTACGTTAGTTATTTCTCTACCGCTTATATACGCACCTTGATAACGCTCGTAATTGCCCATTGAAGAATCTTTTAGTAACATATCGCCATTACCTAAAAGTTTTTCCGCACCGCCCTCACTGAGTATTGTTGAAGAGTCAGCATAGTTCATAACTCTTAGTGCAATTCTTGACGGCAAGTTAGCCTTAATAGTACCTGTAATAACGTCTACAGACGGACGTTGCGTCGCTAAAACTAAATGAATTCCTGCCGAACGAGATTTAGCCGCAACCATACGGATACGCTGTTCTAAATCTTTTTTGCAAGTTTCCATAAGGTCTGCAAGTTCGTCAATAAAGAACACAATTCTCGGCAATTTCGGAACGGTATCGCTCGCAATATATTTATTATAATCGTCAATATTACTTACTTCTCCGCCAGCCTCTGTAAACATATCGTTTCTTCTTGTGGTTTCTTCATACGCCCATTTTAAAAGCGATAAAACACGCTTTGAATCAGTTATTATTTCGTCCACTAAAAGATGGGGTATGTGTTCGTATTTTCTAAATTCTACACCTTTGGGATCGACAAGCACTACTTTTAGTTCTTCAGGGCTATATCTCATGAGTAGGCTTAAAATCATAACGTGCAAGCAAACGCTCTTTCCCGAACCTGTTGCACCCGCAATAAGGTAATGTGGTCCTTTTGCCAAATCGTAACTTATAGCATTGCCTACAATATCTTTACCCACGGCAAACATAAGTGCGCCTTTTTTAGGATTTTTAGTAAGGTCTTCTATTACTTCTCTAAAGCCAACAGTTGCTTTAGTATTGTTTGCAACTTCCACACCAACTAGATTTTTACCTGGAATAGGTGCTTCAATACGCACACCGTCTTTTGCTGCAAGACGCATCTTTAAGTCGTCGTCAAAGCCCAATACCTTTTTAACCGAAACGCCCGCTGGCATCATTATTTCATATCTTGTAAACGCAGGACCTTGAACGTAACTTTGTGGTATAGCGTTTATGTGGAATTCTTCAAGAGTTTTTTGAATTATATCCATTCTTTCTTGATGGTTTTCTTGCTGAACGTCAACTGGTTGAGAATAGGTTTCAAGTAAATCCATCGGTGGGCGGTAATATTTCCTATTAATCGGTGGAGCAGGTTTTTTCACCTTTGGTTCTTCTTGCTTTATTTGTTCCTTTTCAGTCTGTCCAAAATTAAAACCACGACGAGATCCTAAATTTCCATCTGCATTTGCTCTGCTTGTAAATGCAGTCGTTTGGTTTTCATCTTCAACTTTTTTCTCTTCTTTTTCTTGCTTTTCTAAACCAAAAATACTGCCTACTCTTCCTTCCGATCTAAGTATGCTAGGACGTATTTCCTCGTTTTCTTCTTTCTTCTCATTCACCTGTTCTGTAAAAACATTAAAATCGGTCGTTTCTTCCACCAGTGGAATATCTTGCTCTATTTTACTTTCATTTTTATTTTCTTCAATAGTATTAAACGCTACTTTCTCTTCTGATATTGGACGGAATACGTTCTCCTCTACAACCGAACTCACAGGTTCGTCCTCTTGATTATCAACGTATAATTTTTCAAACTTATCCGCACGTGACTTAGCATCTTGCCCCTGTAAAGTTACAGAATCATTATGCTCAATAAACGGTATATTTTCTTGCTCTTCTTTTTTATCAGTCGGCTCCGAATATTTATTCACGTAATCTGACACTGTAGTATAAGTTCCGTTATTAACGCTAAATGTATTTTGATTTGTAGTCGGCTTTGCGTATTTATTAGCTGAAACGGCAGACTGTCTAACGTTTTCTCTTAAAGCATCAATATCCAAATTCGCAGGAGTTTTAATGTATTCAAGTTTCTTTTTGTATTCCTCCCCAACCTTTGGAACTGGTTTTTCTTCGGAAATTTTAACTACGCCAAGCCCACCCTCGGAAAAGCCTATCTTTATCCCCGAATTTTGATTGTCTTTTTTCATTTCGTGCTTATTTTTTAATCCGAAACTATCGGGGTTGGTTATAAATAAACGCTGTTTGCTTGCTTGTTCTAAATTAGTTTCGTTAACAGTTGAGTAAGAGGGTTCTTTTTCTTCTTCGCTAGGAGTTAAGGAAATATTTTCAGATTTTACAAATGAACTTCTAAAGTTTGAAGAACTTTCTTCTTTTTTCGCACTTCCGTTAGCAAAATTTTTTAAGAAAAAGTAACAAACCACTAAAAACGACACACCTAAAACGACGTAACACCCTACGTCCGTCATAAGTCTACTTAAGGGCTGAGCAATAAAAGCGATAAACATTCCACCGCCCGAACAAGTTTGAATACCGCCATCAACCGCCATAAAGTATGACGTTTTAAGGTAATCAGTATAGGAAAGTTCATTTCCACTCATAGTGGCAATATGTGTAAGAGTTGCAATCAAAATAAAGCCGAGCGTCATAAGCGCCCTTTGTTTTAAGGAAACTCTAGGTTTTTTATCCGCAACCAAACGGACGCCTCCTATAATACACCATAAAACTACAGCGAAAGCAAAATATCCGAAACAACCGAATAAAAAGGAATTAACCCATTCACCTGGTAAAGAAAAAACTGAGCCACGAGTAATTAAGCACACCAAAGATAGAGTGGCAAATAAAATTAAAACCACCCCAAAAGTTTCTCTAGTAAACACAGACTGTTTTTTTTCTTCATTATCCTTTTTTCTTCCTAAGCCGTTCAAAATCCCACCTCTATAAAATCGTACGCTTCCACGCCTATAATAATTATAACAAAAACGTCGCTCTTTTACAATACTTTCAACTAATTTTTTTATAATATTTAAATATATATTTAAATTAAATATAAGGCCTATAAAATAATATTGCCCGTCACTGTAGTGACGGGCAAAACTTTTAATCTTGACTTAGATAAATCATTCTTCCACACTGGTCGCAGTCAATGACTTCTCCATTCTTTAATTTGTTCATCTCCGACATAGGAAGTTCCATATTACAAGCGCCACACACGTTTCCCCTAACTGCATATAGCACGGGATAAATCTTGTTGTTTCGCTTTTTTAGATATCTCTCCATTAAATCGGGAGAAACCTTTCCCTTAAGCGCTTCAAGTTCTTTTTCAACTTCGTCCTTTTGCGCCTTAAAAGATTCTTTTAATTCTCCGTATTTTTTAGCGTTTTCGTTGTACTGTTCTTGAGCAGCTTTAGTTGTCGCCTTTATTTTTGAATACTCTTTAACGAGTGCTTGAATTTCCTCATAAAGTTTTGCAATGTTTGCACTATAAGTCTTAATTTTTGCTATCAACTCGTCAGACTTTTTAATTAAATATGACGCTTGCTTTTCATCTTCAACTTGAGTAATACTATCAGAAATTGCTTGGCTTTGTTCTTGCAATTTTGCTAAATCATCATTTAACGCATCGTAAGCAGAAGTGAGTTCTGCTGCACGAGTGTCAAGTTTGTTTACATTCTCTTCAACACCCTCTAGATATTTTTTTGCGTTGACCGCCTTCTTTCTTTCTTCGCTTGCCGAAAGTACCTTTTCGATATCTTTAAGTTTTGCGTCGACAACCTGATAGTCCAATAATGCTTTAATCATAATTGTTCTCCTTTACATAAATCTTTTATCTGCAAAATAATACGCATACGCTTTACCGTTTACTTTTTTGTAAATGCGTTGGTAATATTTATTAAATCCATATTCTTCTGAAAGGTAATGTGGAACAACCACCACGTTCTTTTCCCTTTCAACAAGTGCCAAAATCTCGTGATGCGCAAGGTCTGAAGTCACAAATGTATCCAAATCCACATCACCCTTTAAAGCTACGGAAACCGCATGTGAACCACCTGCTCCGCAAAAAGATGCAACCTTTTTTACAGGTGCGTTCCCATAATAAATAATTTTGTCCGTATTAAACTTTTCTTTAATATTTTTCACAAAATTTTCAAGAGGAGTTTCCTCCCTGCTGAAAATTCTGCCGTAACCCGTGTCTTCTTCTAGCTTGTCTATAATCTTTATATTTTCCCCACCTAACCCCTCTGCTAAACATTGGTCGATACCATCTTTACTGACGTCTAAATTTAGGTGCATTGATATAACGTTAAGATTGTTCTTAACCGCATTAATAAGTGCTGAAGTTTGCCCATTATAACTTAGATTTTTAACAGGCGTATAAATTGCAGGGTGATGAGTGACAACCGTATCACAACCAAGTTCTAACCCTTTAGCCACCGTTTTATTTGTTAAATCTAGCGAAAACAGAACGCTTTTAACCTCGTCGTGATTTTCCACGATTATTCCGCTATTATCGTAATCCCCACGCTCAATCATTTTATAACTTAACGAAAGGGGTGCGAATTCTTCAAGCACATTCAAAAATTCTTTTAACTTATACATATTTTTTATACTTTTCCAAACGAGCGGTAAGTTCTTGCTTTGTTTTGTCCGATATGTTTTCCGCCCCTAAATAATTATTGATTTTATTAATCTCAATTGTTAATTTTTCTTTAAAATCTTCATTAGGATTATTTACGTTATCTTTACCGAATTCAATTTCTTCTTCAGTTAAAGTTCCTTGCCCTTTTTTCGCAACTATAAGGTCATAAAACTTGCCAGCACTCTTAAAGAGGCTATCTTTTTCTATTAAGAAACCTAGTTTTAAACAAAGCACTCTCACTTTTTCAGGATTTTTCATTGGCTGAAGCACGAGTTTCTCCGGCAGTTTTTGAGCTTTTTGTAAAATATTGCAAATCTCTTCTCCGCCCATACCAGCAATCAACGCAACGTCCACATCAAAAACCCTATCAAACCCGTCGGAAACCACGCTTTCCGCACTTCCGTTCGCAATATTTTCGCTCAATAATTCTCGTGCCTTATTAAGACACTTTTCACTAATATCTGAAACTATTACCTTTTCGCATTTACCACTCTCTAACATTGCCTTTGCAATATAACCGTGGTCACAACCTATATCAGCAAAAACCTTAGCGTTCGGTATAGAAGAAAATATTTTTTGTAGTCGCTCTGTCATATTATTGCTTGTCTATATAATCTTTTAATCTCTTAGAACGGCTTGGGTGACGAAGTTTTCTAAGCGCTTTCGCCTCAATCTGACGAATTCTTTCTCTAGTAACGTTAAATTCTTTACCTACTTCTTCTAACGTTCTTGGCTTTCCGTCGTCAAGCCCATAACGAAGTCTTAAAACCTTTTCTTCACGAGGAGTTAACGTGTCCAAAACGCCAATCAACTGCTCTTTAAGCATATTGTAAGAAACTGCGTCGGTAGGAGCGGTACTTCTTTCGTCTTCAATGAAATCTGAAAGGTGGCTATCGTCCTCTTCACCGATAGGCGTTTCAAGAGAAACGGGGTCTTGCGCAATTTTTTGAATTTCGATTACTCTTTCAACTGGGATTTCCATTTCTTTAGCAATTTCTTCGGGGTGAGGTTCTCTTCCTAATTCTTGTAAAAGACGTCTAGAAATTCTAATAAGTTTATTTATTGTTTCTACCATATGCACGGGAATACGAATTGTTCTTGCTTGGTCGGCAATAGCCCTAGTTATTGCTTGTCTAATCCACCAAGTTGCATACGTTGAGAACTTAAATCCCTTTTGATAATCAAATTTTTCAACCGCTTTCATTAACCCTAAGTTACCCTCTTGTATAAGGTCAAGAAATTGCATTCCACGTCCCATATATCTTTTTGCAATTGAAACTACAAGTCTTAAGTTCGCCTCGGATAAAAGACGCTTTGCGTGCTCATCACCGTCCATCATACGCCTTGCAAGTTCGGTCTCTTCGTCCGGTTGAAGTAGCGGAACTTTACCTATATCTTTTAGATACATTTTTACAGGGTCGTCCATGCTTACTTCTTTTAAGAGTTGGTCGTAAAGGTCTTTATCTCTAATCGCCTCGTCGATTATTTGCACACCCGAATCATCAAAAAGTTTATAAATTTCCTCCATATCCATTGGGGACGGCTTAAATTTTTCTATTTTGTCCATTAATACAGTGGTCGTTATACTTCCACTTCTTTTAAATTCAGTAATAAGGTTACCAACCGCCGATAAAAGTTCGACGCTCATTTCGTCGTTAATTTCATCTTCCATTAGTGCGGTTTTGCTTTTCTTTTCTTCCATTTTTTGTTCCTCCCGTGCCTACCTCTTTCGCTCGTCGCTCTTAATTTTTAGTAGGTGTAGTATAAATATAATTCTTTATTTTGATAAGTTTTTCTTTTCCGCTAAAAGTTTAGTGATTTCTTTAGTTAATTCCCTTCGCTTGTCGTTATCAGTCTCTAAAGAAAACATTTTGCTTAATTTTTCTATTTTCTCAGTTATTATGTGCAATTTTAAGGTCTTTACACAATCAAAAAAGTAAGTCGCTTGGTCTAGCGTGTTATTTTCTTCTAATTCCATTCCCGCTATGCGTGAAACTTCCTCACTAAAATCCTCGTTAAACACTTCGTACAGGTCGGAGAATTTCACTTCTTGCCCACCATTAATTCTTTCAACAATATACTCTTTAATGCCTTTATGAATTGGCGAAACAAATTCTAAACTGTTAATATCCGTTTCCCTTGCAAAATGCTTATTGAACAAATACGAGGCTAAAATAAATCTCGACGCAAGAGCCGTTTTATCCCCTACGTTATCGTTAAACTGCGGAGTTTCCTCTTTTCTCTCTATTTCTTTTTGCGGAGCCGAATACAATTCTCTCTTTAATGCCTCAAAGGTTGTCCCCGTAAGATCACGCACAATTTTAAGCAAATCTTCTTGCTCTGCTGGAGAAGGACTTTCACGAATAACACGAATTGCGTTGCTCGTAAATTTTCGTTTCCCGTCTACTGTATTTAAATCGTAGGTTCTACGCAAAATGTCTAACTTAAAGTCAATTAGTGGCTTTGCCTCGGCAAGAAGTTTCGTATATCCTTCCGCACCCAAATTTTTGATGACGTCATCAGGGTCCATACCGTCAGGAAGACATACCACTTTAACCTCTAATCCCTCTTCACTTAAAATCTCTAGCCCTCTAATCGATGCTTTTTGACCTGCAAAATCACCGTCGTAACTTATAAATACTTTGTCAGTATAACGCTTAATTATTCGTGCTTGGTCTTTAGTAAGCGAGGTTCCCATACTGGCAACAACGTTGTTTATCCCAGCAGATACTAGCGAAATAGTATCCATGTACCCTTCAACTATGATAACACTCGAAAGCCCTTTCTCGTTTTTAAGTTTCTTTAAGTTGTTAAGATTATATAAATTATTGCTCTTTAAAAATACACTCGTTTCCCTCGTGTTTTTATATTTAGCAAAGTCGGCTTTTTCTAATAGTCTACCGCCAAACGCCACCACTTGATTGAATTGATTTATGATAGGTATAATTAACCTACCACCTAAAGAATCGTAATATCTGCCATCTTTTACGTCCACCGCACCAGAGGCTGTCATCTCTTCATAGGTATATCCTTTTTCTTTTAAGTGATTTACTAAACCATTAAAGTTTAACGATGCACCTATTCCAAATTTTGCAACGCAATCGGTAGGAATTTTTCTCTTTATTATATATTCTAAATGCTTTTCTGCACCCTCTTTTCTTAAGTTTAACGCATAGAATCTAGCAGTATCCCTTAAAAGTTCCAAGATGCGTTCCTTTTGTTTTTTCTGCTCACGAATTTTTTCGTCATCGTACTTTACTTCGGGAAGAGGCATTTTAACACGCTCTGCTAGAAACTTAACCGCATCGTTAAAGTCAAGCGATTCAATTTCCATTATAAAACTTAGCACGTCACCACTTTTATGACAACCGAAACAATAGAAAAACTGATTTGACGAATTTACCGAAAAAGACGCGGTTTTTTCATGGTGAAAAGGACACTTTCCCCAAAAGTTTCCACCACGCTGTTCTAGGCGAACGTACTTGCCTATCACGTCGACTATATCGTTTTTCCTTTTAAGTTCATCAATGAACTTTACGTCAAATCCTTTCATTTACTTCCTACTATAATTTCCAATTTTTCGGCACGAAAATTTCGTTAAAGGTTTTTACTGCATACATATCACTCATTCCCGATATGTAATCACACAAAACCGTATCTATATCGTCAATTTTTAATCTGTCTAAATAAAAATCCGGCAATCTTTCAGGCGCTTTTGTATAATACTCGTAAAGTGCTGTAAGCATTCTATCCGCACGTGTTTCTTCGTCACGGAAAGTTTTTGCATTATACACACGTTCAAACATAAAATCTCTTAATTCTTTTGTGGCAATAGCAACTTCTTCTTGCATTTCCACCTTGTTCTTGCCATCACTCTCAACGTAAATTGAGTAAAGCATTGTGTTAATTCTCTGCCTTGAAGTTTCACCAAGCACTTTAACTGCTTTTTTAGGTAAATCTTCTTTTACAATAAATCCGCCGTCAATAGCATCGTCTATATCGTGGTTGATGTAAGCAATTCTATCCGCAAGACTAACCGCCTTTCCTTCTAAAGTTTTTGGCGAGCAACTCATTTTGTGGTTTATTATACCATCAACCACTTCTCGAGTAAGGTTAAGTCCCTCCCCGTCCTTTTCCAAAACGTCCACAACTCTACCCGATTGTTCGTTATGTAAAAAACCTCTAGGACTAAGTTTATTTAAAATCCTTTCCCCAGAATGTCCGAAAGGGGTATGTCCTAAGTCGTGTCCTAACGCAATCGCCTCTGTCAAGTCCTCGTTTAAATTGAGCGAACGTGCAATCGCTCTAGCAACTTGCGAAACGTTTAAGGTGTGGGTAAGACGTGTTCTATAATGGTCACCCTCGGGTGAAAAAAACACTTGCGTTTTATTCTTTAACCGACGAAAGGCTTTACAGTGAATAATTCTATCACGGTCACGTTCAAAATCCGTACGCATTGGGCAAGGTTCTTCCTCTTTTAATCGACCAATCGTATCTTTGGATTTTAACGCATACTTTGATAAAAACAATTGCTCTTTTTGTAAAGTTTTATCTTTCATAATTTCCCCTTTATTAACGTTGCCGAATAGTATTACGCATTTCAGCCCCTTTTCCCCTTTATTTTTTTAAAATATTTTAAAATATATATATTTAAAGAAACGGTAGCCGTAAAAAATTTACGGCTACCATCTTCTAAACCTTTTTTAACGAGAAACTATGTTTATTTTTATATCCCCAGTATCGGTTGTAATTTCACATCTTCCACCGTTAATTGTCTTTGGCACGTCAACTCTTCCCGTGTCACTGTTAGCAAAAAATACCTTTTCTGAAAGCAAAGTTCCCGTAACGTCTCCAGTGTCTGTCTCAACCACAATCTCTCTCGCATCGCACTTATCAAACTTAACGTCACCAGTTGACCTTGTAATTGAAAACTTCTCGGTTGCCGTTACGTTAATTAATTTTATACTTCCCGTGCTTGCAACTGACGTTAAGTTTGCACAAGAAACATCTTCTAAATTTGTTGTTCCCGTAGATGCTTTTATTTTTAATTCGCTCCCACATTGAACATTTTTAACCGACACTTTCCCTGTTGTAACCTTTAAGTCAACAGAACTTGCAAAAATATCCTCAATTAATATTTTCCCCGTGCTAGTTTCTATTTTAATCTCACCTAAACTAGACGCATAGTTAGTAACTTTGCCCGTACTCGTCAATACGTTTATACTTTTAAATTCAAGTTCTTTACATAGGTTTACATCACCCGTGCTAACCTTTATAAAAAGCGAGCCATACCCCCCTTGCGGAAGATAAACGGTAATTTTAGGCTGTTTGAAACTAAAACCTATATATTCGTACCATTTTCTGTTATCTACTAATTTTATCTCAAGTTTTCCTTCTTTTACTTCAACCGTGTGTTTCATTTTTTCCTGCTCTTCACAAACGACTAAAGTATTATCCTCTTCAGACGGCAAAAAAGTAACGTCAGCCGTATCAGTCGATATTATTATATCTTGATACTCTTGATTGATTTGATAATTATTAGTTTCATATTTAAAAGTTGATAAATTCCTAAAATTCCATTTAAGCATACTCATTACACCTCCAAAAACAATTATTCCAAATATCATAATAGAAGTTGCAATAATTAAGTAAATCTTTGTTGCCTTTTGCATTATACTTCCTCCTTTTTAATAAAAGATTTCTTAATCACAAGTGCTATTTTTTTAGTAAGAAGTAAACTTCCCTTAGTTGCCTCTTTGCAAGCAATAAAAAACATCATTGCAAATCCAATTAAAAATATACTTACACCTAAAACTGCAAATCCCGAAAACGATTTCCCTATAAATAATGATAAGAAGAAATATAGCACTCCGCCAATCGCACACCCGATTATAGATGCGAAAACAGCGTACAGTGAAATAATAAGCGACCACAAAACCGCATAAAAAGATATTATAACCGCTATAATGCTTACAGCTAGCGACAACCAAATAGGCGAGCCTAATACTATTAAAACTATTTCCCAAGCATTAATCTTCTTTTTTGCTTTAATTCTATCTTTACATATTTTTGAAAAAGGAATACTCGATATGATTTCGGCTACAACCTTTTCTACTGGACCTATAATTGACACAGCCTCTTCTTCGGAAATTCCCTCTTCAATTCTGTCATCAACCATTTCACCATAAAATGCAATACATTCTTCAGCCTCACTCTTAGGTAGTCCCGATAATTTTTTCTTTAGCTGATATAAAAACTCTTGTTTAGTCATTTTCGGTTTCCTCCTTTACCACAAATTGATAAATAGACATAACTTCGCTCCACTCTTTTTTAAATTCTTCAATTCGCTTTAGTCCTACACTCGTTATATGGTAATATTTTCGTAATCTACCGCCGTGTTCTAATGTGTAAACCGTAAGCATCTTTGAAAGTTCTAATCGCTTTAAAATGGTGTATAGCGTTGATTCCGACATTTCTAAATACGGTTTCATATCCTTTATTATTTTATAGCCGTAAGAATCCCCGTCTTTAATCGAGGCCAAAACACACACGTCTAATAATCCACGTTTTAATTGTATATCCATTGAATACCTCTCCTCGCATAATACATCATATCACGAAGTATTGACTTAGTCAAGCATTTCATTTGAAAGTTTTTTGATAAAAAAAGAAAAAATCAGACTTATAATTTAATCTGATTTTTTTAGATATATATCTTTTTATTTATTAATTAGCATTTTCTTTAGGAATTGTCCGGTAAAACTTTCGGGAATATTTGATACTTCTTCCGGCGTACCGCAAGCGATAACAGTTCCACCTCCACTACCGCCCTCAGGACCTAAATCAACAATATAATCGGCAAGTTTAATTACGTCAAGATTGTGTTCGATAATTATTATAGTATTACCGCTTTCTTGCAATTTTTTAAGTACAGTACAAAGTTTGTCCACGTCATAACTATGCAGACCAGTGGTAGGCTCGTCTAAAATATACAAGGTTTTTCCTGTTGCTCGTTTAGAAAGTTCGGTTGCAAGTTTAACTCTCTGCGCCTCGCCACCAGAAAGGGTGGTCGAACTCTGCCCCAACTTAATATATCCAAGCCCCACGTCTTTTAAGGTTTTAATCTTATTATAAATGCTTGCAAACGGACGGAAAAATTCGCACGCCTCGTCTACAGTCATATTTAGAATGTCACTGATATTCTTGCCTTTATACTTAACTTGTAAAGTTTCTCTATTATATCTTTGACCTTTACAAACTTCACAAGGCACGTACATATCGGGAAGAAAGTGCATTTCTATTTTAATTATACCGTCGCCCTCACAATTTTCACATCTACCGCCGGCAACGTTAAATGAAAATCTGCCCGCTTTATATCCACGCTCTTTTGCGTCTGGAGTTGATGCAAAGAGTTCACGAATTGCGGAAAACACACCCGTATAAGTAGCGGGATTGCTTCTAGGCGTTCTACCAATTGGCGACTGGTCGATTTGAATTACCTTATCAAAATGTTCAATACCCTCTATTTTGTCATATTTTCCCTCACGCACTTTTGCGTTGTTGAGTTTTAGTGCAAGTGCGGGATAAATTATTTCATTTATAAGAGAACTCTTTCCGCTACCGGAAACGCCCGTTACCGCAGTAATTAAACCTACAGGAAAACTAACTTTAACGTCTTTAAGGTTGTTTTGTTTTGCGCCAACTACTGTCAAATATCTCCCATCAGGCTCTTTCCTAAACTCAGGAACTTCAATTTTTCGTCTACCCGAAAGATAATCACCTGTAATTGAGCGAGGCTCTTTTATTATATCCTCAACACTACCACACGCAACGATTTCGCCACCGTGAACGCCCGCTTTTGGTCCAATGTCCACTATATAATCAGCAGAGCGCATAGTATCCTCGTCGTGCTCTACAACAATTAAAGTATTTCCTAAATCACGCAATCTCTTTAGCGTCCCAATAAGTTTTTCGTTATCTCTTTGATGAAGTCCGATGCTAGGTTCGTCAAGTATATAAAGTACGCCCGTTAGTCCGCTACCTATCTGCGTTGCAAGTCTTATTCTCTGCGCCTCACCCCCAGAAAGCGTAGATGCACTGCGTGATAGCGTAAGATAATTAAGCCCAACGTCAATTAAAAATTTTAATCTTGCTTTTATTTCCTTTACTATGGGCGTGGCAATAAGCGTTGCAGTTTTATCAAGTGTTAAACTGTCTATAAACGAGTAAAGTTCAGATACGGGCATATCTGTTAACTCTGAAATATTTTTACCGTTAATCTTTACGGCAAGCGCCTCTTTCTTTAGCCTTTTGCCTCCGCAAGTATTACACGGCAAAACGGTCATATACCTTTCTATTTCGCTCTTAGTATAATCACTCGTCGTCTCACGGTACCGCCTCTTAAGATTAGGAATAACCCCCTCCCAAGAACTCTCATAACTTCCCTTAAAAGTTCTAGTATCGTACTGCATTTTTATGGTTTCACCATTGTTTCCATAAAGGAGCATATTATAAACGTCTTTAGGTAAATCCTTTACTGGCGTATCCAAACTAAAGCCGTAATGCTTAGAAAGAGAAGAAAAATACATATGCGCCATTTTTCCACTATCTAAATTCCAACCGGTTATAGTCATTGCCCCCTCGTTTAAGGATTTATTCGGGTCTTTAACGACTAAAGCCTCGTCAATCTCGTTTCTAAATCCTAAACCTAAACACTCTGGGCACGCCCCGAATGGATTGTTAAATGAAAACAGTCTCGGCTCGATTTCCTCTATGCTAATCCCACAGTCAGGACAAGAGTATTTAGTGGAGTAAAGTTTTTCTTCCTCCCCCAATAACTGTACGGAAACTAATCCGTCCGCAAGCTTTAAGGCTGTTTCAAGGCTGTCTGTTAAACGCTTTTCAATACCCTCTTTAACGACTAGACGGTCAACGACCACGCTAATCGTGTGTTTTTTATTTTTATCAAGTTTTATATCTTCTTCAAGGTCGTAAATAACGCCGTCTACTTCCACCCTTGCAAAGCCACTCTTTTTATAACTTTCAAAATTTTTGCTAAACTCACCCTTTTTACCACGAACAACGGGGGCATTAATTAAAATTTTTGAGCCAACCTCCATTTCCATAACCTTATCGGCTATTTGGTCAACCGTTTGTCTGCTTATTTCCCTACCGCATTCTGGACAATGCGGAACGCCAACACGGGCAAACAATAGTCTAAAATAATCGTAAATTTCCGTAACCGTACCAACTGTGGAGCGTGGATTGTGCGAGGTGGTTTTTTGGTCGATAGATATTGCGGGCGACAAACCTTCGATAGATTCAACGTCCGGCTTTTCCATTTGCCCTAAAAACATTCTTGCATAACTTGAAAGGCTTTCAACGTATCTTCTTTGTCCTTCAGCGTAAATGGTTTCAAAGGCAAGCGTACTCTTACCACTCCCCGAAAGCCCCGTAAACACTACGAGTTTTTCCCTTGGAATGGTTAAGTCAATATTTTTTAAGTTATTTTCTTTTGCACCTTTAATCTTTAAGTATTCCATAAAATCCTACTTTCTCATCTTCATTTTAAGTTTTGCAATAGTATCCCTAATTTCTATACATCTTTCAAAATCAAGATTTGCTGATGCAATCTTCATAAGTGCCTTTAATTTTTCTATCTCGTCGGGAATATCTTGCTTTTTAACGTCTTTTGTTCTATCTGCTTTTTGGGTTATTTCCAATGTATTAACAATGTCTTTTATTATCGTTTTTGGCGTAATATTATGTTCTTTATTATATTCTGATTGAACTTTTCTTCTTCGCTCGGTCTCGTCAATCGCTCTCTTCATACTTCCTGTTATTACGTCCGCATACATTATAACTCTACCCTCAGCGTTTCTTGCAGCCCTACCTATGGTCTGCACGAGCGAAGTTTCGCTACGCAAAAAACCCTCTTTATCCGCATCAAGAATTGCAACTAATTTTACTTCGGGTAGGTCTAACCCCTCTCTTAAAAGATTTATACCGCAAAGTACGTCAAACTCTCCGCTACGGAGGGCGGAAACAATTTCTATACGCTCCATAGTGTCAATATCACTATGCATATAACGAACTTTTACACCGTTCTCCTTTAAGTATTCGGTAAGACTTTCCGCCATTTTTTTAGTTAGGGTAGTAATTAAGACCCTGCCTTTTTCAGCAGTAACCTTATTAATTTCAATTAAAAGGTCGTCTATTTGATTTTTAGTGGGTTTTACAGTAATTTTAGGGTCAACTAATCCAGTAGGACGAATTAACTGTTCTACCACTTGCCCCGCCTCGGAAAGTTCGTACTTTGCTGGCGTTGCCGAAACACAAATTATTTGACCTACCCTTTGGTCGAATTCATCAAAAGTTAATGGTCTATTGTCAAAGGCGGACTTTAGACGGAAACCATATTCTACTAAGTTAGTTTTTCTTGAGCGGTCACCATTATACATTGCACCAATTTGCGGAATAGTCATGTGTGACTCATCAATAAACACTATAAAATCAGACGGAAAGTAGTCTAATAGCGTAAATGGTGGTTGTCCTATCTCTCTACCGTCAAAATATCTACTGTAATTTTCAATCCCCTTACAAAAACCTATTTCCTTTATCATTTCTAGGTCATAATCGGTACGCTGTTTTAATCTTTGTGCCTCTATTAACTTACCTTGTTCATTCAAAAAACGCACTTCATCGTCTCTATCTCTCTCTATTGCTGTAACTGCAAGATTAAGTTTTTCCTCAGCAACTGCATAGTGGCTTGCTGGAAATATTACTGCGTGTTTTAGTTCGGATATAACCTTTCCCGACACGTATTCCACTTCCAAAATGCGGTCAATGGTATCGCCAAAAAACTCCACTCTAATTATGATTTCCGTATTTGATGACGGAAATATATCAACCACGTCACCACGCACCCTAAATGAAGAACGTGAAAAATCCACGTCACGCCTAGTATATTGTACGGAAACCAACTTTCTCATTAATTCATCACGAGATAGTTCATCGTTTGGTCTAAGAGATATTGCCAAGCGATAATACTCTTCGGGCGCACCTAAACCGTATATGCAGGACACAGACGCTACGACTATTGTATCCGAACGCTCGGAAAGTGAACAAGTTGCAGAGTGACGAAGTTTGTCTATCTCATCGTTAATGGCAAGGTCTTTTTCTATGTATGTATCCGTACTTGGAATATATGCCTCAGGCTGATAATAGTCGTAATACGAAACGAAAAACTCCACTCTATTATTGGGGAAAAATTCCCTAAACTCATTACAAAGTTGTGCGGCAAGAGTTTTATTATGCGCTATAATGAGTGCTGGACGGTTTACGTTGTTTATTACGTTAGCCATCGTAAAAGTTTTTCCACTTCCCGTAACGCCCAAAAGGACTTGTGTACGAAGTCCGTCACACAAACCCTCGGTTAGTTTTTTAATCGCTTGAGGTTGATCCCCAGTTGGATTAAACTTAGAATGAAGTTCAAACTTTCTCTTTTCCATAATCTAAAAAACAGCCTTTAATATTAACCCAGTAACGAAACTAAGCACGGCTAACGATAAGGTTATTAGCACACGCACAATTAAGTTTCGTTTGAATATTTTTTTGCCCCTTGCATAGGCTTTCCCTTTATTAGTAAGCGATATGCAATAAATCTTTTCTCCTCTTCTATCCGAATAAACAAGGTCAAAATACCCGTCTTTATTCAAGTCGTCAATTATGCGATCAAGTGCCGTTTGCGTAAGGTTATTAAGCCCTGAAATACGAATAATATCCATTGGACTAACAAGTGAGGAGGTCTTATTTTGACACTCGGAAAATATCGTTTGCATAATCTTGTTTTCCATACTACTCAACATATTATGCACCTAATACCGCTTGAATAATGGCAAATATCGTTCCGCCGATTACCCCACCAATAATCGCCCCAACAAGCGAATATGCAAAGTACTTTTTAGAAGTGTTATTTTTTTCTATCTCTTCTTCAATAGCCTTTTCAAAAACAAGCCTACCTTTTATGAGCGGAATTACACAAATCTCTCGTTCATCTTGATATTTGACGCTTATATATTCGTGTTCTAAAAGCGACTTAATACAAAGAAAAATAACCGCACTGTCAACACCTAAATTATTAGGCATTGCACTGATTAATTCGTCTACTGAAAAAACTTTATAACCCGAATCGACACATTGGTCGTTTATTATTTTAAGCAAAGCAAAACACCTTTTATCTAGCATAATTTACCTTTAATGGTATTTTGCTTAATTTTTTACTTTGTTATACATAATTGTACCACAAATAAGCCTATTATGTAAATAAAAACGCAACCTATTGGTTGCGTTTTTATTTATCGTTTGTTCTTTATTTTTCTATTAGACAGCACGTTTAAAAGCACATATACCGCTATAAGCACTACTACAGATAAACAAGTGACTATAAGCGACGTTGAAATATCAACTTGTTTTTCAAAAAAGTAAAGGTTACAATCAACCGCATCTTTAACGGCAGATAATGCACTTTCGGGTAAATAATTTCCCATTTCCTTAAACACTCCCGCCATAGCGTGGTTTCTTAAAAGGGAAGTTCCGTACGTTCCTGGTAGAAACATTATCACGTCCCTGAGTCCTTGTGAAAAACTAGATAGTGGCATATATGCACCGCATATAAAACCATAACAAGAACTTACTATGGAACCGACTGCTGATATTTGACCTTGTGAAGATAAAAAGAAATTTATAACCGAGGACAAAGCCGTGCCAAACGAAACAAGTAAAAACAGGTCTAAAAGCAAGAGTAATACGTCAACAGCACTTAAATACCACCCTATAATACCGACGTAAACTAAGCACGCCCCTAAAGCAACTGTACAAATAATCAAAGTACTTATAGTTGTCGATATATAATACCCAAACGCCATCGTCGAGCGTTTTATCGGTGTTATTAAAAAATCTTTGTGTGCGCCACTCACCTTGTCTTGTACCATAAGCATATTAGAACAAAACGAAACAGTGACACAAGAAACTGCAAGTAGTGAAGACATTAGTTGCCCGCCTACAAATCCGTTTATAACCTCTTTAGGTGGGATTATAACACCTTCTGGCATAGTTTTTAAAAAACTGTCCTTATAAACGTTTGACAAAAAGGTTGCGTACAAAACAAGCAGTATTAACGGAGTAATGAGCGAAGTAAAGAATAAGCCTTTATCTTTAAAAAATAATTTAGTATTCCTTTTTACCATTATTAAAAAAGTTTTCATTTATTTCCTCCCGAAAGGCTTTTCCCCGTAACCGATAAGAATACGTCGTCCATTTTCCCTTTTACAATTTCATAATCTTTGAAAATTTCGGGGTTTTTTATTATAAGTTCAGTTGCTTTTTCCGTGTTCTCAACAGTAATACGATATCCGTCTACAACTTTTTGATATTGCAACTTAAGTCCTTGTATTTTTTCTTCTTCTACTCCATAAATGGTAATAAAATCCCCAGAATATTTGTTTTTCAAATCAAACGGCGTGCCTTCTGCAATAATCTTTCCGTTATCTATGATAACGACGTGATCAGCATCAGCAGCCTCTTCCATATAGTGCGTAGTCAAAAGCACGGTTATATTTTTTTCTTTTCTCAAACCTTCAATAACGCCCCAAATTAATTGTCTTGTCATTGGGTCTAGCCCTGTTGTTGGTTCGTCTAATATCAATATGTTAGGTTGATGTATTAATGCCCTTGCAATATCTATTTTCCGCTTTTGACCGCCAGAAAGTTTCCCAACCGTACGGAAAGCATAGTCTTTAAACGCCAATAATTCTTGCAAATAATCAAAGCGCTTTTTAAATTCCTCACCAACTATTCCGTATAAACTCGCTCGGTGTAAAAGGTTATCGTAAACACTTAGCGATTTGTCTAAAACGCTGTTTTGAAAAACCACACCGATTTCCCTTTTAACAAAATTTAGGTTATCGTCTAGATTTTTACCATCAATTATAACTTCCCCACTATCTTTTATCAATGTACCACACATTATAGAAATAGTAGTAGATTTTCCAGCACCATTAACACCTAAAAAGGCAAAAAACTCACCCTTTTTTACGCTAAAACTTAAATCGTCCACCGCCTTAACCGTGCCAAAACTTTTGCTTAAATTTTTAATCTGTACTTGCTCAGTCATTACTATCCCCCATAATACTTTCGGCAACACCATTAAAAACCTCTGTTTTAACAAGAGCTAACCCTTTTTTTTCATCACCAAAAAGCACTAAACTATCTCCTGGCTTAATATCAAAAACTTTTCTCGCATCTTTTGGGATTACTATTTGTCCCTTTTCTCCTACCTTACATATCCCAAAAAGATACTTTCCTTTGCCTATACCCATATCGTCCTCCCACAAGTATGAAATGTTATACTTTTCATACAAATTATATCATCTTGAATTTCCTTTGTCAACCGTTTTGAAAATTTATGCAATTATGCTAAAATATAATTAGCAAGTTTTAAGGTGTAATATGAAAGTAATTAGAACTCAACGAAATAGTAAAAACTGTATAGTTTGCGGTATGGAAAATCCGCTAGGATTACAAGCGACTTTTTATGTATTAGACAACGATAGCGTTGCAACAGAAGTTTGCTTTCGCTCTGAGCATCAAAGTTACCCTGATAGAACTCACGGCGGTATGATTAGTACTCTTCTCGACGAACTTATGGGTAGAGCATTATGGATAAAAGAGCCTGAAACTTTCGGTGTTACCACAACTATGAATATTACCTATCGTCGCCCAGTGCCTTACGGTGTAAAACTAAAGGCTCGTGCCTACATAACTTTTAATTCTAAAATGGGTTTTTCTGCTAAAGGTCAAATTTACGATGAAAATGACCGAGTCCTTGCAGAGGGCAATGCTAGATACCTAAAACTCAGTTTTGAAAAAGCCTTTAATAACAGTTCAAGTTTCCACGAAGAAATGTGTTATGAAATGCCAATCAAAATCAAAGAATTTTCTTTCCCTGCAATAACTGATAGAGAAAATTAAACAATACCTCCTTTGTAACAATATTATTAGATTATGCATACAGTAATATTGACACACAAAGGAGGATTTTTTATATGTGTTTTTTTGGATGTAACAACTGCCACCATAACGGCTGTTGTAATTGCAACTGCAACAACGTAATACGCGGTCCGCGTGGTCCTATGGGCCCAGCCGGCCCACAAGGAGCAAGAGGTCCAATTGGTCCACAAGGTCCCGTCGGCCCTATTGGTCCAACGGGTGCTACTGGTGCTACTGGTGCAACTGGTCCTATTGGTCCAACCGGTGCTACTGGTGCAACTGGTCCTATTGGTCCAACGGGTGCTACTGGTGCTACTGGTCCTATTGGCCCGATTGGTCCAACGGGTGCTACTGGTGCTACTGGTCCTATTGGCCCGATTGGTCCACAAGGTCCTGTTGGTGCTACTGGTCCACAAGGGCCGATTGGTGCTACTGGTCCACAAGGGCCTGCCGGAACTAGTCAGGCATTATATGCAGGCACAGGAGCGCAAGTTGTTGCTAGTGGCGCAATAATTCCTATTGATTTAATTGCAGAGTCTCCTGAATCTACCATGAATGTTTCTAATAATGAAGTAATCATAAACGAAGACGGAAGTTATTTAATTTCTTATTATGTTGGCGGTTCAGTTCCTACAAATGAATTTATTACTGCGTTATACCTTAACGGAACCCCTATTACAAATGAAAACATTGTTCAATCAAACAGTGCAGGAGCGGCAAGCAAGACCATACTGTTAAATTTGTCTGCTAGTGATACCTTATCAATTTATAACACTTCTGCAACCGAAGCATCTTTATCATCTGCATCTATAACCGCATTAAAAGTTTCTTAATATTTCTTCTTTTCTTGTAGAAAAAATATTCCCGATGGCAAAGCCATCGGGAATATTTGACTTTTATTCTTCTAAATCAGTAACCGTTATAAGTTTACCGTTCTTTATTCCTACCGAAATCGTACCACAAACGTCGGTTCGATATAATTTACAATCGGGATTTGAGTCGAAAATACGCTCAAGAACTTTACTGCTTGGAAGTCCGTAATAATTATTTCCGTCTAATGAAATGACCGCATTTTTGGGTTTAAGCACGTCTAAAAAGTCCTTACAAGAAGAACTTTCCGAGCCGTGATGACCAATTTTTAGAAAATCCACGTCATACAAGTTTGGATTAATACCATAATAATTAAAATTATTTTTAAAATCTGGCTCAAACGGAACTTTTATAGCAAGTTTTTCTTGCGAACTACCTGCGTCCCCAGTAAAAACAAATCTAAACCCCGAATATTCCATATAGATTATAGGAGAAATATTGTTTATTTCGCTTGAATCGGGCAAAATTGCACCATTTACGTCAATATAACTACTATTTTGATGCGTTTTATTATACGGTGTTAAAAATGCAAAATAAAATTCTTCTCCCTTAATAATTTTAAAATTGTCTATCATCTTGAGGGTTATCCCTTTTTCTTCAGCTACGCTTTTCACTTGACAATATATAGGAAAATACTGGCTCGCATTTTTATTCAAATCGGAAAGATAGAGTTCTTTTACCGTAAAATTGTTGAGTATTAGTGGTGCGTTACCAATATGGTCGGTATCTGGGTGGGTAATTATAAAATAGTCGATAGTATTAACACTATAATCGTTTAAGTATTTTATAAGGTAATCTTTATTTTTCTCAGTCGGTTCTGCACAATCAATTAGTACGTTTTTATTCTCTGGGAATTTAATTAAGATTGCGTCCCCTTGTCCAACGTCAAGAAAATGCACGGAAAAGCCTGATAAAATTTCCCGCTCTGCGTTTTTTGGGACAGGCGATTCACATGAAATAAAAAACGCCGTAAAAATTAGAATAAAAGTAACGGCGAATAATCTTTTGTAGAACATTATATATTAATTTTTCCTCTTAAGTTTACTATTTTTAAGTCTTTCTATATCTTCTTTTATTTTAGGGATAAAAGAGAGTGCGTGATGATAACCTATATCATACATAAAACTGCCCGCACTTATAGAAACAGACGAAAACTCGTTCAAATCTGGGTGCAACATAACGTCGCTAAACTGGTAACCTTTAGCACTAGGATTTTCCACTTCCGATTTATAAGTTGGAAATATTTTCTTTAACAAGCCCGCTTTACTTGATTTAGTAGATAAGTCTATACCCACAACGTAGTCCGCACCCATTCCTCTAACTAAATCGGCTGGTATTGAGTTTGTATATGCTCCGTCAATATATCTTTCCCCATCGATTATTACCGGTTTGAAAAAAGGTGGAATACTGCTTGATGCACTTAGTGCTTTGGCGACGTTTCCACTTGCAAACACTTTCTCCTTACCTGTTTCAAGCGCTGTCGCCACAGCCTTAAATGGCTTTTTGAGTTCATTAAATTCTAAATCACCAAGATGTTTTTTAATCACTTTATAGAGCAAAGACGTGTCCATCTGCGTCATAAAAAGGTTTGTAAATTCACTAAAGTCTATTCTTTTTAAAAGTTCCAAAATATCGGTAGAAGAATACCCATCTGCATAAAATGCACCAACGATACTTCCTATACTCGTTCCTGCAATATAGTCAAATTGAATTCCGTTTTCTTCAAACGCCTTTATTGCGCCTAAATGCGCAAAACCTTTTGCCCCACCCGAGCCTAACGCTAGCCCTAGCTTTAATTCACGGGGTTTATTTTTATTAAAAAGCCAACTAAAAAATCCCATTTAATCTTTTATTCCTTTTCATTTTCCGTTTTTTGAAGTGCAACTTTTACGATTAAAACAATTAATAGCACTATTGCCAATGCAAATAACGTGTATAAAATATAATCCAAAACGGCAATATTCCACAAAACCAAACATATTTCTGATAACACAGAAATAATTAAACCTGCAACTAAGTTACCCAAAGTTATTGGAACAATTACGTCTTTAAAATCTAAATTTAAAAATACAGCAATCGCCGTTCCCGTCCAAACCCCCGTCATGGGAAGTGGAATTGCGACGAATATAAAAACGCCCAATTGTTTTAATAATTTTTCACTAACACCCTTAGTATTATTCTTTTCCTTGTGCTTTTCAAGCGTTTTTTCGGCTTTACTTTGAAAATAATTTTCTATTTTATTCGCAAGTTTTCCTATAAAACCAATTTTTTTAAGCAAATTTAAAATAGGTCGCAGTAAAAAATATATTGGTATGAACACTAAAGTAGAACCCAAATAGGACAAAACTAGAGAAAACAAAAACCCCATCTCTGCCCCTCTTGCAAACACGATTGAACCTTTAAGTTCAATCAGCGGTATAAAAGACATTACAAAGGTCGCTAGATAGTCGTTTCCAATTAAATCTTGAATTAATTTTACCATATCGCACCAAATTCTTTGTATTTTTCAACAAATATAAGTATAATGTAATTAATAAAAAAAATCAACTAAATAATAATATTTACATTTTAGGTATAATATGACCACACAACAAATGCTTTCATACTTAAGGAAAGGAATAACTAAATATAATATGATTAAAGACGGCGATAAAATCGCAGTCGGTGTTTCGGGCGGAAAAGATAGTGTTACCTTGCTTAAACTTCTTGCAGAATATAAAAAATTTTCTCCAGAAAAATTCGACCTTGTAGCCGTTACCGTGGATTTAGGGTTTTCGCACTCTTACGCAGATTTTTCACCTATAGAAAAATTATGCAAAGAATTAGACGTAGAGTACGTTGTTGAAAAAACCGATATAGGCAAAGTCGTTTTTGAAGTAAGAAAAGAAACCAACCCTTGTTCTTTATGTTCTAAAATGAGAAAAGGTGCTCTGCACGGGGTTGCTAAACGCTTAGGTTGTAATAAGGTTGCTCTTGGTCATCACGCAGACGATTTAATAGATACTCTTTTGCTTTCTCTCTTTCACGAGGGAAGACTTTCAACTTTTGCCCCCAAAAGCCACCTTGACAAAATTGGACTTGTCCTTATTCGCCCAATGATTATGATTAAAGAATCAGACGTATATTTATATTCAAAAACTCTTCCTATAGTTGACAGTTGCTGTCCTGCAAACAAAATAACTCGCCGTGAATTCGTTAAAGATATTATAGAGAACGTACGAAAAGAAATCCCTAACGTTAGAGAAATGATGTTTACCGCTATTATTCATCCTGAAAGATACAACCTTTTCGATAAATACGAAAAACAAATAGACCAATTTTAAAAAGTTATATGTTTTTCAAAGCATAAAAAGAAAGACTAACGAATTTTTTTTCGTTAGTCTTTAAAATGTCTAAAAAATTAACCAAATATGCCAAAAAGCCTTTTTCTATTTATGACCTTTTTGCGTTTCTTTATCAACGTAAGCAAGAACAGTTATTCCCGTCATTTCTTCAAATTCACTCTTGCTTTTAATTGTATTATCTAGCATATAAATCATCAAAATTATTATAACTGATATCCCTAAGCCAACGGCTAATCCTATGCCAGTATACCTTGTATAGAACTGCGTTTCAACTATATCACACTTTCTTTGCGTCGCAATCAATTGAACGTCTTCTGCTTTAATATACTGACTTATCTCTTCTGCTACGGTATCAATCAGTATTTCTAATTTTTCTTCCGCAAGTTTTGGGGATTTGTCACGATACGTTAATTGGAAAATCAAACTATCTTTTTCATATTCCATACCAACAGCCCCAGATACTATTTTATCATTCTCATTTTCACGCATTTCTTCGTATTTATAATCGGCTACGCCTATAATGTTAGGGCTTTTAATAAGGTCTGGAATAGACGATAAATATATCTTTCCTAATGCCGCCTGATTAGCCAACACCTTGTTAGAACTTAGTGTAGTACGCAAAATTACAGATCTGCTTGCCGTATAGACCGGCTTAACCCTTACAACACTGTAACCTAATCCGATTAATGCACATAGCACACTTATCAAAATTATAAGAATAATATTCCTCAAAAATAAATTTATCAATGGCAATGAGGCAAACGAATATCTACTTGTCTTTTTCTTCATTATGCTTCACCTCTATCTTTTTCTAATACTGCTAACACGTTTACACCTGTTAATTGCTCTATCATTTTTTTGGTTCTAACAGTATTGTCAAGTACGTGCATTAAGTAAATTACACACACCGCTATTATTATACCAATAAGACCACCAATTAATAAACACATGGGCTTGGACACACTAGAAGTTACAGAACTAAGACCTAGCGCCATTACTTGGTTATCAATACCGCTAAAATACTTGCCTTGATATTCAAGACCATCACTGTGAATTTCTCTATTAATTGCCAAAACAACTAATTTTACTTTATAAATAGACTCATCGTAATTTCCGTCAACGTAACTTATAGTGAAAGAAAATTGATATGCGCTATCTTTAGCATTGCTCAATTGTGTGACAATTTTTTCTTTTAACACGTATTTTTGTCCAGTGATATCACTACTGCTAGTTGAATAAGGGTCGTCGCCCCCAACGTTAATTCGTGCAATATACTCATCTATCGTTAAATAAGGATCTTTGTCCTTTTCATTCATAAAGTCAACGTAATAGAAGTTGGCTCTATCAACAACAACCCCTGTCGTACAAAAATCTACAACCGTATTAAAAAAACCACGCATTATATTGATGTCGGTTGCAGTATCTTCCTGCGAAGAGTCGTCAGTCGCAATATAAATTACTGACTCTGTAGCCGTGTAATAGGGCTTAACAATGTATGAATAAAGCAATCCACACATAGCCGACAGTACAACTATAAGAACAATCATCATTGCGTTGTTCTTAATTGCTATCAATACGTTTTTTAACGAAACACTACTCGTTTCTTCAATTCTTTTTTCGTCCATAATGAAAGCAAAAATCTCCCTTATAAGTATTTACTGATGATATCGTCAAGATTTTTTTCTTTCCTAATAATATCTTCAGCAAGCGCAATTTGGTTGCGCGTTCTTACTAAATTATGTTCGGGATATTTAATCTTAAAATAATTTTCTCCCGATACGTAATCTGTTAAAAATCTAACTGCTAGTTCAACCGTCATTGTAAACACACCCAAATTCATTGTTTGTTTTTCAATTTCTGTCAAACTCCCCTTTACTTGTGTTATAAAACCTTTTGTAAATGCTTCATACTTACTTTCGTCTAATAAAACACCGTCGTAATTAGGATCATCTTCTAAAAGCGTATTAGCGATAAATCTTATTGCGTCACCAAAATCGTACGCAATCGCCCCAGCCATAACCGTATCTAAATCTAGTACGGCAAGTGCCTCGCCCGTATCCTTATCAAAACTAACGTTATTACACTTAGTGTCATTATGTGTAACCCTTAAAGGTAACATTTCAGCATCTAAGTATTTTTGAAGTTTAGTCGCTTTTCCCTCAAAAGATAAAAGTTTTTCTATTTCAGTTTTAACCTCTTTCACCTTACCGATTGAATCTTCTTTTATAACCGACTTAAACTTTTCATATCTTTTAACAGTATTGTGAAAATTAGGTATGGTAACGTGCAACAAATTCGCATCAAACCCGTCTAATAGATTTTGAAAACGCCCAAAGGCAGTTCCAACACCTTCTATTATTTTACCATCAGACACAGTGTCATAAGTAACGGAGTTTGGTATAAACCTATAACAACGCCAATATTCTCCCTCTTTATCTATTACGAACGGCTTTCCGCTCGACCTTGATAAAAAGGCACGAAGAACAAACTTTTTAGAAGACATATTGTTTTCTTCTATACGTTCCCTAACGTAGTTAGTTACGCGCACTATATTTTCCATTACTTTTTCCGGTTCTGTAAATACTTTTTTATTAATGCGTTGAAGTATGTAATTTTTATCTACACCATCACGCAAATATTTAGCAAAATATGTATTATTAATTATTCCAGTATTTAACTCGTGAGAATCTACGTACTGCCCATCAATGCTAAATAAATCGCATATTTGTTTTATATCCAAATCTACACCCCTATACCCTACACTATATTGTATCACAAAATTCTAAAAAAACAATGCATATTTAGACAAGTTTTTATTTAAAATAAAAATTTATGACTTTTTCATGCCAATCTTACCCTAAATTTCAACAATTTGCTTACCTTTAATTTTAATTCGTCTATTACAAATACTTGCCGCCGCCTTTTTGTGAGAAACGATTATTAAGGTTATATTATCTAAATTTTTCAAATTATCAAGTACTCGCCTTTCAGTATCTTCATCTAATGCACTTGTTGCCTCGTCTAAAAGAATAATTGGTGCGTCGCAAAGCACTGCTCTTGCTATAGCAATCCTCTGAATTTGTCCTTCTGAAAGTCCAATACCATTTTCGCCAACCACCGTTTCAAGTCCGTCCGGCAAATCTTTGACAAAATCGTTTGCGCAACTGAGTACCAAAGCACGTTCTATCTGCTCGTCAGTGGCGTCTGTATTTATAAAAGTTACGTTATCTTTTAGCGTGCCACTAAAAATCATATTGCCCTGTGGAACGTATGAAAAGAGCGTCCTTGCCGAATTATCAAGATTTATCTCTTCATCCGCTGTGTCGAGATATATTCTTCCGCCTTCAGTATCGTAAACCCCTAGCATTAATTTCATTAAAGTGCTCTTTCCTGCACCGGAACTGCCCTCAATCATTACAAAATCGCCCTTGTTAATATAATAGGAGGCGTTACTTAAAACCTTATCTCTATCATAAGTAAAATTTAACCTATCAATTGCAATGCCTTTGAGTTTTTCATAAGTAGATTTTGCATTGAGATACTTTCTATTTTTTTCAACTTCTATTTGTTCTATTTCAATAAGTCTTTCGGCAGACGCTACCATTGCGTAATATTGTGGCATAACGTTTGATAGTGACATAAACGGCACTTGCACGTTATTTACAAGTTGAAGTATTGCGGACAAAGAGCCATAAGTTAAAGCGTCCCCGAGTATCATTGAACAGCCGTAAATTAAAGCAAACAAATATCCTGCGCTAAATATGAAATTATACGTCGCATGACCAATTGCCGAATAATTCTTACGACGCATTTTAATTTTAAAGTTATCTTGTTGAAGTTGATCTGATTGTTTCTCTATTTTACCATTAATAGAAAAAACTTTAACAGCAAGCATATTTTCTATACATTCTTGCATAAAAGAACGGAATTTTCCCTCAGTCTCTTGCGTGGTTTTATGTAGGCTCTTTAACTTGCCACGAAGTAAACTCATTGTAATAAACACTAATAACCCCGCAATAGTAAACGCAACTGCAAAAATCCAGTCTAAAATTACCAAAGCAATAACCGCACAAACCAAACGAACAACTGCAGAAACGGCGTTTGGTAGTATAGTCGCAACGCCGTCCGCAACTATATTAACGTCGCCAGTAAGCCTATTCATTAACTCTCCGCTATGATACGTGCTAATTTTATCGTATTTTTTGTTTAAGATTTTAGAGAAAATATAACTTCTATACTCCATTACCAGTTTCGCGCGAATATGCTCGCCTAGGCAAGTAATCGCCATTCTTAAACCAAACTGCAAAACTACTACGACAAATATAGCAATAGAGAAAGTTATAAATTTATAAACGTCATTATCAACCGTAACGCTATCTACAATTTCTTTTATTATAAAAGCAAACACGACTGATAGCACTGATAAAAGCGCATTGGTAACGATTAGCAAACACATTTTGGGCATTTGCTTTTTCGACCTTGCCGTTAACCATTTTAAAGGCCTAATCTTACTCATTTTCAACCTTACACCTTTGTGTTGTTAATTTTATACTAATCTATTATAACATAGATTTACTAGGTTAAACAAGTGTTTAGTTGTTTTTATGCGTTTTTTATGATGTTTTCCTTGCCTTTCTCTTGCTAAAAACTCCGACTTGTGCTATACTGACCTTATGCTTACACTAAATCACCAAGTAACCAATACTTTGGAAAAACTTAAAAGCTATTGCGAAAATTTTATTTACGGGAAACTGTTTCCCGTAATTTTATGTTTATTTACTTTGGCTTTCTTTTTTGGTAACCTAAGCATGGTTGGCTTTGGTGTTCTAGTTTTAATTGGAAGTTTTATTCTTATTGTATACGACGATATGACGCCAACTTTACCCGTGCTGTTATTACTTCCAATGACTATGCGTGACTCTTCGATTTTAGTTAAGGAATTCTATCCTTACTTTTTAATTGCGCCAGCATTTATCGCATTAATAATAAATTTTATCCGCTTCCCTTTCAAAAAGCCTCTCTTCGATAAACTGTCTTACACGCTTATCGGAATTTCAATCACTACGATTACGGGCGGTTTATTCACCTCTTCTTTAGCCGATTTTTATATGGGAATAGGTTTTTTCCTACTAACTGGGCTCTGTGCGTTTGCAGTGCATTTTGTTTATAACAACAAAACTAAATGCCCTAAAAAAATAAATTTAACTAATTATTTTTGCTATTGTTTAATTTTAACTGTTAACCTTGCTTGCGTGCAGATGGTTTATGCTAGAATTTACGTAAAATTTTTACCTTCTTCACACTTTCCTTTCCCATCTTTTTGTTGGGCAAATACGGCGCACATTGCTAATTTAATAATAATTGCACTTCCCTTTCTTTGCTTTTCTCTAGTAAAATCAAGACGTATCTTCCCTATTTTAATTAATTTACTATTCTTCTACGTTTGTTTATATTTAACAAAAAGCGAGGCTTGTCTTTTTATCGCTTTGGGTTTTACACCATTACTCGTCTTGAACGTTTTAAGACAGTCGCCCAAAAAGAACCTTTTTGCTATTTATCAATTTGTGCTTTTTTGTATATGCGCAGTATTTTTAATAGTTGTATACTTCGCAATTTTTGCCCCATATGATTTAATTTCTTTTTTAGAAAGAGCTTTAAGCGACTCGGGTAGAAATCAAATATACCTAACTGGCTTTGAATTGTTTATTAAAAATCCTATTTTTGGCTCTGGTATAGGCTATTCTAGCAATAATGGATTAGAATTATATGGCGGATACTTTCATTCAACCATTATTCAAGCACTTGCGAATACTGGAATTATTGGACTTATAGCATACGCCTTTTTATATATATTCAGAATAAAAAAATTAACCTTAAACAAAACTTTGTTGGGCGATTACGCACTAATCAGTTTTGTTATGTACACGATTTACGCTTGTGTAGACAACAGCGATTGCAACGTAATATTGCTTTATATTACTTTGGCCATAACGTTCGTAGGCAAAATAAATGAAAAGGGCAATGATTTCTCATTACCCTTAAGTTCTAAAGAAAGTTCGGCTATGCTCTCGAATCAATTTTGTAAGTAGGCACTAAATCGTGAACTAACTCTTTCATTTTCTCCGTTTCGCCCTTAGCCTCAATTAATAACTCTTCAATCTTTTTATAAAGAATTTCACTATCAATTTCCAAAGGTTTGCCTATGGAAATTTTTTCATTTTGCGTCTTATTTAGTCCCTCTTCATCCATAAGTCTTTCTTCATAAAGTTTTTCTCCTGGACGAAGTCCCGTTACTTTAACGTCAATATCTATAAACGGTTCAAGTCCACTTAGTTTTATCATATTGATTGCTAAATCGTAAATTTTAACAGGCTCACCCATATCAAGAACGAAAATTTCTCCGCCCTTGGCGTAAGCCCCCGCTTGCAACACTAAACTTACCGCCTCTGGGATTGTCATAAAATAACGAACTATATCTTTATGCGTTACTGTTATCGGCCCGCCTTCTTCAATTTGTCTTTTAAATAGCGGAATAACTGAACCATTAGAACCTAAAACGTTCCCAAAACGTACGGCAACGTACTCCGTTTTATATTTTTTATCCATTGTCTGAATAATCATTTCGCAAATACGCTTAGTTGCACCCATAACGTTAGTTGGGTTTACCGCCTTGTCCGTACTTATCAAAATAAACCTTTCTACACCGTATTTACCAGCCGTATCCGCAACGTTAAACGTACCTCCAACGTTGTTTTTAACCGCTTCGTTAGGGCTTGTTTCCATAAGCGGAACGTGTTTATGCGCAGCCGCATGAAACACTATTTCTGGTCTATATTTTTCAAACACGTTTTCAATCTTTTTTCTATCCCTTACACTAGCAATCAAGGTTGTAAGTTTAAGATTTGGTAATTTTCTAACTAATTCTTGTTGAATATCATAAGCATTATTTTCGTATATATCTAAAATTATAAGGTGTTTTGGATTATGATTGGCAATTTGACGGCAAAGTTCACTCCCGATTGAACCACCGCCACCTGTAACTAGCACGATTTTCCCTTCTATGTACCCCATTATTTCATCAAGGTTTACCTTGACTTGTTCTCTTCCTAAAAGGTCTGTAATACTTACGGGTTTTATATCTGAAACTTGTACTTGTCCTATGGTAAATTGGTATATTCCAGGTAAAATCTTTACGGCTTTTTTTGTTTTATTACACTCTTCAACTATCCTTTTTATCACCGTCTTTTCCACTGACGGCATTGCGATTATAATTTCGTCAACGTTTAATTTTTCTGCATAATACCCAATTTCAGTGGTGTCACCAACCACCTTTACGCCATTAACGTATCTGCCTATTTTATTTTTATCATCGTCTATAACACAAGCGGGGTAACGCTGAGTTTTAATGGACACGTTCATTTCGTGAATAAGCATACTGCCGGCACTACCCGCACCGATAATCATTACCCTCTTTTGATTTTCAGATGCTTTCTTGATTTTATTATAAGTCTTAACGCTATAAAACATCTTAATCAAATAACGGATTGCACACATGCCAATAAGCAACGCCCCTGCATTGATTATTGCCCATTCAATAGTTGCTTTTTCTATTATAACTGATACTGCAACACAATAAATTGCATAAACTATAGTCGTGATAAACAATCTAAAAACTGAGGCCAACCCTGCGTATTGCCAAATTATAAAATAAACTTTAAGCAAAAAGTTAACGCCAATCACCAACGCTATAGCGATACCGCCCCAAATTAACGCATTTCCAATTATAGGAACGCTCATCAAAATAGACGATAATAACCATGCGAGTGATACGCATATAACGTCACCAATCAAATACAATAAAATTTTAAACCACTTTTTCATGCCTACCCCTAAACGATTTAACAATTTCGCTAATGTTTTCAATAGTCAAACCGTTCTTTTCATATTGTGATATTATTAAACCATGTTCTACAAACTGGTCCTTAACCCCTAAATTTATTACGTTTGCACAAACGCTCTGCTTAGCATAATAACTGTTTACTAAACTTCCAAAACCACCGATTATACTGTTTTCCTCTATCGTTATTACAAGTTTATCGCTAATTTTATTTAGCATGCCTTTATCAATCGGTTTAATACTTCTAGCATTAATCACGCCTACTTTTTCATCTAAAGACGCATATTTTAAGGCAAGGTTTACCATATTTGGTCCAACCGCTAAAATATATACGTCCGTGCCCTCTTTTAAAGTTTCCCATAAACTTTCTTTCATACTTAAAACAGGTCTTGAAAACACTGAGTTCTTTGGATATCTAATAGCAAAAGGACTGCCTTTTTCTAATGCATACTCAAGCATATCTTCAAGTTCAGCCGTTGTTGAAGGTGCTAACACCGACAAATTTGGAAGATGGGAAAGATAACTTAAGTCAAACACACCTTGATGCGTTTTTCCATCGCTTCCGACAAGTCCTGCCCTGTCAATACAAAATATAACGGGCAAATTCTGCAAGCACACGTCGTGAACAATTTGATCGTATCCACGTTGCAAAAAGGTTGAATAGATAGCAACAACTGGTTTTAATCCGCCCACCGCCATACCAGCAGCGTTAGTCACGGCAAATTCTTCTGCAATACCAGAATCGAAAAAGTTTTCCTTATGCTCTTTTTCCACTTGATTAAGCCCCGTGCCGATTTTCATACCAGCAGTAATTGCCACGACCTTTTTATCTTTATCTATAATCTCATTTAGTTTTTTGCCTAGCGTTTTTGCAAAATCCCCACTTTCCGTGTTTAAGTTTGCGCTCACGCCGTGATAAACGTCCGAATGCTCCTCCGCCCTACTAAACCCCTTTCCTTTTGTGGTCTTAATATGCAAAATAACCGCCTTTTCTTTTAAAGCGTTTTTTACCCTCTGTAAGATCGCAACGAGTTCTTTTAAGTTATTGCCGTCCACTACGCCAACGTATTTAAATCCGTGGTCTTCAAAATAGTTCTGACCGTTATTAAACACACGCTTAAAAAAGTTCCTAATTCCCACAAGTCCTCTAGTTACAAAAGAATTGCCGAAAATTTTCTTTAATGCACGCTTACTCCCTATATAACCCCTATTCGTTGTAGTCTTAGTCAAATGGCGATAAAAACCGTTTACGTTTTTAGAAATTGACATTCCGTTATCGTTTAAAATAACTAGATAATTGCGAGGCTTGTGATTTGACATAGAAATAGCCTCTAAATTAAGTCCGTTTACTATCGAACCGTCACCAACGACGTTTATAACCGAGTAGTCCTGGTTATTTTTATCTCTAGCAATGCAGTAACCTAAGCCAGCAGGAATAGAAGTACCCGCATGTCCCGTACCAAAAGCATCGTATTCACTCTCTTCAATAGAGGGAAAGCCTGAAATACCGCCGTCTAGTCTAATATTATCAAATTGGTCTCTTCTTCCCGATAAAATCTTGTGCGCATAACACTGATGTCCAACGTCAAAAATTAATTTATCTTTAGGGAAATCAAAGACGTGATAAAGAGCAACGGTGGTTTCAATTATTCCCAGATTAGAGGATAAATGTCCACCGTTTTTACTTGTCGTTTGAATAATTTTCTCACGAAGCTCGTTACTAAGCAGTTTTAGTTCACTGATATTAAGTTTTTTTATATCCGACGGATTATTAAGATTACTTAAAACGCTCATCACACGCTCCACTAAACTTTTCAGTTTTAAATTATATCACAAACACTTTATTTAGTCAATGTTAATATAAAATTTACACAAAAAACAGTGCATTAAAAGACTGGAAATATGCATTTTCTTGTAAATTATATATAATATTCGACAATTTGTGCTTGACGAACTGCGTTTATAGTTTTATAATTTAAATAATAAAAGGAGACAACTATGTTTAATGAAAAAATTTTAGAAAATTACGCCAGATTAATAGTTAATATCGGCGTCAACTTACAAAAAGGACAAGGTCTAGAAATCATTTGTCCCGTTGAAAAATATGAAGTAGCCGAGGCACTGACTAAAGCGGGATACGAAGCGGGCGCAAAAATAGTCCAAGTTCGTTGGAGTGCACAAAATATTGATAAACTAAATTATGAAAATGCTGAACTTTCAATTTTAGAAGACATACCTAAGTGGTACGTTGACAGCAAAAATTATTTAGTTGAAAATGGATTTTGTTACGTTGCGATTTCTGCAGAAGACCCGTCGATTTTTAAGGATATTTCCCCTGATAAAATTGCTAAAATTTATCAAGCAAGAAGTAAAGCGTTAAAAAAATACTCTGACGCTATAATGAACAACTCAATTAGATGGTGCGTGGTTTCATACCCCACTTCCGCTTGGGCAAAACAAGTTTTTCCAAACGCAGAAGACCCCGAAAAGGAACTTGCCGATGCTATTATTAAAACTATGCGTTTGGATAAAAAAGATGCAGTTTCCGCTTGGCAAGAGCATATCAACACCCTAAACAAAAGAGCAGAATTTTTAAATTTTTCTAATTTTGAATACTTACACTTTACAAATTCTATCGGTACAGATTTAAAAGTTGGGCTTGCGGACGGGCACGTTTGGCAGTCGGCAAGAGAAAAGGCAAAAGATGGTGTACATTTTGTTGCGAATATGCCAACCGAAGAAATTTTCACCGCTCCTCACCGATTAAAAGTAGACGGAATAGTAAAATCCGCTCTTCCACTTTGTGAAAACGGACAAATAATCGATAATTTCTCTTTAACCTTTAAAAACGGCGAAGTTGTAGACTTTAGCGCAGAAAAAGGCTACGACACACTTAAAAATCTTATCAATACGGATAGCGGAACTAAGCGTATAGGCGAAGTTGCACTTATTGGCAAAAATTCCCCAATCGCAATGAGCAAAGTTTTGTTCTTTAATACACTCTTTGACGAAAACGCAAGTTGTCACCTTGCGCTTGGAAAAGCCTACCCGACTACTGTAAAAAATAGCGAAAATCTTTCTGAAGAAGAACTTACTAATTTAGGTTTAAACGATTCGGTAGAACATATTGATTTTATGATTGGAACGCCCGACTTATGCGTAACAGGCATAAAAAAAGATGGAACTAAAGTTCCACTATTTAGTGACGGTGAATGGGTTATATAAAATTACCACGGCAAATTTGCCGTGGTTTTATTTTTTATAAGTTAAATTTTCAAAAAGCAAATCGTAAATAGGTTTATTCTTAAATAGTTTTACTACTAAAAAGGCTATCAATATCGTAATCATTGTAAAGGGGGCGTTCTTTAATCCGCCCATTGCCTCAATAGAAAAAAACAGTGCCGTTAAGGGCGAGTGCTGTGCCCCTGCTAAAAACGCAACCGTCACTGCGCCAATTAAACCTGCATATACGGTTTCCGACACGCCAAATGCTATACAACACTCACCTAAAAGTCCACCTAATAAACTGCCGAGTGCTAATAGTGGAATAAAAATTCCACCCGATGCTCCGCTTCCACCAACAAAACAAAGCATTAAGAGTTTTGCAAAAAGCACGGTTATTAAAATTTTATAATTAAGTTCTCTAAGTTCTATACTTTCTATTAAATGATGTCCATTTCCTCTAGCCCCATGCACGAAAACACTTAAAACGGCACACACCAAAAAACAAATCAAAAGTTTAATAAATAAAGGAACTTTCTTTAATTTTTTAATGCTAAATCCATTACAAAAAGTAAAGAGTTTAGTAAATAAATATGATAAAACCCCTGCAATTAATCCGCAAATTACCGCTAAATAGTAATATTTTATTGGTATAACTTCAACAAAGTCATATCCGAACATTGCAAAAGTTTTATCAAAAACTAAACACAATAAAACGCTTGTAAGACAAGAAAAGGCTATTGCGGTGATAACGCACACTAATTTTTTAAAACTACCTCCATCGTGCATTTCTTCTTCAATAAAGAATACGCCCGCAATCGGTGCGCCCGTAACCGCTGAAAAAGCACAAGCACTCCCAGCCTTAACTAACGCATTGTCCGTTTTGTTTTTAATTATTTTATTAAATCCGCTCCCAACACAACTGCCTAAAAGTACGGCAGGACCTTCGCTCCCTAACGGCAATCCCCCAAAATACGAAACGTAACTTGATAAAAACGCTTTTGAGCCAACCTTAAAGGGGCTAAAAGTTATGTTGTTTCTAACAAGCCCTTCAGCAACGGGGATTCCGCCTCCGCGCGCATACGGTTCTCTTTTTAATAATATATAAGACAAGTAACTTAAAAAAATTACGCCCAAAATAACAATTGGCAAACATTCAAAGTTTTTTTCGGTAAAAGAGAAAATGCGGTCGGAACTATTATATAAAAATTCTGCGCCACACTTAAACGCAAATATAAGCACACCTACCACTGTACCGATAAGTGCGCTCAATAAAATTTTTATTATTAGTTCTTTATTTTTGTCATAAGTCTTCATAAGTAAGGTCTATTATAACTCAAAAAAAACTTAAAATCAACAGAAAAACAGTGGCAATTTATTTTTTCATATTGACTGCGATTATTCCTGATACTCCACCGATTAGTGAAGTTAGAACAAGGTCAAGAAAAAATGATGCACCAAAAGAAATTTCCGTGCCTATTATAGCAAAAATTAAATAGATTAGAATACTAAAAAACAGCCCTATAAATCCGCCCTTAATTAGCCCCGCTTTTTCTCGCACGCAAAACACACAGCCTAAAAACACCGATAGGATTTTTATAAACTGATTAACCGCCTTTACAATACCTGAATTAAGCATGGCAAACTTTACTATAAAAGCAAATACTAACACGCATATAAGTGCAATAATAACCGAACTTAAAAGCCCTTTTATTATCTGTTTAATATACCCGTTTTTCTTAACTTCGTCCATAAAAAACCCCCTTGACTAACTATTAAATAGTATGCAAGGGGGTTTTATTATATTCTTTTATTAAATTATTTTTCTTCGCTTTTTTCTTCGGCTTTTTCTTTAACAGCGTTTCCTTGAGCAGGCGCAGTTTGGTAAATAGCGCCCTTATCAAACTTAACGTAAGATTTATTGTCTTCCAAACCAGTTTCTAATACGAAAGAATTTTCAGCATCATTAATTTGAGCAACAAATCCGCACACACCACCGATAGTTTTTACTCTATCACCGATTTTTAATGAATTAACCATTTCTTGCGCTTCTTTTTGTTTTTTCTTTCCGTTTATTGATTGCCATACGAACAAACCGATAATAGCAATAATAAGCACACCCATAATAATGTAAGAAAGAATTGGGTTAGTTGTTTCGCCAGATCCTGCGCCAGCACCCTCTTCTGCAAGTAAATTTAATAACCACATATTTATAATCTCCTCTTGATTTCAATTTATATTAGTATTGTAAAGTATTTTGCAAATAAAAGCAAGTGTTTTAGTGTCTTTTTTCCCTTTCGACCAAATCCGTCAGTTAAATTTGGGATAAGTGTCACCAGTTTTAGCGTAAAACTCTTGTGCAAATTCCGTAAACGAGTCTTGAAGTATCGCCTCTCTCGCTCTTGCCATAAGCCTATTAAGGTAGGTTATGTTATGCAAACTTATCATCATACCGCCCATCATTTCGCCAACGTTAATCATGTGGCGCAAGTATGCCTTAGTATAATTTCTGCAAGCATAACAATCACAAGTTTCATCAAGCGGTGTAAAATCTTCTCTATACGCACCGTTTCTAACCACAACTTTTCCCGTTTCGGTAAGCGCCGTTCCATTTCTACCCACTCTCGTAGCCAAAACACAGTCGAACATATCTATACCGCGTCTCATTCCCTCAATTAGACAATCAGGACTTCCAACACCCATCAAATATCTTGGAATATGCGTTGGATAATTTGGTAGCATTGAATCCATTATATCATACATTATATTTTTTGGCTCGCCAACCGACAATCCACCGATTGCTATACCATATTTAGCGTATGGAATAGTCTCCCTTAAACTTGTTGCTCTTAAATCTTTGAACATGTTGCCTTGAACTATCGGAAATAATGCTTGTTCAGAATTTTTATGATGAATATAACACCTATCTAACCATTTTAAAGTACGCTCCATGGCAATTTTAGACTCAGCATAATCCGCACCGTAAGGCGAACACTGGTCAAACGCCATAATGATATCCGCACCTAAATTATTTTCTATGTCAATAGCCTTTTCGGGGGTTATAAAATGCAAACTACCATCCACGTGCGAATTAAAATAAACACCGTCGTCTTTAATTTTGTTTAATTTTGCAAGTGAAAAGACTTGAAAACCACCGCTATCGGTAAGTATCGGTCTATCCCACGCCATAAACTTATGTAATCCGCCGGCTTTTTTAACAATCTCGTCCCCTGGTCGCATATAAAGGTGATACGTGTTTGCCAAAATAATTTGAGATTTTGCATCTTTAAGTGATGCAGGCGTAACGCCTTTAACGGTTGCTTGCGTACCAACTGGCATAAAAGTAGGCGTTAAAATATCGCCGTGCGGTGTATGTAAAATTCCCGCACGCGCGCCCGTTTTTGTATCTTGTTTAATTTGTTCGTAATAAAATTTTTCCATAATCATTAAAAGGTTATCTATATAATAAACATACTGTCGCCAAAAGAGAAAAACCTATATTTTTCGCTAACTGCTTGATTGTAAAGTTCAAGAGTTTTTTCCCTTGTCGAAAGCGCTGAAACTAACATTACTAAAGTTGATTTAGGCAGATGGAAATTTGTGATAAGTGCGTCCACGCACTTGAATTTATAGGGTGGAAAAATAAATATTTCCGTGTTGTCCTTAATTTCCTTAACCAGCCCGTTATCGTCCGCCGCACTCTCCAAAGTCCTAACACTCGTTGTGCCGACGGCTATAATTCTGCGCCCTTCTTTTTTAGCCTTGTTTATTTTCTCGGCTGATTCTTTGCTGATTTCATAATATTCAGAGTGCATGTGGTGAGAAAGTATATCGTCCGTTTTAACAGGACGGAAAGTCCCTAAACCGACGTGCAACAAAACGTCTACAATCTCCACCCCCATCTCTTTAATCTCTTCAAGAAGTTTATCAGTAAAATGCAATCCCGCAGTGGGAGCAGCAGCAGAGCCGTCCGTCTTAGCATAAACTGTTTGATATCTTTCTTGATTTTTAAGTTTTTCAGTAATATAAGGAGGAAGTGGCATTTCTCCAATTCTTGAAATAATATCTTCAAATACACCGTTAAAGTTAAACTTTACCTTTCTACTACCCGACTCTTCAATAGTTTCTAAAACTTCTAAAGAGAGTTCGTCCGATAACACAAGCGTTGCGCCAGGTTTAGCTTTCTTTCCAGGCTTAACTAAAACTTCCCAATCGGTTAGGTTAAATCTTTTAAGAAGTAAAACTTCAACCTTTCCCCCGTTCGGAGTATAGCCGAACATTCTTGCAGGTAAAACTTTGGTGTTGTTACGAACCAATACGTCGCCCTTTTTTAAGTATTTTTTAATATCAAAAAAATGCTCGTGATAAACTTTATCAGCTTTTCTATCGTAAACTAAAAGTCTTGAACTATCTCTAGGCTCTAATGGGGTTTGCGCAATTAATTCTTCGGGTAAATAATAATCAAAATCACTTGTTTTCATCTTTTCTCTCAAATATAGAATATTGCTCTTTTTTGCTCTCTGGCATTGTTAATCCAATATGTTCATAACCACGTGATAACAACACTCTTCCCCTCGGAGTGCGTGCGATAAAACCTAGTTGAAGAAGATATGGTTCATATACGTCCTCAATAGTATTACCGTCCTCGTTAATGGTTGCGGCAAGGGTATCAAGCCCGCACGGCCCTCCACCAAACTTTTCTGCCATAGATTTTAAGAGTTTAACGTCTATTGCATCTAGCCCTAGTTCGTCAATCTCTAACATTTTTAATGCGCCTTGTGCGTCGGAAAGCATTAAGGTATCGTGACCTTTAACGATAGAATAATCTCTCACACGGCGAAGTAATCTATTGGCAATTCTAGGCGTTCCACGACTTCTTTTTGCAATTTCTTCCGCCGCCAAATGTTCAATGGATAGACCAAGCATTTTTGCCGCACGCTCAACAATTTCAGTGAGTTCTTCGTTTGAATAAGTTTCTAATCTGCAAATAACGCCAAACCTATCACGCAAAGGTGAAGACAACATTCCCGCTTTAGTAGTTGCACCGATTAAAGTAAATTTCGGGAGTGGTAATTGCACGTTCTTAGCCGACGGACCTTTTCCGATAATAAAATCTAAAGTAAAGTCCTCCATTGCTGGGTACAATATTTCTTCCACGTTATGATTTAGGCGGTGAATTTCGTCAATAAACAAAACGTCCCTTTCATTAAGGTTGGTAAGTATTGCCGCTAAATCCCCTGCCCTTTCGATTGCTGGTCCACTCGTAATTTTAAGTTGCGTGCCAAGTTCGTTTGCTATTATATGTGCAAGCGTTGTTTTGCCTAACCCCGCAGGTCCGTACAGAAGCACGTGATCAAGTGCATCTTCACGAAGCTTTGAAGACGCTATACTTACCGCCAAATTATCCTTGACTTTATCTTGCCCAACGTAGCCCTCCATAGATTTTGGACGTAGTACGTTTTCTATATCCCCGTCAAATTCGTTACGGGTGCTTGTCACTAATCTTTCTTCTTCCATTATTTAATATTCCTTATAGAATATGCAATGACCTCTTCAATGGTCTTTGCTCCGTTTTGTTTTGCAACTTTAACCGCTTTTATGCACTCGCCTTTAGTAAAACCTAAACTCATAAGCGCAATAACAGCATCGTCATCTACTTCGCTAATATCGTTTATTATAGGTACATCGTCAACCTCAACAGTGGTTTCTTCTGCAATTTTTTCTCTTAGTTCTAATATTATGCGTTCGGCTGTCTTCTTGCCAAGTCCTTTTATTGAAGATAATCCCTTAACGTCAGAAGTTGCTATCTTTAACGCTAAGTCGGAAAGTTTCATGTTTGAAAGCACGGTAATTCCCATTTTAGGTCCAACACCTGACACGGAAATAAGTTTTAAGAACATGTTTTTTTCTTCGGGAGTTATAAATCCGTAAAGAGAAATACCGTCTTCACGAACTGCAAGATAAGTGTAAACTTCACCATTATTGTTCTCAACAAGTTTTTGATAAACAGATGCTGAACAAACTATTTCATATCCAATTCCGTTGTTTTCTAAAAGTACTACTCCGTCTTTTGCGGTTAGCACTTTCCCTTTGATATACCCAATCATATCTATCCTACCTTATATACTGAAAAGTCCACCAAGTTTATTCGTCTGTGCGTGACATAGTGCAACGGCAAGCGCGTCTGCCGCGTCGTCAGGTCTAGGGATTCCCTTTAATTTAAGCATGGTTTTAACCATTTGCTGAATTTGGTTTTTCTCGGCTCTACCATACCCCGTAAGCGCTTGTTTAATTTGAAGTGGGGTATACTCGAAAATTTTCCCACACTCTTTTATAGCCGTTAATAATATTACACCTCTTGCGTGTGCAACCGCAATACCTGTTTTGACGTTTTTAGCAAAAAACAGTTCTTCAACGGCAATTTCATCTGGCTTAAAGGTATCAATCACTTGCTTAACACCCTTTTCAAGCATAGCAAGACGAACGGCAAGATTTTCTTCCTTTGGTGTAGAAATAATACCGTAATCAATCATCTCTGCTCTACCGCTTTTATCGGTAGAAATAACGCCGTAACCCAGCGTTGCTATACCGGGGTCAAAACCAACAATTATCATATCTATATTATTTTACTTTATTTATAAGTAAAAGTCAATGAAAAGCGTAAAATAAAAGGCAGTCCTTTGACTACCTTTAACTTTTATCTGTTTTTTATTCAGTTACTATTGCGTTGCCTGTATTACAGAAAATGTTTTGTACTGATAACGTAATCGTGCTATTTATCGTTTCTTCTCTGTAGCCAAGTACTCTAATTACAGTAATGGTAAATGAATCACCGAGTGTTAAGTATTTTTTCATTGTATAAACGGCTGAAGAAAGGTCGCTCACCGAAGAAACTTTCATTTCCACGTCGCTCTCTCCGTCATTAAAAGTAATTTTTGTGATTATATCATCAACTTTAATTGCAGAATCAGGATTTGCTTTATTGCTTCTATCAACGTTGCTGTCTGGAACAATGCTAGTTAATGCAACAAGAACTTTTCCACCATATTCGCTAGTTTTTTGTTTTGTAACGATACCGAGTTGCCATCTACCAGAAACGTAACCATAGTTGTTTTCTGTTTTTGAACCAATTAATTGACTTGCAATGTTTACAAAGCCAGTGTCATTTTCAGAATAGGTCACTCTAAACGGTATCGAATAGTTAATGCCGTCGTAAGTTTCGCTACCCGAATTTGTTATACCTACAAGTTCACCATATAAGTTAAAAAGACCACCACCAGAGTTACCGTGATTAATTTGAACGTCGATTTGAGTTAAATTCATATATCCAACTTCAGAAATATAAACTTCTCTATCTAAATAACTAACAATACCGGCGGAAACAGTCATAGGGAGTTTACCACTTGGGTTTCCGATTGCAAAGACGTCCTCGCCACGCATTAAAGAATAGTCCTCGGTCGGAAGTTTTGCGGGAATTATATCTTGATTAGAAACGGAAGTGCCTTCCAAATTTAGTTTAAGAACGGCAACGTCTGATTCCGCGTCCCCCCCAACTAAAGTAATAGCGTTTGTTTCGTGAATATAATTATCAATTACACCTGTAAAAGTGAACTTTTCATCATAATCTTCATCAGTATAGTTTCTAGTTTGAGAATCGGGAACGTAAACGGTAATTTTCCCACCATCAGCAATCACGTGGTGTGCTGTAATAACGTAAAATTCGTTTAGAACGTCATCTTCTAAATCCACTATCACGCCTGCACCAAAAGAAGTAGAACCCTCCTTATCCATTTGAATTGCGACAACAGAACGCTCAACCATAGAAACAGCCTCTGCTCTACTTAAAGCCTTTCTTTCCGTTTCTTCTTGAGTTTTAAAAACTACAGATTGAGCGGAAACAGTTGAATCAGGTAAACCCTGACCATTATATGCGCCTTTATTAGGCTCTGAAAAAAGCGAACAGCCTGTAAAAGATAAGCATATAGCAAAAACCGCCACTATAGCAGTAATTTTATGGAAAATGTTTTTCATATATATCTCCTAAATGCCCTTTTATATATTTTACCATATTTTTATTGAAAATATCTTAATTTTTCAAATTTTCTTTAGCCTAGTCCGCTAAAGAAAAAGGGGGCAATATTCATACCCCCTTTCCACTCCGCAAATTCTCACGGAGTGAAGGGGAATTTAATAGAAAATTAAAAACCGCTTAACTGCCGTTATTGAATTGCGAAAATATTTTTAACGGCAGTAATTTTACGGTAATCTCTGCGGATTATTTCAATTAAAAAAATCACCTTACCGCCGATAACATAAGTATAGGCAAGTAAGGCAAAATTATTCGTAAAAAATAAAAATTATTCTTCGTCCTCTTCTTCAGGGAGGTCAACGTTGTGGTAAACGTTTTGAACGTCGTCTAAATCTTCTAATGCATCAACAAGCTTGTTGAACTTAACTAAATCTTCGCTTGATAACGTAATTTTATTTTGTGGCAACATTTCTACTTGTGCAGAGAAGAAGTTAAGTCCTTTTTCTTCAAGATACTTTCTTACTGCAGAGAAGTTAGCAACTGCCGTATGAACAACAAAAGCATCGTCTTCTGCAATGAAATCGTCCGCACCAGCGTCTAAAGCGTATTCCATTACGATGTCTTCTGAAAGTTCAGGATTTCTTTCGATAACGATAACGCCCATAGTAGAAAAGGTAAAGGAAACGCAACCTGCATTGCCGAGAGAACCACCGTGCTTTCTCATAGCAGTACGAACGTAATCAACCGTACGGTTTTTGTTATCGGTAAGCGTCTTGATAATTACCGCACTACCAGCAGGACCGTATCCTTCATAAGTCAATTCTTCGTAGTTATCTCCAGAAAGTTCACCAGATGCTTTAGCGATACATCTTTTAATGTTATCGTTAGGCATATTTGCAGCCTTTGCTTTAGCAATAGCGTCCGCAAGTTTGCTGTTGGTGTTGGGGTCTGGATTATTTTTAGCAGCAACTGCGATTTCTCTACCAACTTTTGTAAAAATCTTACCCTTTGCTGCGTCAGTTTTTGCCTTTTTAACGGCAATATTCGCCGCATGTGAATGTCCTGACATAATATTTCTCCTTAAAAATTATTAACTCCGCCTATTTTTTTAGACCGTACATTAATAGTCCTGCCGAAACGGCGGCGTTTAAACTTTCCATACCGTTTTCCATAGGTATGGATACAGTATAATTTGCTTTTTTTCTAACAAAATCACTTACACCGTGTCCCTCGTTACCGATTACTAAACAAAAATCGCCTTTTTTATTAAAGTCAAATAGATTTTCACCGTTCATATCCGCAACGATTATCGGTAAATTTATTATTTTTAACAACTCTTCCGCACTTGCCCTTAAAGTCTTTATGCGAAAAACTCCGCTCATACTTGCCCTAACTGCTTTTGGCGAAAATTGGTCGGCACACTCGTTAGTTAGATAAACAGTTTTATATCCACTAGCCGTAGCCGTCCTTATAATCGCACCTACGTTTGTTGGGTCTGAAACCCCATCTAATAGTACGCAACTTCCGTTTGGCACTGTTAAATTGTTCTGCGGTTTTTCAATCACTGCAAGCACGCCTTGCGGACTAACTTCAGTGGTTATAAATTTAAAAACTTGTTCACTGACAGTTTCAGTTTTATACTGTTTGCAATCTAAATCGGCTATCCCCTTTTCCGTACCGACTATGACGTTTATCGGTAAAGAAAGAGTGACGGCTTCTTTGACAAGTTTAATCCCCTCAACTAGATAAAGCCCTGTTTGGTCACGAAACTTCTTATCTGAAAGGGAGCGTATTTGTTTAATTAATTGATTTTGTTTTGAAGTTATCATTTTACTTAAATAAAGCCTATCTTTTATTTAAGGTAGGCTTTAAGTCATTATATATTAGATATTTGCTTTTGCCTTTTCGCAAAGAGCGGTAAATGCTGTAGCATCAGAAACTGCGATTTCAGCAAGAACCTTTCTGTTAAGTTCGATACCAGCTTTCTTAAGACCGAACATTAACTTGCTATAAGAAAGACCGTTAAGTCTTGCAGCAGCGTTAATTCTGGTAATCCAAAGAGAACGGAAATCTCTCTTCTTCGCCTTTCTTCCGTAGTAAGCATAAAGTTGAGCTTTCATTACGGCTTCACGTGCTACTCTATATCTCTTACTTCTACCACCGAAGTAACCTTTTGCTAATTTTAATATTTTTCTACGCTTTTTAACAGCGTTAACTCCTCTTTTAATACGCATAATTCAATCTCCTTTTGCTTACTTGTTGTAAATGAGCGTTTGAACGGTCTTTTGTTGAGTGGTGTCAACGTACGCACCTGCACAGAGACGGTTCTTTCTCTTTCTGTCTTTTTTGGTAAGAATGTGGTTTTTACCCGAACAAGCTCTCTTAATCTTGCCGGTTGCGGTTACTTTAAAACGTTTTTTAGCCGCACTTTTAGTTTTCATTTTAGGCATAAGTATATCCTCCGTTTGTTTTTTATAAATTTAAGTTACGCTTTTAAGGGAGCAAGCATCATCCATATGTTTCTACCCTCTGTAAGCGGTTGCTTTTCCATAACACCAGCATCTTTAACAAGTTCAAAAAATCTCTTCATTACGTCAAGCGCAAGTTCTGCGTGCGCCATTTGTCTTCCACGAAGTCTAATAGAAACTTTTACCTTGTTGCCTGCTAATAAGAACTTTTGCGTTTGCTTTGCCTTAATATTAAGGTCGCCAACGTCAATAGTCATAGATAAGCCGACTTCTTTTACTTCAACGACTTTTTGATTCTTTTTCGCTTCCTTTGCCTTTTTCTTTTGTTCAAAAAGGTATTTGCCGTAATTCATAACTTTGCATACGGGCGGATTAGCGTTAGGTGAAATTTTCACCAAGTCAAGACCTGCTTCTTCTGCAATTTTCAACGCCTCTTTTGAAGACACGATACCGAGTTGTTCACCAGTTTCGCCAATTAGACGAACTTCTCTATCACGTATTTCTGCGTTAATAAAATGTTCCTTTTTAATGGTTTTTTACCTCTCAATAATATTTCCCATAAGGCCATAGCCCTAAGATACCATAAAAAAACGGGTTGCTTTTACATAAGCAACCCGAAAATACCGTTAATTACCCTTAAAAGGGATTAAAAAGTATTGAGCCGAACGAACCGTTTTCCGTCGGCGAGAAGGGTCACTTCTTCTTTAAGCCTTAATATAATACAACAATTAACCGCCGTTGTCAATCGTTTTTAAGCGATATTTTAAATTATTCTGCCTTTCCGTCGTTGAAATACAAAATACCAAGCGTATTTCCACCGCAGTGGCTTGCAATCGTGCATCCTGCGTGCGTTTCGTAAATATTTTTAAACCCAGCGTCTTCTAGCGCTTTTTTTGCCGCACCAACCATTTCAGGTGTTGCCGTGGTGTAGGTTATAAACACCTTATCAAAGTCTGGTGTATTAAATTCGTAAAGAGTCTCTTCACAATATTTACTAACAACCTTTTCCATATTGCCACGGTATTTTTTATCCGCACTCATCTTTCCATCTTTAACGATTATTCTAGGACGAAGTTTTAGTAAGTTTGCGCCAAAGAATTGTAAACTATTACATCTTCCACCCTTAAAAAGATAATCAAGTCTTTCAATAACGAAACTCACTTGTAATTTCGACACTCTTTCATTAACCTTTTCAGCAATAGTTTTAGCGTCTTCGCCCGCATCAGCGAGTTCACGAGCGTAAATTGCTAATAGCCCGATACCAGTGGACAAACTTAAACTGTCAATAACAAAAGTATTTTTAACGTTTTTTGACGCATTTATTGCGTTTTGCGTTGAAGAAGTAAGCCCGCTTGATAAAGAAATATGTACTATAGCGTCGTATTCAGTTAATAAACTTTCAAAATACTCGGTATATTCAAATTCATTAAGGGCGTTAGTCTTGGGCAAAACACCATTCGTATCAACGTAATTAAAAATTTCTTCAGTAGTAATTTCACCGTCCTTGTAAAGGTCGTTTCCTAAAACAAATTGGTATGGTATTACTTTTATATCGTATTTAGATAATAATTCTTTACTTAAATCGTTAGTAGATTCAACAGAAATTGCTATTTTCATTTAACATTTTCTCCTTGTCGTTTAATTTGAGTAAAATTATTTTAACATATTTATGCATTTTTGACAAGTATATTCATAATACTGCCCAAGTAAAATCTCATAATTTTGATTTAAACACTTGCTTTAATTTTATAAATGAGTTATCATATTATAAGTAATTTATACTAATAGGAGTTTATTATGGAAAAAATAAACGGCACAATACAGAACGATTGCGTTCCTTTTTCAGAGTTTAAAAGTCACGACGGAGAAATAGTTACTATTCGTGGTTACGTTCATCGTATCCGTGAAATGACTGGTTTTTCTTTCGTTATTATTAGAACGGCAAGAGATACCATTCAATGCGTTTACGCTCCCGAGTTTTCTTCTTACCGTTGGGACGAAAAAATCGTAGAAGAAGCTTGCGTTAAAATTAAAGGTAAAGTAGTTTCTAGCACGGACGCTAAGGGTAACGAAAGATTTGAACTTCAAATCCACGATATCGAAATCCTTTCTCTCCCAGCAGAAAATTTACCAATCGTTATCAATAAAAAACAATTAGACAATATGCAACTTTCTACCGTTTTGGATTTACGCCCAATTTCTATGCGTAACCCAAAAGAAAGAGCAATATTTAAAGTACAAGAAGGTATTGCAAGAGGTTTTAGAGAATACCTAATGAAAAATAACTTTACCGAAATCCGTTCACCCAAAATTGTTTTTGCAGGTGCAGAGGGCGGTACTAACATTTTTAAGTTAGACTATTTTGGAAAGGAAGTTTTCCTTGCTCAATCTCCCCAACTTTACAAGCAAGCGCTTGTTGGCGTTTATGAAAGAGTGTTTGAAATCGCACCCGTTTTCCGTGCAGAACACCACGACACCAGTAGGCACTTAAACGAATATACTTCTATGGACTTAGAAATGGGTTTCATTAATTCTTTTGAAGACATAATGAACACCGAAGTGGGCGCATTAAAGTATATTATGAATTTGCTTAAAACAGAATATAAAGACGAAATTGAACTTTTACACGCAGATATTCCTGAAATTAACGAAGTACCCGTAATTAAGTTTATGGACGCAAAAGAACTCTTAATGAAAAAGTTTAAGTATCAACCGCAAGATATGAAAGACTTTGACCCACAAGAAGAAGAACTTTTAGGAAAATACGCTAAAAAGGAACTTAACAGCGATTTCTTATTCGTAACTCACTATCCGTCTAAAAAGCGTCCTTTCTACACTATGGACGACCCAGCAGACCCCGAATATACTCTTTCGTTCGACCTTTTATTTAGAGGCTTAGAAATCACTTCGGGCGGACAAAGAATTCACGACTACAATATGCAAGTAGAAAAAATGAAAAAACTCGGCATGAACCCCGAACTTTTCGACACTTACCTATTACTCCATAAATATGGTGCTCCACCACACGGCGGACTTGGTATAGGTTTAGAAAGACTTACCATGCACTTGCTTGGTGCTAAGAACGTTCGTGAAACCACAATGTTCCCACGTGACATCAACAGAGTTACTCCGTAAAGAAAAAAATTTAAGGCACTTGAGACTTTTCTCAAGTGCCTTTTATTTTTATTTAATATCAATATCAAGCGGTGCATCTATTTCTTCGCCAACGTATTTGCCGTTCTTTTTTCTTTGTTTAACGCACTCGGTCAAAAGATACTCTATTTGCCCGTTTATAGAGCGGAAATCATCTTCCGCCCAACTAGCAATTGCGTTAAAAAGTTTTTCCGATACCCTAAGCGGTATTTGTTTTTTGTTATCCGACATATTAATATAAACTTCCCGAATTTACTATCGGTTGAGCATCACGGTTGCCACAAAGAACGACTAATAGATTGGAAACCATTGCCGCCTTTCTCTCTTCGTCAAGGTTGACTATTTCCTTTTCGCTCAATTTTTCAAGCGCCATTTCCACCATGCCTACTGCACCGTCAACTATCATTTTTCTCGCATCAATTATAGCAGACGCTTGTTGGCGTTGTAACATTACCGCAGCAATTTCAGGTGCATAAGCAAGATAAGTAATTCTTGCCTCAATTACTTCGATACCTGCATCGTCTACCCTTTGTTGAATTTCGTTTTTAATACGGCTTGCCACCACTTCGCTAGAACCTCGTAAACTGCCCTCGTCTGCAATACCGTCACCCGTCGTATCTACGCCTTGTGCTACGTCGTAAGGGTATATACGCACGATATTTCTTAAAGCACTGTCGCATTGAAGTGATAAATATTCTTTATAATTATCAACGTTAAACACCGCCTTTGCAGTATCTACCACACGCCACATAACCGCTATACCTATTTCAATAGGGTTTCCTAGACAGTCGTTAATTTTTTGACGACTATTATTAAGCGTCATTATCTTAAGTGAAATTTTATTTGGATTGTAAGATGGATTTACTTGTAACTGACCGCTACTCGTCATCTTAAACACAGAGTTACTTTCCCCACTAACGTCACCACTTTGATTAAGTTTTGTTCTTGATGCAGGGTTTACGCCAACCGAAAATGGATTTACAAAATAAAAACCGTCACCCTTAAGAGTTCCTATATATTTACCAAAAAGAGTTAAAACCAACGCCTCTTGCGGTTTTAAAATCTTAAGCCCTAAATAAGGTATCCAACCTATTAATATCCAAATTCCGCCTACTATCATTAAAGTTATTGCCACTAAAAATGGTAATTCAATCCCCTCTTCAATAGCCGTTGCGCCAACCGCAAATATTGCTATACTTATCAAATATAATAGCGAAGTTAAAATTAGGGCGCGCATTCCGTGTTTTTTGCCTGTCAAAATCTTTTCTTGCATTTCTTTTCTCCTTTATATTGATATCAAAATGATATCATTTAAAAATATCTCTGTCAAGCATTTTTTCAATTTTTTTAGATTTTTATTATTAGACCGTAAAAAAGGTAATCGACGCCGTTATCGGAGAGTATTTTTTGTTCGGTAGTATTAAATTTTAGCGCAAGCGAGCTAGCCGTATCGAAAGGTTTAACATTATATAATAAGCAATCTTCTTTTTCTATATAAAGTAGGTCGCCACTTTCTACTTCTGTTTTTAAGTTGTTTAATTTAACAAGAAGAGTTACGGGGATATTAAATTTTTGAGCAATAGAAAAAAGGGTATCATTTTCAGTTGCTCTATAAAAAAACTTTTTCATACGATTATTATATTTATAAAACTCAAAGAATAGAATACTAATAAACGCCAGAAAAAAGGAGCCATACTTGAGAACATTTTTTAAAACGGTCGCAATCGTTACGGTTTTTTCAATTAGCGAAAAATTTTTAGGATTTTTATATCGCATTTACTTATCAAGAACAATCGGTGCTGAGGGAATAGGACTTTATCAAGTTGCTCTTTCGGTTTTTGGACTGATATACACTTTAACTTGTTCAGGAACTCCGATTACCGTTTCACGGCTAATGACAAAATACCGTGCTGAAGGTCAAGAAAAGAAAGTTAATAAAATTATATCGGCAGGTATATTTTTAACATTATTTACGGCAATTCCCGTCTGTTTAATTTTTTTCTTATTCGGGGATAAGTTTTCCTTTCTTTTTGCCGACGAAAGATGCTTAAAAATCTTTCACGTAATTTTGCCCGGTCTAATTTTCACTTCTGTTTACTCAGTTTTAAGGGGTGTTTTCTGGGGAAACAAGGATTTTTTACCCTATAGTATAATTGAACTTTTAGAAGAAGTTTGTATGATTGTTTGTGGCATTGTTTTAATTAACTTTGCTAGTAACGTCACGCAAGGTGCTTTTCGTGCGGGCATTGCCGTTTTAATTTCATATCTGTTTTCTTTTACGCTTGCCGTCACCGTATTTTTTATTAGAAAAAACAAACTTGTAAATCCTAAGTCGGAATTTAAACCGCTCTTAAAGTCCGCTACGCCTATTACCGCTATGCGTTCTGCAAATTCACTTTCAATGTCGCTAGTTTCAATTCTACTTCCTATGCGTCTAATTTCATCAGGTCTTACCGAATCTGAAACAATGGCAAGTTTTGGCTCTGCGTTAGGTCAAGCAATCCCTTTACTTTCTATCCCGACTATGCTTATCGGCTCGTTCACTTTGGTGTTAGTACCCGAAATATCTGAAAATTTTTATAAAAAACACGCTTTTTACTTAAAGCGTGATATAGAAAAAGCATTAAAATTTACCGTGTTTTTGACCTGTCTTTTTATCCCCGTTTTTTTGGTTTGCGGTAGTGAAATCGGCGTTTTAGTCTTTAATGGACACGAGTGTGGCGAGTACCTTTCTAAAAGTGCTCTATTAATGCTATTTATGAGTTTATCTTCTATTACTACAAGCATGCTTAACTCTATGGGTTTAGAACATAAAACGCTAATTTATTACATAATTAGCGGACTGTTTATGTTGCTATCGATTTGGTTTTTACCAAAATATTTAGGAATTTATTCGCTAATTATCGGCTTATTATGTATTTACGGACTTACTAGCCTATTAAATCTAATTTTACTCAATAAAAACTGCCCTAAAAAGCCTTCTTACGCAAAATTCTTATTGTGCTCTACTCTTTTTTTAATCCCAACTTCTCTTTTAGGGTTTATGCTAGAAAAACTTTTGCTCCCCTCTTTAGGCGTTCTTTTAACTTTCCTTTTTTGTTCGATAGTTATGATAATTTTTAACGCTCTTTTGTTTCTTGCCTTTGGGTTAATCAGTATTGATTTTATAAAAGCAAAACTTCTAAAGAAAAAAACGGCGTTAGCATAAAAACCCTTCTCTACATAAGCGGTGCAAAAATTTGCAATAATCCTGCAAAAATTTTGTAAAAGAAATTATTACTTTTAAGGTTATCTTTATCTAAAAGTGTGGATTTACTCTCTAAATCAATAAAATCTTTTTCTACTTGTTTGATAAATTCTTGACTATCAGTATATACTGCGTTTTCAAACTGCTGATAAAAACTTCTTAAATCCACGTTGATTGAACCTGTTGAAACGGCATTTTCACTCATAACCACCTTTGAGTGCAAAAATGTATTATTTACGGTAAAAACTTTAACACCGTAACCAACTAATTTTTCCGCATTGTTTCTGCTAACGCAATACACGTAGTTTTTATCGGGTATTTGTGGAATAAAAATTTTAACCTCCACACCCGATAAGGCTTTATTGACAAGCAGATTAAAAAATGTGTCGTCGGGAATAAAATAAGGCGTCATTATATAAACTTTTTCTTTTGCCCCAATAATAACGTTTTCATAAACCCCTTTCCCTATCGGCAAATTATATTCTAGCCCATCAGCGTACGGAACGACGGTGTATTTACTTTCCAACTTCTCAAAATTATTAAAAAATAAAGAATAATCTTCTTTTACTCCCGTCAAATATTCCCACTGCCTTAAAAAAATTAGCGTAAACGCATCAACCGCACGCCCTCTAACAATTACGCCGTTATCTTTCCAGTATCCGTGCATACGCTTTTCGTTTATATACTCGTCTGCTAAGTTACAACCTCCAGTAAAGGCCACCTTTCCATCAATTATTATTATTTTTCTATGGTCACGATAGTTTAATCCTACTGCAAACACGGGAACTAAACGGTTAAACGGCATTATTTTTATTCCCAATAATTTGAGTTTCTTTTTAACCTTTCTAGTTAGCCCCCTATGACTTCCCATATCATCGAAAATAATCCTTACGTCTACACCTTTATTTACTTTTTCACTTAGCACGTCATAAATTCTGTTAAATAGCACGCCCTCGGAAACGATATAGTATTCAATAAATATAAACTTTTCGGCTTGTTTTAACCTATTAATTACCTCTTCAAAAAATAAATATCCTGATGGAAAATAATTTACACTACTGCCATTGTATGCGATAAATTTACCAGTATTATAAAGGTATTCACAATCTGCAACGACGCAATCGCCAGCATTTAAATTTAAAAAATCATCTTTTAAGCAATTCTTTGACCGTTTAAAAACCTTAACGTATTTCTTTTTTGCTCGACGGAAAAATATGCGCTCGTCAGACAAAATAAAAATAGGCACGCTAAAAGTAAAGCATAAAAGTAAAAAAATTATCCATACCGCTTTTGAGAGTCCGTTTTTCTCACTAGATAATACAAAAACACAACATGTTACACTTAAAATAAAACTTATAACAACCCACCACTTAAAAGCAAATGCGAAGCTTACGTGTAAATAAATTAAAAAACCGAGTTGCACGGCAATAAGTAAGGCGATAATGAGTGTTTTTATCCCCCCACCGTTTGTTTCCGTTTTAATCGTAACCGCCCTATAATCGTGTGAGCGTGGCTTAAACAGTTTTGCTCTTAAACTAATTTTTTTACCGTTCATCTTTAACTCCGCTTAAAACTTTAACTTTATTTAAAATATCGTTAATATCTTTTAGTAAACAGTTGAATTTTCTGTTATATATTCCATTTTCCTTTTTTCTAAGTTTATTAACTAAAACTACAGTACCGCCTACCAAAAAACACCCTACTATAAATAAAATACCCAGTAAAATATTTGAAAACTTCACAAGATTTACTATTCCTAATATAAGCGTTAAAACACAAAATGTTAATACGATGCAATATAAAATAGAAGAGTTTAAATTTTTATAGCGCTCCAAATCCGCCGTCTTATTCAGTTTTTCCTCATAACAAACTTGTAAATATAATAATTCGTCTTTGTTCCTAATTACGTGTGGGCGTGAAAAAGTTATATGAATAACGTCGTAAAAAACTTCGTCATCACTAACTTCTTTTTTTTGCCAGCCGAAAACAGCATAGTCTTTTATGATATTTTCTGCTTTTTCACGCTTTGTCGTAACGACTATTTTGTCAAAATTTTTATAATCAAAAATATTGTCCATTTGTCACCTATATTATTATTTTTATAATTTTAACAAATAATTATTAAAATATTCTTAAAGTTTCGTAAAACTAAAAAATTCGGCAAGCGCCGAATTTTTTAGTTTTAGTACTTATTTTTCACTTTCTATAAACAAAAATTTATCTTTTGGTAACACTTTTTTAAGAAGTTGATATATCCCGATAGATAACAAACAGTTCAACACGTGAACCACAAGGGCGATAGGTAATTCTCCCAGCCTTATCATCAATGCTGACGGTGAATATATTAAACATACGCCTACAGTATTTAGCAACACACTGCTTACAATAAAAGTCAACGCAAAAGATATGATTATTTTTAATAAATCATTTAATCTTACGTTATAAAAAACTACACCAGGAATAAGCCCGAGCATTCCCGTCCCGACGCCAATTATAGGACTATACACCCCTTGTGGCGCTATTATTCCACCAATTAAATCGCCCAAAAAAGCAACGATGAAACCTTTTGCACCGCCAAATAAAATGCCTGACATAAATGCCATTGTTGCGACTAGCGACGCTTGAATAAACGGTGTTGGAATTTGCACGATGTTTGCGACCATGCAGAGCGCACTAAATATCGCCATATACACTAAGTTTTGCGTTTTTGAAAGATTGTTTACTTTTGGCTTTTTAACAAGCGCAGTGATTATAAACAAAAGCACAAAAACTACTGCCAAACCCACGTATAAATACCATCTAGTTATAATACTCTTAAATATTCCTACGAAGTCAAATGGTGCAGGTGCAAGAAAATTAGACATAAAAAAATCTCCTAAAAAAATTTTTTAGAGAGACCGATAAAATTGACACGTTCACTTTTGTAAACATAGAAAATAATAGCGGACGCGTAAAGACACCGCAGGTTCCCCTTTCGTTTGCAAACGACATCCCATTTTGCAACACTTGACGCATCTTTACTACTCTATGTTCTAATAATATCATTACCGACTGAATTTGTCAATGAAATATTAGCATAAAAAGGTTTTATTAATTCATACTAACCTTATGACTGTTATATTTATTAGAACAACTGTAATTTTTATTACTTTAGTAGTAGTAATGCGTCTTATGGGCAAACGACAAATTGGAGAAATGCAACCGTTTGAATTTATCGTTACGCTTATTGTTGCCGACCTTGCTTGTATACCTATGGCGGACGTTTCAATCCCCTTAATTTATGGTATTGTTGCAATTTTGTCACTCTTTTTATTGCATCAACTCTTATCTCTTTTAGAAACGAGCGGGAACTTCTTTAAACTTATCGTTTCGGGAAAGCCTAGCATTGTTATCAATACTAACGGCGTAGACATGAAAGAATTACGCAGTAATAATTTAGGCATTGACGATTTAATTGAGGCTATGCGTGCGCAAGGTTACTATGCTTTAGACGACTTAAACTATGCAATATTTGAGTCTAACGGAAAACTCTCTCCTTTAGAAAACCCCAACCGAACAACTGAAAACCGCTCCGTTCCTTTACTTATTGTTAATCAAGGGAAAATAAACACTTCTAATATTAACCGCTTAAAACTATCCGCAACTTCTGTTACTGATTTTCTAAATAAAATAAACGCCAAACTAAAACAAACGGAAGTTATGACGCTTGACGGCTTTGGCAGAGTTTATATTAAAGAAAAGAACAAAAAATATCGCATTGAAAAATTTACCCTTCCGGAGGCTTTAAAATGGTAAAAACTATAATTTCTATGAGTTGCGTTGCAGTATTACTCGTTGTTGGTGCTTGGTATGAAAGCAATTTCGTTAAAAGACAATTTAATGAATTTCACACGGTTTTGTCCGTTCTCTATGATAAAGTAGACGAGCAAACGGCAACTTCCGACGATGTTTACGCTGTACAAAAAAATTGGATTGAAAAGAAAAAATATTTACACGCCTTTATTCCCCACAACGAAATAAAAGAAATTGACCTTTGGCTTTCTGAGGCGGTAACGCTTGTTCGCGATAAAGAGTGGTCGGACGCAATCTCTAAAATTGAAGTTCTAAAAGAACTTTCCGAACAAATTCCTAAAACATTTAAAATTTCTTGGGAAAATATCTTTTAGCGTGTCTCTTTGTGCAAATAGTTTTTTGTTTTTTATAAATGCTTTTTATTATATATAATGTATAATAAACTTAGAGGTGAGTTATGAAAGGATTCAAAAATGCAAACGTTTACGTTTACAACCAAGGTATTATAAAAACAAACTTAGGCATTGAAAACGGTAAAATTGCTTATATCGGTAACGATGAAAAGGTTATTACTGAAATTTTACCCTATAACGAAAATCAAGTAATCGTTCCTGCCTTTATCGACCAACACGTGCACGGTGCAGGCGGTGCAGACGCTATGGACGGGAATATTGAAGCTCTTAAAACCATTGCAAACTCCCTTGCAAGCGAAGGTACGGCAAGTTTCCTTGCAACAACTATGACGCAAAGCAAAGAAAACATATTAAAGGCAATGCGTGCGGTAAAAGAATATCGTGAAAGCAATTTTGATTTTGGTGCGGAAATTTTGGGCATACATTTAGAGGGCCCGTTTATTTCTGAAAAGCACGTAGGCGCTCAGCCTTTAGATTTTGTTGCTAAGCCAGATAAAAAAGTTTTTGACGAATACAACGTTGCTAGTGGTAAAGCTATTAAAATCGTCAGTCTTGCTCCAGAAGTTGAAGGTGCGGATGAACTTATTTCTCACTTAGATAAAAGCGGTGTTATAGCAAGCGTTGGACATTCTGACGCAGGCTTTAAGGATATTGAAAACGCTATAAATAAAGGACTTAAAAACGTTACGCACACTTATAACGCACAAAGAGGACTTCACCACAGAGATATCGGCACTGTTGGTAGTGCAATGTATTTTGACAATTTAAATGCAGAGGCGATATGCGACCTTATCCATTTAAGTGCTCCTGCTATTAAACTCCTTATCAAAAATAAACCACACGATAAATTTACTCTTATTACTGACAGTATGCGTGCAAAACATTTAGGCGAGGGATTAAGCGAACTCGGTGGACAGAAAGTTATAGTTAAAAATGGTGAGGCAAGACTAGAAAACGGTGCACTTGCGGGTAGTATATTAAAAATGAACGACGCTATTAAAAACTTAGTACTTAAATTAGACGTTCCTTTTACTTCCGCTATTGATTATGCCACAATAAACCCTGCCAAGAACTTAAATCTCTTTGACAGTATCGGTTCTATCGAAGTGGGTAAAAAAGCAAATTTAACCATACTTGATGGCGAGTTCAACGTTCACTTAACTATCCGTGACGGAAATATAATTTATAAAGCGTAAAATAAATATAACGCCGAAACCAAAAGGTTTCGGCGTTTTGTTTTATTTTGAAAAAATACATCCACAGTAGTTTTGTCTATACAAATCGTACTTTGAAGACAATTCTATCGACCTTTGATATCCACCCCGTTTTTTAAAATCGGTGGGCAAATATTTCATATTAAGTTGCTTTTCAATCTCCAACCCTATTTGATTTATGAGCGTTGCATTTTTCAAAGGGCTGACCGTTAGAGTTGTTGCAAAGTACTCGTATCCATTTTCTTTTGCAAACTGAGCAGTTCGTTTTAGTCTTAAATAAAAACATTTTTCGCATCTAGCCCCGCCTTCCGTCGCATTTTCAAACCCTTTAGCACACGACAAAAACTCTTCGCTATTATAATCGGATATTATGCATTTTACATCTAAAAGTTTACATAACCGCCCCTGTTCTTCTTTCCTTAAATTAAATTCCTCTTCAGTATCCATGTTAGGATTATAAAAGTAAACAGTTATATCAAACTTATCTTTTATCCGTTCTAAGCACGCACTAGAACAAGGTGCACAGCAAGAATGAAGTAAAAGTTTAGGTTTTCTATTTTGCAACGAATCTATCTCTCGTTGCATTAAAAGATCGTAGTTTTCTTTGTTCATTTTAATTCTTTTTTAATAATTTCACCATTAGAAAGGCTCATAAAATACGCTTTCCCACCAGCAGATATAACGTTTGTCATTTCGCCATCTGTAAATTCGATTGCACAATCGTTTTCCACACAATATGCGTTTTGAATTTCGCCTTTAAGTAAGGCTTTTTTAAAATCTTGTTCTCGTTCGTTAAAGTGAGGACACATTGCACCGTCAAGAACTCCTAGTCCTTTCCTTAAAACGTACTCGGAACTTTGTCCACGCATTATTTCATAGTCGGTATACATATCCTTAAACCAACATATTGCACCTGCAGAAAGTCCGCAAATTATTTTCCCTTGATTATATGCGTCGATAAGCATCTTGTCTATACCGAATTCTTTCCATTTATCAAGCATATAAACGGTATCGCCACCGCCAACGTAAATGCAGTCGGCATTTTCAATTTTCCCAGCAATTTTTTCTACTGACATCTCTCCATAAACCATAAGTGCTACTTCTGCTTTAATATCAAAGACTGAAGTGTAGGTCTTTCTAAAACTGTTAAAATACGGCATGCTGTCGTGAGAGGCTGTTCCAATAAAAAGTGCGTTGGCACGTTTTTCGCCAGCGTGTTCTTTGGCAAGATTTGAAATGTACTCGTCAATCTTAAGGGTGGTTTTACTTTTAATCTCTCCGCCACCGATTGCTATAATTCTTTTTTTCATATTCCTAAAAAAACAAGTCAGAACGCTTAAACGACCTGACTGTTTATAATTTCCTTTGCGTTTAGATAAAAAACTTTTTCGGCTGTTTCCGTGCCATACTTTTTCTCGACTACTTCGTATGCCTTTTTCATACTATACTTGCGTACACGGTGTGCGTCGCTCGATACAAAATCAACCAAATTTTTTTCAAATAACTTTTTTACCCTTTTTTTAATTTTAAAGTTTAATGCGTTCACTATTGCTCCCGAATTAACTTGTATTAATCCGCCCATGTTTTTTATTTCACCTGCAACAGAAACGTCTACGAATGTATATCTTTCAAAATGTGCAACTATCGGCTTATACCCTAATTTAATCACGCTGTAAATTATTTCGGTCATTTCAAATTCAGTACATGGATTAAATTCTAATAAAACGTATTTCGTATCGTTCAAAGTTAAAACTTTGCCGTCTAAAAACAAATCTTTATATTCTTTAGAAAGGAAAATTTCCTCGCCTAAGTAAAGATTAATATTTAAACCCCTTTCTTTAACATGGTTTTTAAACTTTTCAAATTCAATTTTCAAATTATCCTTTTCGGGAAAATACGGTTGGCGGTAATGCGGAGTTAAAATTATATCAGTAACCGCTTGTTCCACCGCATGTTCTAAAAGATATATCGAATCTTCTATTGATGAACATCCGTCATCCACAAAAGGCATTATATGTGAATGAATGTCAATCATGATTATTTTTTAATTTATATAATTTCTTAGTTCTCTTTTTTCTCTTCTTTGTCTGACGAACTGCCGTAATGATAATTGTAGTAGTAATAATGATAACTTCCTTGTTCGCCGTCTTTCTTTTTGTCGTACATTGTAAATACAGAACCTAAAATATTTGCACCGCAGTTCTTTAATTCCTTTACAGCTTCTGCAACTTGATTTTTTGTTGTAGACGCATATTGAACTAAGAAAAGTACACCGTCTGATAATTTAGAAATATGGATATAGTCAGAAACTTGAAGTACTGGCGGGCAGTCCAAAATAACGTATTCATATCTATTTTTAAATTCTTGAATAAGATTTTTGAATTTTTCAGACATAAACACGCTTGAAACGTTATAAATTTCTGCACCACGCGTTACAAGGTCTACGTTCTCATACTTAGTTTGTTTAATGAGTTTATCTATAGAAAGCGAATCTAACATATATTCTGCAATACCGCCTTCTTTTTCCATATCAAATAAACGATGTAAGTGTGGACGGTGGAAGTCTAAGTCAACAATAATAACTTTCTTTCCTGCAAGCCCTAAACTAACTGCAATATTACTAGCAACAGTAGTTTTACCCTCCGCAGATATTGCTGACTCTATCTGTATTACTTTAGTATTTCCGTCAACGTTCATGTAAAGGATATTGTCTCTTATTCTGTTATATCCTTCTACTGATTTTCTATTATCCTTGCCGTCAACAATAATTTTACTAAAACCTGTGTGTTTTCTTCTCTTCTTAAAAAGCATATTTCTACTCCTATGCGCAAGGTACGCATTTTATCATCTGTTTAATTATACATTAAATGTAAAATAATTGCAATAAAAATCCAAACTTTTTACGCTAAAAGCAAAAAAATACTGACCTTTTTGAAGTTTTTCATCCAAATAACTACACAATTGTTCTTTCAGCGACGTAAAAATTCAATCTTTCTCTTAAAACCCTAACGTGCAACTCTTCATCAATTTTAATTCTTGACAAAATAGCCTTGATTTTTTCATCATCAACTGCAATTATTGCTTTTTCATAAGCGTCAATAGCGACGAGTTCTCCAGATATATCGTCTAGCAACATTTTTTCCGCATTCTTACTGTAAGACACACTGTCCGTTTTATAAAAATTACAACCAAACGGCAAATACCCTGCATAAATCGGGTCTATCCCTGCTTTAAGCAATGCAGAGCCTAAAATTTCTAAATGTTGCATCTCTGAAAAGGCAATAGCCATTAGCGTTTCCGCAGTTTCTTTGTCTCCTAAGTTTTGAAAATAAAAATAGTGATAAGTGTACTGTAAAATCGCATTTAACTCTCCGTGCTTACCCGCATATAAAAAACTTAATCTTGTTACTGAATTTTTATTTATCTCTATATCCTCGATAATAGGATACGGGATATCTACTGAAAGTGGTTTTTTCATTAATACACCTCTTAATTTCTTTGTGTATTATATGAAAAATACAACAATAAAGTTAAACGCCCATACTATTAAGTGTGGGCGTTATTTTTATTAATAAAATGGAGTCCAAGTGGTTGAAAGTTTAATCGAAAGTTCAATTACACCACCTTCTCTTGAGCCAGGGAACTTCTTTTCATTGACAATATCTGCAGACGTGACTTTAACTCCTGTCTTGTTTATTGCCCAATGCGAAAATCTGTACTCATCACTGTCTCTATCTGATAGTTTTACGTAATCTTTAGTTGGAAGGTCGCCTAAACGTTCACCCTCTTTAAAAGTCTTTTCAAAAATCCAAACGTTATTTTCCGTTTCACTCTTTATTAAACCATACTTACTGATTGCATCGTCGCTAAGCGTTGCAATTACGTTTGGAGCGGTACATCTCAATATCAATTTAACGGTATATAGACGCAAATAAACTGCCTTTAACGAATTAACATTATCCGGATCCCAAGTCCATATAGTATTTTCATCTACCATCGTTCCGTTAGAAGTTTGCCAACCGATAAATTCATATCCCTCTTTTGTCACTTCGCTTGGCAATTCGCCTATGGGCTTACCAAAAGTCACAGCCTTTCCTGTTTGGCTTAATTGCCCGCCATCAGCATCTAATGAAAGCGTTCTCTCTTTTACTTTCCAGTGTGCGGTAAGTTCTATATCGTAATTAGAACCGCTTGCGACCACCACCTCTAATTGGGGTTGGTCACCAATTCCAGTACCTGTCCAACCAACAAAATCATAGCCATAACGCTCAGGTGGATTGATAACGAAAGTTTGGTCTGTTGAACGATAAGCAATTTCGCCTTTAACGTCGTATGCGTTTTTATAAGTAATTCTAAATTCGTCAGCATCTAACCAACGTGCTTGTAAAGTCGCATTTTCGGCTTTATCCCAAGTACTACCTTCATGAATATATCTAGCTATATTATCAACTAAACGCCAAGCACCGAAACGCTTACCCTCTTTTTCGGGAGTAGGTAAATTTAAAACTGGTTGTTCATATAAAACGGTAAGATTTTCAAAACCAAAACTTTCTCCGTTCTCGTCAATAAACGAAAGTTGATATTCATTTGGTAACCATGTCGCTTTTACGGTCGTATCTTCCGTCTTTCTAACGTCGTATTCCCACTTTAAATGATATCCTGGGAGGTCATATTGAGGAAATATAATCTCCGTCCAATTATGTACTGTTTGTTCAAGTTCACCACTTATGAATTTCGCCTCGGTATTTACAGGATCAAACTTAACCAAAAACGGATTTGGTGTCCAAACCGCAGTTATTACCGTATCTTTATCAATACGACTGATTACTTCACTCCAACCGCTTAAGGTATACTTATCACATATATAAACTGGAAATACTATATCTTTCCAACTAGATACAGTTTGCACTTCAGGTATATCTTCATACCCCTCCATAACGGTGATATTCATTTCTGCAGTACCACCTCTATTAAAAGTTACGGTAAAAGTCTTTGGCTTACACGCAGAAAGTGTAAGCATACTAGAAAGAGCTATTATTAAGCACAGTACAAACGCTGTAATTCTTTTTTTCACTATATACCCCCTTGTTTCATAATAATCATGAAACATTGTACTCTTACTATTATCGTTTACTATTATATAGTAACTTTACGATTATGTCAATCAAAAAGACGAAAAAACGCCCCGTTAGGGCGTTTTGTAATAATTTTGCTTTTTTATGCTCCATATTTAGCCATTATTTTAAGTAGCATACCTAAACCATCGTTAATTTTTGAGTTCAAGTCAGGATAGTACTCATTGCTTTCCGCTAATAAAATAATATTTTCCAAGTCTTTAATTTGCTTACGGTCGTTTTGCGAAAGATTAAAATAACTTAATTTAGCAATCACGCTTTTTACGTGTGAAAAATCTAAATCTGCCGTTTTATCCGTTTTTGCTTGTTCGCACTTTTCCGCTCCCAATTTGCTTAAATGCGATTTAACGGAACTTTCCAAAAGGTCTTTTTCGCACATCAAACAGCTTTCCGTATCATAAACGGCACGTTTATGCGGAACGTCTTCAAAGTTAATACTACTTGCCTTACGAACTTGACTATCGATATAATTTATTAACTCTTTTTGCCCTTTATCAACTTTTTTTCTAACCCTAATAGAAAATATAATCGCACAATAAAAAAGAGTTAACGAAATTAAAAATAGCAAGAAAATTTTATCCGTTTGGTTTATCATAAAGGCGTATTGCAGTACGCAAACCGCTATTGATGATAGAATAAACCATCTTCTTTTACTAAAAGAATAGTTCCTAACTGAAAGAGATAAAATAAACACCAAAATAAACATAATGCTTATAAGCGCACCACTTAACAAGAACAGTCCAAAAGCACCTATACTTTCATTTGCAAAATTAACAAATCTATAAAATCGTTCAGTCATTATTCACCTCTATAGAATAATAGACGCTTTTATGTAGCGAAAAACCGAAAGTTTTATAATATTTTGTCTTTTTTTACTCTATATTCACGGTTTCTCCCGTAAATATATTAATTAGCGTTTTTTTCTTTACCTTTTTGCCTAAAACTTTTTCCACTGCATACGCATAAAGGTCAAGTTGCTTTTTATACTTTTCTTTTAAGCTTTTAGTAGTTAAAGCGGAATATTTATAATCTATTATTTCCGCATAGTCTCCGTCAAGTACAAGTAGGTCTATGACGCCCTGTATGGTAACCATCTCCTTGCTGTCTGTTGAAAAGATTTCACTTGCACAAACGTCAACTAAAAATGGCTGTTCTCTATAAAGTTTTTTGTTACTAAGTTCATTAAATGCTCCGCTAGACAGTACTAATTTAATTCTAGAAAGATTTATTCTATTTATTTCCGACCTGCTTAGAATATCTTTAGAAATCACTTGCTCAATTTGTCCATCAAAGTCGTTAAGCCTAGAAAAATCATAATGCTCTAAAAGTTTATGTGCGATAGTTCCGCTCTCCGTATCTGGAGACTCTTCCTCAAACAAAACGAAAACGGGAACAAATTCTTCTTTAGATTGTTCCATTATTTTAGTAACGCTACCCTTTAGCGGTAATCTTGTGTCGCTTTCAAAAGGATAACGGAAAGAAAATGCACTTTTCATTTTCTCTACTTGTTGTTTATCTGGACTAACGATTAAAACCTTTCTTGTGCCCGCCTCTTTTCTATCAAGCCAAATTTCCGATTCAGTATGCACGGTTGCGCCTATTGACGAGGGAATAAAATCCAAAAATCGAGTTGCTCCTATAAACTCTGATTTTCTTCTATCGTCGTTCGCAGTAAACACTAGGTGTAACGAATAAGTAGCACGAGTTAGCGCAACGTAGAATAATCGCATTTCTTCTTTTATTCTATCTCTGCGCATTTTAGAACGAATAACACCACGCAATAAAGTCTGGTTTTTTGTACGCAACTCGTCGTCGTAATATTTTACTGCAACACCGTAATCACGGCTGAGCAGTACGTCCTCACGTTCTTCTTCCTCGTTAAAGTTTTTCTCTAAACCACAAACTATAACTACTGGATACTCCAAACCTTTTGAGGAGTGAATGGTTGTAACCTTTACTGTGTTTTCTTCAGAAAATGGTGCTAGAGCAAAAGCATCGGGACAATTTTCTACCTTGCTTAAAAACTCACGAACAGTTAAAATTTTATCCCCGTTTAAGGTTGCGAAAACAAACATCTTTAATCTTTCAACTTGTTTTTCTCCCCCTGCCTTAGCATAGAAAAAACCCTCAATGTTTTTATCTTCTACGACCTTTTTAATCACTCCGTTTGCACCGATAAAATCGGAGAGTAAACGAACTTTTTTAATATACTCGTCAAAGACTATTAGTTTTTCTTTTAATTCACCACTGCCATTTTCTAAAAAATAGGTGTAGGCGTCTATAAAAGTTCCCTTTGTCTCTTTTTCATTATCGTCATAAAATCTAACCAAATCAAAGAGTTCTTCGTCGGTAAACCCACCTACCGGACTTTTAAGAGTACTTGCTAGCGGTAAATCTTGATAAAAGCAATCTATGAGTTTTAGAACGTTTACTAGCATTTTTATTTCAGGATAATCCAAAATGCTTTCACTAACGGACGAACTAACCGGCACTCCGCTTTTAATTAAACCCGAAACTAAATCTTTGACATAAGCACCGTTTCTATTTCTTGTAAGTATTGCTATATCGCCAAACTCGACAGGTCTATAACAGCCCTTTTTTGTGTCGAACACTTTCTTTTTCAATTCCTCTTCGATTATTGACGCAATCATTGAGGGAAGTAGTCCGCCTTTTCGGTCTTTTTCTTGATTTTCTTTTAATAGATCATATATTCTAGCTTGTTCTTTTCCAGTTTTCTCTTTAGGTGGATTTTCTAAAAAGTGCAATTCTGCACGCCCGTCATAACCGTCGGGATAAATCCCACCGAATTCTAATTCTGAACGCCCTTTGTAATTTTCGCCGTAAACTTTTTCCGTCATACAGAAATTAAATACAAGGTTTACAAAGTTTATAACGGCACGAGCCGAGCGGAAATTACTGTTTAGCCTTACAACCTTTTCTCCGTTTTCAGACATTTTTTTGTCCTTTTCTGTAAAAAACTCCGAACGACAACCACGGAAACCGTATATGCTTTGCTTTACGTCGCCCACCATAAAGAGATTATTGCTAGAAAGTTTAAGTATAATTTCTTCTTGAACGCCGTTCGTATCTTGATATTCGTCTACAAAAATGTATTTGTATTTATCTGAAACGGTCTTTCTAATCTCTTCGTCTGATAAAATTTTAAGTGCAAAATGCTCTAAATCATTAAAGTCAAGTACATTTTCGTCACGTTTTTCCTTTTCGTAAATCTCGCTAAAACGATTTACCAATCTCATAAGGTTTTCGGTATGTTCCTTACACTTGATAAATTTTTCAAAATCACTTTTATAATCTTCGCTTAAACAAGCATTATAGCGTTTTATAATTTTGACAAATTCAGCCCTAATCTCGCTTGCTTTTTCTTTCATTTCTACAAGTGCGGGAGATAATTTTCTTTCTACGTCTAGTTTTAATTTGTAATCAACGCACCCCTTAATTGCATAAACGTCTTCACTTTTAATCAGTGCGTTTATATCATTATAGAGAGTATATGCAAAGTTAAATGCTTTTTCCGTCCCTGCCTCCTTAAAAGCATTAATTACAGGAATAAGTTGGTCACAAATTAGCCCCAACTCAAAATTAAGTTGCTCTTTAAATATTTTTAGTAGTTCTTGAGCCCCTTTTTCATCATAAAAACTTAAACAAACATTTTTGAGTCGGTCTGGGTTTGCCTCCGAATCGCAAAATGCATATATAGACAAAACCAACTCTTTAAGTCCCGTATCCATTCTTCCCGTTGCGTGGCGGTCAATAAGCGAAGAAAACCACGCTTGTTTAGCATCGTAAAATTCTTTAAATGTTTTCTCGACCGCATTTACCCTTAAAACGGTTGACTCCGACTGGTCGATAATCTTAAAGTCCGGGGCTACTCCGCACGCAAAAAAGTAAGTGCGAATAAGTTTTCCGCAAAAAGAGTGCATAGTACACACGTCCGCCGTTGGCAATTCATCAATTAGTTCTTTAAGTCGTTTTGCATCAATGTTATCTACTTTTCCAGTAAGTTCAGCACGTATTTTTTCTTTCATATCCGCAGCAGACGCCTCGGTAAAAGTTACGGCAAGGATTTCTTTTATGCTTACGTTTTCTTCAATAATAAGACGCTTAATACGCTCAATCATAGTATGCGTTTTACCGCTACCTGCAGATGCGGAAACTAATATATTGCCACCGTCGTGGTTTATGACTTGGAGTTGTTCAGCCGTTGCTTTACTCATCTTCCGCACCTCCTTGATTATTTATCATAAAACTACTATCATCGACCTTTCCTAAAGTCCTTTCGTTATCGCCGTTAAATTCACACATAGAACTAAACGCACAATATTTACACGCATCCTGATAAGGAAGTGCAATCATAACCCCTTCTTTAAGTTGTTCGGTTGCTTTTTCGCTAATTTTTAAAGCATAATTCATGTATGCATCAAAGGTTTTTTTATCGACAGCGTTTTTTATCTTTCCACTCTTACTATCTAAAGTGGCAGAGGAAAAAGCACTCTCCCCTCTCTCAAAAAATTCCACGTCTTGCGTTAATAATGCCTCACGGTCGTTTAGCGTCTTTCCTACAGCGAGGGATTTTTCTTTATCCTCCAACTTTTCATACTTATCTGAAACAGGAAGATAATACACCCCTGCGGGAGTTTTTTCTTGGTCCTTATATTTGTTTTGTACGGCTAAAGCATAAAGGTATAACTGAAGTTTAACCCCTGCAAACAAGGATTTTTCTGTGGAATCTGCCTTTCCAGTTTTATAATCTACTACTCTAAAATATTTATCGCCTATATCTACACGGTCAATTTTGCCTTTAATTTTAACTTGCCCAGCGCTTAGGCTGATTGCAGGAAATTCCGCATTTTCATTGTCTGAAAATCCAACCTCCGTTTTGCTTTGCTTAAATTCTGAATTCCTTAATGATAAGTAAGTTGTAAAAGCATACTCCTTACACTCTCTTAATACCCTTTTCACCGTTTCAAAAGTGCTAGGCTCTTCTAAATATTTTTTATACTCATCTTTTTCTAAAACTATATCTTTTATTTTTTCAAAGAGTGCGTTGCTCTCTTCTTTGCTATTAATTGAATAAACATCTTGAACGTATTGACTTAAAATTTCGTGCATTAAATTACCAACTGAAAGCACGCCAACTTTGCCGTCTTCTCGTTCGCTTATCTTAAGATTATGGCTTGCAAACGCACGGAACGGGCATTTGTAGTAATCTTCTATAGTTGTCGGTGAAATGACCTTTTTAACTAAAGACCTATCCCCATCTAGTCTTGTTTTTATTTCTTTGTTTGCGCTGTGCAATAATGACCCTAATTCATCTTCTCCCACAACGCTATAAAAAGACGATGGCAAAGTAAAATCATAAGGCTTGCCGTCTTGCCCTTTCCCTTCCGCAAATTCTCCACACGCACGTGCAAAGGAAATTAAGCCCTGTTTATACGTCAAATATTCGTCATATTGTGGAAATGGCGACAAGGTAAACGTGCGATTAAAGAAAGTTAAAATTTCGCTCTTAACGTTTTTACTACCCGAAACGTCAGCAATGGGATATGACAAATACAAACCATCACTAAAAGACGCTAACGCCATTGAAACGTTCTCTCTAGTTCTATGATTTACAACACGAATTTTAGGCTCAACAAGCACTTTAATCTGCTCTAAAGTCTCAATATCACTGTCAGAAAGCAACGACACGTCATTAGATACTGTCGGGACGTCAACAGTCAGTCCAACAGCAAAAACGTACTTGGCTTTCGCTAAACCGACTTCCTTAAATCCCCCGATAAACACCGCATCGTTATATTGGGGTATAATTGACAACTTCAGAGCGGAAATACCGCTTAAAAAGACGTTTTTATACTCATTAAGCGATAATTCAACACCTCCAAGCATCATGCTCATTTGGTCTATAATATCGACCACAGCATCGTAAATTTGTTCGGTAACAGATGCTTGTTCACTTTCTCCAAGTTCTCTTAAACTTTCCGCAAAGGCAATCAACTTTTCTTTTGCACTTAAGTCTTTTAACATCTTTTTAATGTCAAATTTTTCAAAATGAGAACAAAGTCTTACTCTAAGTTCTTCCAACTTTGATACTTCAACTCCGCTAACACCCTCAAAAGTAAAGGGTTTACGAATTCTTCCGTAATTAACGTTATATTTTATTAAATAATTCTCAAATGCGTCTGTTAAATACTTATCGCTTTCAAAAAGTGGATTTTTAAAAAAGGATATTAATTCCGTCCTCTCAAGTCCCTTTTTATATGCATTTATATATGATAAAATAAGCCCTACTAACGGATGAGATTCGGGAACTTTTTTCTCGTCTAAAAAATATGGAACGTCAAGATTTTTAAAAGTTGTCTCTATCTCGTCTTTATAAAAATCATTTTGCGAAAGGGCAATAGATATATCCTTATATCTACATTTTTTATTAACAACTAAATCTCTAATAACAGAACAAACCCTCTTAATTTCTTCCGACGGATTTTTTGCAGATAAAACTTTTATTTTATCAGTCAAAATTTTCTCATTAGAAGATATATCCTTTGGTGAAAATAAATTTTCAACGACAATTTTGCCTTCTTTTATAAAATTGCCATCAATCTTAGTTTTTTTAATCTCAATTTTTTTAGATTGGCACAACTCATTAATAAAGTTTACCGTTTCATTTACGTAAACGTGCGGATTTTCCCCTTCTAGTAGTATTGCTGTTACACTTTTTGCCCTATCAATAAGTGTGGATATTATAGTGCGCATTTGCGCTGTAAATCCGCTATAACCTAATAATATAATATCGGAATTTTTAATGTCTTCAGATTGATTTATTAATTCTGGTAAAAAAGACAGTGCCGTGCTTTGGTCAATATATCCTTGTTCGTTGATATAATTTTCGTACTCGGTATATATTAATGCTATATCTTGCAGTTTGTTTTTTAATACACCACTAACTTGACTAGATGCATTAGATAAATCTTGAGGAGTTATTTTTGCACTCTTTAACTGAATGATTAATTCAAATATTGTAGGTGCTAAACCTGATTTGCTTCTATTTAGGCAGTTCAGCGAAAGAGTGGAGAGTATGCGTTTGACAACCATTGCAGACCCCTCTTTAGAAAGTAGGTTTTCCATCTTCTTTTTTGCACGCAAATAGTTACCGAAAGAATATACTTCGGTATTAAAAGAGCCTTTAAGTTCTGCACAGATATACCGCTCTGCCATAAGCGAAATCTTTGCTTCACAAAAAACCAAATTCTTTTTATCTAAATCGTTTGGCTTTTCTTTTAAAAGTTTTATTAAATTAGGAAATAAATCGAAATAGGAATTTACTGAAATTAAATTAACCATACTTACATTGTATCATATTTTATAAACTTTTAAAGTTTTTTAGCAACAAAGTTTTACAATTTTTTATAAATGTGGTATTATTGATATAACTAAATATTTGGAGAATGAAATGAAGAAATTTTTTATAACATTGCTTTCCCTTTCTCTCTCTGCAATACTCTTAATTTTAGCAGGTTGTGGAGGCGCAACGCCCTTGTCGTTTAACAACTCCTTTAACGGAGGAACACCGCCGTCGTCCGACTACACGGAAACCTTAACATACACGGTAACAAACGGTGATTATAACGACCTAGTTCGTTCAAAAGACCTCTCGACAGAGATAGTGAATTTTAGCACAAACGGAACTTTAACGGTAAACTTTAATATCTGCACAAAAGGTGACTTACCCACACAAATCTTAGACCAAACGGACATTGAATTAGAAGGTAAAATTTATCACTTAACTAGCAATCTTTCTCTTAATTCAGTTTATACGGTAAACGGTGAAGGAGGCGGAGAAAAGAGCGAGTACGTACAAAGCGAAGTTTATTTCTTAACAACAGAGTCAGCGTTCGCACCGATATATTCAAAGGTTAAACAGTCTTATAACGTAATGCTTGCTGGTAGTTCTGACGGAAAAACAACGGTATCGGTTGATGAAGTTAAAAATGAATACGAAACGCTTTATAAAAAAGATAATTATATCATCAATAAACTAAGTGAAGAAAACGGAAAAAGTAACTCTTACGAATATGATTTCAAATCAGTTATTGACAATGCTCAACTTTTATTCGTTTTAAGAAACGTTTCCTTTGAAAAAACTAGCAACTATTCATTACCGACTGTATCCCCCTCTTACGGAATACCAAAAACTTTGACCGTTTCTAATAAAGAAGAAGTGACAAAAACACTTGACGTAATGGTCAACGGAAAACAAGTGAATGAAAGTTTAAGCGTGAAAAACTTATCTTTTTACGTAAACGATAACAAAAACACAGGCACACCCCAATACGTTAGTATTCAAAAATCCGAATCTAGTAACAAGGGTATTCCAAACAAAGCATTTATGACCGAATATGCACAATCACTTATCTGCTACGGCTCGTTCACCTCAATGGGCGCACTTATTTACAAACTAAGTTCGATTGAATATAAAATTTAATAATTAAGTTATAAACAAAAAGTGACCGCAACTTTTAGTTGCGGTCACTTCTTTTACTTGTTTATTAGTTAACTTTTGTATCACCAAAAATTAATTCAAGATTAAAGTCTCCTGCATTTTGTACGCTGTAAGTTTTAACTCTACTTTCGGCAACTGCATTTTGAGAATCAAAAGCGTTCTCTCCGATTGTGTTAAATAAACTTAAATCAATCGTATTTTCTACTGCATCACCCTTTCCAACAAAAGAAAGAAGTGAGCAACCAAAGAATGCTGAATCTAAAAGGTCAACCTTTGCACCGTCAGCAAACTTAACGTTCTTAATAAGCGAAGATTTGAAAGCTTCTTTATGGATAGTCTTTACAGATGCAGGAATTTCAAGTTCGCTAATAGTAGTATTTGCAAATGCATTTTCACCGATAGCATCAATATCGCCAAGTAAAGCAATAACTTCAAGATGATTAGCACCGTTAAATGCGCCCCAAGGAATACTGTAAGTTGATTCTGCGTTTACTACAACTCTTTTTAAAGTTTTTGGCATATAGCATACAGCCGTACCCGCACCATAGTTAATGGTTTGTTCTACACCGTTTGCATAATCTTCATTTCCAAATAAATGAGCGATAGTTCTTTCAGCGTCAATCGCTTTCTTTTGTGATGCAGTTGCTGAACCAGTTTCTTTGAACTTAACGTCAGCATTTGCATACCTACCAACAAAAGGAAGAGCCAAAGCCTCTAACGAATTCATGTTCGCAAATGCGCCTGCTTGAATTTCAGTTACGGCAGAAGTAACGATAATTCTTTTTAAGTTAGTATTTCCAGCAAAAGCATCTTTTTTAATTCTAATGCCTTCCGTTACGTTGTCAATTTTAATTTCTATTTCTTCTTTTCCGTCGTCATTATACTTGAAAATCTCGTAAATACCGCCGTCAACTTTCTTGTATGAAAGTCCAGATTTAGTCGTGCCACCATTGTTTGGATTAACACAAGCAGTTGCCCCAAATACAAATGAAAGCACAAGCACTGCTGATAATAATATTTTAAGAACTTTTTTCATAAAAACTCCTTTTAAATACAAAAACTCATATACCTAATTAGTTTATCATTTTACAAGTATTTTGTCAATAAATAAATTTGTTTTAACAACAAAATATTGAGTTTTATATTTAAAATATTTCCTTATTAGAAGTTTTTACTCTAAATTTCTTTATATTATTTCTTTTCCTGTGTAAAAAGTATCAAAATAACCGTTACTGTCTGCACCTATTTTTTCAAAAACGCCCACTATATCGTATGGCTCGGCGTTCTTAAACTGATATTTTTCATAATATTTACTTAGCCCCTTAAAAAACCTTTCTTCCCCTGCGGTCTTTCGCAAATACTCGTACATAATACAAGGCTTTATATATGCGATATTGACGTATTCGTATTCACTAGAAAAATCTTTTAAACTTCTAATCATAGTGGTGTTAACACTGCCAAAAAGTTTATCGTAAACGGTACAAAAGGACTTAAAAGTCTTTTCTGTAGCCTCTATCATATCTGCTCTTTTCATTTTGTATTCGGGGTGATTTTCATAAAAAAGCACCACAGAATATTCTGCAAGTCCCTCGTCTAAAAAACCGTATTCTACTTCATTGTTTCCAACTACGCCCTGCCACCATTGATGTGCCGTTTCGTGAACGATTACTTCACCGTACGCCCCCTCTTCTAAACGGTCGCTTATCATAACCAATCCGGGGAATTCCATACCTCCTTGCACGAATTCCGTCTGAACAACGGAGTAAGTTTTATATGGATATTTACCGAAGGTTTTATTAAAATAATTCATGCTTTTAACCGCATAATCTAGAGAATATGTGGGATTATTATCATTATAATAAAAATAATTTATTTCTACCCCCGTAGAAGTATCGGTCTCGCACTTAAATTTTTCAGATAAAACTATTGCAAAAGAACGCGCTTTTTCTATTTCATAAGTTTTAGAAAGGTATTCCCCGTTTGTAGCACTAGAAACTTCTTTCCCACTGGTTGCAAATGTATATTTTTTATTTGCCGTAAGTGTGACTTTATAGTTGGCGCAATCGCTGAAAAAAGGATCTCCGCAAGAGTAATACACGCATTCATAAAACCCATTATTATCTCTTGCACATAGTATAGGATAAAAATTTGCAAGATTTATAGTATGCTCGTTGTACCCCGTTCTAGACACCACGTTGGCTAAATTCAAAACAAAATCTATTTCTATTCTTATATGTTCTTCTGGAAATATTTCTTTACCCAAATTTACACTTAAAACGTTTTGGTCAATGCCGTTAATTAAAAACTCAGCATCTTTGCCATCAACTAAAACCGAATTTATTTTCATGTCGCCGAATGAAAGCCCATTCGGATATGACTGAGCAACCGTTTGCGCACTTACAGGACTAAATTTAGCGTCTTTTCTGTATGCGTTCCCAAAAAGATTAAATTTTAACTCGGTTAAAGATACTTCCGTATCGTTAAAATAATCTACTGTTTGTGTTGCCGTTAAGACTTTCTCGTTAAAGTTTGCAACTATTTGGTATTCGGTTATTTCCTTAGAGTTGTCCGAACAGCCAAACTGAGCAAATAGTATGCTAAAACATAAAATAATGGATAAAAATATTGAGGTTTTCTTCATAAAAAATAAACTCCGACAAGATACTTTTTTAATATCTTATTCGGAGTTTTAAATTTTAATGAGTGTTAATTATTTTTCTTCAAAGGCAAGATATTTAGAAGGGTCAATATTTTCGCCGTTTTCAATTACTTCAAAATGCAAATGCGCACCCGATTTATACTCTTGTCTATTGGTAACTGATACTTGACCGATTATATCTCCTTGCTTAACTGTTTGTCCAACGGTTACGCTATCACCGTCTGCAAGAGAATTATATACTGTAAAAAGTCCGTTACCGTGGTCTATTGTAATAGTCGTTCCCTTTAATAACGTGTTTTCAATATTAGATACTTTACCGTCAAAAACTGCTAAAACGTCCGTTCCCTCATCAGCGAAAAAGTCTATCGCCATGTGTGCGGTAAATCTTCCCATCGTACTATTAAACACCATACTTTCACTATATTCGCCAATAGAAGTAGGGTTTACTATCGGCAATTCAAACACGATAGGTTTGCTTACAGGGGCATCTGGGATTTCTGGCTCGCTTGGATTAACGGTAGGTTCATCAGGGTTATTGGGCGTGTCGGGATTTTCCGGCTTATTTGGCACCGTGATGGACGGCTTATCGTTATTTGCGGAAAGTTCTTTCTTTTCCTTAACCACCATAAAGGTTATTGATAGACCTACTGCTAAAATACAAGCACTAAGTATCAAGTAGATTGCATTCTTTCTTACAAAGAATAAAAATTTGCTGTTTTCTTTTTTCATTTTTCGTTCTCCTTTTTAATTACGACTTGATTATTACCAAGTAAAATCTTTATATACCTATTTTTAAAAACTTCCTGAAATTATTGGCGAGCCGACCACAACGTTATCCTCCCCAATAAAAACGTGCAAATTTATAGGCTTATTTGAAAGAGTAGTTCTATACTTAATATCTTTAGAAAATGCAAAATAAGAAACACCGTGCTCTATTTGTTCGGTAAAAACGAGGTTAGCAGAGAAACTTTTTAAAAAGTCTTGCAAATCAAAATTATCTTTATCCGTTTTAAAACTTTCGCCACGCACACCGCTTAAAAATTTAAACTCTGAAATATTGACCGTCTTAAATTCTGCGGTTGAATCGGCTGAATTTAAATACACTTCAAAAACCGACGAATAATCATTAAAAATCGGTGTCCTACTAAAAAGATAAGTACCCGACAAAACCAATAAGCAAGATAAAACCACGCATATTTTTTTAAACATAAAAACTCTCCTTAAATACAAGGAGAGTATTAACTAAAAAATTAAAACTTATACTGTTAATTCAAAATATATTCACGGAACAGAGTGGCACTATTAAAACTTTTAGTGTAATCGCAAGATAATAACCCTAAAATCTCTATGTTTTTATCCATTTTAATATCACGCCCGCCCAACTTTTTATAAACTTCGATAACCATCTCAATAAAGGATTGTAAAGTTAAAAGTTCGCTAATTAAAATATTTTGTGCTAGATTAATAAAAATGCGGTTTTTCTTTATAAATTCACATTGTTTTTTTAAATTTTTTCTTATATCATCGGCATCTATGTTCGTTAGTTTTGCAAAAACGTCCGCTCTTAAATTATAATCGGTTAAATAATGGCTATCACTTTTTAAGTATTTATAAAACCTTTGATAGAATGTTTTTGCAAAATATAAGCAGTCAGCATTTGTTTTATTAAAGTCTACTTTTAACGGAAAAAGCATTCCACTCTCAAAGAGTTTTCCCAAACTGAAATAATTTTGAAGTGACAATTCGCTATCTATTTTTTTTAAGTTTTCTTCCTTTGGATTTTTAAAATCAAACTCATTAAGTATTTTAATGCAAGAATTATATTCCTTGCAATATGTTTTTCTGTTAATCAAGCACTGTATTTTATAGTCGGTCAGCAATAATCGTTTAACTACAATAGATGCATAAATCTCTGAATTATCTTTATTATCGTCATTAAGAAATACTTGTCTATCATCTCTAAAATAAAAAGTATCGTTTATTCTGTCTGTGCAAATTCTAAAATTTGAACAAAGAGCAAGGTCCAAATTCTTTGCATCCGTCCAAACTAGAGATGGAATTTTTTTAATCGTAGCCAAATAAAAGCAAGCGTTGAACATTTGCCTTTCAAAAGCAATGATTAATCGGACGTCATCTGCTAAATTTATTAAACCACAGAGAGACTCTGTAGAAAATTTTGTTTTTATTGGAAGTATAATGTTTGTTACTTTTAGTTGCCTTGTTTTTAATTGTTCTAATATGTTTTTACCGTTTAATAAAAAATACTCTTCGCTCGCAATTACCGCCACCCTACAATACGGCGCAAGTTTAGTGCAACAATCATAGAAATTTGAGTTTTCTTTAGCAAAAAACAATAGATTTGTATGCATAAAATCTCCCTTTTAGTTAAAAGATAATAGTACATAGTTAAGAATAAGTCAAGTAAAAGTGCTATTTTAATTAAAAAACCAAAAAAACAGCCAAAAAATGCATTATTTTGACAATTATTTTAAAAAAACCCTTGAAATAATAAAATTTTATGGTATAATAAATACATAAAAACTTTGGAGGTTTTAATATATGAATAAGAATGAATTGGTAAGGGCTATCGCTAACAAGGCAGGTATTACACTTAAGGATGCATCTATTGCATTGGAGGGTTTTATCGGCGCAGTAACCGATGGGCTTAAAGCTGGGGAAAAAATTCAAATTTCCGGTTTCGGTACTTTTGAAATTAAGGAAAAACCCGCTAGAGACGGTTTCAATCCTAAGACTGGTGAAAAAATTAAGATTGATGCGTCTAAAATTCCCGCTTTCAAATTTGGTAAAGCATATAAAGATTCTTTCTAAGCCGTTACTTAATAGCCCGCCTAACATGGCGGGCTGTTTTAATTTAAAATTAAAAAACACTTTAATTTCGTGTTTTTTTATGTTATAATAAAACAAAAAGGATATTTTATGAAAATTACGTTAATAACTGGTGCAACGGGTGGTTTAGGAAAGGCATTTTGCGAAGTTTACGCAGAAAATAAAAACAATCTCCTTTTAGTTGCAACAAAAGAAGATAAACTTATTGAACTTAAAAATGAAATTGAAAGTAAATACCAAGTAAAGGCCTATTACTTCGTTGCCGATTTATCTGATAAAGAACAACTTAAAAAAGTTTACGAATACGCTAATAGCAACGACTTTTTCGTAAATAATTTAGTCAATAATGCAGGATTTGGCGATAGATGTGATTTTAAGGATATGGACGTGGACACTCAACTTAAAATGGTTGACGTTAACTGCAACGCACTTTTATATTTTACTCGAGTATTTTTAACCGATATGCTTAAAAATAACGAAGGACATATTATCAACGTAGGCTCAATGGCAGGATTTGTTCCAGGTCCTTATATGTGTACTTATCACGCGACTAAAGCTTTCGTGCTTAATCTAGGCGAATCTATTGCTCACGAAATAAGAAAGAGCAAGGTTAAACTCCTCACCCTCTGTCCTGGACCTTTTGAATCGGGTTTCGTTTCAAAAGCGCATAACGATTACACTTTTGAAAAAATTAAACCTGTTCCTGCAATTAAAGTTGCAAAATATGCTTATAAACAATCTCTTAAAGGAAAACGCATTGCAATCGTAGGTTTTGGTAATAAGGTTACTTGTTTTGCACCAAGATTTTTCTCTAGAAAATTCGTTGCAAAAATCTCTGCAGGAACGTTGAAAAAGGGCGATTAATGCTTAAAACAAACTGAAAAGGTTTCAACAAACTCGTTGTACGCTTGCTCCATGCTAATAAACGCATCATACAACTCCCTTTGCTTAGTGGTTAACGACGATAAAAACAAATCTTTCTTATCTATTCTGCGCTTATCTAATGCGTCAATTATATCTTCTATAGTTAGTGCATTTGAACTCTTGTCTGTTAATGCTTTTGCTAGTTTTTTTATATCTTCTTCTGTAATTTTTTTCTTCATACACGCCTTTTAAAGGAAAATTATTCTAATTGACTATATTTTATAGGAAAAATATTATTTTGTCAAGATAAAATGGAATATTTTGCTTATAATAAGTTTTGTTATGAAAAATTTTTCCAGTATTATAAAAGATTTAAGAAAAGAAAGAAACTTAAAACAAAAAAACATTGCTGACTTAATAAAAGTGAAAAGTGACACTTATAGCAAATGGGAACAGAACAAAGCACGGGCATCTTATGAAGATTTGATTAAGCTTGCAGATTTTTATCAAGTAAGCATTGATTATCTTTTGGGAAGATCTGATGATTTTGGAAACATTACTATTTCCCCATCGTCTGATTATACAATTACCCGTGACGAAAATCTTTTGATGTCCAAATTTAAACTGCTATCTAATCATGAAAAACAGTTAATTTTAAAACAATTAGATGCTTGGATTTCATAAAGCTAATATGAAAAACTCCGCTAAAAAATTTAGCGGAGTTTTAATTTGATTTTAGTTTTTAGTTTTCTTCTGTCTTTTCTTCAATTACAGGTGTTATAACTGTTGCTGCCGATGCTTGAGCGGCTGCTTGTTGTGCTGCAATTGCTGCTTGTGCTGCTGCTACTGCTGCTGCGGTTGCTTGCGCAGTTTGGTTAGCGGTGATAGACGCTCTTACTTGTTGATTATGTATTTCATTTACGTCGTTTAAGCTGTGAATAAACTTATACATAGCAATGATAGGACCTAAACCAAATAATAATGAACCAAAAATATTCCAACAAAGCCAACTAACAGCACTGATTCTTGGTTTCATGTTGTTTCTAGTCATACAATCATTCATTCTATTTGCAGCAAAGCACCACCAACAAATAGGATAAATACCAATAGTGATAAGTCCAAAGAAGAAATATAAGAAAAATCCTCTCGTCTTCTTTCCGTCATCTTTACAAACTTCATTAAGTTCAACGTGTACTCTATGAATAAAATATAACGGATAAATACCAAATGTAATCAACGATAAAAACCAGTACGCTATTACACCACGGTTAGTCTTAAAAAATTGCATAAACTTTTTCCTCCATAATTAATATATGTATTATACTACTAAAAAAATTATAAGTCAATTATTTACAATATTTTATATTTTTTTTATCAAAAAGCAACAAAAAAAGCACAGTTACCTGTGCTTTTTTAATTTAATTAAAAATCAATTACTTAATGATTTTTGCAACAACGCCTGAACCAACGGTTCTGCCACCTTCACGAATAGCGAAACGGAGACCTTCTTCCATAGCGATAGGAGTGATAAGGCTAACGCTCATTTCGATGTTGTCGCCAGGCATAACCATTTCTACGCCATCAGGAAGTTTGATTGAACCAGTAACGTCGGTTGTTCTGAAATAGAACTGAGGACGATAGTTGTTGAAGAATGGAGTATGACGTCCACCTTCTTCTTTATTAAGAACGTAAACTTGACCTACGAATTCGGTATGAGGTTTAACTGAACCGGGTTTAGCAATAACTTGTCCACGTTCGATATCTTTCTTGTCGATACCACGGAGAAGAGCACCAACGTTGTCACCAGCTTGAGCTTCGTCAAGAAGTTTTCTGAACATTTCAAGACCAGTAATAACGGTATTTCTTGATTCTTCAGAAAGACCAACGATTTCAGCAGGATCGTTAACGTGTGCAACACCTCTTTCTACACGACCAGTAGCAACGGTACCACGACCAGAAATCGTGAATACGTCTTCTACAGGGAGAAGGAAAGGTTTAGCTTCGTCACGTTCAGGAGTAGGAATGTAGCTATCAACTGCATTCATAAGTTCGAAGATAGGTGCGCATTCTGCAGCTGCTTTGATTTCATCAGCAGAGTGGTCGCCTTGAGCATATTCAAGTGCTTTAAGAGCTGAACCCTTGATGATAGGAGTATCATCGCCAGGGAAGCCATATTCAGAAAGAAGTTCACGGATTTCCATTTCAACGAGTTCGAGAAGTTCTGGATCGTCGAGTTGGTCACACTTGTTCATGAATACAACGATATAGGGAACGCCTACTTGACGAGCAAGAAGGATGTGTTCTCTGGTTTGGGGCATTGGACCGTCGGTAGCAGCAACAACTAAGATTGCGCCGTCCATTTGAGCAGCACCGGTAATCATGTTCTTAACGTAGTCAGCGTGTCCGGGGCAGTCAACGTGTGCATAGTGACGACCTTCTGTTTGATATTCAACGTGTGAAGTATTAATCGTAATACCTCTTGCCTTTTCTTCCGGTGCCTTATCGATTTCGTCATATCTCATCTTTTGAGCGTTACCCAAAGAAGATAAAGTCATAGTGATAGCCGCGGTAAGAGTAGTTTTACCGTGGTCAACGTGACCGATAGTA
>SVIP01000006.1 GCA_015069425.1 Clostridiales bacterium | reverse complement strand
AAAAAATAAGTGTAAAAAAATTGTAAAAAAGAATGTAAAAATTGAATAATTTACGCTGGTGTGGCTCAGTCGGTAGAGCAGCTGATTCGTAATCAGCAGGTCGCAGGTTCGAATCCCGTCACCAGCTCCATTAAATATCTATTATAATTCAAAAGACTTGTAATGGATATTTTTTATTAATACATAAGAAGGGTGGATTGAAAATGAAAGTATTTATAAGTTGGTCAGGTGAATTTAGTAAAAATATTGCTATTGAATTAAAAGATTGGTTAGAACAATGTATTCAATCGGTAGAAGCTTTTGTTTCCAGTGAAGATATAGAAAAGGGTGATTCATGGTCATCTAGATTGAGCACAGAGTTGTCAGATTCAAATTATGGAATAGTTTGTCTAACGAGTGAAAATGTTTCAGCACCATGGATTCATTTTGAAGCTGGCGCATTGTCTAAATTGGTTGATTCTAGAGTTTCTGCTATTGCTACAGATATTCAAGTTGCAGACATAAAAGGACCATTAAGTAGATTTCAGAATACAAAACTAGATAAGCAAGATATGTTAAAGTTGTTACAATCTATTAATGATTCAATAGGAAATTGCGGGGAAAAACAGTTGAGCCCAGAGAAATTAAAATCGACATTTAATGCATTTTGGGATTCTTTTGACAAAAAAATAAAAAACATAATTGAAGAGCATGGTCGTTTACCAATAAAAAAATCTTCAAGCAAACTTCAAATAAACTCAGATAGCATTGATGAACTTCTCCAATTAATTAGAAATCAGTCTGCAATATTATCGGAACTTTCAAAAAATATGCCGTTGAACTACATGCCTTTAGAAAATAGGAATGTGGAAATTGCTGTAGAACGTATTACTGATATCGTTTATGATTATTCGTTTGAATTAATAATGTTAGCTAAAGATAATATAAATTCAGCAAATAAAAATACTTCAATTCAACAACTGAAATTTACATATCGATTATTGCAAGATATTTCTAAATTTGTAGAAAAATTTAACATGAAAATAAGGATGAAATTTAGAAGACATTTAAAAGAAATAGAATATATTTTAAATGATTTTGATGGAAGAGAGTATGCTTAGATATTAAATTTCTATAGGAAGCTATTGGTAAGAGCCAGTAGCTTTTATATTTGTATGTATTTCGATATTGTAAATTTTTATGGAAAATGTGTTATAATAAAAGAAAAGAGGAAAAAATAATGAATGATATAGAAAAAAATAACAGAACAAGAAATTTACATAATGAAATGCATCAAATTATAGTTTCTAAAAGGGAATTATATTATCAATTTGATAATTTTTCGGAACAAGATAATTTACTTGCTCTTTTTAGTTATAAACCCGATTGTGCAGAGTATAATAGAATACTTAACTTACTTGGTGCAAAGTTTGAACTTATAGGCTCTTTTAACTATGTTAGCAAGGTTGGTGGTAAAGAACATCTTAAAAAGCCGCATATTAAAACTTATTATGAAAAAATTTTTGATAGGTTTTGTGAAAGTCCTAAAGAAATCGGGAAACACGTATATTTGTATGGTGGCGAAGAGCAAAGAGATATTCTTTACAAAAAGTATCGTGCAACAAGATATTACATAACGCCAATGTTAGCGACTATCAATGAACAAAACTATGCGGCAGAATTTATGAGTGTTTTGGATTATATTGCCAAAAACGATAATTTTCCTGAAACTACTTTTAGTTCAGACACAGCCTTTCCCGAAGTTTTAAGAGAAAAAGTAAAAGAATTTGATTGGTGGGAAAACGATATTCACAGTTAAACCGTAAGACTTCAGAATATATAGAAGAGATAAAAGAAGTCTTTAGTAATGTAAATATAAAAGGAAAGTTAATAATAGCTCAGAATTAAAATTTGAGCTTCACTGTACTTTTATATAAGGAGTATATTTATGGATAATATCGAAAAAGAATTATTTGACCAAATAAGAAAAGAATCAGCGTATGAAATGTCAACAGTGCAACCTAAAAGGTCAAGACTTCCTTATAAGGTTTGGTTAGATGACTATGGAGAAAAAAGAAATGTACAGCATAATCCTTTTAGATTAAAGTATGGTCCTAGCTTTGATGAGTATGTAGAGATTCCGTTCTATGAAAAGAAAAAGACTTATTCTTATATAGGAAATCTTAAAAATAAAAAGATAGATATGAAACCTATATCTGAATGGATAAATCTTAACTATGACAATCTTATTAAGTTTTATAAACAAGATGAAGACTATGACTTTGTAGATTTTATGTTCGATATGAAAAGTATAAAGGAGTAATTATTATGGAATTTGTTGATAAGAACGTAAATGAAATATTAAATTTGGAACTTGAGCATTCTGCCTATGAAATGGCTACTGTTGGTTATTTCTATGAAAAGAAAGGGAATAAGCCAAAAGGTGACCCTATCAAAGTTTCGGTTACAGATGACTGTGGAAAACCTCAAGTTCATGTGCATTTAACTAGAACGAAAGGTAAGGTATTAAGCTGTTGTCTAAAGTTGGATGCTCCTGAATATTTTGACCACGGTGTATATAGAGATTTACTAACACCTGAGCAAATAAGACTGTTGATTGAATTCTTTAATGCTCCCTCTAGACAACCAACATTTAACTTTAACGGGGAAACCTATAAACTTAGGACGAATTGGGATTATACTGTTATTCAATGGAACGAAGAAAATCAACTGAATCCGAAAGTTTGGATGAAATTAGGTAGAGACGAAAACGGCTATATAATAGCACCGCCTATGCCAGACTATACTAAACTAAAATAACTTTTATTTGGAGAGTAGACCTTAATGATAAAGATAACTAAAAAAGAAAAGCTACCGATAAGAGATGAGGTTGATAAAGAACTTTTAGGATTAGTTTCCGAGTCTGCCTATGAAATGAGAAAAGAAGATGACCTTTATTTGGTAGGCCCTTTTTGGATAATAGGTAAATCGGTAGAAGAGATAAATAAAGGAAACTTTGAGTTGCTTGCTCCAACTAAAGTTCTTGTTAACTATGACGGAGATTATACAACAAAAGTCCCTAAATCAGAGTTCTTACATAAATTCTTATGGAATAAGTATAAGTCAAAATATAATAACGTAGTATACAACTTCTATCCAAGAGGAAGAATTTCTTTTAATTCAGAAGATAAAAAGACTTGGATAAATATTCCGAAAGGACTTAACGAATCTTTAATATTAGAAGCTTTGAAAAAAGAGTATGATATTAAAAGAGACTATGAAGTTAAGTATACTGACCCAACTTCAGGCAACCACTACATGTTTGAATTAAAATAACGGGAGTAATTATTATGGATTTTGTAGATAATAACGTAAATGAAATATTGAATGAAGAAATCAGTGCGTATGAAATGGCCTATACTAGACCTGATGCTATTGAGCGTTGTTATAATCTAGGCGAGCAGTTTGCTAAGCATTTTATAAAAATTTGCGAAGAAGGAAAAGGAGCAAAATATTTCATACATCATTGTGCAGAAATGCAAAGCTGGTGGGATAAGGTAAAGGGGATTAAACTAAAGGAAAATAATAAGTTGATTTCTCTTTCAAATCTCACAGATTGGTTTTTTACTCTAGGCAAAGATCCAGAAGACTTTATTCCAGATAGGCATCTACCTATCTATAGTAAACTTTATCTTAAATTGTTATTAGATAGGGAAATCGCAAAAGTACAAGATATTCTTGAAGAACTTTTGTAACAAGGGGAGTAGACCTTAATGAGGCTAACAAAACAACAAAAAGAACTTATATATCAAGATTTTGAGGAAATACCTGTAAGTTTTGAGCCATAAACAATAAACCAAATATTTTTAATTTTTTAGAGTATCAAAAAAACTGATACTCTTTTTTTATTGCATTTTTCCATACTATTGCATTTATTTTAAAAATGTGGTAATATAAGTATGCACCACAATTTAATCTTATTGGAGAAGTATACTTTTCGGGTAAAAGTATATCTTTTTTGCCTTACATAAAACTTTTCTAATAAGATTAAGTGATTGTTTGTGGTGCAACTTTGCGAAAGGATGTACTTATTACTAGGGTGTTATTCCTTTCGGGGAGTAGCACCTTTTTATTTTTAAAATTTTTATTGATAAACCAAAGATGACGAAAGAAACAAAAGTACTGTTATTAGAAATTGCAACTTGTCCAATTAAAAATAGTTTCGTGGATTGTAAAACGATAAAGAGTGTTCAAGATGACAATGAGACGTTTCAATGTGCTGAGGCGTGGAACGGCGATATTGAAAATGCTAAAATTTTGTTTATAAGCTCTAATCCGTCTTATGATAAAAAAGAAACTGAAAAATTGGATAATCCATATCCCAACATACAAATGACAAAAGGAGAGGAACTTATAGATTTTTTTAAAAATAGGTTTTCTAATACCGATTGGAAAGCGTACCCTAAATTTTGGAAAAGGATAGCAAAGTTTGTAACGTTTATTCCCGAGTATAAAAACAAAGATAAGAAAGTATTTTTTCAAGAGTTTGTTGCTAGTACCGAAATAGTCCATTGTAAATCTACTAATGAAATTGGCGTTAATGAAAGTTGTGGTAAGTGTTTTACTTTATGGACTAAAAAAATCCTAAGTAGATTTAATGGGAAATATATTGTTCTTGTCGGAAAATTCGCTTGTGATAGAGATTTTGAAATAAAAAGAATTATAAAAGATAAAATTGTTATAATGACAGAACACCCAAATAGTAGAATAAAAGGCAATACCGATAAAGTAAGGCAAGAAAGTTTTATTAAACAAATTGAAAGTCAAACATAAAGCTAATTCTGGGCTTATAGGGCTAATTTTGGGACAATGTTTATTGTATAGTTAATAAAGCAATATTAGACTAACTTTACTTGTCTTAAAAGGCTTGTTTTGACTAGTAAAAAAATTTGGAAAACTTTATGCCCCGTAGTTTACTTGGAGAAAAAATCAAAATATAATATTAAAAAATTAAAGGGAAAATCTTATGAAAAGTTTTGAGTTGCCAAACGGATTTACGTTTGATAGTTATTTAAGAAAAATTGCTGGAGAAAAATTTTCTTACTTTATTGAATGTGGGATTATAGAATTTTCAAAAGGACTAACAAAAGAGGCTTACGAAAATAGAATAGAGGCTGAACTTGACTTTATACAAAGCAATAATTTGGCAGAAAGTTTTTTGATTTTATCCGACGTTATAAAAAATGCTGTTGAAAATAAAGCGAGAACAAACACGCTATATCCTTTTAATTGGGTGGTTGGATATTTGCTTAATATAACTCAAGTAAACCCGATAGATAAGGAACAGCCTAAAGCCGAAACGATTTATTTATCAGTTTGTTTTGGTGGCTTAAGCGAAAAATCTTTTATTGATTATATTGTGAATCAATATGGTTTTATTAAACCGTTAGAGAACGAGAGCGTTTATTTGTTGCAAAGTGAAAACGTATTTATTCAATTAGAGATAGAGCAACCAAAAACAGATATTAAAGTTATTGGCGAAAACGATATTAACACCCTAAAAAACAATGCTAAAGAGTTTTTTAATAACGCTAAAATCCATACTGAAGATACTGACAGCAAAGTGATGGCATTGATTAACAATGAGGCGTTTACTATTGTAAAAGAAGATTTAGAAAACTTTTGCGATATAAATAAGTATTTAATAGAAAAATATAATCAAGCGTTAGATTTTGTTTTATGTAAAGAATCGGTAAGGACGTTGGAGATACAAAAAGAATTAAAAATCGGTTTTATGCTTGCAGAATACTTGCTCGTGCAGTTGGAAAAACAAGACGTTATTTCTACTTTGTTTTTTGAAACAAGAGAAAGAAAAGTTCTTATGAAACTAGTAAATAATTATTTTTGAAAAGGTAGAAAATAAATATGAAAAAGTTTCTTAAAATATTTTCGTGCTATGCTATTCCTGTAGCGTTATATTATTTATTACGCTTTACTTGGTTTGAAGTGTATGATGATTACGGAAATTATGCATTTAAAGACTTTATTGGACCAGGACATTTTGTGATATATTTTATTGTATGTATCGCTATGGTGTTTTCGGCTATATTTTTAGGGCTGTATTTATTTGCGTTTCTTAATAAATTTTCAATTTCTGAAAAGCATCCTATAATTGCATATATATTTGATTTACTTTTATGTGCTGGCTGTTTATTTGTTTTGGGCTTTTCAGCAGTAAAATTAAAATGGGCGTTGTATATGCCAATTTGTATGGCATTGGCTGGCCCTGCTACTTATAGTTTGATTAAATTGTTCCAAGCGTTTATGACTTTGTTTGGTAAGATTGTAGGCTTTTTCTTGAAAAATACAGACGGATTAATTTCTATTGAAAAAGAGGATTCAGAACCTAAAAAAGAAAAGGTAAAAACTAGCGAGGGTAGAAAATCTACACAGTTAAACATAAGCGTAAGAAAACTTTCAGATTGTGCTGGCGAAGAAAGATATACTATAAGGAAAAAATAAATCGTATTAATTGTTAAATAGGAGTGGTTATGGTTATTAATAATTTTAATCTTATTATAGATATTATCGACAAAGAAAATTCTTCTGTTGTAGTATTATTCGAAGAGGCTTTTTCGGACATGAGGGTATTGCTTAATGAAATAAAAACATATTGCAAAGATAAAAAAGTTATATGTGAACAAGCGCAAAATTATCTGAATGAATATGCGAAGAATCTTATAGATAAAAAAGAAAATGAGTACAGTAGAAATTTAATAGATTGCGATGTTATGATTATTGATGATTTTCAGTATTTTACAAATAGGACTACTTCTCAAAAAGTTTTTGGAGAAATTATACTAAAAAGAGAAAAACCAACGGTAATATTTTTAAGTGGAGAATGTTTAACTAAAAATGGGTTTATTACTGATATAAATAAGATTTTAGACAATGCTATAAAGTTTGAAATTGTAGAAACACATAAAGGAAGAGAAATAAAAACCATATAAATATGTTGCTTTTGGGGTTTACTGGGTATATCTAGAAGTTAAGAAAAGGCTTAAGATAATAAGTAATATTACTTAATCCAACAGAGCCTTTAGGAGCTTAAAAGGATAATCTGTAATGTAAAAACTTGAGTTTTTTATGTGGAGCAATAATAATTACGAGAGGTTAAAGAACTGCGTTAAAATAGCGTGGTTCTTTTTTTGTGTAAAAAAGTTGTGCCCCGTGTTGTACTTTTTGGAAAAATCGATATAAAATAAAAAAAATTAAAAAATTTGTTAAATTTTATGAAAGTTATTAAGGGTGTTGTTTCCTAAGTGTATATATAATTATCAAATAATTTTAGGAGGGAATTATGTTAGAAATTCCAAGAATGAAAACGGTAGAACAATGTTTTAAGGCAATTAAAGAGTTAGACAAAGAAACGGCTATTAGCGAATGGTTTATTCGTAGTCTTTGCAAAGACAGTAAAGTAAAACATTTTATGACAGGTAATAAGATTTTAGTTAACTATGATGACTTATTAAAGTATTTGAATTTTGAGTATGAAATGTTAGCAAACTAAGAGGAGTTTTTTATGGGTAAATATAAAAATAAGATGTGCTATCCAAGACTAAATAAAAGTGGAGAGATAATTTCTTATAGATTTATGTATAGTGGTAAAGACCCTAACACAAATCAACATAAACTTTATACTAAAACTTGGAAAGTTCCTAAAGGTTTATCAGTTAAAGAAATCGAAAAAGAAAGAAAAGAGTTTGAAATAGAGTTTATAAAGGAAAGTGAAAAGAAATCAAACGGAATATTCGTATCTGAAACAAACCTAACCTTTAACGAATTCGCAGATGATTGGCTAGAAAGAATTAGGCTTAAAGAAGACGCATACGGTAGTTATTCTTCTGCTAAGAATCATTTGAGGATATTAAAAGAATGGTTTGGAAATTATCTACTTAAAAATATTAGTCCGATATTAGTTCAAAGATTTTATGATTATATTTGCTCTAGAACGTATGAAAAAACTTGTGTGACTGTTAAGCAATCTATTAAAGAGTTAATAGTTAGCGATAAAACAAAGTGTTATGAAATAGCAGGTAGCTGTGGGATTAATAGATTAACTTTGAGAATTGCTACTAAAGTTGGTAGTAAAATCAGTATGGAAACAGCAAAAGCGATATGTAGTTATTTTAAAGTTCCTATGGATAAATATTTTTCTATTACTACTGAGAAAGTAAAGTATTCTTGTGCTACTAATAGAGGAATAAAAACAACGTTGGTAATGATTTTAAATTCAGCTAGAAAGAATATGTTAATTGAACATAACTTTGCTACTAACGAATATACAAACGGTATATCGGGAACCGTTAAGAAGAAAGAAATTTATAACGAAGAAGAGGTTAGAGAGTTTGTTAGATTGTGTTTACAAGAAAAAGATTTAAGGAAAAAATCCATATTTGCGTTGTATATCTTTTTGGGATTAAGAAATGGAGAAGTTTGTGGACTTGAATGGAAAGATATAGATTTAGAAAATGGAATATTAAATATACAAAGGAATACGCTATATTTCAAAGAGTTTGGCGTAGTAACAAAAGAGCCTAAAACAAAGAATTCTAAAAGAAGTTTGGCTATGCCTTTACAGTTAACAGAAATATTAAAAGAATATAAAATATGGTGGGAAGAACAAAAGATTATTCATGGGGATTTGTGGTATAACGCAGATAGGTTGTTCTTGCAAGATAGCGGAGAGTGTTTACACCCTTGTACGCCTAGTACTTGGTTAAAGAACTTTGAACTTAAGAATGGATTAAAACACATATCCCCACATAAGTTAAGACATACAAGTATTACTATGCAGTTATTAGCTGGAATACCGATTAAGGCTGTATCTGAAAGAGCAGGCCATGCAGATGAACACATAACGCTTGGTATCTATACTCATTTTTTGAAAGAAGAAGATAGAAAAGCAGCAAACGTATTCGATAGATTTTTAAGCGTTTAGGATTTAATAGGAAATAAAAAAGAAAAGTAGGAAATAACTTCCTGCCTTTCTTTTTTTCGTCACATTAACATGAAATAGAAAAATTTTCCAATTTCCCGTTATTATTATAATCAAGGGTTATGCGATAAAATTTTTTAAAGTATCTTTGTTTATATCTCTTATCATAACTTTATCGGTAAATGTTTTTAAATCTTTTTCCGTTTTGTGTCTGTGACAATGTTTACGGACATAGTTTTTTGAAACTTTTGTTTTAGAATACTTGTCTTCGCAATATTTTATAAAGTTGTTTGCTTGAGTTCTTGACATAAAATATGTTTTTGATTTTGGTTGTTTCTGTATACCAAAATTACGACTGCATGTAAAAATTCTAAAACCTTTTGGAAAATAAGTATATCTTGTATCGTATTCTTTTCCTGAATAGCTTGTCCATTTTTGGATATTAGCACTTTTATATTTACACATATATTGTATTGCACCGATAACATCATAGACTTCGTAGTATTCTGAGTCAAATGTAGAGAATGGATTAGAATTCTTGTTGCTTATAAAACAATTACCTAATTTCCAATGTTTGTTTAACGTTTGTTCAGATAAATTGTGTGGTTTGTTTTGAAACTGCAAAATAACGTGTACATGACAGCGCAGGTCCTTTTCATTAAATTCAATACTTCTAAAGTATTCTATTGGACCATAGTTGTTTTTCATATTTTTAACGAATAACAAAAATTTATCAGGCAATAATTTAATATCTAAAATGTCTTTTGTTGTTAGCGTAATGAATAGACATTTTTCATTATTAAATTGCCTATGCTGTAATCTATCATAGCAGGATTTATATTGCCTACAGTAGTTCTTGCATGATAGATAGTTGTAGGTAGGTTTTCTACCAGGGGAAAGGGTTGCTGATTTATAACGCTTATTTGAAAATGTTTTAATGTTTCGTTTAAGCGTTACCGTGTTGTCCTCATAGTGTATGACCTTTATTTCTCTATCGACATTTTCTTCTTTTGTAAAAAAGTTGTTTTTGTACATATTAGTACCTCCTTTTTATAAAAATTTTTATGTATTAAGTTTTTTGGGGAAAAATGTCGAAAACACCCCACTATATTATATACACATTGGCGAGTTGCAAAAAAGGGCAAAAATGCCGTTTTTTTAAAAATTTGTTTATTTTGACATGCAAGTTTGTTTAAACTGCATAATAGAAAAATGTAAAAAGTCGGTAAAAAAACTTACCGACTTGATTTTGTTAAATTTAAATTGTGTAAAATATAAAAGTAAAAAAAGATAAAACAAAAGTTATTAGAATTATTCGGACAATAAAAAAAGACATAGAAAAGTATCTTGCTTAAGTTAAAAAGGGTTTTATATTAAATTCGTAATCAGCAGGTCGCAGGTTCGAATCCCGTCACCAGCTCCAAAAAATATCGCTACCCTTTTGGGTGGCGATTTTTTTGCTGGTGTTTCGGGCGAGAACCTTGGTGCGTATATGAGCGTAAGCGAATATTGCGTAGCGCAAGCGTAGCAACATCCCGTCACCAGCTCCACAAAAAGTAAAAGACATCCCAAGAGGGTGTCTTTTACTTTTGCAAACCGATAACGGTTTGCTAAACACACGAATATTAATTTTTATGCAAGCAATAACTAAGAGAGTTTACCTAAATTGTTGCACTTTCTTAAAAGATAATCTGCAATTTCTTCCTTGGTTTTATATTCTTCTTTTATTTTATCAAACATTATAGGACTATCAAATATGTATTTATTTTCTTTCTTTTTGTAATAGGAAACGAAAATGGGGACGTTGATGCCTTGTTTTTCGCAATAATTTGCAAGTAAAACGAATCCCGCAAAAAAGCCTTTTAGTTCGGGCAAATATCCGTCTTCTGAATTTTCTGGGAAGATAACTACGTTTTCGCCTTGACTAATAGCATTAAAACTTTGAGTAAGCGTATTTTTTAATCTAGCATCTTTATAAGTCGAAATTAATTTTAGCCCTTTATAGAAAAGTAAAGTTAACGGACTTGCAATTAAGCAGAATAATCTTGCTAGAAACAAGTTCCAATGCTTTTTTTCGTGGTAATACACTTTAGTTTGGTATGAGTAAAGTTTCTTTAAGCCAGAGTTCATTTCGTGTGCTCCCCAAAATCTAACAGGGAAATCACAATAAATTTCTAGGCTCATAGGGGCGTCAGTTCCCTCGTGATTGGATAAAATGATAGCGCCATTAGTAGGTTTTTCACCGAGGAAGACGAATTGTGGGCGTTTATACCTGATTTTCATCACGGTTTTAATGCCACGGTACCAAAGTTTGCGATTTTGTTTAAAAATTTTTTCTTTCTTTTTCATACTTTTATTATATAACTTGTTTTACTTTCCTAAAAGAGAACTTGTTTTTACTATTCTATTAAAAAGTAAAATAGAGAAAATATATTCTACTAAAGCGAGAATTATTGTTTTTTGTTGCTTTTTTATAATTATTGTTATAAAATATAGATATGAAAAGTGTTTCAGAAATAGTAGTATCAAATTTGGTTAAATTGAGAAAGAAAAACGGTTTGACGCAAATAGAGTTGTCACAAAAAATTAATTATTCGGATAAAGCCATTTCACGTTGGGAGAATGGGGAAGTTATACCGAGCATAGACGTTTTAGAAAAACTTGCTGATATTTATCAGGTCAATATTACGTATTTTTTTGAGGAACATTTAGAAGAGCAAGAGTCCAAGATAGAAGAAAGAAAGTTTAATTTGCGACTTTGTATAATGTTTTCTCTAATTCTTATCGTTTGGACGGTTGCAGTTTTGGCCTTTGTAACCATTCATAGGTTTTTTAAGGTGTATAATTTCAAAGTTTTAATCTGGGCGTTGCCTATAACTGTATTTGTTATTAGGTGGTGTTGTAGATATTATTTTAACAATAAATTTTATTTAACGACGGCATCTTTCGGGTGTTGGCTTACTATTATTGCGATATATTTGCAATTTATACATCTAAATCTTTGGCCTGTTTTTATTTTTGGCGTACCTGTTCAGTTGACAATTATATTGTTTAACTTCTTTAATAAGATAAATAAGCCAAAGAAAAAGCATAACACTACGGCAGAAAAAATAGAAAAGTTATTTACCAAATAGAAAAGAAATCAGAAGAAGTGTGGTTTGTTACAATATTTATGCGCTAAACATAAATTATTAAGAGAAGATTATGAATTATTTATTTATTGATATTGAATGTGCTAACTGCAAAGACGGGGGAAAACTTTGTGAATTCGGGTACGTTTTAACGGACTCGTCTTTTTTGGTTTTAAAGCGTGAAAATATTTTAATTAATCCAAACACAGAGTTTGACGTTTACGTTTTAAATCATATGTTGAATTTCAAAAAGTCTGATTACGATAATAGTCCGCTTTTTAGTAAGTTTTATCAAAAAATCTTTAATCTGTTGACCGATAAAGACACCGTTGTCATAGGGCACACTATTGGTGGAGATGCGGTACATATTGGTGATGATTGTATTCGTTACGGATTTGATACCCCCGATTTTGAATATTTTGATATCGTGGAAATATTTAAAGACTTTAAGCAAACTGATAACGCTACTTCTTTAGTTAATATGTGCATTGAATTAGGCATAGAAACGGGCGAAAACGTGCATTCTGCGGACGTTGACGCTAACTTAACCATGTTGGTTTTTAAGACGCTTTGCGAAAAGCAAGGTGTAACCGCTGAGCAAATGATTTTAAATTCTCCTAGAAGTCGTGGGCTTATTAAAGATTACGCAGAGACGGTTGCTAGAAAAAACAACTATAAGCGTTACTTAGAAGATTGCAAGGAAAAAGGTATTAAACTTATTGATAAAGACGAATACAACGTTTTGCGTTTGTTTCGCCGTTATTCGGTGGCGAGGGAGAAGAATTTTATTCCACAGTTAAAAGGAAAGTTTGTTTGTATAAGTGAAAATTTTGAGCGTGAAAATTATAATCAAACCTTAGTTCTTATTCAAAAAATCAAAAACGCAGGGGGATTTGTGGTGCCGTCTGCAAGCAAGTGTGACGTTTTTGTTAAATACGACATACCCACTTTAGACGGGCAAGGAGTATATTGTAAAAAATTAGAACTTGTAAAGCAAACAATCGAACGGGGCAAAAAAGTACAAATAATAGAGATAAATGAGTTTATAAAACTGCTAAATATAGATATTTCTGCCTTAAATGAGCCAATGATTAAAGTGGTGGAGAAATTTATTAAAAATAAGACTAGGCACGCATATTCCGAACAGACAGGCACGACGATTGGAGAAATTATAAATAGTAAGAACGAAAAAAATTAAAAATTTGACAAAATTAAAAAAGTTGTGATATAATAAACTTAACCAAAAACATTAAAGGAGAAGATTTATGAAAAAAGTGGCAAAAATTTTGGTTTTAGTACTAACATTGGTATTGTCTTTGACAATGGTGGCGTGTTCATCATACAAAAAGGTAGAAAAAGCCTTAGTTGACATTGGATATGCAGTTATTGAAAGCGATACGACAGCTGAAAACATGAAAGAAGAAAGTGACGTTGCTGTTACCATACACGCTCTTTCAAATAAAGATAGCATTAAGTTAACAGAAGCGCTTAAACTTAACGTTGTTATCGTTCTTGAGTTTAAGGCAACGGACGATATGATTGAGTACTACAAAGATAGTGACACAATGCAAGGTTTAGTCCAAGACGTTAAAGACGACGGTTCTGCTAAAGAGTTTTACGATTCTTTAGTTGAAAAAGGACTTGCAAAAGGTAATTGTTTGGTTATCTCTACCAATCCTCTTGCAGCAGAAACGGTCATGAACGCAATTAAAAACGCATAAAACATAGTTTAATAAAAAGTTACAAAAACGGCTTAAGATTAAGCCGTTTTTAGTTTTAAAATTTTAGTTTTTGTTCAACTTGCACAAAAAATTTTTTAAAAGTTTAATTTTTTCATTGTATTTTATTTAAAAAAAGGTTATAATTGCTATATTACTAAATTGATGGTGGATTATGGATTCAGAAATCAAAGCATTTATTAATTTTATTAGTGAAAAGACGGGGATAGATTTGTCTATTTATGATTCCGACGGCAAGTTTCTTGCGGGGAATATGGATAAGGATGGGAGTGTCGGTACTGATTTTTCGGGAATTAAAGGGGATACTAAAATCGACAAAACTTTATTTTTAATAAAGTATAAAAGCAAATCTTTAATCGGTGCAATTGACGGCGTGGGTGACGTTCAAACCAATTACGCTTTTTTAATCGGCGAACTTGCTGAAAATTCCTTTTTTAAAGAAACAGGGTTAACTAGGGCAGAATTTTGTAAAGCAATTTTATCGGGCGAGGCAAGTCATACTCAAATCTCTAGATATATGAGAAAGTTTAAGATGAAAGACCACCCTGCTTTCGTTATGGTGATTAGTATAACGGGAGAGCGAAAAGAAGACGTTAAAAGCGTGCTTGAATCGTACGGAGCAGAGGGGTTAGACTTCGTTTTAGATATTGGTGACGACCAGTTGGCTTTTGTTAAATTTTTTGGTGACGATAACGAAGAGTATCAGTCTTCAACCGAATATGCGGAGTTTATTAAGCAGTCTGTTTATGAAGAGACTGGGGCGTCTATACAAATTGCTATTGGCGGAACGGTTAAAAGTGTTTCAAATTTAAGTGCATCTTTTTCGCAAGCGCTTACAACTGCTAGAATGTGTTTAGCAGTAAACTCAAAAGGGGAAATTCATACTTACAAAGAGTACGTTCTAGTTAAAATGTTAGAAGATTTACCCAAATATAAACTTAACGAATATTTAGAAACTCTTTTAGAGTCGGGCGCAAGCGGAATTTTTTCCGACCAAGAAATGACTAATACCGCTGAAGAGTTTTTAGAGAATAGTTTAAATATTAGCGAAACTTCTAGAAATCTATATTTACATAGAAATACCCTTACATATAGGCTTGATAAGATAGAAAAGGAGAGCGGGTTGAATATCCGTAAATTTTCAGATGCAGTTACCTTTCGTCTTATCACAATTTTAACAAAATTGGTAAAATAAAATGAATAAAGAAAAAGAAACACAAAACAAAAATTCCACCTTAAATAAGGTTTTGACGTGGATAATAGCCGTTGTATCCCTTGCGCTTGCCTTTACGGGCGGTTATTTTTCCAACTATATAATTCGTGGTAAAAACGTTGGCGTTGCGAGTGATATCGTTTCGCTAATGGATAAAGTAGGCTTTATTTACGACCCGGTAACGGGCGAAGAGCGTGAAATCACGGGCGAAGAAATTGGCGATGCGCTAGTCAACGCCTTTTTAGACGATTATTCTGCTTACTATACAAAAGAAGAATACGAGGGGAAAGTTAGTCAAGGTACTGGAAATTACTGGGGGATAGGTGTGGAATTTTATTATTCCGACACGCAAGTTGACGTTGTAATCGGTAATTCACCTGCAGACCACGCAGGTATGCTTGCTGGGGATATTATTGTCAGTGGTCAAAGCGTTGAAAATACCGAAAAAGTTTATTTTAATACCGCAACAGAAATTATTTTGTTTTTAATTGACTGCCCTATTGGAAAAGATATAACCTTAGATATAGTGAGAAACGGGCAAGAAATGCAGTTAGTGGTTGCAACCCGTCCTTATATTGCTTCATACGTAACTTATTATGATAGTGACATTAAGTATTCGTTTAAGGGGCATGGCGTTAATAAACCGATTGGAACGGAAACAGAAAACACCGAGTGTGAAATCATAGATAGTGACGTTGCGTTGATTAGGTTAGACGCATTTGAGGGCGACGCTTCCGAGCAGATGAAAGATGCTCTTACCTATATGAAAAGCCGTGGTAGAAGTAAACTTATACTAGACTTAAGAAATAATGGCGGTGGATTTATGGACACTGCGAGCGAAATAGGTTCTTACTTTATAGACAACGGTGGAAAAAGGAAAAGCGTCTTTGCTTACGCTATGGGAAAGACGGGGACGGAAACATTTACAACCCCTAAAAACAACTGTTTTACTAATTTGGAAAAAATGGTAGTACTTGCTAACGAGAATACGGCGTCTGCGTCAGAGTGTTTAATAGGTGCGCTTGTCCATTACAAAGAAGTGCTAAAAGATATAACCGATATCGTTTTAGAAGAAAACGATAAAGGGGTGGCGAAAACGTACGGAAAGGGGATTATGCAAACCACTTATAAACTTGTATCAGGCGGTGCGCTAAAACTTACAACCGCAAAGATTTACTGGCCAGACAAGAAAACAAGCATTCATAGCGTGGGCGTTCTTGACGGCACTCCCGCTAAAAAAACAGAAGTAATTAGCGTGGCACTAGATAAATTAAGGTGAGTAAAAATATTGATTTAAAGTATAAACTATATCCTTATCTGCAATTTTTGCGATAGGGTTAAGTCCATAATCCCGCCCGACGGTTTGTGTTGGGCGGGAATTATTATTTTTCATCAATTCTTGAATTATCGGGGCAATAGCGTCAAGATTAAGATTGCCTAATGCTTTTTTAATGTCAAAAGAATTGTTCTTTAATAGTTCAAAAATTGGTTTGAATTTTCCGTCGTTAAATTGGTTTAAGAAAAAAGACAATAAATTTTGTAATATTTCCATAATCACTCCGCTAACATAATAGTATATGAAATTCATAAAATGAAATTGAAAAAATCTTTAGGGGTGAACTATGCAAGATTTTAACGAATACGCAAAACATAACGAGTACACGCAAAAAAACGGTGATGCAGGAAAGGTCGATAGCAATTTATTTAATTTGGTCAACTCACTAGCCAGTCGCTTTGATGGAAAAAGTCAAAACGAACTTATTTCCGCTATTTACGAAGAGGCAAAGAAAGGTAAAATGCAAGGCACGCTCTCAAATAACGATATCGACAATTTTGCATCAATGCTTGCGCCTTTACTTGATGATAAAAAACGCAAGATTTTACACAAGATTGTAAATGAACTAAAGAAAATTTAACGCCCTGCAATTTCTTTTATGGCACTTAAAAAATAAGTAATTTCTCTAGAACTATTCTGCACGGCAAGACTTACTCTAACGAGTCCGTTTACGTTGGTTTTTAAGTGTGCGTGCGTTAGCGGTGCGCAGTGCAAACCGCCACGCACGGCTACGTCGTAGTCACTATTTAGAATATCAGCGACTTCGGTGCTGGGTAAATTATCTAATGAAAAGGCAACTATTCCCGAACTGTTTGGTTTTGAATAGCAGTTGGCGTTTTTAATTTGCGAAATTCCGCTTATTATTTGTCTTGTCTGTATAAAGAGATTGTCGCTAAAATTTTTCATGTTTTCGGACACGAATTTAACGCCTTCGTTTAATGCTGAAATAGCAGGTAAATTGAGAGTGCCTGCTTCTAAGCGTTCGGGATAGGTTGAGGGTTGATTTAGATTAAACGATTCCGTCCCCGTTCCCCCGTAGATTAGGGGGGATAGGTCGGTGTCATCGTCAAGTATAAGCACACCGCTACCCATGATTCCGTAAAGACCTTTATGCCCTGCAAGTGCAAGCATAGAAATACCGCTTCCGTTAACGGAAAGGGGGATATGCCCTCCGCCTTGAGCACCGTCAATTAGCAATTTAATGCCTTGCTTTTTGCAAAGTGCCGAAACCTTATCTATAGGTAAAGTTAAACCTGTTACGTTAGAAACGGCGGTCATTACGATTAAGTAAGTGTTAGGGTTTATTTTTTCTTTAATTGCGTCGAAGATTGAAAGATTTTCAAACGGAGAAACAATGTCTAACTCAATTAGTCCTTTGTTTTTTAGTGCAAAAAGTGGACGGAGTACTGAGTTGTGTTCAAAAGTTGTAGTTATTACGTGACCACCGACTTTAAGACTCCCAAAAACGGCGACGTTTAGTGCCTCCGTGCAATTTTTAGTAAAAATGACCTTATCGGGTGAGGCAACAAATAGTTGTCCTAGCGATTCTCTGCACCGCATAACTAAATCTGCACCTGCAACTGATAATCGGTGACCACTTCTGCCAGGATTTGCACATAAATATCGCATTACTGTTTGTGCGGATTCTGTTACTGAATTTGGTTTAAATCCGCCCGTTGCCGCATTGTCAAAATATATCATATTTTTCTCCTTTTATTTAGCGTAACAAAACTTTAAATTAGGTAATATTATATTGTATAGAAAAAATTTTTCTTTTATGCAAAGGAGAAGATTTTATGGAATACTTAATAGTAGCATTTCGTTCACGCGAGCATACGGTAAAATTTTATAATTTTCTTAAATCCGTTGGTGTAAGCAGTGAAATAATAAACACCCCCAAAGAGGCGGGGGTAGGCTGTGGGCTTTCAGTTAAGACGAAAAAGACGGATTTTTATTTGGTTAAGCGTGCTGTTTTTCATCTTAATTTAAGTTCGTTTGCAGGATTTTTTCTCTCAAGTTTTGTGGGCGGTAAACGCACGATAAAAACCATTTAAAAACTTTGAGAAAAAACGCTTGTAAAATCACCGTGTAATGTGGTAAAATCTATATGATTATGGATAAAAAAACGGCAAAAACTGTAATTGAAAGATTATCAGGGGTATTTTTGGATAAACCTGCACTTAATTTTAGCACGCCGTACGAATTACTCGTCGCGGTGATTCTTTCTGCACAGTGCACGGACGAGCGTGTAAATAAAATTACCGAAATACTTTTCAAAAATTATAATACGCCCGAAAAAATGCTTTCTCTTTCGCAAGCAGAATTAGAAAAATACATATATTCTTGTGGGTTATATAAAAGTAAAGCGGAACATATTTTAAGTGCAAGCAAAGATATTTTGTATAAGTTTAATGGACAAGTCCCATCGTCTTTAGAAGATTTGCGTACGCTTGCGGGGGTTGGAAGAAAGACTGCTAACGTGGTTTACAGCGTTGCTTTTAAGGGAAACGCTATTGCAGTAGATACGCACGTTTTTAGAGTAAGTAATCGTATTGGCTTATCTAAAGCACAAAACGTACTTCAAACGGAAAAGCAGTTGATGGAAATTTTGGACGAAAAAGATTGGTCGAGGGCACATCATTATTTGATATACTTAGGCAGAAGTTTTTGCAAGGCAAAAAATCCAGATTGTATAAATTGCCCTATTAAAGAATTATGCGGTAAAAAAATTAAAAGGTGAATTATGTTTATTGATAGAGCTTTAATAACTATAAAAGCAGGAGACGGTGGAAACGGTATCATCTCCTTTATACATTACAAAGGAAAGGTGAGCGGTGGCCCAGACGGCGGTGATGGCGGAAAAGGCGGAGATATAATTTTCGTTGCGGACAAGCACTTAAGCAATCTCTCGGATTATTACTATAAGACCAAATACGTTGCTGAAAACGGTGAACAGGGCGGTTCTAAAGACTGCTTTGGTAGGTCGGGTAAAGATTTGGTGCTTAAGGTTCCGCTAGGCACGGTAATTCGTGATAAAGAAACGGGAAACATTATCGCAGATATGTTTTTTGACGGACAGAAAAAGGTGGTTTTAACTGGTGGAGACGGTGGAAAGGGTAATGCTAAGTTTACCAATGCAAGGAGACACACTCCACATTTTTCACAAACGGGCGAAAAGACCGAAACGAAACAAGTGCTTCTTGAACTTAAAACCATTGCGGACGTTGGACTTGTCGGTTTTCCGAACGTAGGGAAATCAACAATTCTTAGCAAAATTACAAGAGCCCGTCCAAAGATAGCAAACTATCACTTTACCACGCTTTCTCCAAACCTTGGCGTTGCGGATTATTATGACAATCAGTTTGTGGTTGCCGATATCCCTGGCTTAATCGAGGGGGCAAGCGAAGGCGCAGGCTTAGGTATTGAATTTTTAAGACATATTGAGAGAACGAGAATGCTCGTTCACGTTATCGACGTTTCTGGGGTTGAGGGAAGAGATCCTTTTGAAGATTATCTAAAGATTAACGCTGAACTTAAAAATTACAGCAAGGAACTTGCTAAGTTAAAGCAGATTATCGTTGCAAATAAGACGGATATGTTCGGTGCGGAAGAAAACCTTAAAGCATTAAAGGAAAAAATTGGTAAAAAACATAAAATAATTGAAATTTCGGCTATAACAGGTGTAGGGCTTGACCAACTTAAAAAGGTCGTTTATGATACGCTATCAAAGTTACCGCCCGTAAAACCGCTTGAGTTTGAAGAATTTAATTACGTTAAACCCGATAGACTTTCTTACGAGATTATGAAAGAGGGCGAAACTTTCGTTATCGTTGGCTCATTAATAGAAGTGTTAAAGAGAAACGTAGTTATGGACGACATGAACTCGCTTGCATATATGCATAAGGTGTTAAGAGATAGAGGAATTATTAAAGAACTTAAAAATATGGGCGCAACCGATAAATCAACCATAATTATCGGTGGCGAAGAGTTTGAATTTGTAGATTAGGAGAAAAGTATGTTGACGTCAAAACAAAGAAGTAAATTGCGTTCAATCGCATCAAATATCGAGCCTGTAACACAGGTGGGCAAATTCGGTGTAAACGATAGTTTAATTGAAAGTCTTGATTTAGCAATAGAGAAAAGAGAACTTATAAAGGTCACCGTTTTAGAAAATTCATTTTTAGAGCCTAAGGAGGCGGGTTTTGAAATTGCCGAAAAAATCGGTGCAGAATTCGTTTGTGCAACGGGCAGAAAGCTTGTTTTTTATAGAAAGAGCCACAATCCTAAAGTGGAGCACATTGAATTTTAAAAAGACTAATATAATCAAAAATAGCGGATAAATCGAAATTTATCCGCTATTTTGTTCTTTGCTTTCAGTTTGTCCGTAAACGTGAAGAACAAGCGAGAAAATTAAAAATAGCGTTCCGCAAATCACGTAGTAGGTTTTTATTGGGACAAAGTAACTTGTTAGCAAGAATATTAAGCCAAACGCTAAAAAGTTTTTGGCTTTTTTCTTTTTTAAAAGATTTTTAAATTGTGAAAAGTCATATTTTTTTCTTTCGCTAAAAAGATGTTTTGCTTTGGGCAGAAGATTTTTCTCGTTTAAGTAAGCATATAGTTTTTGGTCGTTGACAGTTATTATTCGCCCGTCAAACCTATCGGCAAATTCTTTAACTTCGCTTGGAAAAGTATCTGACAAAATGAACGCCTTTTGCGTTTTACTAATGGAATTAAATACTTTAACAACGTCGGTTTTTCTAATTTGGTCGTAACTGTAAAAACAAAAGACCGCTAAGTCTTTGTTTTTAATAAATAATCCACCCTTTTTTCGTTCAACCGAGTTTCCACTGGATTTTATAACCTTTTCTAGAAAGTCGTTCTGTTCAGTTAGAGTGTAGAGTTTGAGTTGAGTGCTCATAATTTCTTTTGCCTTTCTATCCGCACTGTTAAGTTTTTCTTTATTGTTTTTTGACAGTGAATATTTAACAAAAAGCACTGTGAAAATTAAAGACAGTATTATGGAGAATATTATAGAGAAAGGCGGGCGTAATAAATATCCTAAAATTACGATACTTAAAAAGAACCCCAAAATTGCTGTAAAAACAGCGTCTAAAATTGTTGCCGTTATCGTTTTCATAATTTTACCTTTCTTTTTTTATTGCCAAAACTTAATAAATTATTCAAAAAAGATAAAAATACCATGACTACATAAGAAAAGGAAAAAATTTTTATTGATTTTATTTTTAAAATGTGCGATAATAAAAATATGGAAAGAATCGGAATTTTCGGCGGAACTTTTAATCCCGTGCATTTTGAGCACGTTGCCGTGGCAAAATCAGCAATAAAAGAATTAAATTTGGACAAACTAATAATAATGCCCACGTTTTTTCCACCACATAAAGTTAAAGCGCCAATTTCCCCAAAACATAGATTAAATATGCTTAACCTAGCCTTTGAGGGGGAAGAAAAGATTGAAATTAGCGACTATGAAATTCAAAAAGAGGGAAAGAGTTACACTTACTTAACCGTCGAGCATTTTTATAACGAAAACCCTTGTGAATTGTTTTTTATAGTTGGCGGTGATATGCTCACTAATTTTAAGACTTGGAAGTATCCAGAGCGTATTTTAGCCGTATGTAATTTGGCAGTTTTTGGTAGAGAAGGTGTTTTTACTGATTTTTCTTTTGAAAAGCAGTATTTTAAAGAACATTTTGGGAAAGAATTTATTAGGCTTAATTTTATAGGTAAGGATTTTTCCTCAACTAAAATCCGTACCTATGCACAATTCGGTATACCGTTAGATACTCTTGCACCGCCTGCTGTCGCAAAATATATACTAGAAAATAATTTATATGACGGTGACAAATACGTTGACTTCGTTAAAAAAGCACTGCCTGAAAAAAGACTTAAGCACACTGCAGACGTGGTTATTAGCGCACTTTCAAAAGCAAAGGATTTAGGGCTTGACCAACAAAAGGTGTTTATAAGTGCTACCTTGCACGACGTTGCTAAATACCGTGATTACACTACGGTAAGTGGGTTTAAATTGCCAGAGGGCGTGCCTCAGCCAGTCATACATTCTTTTTTGGGCGCTTTTGTTGCCGAGCAAGAGTTGGGAATTAATGATGAGGAAATTTTGGACGCTATTCGTTACCACACTTCGGGAAAAGCCGATATGAGTTTGCTCGGAAAATTAATTTTTGTTGCCGATATGGTTGAAGAAGGTAGAAACTACGAAGGCGTTGAATATTTAAGAGATTTATATCTTAAAGATGACTTTGAGTTTTGTTTTAGGGAATGTTTAAGGGAAGAACTCTTGCATTTACAAAATAAAAAACAAGAGATATACGTTGAAACGCTAAATGCGTATAATTTTTATAAAGAAAACTAAAGAATGAGGAAAAATAATATGGATTCAAAAACTTTTACAGAACAAATTTGCAAAACACTCGTTGACCGCAAGGCTGAAGACGTTATTTCTATTGACGTTAGAGGAAAGACGGAAGTAGCAGATTACTACGTAGTGGCAGGTGGTCGTTCAATGACGCACACTCGTGCACTTATTGATCACGTTGAAGAAGAAATGGATAAACTTGGCGTTGCACCCGTTCGTCGTGAAGGGGTTAGAGAAGGACGTTGGGCGGTGCTTGATTACGGCGACGTTATCGTCCACATTTTTAACGACGAAACTAGAGTTTTTTATCACTTAGAAAGTTTGTGGGGCAACGACGAAAATATTGTTAAATATAAATAAAACTTTAAGATGATTTTTTGACGTAAATTTTATCAACGAAAGCAGGGTCTATTTCAATACTTTTAACGGTTTTGGGTTTTTTAGGTGTAGGTTTTTCCACCTCTACTGGGACAGGGAGTTCTTTTTTTGGCAGAAATTTTTTGACCGCAAATAAAAGCGTTTTTGCACCAATAACTAAGATATAACAGAGAACAAACAACCCTGCCGTGCATATAAAACCCAAAAAAAAGGATAACGGAAAGTTCATTTTTTATACCTCCTTAAAAATTTAACAAAAAAAACTTACCGATTGCTGTGACTATTTGTTAAAAATTAAGATTTTTTATCGTTTATGACATAATACATATTTTTTTGTACATATAAAAATTGTTTGAGGAGTATTATGTTGGAAGTTGAACAAAGAATAGAAAACGAACAAACGGAAAAAGAACAGTTAGAAAGCACTCAAGAGCAAAAACAAGAAACTAACCAAAAGATTGAAGTAAAACCGCAAACTGACACTCGTTTTGATTTAGCAAGGGCGCTTGGCAAGACTGAAAGTGGCCTAAAAAATGAATTTTATGATTATCAGATAAAAGGTTTTATGGCAAAGACGGGTTGCTTTAATGATGAAGTGCAAGAAAATTTTTCAGAAACCGATGGGTTTACAAGCCTAATAAAAAGCGGAGTGGGTGAGTACGCTGTTACGCCTTATTTTTTTTCGGGTTTAAAAGGAGCGCAAAAAAAGGTTAAAGATAGTCCCTTAAAGTTTACTGCAATTTTGGATTTCCCAAAGGGGGAGAGTTCTTATTATGCACGCTTAGCGGACGTTAAACAAGCCACTAAGCGAGGATTTAAGAGTATAATGATAACCGTGCCGGATATAGCGTTGTTTTTAAAAAATCCGTCAAAGACCAAGATGCAGTTAAACAGATTGTCTAAAATTAGTAAAAACCGTTTGGGATTAATAGTTAATTCTAACGGAGATAATGAAAAGTTAAAGAAAGCACTTGCACATCTTATGTCTGTTAAAGCCGAGCGATTGGTTTTACGAATCAACGGTGAAGAAAGAGATTGTGTTTCAACATTTACTAAAACGGCATTGACTTATTCAGGAAAGAAAAAGTTGTTCGTGTGTATTGATAGTGAAAAAACTGATATTGTCGCTGAACTTCTTTCTTTAAAAGTGGACGGAGTATATCTTAAAAATCCGCTTGTGGTTAGCAAGGAATTGCAAGAAAAATTTTCAGTTAACGTTTAGATGGCCTTAAAACGCTTTACAAAATTTATAAATAGTTATAAAATATAACCAATAAACAAAAAACATTTAATTCTTTGGGGCGGGGTGAAATTCCCCATCGGCAGTAAAGTCTGCGAGCCGAAAGGCTGATTCGGTTAATTTCCGAAACCGACGGTATAGTCCGGATGGGAAAAGAATTTTTAGGAGAAGTGTTTTTCTCTTTAATTTTGTGATTTTTCACGCCCCGAAAATAATTTTCAGGGGCTTTTTTATTATGAAAAACGTGTTTACAACCAAAAATATAGCAGGCATGGCGGTGTTTTCCGCCCTTTCATTTGTGATATATCTATTAGAAATACCGATTTTTGCAGGCACACCAGCAAGCTTTTTAGAACTTGACCTATCAAACGTGTTCGTTATGCTTGCTGGGTTTATGTACGGTCCGATACCCGCACTTATAGTTGTTGTGATAAAAGAAGGCATACATATTTTTGTGGGAAGTACTGGCGGTGTTGGCGAACTTGCAAACGTTATAATAACTTCTTTTTACGTTTTGTTCCCATCTATTTTGTATAAATATAAAAAAGGATTAAAAACTGTAATTTTTTCATTAGTAGTTGCGTGCGTTCTTCAAACGCTCATATCGCTTTTAGTTAATAAATACATAAATTTCCCTTTCTTTATGGGGAGTGTGCCGTTCGTTCCTAATGCGATTAGCGAACAACAGTTTTCTCTGCTTTGGACGTACGTTTTAGTCTTTAATTTAATTAAGAGTGCAATCGTTTCCACAATAACTGTATTGCTATATAAAAAAGTATCCTATCTTTTTAGAAAAATTAATTTGCAAAACGATAAAAAAGATGTATAATAAAACCATGGAAAAAATTTCAAAAAGTGCAAAAGAAACAGAGCAAATTGCTTTTGAATATGCGAAAACTTTAAAAAAGGGTGACGTGGTCGTTTTATCTGGTGATTTAGGGGCGGGAAAGACTGCCTTTACCAAGGGCGTGGCAAAATTTTTTGGGCTTGACGGCGTTACAAGTCCTACTTACGCATATTTAAATATTTACGGTGATTTGTTATATCATTATGACTGTTATCGTTTATCTTGTGGGGAAGATGCGGAAAGGTTGGGGCTAACAGATTACTTTAACGGCGATAATATTTGCTTAATCGAGTGGGCGGAAAATATTGAGGACGTTTTGCCAGAAGTTTATAAAAAAGTGACGATTAATAAAATTAACGAAAACGAGAGAAAAATCGTATTATGAATTATTTAGCAATAGATACAAGTGGTAAAAATCTTACTATTTTAATATGTAAAGACGGTAAAGTCTTTAGGTTTAATGATGACGAGTGTGGTGTAAATCACTCGGTTGAACTTATGCCTAGAGTGGAAGAGTTGGCAAGTAAATGCGACTTTAATTTTTCTAAAGCCGACTTTTTTGCCTCCGTTGTAGGTGCGGGTTCGTTTACAGGCATAAGAATTGGTGTTGCAACCGTTAAAGCAATGTGCTTTGCGTTCAATAAACCGTGTTTATCAGTAACTTCTTTTGACACGCTAGCATATAATGAAAGCGGTAAGGTTTTAGCGTTGATTGATGCAAAACATAACGGTTTTTACGTGTGTGGATATAAAAATAAACAAGTGGATTTCCAGCCGTCTTACTTGATGCGTGAAAAAGTAGAAGAACTTATTAAAGAGTATGATACGGTGGTTGCTAGTACGCCTATAGAAAATATAGCAGTAAAAGTAGTATCCGTTTCCGATGGTTTGGAAAAGGCAATACAAGAAAAAATAGATAAAGTAAGTTACGATTTAGATTTACTTTCCCCCCTTTACGTTAGAAAAAGTCAGGCGGAAGAGGGCAGATGAGAATAACCGAACTTTTTGCTAGTGATATCTCTAAAATATTAGCAGTGTATGAGAATAATTTTTCTGACGGTTGGAAGGAAAATATGCTAATCTCTGCATTTAACGAGGGCAGATTTTTGTGCATTGGTATGGAAAATGAGGGAGAGATTATCGGTGTTCTAACAATAACCGTGGGTGAAACGGAGGCGGATATTGAGGGAGTAGTAACAAAAAAAGAGCATTTAAGAAAAGGCGTTGCAAAAGCGCTAATTAATTATGCACTTGAAAAACTAACTGCACAAAAAAAAGAGAAAGTCTTTTTAGAGGTTAGAGAGGGTAATCTTCTAGCAATTAACCTTTATAAATCTTTCGGGTTTAAGTCCATTTCCGTACGAAAGAAGTACTATTTCGATGGTGAAAACGCTTTGGTAATGTTAAAGGAGATTTAGTATAAATACAAATTTTAGCAAATTTTCTACCAAAGAAAATAGGCAAATATTGTTTTTACACGGGTATCTTTCTTGCGGAAATAGTTTTAATTATCAAACACGATTTTTTGAGCGGGAGTTCGAGGTTTTTGCTCCCGACCTAAAGGGTTTTGGCGAAAATAATGCAATGGATTATGCTTATTCGCTTGACGATTATATAAACGAAGTTGAAGAGTATAAATATAAGCACGCCTTAAATTGTCCGCATATCGTTGCGCACTCATTTGGGGGAAGAATCGCTATTAAAGCCACCGCAAAAAACAAGAACTTTTGCGACCGCCTTGTTTTAACGGGGTGTGCGGGAATAAAGCCTAAAATCACGTTGAAAAAAGCGTGTAAAAAAACGCTTTTTAATATACTTAAACCCTTTGTCAGACGAGAAAAGTTAAGAAACTTTTATTCAAAAGATTATCTTGCACTATCTCCCGTAATGAAAGAAAGTTTTAAGAAAATTATAGGTGAACACCTTGACGATTATTTACAAGATATAGAAAATGAAACACTCGTTATTTTTGGTAAAGACGACAAGGAAACCCCACTTTATATGGCAAAACGCCTAAATAACGGCATAAAGAATAGCAAACTGTCTGTCTACAAGGGGGCAGGGCATTTTTGCTTTATTGATAAACCTTGTAAATTTAACTTGGAGGTAAGGGAGTTCTTGCTCTCAAAAACGTAATGTATCCGTTAAACGTAGAACAATTCTCGGCATTATTTACAGGCGAGCAAATAATGGTATACTTTTTCTTAAGCGTGCTTAACGCAACGCTACTCTTCTTTGCGTCCATGAAATTTATATTGGTGCTTCAGCAATGCGGATATAAAGGAAGGCGATATTTTAAGTGGCTTTCAAACAAGCAAACGCCTTACCTATCAAGATTAATGCTATTGTGTTTGCTGGCGTTCTTGTTTTTCTGCGTTCTAAACATGTGTTTTGCTCCGCTTATGGCGAAACTTTTCGGTGATGACGGAAAGACGGTGGGGTCTTATATAGGTTTTGTGTCATATTTATTGTTTGCAATTTTATATATTAACACGGAAAGCAGTGTGAATGCAAAAGTTCCGCTCAGAAAGACAAAGCGAATTGTAAGGCTTTGCGTAACCTATTGGGTGGTTTTAGTGATTATTACCTTTGCGGTTGTGACGCTTTTGAACTTTTTGGCATTCATAATTAAAAGTGAGATTTTTGCTCAACTTCGTTATGCAATAATTTGCGGTATGCCAATTTTATTGCCGTATATACTTTTTATTTCCTACGGAATAAACGAACCCCTTGAGCGAAAACTTAAAAAAAGGTATTTAAGAATAGCAATTAACAAAATTAACGCCTCTAGCGTGCTAAAAATAGGCATTACTGGCAGTTACGGAAAAACAAGTGTTAAGGAAATTTTAAGGACGATATTATCTCAACGCTATAGAGTTTTGGCAACGCCCGAAAACTATAATACACCACTAGGTATAGCGTTGACCGTAAAAAATCTTGACAGTACTCACGACGTGTTTATTGCGGAAATGGGGGCTAGGAGCAAAGGGGATATAAAAGAACTTGCGCAAATGGTAAAGCCAAAATTCGGTATACTTACAGGCGTGAATAATCAACACTTGGAAACTTTCGGTTCAATAGAAAATACAAAAGATACCAAGTACGAACTGTTTGAAAACCTTGTAGAGGGGAGCGTGGGTTTTTTCTCTTCTGATAACGCTAACTCGCTAGAATTAATGGAACGGTTTAATGGTGAAAAATATTGTGCGGGCATAGACGGAGAAAATAATTTAGTGACCGCAACTGATATTAAAACGGATACTAGGGGTATGACTTTTACCCTTAACTTTGCGGACGGAAAGAGCGTTAAATGCACTACCGTATTATTGGGAAAACACAGCGTAAAAAATATTTGCCTAGCATCGGCAGTTGCCTATAAAATCGGGTTAACGCCTAAAGAAATAGCGACGGGAATTAACAGATTGCAGTCGGTGGGGCATAGATTAGAATTGATGCCAAACAATAAAAAGATAGTTATTATTGACGACAGTTATAATTCAAACGTGGACGGAATAGGCGCTGCAATGGAGGTTTTAGACACCTTTAAGGGGAGAAAGATTGTATTAACGCCTGGGCTTGTTGAACTAGGGAAGATGGAAAACGTTGCAAATCGTGAGTTTGGAAAACAACTAGCCTCTCATGCAGATTTGGTTATAGTTATAGGTCACCATAACGCAGAAATGCTTATAAACGGGTTGATTGAAGGCGGTATGAATAGAGAGAACATTAAGTTTGCTAAAAACTTAAATAAAGGAAACGCACTACTTAATGAGATTATGAAAGAGGGTGACGTGGTGCTCTTTGAAAACGATTTACCCGATAATTATAACTAAGAAAATTAAAAACAATTGATAAAAAAATAAGACACCAAAGCGAAAAATTTTGCGGAGGTGTTTTTTTAATGAAAGTAGTTTTAGTATTTTTTGGTGGGCAAAGCGTAGAACACGACGTATCTATTATAACGGGCGTCATGACTTTAAACTCTATAGATAAATTAAAGTATGAGGCACTGCCTGTTTACGTGACCAAATCGGGCGACTGGGTAACGGGCAAGGAACTTTACGATTTGGATAATTATAAAAAATTAGACAACAAAAAATTAAGTAAAGTTTCGGTTATAGCAGGGGAGAATCGCCTTTATGAAATTAAAGGTAAAAGACTCTATAAACTTACGGAAGTGGCAGTTGCTATAAACTGTATGCACGGCGAAAGGGGGGAGGACGGAAGTTTAGCAGGACTACTATCTATGTGCAATATTCCGCTTGCATCGCCAGATATGCTTTCATCTGCAGTGGCAATGGATAAAGCGTTTACGAAAATAGTTGCAAAAGCGCTTAAAATAAAGGTGTTGCCGTCGGTAACGGTCAACTCTGCTAGCGAAGTCAATGAATTAGAGGATTTGCAATATCCATTATTAGTTAAGCCAAATAAATTGGGTTCAAGTATAGGTGTAAATAAGGCTGACACAAAAGAGGAGTTAGAGCGTGCGGTAGAGTACGCATTGCGCTATGGCGAGGCAGTTATAATCGAGCCGTGTTTAGAAGATTTTATAGAAATAAACTGTGCGGTTTATAGAAAAAAAGATGATGAAATTCGTGTTTCTGAGTGTGAAAGACCTATCGGCAAGGGAAAAGTTTTGTCCTTTGATGATAAATATGAAAGTGGCACTAGGATTTTCCCTGCAGATATAGATAAAAAGATATCTGATAAAATAAAGAATATAACAAAGAAAATATATCAAACGCTTGGGTTTATCGGAGTAATAAGGATTGATTACTTTGTATTAGGGGGAAAGGTATATTTAAATGAAATAAATTCCGTTCCTGGCTCGCTCTCATATTATCTATTTTGCGACACGCTAAAAGAGTTTTCGGGAATGTTAAACGAGTTAATAGAGGTTGCAGAGAGCAAACACAAAAAAAAATCTACGGAAATAAAGACTTATTCAACAAGTATTCTATCATTTAGTGGCGGTAAAAGCGCAAAACGCTTGTAAAAAAATCATGTATGTGTTAAAATAAACGGGATAAAATAATGGAGACACGATATGGAAAAAATTAAAATGATTACACCGCTAGTCGAAATGGACGGCGACGAGATGACCAGGGTTTTGTGGGACTGGATAAAAGAAATTCTTATAAAACCGTTTGTAGAATTAAAGACAGAATATTACGATTTAGGTCTTGTTAATAGAGATTTGACCGACGATAAAGTAACGGTAGAAAGTGCAATAGCAAACAAAAAGTACGGAGTAGCAGTAAAGTGTGCAACAATTACTCCTAACGCACAGAGAATGACTGAATACAACTTAAAGAGTATGTATAAAAGTCCTAACGGCACGATAAGGGCAATGCTTGACGGAACGGTATTCCGTGCCCCAATTTTAGTGGACGGAATAACGCCTTATATTCCCACTTGGAAAAAGCCTATAGTTATCGCTCGTCATGCGTACGGCGATATATATAAGGCAGTAGATGGAACTGCGGGTAAAGGCAAGGCTGAACTGGTTTATACAGATAGAGACGGAAATAAAACACAAAAAACCGTTTTTGATTTTGAGGGTGACGGAATAGTTCTCGCTATGCACAATACCGACAAATCAATAGAAAGTTTTGCAAGAGCGTGCTTTAATTATGCACTTGACATGAAACTTCCCTTATGGTTTTCAACAAAGGATACTATAAGCAAGGTTTACGACGGCAAGTTTAAGGAAATTTTTGCAAGAATTTACGAAAACGAGTATAAAGAAAAGTTTGAAAGTGCAAACATAGAATATATGTATACGCTTATCGACGACGTGGTTGCAAGAATAGTGCGCAGTGAGGGCGGAATTGTTTGGGCGTGCAAGAATTACGACGGTGACGTTATGAGCGATATGGTCGCTACCGCTTACGGCAGTTTAGCAATGATGACTAGCGTATTGGTTTCCCCAGACGGTGTTTACGAATACGAGGCTGCACACGGCACGGTAACAAGACATTACTATAAATATATTAAGGGCGAAGAAACTTCAACCAACCCCGTTGCAACCATATTTGCGTGGAGCGGAGCGCTTAAAAAGCGTGGGGAAATGGATAATTTACCCGACTTAGTGGATTTTGCAGAACGCTTGGAAAAAGCAACTATTAAAACTATTGAAGAGGGCGAAATGACGGGCGACTTAGTTGGCTTATTCAAAAAAGAGGGCGTAACGCCTAAAAAACTCACTTCAAGAGAATTTTTACAAGCAATCGCAAAAAGAATTTAAAGTAAATTTAAATTGTTGGTAGGGTTAACGATGAAAAAGGGGTTAAGTTTAATTTTAATAATAATGGTGCTTGTCGCTACGCTTTGCTTTTCTGCTTGCCAAAAACCGAACGATGACGAAGACGGTTGGACGGGTTTTTATTCGACAGACAAAGCAGTCGATAATGAATATGAATTTTAATAAATTTTAAGATAATGCGCTCATGATGAGCGCATTATTTACTCTACCGTTAGTTTACAAAGTCTAACTAAACCAACGGTAGGTGTACATTTTAAGATAAACCCGCTATAATGAAAGTGAAAGGAGGCTCCCTATGGATCAAATAAGAATTGGAAAATTTATTGCCGAGAGCAGAAAACAAAAAAACCTAACGCAAAGTCAGTTATCAGAAAAACTCGGCATCACGGACAAGGCAATATCTAAGTGGGAACGAGGTATAGCAATGCCAGACTCTTCGATTATGCTTGAACTCTGTGATGTTCTCGGTATCACCGTAAACGAATTATTAAGCGGGGAGAAAATCAATATGGAAAATAATAATCAGAAGAACGAACAACTTTTACTTAAAATGACAAAAGAATTAGAGAAGAAAAATAAGATGATTTGGTCTTGTATGTGGTTAATTATGATTGTAAGTATTACAGCCCTTATTGCAAGTATCTTTATTGCTGCATTTTTTATACCCGAAGGTATATGGCAACTTGTTACTATTATCGGTTCTTGCGTCGTGTTTTTGATACCGTGCTTTTTTGCTTTAAAACTTGAAGTTAGCGTAGGCGCATATAAGTGCAAACACTGTGGCAATGAGTTTGTTCCTACCTATACACAAGCACTTAACGCAATGCACGCTGGAACTACCCGTTACTTAAAATGCCCAAAATGTAATAAGCGTTCTTGGTGCAAAAAAGTATTGAAAAAATAAAAATTAATTAGTTAGGTTTTTTCTTTTATCGAGCAAAGAAATGTCCACCAGTTAGACTAGTGGACATTTTTATTTATGTCTTATTCGTTTTACTAAATAAACGCTTCCATAAATGATTTTAACGCTAAAATAAAGAGTATCCCTGCGCCTATCCATTCGGCGTACGCACCGAAAAGTTTTCCTAGAGTTTTACCAAAGAAAAGGGCAAGCGTTACTAAAATAAAGGTTATAACCGCAATTACCGTTACGGCAATAAAGATTGAAAAGGTCAGTTCTACCATCGTTACGCCGATTGCTAGTGCGTCTATGCTAGTAGCAATCGCCTGAATTATGACTAAAGTTATTCCGAACGGTTTGGCGCATTTTGTTTCGATATTGCACTCGTCTTCTTTTAATATGTCCACCACTATTTTTATAGAGAGAAGTAAAAATATTCCCGCCGATAAAAATTTAGTAAATCCAGATATAAAACTTAAAAACAGCGAACCGATAAAAAACCCGATTAACGGCATTATGCCTTGGAAAACACCGAAACAAATGGGCATTAACCACTCTTTTTTTTGCGTTAAACTGTTTTTATAGGTCGTGCAATTTGCTATTGTTATTGCGCACGCATCGATTGATAATGCGATTGCAATCATGATTACTTCAAAAATATCCATAAAAACCTTTCGCTTATTATATATAAATATATTGATTTTATTACCTAAAATATGTTATCATATTTACGAATAATAGTAAAGGAATTTTTATGTATAAAATTTCAAAAGAGTGGGACGAGATATTAAATGAAGAATTTTCTTCAAATAGTTATCTATCGCTTCGAGAATTTTTGAAAACTGAATACAACAATCACACCGTTTACCCGTCCATGTTTGATATCTTTAACAGTATGAAATATACGGCTTTTAGGGATATAAAGGTTGTGCTTTTAGGACAGGACCCCTACCATAACGAGGGGCAGGCAATGGGGCTTTCTTTTTCCGTGCCAGACGGGGTTGACGTTCCGCCCTCATTAGTTAATATGTATAAAGAACTGTACGCAGAGATGGGTATCCCCGTTAAAAAAAGCGGAAACCTTATCGGTTGGGCAAAACAGGGCGTTCTATTGTTAAACACCGTTTTGACTGTTCGTGCGCACCAAGCCAACTCTCATAAAGGCAAGGGGTGGGAACAGTTTACCGACGGGATTATTAAAAAAATTTCAAGTGGCAGAGAACACGTCGTATTCTTGCTTTGGGGCGGAAACGCTAGAAGTAAAAAACCGCTTATAGACGGAGATAAACACTTGATTTTAGAGTGTGCGCACCCTAGTCCACTTTCTGCATACAACGGCTTTTTTGGGTGTGGACATTTTGTGAAAACTAACGAATATCTTATTAAACACGGCATTTTGCCGATTGACTGGAGTGCTTTATGAAATACGTAGTAATTTTAGGAGATGGAATGGCGGATTATCGCCAACCGTCACTTGGTGGGAAAACACCGTTAATGCTTGCAAAAAAACCATATATCGACCATCTTTCACGCCTCGGTGAAGTGGGACTTTGCCGTACCGTTCCGTGCGGTATGAAACCTGGTAGCGACGTTGCCAACCTTTCAGTTTTAGGTTATGATCCACACGATTGTTACACTGGGCGTTCGCCCTTAGAGGCGGCGAGTATCGGTATCGAGTTAAAAGAGACCGACGTTACTGCTCGTGCAAATTTAGTTACCGTTTCCGACGAGTTGGATTATCATGACAAAACTATGATTGATTACAGTGCGGGAGAAATTTCTACGCCAGAGGCAAAAGAGCTAATCGAATATCTTGCAAAAGAATTGAATAGTGATAAACTTAAACTTTACTCAGGAATAAGTTATAGACATTGCTTGGTAATTGATAATGGGGTTGTCGCTGGGGATTTAACTCCTCCGCACGATATTACTGGCAAACCGGTCAAAGGACATTTACCGACCAGTGAAGAAGGACAAAAATATCTTGAGTTAATGAAAAAATCATACGAACTACTAAAAGATCACCCCGTAAATAAAAAGAGAATCGCAGACGGTAAGCGCCCTGCAAATTCCCTTTGGTTTTGGGGGGAAGGTACTAAACCTTGCTTGCAGTCGTTTAAGGAGCGTTTTAATTTGGACGGAGGCATAATTTCCGCAGTTGACCTATTAAAAGGTATAGGTAAACTTGCTAATATGCGTGTTATCGAAGTGGAGGGTGCAACTGGCAACTACGATACCAACTTTAAAGGCAAGGCAAACGCTTGCCTTGACGCACTTAAAGATGGACTAGACTTTGTCTACGTGCATATGGAAGCACCCGACGAATGCGGACATCACGGAGATACTGAAAATAAAATTTATTCTATCGAACAGATTGACGGCGTTGTTAAGACGGTTGTGGAAGGACTTAAGGAGATGGGCGAGGACTTTAATATACTTATTTGCCCCGACCACCCCACACCCGTATCTATAATGACGCACTGCTCTGACCCTATTCCTTACCTAATTTACAAAAGTTCGGTAAATAGTGGGAACGGTGCGTGTGCTTACGACGAAGAAAATGCAGAAAAGACGGGCGCATTTGTTGAATTTGGTTATGAGTTAATGAAAAAATTGATAAACGGTTAGGTGTAAAATTGTTTAAAAGCGTATCTTTAAAAATTTTATTGATAATCTTGTCGTTGTCGACTGTCTTGCTAGCCTCTTGCGTAAAATCGCAAGTCGAGGAGCATAATCACTCGTTTAATAAAACGGGTGAGACTTTTGCTACTTGCACTACCGACGGTGTGATTGAATATTCTTGTTATTGCGGAGAGAAAAAGACGCAAACGGTTAAAAGTACGGGAAACGAACATCAATATTCAAGTGATTGGGATAGTAGTCAAGATTTTCATTGGCACAACCCCTCTTGCGGGCACGAAGTGGAGGTAAAAGACAAGCAAGAACATACCGTTAAAGACGGAACTTGCGTGGTTTGTTCGTTCGTTACCGATAGACAAGCAGTGCTAAATAAAGCCGTTGCACAAATAAGAGACTTGAATTTGTTTGGTAGCCGTTACGACATATATTATACTTATGGTGACAATCAATATTTATACAAAGGCGATGGGAAAAATTTATGGCTTTTAGTTTCGGGGAAAGAGGACGGAAAGATAGTTTACACACGAAGTAGTTATATTTTCCCGATAGATGGCAATAGAGGAACGGCTTACATAGAAACTGTTGATACGGCTAGGAATTGGGAAAAGATTATTGACGGTGATTTAAGCGAAATTTTGCAGTTTGCTATTTATTCTGATAAGCCTGCCAGCATTGAAGATTTGCCATTTTATAGTGTGTATAAATTAATAGAGGAAAACGATTTTGAGTTTGACGAGGAAACGGGAGAGTATATCTCCGGGCGTTACAGCGTAATCGTTAATGATGGCTCGATTAGTGAAGTACGACTATACGATTCCGAAGGGAAGGTAAAAAGCACGATAACTTATAAATTTAACAATAATTTTACTATAGGTATACCCTCGAATTTTAGCGGACACAATTTAGGCGAGTGGCAGACCGACCACGAAGGGAATAAATTTAGACAGTGTACTTGCCACGAAAGAGATTTTGTTAAAGAGTACGAAAGTGTTCCGGAAATAGTTATCACCGACAAGGAAAAACCAAATCTAAATTCTTTAATAGCGGAACTAAAGGAAAAATACTTTTTTACTGATAGAATTGGCGTTACTTTCTCGTCCGATACTGAAAGTAGGCGTTTTGTTTCGGACGGAAAAAATTTGTATTATTGCTTTGACAAAGATGGTCAAACGATTATGGACGGTTGTTTTATCGTAGACGGTGAAAATGTCAGAATTTACAGCCGAGCAAATCATATTTGGTATATTTTTACCGATATTGAATTAAACAATGCGCTAGAGTCTACCGTTGGAAGCGGAAACGGTGAAAACTCATATCTTGGCGAAGTTATAGAAATTTTAGAAAATAAAGACTTTGAGTTCGTCGATACTTTCGTTAAGTGCTTTGTTGCTGACGGCGTTAAGGTTTACGTGGAAAAACTGAACGGCGTTTGGCGAATAAAAGAAATTGAAGGGCTTTTATATCAATTTCATACCGTTGTGTTTGACTATACTGAATATACAGTAAACGAGCCTGAACTCGGGCACGTATTCGGCGAGTGGCAAACACACGAGGATGGGTACCTTTATCGCAGTTGCGATTGCGGTAGGGGTATAGAACATGCGGGCGTATATCCGTCTTTTGGGCGCACGAGTGATGATGAAACTGCAAACGATACGCCAATTGAAGAATAATAATTTTCGACAAATATCCTACTTGGAATTTTCCAAGCGGGATATTTTTTTGTCATATCCCTTTTCTTTTTGTCATAAAGATAATTGAAAGAGCAAAAAGGAGAATTATTATGAACGAAAAATTACAATACGCATCTATGCTAGAAATACCAGTAAACACTTGTAATATTACTTTGTCACCGATAAAAAAGAGAAAATTTAAAAGAAAGAAAAAAGAAGATGCAGAGGTGGTTAAAAACAAATTAATCGAAAAGGTTAATACGGAAGTTATGCCCGAACAATCGGTTGGTTACGTAGAGAGCCAAGAGCAAGAAATACAAAATGAATACGACGATAGCGCTTTAGAGCAAGAAGTTTATGATAAAGAGTGTCAAGAAAAGCAAGTTAAGCCTAAAAATAAATTTAAACTTTCAGTGATAGGAATTCAACTTACCATTATAGGTGTTTTGGTTGCGACTATATTTTTAACTAATGCACTTTACTCAGATAGCGGAATAAACGTATTCTTGCGTGGAGTGTTTGGCACAGAACAGGCTAAGACTGTAGATGAGAGAACTTTTGACGAGTTTACCCCCGTTCTTGCGGTTGGCGAAAATCAAGTAAGTTTAGCAGACGGCATTATGAACTTTAGTGGTAGCGGAAGTGTTTACGCACCTTGCGATGGAACGGTTACCAACGTTATACAAGGCGACGACGGTAAATATTCAATAGAAATTACGCACAGCACTAATTTTAAGACCTTGCTTACTGGTATAGACTACGCTTATGCAGGTTTAGAACAAACGGTATATAAAAACATACCCGTTGGATACGTTACCGCTGGAGCGACTATGTGTTTTATGAACCAAGAGGGCTTAGTTATATCCGATTATCAGATAGTTGACGGCTCTGTTGTATGGGCGGTATAAATTTATCCGTTCACCCGTTGTTCTTTGCGTTCGGGGTTTATTATGCGCTTACGGGCAGAATATTCGTGTTTGTTATTTACACGGTTTCTGCCCTTCTCCATGAGTTGGGGCACTCTTTAGTAGCGTCAAATTGTGGGTATAAACTAAATAAAATTACCCTTATGCCCTTTGGTGCGGTTGTTAGGGGAGATATTGATGACGTCGATATTAAAGACCAAATGAAAATCGCCTTTGCTGGGCCTTTAACTAACCTTGCAATCGTGCTTTTTTTCGTCGCACTTTGGTGGATTTTTCCTATATTTTACGCTTATACAGACATAGTTGCAGAGGCTAACTTTTCGCTTGCAATAATTAACTTCTTGCCCGTTTTTCCATTGGACGGCGGAAGAGTCCTTTCCGCATCTTTATCAAAAATTTTTGGAAGAAAGAAAAGTTTTTTAATTTGCAAGGTAACGGGCATTATTTTTTCACTATTGCTCTTTGTTGGGTTTGTTTTTAGTGCGTTTAATACTGTAAATCTTTCACTTTTGTTTTTTGCATCCTTTGTTTTCGTTGGGGCTATTATGAAAGGTAGGGAAAATATTTACGTAAAACTTTATCAAGATATCGACGTTCAACGGCTTAAAAGGGGAATGGAGGTAAAGAAACAAGCTTTACATAAAAGCGCAACCGTAAAAAAGATGATGAGTATGCTAGACACTTCTTATTTAAGTGAAATAGTAGTTTACGACGATGACGCACCCGTGACAACTCTTAAACAAGAACAGATATTAGAAATTGTAAAAAAAGGCGAATTATACGCACCCCTTAGCAAATATATTTAAATAAGTAAAAAACACGCAAAAATTCGCTAAAAAAATCAAATAAAAAATTCACCCGATTACAATATATTGTGGTCGGGTTTTTGCTATTATGGCAATATGTGGAGGAGAGTAAAAAAAAGGGGATTTTAAGGGTAAAATCTTTAAAAAATAGCGTAAAAAACTTGACATAAACGAATATATTTGTTAAAATTGATTAGCATCTCGGTAACGGGGTGTAATTTTTTGATGTTCGGAAGGTGCATTATGGCAGCAAAAGGCGCAAGAGCTAAGATAACTTTGGCTTGTACGGAGTGCAAGCAGAGAAACTATGATACTTTTAAAAATAAGAAAAACGATACTGAAAGATTAGAAATGCAAAAGTATTGTAAATTCTGCAAAAAGCATACCACTCATAAGGAAGCGAAATAGTTTTCGCAAAGTGAAAGTCTGTTTAGCAGACTAATAAATTAAGGGGCAAGCGTAAATGAAAGAAAAAAAGAACGCTACGGCTGATTTCGTTTCAACGGAATCAACCAAAACTCAAAAAGAAGTTAAAAAAGCGAAGAAAAAGGATAAAAAACCTGGTTTCTTTAAGAAATTGGGCGGAAAAATTAAGGACGTTTTTTCCGAACTTAAAAAGGTTAGTTGGCCTACTTTCGGAAAAGTTGTTAAGCAGACTGGTGTCGTGCTTGCCGTTGTCCTTATTTTCTTGGTGCTTATCACTGCTTTCGACCAAGGATTACTCGCTTTAGTTAAACTCATTTCTAAATAGTAGGTGTTGTAAATGGCTATTGAACAAGGAAGATGGTTCGTCATTCACACGTATTCCGGCTATGAAGCAATGGTGAAAGACAGCCTCGAAAAATTAATCGAAAATAATAACTTGCAGGAAAATATCTTTGAGATTAAGATTCCTACCGAAGAAACCTTAGAAGAAAAGGCAAACGGAAAGAAGAAACTCGTTGAAAGAAAGAAATTCCCTTGTTACGTTTTCTTGAAAATGATTTATTCTAACGATATTTGGTATTTGGTAACTAATACTAGAGGGGTAACGGGATTCGTTGGTCCACAAGGTAGACCTTTACCGCTTACTGAAATCGAAGTTGCTAGAATGGGTTTAGAAGAAGTTGCTTTAGAAATCGATTTTGCAGTTGGCGATATCGTTCAGGTCGTATCAGGACCTATTGAATCGTTCAGCGGAAAGGTCGTTGAACTTAACGAGGCAACTCAAAAGGTTAAAGTAAACGTTGAAATGTTCGGCAGAAAGACGGACGTTGAACTTGATTTTGTTCAAGTTAAGAAAGTCAACGCTACTGAAGAAGCAGAATAAACGCTAAACATTATATAAATATAAATAAGAATATAATAACGGAGAAATCCGTGGTTTATAGAGTGGGAGTTGTGTTAAATTCTTTACACTGGCACGACGATATTACCACCAAATGGAGGAAACAATTATGGCAAAGAAAGTTACGGCTATCGTTAAATTGCAATTGCCCGCAGGCAAGGCAACACCCGGTCCGCCCGTAGGTTCAACGTTAGGTCCTCACGGTATCAACATTCCGGGATTTACCAAAGAATTTAACGCTAAGACACAGGATCAGGCAGGTCTTATTATTCCGGTCGTTATGACCATTTATCAAGACCGTTCTTTTACGTTTATCTTAAAAACCCCGCCGGCACCAGTTCTTATTAAGAAAGCGTGCGGAATCCAAAGCGCAAGCGCAGCACCTAACAAAAACAAGGTTGCTAAGATTACCAAGGCTCAGGTTGAAGAAATCGCAAAATTAAAGATGCCCGACCTTAACGCTAACACTTTAGAAAGTGCAATGAGCATGATTGCAGGTACTGCAAGAAGCATGGGCGTTGAAGTAGTAGACTAAGAACATATTAAGTGGGAGGGTTTTTATACCCGAACGTACCACAGGAGGTAAAATTAAATGAAACACGGAAAAAAATATATTGATAGCGTGAAAGCTATCGAATCCACTAAACTTTACGAAGTGGACGAAGCAATAAATTTGGTTCTTGATACCGCTAAAGCAAAATTTGACGAAACAGTTGAACTTCACGTTCGTTTAGGTGTTGATCCTAAGCAAGCAGACCAACAAGTTCGTGGCGTACTCGTACTCCCTAACGGAACTGGTAAAGAAGTTAAAGTTTTAGTTCTTGCTAAGGGTGACAAGGCAGACCAAGCAAAGGAAGCAGGTGCAGACTTTGTTGGTGCTGAAGAAATGATTCAAAAGATTCAGTCTGAAAACTGGTTTGATTACGACGTTATTATTACAACTCCCGACATGATGGGTTTAGTTGGTCGTATCGGTAAGATTTTAGGACCTAAAGGCTTAATGCCAAACCCTAAGTCTGGTACCGTTACTATGGACGTTGCTAAGGCAATCAAAGATACTAAAGCAGGTAAAGTTGAATACAGACTTGACAAAAACGCAATTATCCACTGTGCAATTGGTAAGAAGAGTTTCGGTAATGTTAAACTTAAGGAAAACTACGAAGCACTTATGGAAGCAATCGTTAAAGCAAAACCTGCAGCCGCTAAAGGTCAATACGTTAAGAGTGTAGCTCTTGCAAGTACTATGGGCCCAGGCGTAAAAATTAACGCTAAAATTTAATTGACAATATAAAATTTTAGTGCTATAATCGTTAAGTAAATTAAATAGCCCAAGACAGTAGGTGTTTAACTCGTCATAAGACGGACCAACCGAGGCGGAAACTTAAAGGTGTAAGTATAATTACGTTTATAGGTGTAATTATGCCCTTGTATTCCGTTTTGGTAATGCAAGGGCTTTTTCATTAAATCAAGGAGGTAAAAGACAAATGTCAGCAAGTAAAGAAGCAAGACTTGAATTAGCACAAGTAATTAAAGAAAAAATTCAAAACGCTAAATCGGTTGTATTCGTAAAGTTTAACGGTCTTACCGTTGCAGAAGATACTGAACTCCGTCGTGAATTCAGAAAGAACAACGTTGAGTACAAAGTTTATAAGAACACGTTAGTTAGATACGCTCTTCACGATTTAGGTATTACTGATTTTGACGACGACCTTAACGGACCTACTTCAGTTGCTTTTGGTGAAGATGAAACCGCAGCAGCAAAAGTAATCGTTGAAGCCGCTAAGAAATATCAGGACAAAATCACTGTTAAGAGTGCGTACGTTGAAGGTGGAAAGGTTGACGTTGCAGGTGTTAAAGCACTCGCATCAATGCCAAGCAAGGAAGAACTCATTGCAAAAATGCTCGGTTCTTTGCAGGCTCCTATTTCAAACTTCGTCGGTGTACTTTCAGCTATGCCGAGGGGCTTAGTAGTTGCGCTTAATGCAATTGCAGAAAAAAAGGCTTAAAAGAAAAAAGTCCAAACGTAGTTTGGCAAAACAAAAAAATTAAAAAATAAAAAATTAAAATTAAAAGTTATCTAATGGAGGATAGAAAAATGGCAGACATTCAAAAAATGATTGAAGAAGTTAAAGGTATGACAGTTTTAGAACTTAACGAACTCGTTAAGGCTTTGGAAGAAGAATTCGGCGTAAGCGCTGCTGCACCTGTTGCAGTTGCTGCTGCTCCTGTTGCGGCTGCAGATGCTCCCGCTGCTGAAGAAAAGACTGAATTCAAGGTTTCTATTAAAGAAATCGGCGACAAGAAAATTGACGTTATCAAAGCAGTTCGTGAATTCACCTCTTTAGGTCTTGGCGAAGCAAAAGCACTTGTTGAAGCTAAGGGCGTTATCAAAGAAAGCGCAACTAAAGAAGAAGCTGACAAGATCATCGCTAGATTTAAAGAAGTTGGCTGCACCGTTGTTGCTGAATAATTTCTTTTATCAAACAATTTAAAAACAATTAGCGGTATTGCCAAACGGCAATACCGCTTTTGTCATTTACGGACTTATTCCTGCTGCGTATGAACTACATCCGTAACAGTATTAGTTTAAAGATTTTATCGAAAAAAATACATATTTTAAAACTTTTTATTTATCTTTCTTTTTTATATCCTTAATAAGCATTGACATTTTACTAAAAAACTTGTAAAATATAATAGCATATTTGTAAAATCAATGGAGATTTAATATGAAGCGTTTAACAAAAATTTTTGTAAATTTATTAGCCGTACTTCTTGTTTGTACCGCTTGTTTTGGAATGATGGGTTGTGTCAAAGACATCACCACTTTGGAAGTAAACGTTAAGGTTTATAACCAAACTGAAAAAGAAAGTCAAGACCTTACCTTAAAGGTAGACCTTTACGGACACCTTGCACCAAAAACTGTTGATAAAATTATTTCAGCAGTGCAATTAGGTTATTATAACAACACGGTGTTCTATAAATCTGGTGACCGTTCTCAAATTTTCCTTGGCGATATAATTGATAACAACGGTGAAGTTGCAGTTTCAAAATACACTATGCCAACTACAGATGGCGAGTTTGAAAGAAATGGCGTAAAAGGTTCTAACCTTTTAAACCAAAAGGGTGCAATCGGACTTTGGAGATCTTGGTATGAAAATGATAGTTTTTCTACCAGTGACGATGCAATGAATTCTGGTAAAGCAACTTGGTTTATGCCTACTTCACCAATTACCGCTTATGATAACTGGTTCTGTGTATTCGCTATGATTGATTTGGAAGACGAAGAAACGGCAAAGGCTTTTGATTTAATCATCAATGCGTTTGAAGATAGTAACTATGAAGAATACGTATTGTATTACACTGGTGAATATGACGCAAGTAAATCAAATGAAAATAATGGTCTTACCGCACACGTTGTTGATAGTGAATCATTTGATGAAAAAGACTACTTTGAAGCAAAGGGCAACCAACTTGTTTGCTATAACAAGCAAACCATAAAAGTTCCTACTTTTGACGGTGAAATTTCTGCGAAAGTTGTTTCCATTAAAGTTGCGTAAATAACGAAAATAAAAAATTAAAGTGAGTGTATTAACACTCACTTTTTTTAATGTTAAAAATCTTTTTGTTTTCCAATTCAAAGGTAAAATATTCCACTTGGTATTTATTCTCTGTTATGGAATAAATCAATCCTACTTCATTAATGTCTCTAAAAGTAGGGGGTGGGAATATACCAATAAAATCGCCTAGGTATGAACTTAATTTATCTGCGTTTTCTTTAATGTTTTCGCATAAGAACTCTTCTATATTATCGCCCGACAAAAAACTTTCTAAGAAAGCGTACGGAATTAGTCGTTCGGGTAGACAATTTGCGTCAAAACCAACTTTTTTAGCACAAGAAACGGATTTAATTTTAAATTGATTTTCGTTAAATTCCCAAACGGTATTTACAATGTGCTTGGCAATATCGTTAAACTTTTCAGTAGTTGTAAATTCGGGGGAGGTGGAAAAATCAAACACTGAACGACAAAAGACTTTTTTTGTCTTTTCACCTATATGATAAACGCATAAAGTTACCTCTCTTGCATTTAACTTAATAGCAATAAACCGTTCATTGCTAAGATTGAAAGGGGTTATTGTTGCATCAGTGCAGTTTATATTAAAGGTTTCAGCATAAAAATCCGACTGACTTTCAATGGACAGTTTAAGTGAACTTTCTGTAAAAACAGTTACTACTGCGTATGGTAATTTTTCCTGTGCTAAAATAGAAAAGGGTAATTTGTCGTATCGGTTATAAAATTTAACTAAATATCCACCTTTTAAGTCTGTAATGCTAACTCCCTTTGGCGGAGAACATAAAAAATCTCCGTCAAGAATAAAGTTGACGGCACAACCGTCCTCATTTAAAGGACAAATTTCAATAAAGGGCGATAAATTCTTTTCAATTCTAAGCGGTTTAATGACGTCTTGAATTTTACCGTAGAACATACCGTTGATTTTTATTACCGCAGGGTAATCGCTAGAAAAATAATAAAACATTATGTTTTATGCTATGTATAATATTACTTTATTATGTCAATAATCTACCCGTAAACAAAATATAAATTCATAAAAAGGAGAAATTATGGAAAAAATTTACGGGTACAAAGAAAAAGACGTTATAGGACTTGCTGAATTTTTGAAATCAAGACAAAACGTATCTTTGACGTCAACCTTTACTGAATACGGAAGATTAAATAAAAAAGCCAAAGGCACTGTAAGGAATTTATACTATGCGCTTGCAAAACTTAGTGTCACCGACAAGGAATTTTGTCAAAAGTACTTAGACGGAAAACCGCTACAAGTAAGTAAAATAGTGGAGTTTAACGAGTGCGAAGAAAGACAACTAATAAAAAAGATTTTAATTGCCAAAAATCAAGGTCTTTCGGTTAGAAGTGAGATTATGAAACTTGCCAACGGTGACGGAAAGATAGCACTTCGCTATCAAAATAAGTATAGAAACGCAATAAAAAATAATCCTAAACTTATTAGTGAAATCATAAACGAACTTTCCTTAAACGGTATTAACGTTGCTTTGGAAAACAAATCAAAGTCTGTATATGAGGGCGTAACCGACGAACAGTTTAATAAACTTAAAAATGAAATAAATAACTTGGTCGGTAAAATATCCTTAAAAACACAAAAAGAAAACGAGTTTTTAAAACAAAGAATTATCCAATTAGAAAAGGAAAATCTCAAACTATACACCCTTTTATACGGCACAAATCAGCCGATTGATGCACTTAAATTCTTTAAGCGTGAAGAAAAATCTAAAATGCTAAATTAACATTAAGCCCCGAAAACAAATCTTGGTTTTTCGGGGTTAATTTGTTTGACAATGGCTAATAATATGAATATAATATAATTGCAACTAAAAAGGTTGCAATTGAGTAAAAGTATGAAATTATCGTCAAAAGCAAAATACGGCATTAAAGCCTGTCATATTTTGGGGCTAAATTATCCTGACAATTCGGTATCTGCAAGTGCATTAGAAAGTTATATTGCGGTATCGAGTAAATATTTAGAAAAGATAATGAGGCTATTAACTAAAAGAAATATCGTTTCGGCAAGCCGAGGTGCTAGCGGAGGGTATTATCTTGCTCGTTCGCCAGAAGAAATAACGATAGGCGAGATTGTCAGAGCCTTAGAGGACGATATGGAAATAGTTGAGTGCGTTAAAGGCGACGCCAAGTGCAAATGTTGTCCGTCAAGCGGGGTTTGGAAAAGGTTATACGAGGGAATAAACAAACTGCTTGACGATATGACCTTAAAACAAATGATAGATGGTGAGTTACAGTAAAGGAGAGAGTAATGGAGAAAAAACCTATATATTTTGACCACGCAGCGACAACGCCTCTCTGCAAAGAGGCATTAGATAAAATGCTCCCGTATTTTAGTGAAGTTTTCGGCAATCCAAATAGTCAACACTATTATGGTAGAGAATCTGTTAAGGCTGTGGACGAGGCAAGAGATTCTATTGCTAAAATTATAAACGCCAAACCTAACGAAGTGTATTTTACTTCGGGCGGAACAGAGGGTGACAACTGGGCGCTCCGTGGCGTAGCGCACGCCTATAAAGAAAAAGGTAAACATATAATTATAAGCCCAATCGAACACGCGGCAATGCTTACTACGGCAAAAGCGCTTAAAAAAGAGGGCTTTGAAATTGAATATATGAAAGTGGACGAGTTCGGCTTTGTTGACTTAGAACACTTAAAGAGTATAATTCGTAAAGATACAATATTCGTTGGCTGTATGATGGCTAATAACGAAGTGGGAACTATTGAACCAATTAAAGAAATAGCCCAAATAGCGCACGCAAACGGCTCGGTAATGTTTACAGACGCAGTTCAAGCGGCAGGCGTTTTGAAGATTGACGTTAAGGACTTAGGTGTGGATTTAATGAGTATGAGTGCTCATAAAATTTACGGACCTAAAGGGGTTGGCGCATTATATATTAGAAACGGACTTAAAGTTGAAAGTATTTTAACTGGTGGACACCAAGAAAGAATGAAACGTGGCGGGACGACTAACGTTGCGGGTATAGTTGGATTTAGCGAGGCTTTCCGTATCGCTATAAGAGATATAGACAAAAATTTTGAATACGTCTCATCTCTTCGTGACCATTTTATTGATAGGGTTTTATCCGAAGTTCCGTTCGTTAAGCTTAACGGACCGAGAGAAAACAGGCTTCCTGCAAACGCAGACTTTTCTTTCCAGTTTATCGAGGGCGAATCAATATTATTTAGCCTCGATTTAGCAGGGATTGCGGTATCGTCTGGCTCTGCGTGTTCGTCAGGTTCGCTAGAACCATCGCACGTGTTGCTCTCTTTAGGACTTCCCGAAGAGTTGGCGCACGGTTCTATAAGATTTTCGTTTGGTAAACACAACACGATTGAAGAAGTAGATTATGCGGTGGACGTTATTAAGGAGTCTGTTCAAAGACTTAGAGAAATGTCACCACTATTTAAAGCAGAAGGAGAAATTAAGTATGTATAACGAAAAGGTAATGGAAGTTTTTAAGAATCCCAAAAACGTGGGTGAAATAGAAAATCCCGATGGAATCGGCACGGTTGGTAACGCATCTTGCGGAGATATAATGCAAATATCACTTAAAATTGAAAATGATATAATCGTTGACGCTAAGTTTAAGACTTTTGGGTGTGCTGCTGCAATCGCAACGAGTTCTACTGCAACCGACATGATTATCGGTATGACGATTGATGAGGCATTAAAAGTAACCAACAAAAAGGTTGTTGAATGTTTGGGTGGACTTCCAAGTCAAAAACTTCACTGTTCAGTTTTAGCAGAAGAAGCAATCAAGAAAGCGATAGAAGATTATCAAGCAAAGAAAAACGCTTAAAACAAAATTTTGCATAATTTTCTAAAATTCGCACACAATAATTTTGGCGGATTTAAGGGGGAATTATGGACGATAAGTTTTTATGCGGTATGCTACTTGGCGTTATCGGTGGGGCTGTACTTGCCACTAATTCAGCGAAAGCAAGACAAATGGTTAAAGACGGTCAAGCACAAGTTAAACAAAAAGTAGAAGAATTCGGCAAAGAACAAGAAAAGAAATCTAAAAATTCTGACTAACAACAAAAAACGACGGAGAACTCTCTCCGTCATTTTTTATAAAACGATTGCATTTATTTATCTAATTTGGTACAATATAAAAGTGGAAAGATTTTTGTGCCTTGATATAGGCGATAAAAGAATAGGCGTTGCCGTTTCAGACCCCTTTAATTCGTATTCTTTGCCGGTGGAAACTTATCACCGCAAAAACTTAAAGACTGATTTAAGTAAAATTGCAGAATACGTTAAAGAAAAGGGGGCGACGGCTCTTGTTTGCGGACTGCCAGTGAACTTTGACGGTACGCCGTCAATACAGACCCAAAAAGCCGAGTTTTTTATTGAAAAGCTAAAAGAGCTTTTAAAGGTGGAAATTTATACTGTTGACGAGCGTTGCTCTACTTGTGAGGCGGAAGAAGTTTTAATCGAGCAAGGGAAGAGTAGGGAAGAACGCAAACAAATGGTGGATAGCTTGGCGGCGGCGACAATCTTACAAGGATTTTTAAACGACAAAAATAAAGGTAAAATATAAAGGAGTTTTATTATGAGCGAAAAAGAAAAGAAATGTACTTGCGGATGTGATGAACACGAATGTAACTGTGATCACGAGCACGATCACGACTGCGATTGTGATTGCGGATGCGAAGAAGATATCGTAGAACTTACAACAGAGGACGGAAAGAAATTAAAATTCTATTTTGTTGGAACTATTGAATACAAGGGTAAAAATTATTCAGCGTTTGAACCAGCAGAACAAATCGACGGTATTGAAGATGATGACCTCATCATTTTTGAACTTAGTGGTGACGACGAAGAAACTGCAGATCTTCTCCCAGTAGAAGACGATGCACTCCTTGACGAAGTATTTGAAGAATTCTGCCGTGTTTTAGAAGAAGACGAACTTGCAGACGAAGCAGAATCTTTGGAAAGATAAGAGAAAAACTTTATAAAAAACTGCAAAAAACCGCATATTTTGTATGCGGTTTTTCGTTTACCACAAGACTTTTAAAATTGTTAAAAAAATAGGGCAAAATGTATTAAAAAGTTTAAAAAACGGTGTTAAAACCGTTGCTTTAATTATGCAATTATGTTAAAATATACAAGCAAAAATTCGCACCCGATAAGTTAAAGATTTTCGTGTTCCCAAAAATAAATTTTGCAGTTGGGAATGTAATCTTAATTAAAGGCTTACGGGGAGGCAGAACGGAGGTATATTTATTATGGCAGTTATTTCAATGAAGCAACTCTTAGAAACTGGTGTTCACTTCGGACATCAAACAAGACGTTGGAACCCAAAGATGAAGAAGTACATCTACGGTGAAAGAAACGGTATTCACATTATCAACCTTGAAAAGACCGTTGAACTTATCGAAAACGACGTTTATCCTTTCGTAGTTGAAACGGTTAAACAAGGCAAGAGCGTACTTTTCGTTGGTACTAAAAAGCAAGCGCAAGACGCTATCAAAGAAGAAGCAGAAAGATGCGGTCAATACTACATCAATGCTAGATGGCTCGGTGGTACTTTAACCAACTTCAAAACCATCAGATCAAGAATTGATAGACTTAACAAGCTTACCAACATGGAAAAAATGGGTGAATTTGATTTATTACCCAAAAAGGAAGTTAGCCAATTAAAGGCTGAAATGGAAAAACTTGAAACCAATCTTGGCGGTATCAAGGATATGAGAACTCTTCCTGGCTTAATGTTTATCGTTGACCCAGAACAAGAAGATATTGCTGTTTTAGAAGCAAAGAAACTTAACATTCCTATCGTAGCAATTACCGATACTAACTGTGACCCCGATTTAATCGACCACGTTATCCCTGGTAATGACGACGCTATTAGAGCAGTTAAACTTATCGCATCAGTTATCGCTGACGCTGTAATCGAAGCAAACCAAGGCGAACAGATGGCAAAAGAGGCAGGCGAAGAAGCAGTTGAAGTTGCTGAAGCACCCGCTGAAGAAGTTGCTACTGAAAAAGCAGAATAATTTAAAAAATAAGGGAGATTAAAAATATGTTTACATCTAAAGACGTAATGGAACTCCGTAAAAAGACGGGCGCAGGTGTTGCAGATTGCCAAAAAGCATTAAAAGAAACAAACGGCGACATGGAAAAGGCTGTTGACTTCTTAAGAGAAAAAGGTATAGCAACCGCTGCTAAAAAAGCATCAAGAATCGCTGCTGAAGGTATCGTTGCTGCTAAAATTAGCGGAAACGTAGGCGCACTTGTAGAAGTAAACTGTGAAACAGACTTCGTTGCAAAGGGCGACCAATATAAGGAATTCGTTAACAGCGTTGTTGACTACGTAATAGCAAACGACGTTAAAGATATCGACGAATTAGTAGCAGTTAAAAATGACGAAACGATTGCTGCAACCGCAAAAATCGGTGAAAAAATCGCTATCCGTCGTTTTGCAAAATACACTGCTGAAAACGGTATCGTTGAAAGTTATATCCACATGGGTGGTAAGGTTGGCGTTTTAGTTGAAATCGAAGGTTGTACTTGTGATTCTGCTAAAGAACTCGCTCACGACGTTGCTCTTCAAATCGCAGCATCTAAGCCTTTATATTTAGTTGCAAGCGAAGTTCCTGCTGAAATTTTAGAGCACGAAAAGGAAATCTTAAAAGCACAAGCTTTAAACGAAGGTAAACCTGCTGCTATCGTTGATAGAATGGTTGAAGGTAGAGTTAAAAAATACTACGACGAATTCTGTCTTATGAACCAAGCATTCGTTAAAGACCCATCACTCACCATTGAAAAGCTCGTTAAGAGTTATTCTGATAAAATGGGTAAAACTCTTACCGTTAAACGTTTCACCAGATTTGAAATGGGTGAAGGTTTAGAAAAGAGAAACGATGACTTTGCCGCTGAAGTAGAAGCGCAAATGAAAAAGTAAACCACTTAAAACCTATAAAAAGCATAATAAAGACCGCTAAATTAAGGGCGTTTCCCTTAGGGATTTTTTAGATAGCATAAAAGGATAGCAAAATTTTTGCTATCCTTTTTCTTTTTGCTTTGCAAAAACACACAACTTTGCTTGCAAAGTATAGTGTGCTACACTTAATATCATTAAATTGTACGAAGCCATTCATAATAACAATATTTATTTAAAAGCAAATCCCCAGCCTTTTTCTTGTTTGATATTGTTTTTTTATCAATGTCTATATGTTCATAATAGTCGTTTTTAACAAACCAATTTGCTTTTTCCTCAAATTTAACCTTTAGGTTTTTATTGCATTCACGAAAAGCAGCCTCACCAATGTAAGCTACGTTTTTACCTATAGTGGCATTTTTAATATTTGTTTTTGAAAAAGCACCTGCTCCAATTTTTTCTACGCTATTTGGAATAGAAATGGATGTAAGATTTGTTTCTCTAAACGCAGCACCGCCAATTTCAATTAAGTTGGAGCCGAATTCTATTTCTTTAATTGGCGCTCTGAAAAAGGCATAATCGCCTATACGTTCTATGCTATTAGGTAAATCTATTTTTTTAAGATTTTCACAATGCGAAAAAGCGGACTCTCCTATTTTTTTTAGTCCTTCACTTAAAATAATAGTTTCTAAACTATAGCACTCATCAAACGCTTCACTCGGAATTGTAGTTATCGTAGGCGCAATATACACATACTTTATTCTTCCATTAAGAGTATAGCTGTAGGAGCCACTATGTATAATTTTGTTTTTTTTCAACATAGAAAAAGCATTATTGGTATAAACTTCTAGCAAGAAATATTGCTTAGAATCAATTTCTAATTCCATAACAACGTATCCTTCTTCACTGTCCCAACAAATTGTATCACATTCTTCACAAAAGTCTCCATGATAAAGCCCGTTATGCCTATGTCCCAAATATTTATTGGGATTATTTCCACAAGCAATCAAATTAAAAGAACTAAGCACTAATATAATAGATAAAATAGAAACTAAAAACTTTTTCATAAAACCCTCCACAAAACAAAAAGTGCGCCTACCGAAGTAAACGCACAAAAACGCAGACTCCGATAGTCGCCAAACTAACTTTACGCAAAATGGTGTAACCACAATAGCACAAGTAGAATCTGCATTTTATCAAATTCAATAATACTATTGTGGCAAAAATAGATATAATTATCCTTATAAAAAAGAAAATTACACCACTAATTGCGTTTATTAAGTTAGTTTGGCATATTTATTATAGCACATATAAAAAATTTTATCAAGCAGTTTTTGCGTAGATAAAAGAAAACTCGACTTACCAAAAGTCGAGTTTCATTTATTTTTTCTCTTTTAATGTTTTGCACGAAGAAATTAGCATTTTTCGAATAACACCACAGTCATTATTAAGTTTTTTATATTGATTTTCTTCTAAATAGCCTGTTTCAAATAATAGTTCTAGCCAATATTCACTTTCAAAACATTCTTTCAGCGCTATTTCAAATTTAGAAATAAAGTCAGCTGTTCCTTGTGCGTATTGTGCTTCGTGGATATTTGCACCAATGCTTGTTCCCGAACGTAAAAGTTGATTAGTTAAAACGCTTTCTTTATTGTTAGACTTAATTTCTCTTGTAATAAAAACAATGTTTTTAGCAAACTCTTTTGCTTTTTCTCTTAAAATGCTTTCACTCATAAGTTAATTATAGCATAAATCAAGTTTTTAGTAAAGTGATATTGTTTGCATAGCAAACAGTTATATTTTTAGAGCAAGTCTAAAAGTTATATTTTGACTTACAGTCAAAGTTATATTAAATAAATCCTTAACTTGCCGTTAGGCAAATATCACTGCCGTAAGGCAATATAACTTGCGTAAGCAAATATAACAAATCCGTAAGGATTTATTTAGTTGTCGCTATTCCCTATGGGAAGAGCGACTAACTTGGCGGTCTTTTTTTCTTTCTTTTTGAGTTTTTGTTTCGTTTAGTATTTACAAATTGGAAAAAAAAGTATATAATAAATAAGATAAAGATTTTACCGTAAGGAGTATTGTTCTATGGAAAAAGCAGTTTACAAGAGAGTAATTATTAAACTTTCGGGAGAGGCACTTGCTGGCGAGCAAGGTAACGGCATTAACGAACAAGTTTTAGACGATATAACTAATCAAATTATCGCTGTTAAAGATTTAGGCGTGGAAATTGGTATTATTGTTGGTGGCGGAAATTTCTGGCGTGGTAGACAAGGTAAAGAAATGGATAGAACTACCGCAGACCATATGGGTATGCTTGCAACCGTAATAAATGCGCTTGCCGTTCAAGATGCTTTGGAGAGAAAAGGCGTTCCCACTCGTGTTCAAACTGCGCTAACAATGACACGTGTTGCTGAACCTTATATTTTAAGAAAGGCAATGTCCCACTTAAATAAAGGCAGAGTAGTTATCTTTGCTTGCGGAACGGGTAACCCATACTTTACTACCGATACGGCGGCGGCTTTAAGAGCTGCGGAAATCGGTGCGGAAGTTTTACTTCTTGCTAAAAACGTGGACGGAATTTACGATTCCGACCCCAAAACTAATCCGAATGCTAAAAAACTTGAGACCGTTTCATATAAAGAATTTATTGCGCAAGGCTTAAAGGCAATGGACACGACGGCAATTACAATTTGTATGGAAAACAATATTCACGTTCTAGCGTTTGGTCTTTTTGAAGAAAATGCACTTCTCCGTGCGGTTTCTGGCGAAAAGATTGGCACACTGATTAAATAGAATGTTCTTGAATATAATTAAAAACAAAAATTAAAAATAATTGATACGATAAAGGAGAATAATTATGGCAATAGAAAACGAACAATTTGAAATGATAATGATGGAAGTTATGGAAAAAACCGAAAAAACGGTTTCTGTATTAAACAGCGAGTATATTACTATTCGTGCGGGCAGAGCAAATCCGCACATTTTAGATAAAGTTTTAGTTGATTATTACGGAACGCCAACCCCTATTAACCAAGTTGGTAACCTTTCAGTAACAGAAGGCAGATGTTTGGTTATTGCTCCGTGGGATGCAAGTATGTTAAAAGTAATTGAAAAACAACTTCTCGCGGAAAATCTAGGTATTACGCCTGTAAACGACGGTAAAGTTATCCGTTTGGTTTTCCCTGCTCTTACTGAAGAGAGAAGAAAGGAAATCGTTAAGCAAATTAAAAAGATGGCAGAAGACAGCAAGGTTGCAGTTCGTAACGTTCGTCGTGACGGAATGGATGCATTAAAGAAAATGAAGAACAACAAGGAACTTTCTGAAGACGAACACGCAGTATGCGAAAAGGACGTTGATAAAGTTATTGCTGAAACGATTGAAAAGATAGAAAAACTCTGTGCCGACAAAGAAAAGGACGTATTATCGGTATAATGGTTGAGAGAAAAATTCCAAGTCACGTCGCCATAATAATGGACGGGAACGGGCGTTGGGCGGAACGTCGTGGTAAAGAACGGTCTAAAGGACATATTGAGGGTTCAAAGAACGTAGAAAAAATTGCCACTCACGCTTTTAAACTCGGTGTAAAGACACTCACTTTGTACGCTTTTTCTTCTGAGAACTGGTCTAGACCAGAAAAGGAAGTGCGTGAATTAATGCGACTATTAAAAACTTATTTAGTTAAGTTTGCAAAAAAGTTTGCGAAAAAAGACGTGCGATTGGTCGTTTCTGGAAGTAGAGAAGAACTGAGCAAAGATTTGGTAGACGCAATTTGTGAGTGTGAGAATTTAAGTAAAGAAAATAAAGATTTTACCTTAAATATCGCTATAAATTACGGTGGTAGACAGGAAATTGTTCGCGCGGTAAATAATCTCATTAAAAAAGGCGAAGAGGTTACGGTAGACAGTATTTTGGATAACCTTTATACTTCACCTTTTGGTGAGCCCGACCTTATAATAAGGACGGGGGGAGAGTATAGAATTTCCAATTTCTTATTGTTTCAAGGTGCGTACAGTGAACTATATTTTACCGACGTTTTATGGCCGGATTTTAATGAGACTGAACTTGAAAAAGCACTCGACGATTTTTCTCGTCGCAAACGCCGTTTTGGTGGGGTGAAAAATGTTTAAAAGAACTCTTACGGGTGCAGGATATATCGCTGTATTAGTGGGCTTTTTTCTGCTCCGTGAATTTATAGATACTCGTTTGTTTCATATTTTAACTTGTTTTTTATTAATAGTAGGAACTATTGAAGTTTCAAACGCAGTAAAAGAATATGTACCTAAGATTTTAAGGGTTATTGCGATAACGGAATCGGCACTAGCAGTTCCAATATATTGTGCGTTTAACTACCTAATTACTTGCGGAAAAGGTTTTCTTGCAGTGGGGTTGTTAATAGTTATAGGAATTGTATTTGTTTCCATATATGCGGTTATTGTTAAAAATGGCTTTAAGCGTACGCTACCATGGTTGTTACCCTTTGTTTACCCGCTAGTTCTACTACTTTTTATGATGCTTGCAAACGACAGCGGAAAAGGGTTTATAATTTTACTATTATCATTTGTAGTTTCGCCATTATCGGACACTTTTGCATACCTTGTGGGAAGTTTAATAGGCGGTAAGAAATTATGCCCTAAACTAAGCCCTAAAAAAACTTGGTCGGGTGCAATCGGCGGTACGGTTGGCGGAGCGTTAGGAGCACTTGTAGTGTATTTGATTTTTAAGCCGAGCATTAACTTCCCCTCTCCTGTGTTATTCTTTATTTTAATAGGTTTAATAGCAAGTGTAGTGAACGTTTTTGGCGACTTGTTTGAAAGTTACGTTAAGCGTCGTGTCAATATTAAAGATATGGGTAAAATATTACCTGGGCATGGCGGAATTATGGATAGAATTGACGGAACGTCATTTGTAATAGTATTTATATACTTAGCGTTTTTGTTCGTATAGTTGGAGAATTATGAAAAAAATTGCTTTGATAGGTAGCACGGGTTCAATTGGCAAGCAAACCTTGTCAGTTGTGCGCCGTTATCCCGAACAATTTAAGATTGTATCACTCGCCGCAGGTTCAAACGTCGGCGAGTTTTTGTCGCAGGTTGAAGAATTTAAACCGTCCGTGGCAACTTTAGCGAGCGAAACTCTTTCTATTCCCCAAAAGTTTGAGGGAACGGAGTTCTTTTTTGGCGAAGATGCGTTTAAAGAGGCTATAACACAAGAGGTGGACGTGGTTATCGTTGCACTCGTTGGGTTTAAGGGCATTATTGCCGTATTGGACGCAATTGAAAAGGGCAAAGACGTTGCCTTGGCAAATAAAGAAAGCCTAGTAGTGGGTGGTGCACTCGTTATGGAAAAGGCTAGGGAAAAGGGCGTTCGCATTATGCCTATCGATAGTGAACACTCTGCTGTTTGGCAGGCAATGGGTTTTGATTATTCCACACCATTTTCACGCATAATATTAACTGCAAGCGGTGGTGCTTTCCGTGATTTAAGTAAAGAGGAACTTGAAAAGGTTACGGCAACCGAGGCATTAAAACACCCTAACTGGAATATGGGTGCAAAGATTACTGTGGACTGTGCAACCTTAGTTAATAAGGCTTTTGAAGTAATCGAGGCAAAGTGGCTTTATAATACAAATTTCGACAAAATTGACGTTATAATTCACCGCGAAAGTATCATACATTCTATGGTGGAGTTTTCTGATGGCGCAGTTTTAGCACAGATGAGTTATCCGTCTATGGAATTGCCTATTCAACTTGCACTTACCTATCCGAATAGGCTAGACACGGGTATAAAACCGTTAGATTTTGCCTCGCTTAAAAAACTTACGTTTGAAGAGATTGACCACGAGCGTTTTCCGTGTTTTAATTTAGTCTTACAGGTGGCAAAAGAGGGGGGATTGTTTCCCGCAGTTGCAAACGCCGCTAACGAAAGAGCGGTGGAATTGTTCTTAAAAGGAAAAATTTCGTATAAAGATATATATAAGTCGATTTATGGAGCAGTGCAGTCTTTTGACGGTGGACATCACGTTCATTTAGAAGATTTGATTGATGCAGATGCATTTGCAAGAAGATACGTCAGCGACTTATTTGGGGTGAAATGAATTCATTATTGTTGACTTCTTTTGGAGAAATAATTAGTTACGTAGGGTATATTGCGCTTGCGGTATTGGTTTTGCTTGTTATGATAACCGTACACGAATTAGGGCACTATCTTTCAGGTAAAATTTTAGGGTTTGGAATAGAAGAATTTGCAATCGGTTTTGGCCCAAAGCTTTTTAGCAAAAAGAAAAAGGACGGAGAAATTTTTTCCGTCCGTCTTTTACCTATCGGTGGGTTCTGTGCATTTAAAGGGGAAGATGCGGATAGCGACGACCCGACTGCGTTCAATAACAAAAAACCTTGGCAAAGAATAATCGTGCTAATTTCAGGTGCGTTTATGAATTACGTTTTGGCACTACTAATAATAGTGACAATGTTCGGGGTTTATGGGCAGAGTGCGCTTATGACTTATGCAGTTGAAGACCCAACGCCTATTTATACGGCTGAGCAAAGTTTTCAAAATCGTGACGTAATTATAAAAGCCAATGGGGAAAATATATATTTGACAACTGACCTTATGGGGGCTATTAAAGATAAGGAACAAGGCGAACTTATTCCTTTTACCGTCCGCCGTGCAGGGAAAGACGTTGAGATTATCATTAAACTTCGTTCAGACACAAAGTTTGCTAATTTAGAAGATAACGTTCGTCTTGCAAAATCGCTTGGCATTAAGTACACAACGGACGAACAAGGCAATTTAACTGCAATGGGTTTTGCAACTACAGGACTAAAACTGGGTTTTTTTAGAACTATAGCAATGAGTTTTGAGTATTCTTTTAAACTTGCCCTTTCAATATTTATGGTGCTAGGTCAATTAATAACGGGTGCGCTAGGTATAAGTTCGATTGGCGGAACGGTAACGACCATATCGGTAACTGCAACGGCAGTTAAAGTCGGTGGCATAAGAAATTTACTCAACATTGCCTCTTTTATCGGTGTAAACCTCGCAGTGTTTAATCTGTTACCTATACCTGCTCTAGACGGTTGTAGAGTGGTGTTCACCGCTATCGAGGGGATAAGGAAAAAACCGATAAGTCGACGTGTTGAAGGGCTTATACACACGGTAGGCTTTGCCTTGATTTTGATGTTTGCAATATTCATTGATTTACAACAATGCTTTTAATATAAGTATCGGTTATGGAAAGATAACCGATATTTTTATTTAACATAAAAAATTTTTATAAAAAAATGATAGCGTATTTTTTATAAATGTAGTATAATTGACCTAAATAAAATTATGACGATCAATTTGGAGGAAACAAAAATGGCAATTAAGAATGCTTATCTTCTTGACCTTTTGGCAAGAACAGAAAAAAGAAATCCTGGTGAACCTGAATTTATTCAAGCAGTAACCGAAGTATTTTCTACTTTAGAACCGGTTATCGAAAAAAGACAAGACCTTGTTGACGCAGGCGTTTTGGAAAGAATCGTTGAACCTGAAAGACAAATTATCTTTAGAGTGCCTTGGGTTGATGATAACGGCAAACCTCACGTAAATAGAGGTTTTAGAGTACAATATAACTCTGCTATCGGTCCATACAAGGGCGGTATAAGACTTCACCCGTCAGTTAATATCGGTATCATTAAATTCTTAGGCTTTGAACAAGTATTTAAAAACAGTCTTACCACACTTCCTATGGGTGGTGGTAAAGGCGGTTCGGACTTTGACCCCAAAGGTAAATCTGATAACGAGATTATGAACTTCTGCCAAAGCTTTATGACCGAACTTTGCCGTCACATTGGTGCAGACTTAGACGTTCCAGCAGGGGATATCGGTACTGGTGCTAGAGAAATCGGATATATGTTCGGTCAATATAAGAGAATTAGAAACGAATGGGTTGGTGTTCTTACTGGCAAAGGCTTAAACTACGGTGGTTCACTTGCTAGAAAAGAGGCAACTGGTTACGGCCTCTGCTATTTCACTAATGAAATGTTGCAAGCAAACGGAACTTCTTTCGAAGGCAAAACCGTTTTGGTTTCAGGTTCTGGTAACGTTGCAATCTACGCTTGTGAAAAGGCAACCGAATACGGTGCAAAAGTAGTTGCTATGTCTGACAGTAACGGCTACATATATGATAAAGACGGTATCGACCTTAAAGCGGTTAAACAAATCAAAGAAGTTGAAAGAAAGAGAATTAAAGAATACTTAAATTACAGACCTAACGCAGAATATCACGAAGGTTGCAAAGGTATTTGGACAATTCCTTGTGATATCGCTCTTCCTTGCGCAACTCAAAACGAAATTGATGGCGAAAGTGCAAAAATCCTCGTTAAAAACGGTTGCAAGGTTGTTTCTGAAGGTGCAAATATGCCGTCTACCCCAGAGGCAATTGATACTTATTTGACTAGCGGTCTCCTTTACGGTCCAGCAAAAGCAGCAAACGCAGGTGGCGTTGCAACGAGTGGTTTGGAAATGAGCCAAAACTCAATCAGACTTTCTTGGTCTTTTGAAGAAGTTGATGAAAAGCTCCACAACATTATGAAGTCAATCTTCAAAGCGTGTGATGAAGCCTCTAAAGAATACGGTATGCCCGGCAACTATATGGCAGGTGCAAACATTGCAGGCTTTATAAAGGTGGCAGAGGCTATGAAAGCACAAGGAAACGTGTAATTTTTAAGGGCTTATTTACATCGCAATACTTTGTTAAACATCAAAGCACCAACAGTTATGTACAAAAGTACACGCCTGTCGGTGCTTTTCGTTTGCCTCGTCTTGCTCGCAACTAAGCCCTTAAAATACAGCTTATAATAGGGTAATTTGAATATATAAGCACCAACAGTTATGTACAAAAGTACACGCCTGTCGGTGCTTTTAATTTTAAATTATTAACATGTTATTTTCGTTTAGTTTTTGGTTGGTCGCAAGGGAATATAGGTCGTTTGCTAAAACGTCTTTTCTAAAACATTTTTCCGCTGTCTTTTTTAGTTTGTCTACGTCGCTTTTTCTAGTTAAAACGGGGATTTTGCTCTTTTCACAAAGTAATGAAATTAAATCTTTACTATCTTCGTTTACGGCAAGTATTTTTGCGTATAATTTACACTCTAAACACTCGTCGACTAAGTTTTTATCTATATCTAATAGGCAAGAGATAAGTATTCTGCGTATGCGTGAAGAGGGATAGCGTTTAGTGGTGACCTTTTCTATTAATTTATCTACCGATAGGTTGTCTTTTGAAAGTGCCTTAATTCGGTTTTCCAATCCCTCCGTACAATCGGGTATTTGCGACATTTTTTGTTCGCTTGTCGTCAAGACGCTTGTCATTATCATTTTGTCAAAAGCGAAAGGATATTCTTTTATATCCTTAAAAGAGTATTTTGGTAAACATTTTTTGGTTTTTTTCTTTTTTCCCTCTTTAACGGTGAGTCGAATGCTTGATGCACTGGTTATGCCCTTTTTTAAGCGAGAGTCATTGTGGTCGCCCTCTCGTAGCATTGGGTAAATTTCAATATTACTTTTATTTTTTAAGATGGCTTTGGTGTATTCTAGCCCCAAAATATTGTTTGGCGAGCCTATAAGCGAACTGTTAAATTCCGTTCGGTAAAATTCCTTGACCGTTTCAAACTTGGCCTTAGCAAGGGAAACGCCTTGTTCAAGTTTTGTTTTTAATATCTTTTTAAAATCTTTGCTCTCGTTTAGCATTGCACTTGCTAAAGCAGTGTACTCTTCTTTAACGCCACTCTCAACACCAAAACAAATTCCGTCAACAACGCCCAGTGCGTTTAAGATATTTATCGAGCCCGTTGCGAAAGTTTCTGCATTTGCAGTAGCAAAGACGGTTGGGAGTTCGATAACTAAATCCGCTCCCGCTAAAATTGCATGGCGTGCACGCGTGTATTTATTTAATAGTGCAGGTTCTCCGCGTTGAGTGAAGTTACCGCTCATTAAAACAATTATTCTATCAGCATCGAGTTGGTTTTTAATATACTCAATGTGTTTAAGATGCCCGTTATGAAAAGGGTTGTATTCAGCAATTAAAGCGCAAATTTTCATAAAAAATCTAAAAACCTCAAACTATTAATTTACTTTTTTAAATAAATGTTGTAAAATAAAGTGGTCAGTAAATATTTTACAACATTTTACCAAATTTACAAAATGAATTAAAAGAAAATTTAAAAGGAGACGCTATTTATTATGTCCAACGTTTTAGAAAATATTAAGAGTAAAGCCTCTGCGCTTTCTAAGTGCATCGTTCTTCCTGAGGGAGAAGATTCAAGAGTGGTTGTTGCTGCCGCTCAAGCAGTAAAAGAAAAACTTGCTAAAGTTGTTCTTTTAGGTAACCTAGATGAAATTAAGAAAAACAATCCCGACGTTGACCTAACGGGCGTAACCGTAATTGATCCCGTAACCAATGCAAAAACCCGTGACTATGCAGAAATTCTTTTCAAGGCAAGAGAGGGTAAAATTAATAAAAAGACAGGTCTTCCCGAATATGCAGACGTTGACGCTGCAGTTGCTAGCATCTTAAAAGACTATACTATGTACGCTGCGTTAATGCTTAAAGCAGGTGACGTTGACGGTTTAGTTTCAGGTGCATGCCACTCAACCGCTAATACTCTTAGACCTGGTTTACAAGTAATTAAGACTGCTCCTGGAATAAACACTGTTTCAAGTAGTTTCATTATGGTAGCAGACCGTGAAAATAAATATAACCCTGACGGCGTTGCTGTTTTTGCAGATTGCGCTATCAATATTGAGCCAGACGCACAACAAATTGCGGACATTGCAATCTCTTCTGCGGAAACGGCTAAAAATATAGCAGGTATCGAACCAAGAGTTGCTATGCTTTCTTTCTCAACTATGGGTTCTGGTAACGACGATAAGTTCTTTAAGTCAGTTCCTAAAATGCAAGAGGCAACCAAACTCGCAAAAGCCGCTGCTCCCGACCTTAAACTCGACGGTGAATTCCAATTCGACGCAGCAGTTGCTCCCGAAGTTGGTAAACTTAAAGCACCAGATTCACCAGTTGCTGGTAATGCAAACGTATTTATTTTCCCCAACATCAACGCTGGTAATATTGGTTACAAAATTGCTCAACGTTTCGGTGGATATATGGCTCTCGGCCCAATTTGTCAAGGTTTCGCTAAACCAATCAACGACTTGTCTCGTGGCTGTAGTTCAGACGACGTAATTGCAGTTATCGCAATAACTGCATTACAAGCACAATAATAGTTACTTTATCGTGTGTAAAAATAAAAAAGATAAAATTATAAAAGGAAAATATAGGTATGAAAATTTTAGTTATTAACGCAGGTAGTTCTTCACTTAAGTATCAACTTATCAATATGCAAGACGAAAGCGTAATCTTAAAAGGTGTTTGCGAAAGAATTACTTTTGCTGGCGGTATCTTAACTCAAAAAACTTTTGACGGTAGAGAATGTGTTATTAAGCAAGACATGCCCACTCATAAAGAGGCTATGGAATTGGTATTAAAGGCTATGCTCGACAAAGAAAACGGTGCATTAAAGAGCGTTGATGAAATCAGTGCGGTAGGTCATCGTGTTCTCCACTCAGCAGAAGATTTCCACAGTTCAGTTGTAATTGACGACGAAGTTATCGCAATCTGCGAGAAGAACGCTGAATTAGGACCTCTTCATATGCCTGGTAACATTGCTTGCATTAAGAGTTGCCGTGAAGTTATGAAAGGCGTACCAATGGTAGCAGTATTCGATACTACTTTCCATTCTAGCATGCCTGCTAAAGCATATATGTACGGTATTCCTTACGAAGTATATCAAGAGCATAAAATCAGAAAGTACGGTTTCCACGGTACATCACACAAGTTTGTTAGCGAAGAAACTATTAAACTTTTAGGCAAGAAAGAATCTAAAATCGTTATCTGTCACTTAGGAAACGGCTCGTCAATTTCTGCTGTTAAAGACGGAAAATGTCAAGACACTTCAATGGGCTTTACACCGCTTGAGGGCTTAGTAATGGGTACCCGTTCTGGTGATATTGACCCCGCAGCAGTTGACTATTTAAGAGTTAAACTTAACTTAAAACCAGAAGAAGTAGTAAACTACCTCAATAAGAAGTGCGGTGTGCTTGGCGTTAGCGGAATTTCAAGCGACCTCCGTGACTTAGAGGCAGCAGTTGCAAACGACGACGAAAAGGCATTGCTCGCTCTTGAAATGCTTGCATATAGAGTTAGAAAATACGTTGGTAGTTATATCGCAGTATTGGGCGGTGTTGACGCAGTAGTATTTACTGGTGGTATTGGCGAACACTCTCCAAGAATTCGTCGTTTGGTAATGGAAAACATGGAATTCTGCGGTGCTAAGTTTGACGATGCTAAAAACAAAGAATATTCTAATGGCATCGGATATATTAATGCGGACGACAGTAAGGTTAAGATAATCGTTCTTCCTACAAACGAAGAACTTTCAATTGCAAGAGAAACCAAGACTTTAACCGCAAAAAATTAGAATTAAAACCTTTTCAGTAGAAAAAGTAGGTTTAAATCGTTGACAATGGGCGATAAATAGTATATACTTGTATGGCTTAATTAAAGTAGGTGTATTATGATTATAGACCTTAGAAAACTGAAAAGAAGCGGAAAAGACCAGACCGACTTTTTCTTTGACTACGAACCCCAAGCGGAACTTGTCGACTTGCCGTCGACAGAACTTATTACTCCGGTAAAAGTTCAGGGGAAGTTGTCGCTCACTGGCGAGCACAGCGCTTTTGTTGAGGGCGAAGTTGTTTTCGGAATAAAAGGGGAGTGCACTAGATGTCTTAACGAGACGGAAAAGTACTATCCCGTAAGTTTTGCCGAAGCGTTAGAAGTGGATAACGAAGATGGATTTTCAGTCAAAAACGATACCGTTAATTTAGCGGAAATCGTGGACGAAGTAATTTTGATTAATCAACCGATGACCTTTCTTTGCAAGGAAGATTGCAAGGGGATATGCGTTGGTTGCGGTGTCAACTTAAACGACGGCGAATGCAAATGTAAAAAATAATAGGTAGGTAATAAATAATGGCAGTACAGAAAAGTAAAACTTCTAAACAAAGAACTAATACTAGATTTGCACAATGGAAAATTTCTGCACCTAATCTTTCGGAATGTCCACAATGCCACGAATTAAAAGCGTCTCACAGGGTTTGTCCTAAGTGCGGTTATTATGACGGCAAACAAGTAGTTGATACTTCCAAGAAAGAAAAGAAAGACTAGTTTTTAAGATTAAATAAAAACGATAAAGCACGCAATTTAAATTGTCGTGCTTTTTGACTTTTAAATAAACAGCGGAGTGGATTGAAATGCACCTTCTAAAGTTTGTCTAATCTTTTGGGCTCACATCAAATACCCACTCCGCTGTTTATTTTCAATTATATTAAATTTAACTCTTATTATATAATGTATATATTATATTAATAGCAGAACAGCCGTCGCTTGAGCGCAAATTCCCTCTTCACGCCCAACAAAGCCTAACCCCTCCAAAGTAGTTGCGCCTATACCTACTTTATCTTTTGGTATGTTTAATGCGGTTGCTAAATTTTCAGTGATTTTCGGTATATGGGTTAAAAGTTTTGGTTTTTCTGCCATTATCGTAGCAGAGATACTGTCCACTTTATATCCTTTTTCCTTAATCATATCTAAAACCTTATCTAACAAGTCCATACTGTTAGCATCCCTATACTTTTCATCTTTATCGCTAAAGTGATAACCAATATCACGGAGAGATAGGGCGGAAAGAATAGCGTCCATTATTGCGTGCGTTAATACGTCTGCATCTGAATGACCTAAAAGCCCTTTATCGTGTGGGATTTCTATTCCGCCTAAAATGAGTTTTCTATTTTCCACAAGTTTGTGGCAATCAAACCCCGTGCCAAACCGTGGAGTATTGGAGCAAAGCAACTGTAAATCTTCAGGGAAGGTAATTTTAACGTTGTCACTACTACCAAGAACAATACGTGGAGTACCAATATACTCTTTATAAACTTCTCCGTCGTCATTAAAAGTTTTGTTGTCGGCTAAACTGTAAGCCTTTTTAATTTGATTTACAAAAAATCCTTGCGGAGTTTGAACGGAATAAAGTCCGCCTTTCCCTAAATAACTTTCAATTTCTCCATCATTTGCCGAAACGACGGTATCTCTAGTGGGGTATGCTACAATCCCGCTCCCGTACTTTTTAACGCTTTCAATACAATCCTTAATAATATTATTAGAAACGAAAGGTCTTGCACCATCGTGAATTAACACAATGCCGTCTTCTAAAGTTTCTAGTGCGTTTTTTACCGATTGACTGCGTGTGTTTCCGCCAAGGACTACCGTAGCTTTGCCTTTAACAAGTGCGGATATTTCTTCAAAATCACTTAAGGAAGAAGTTATTACGATTTTATCAAACAATCCCGTATCCTTAAATGTATTAAGCGTACGCTCTAAACAAGTTTCGCCGTTTATTGGAACTAAAAGCTTGTTCTTTTTTTGATTTGCACGTTCGCCCTTGCCAGCACAGGCAAGAATTAAATTGGTTTTCATCTGTTTTACCCCTTTAATCGGTTAAAATTTCGTATAAAGATTCGGCTTGTTCTTTTCTAACCGTTTCTTTAATATCTAATACCTTAAATTTTACAGTACCACTATTAAAACCTAGTTCAACCACGTCGCCGACTTTAAGTTGGGCAGAGGGTTTGACCGTTCTGCCGTTCACTTTTACTCTTCCACCGTCGCACGCCTCTTGTGCAACCGTTCTTCTCTTTAATAATCTTGAAACTTTTAAAAACTTATCTACTCTCATTATTACCTCGAAAATTGTCAATAAAAGTCGGAAAATAAAATTATTTTAAAAAGTCCTTAAAAATACTTGACATTATTGACCAAATAAGATAACATTATAAAATGCATTATGATAGGTTATTATCGAATCTTATCGCCTTTTTCAAATTTATCTTTGAAAAAAAGTTGTTTTTTCTATAGAAAACAACTAATAATTCGGTAAAAACTTACCCGACAAGGTCTATTATACAATATATTTATTGTTTTGTAAACTTTGTTGAATAATTATTGTAATATTTTTTAAGGAGTGTGTTTTGATGACACGTGTTCTACCCGAAATCGTTAGTGGCAAGGTCAAGAGAAGGACGTTCAGTAAAATTAAAGAAGCAATAGAACTTCCTTATCTTGTAAAAATTCAAAAGGATTCTTACGACGCTTTCATTAAAGAAGGTATCGGTGAAGTTTTGGAAGATTTTTCTCCAATTACCGACTATTCAGATCACTTTGAATTGTATTTTTTGGACTATAACCTTGATGGTAAGCCCAAGTATGACGAAAAGGAATGTAGGGATAGGGACGCAACTTTTGCGCTCCCGCTCCGAGTTAAAGTTAGACTCGTCAATAAGGTAACTGATGAAGTTATCGACCAAGAAGTGTTTATGGGTGATTTCCCACTCATGACAGACAATGGCTCTTTCATCATTAATGGTGCGGAGAGAGTTATCGTTTCTCAACTCGTTCGTTCTCCTGGTGTTTATAATGGCTCGGAAGTGGACAAGTCTGGTAAGAAACTTTTCAATACTACCGTTATCCCGTCAAGGGGTGCTTGGCTTGAATTTGAGCAAGATTCACAGAACGTGCTTTGGGTTCGCGTTGATAGAACGAGAAAACTTACGGCAACCGTTCTTCTCCGTGCACTCGGCTTTGGTAGTGACGATGAACTTAACAATAACTTATTTACTGATAATAAGATGATTGCCGATACTTCGGCTAAAGATACGTCTAAATCGGAAAGTGACAGTTTAATCGAACTTTACCGTCGTCTCCGTCCAGGTGAAATTCCTACCGACGAAGCTGTTAGACAACATCTTAAAAATCTTTTCTTCGACGCACGTCGTTACGACCTCGCAAGAGTTGGTAGATATAAGTTCAACAAGCGCCTAAGACTTGGTGTAAGAATTGTGGGCTTAAAATCTGCTGAAACAGTTATTAGTCCTGATGGCGAAGTTTTAGTTGAAGCTGGTACGATTGTTTCTAAGCCAGTTGCTGAAGCGATTCAAAATGCAGGTATCAATACTTTCGTTGCGGAAATTAATGGCGAAAAACATAAAATCATTGCAAATAACGTAGTTGACTTTAAAGAAGTTACTGGAATTAATCCAAGACTTTTCGGACTTTTAGACTACGTTTATTATCCAGTTTTAGAGTTTGCTAAGACGGTTAACGCTACTGCTTTAGAAAACGGCGTAGAACAAACTGCGGAAATTTTAAGAAAGGAAATTAACGACTTCTTCTATATCGACGATAAGAGAGCTCCTGCTGGTGAAGAAAAACCAGAAGACAGAAAGAACGAAGAAAAAGCACGCGAAGTTCGTATTAAGTTTATCGATGCTTGCGTTAAGTTTGCTGAAATTTGCGGTGGTGAACTTCCTGAAACAATTTGTGCGGAAGATAGAAAAACGCTTCGTCCACTTATGGATAAGCTTAACCATAAACATATTACTGTTGACGATATCGTTGCATCGGTATCTGTAAACCTTGATTTAATACAAGGCATTAACACGGTAGACAATATCGACCACTTGGGCAACCGTCGTGTGCGTTCTGTTGGTGAACTTTTACAAAACCAATTCCGTATCGGTATTGCAAGACTTGAAAGAGTTATTAAAGAAAGAATGGGTACTCAAGATCCTAAGGAAGTTTCTCCCCAAGGTCTTATTAACGTACGTCCCGTAAGTTCTGCTATTAAGGAATTCTTCGGTTCTTCACAACTTTCTCAATTCATGGACCAAACTAACCCGATTGCAGAATTAACTCACAAGAGAAAACTTTCTGCATTAGGACCTGGCGGTCTAAACCGTGATAGAGCAACCTTTGAAGTGCGTGACGTTCACCACTCTCACTACGGCAGAATGTGTCCGATAGAAACCCCAGAAGGACAAAACATCGGTCTTATTTCTTCGCTTGCCGCTTTTGCAAAGGTAAACGAATATGGCTTTATTGAATCGCCTTATAGAAAGATTGAACATATAGTAAACGAAGACGGCAAGATGGAAACCATCGTTACCGAACACGTTGACTACTTGACGGCAGATGAAGAAGATAATTACATCGTTGCACAAGCAAACGAGCCGTTAATTGATAATAAATACTTTGTAAACGACCGTGTGTCTTGCAGACATAGGGAAGATATTACTGAAGACGTTAAGGAAAAAATGGACTATATGGACGTTTCTCCGAAACAGCTTATTTCAGTCGCAACGGCACTTATCCCGTTCTTAGAAAACGACGATACCAACCGTGCGCTAATGGGCTCAAACATGCAACGTCAAGCAGTTCCACTACTCTGTCCTGAAAACGCTATCGTTGCAACGGGTATTGAAAGAAGAATCGCTTACGACTCTGGTGTTATGGTAAACGCTAAGAACGCAGGTATCGTTCAATCAGTTGCTAGCGACCTTATCGTTATTAAAGAAGACGACGGTACCGAAAGAGAATATATCTTAAAGAAATTCGAGCGTAGTAACCAAGGCACTTGCCTCAACCAAAGACCTATCGTCGACAAGGGCGAAAGAGTAGAGGCTGGCCAAACTATTGCCGACGGTCCATCTACAAAGAACGGCGAACTTGCGCTTGGTAGAAACATACTCGTAGGTTTCATGAGCTGGGAAGGCTATAACTACGAGGACGCTATTTTACTTTCTGAAAAACTCGTTCGTGAAGACGTGTTTACCACAATTCACATTGAAGAACATGAAATCGAGGCAAGAGATACTAGACTTGGCGAAGAAGAAATCACTCGTGATATTCCAAACGTTGGGGACGATGCACTTAAAGACCTCGACGAAGATGGTATCGTAAGAATCGGTGCCGAAGTAAACAGTGGAGATATTCTTGTTGGTAAAGTTACGCCTAAGGGCGAAACCGAACTCACTCCTGAAGAAAGATTGCTCCGTGCAATTTTCGGTGAAAAGAGTAGAGAAGTTCGTGACACTTCATTGAAAGTTCCACACGGCGAAGGCGGTATCGTAGTAGACGTTAAAATCTTTACTCGTGCTAATAAAGACGAACTTGCTCCTGGTGTTAACAAACTCGTTAGAGTTTACATTGCTCAAAAACGTAAGATTTCTATCGGTGACAAGATGGCAGGTCGTCACGGAAACAAGGGTGTTATTTCAAGAATTTTACCAGAATCTGATATGCCGTTTATGGCTGACGGTACACCACTGCAAATCGTACTTAACCCGCTCGGCGTTCCATCTCGTATGAACATCGGTCAGGTATTAGAAGTGCACTTAGGTCTTGTTTGTAAGCAACTCGGCTGGAAGATTGCAACGCCTGTATTTGACGGTGCAAGCGAAAGCGATATTAAAGAATTACTCCGTGAAAACAATATAGTTAATCCAGACGGCGAAGTTGATGGTAAGATTCAACTTTACGATGGAAGAACGGGCGAACCGTTTGAAAACAGAGTTACTGTTGGTCAAATGTATATGATTAAGCTTATCCACTTAGTAGACGATAAGATTCACGCGCGTTCGACAGGTCCGTACAGCTTAGTAACACAACAACCTCTTGGCGGTAAGGCGCAATTCGGTGGACAACGTTTCGGTGAAATGGAAATTTGGGCACTCGAAGCATACGGCGCAGCACATATTCTTCAAGAAATTCTTACCGTTAAGTCAGACGATATCGTTGGTAGAGTTAAGACTTACGAATCTATTGTTAAAGGTACTAATATTAGCGAACCAGGTATTCCTGAGGCGTTCAAAGTATTATTAAAAGAATTACAAAGTTTGGCACTCGATATGAAAGTTCTTACTGAAAACAAAGAAGAACTTGCGGTTAAAGACCTTATTGAAAACGATATTGACGATATTCCGTACGTTCGTGAAAAGGTTGTTCAAGACGAAGTTTCTATCGACGACTTTGACGAGGACGATATTGGCGAAACCGTATTTGAAGATGGGGATACTGACGAAGAACTCAGTGACGAACTTGGTTTTGACAATATGTTTGAAGACGATGACGACGAAATCGACACCACCATTCCTGATGAAGAAATGTTTGACGACGATTTTGATGCATTAGACGAAGAAATTTAAGGGGGATAAGGAAAATTATGTTTGAACTTAACAATTTCGATTCCATACAAATAGGAGTAGCTTCTCCCGAAAAAATAAGAGAATGGTCATACGGTGAAGTAACAAAGCCTGAAACCATCAACTATAGAACACAAAAACCCGAAATGGGCGGTCTTTTCTGCGAAAGAATTTTTGGACCAACCAAAGACTGGGAATGTCACTGCGGAAAGTATAAACGTATTCGTTATAAGGGCGTAATCTGCGATAAGTGCGGTGTAGAAATCACGAAATCAAAGGTTCGTCGTGATAGAATGGGACACATTGAACTTGCTGCTCCCGTATCACACATTTGGTACTTCAAGGGTGTTCCGTCAAGAATCGGCTTGATGCTTGATATGAGTCCTAAATCATTAGAACACGTATTGTATTTTGCAAGTCACGTTGTTTTAGATCCTGGTACGACACCTTTACAGTATAAACAAGTTATTAGCGACAGAGAAAAACTCGAAATGGAAGAGCAATACGGTGAAGGCTCTTTCAAGACTGGTATCGGTGCAGAGGCAATCAAGGAACTCTTGATGGCTGTTGACCTTGAAAAAGAAAGCGTAGAAACCAAAAAAATTATCGAGGAAAACGGTTCTGGACAAAGAAGAATCCGTGCGGTAAAGAGAATTGAGATAATCGAAGCGTTCAGAAAGAGCGGTAACCGCCCTGAATGGATGATTTTGGACGTTCTTCCCGTAATTCCACCAGAACTCCGTCCTATGGTACAATTAGACGGTGGTAGATTTGCTACCAGCGACCTAAACGACCTTTATAGAAGAGTTATTAACAGAAACAACCGTTTGAAAAAACTTATGGATTTGGGTGCGCCCGAAATCATTATAAGAAACGAAAAGAGAATGTTGCAAGAAGCAGTAGACGCTCTTATCGACAACGGTAGACACGGCAAGGCTATTACCGGTGCAGGAAATCGTGAACTTAAGTCACTTTCAGGTATGCTCCGTGGTAAGCAAGGTCGTTTCCGTCAAAACCTTTTAGGTAAACGTGTTGACTATTCTGGCCGTTCAGTTATCGTCGTTGGACCTGAACTTAAACTTTATCAATGCGGTTTGCCAAAAGAAATGGCAATCGAACTTTTCAAGCCGTTCGTTATGAAAAAACTTGTTGAAAACAACATTTGTCATAACATTAAGAACGCAAAGCGTACGGTAGAACGTGCTAAGACAGTTGTTTGGGACGTTTTAGAAGAGGTTATTAAAGACCACCCCGTAATGCTTAACCGTGCACCTACTCTTCACAGACTTTCAATCCAAGCGTTTGAGCCTGTACTTATTGAAGGCCGTGCAATTAAACTTCACCCGTTAGTTTGTGGTGCGTTCAACGCCGACTTCGACGGTGACCAGATGGCAGTTCACGTTCCGCTTTCAGTCGAAGCACAAGCAGAAGCAAGATTCTTAATGCTTGCATCTAACAATATCTTAAAACTTTCTGATGGTAAACCAGTTATGAGTCCTACCCAAGATATGGTCATGGGTTCGTACTATTTAACCATTATTAAGAGAAAGATTGGTGAAAAATATAACGAAAAAGGTAGAAAAGATGAGAACGGCACCGTTTACGGCGTTCCTGAGTATACCGTTTCATATACCTGTCCTGAAGAAGCAATCATGGCTTATCAGACTGGTAAAATTGGCTTGCAAGACGAAATTATCGTTCGTCGTGAAGTCGAAGTTGACGGAGAAAAGATTTCTGGCAGAGTAAAGACTTCTGTTGGTAAAATCATTTTCAACGAAGCAATTCCACAAAACCTCGGTTTTGTTGAAAGAAAAACTAAAGAAGATTTCGTGAAATACGAAATTGATAAACTTGTAGGCAAAAAAGACTTACAAAAAATCGTCGGCGCTTGCTTTAAGAGACTTGGCGCAAGTTGCGCAGCGGACGTTCTTGATAAGATTAAGGCTCTTGGCTTTAAGTATTCTACCATCGGTGCAATTACGACCAGTGTGTTCGATATGCATATGCCTAAAGATAAGCCTGCAATCTTGAAAGAGGCTGAAAAGCACGTTCTTAAGGTTGAAGAACTTTATAAGAAAGGTTTCATAACCGACGATGAAAGATATAAGAAAGTCGTAAGTTTGTGGAAACAAGCAACCGACGACGTAACTGCAAAACTTAAAGAGACACTTGACGAATTCAACCCAATCCTTATGATGGCAAACTCAGGTGCCCGTGGTTCAATCGACCAAATTAAACAACTTGCAGGTATGCGTGGTCTTATGACCGACCCGAATGGTAAAACTATTGAAATTCCTGTTAAATCTTGTTTCCGTGAAGGGCTTTCAGTTCTTGAATACTTCATTTCTTCACACGGTGGACGTAAAGGTCTTGCCGATACCGCTCTTAAGACGGCTGACTCGGGTTACTTAACTCGTCGTCTCGTTGACGTTTCGCAAGAAGTTATTATCAACGAAGAAGACTGCTTTGCAAGTAGTGGAGACGCTCCAAAGGGCATCAAAGTTTCTGCTATCAAGGGTAGCAAGGGCGAAGTAATCGAAGGATTACGCGATAGAATCGCAGGTAGATTTACTATTAGCGACATCGTAAACCCTGAAACTGGTGAAGTTATCGTTAAAGCAAATGAAATGATTTCTGAAGACGACGCTGATTTAATCGTTAAACTCGGAATTGAAGAAGTGGAAATCAGAAGCGTATTCACTTGTAAGTGTAAGACTGGCGTATGTGCTAAGTGTTACGGTAAGAACATGAGTAACAACAACCCTGTTCAAATCGGTGAGGCAGTTGGTATTATCGCTGCTCAATCAATCGGTGAACCTGGTACACAGCTTACCATGCGTACTTTCCACACTGGTGGTATCGCAAGTACGGGCGACATCACGCAAGGTCTTCCTAGAGTTGAAGAACTTTTCGAAGCAAGAAAACCCAAACACGCTGCAATCGTTTGTGAACACAGCGGTGAGGTTGAAATTGAAGAAAAGGATAAGATTATTCACGTTATCGTTAAAACTGACGACGGTCAAAGACAAGATTACACCATTCCGTTCGGAACAGGCGTTATCGTTAAGACTGGCGACAAGGTTGAACCAGGTTTCGTTCTTACCAACGGATCTGTTTACCCACAAGATATCTTAAAGACAAAGGGTATCAAGGGCGTTCAAGATTATATCTTGCGTGAAATTCAAAGCGTTTACCGTTCACAAGGCGTTGATATCAACGATAAACACGTTGAAATTATCGTTCGTCAAATGATGAAGAAAGTTCAAGTTGAAAATCCTGGCGGTACTGATATATTACCTGGTGAAAAACTTGACGTTCATAAGTTTGAAGAAGAAACTATGAATGCACTTCAAAACGGCTTAGTTCCACCACAAGGTAAAAGAATACTTCTTGGTATCACTAAAGCCGCACTTGCAAAAGAAAGTTTCTTATCCGCAGCATCATTCCAAGAAACGGCTAGAGTTCTTACAGAAGCAGCAATCAAGAACAAGATTGACCCGCTTATCGGCTTAAAGGAAAACGTAATTATAGGTAAACTTATCCCAGCAGGTACGGGAATTAAGAACTATAAGAACGTTGAACCTCAAACTGTAATTCAAAGAACTGCAGAAGTTCAAGAATAATAGGTGTGTTTGATAAGAAAACCACTCTAAAATGTCAAAAAAAGAGTAAATAACTGCTTTTTGTTTGACTAAAAAGATAAAAAATGATAAAATAATAATTCGGTGGGCATTTATGCTCACCGAATGAAAAACGTTTCATAGACGGAGTTTTCCGAATCCGTTTTCTGAATATCCGAAAAAAAGAAAGGAGGTGTACTATGCCAACAATTCAACAGTTAATTAGACAGGGAAGAAAGCAAACAACTTACAAATCGAAATCACCGATTTTGGAAGAATGTCCGCAAAAGCGTGGGGTGTGCTTATCAGTAACAACAACTACGCCTAAAAAACCTAACTCAGCACTTCGTAAGATTGCCAGAGTACGTTTAACTAATAAAGCAGAAGGTATCGTATATATCCCCGGTGAAGGACACAACTTACAAGAACACAGTTCAGTTCTAATCCGTGGTGGAAGGGTAAAAGACTTACCTGGTGTAAGATACCACATTGTTCGTGGCGCACTTGATACTGCAGGCGTTGCAAAACGTAGACAGTCAAGATCTAAATACGGCGCTAAGAGACCTAAATAAGTTTAATAGAAATTAGAAAGTTAGACTTAAACAAAAGACACCTACTTATAATCGGAAATTCGGAAAATAAACCCGATAGGTAGGCAGTATGTCGAAAGACAGAAGGTTCGCTACCTAATTAGGCAAGCGATAGCTGTACTTAAAACGAAGGGTTTACCCTTAAAGACGCGCAAAATATGCGCAAAAAAATTTAAAGGAGGATTTAAATATGCCAAGAAGAGGCAATATTGCAAAAAGAGACGTTTTGCCCGATCCCGTGTATAACGATAAGGTTGTAACAAAACTTATTAACCAAGTTATGCTCGACGGTAAAAAGGGCGTAGCGCAAGGCATTGTTTATGAAGCTTTTACAGCAGCAGCTGAAAAAGTTGGTCAGGACGCAAAAGAAATGTTCGTTCAAGCACTTAATAACATTATGCCTATGGTAGAAGTAAAAGCAAGGAGAGTTGGTGGTGCTAACTATCAAGTACCTATCGAAATCCGTGCTGAAAGAAGACAAACACTCGCAATCAGATGGTTGGTAGCAGCAGCAAGAAAGAGAGGCGAAAGAGAAATGGCTCAAAGACTCGCAGCTGAACTCGTTGACGCATTCAACAACACTGGTAGCGCTGTTAAGAAGAAAGAAGATACACACAGAATGGCGGAAGCAAACAAGGCATTCGCACATTACAGATTTTAATTTGGGAGATTCATTATGCCGAGAGATTTTGATTTAGGTGTAACCAGAAATATAGGTATAATGGCGCACATTGACGCTGGTAAAACAACCACTACCGAAAGAATTTTGTTCTATACCGGTAAAACCCATAAGTTAGGCGAAACCCACGAGGGTGGCGCAACTATGGACTGGATGGTTCAAGAGCAAGAACGTGGTATTACCATTACGTCAGCGGCAACTACTTGTTACTGGAAAGGACACCGTATTAACATAATTGATACCCCCGGACACGTTGACTTTACCGTAGAAGTTGAAAGATCGCTCCGTGTTTTAGACGGTGCAGTAGCAACATTCTGTGCTAAGGGTGGCGTTGAGCCTCAAAGTGAAACGGTATGGCGTCAAGCGGATAAATATAAAGTTCCACGTATCGCATACATTAACAAGATGGATATCAACGGTGCTAACTACGACAACGCTGTCAACATGATGAGAGAAAGACTCCACACTAATCCGTTACCTATCGTTATTCCTGTTGGTAAAGAAGATACTTTCAAAGGTATCGTAGACGTTATCGAAAGAAAAGCTTATATTTATCTTGACGATTTAGGAAGAGAAATTGACGTACAAGAAGTTCCTGCAGACTTAAAAGATATCTGTGAAGAATACAGAGAAAAGGTTGTTGAAATCGCTGCAGAAATGGACGATGCGTTAATGGAAAAATACTTTGAAGAAGGCGACCTTTCTATCGAAGAAATTAAGAAAGGTTTACGTGCAGCAACACTCGCAATGAGAGTAACCCCCGTTCTTTGCGGTTCATCATACAAGAACAAGGGCGTACAAAACCTTCTTGACGCAGTTGTTGAATACTTGCCAAGTCCTTTAGACGTAGGTGCTGTTGCAGGTGTTAACACTAAGGGCGAAGACGTAACTAGAGAACCTGGTGACGATCAACCGTTCAGTGGACTTGCATTCAAGATTATGACCGACCCGTTCGTTGGTAAACTTGCATTCTTCCGTGCTTATTCAGGTGTGTTAAAGACTGGTTCTTACGTTTACAACAGTGTAAAGGGTAAGAAAGAAAGAGTTGCACGTATCTTAAGAATGCACGCTAACCACAGAGAAGAAGTTGACGCTGTATATTCTGGAGAAATTTGCGCACTCGTTGGTTTAAAAGATACCACTACTGGTGATACTCTTTGTGACGAAAGCAATCAAGTTATACTTGAACAAATGGAATTCCCAGATCCCGTTATCGAAGTTGCTATTGAACCTAAGACCAAACAAGGTCAAGAAAAGATGGGCTTCGCTCTTGCAAAACTTGCAGAAGAAGACCCCACGTTCAAAACACATACCGATGCAGAAACTGGTCAAACCATTATCGCAGGTATGGGCGAACTTCACCTTGAAATTATCGTAGACAGATTGCTCCGTGAGTTCAGAGTTGAAGCAAACGTTGGTAAACCCCAAGTTTCTTACAAGGAAACTATCAGACAGGCAGTTGAAGCAGAAGGCTTATTCAAACGTCAGTCAGGTGGTCACGGTCAATACGGACACTGTAAGATTCGTCTTGAACCACAAGAGGCTGGTAAGGGTTACGAATTCGTTGACGAAACAGTCGGCGGTTCAATTCCTAAGGAATTTATCCAACCTATCAACAAAGGTATTATGGAAGCATCTAAGAACGGTATTTTAGCAGGATACGAAGTTGTTGACTTTAAGGTAACCGTTTATGACGGAAGTTACCACGACGTTGACTCTTCTGAAATGGCGTTTAAGATTGCAGGTTCTATGGCTCTTAAAGATGGTCTTGCAAAAGCAAAGAGCGTACTTTTAGAACCAGTTATGAAGGTTGAAATTATTACTCCGGACGATTACTTCGGTGACCTTATGGGTAACGTAACTGCTCGTCGTGGTATTATTCAAGGTACAGACGATAGAAACGGTGTTAAAGTAATCGACGCGCATATTCCGCTAGCAGAAATGTTTGGTTATGCAACCGACCTTCGTTCAAGAACACAGGGTAGAGGTAACTACACAATGCAGTTCAGTCACTATTCTGAAGTTCCTAAGTCCGTTGCTGAAAAGATAATGGGCAAAAAAGCGTAATTAACTGTTGACAATTAATAAATTTTATTGTAAAATAGGATTAACGTTACAAAAATTAACAAAAAAATAAAAAAATTAAAAAATAAAAAATTATCATTATTGAAAATTTGGAGGAAACTATAATGGCAAAGGCTAAATTTGACAGAAGCAAACCGCACATTAACATCGGTACTATCGGTCACGTTGACCACGGTAAAACTACTCTTACCGCGGCTATCACTATGACTTTATCTTCTTTGGGTAACGCTCAAAAGATG
>SVIP01000012.1 GCA_015069425.1 Clostridiales bacterium | reverse complement strand
GTTTTTACGGTAAAAAATTAAAAAAATAAAGGGTGGCAAACTAGCCTTTTTGATTGCCAAAAACATTAGATAATATCTAACGAAAATGACAATGCGGTTCGGCTGGTTCACCACCCTTGCAACCAAAAAGAAAACACTCATCTTTTGATGGGTGTTTTTCTTTTTGCATTGAGAAGAATATTGAGTGGGATTTGAAGTAGCGTTAAGAAACGGTAGACACCTACCGTTTTAGCGGTGACCGAAGATTTTTGCAAAGCATAGGTTGGAGACGCCCGTATATTGCTTTGCAAAAAGCAAGAAAAAATCCCTTCCTCGCCGGAGACGGCAAACCCCTCGCAAACTAACGTTTGCTTTCCCCTTATCAAGGGGCAGAAACCCCGCAACCAAACAAAAACGGATAGACAAAGTTCTGTCCGTTTTTCGTTTTTTTTGGGGGCTATAAAGACCTTGTTAACTTGTCTGATTATTTCTCCTCTACAACAAAGATAGCTATTGCAGAGCCACGCGAGGCTTTGTGGTATAGTTGCTATTAAATTTATTGGCAAAAGAAAACTAAAAAAAACAGAAAAAGCTAAAAGAGTTATTGACAAATAAAAAGCATAGGAATATAATTTAGGAAAATATAAAAAAGCTGTGGCGAAGACGGTCGAGAAAAGGATTATTACAGAGAGCTGGTGTTTGGTGTGAATCAGCATAATTGTTTCTAAACGACCTATCACTTCCGAGCTGAAAGTCCCAAAGAAAATTTCAAGTAGGCGCTTTCCGTGATTGCTGCGTAAAGGCATAAGAGTTGATTGACTCTGAGTGGCAGAAGAAACTGCAATTTGAGTGGTACCGCGAGTATAGAAATATATCCGTCTCAAAGAGAAATCTTGAGGCGGTTTTTTGCTAAAAAAACAAAAACGAAAATAAAAAAATAAAGGAATAAATAATAATTACTATGAGAAAAACTTACGTGACAAAAATGCCTAATCATATTGGTGCTTTCTTAAAAGCAAGCAAATGTTTTTCCGAACTTGGAATAAATATTACTAGAGTAAGCTACAACAAAGCAGTTGATTCGCATACGCTGTTTATAGAAGTTGACGGAGAACAGTCACATCTTGAAGAGGCGAATGAAAAATTAAAGGCAATAGGCTATCTTTCAAATGGGGAAATCAATACTAAAATTGTTTTAATCGAGTTTTGTTTGGAAGATAAGCCTGGTAGCGTAATAAGTGTTTTAGAACTAATTAGCAACTTCAATTTTAATATTTCTTATATAAGTTCACAAGAAAATGGAAGTGATTACCAAAACTTTAAGATGGGATTATACGTTAATAATACAAACGATTTAACTAATTTTTTAGCGCAAGCCGAAGAACTTTGCGAAGTTAAAGTGATTGATTACAATAAAACAGAAAAGGTTTTTGATAACAGTATTTTCTATAATTCATACGTCGACGGGTTAGTTAAAGTAATGGGACTTAGTGAGAAAAAGAAAGAAGATCTTTTGGTTAACGTTAATTTAGCAATGCAAACGCTTGACGAGCAAGGTCTTTCTCCTTATAAAACTTTTGATAGCATAAGCAAATTTGCCGACCTTTTGGCTGAGAGCAAGGGCAATAACTTTAATCCTAGAATTACAGTGCACGATATAACAGAAAAGACTAAAATTACCCTAATAGAGCCTAATTGCGGTAGCAATACAACAATTATAGAAAGTGACGGACAAAGAGTGTTCATTGATTCGGGGTATGCTTGCTATAAAAATGAAATGCTTGACTTAATTAAAAAACTAGTTCCTGATTTTAAAACGAGAAAGGAAACTTTAATTATTACGCACGCAGACGTTGATCATTGTGGCTTGCTTAACGAGTTTGATGAAATTGTGGTTAGTCAACGAAGTTTTGAAAGTTTAAACGCTGAAGCAGATAAAAAAGCGGGTTTTAGAGAAAGGAACTACTTACATTTACCATACGTAAACATTTGTAAAGCGTTAACTGCTTATGAAACGGTTGATAAAGATAAACTACGTCCTTTATGGAATAAATCAACTTTAACTGCTCCAATAGAGCAAATAGGGTTTTATACTATCGGGGAACTTAATTTTGAAGTTTACGAAGGTAAAGGCGGGCATTTACCAGGAGAAATCTTATTAATTGAATATGAGCATAAAATTGCTTTTACTGGCGACGTGTTTATAAATCTTGCGGGTTTAACCAAAAAACAAGCCGAATACAATCAATACGCGCCAATACTTATGACTTCGGTAGACACCGACGCAAATCTTTGCTCAAAAGAACGCTATGCTTTCTTGCAAAGATTAGGGGCAGGAACGTGGAATATCTTTGGCGGACATGGTGGAAAGAAAGAATATACTCCACAAACGACAAAATAAGTTAAAATAGCGCGTTTATAATTAGGTTGTTTTTTTGTAATAAACTCATTGATAATTGAAAAAATCGTGTTATATTATAAACAAAAAGCCTAAAAAACAAAATTCCTTATTATAATTAGTAAAATAAGCATGGTAAAAGGCGAGAAAGTTCTCGCCTTTTATGTTGCTCTTTACAAACTTGAAATCACGCCGACTGACCATTTATAACTAAAAAGTTCAATTAAGTTGGCGCTTGTGCAACCACTTGGTACACTGTTGAACCACCTAAGGTTCAACAGTGTTTTTATTTAAAATAAAAGCGAATAGATTATCTATTCGCTTTTAATCGTTTTTTATTCCTAAAATATAATTTGCATCTAAATCAAGTTCTTTGCATAGTTTTGCAAAAGTGTCAAGTTTAGGCAATTTTTTAGTAGTTTTATATTGAGTTATCATTTCGGGTGAAACGTTTATGCGTTTTGCAATTTCAATAGTGGTTAATCCACTATTTTTTATTTCTTCCCCTAATCTTTTCTTAATTATATTTTCTTCCATACAAATATTATATAACTAATAGTTAGAAAAATGCTTGACAACTAACTGTTGGTTAGTATATAATTATAAAAAATTCAATAAGGAGGAAGCGCTTTATGTTGAAGATTACGAAAGTTGTCGATCATAGCATTGCTAACATGTCTGGTTGTGGCAAGTATAATGATAATCAATGCGGAATCAGAGCAAAAATGGGTTAATATTTTTTGCGGATAAAGAGCCTCTGAAAAAAATTTCCAGGGGTTCTTTATTTTTGTGTTGAAGAAAGGGGTAATGTATGAAGAAAGAAAAATTCAGGGTTTTTGGAGATGAAACATTAGGGCGTTTTTTTATTCCGGATGATGTGAATTACGATAGTGCCGAGACGTTTATTTTTTCGCCTTTACACGGCAGGGCTGTGGCAATGCAAATAGGGGAGTATAAATGGCTTAATATTAAAGGTGGTGGCTGGAATTATGGTGGCCCACAAATTTATATCTCTAAAAAGGATGAAGAATTAGTTTTTGGATTATATCCGTTAGAGTCTGCTGTTAGAGAATTTGCCGTGAGCAAAGAGATTGAAAAGATTTCAACCGATTTTTCAAAAGTTTTATATTATAAGAATGTATGTGATTATACATTGCCCAAAAAATATGATTTCTTAAAAACGATAAAGTTTAAAAATGGGCAACTAGTTAGTCCGTGTATATTGTATACGCAATTAAAATGTCCTTTACGCGTTGCAGATTTAATATATTTTAACAATGCCGAAAGAAACAAGGCGATAGAATATTGCTGTAAGTACTGGAATATTGATACAAGGTATTATAGTAAAATATTTATTCAAACACTTGCAAAAAACGTTGCCATTTTGCACAAACACGGATTTATAAACGATACACTTGACTATGGAAATGTTACTATGCTTGGTGAAATTGTAGATTATGAGTGGGTAACTGCGCCAAATATCATATTATTAGATGGAACTGATGGCTGTTCTGTAATGACAGAAGAAAGAAAAGAGAAGGAAATTTTATATGGCGTAGAAGTTTGCTTGCAATTAAAAGCAATGCTCTATGAAGAATATAATTTTTTTAATATATACGAATCATTTGTTTATGAATATAGCAAAATTAATTGTGATTTTATAAATAAAAATGAAAGAATTAGACAAATGTTAAACAAAGAGAGATTTATTTTATGAACGAACTAAAAGACAAAGTAAAAATTCCCAGTTGGGTTTCTTGTAGAACATACTTTTTTGGAGAAGAAAAAAGTAGAACTTATATAGCAAATGAAAAAAAACATACCTATGTTCAGTTAGATGGACTTGCTAGTGATATGTGGAAAATGCTTTATGATAAAATTGATGGTGAATCATTTGAAAAATGGGCAGAAAAAAATGGCGTAAATGAAGAAGTAGAGCCGTTTGTTAATGAACTCTTAAATCAAGGACTACTATACTTGGAGGGGGGTGCTGGTTTTAGCGAGGAAACGTATGGAAAAATGGCTGAAGAAACAGATCCTACCAAAGAAAGCAAATTTGTAGAAGAAATGCAGACTTGGCTATTCGGTCACGGATTTATGTTTTCGTTGTTTTTTGAATTAACGTATAGGTGTGATCTAAAATGCGTGCATTGTTATAACCCCAAACACATGTCAAACATAGAACTGGATTTTGACCTTTGTAAAAAGGCGATAGACGATGCTTATGATGTAGGTTGTTTTCGTGTTACTTTTTCTGGTGGCGAGTCAACTTTACATTCAAAATTTGTTGAACTTGTAAAATATGCTAGAAGCAAACACATGTCGGTTGAGATTTTTACAAATGGACAAATGCTTTATAAAAATAAAGATCTTTATGATGAGATTATTAATCAATACGTATATCGCCTATGTGTAAGTTTGTATAGCACTGAAGAAAAAATGCACGAACAAGTAACAGATGTAATAGGGTCTTTTTATAATACTTTTTCGTTAATAAATAAATTAAGAGCAGATAACGTAAACGTCCAAATAAAAAACTTTTTGTTAAATTTTAATTGTATGGATTGTATTAAAGTAAAAAGTTTTGCTGAAGAAATTAAAGCAACTTCTATTGCAGATATTTCTTTAATTCCTACGATAGAAGGCGATAAAAAAACAATGCAATATAAAGTAGATAAAGAAGATCTTTTTAAATTATATATTGACGAAAAATCGCCATTATATGTTGGAAAAAACATTGTAAAACGTGATTATGAAAAAATTAAAGACAGTTCACCTTGCCTTGCAGGATTTGCAAGTTTGTGCGTGAGGCCTACTGGAGAAGTTAGCGTTTGTGTTTCTATGCCATATATTATTGGGATTCTTAAGGAAACATCATTAAAAGATTTATGGCAAGGCGCAAAAGACAAGGAAGAGGATAACAAATTATATAAATGGCAAAAGGTAACAATAAAAGATCTAAAGAAATGCTATAAAGAAGAATATTGTGATTTTTGTAGTTATTGCCCAGGCATGGGCTACCTAGAAAATGGTTATTTAGAGCCTTCAACGGTATTGTGTGAACAAGCAAAGACAAAAATGAAGGCGTATAACTATTTGAAAGAGAGGGCAAAAAATAAAAATATTTAAAAGATACAAAAAAGCGTTAGAGATTTTCTAACGCTTTTTACTTTACGGCTCTGCTAGTTTTCCTTCCTCGCCGGAGACGGCAAACCCCTTCCTCCTACTTGCCACTTGGCACACTACTAAACCACCTAAGGTTCAACAGCGTTTTTTATTAGTAAAAATCTAATCATTTAAAAAGCGAAAACAATAAAAGCAGTTCAAAATCTTGAACTGCTTTTGCTTTTTATAATAAATCAATTAATGCTTTTTGCTTTTTGGGGGGAAGTTTTCTAAAGCTCTCTAAAAGGCTTTTTTCTTGTTCGCTTAAAATTTCTATTTTTTCATCTTCCAGAAAGAACTGTGCGAGCGTTATTCCAAATGCGTTGCATATTGCTTGCAACGTGTCTAACTTTGGTGGCGAATTTCTCGCTTTCATAGATGCGATTGTTGACTGCGTAACCATTGATTGTTGCGCGAGTTCATAATCTGTCCAACCACGTTCACTTTTCAATTTTTCTATTTTTGCGATAATATCCATAAAAGTTGATTCCTTTTATTTTATTATACTACGCAAAAGAAATAAATATAATACGCAAACGCGTTGACAATGTATCGTAAATAAGTTATAATAAAAACGCAAAAGCGAAAAAACTTATTGGAAAATCATATGGAAGAAAATAAATATTTAGACAATATAGAACAACAAGACGATGTTGTTAGGTGTCCAGTTTGTGGATCAAAAAACGTTGAATTTGTAACATATCAAGCATCATCAAATTTTGACAAAGGTGATGCTTGTTGCGGATATTTATTGTGTGGCCCTATTGGATTGTTGTGCGGAGCAAAAAATAAGACTGAAGCTAAAACAGTTAGAAAATGCAAAAAATGTGGAAAAGAATTTTAAAACTAGATGACTAATAAACAGTATGCTAGATGGAAGAAATGGATGTGTTTCTTTGGCAAACTTTTTCGGTGCCATCAACTTTCTGATAGGTCTTTTCATATTTATGGGTTTCAATTGCCCTTGTGCGCACGTTGTACAGGCATTTTTCTTGGACTAGTACTACTTGGACCATTGCTTTGTGCTTTGTTGCCCTTAAATATGTATTTGTCGTTATCTTTTGTTGTGGCAATTTTTATTGATGGTTTTACTCAACTCAAAGGATGGAGAAAGTCTAATAACTATTTAAGACTTGCAACAGGTCTTGGCTTTGGATATGCTTTGGTCAGTTTTATTTTTCATATAGTTATTATGATTATACAACTTTGCTCATGAAAATCTTTCGTAAAAAATATAGAATATAACAAATAAAAAGGAGAAATTTATGAGGAATAAGTGTTTGATTGCCTTATTAGCCATTGTTTCAGTAATGTGTGCAGGCATGTTTTTTGTTGGTTGCAATCAGCCAGAAGGCCCTGAGAAAGAAAATTTTACTGGGATAGTTTTTAATGCCCAAACATTAGACTATGATGGCGAAGAACATACTATTGAAGCGACAGGTCTACCAGAAGGTGCAACTGTTGAATACATTAACGCGGGGCCTTTTGTAAATGCTGGCGAATATGAGATTACTATAAAGGTGACAAAAGAAAATTATAACGATTATACTAAAACAGCCAAGTTAAAAATCAACAAAATTGATTTTCCGTCAAGCATTGTTTTTGAAGATAGAAAAGTGATGTATACTGGTGAAGAAAAGAGTATATTAATAGAAGGTGACTTGCCTGAGGGGACCAGTGTTGAATATATCGACAACAAAGATACTGAAGTTGGCAAATATGAAGCAAAGGCAATTCTTACTAATCCTAATTATAACACAAAGATATTAACGGCAACTTTAACTATATACAACATTGTGGACATGGCAAAGGCTGTTATTGACGAAGTTTTGGAGAGACCAGACCCTTGGTCGTTTATGCCAGAAGCTTTCGCAACACAAAACCTTGCCGTTGATAGTTCGCCCGTTTTAGATTTTACTAATACCGTTTCCGTTGCTAACATAAACAAGAAGCATATGGGGGAACAAATGTATGTTTTGTGGGAAGGCGTTGTAAATATGGGCGAAATGCTTGAAAAGTTTGATATAGTATATGCGGCTGGAGAAGCGATTGCGACCGCATACCAAGCATTTATAAATAGCAATCCAGACAATTATGCCGAGTGGAGTGGCTCTGCAGCTGGCTTCAATGTAAAAATTGTATTAAATGATAAGCAAACGCAAATGTTGGTAGGTAACAACCTATTTTCAATAGAACTTTTTGCTGATACGGAAAATAACATTAATAAAGGTAGGATTGATATAGCCTCTGGTGGTGTTTTAAATTATGAAATGAAAGATGACTACCTTAAATTTAATGTTGCCCTTACTATTAAAGGGGTAATGTCTATGAAGCAAATTGAATTTGTAAGAAACGAAGATGTAGTTACTGGATATTTCTATGAATATTTAGGATTAGAAAGTGTTGCAGTAAAAACAAGTGCAGTTATATCTTTTAATGAAGAATTTGCAATAGTAATGAGTGCAAAGAGAGATGCGACAAAAGATCTGATTATTGATGGGTATGAAGAAGTATATTCTGCAACCACGGGGCAGCTTTTAGGTTGTAAAGTTTTGGAAAGTATAGGGATTGACGAATATGAAACATACTGGGTAAATATTTATGACGTAAGTGGAATTTCTTCTGTTAAAGCAGTTGAAAATGGTTCTATTCTACCAAATAAAAACAGTCACGACGTTTATATAAATGGTTTAACTACTGTTTTTGAACCTAAATATAATACGAAAATGGGTGGTTTGGTTAAAACTTCTAGACATTTTGATATTGAAATGAAAACAGTTTATTACGTGCAAGAAGTTGTAGATGGTGATAAGATAAAATACGAAGTTATTGAAACACAAATACCTATGCTATTTATTCAAAGAGAAAACGTAGCCGACTTTGGTGACGAAGCAAAAGAAATGAATCCAACGGCATTTTTAACGAATCCAACTTTACCAAATGCAAAAATATCAGTAGTAGAAGCTGATTTTGAAAGTTTAAAAGAAATTCTTGATTTAATAAAAGAAGAGCTTACTTATCAAGAATTAGTTAATCATATTGGACAAAAAAATCCATTTTTTTCTACGGTAAGTTGATAATATTAAACCAAATAAAAGCGTTAGAGATTTTCTAACGCTTTTTATTTTACGGCTCTGCTAGTTTCCCTTCCTCGCCGGAGACGGCAAACCCCTCGCAAACTAACGTTTGCTTTCCCCTTATCAAGGGGCAGAAACCCCGCACGAACGGTTTGCATTTAAATTTAAACCTAACGAAATATGCACTTGTAAAATTTTTGGTTTTTTGTTATAATTGAAACCATCAAACGAGAGGTTTTAGCGATGGAATTTGATAAGGTTATTTCTGAAAGATATTCGGTAAGAAAATTTAAAGGTGAACGGTTAAAGCAAAGCGATATTGAAAAGATTATCGACGCAGGACACAAAGCGCCTACCGGTTGTAATTATCAACCGCAAAGAATACTCGTACTTAATAGCGATAAATCAATAGAAAAGCTAAAAAAGTGTACTAAATGCCACTTTAACGCGCCCACGGCTATGCTAGTGTGTCATAACGCGGATGAAAGTTGGGTAAGGCCTTACGACGGAGCACTCTCCTCTCCCGTTGACGCCGTAATCGTCGCAACGCATATGATACTTAAAGCACAAGATATTGGCGTTGGGTGTTGTTGGGTGATGCACTTTAATCCTAAATTAATGATTGAAACGTTTAATATCCCCAAAAACGTTGTTCCCATGGCTTTGTTGGTTATGGGCTACCCTGCAGACGATTCTAAACCGTTGGAACTTCATTCAAAATTTAGAAACTTAAACGACGTAGTTTATTACGACAGTTTTTAAAGCTAATACCTAGTAAACAGTATTAAAAATGAATAGAATTGTTTAAAAACCAACCCCCCGAGCGTTTACTCGGGGGGTTAATCGTTTAATAAATCATCAACCGAACTTTTTGTTTAAGAACTTTCACTAATCCGCATACAAATATCGAAAAGTACGAACTATCTTAAACGCCCTTATATTTTCTTTTTTACTATCGCTTCCGTCACGTCGGTCAACACCAATTCGCCACTTTGATTATAGGCGGAAATCGTGAGTTCGACTATTCCGTTTTTCGCGTTTCGTTCGGTAAGTTTAGTCACTACCGCTTTGGACGTCAACACGTCGTCTGCAAATACGGGCTTAAACCACTCGATTTTCGTGGATTTGCCTGCAAGAAGTTCTTCACCGAATAAATCCACCTTCAAATATTCCGCCCAAACGGACATAAATGTCATTACGCCTGGTGCTATTATCTTTCTGAAGGGTGTTCTGCTAGCGTATTCTTCATCTACGTGCAAAGGTACGTTGTCATAGACGCGCGCAAAGTCCAACATTTTTGATTTTTCTATTTTTACGGGATTTAGTTGAATCTCGTATCCTAATTGAATTTCTTCAAAATACATTCTTCACCTTGCTATCTTGAAAATAATCGCCGTAAAATTTATTTACCCATTTTTTCTAGGTCGTTTTTACGGATTTCCACACGTCTTACTTTACCGCTTATAGTTTTCGGCAATTCGTCGACAAACTCGACTATTCTTGGATACTTGTACGGCGCGGTGTGCGTTTTAACGTATTCTTGAATTTCCTTTTTAACGTCTTCCGTGCCCGTTTTACCCTTGACTAAAACTATCGTAGCCTTTACGATTTGTCCACGCACCTCGTCGGGTACGGGGGTTATTGCGCACTCTAAAACGTAAGGGATTTCCATTATAACGCTTTCAACTTCAAACGGCCCGATACGATATCCGGACGATTTGATTACGTCGTCGATACGACCTACGTACCAAAGATATCCGTCTTCGTCCATAGTGGCTTGGTCGCCCGTATGATAATATCCGTCGTGCCATACTTCACGCGTTTTTTCTTCATCGAGATAATATCCGATAAACAATCCGCAAGGCGCTTTGTCTGAAACGCGAATACAGATTTCACCCGTATCACCCGTCTTACATTCGTTGCCGTCGGGGGCTAATACGACTACGTCGTAAAGAGGACTCGGTTTACCCATAGAGCCGATTTTAGGCGTAGAGCCGACGAAGTTTGCAATTGAAAGAGTGGTTTCCGTTTGGCCAAAGCCTTCCATTATGGTTAGCCCCGTTGCCTTTTTAAATTGATTGAAAACTTCGGGGTTTAACGCTTCACCCGCGGTGGTTGCGTATTCTATAGAAGAAAGGTCGTATTTGGACAAGTCTTCTTTTATAAAGAAACGATACATAGTAGGCGGAGCGCAAAACGTCGTAATATGATATTTTGCAAACATAGGAAGAATATCTTCCGAGTGGAATCTTTCGAAGTCGTAGGTAAAGGTTGCAGCCTCGCAAAGCCATTGACCGTAGAGTTTACCCCAAAGTGCTTTACCCCAACCGGTATCGGAAATGGTGAAATGAAGTCCGTTCGGATTTACGTTGTGCCAATGCTTTGCAGTGGGATAATGCCCCAACGCGTACTTATACGAGTGCGTTGCTATACGCGGATACCCCGTCGTGCCCGAAGTGAACAACATTAACATCGGGTCGTTTCCACAAGGCGTATTTTCGGTGCGGTAGTAATGAGTGCTAAACCTTTCCATTTCAACGTTGAAATCGTTCCACCCCTCTTTACTTCCGCCAACCATAACCTTTATCATTTCGGGGAAAGCGTTAGCCGCTTTTTCGGCCTCGTCGGAAACCTCTCCGTCCGCCGTACAGATTATCGCCTTTACTCTTGCCGCCTTAAACCTGTATTCGAAATCGTGCTCTACTAACTGGTTCGTTGCAGGGATTGCGATTGCGCCGATTTTATGGAGCGCAAGCATACAAAACCAGAATTGATAATGCCTTTTTAGAACTAACATTACCGTATCACCCTTTTTGATGCCTAGCGATTCAAAGTAGTTTGCGGTTTTTGCAGAATACTTTTTCATATCGTTAAAGGTGAAACGTCTATCCGTTTTATCGTTTGCAACCCACAACATTGCAAGCTTGTCGGGATTCTTTTCCGCAATTGCGTCAACGCAATCGAACGCGAAGTTGAACTTGTCGTCGTTTTTAAACGTTATACCGTTAAACACTCCGTTTTCGTCGTACGAAGATTCAATAAAGTTATCCGCAACCGTTTGCGCTTTTGCTTTCTTTTTAGCTAATTTTTCTGCGATAATCGGTGCTTCGGGATATTCTTCACTAACCGTGCCGTCCTGCGGATTTAATACGACGGCGTGGAATTCGCAACCACCTTTCGACGCCGCAATCATACCGTGAGGCAACAAACTGTTATAAAAAATCGAATCACCTTCGTTTAGCACGTCTACGTGGTTGCCTATTTGAACTTTAAGCGAACCTTTTACTATTACGTCAAACTCTTGACCGTTGTGCGAACTCAACTGTATAGGTTGATTTTGTTCTTCTTCGATATAGGGGAATTTAACCAAAAACGGTTCTGCAAGCTTATCTTTAAACTTAGGCGCAAGGTTGTCGTAAACGACGCCGTGCTTTTTAACGATTTTAAGACCTTCGCCCTTTCTCGTAATGGTGAACGACGAAAGCGTGGTGCTCGTTCCTTCAAGCAAATCAACGACTTCAACGCCACACGCTTTAGCGCATTTGTAAATAAACGTGAAACTAAAATCCGTTTCGCCCTTTTCTAAAACCTTATAGTCTTCCACAGACACGCCGGTTAATCTCGCTAACTCTTCTTGCGTGTAGCCACTTGCCTCACGAAGGTCTTTTATCCTTCGCGCAACTTCTTTCAAACTGTAATCCATTTTTTTGCCTCCTTACGACAATCACTTGGTTGAATTATCAATCCGAATAAAACAAAAAACCGTCTCAAAGTTTTCTTTGAGACGGGTATTATTACTATACTCGCGGTACCACTCAAATTACGGAAAATCCGTCACTTACCGAGCTCTTACAAGCCCTTTGCCTTAACGCAGCAATACGGAAGGAGTCTACTAGGCGTTAACCTTTCGGTCCCTCGACTCAGGGGTGATAAGTCATTGGACTGCTTTACCGTTGCCTCGCACCACACGGCAACTCTCTGTAGGTCTTTACAATCCGACCGTCCTCTTCATAGTCGTTTTTTGTGATATTCAAATTTGAGTTTATTTTACTCTTTCAATTTTTGTTTGTCAACGATTTTTACGGTTTTTTTAAAAAATATTAATCGAACGGCAACTTATTCTTCTCGTCAAGCACGCTTTTTCATTAATCAATATTGATTTACTAAAAATTTACAATCGAAACGTAAGAGTTCTTTAGTTATAAGTCAAAATTATTTTTATCTCTCTTGATTTACAATACCTTTTTTGTTATAATGAATTATATTGATGAGAATTGACGTAAGCAAGAACCGTCGGTTAAAGGAGTCGTCATATGCAATTTTTCAAAAAATTAATTACGTTTTTTTATCTGCCATAATGTTAGGCTCGGCCTTTTTATTTGGCTGCACACCACCTAACGACCCACCGCCTAACGACCTACCACCTAGCGACCCACCACCTAGCTACTCAACGATCACAATAGGCGACCACGTTATCAATAAAGATAGCCTTATCAACGGCTACACTATTCCGCTAGATGGCGTTGGAAACAATGGGGAATATTACCTTGACGTAAACAGTAAAGACGTATATTTAAAAGAAAATTCTAAGTGGAGTTTAATAGGAAATATGGACGGAAAACCACTAAAAAGAAAATGGGACCGTTCTAATCCCCTTAAAATATTAGGTATAGGAAATAGCTTCACCGAAGACCCGTTCACTTATTTACCAAACATTCTTGAAAGTTTGGGGATTACAAATTTCAGAGTAAGCTATCTGGCTATTCCGGGATTAGACATCCAAACTAATCTTAATAATATTCAAAACGAAAGTGCCGCATATCGTTTCTCAGATTACGTTGACGGCGCTTGGACTCATACAGCCTTTGACAAAACCTTCTATTACGGCGTTAACAATGACGATTGGGATTATATTACCTTACAGCAATCAAGTGGGTATAGTGGCATATCTTCTTCCTATTCTCCTTTACAGAATATCATCAACGAAGTTGAAGCAATCCGACCTGAAGCAAAAATCGTTTGGCAAATGACGTGGGCTTATCAACAAGACCTTGTTGACCATCCACATTTCCCCTTTTATAATAACGAACAACTAACCATGTACAACGCTATAGTAGATTCAACCAAAGAGGAAATATTAACCAACGCGCATATAAGCTTTACCGTTCCAAACGGTACCGTCGTTCAAAACGCAAGAACTAGCTGGCTTGGAGACACGTTAACTAGGGACGGTTATCATATGGATGAAGAAATCGGCAGATATTTAATAGGTTTAACGTTTGCTTACACCTTTACCGGCTATGACATAACAGGACTTTCATTCCGTCCCTCTGGTGTAAGTGAAGAAGCTAGAGATATTTGTATTGAAAGCGTATATAACGCTGTCAAACATCCGTTTGAAATAACTAATTCCGTCTACAGCTTCGAAAATTACGTTGAACTTTCTGATTACGGATGGACTGAATTTGGATATTGGAATTCTAACGATCCTAGTGGTCGCCATTATAAAGTTATATCTGGAGACACCATCTCTAATAACTTTATTTGTACAAAACAGTTTGACAGAGCGACGTTGCCAGTAGGCTCTATAATCGAACTATCTAGCGGCTACTCTTATAAACCTGATGGTTGGATTGGAACGGCAATCACAGAGGCTGCTCGCCGTCCACACGATTGCACGACAACACGCGTTAGTCGCGTTATTATTGATGACGCTTGGTGGGGAAACTTTAGCGTAAGAGCGTTTAACGTTTTCAAAAATGGCAAACCGAGTTTAGTAGACGAAACTGACCAAGCAAAAGCAGCATTTAAAATTTGGATACCTAAATCACTATAAAAAAATTTATAAAACCAAAAACGCGAACAGAAATTCTGTTCGCGTTTTTGGTTTTGCTATCACTCTAAAATAACAAAAGTTAGGCGTCTACCTTTTGTCGGCAACCATTGGCAAAACAAAAGTCCTAAACCGTTTTTTCGGTTTAGGACTTCCGTGGCACACCATAATTAGTCTTATTGGAACTTTCAAATTAGCAAACAGACTTGCATCACGACAAGCACACGTCCTGCAATCACATAGGGAATGAGGGTACTATATAAAAATTTTAATAATGATGACAGATATTGTCATATTTATTATACTATAATAGGAATGTAAAATTCAATGAAAGGAATAAATTATTCCAAAATGCGAATATTTCTACTTGATATTTTATTTTAGAAATGCTATAATAATATAAATTGTTAGAGGTGTATTATGGCGGTAAATTATAACAAGCTATGGAAATTGCTTATTGATAACAATATGAAAAAGACTGATTTGAGAGTAAAAGCCGATATTGGCACAGCTACTTTAGCTAAACTTGGTAAGAATCAACCTGTTAGTATGGATGTAATCTTGAGAATATGTGCTGTATTTTCTTGTAATATTGCGGATGTTATGGACGTTGTTCCTGAGGAGAATGTATAATGAGTAAATTAACGTATATTTCATTATTTAGTAGTGCAGGTATTGGCTGTTATGGTTTTAAAATGGAAAAGTTCAACTGCGTTGCAACCAACGAATTATTACAACGTCGCCTTGATGTTCAAAGAGCTAATAATAAATGTAAATATGAAAGCGGTTATATTCAAGGAGATATATTGCTTGAAGAAACAAAACAAAAAATTCTTTCGCAAGTAGAATTGTGGAAAACGAAAGAGAAAATGGATGAATTAACCGTTCTTGTTGCTACACCACCTTGTCAAGGTATGTCCGTTGCTAATCATAAAAAAGGTGATGAAAGCAAAAGAAATTCTTTAGTTGTTGCTTCATTAGAATTGATTAAACAAATCCAACCCAAGTTCTTTGTGCTAGAAAACGTAAAAGCTTTTTTAACCACAATTTGCACGGACTTAGACGGAAAGGACAAAAAAATAAAAGACGCAATAAATACGAATTTAGGTGATTTATACAATATTGAGTTTAAGGTTTTGAATTTTAAAAATTACGGTGCAAACTCAAGTAGAACAAGAACGTTGGTAATTGGTGCAAGAAAAGATTTAGGCATTACTCCCGAAATTCTTTATCCTGTTTATCGTAAAGAAAAAACCTTAAGGGAAATTATTGGAGATTTACCAAGCTTAAAAGTTATGGGTGAAATTTCTCCTAAGGATATCTTCCACTACTTTAGAAAATATTCACCCGAAATGCGTAATTGGATAGAGTTGCTAAAAGAAGGGCAAAGTGCTTTCGATAATACTGATAAGAGTAGATTGCCTCATTATTACCGCAATGGAGAGATTATCTATACTAAAAACGGAAACTCCGATAAATATACAAGACAATATTGGGATAAAGTTGCTCCTTGCGTTCATACAAGAAACGACATTTTAGCAAGTCAGGCGACAGTACACCCTGTTGACGATAGAGTTTTCAGTATTCGTGAAATAATGCGTATGATGTCTATACCTGAAACCTTCAAATGGACTAATCATACATTAGAAGAGCTTAACGCTTTATCTTTAGAAGATAAGGAAAAATATTTATCTCAAAACGATATTAACATTAGGCAGTCTTTAGGCGAGGCTGTTCCTACTGAGATATTTAGACAAATTGCGAAGAATATAAGCAAAGTTGAAAAATAATGAATTTACAAGTTTTTTTAGACAAATACAAAATAAAGAACTTAGAAGATTTGGTTCGTGAAATACAAGATAAAAGAAAAAGTTTGCCTGTAAATTTAGTGTACCAAGCAGCGGAATATCTTAACCCTAACCGTGATACCACCGCAGCTTTTTATACGGATACTATGATATGTCAGCATATTATGGGCGAATTACCTGACTTTTCCGAAAAAAAGCATATTAGAATTTTAG
>SVIP01000003.1 GCA_015069425.1 Clostridiales bacterium | reverse complement strand
TTCAAAACGTATTCGATTCAACCTTTTACGGACTTGGTAAAACCAACTATATGCTCTTTGAATCAGTAGTGACAAATACCATTTATTATGGTGGTGCATTTGTTCTTTATCTTTGTGGAGTGTGGGAACCAACGCTTATCGGAATAGCATTATTATTCGGTATTGGCAACGCCTTTGATGCAATCGTTTCACTCGTAGCATACGCTTTCTTACTAAAAATGAAGAAAATAAATATACTAAATGTTGACTAACTTTACTTATAAACGAGCAAAACACTTAAAATCTTTACTTTTTAGGCTAAAATCGGCTTTTGAAAGTAAAGATTTTTGTTTTTAAATGTAATACTCAAAACAATTGAAAAAAATGGTAAAAAGGGGTATAATATACTTATAACAAATAAAGGAGACTCTATTATGAAAATTGCAGTAACTTATGACAATGAACAAATTTTTCAACATTTCGGGCATACCGAACAGTTTAAGATTTACGATATAGAAAGCGATAAAATAATTTCTAAAACCGTTGTTAGCACTAACGGTCAAGGTCACGGCGCATTATCAAGTTTCTTAAAAGAAAACAACGTTGACGTTCTTATTTGTGGTGGAATAGGCGGTGGTGCTATAAGTGCGCTTAACGAACTCGGTATTAAATTATTCGGTGGCGTTAGTGGCGATTGCGACAGCGCAGTTGAAGCATTTTTGAAAAACGAACTCAACTTTAATCCAAACGTTAGATGCTCTCACCACGACCATGAACACGGTGGCGGTGCGCACACTTGTGGTGAACACGGTTGTGGAAAGGGAAATTGCCATCACAACTAAAATAAATTAAAAACGCCTTTATCGGAGGGTAAAATGAAAATTGTAATCGTGGGTGGGGTTGCAGGTGGTGCAACTGCCGCAGCAAGAATAAGAAGACTCAATGAACACGCAGAAATTATTATTTTTGAGCGTTCGGGTTATATTTCATACGCAAATTGTGGTTTGCCGTATTATATCGGTGGCGTTATTGAAGATAAGGAAGACTTGACACTTCAAACTCCCGAAAGTTTCTTTCGCCGTTTTAGAATTGTAGCAAAAGTTAATAACGAAGTAACCGACATTGACCTCAAAAATAAAATCGTCCACGTAACTGACTTAAAAACGGGAACGAGTTTTACCGAAACTTACGATAAACTCATTTTGTCACCCGGTGCAAAACCGATATTGCCCGATTTCTATACTGAAAACGAAAGAACCTTCACACTTCGTACCGTAGAAGATACGCTTAAAATTCGTGGTTTTATTGAGCAGAAACAGCCTAAAACGGCAGTTGTTATAGGCGGTGGATTTATCGGTCTTGAAATGGCAGAAAACCTTGCTGAACTTGGCATTAAAACCACTATCGTTCAACGCTCTAACCACCTTTTGCCGACGGTTGACTGTGATATGGCGTCGTTTATCCACGTAAACTTCCGTCACCACGGCGTACAATTGTTACTAAATGGTATTATCCTTACTTTTAGGATTTGCAATTGGATTTGAAAGAAAACTTAGATTTAAGGAAGCAGGTATAAGAACTCACACTATTGTTTGTGTTGGTGCATGTTTATTTACCCTTGTATCAGTGTTTGGATTTTCCAGTGCCGATTCATCTAGGGTTGCTGCTCAAGTTGTCTCAGGAATTGGCTTTATTGGTGCAGGGATGATATTTTACCATAAAGAAGTAGTGCGAGGACTTACTACTGCTGCTGGTATTTGGGCTACTGCAGCTATTGGTATGTCTGTAGGTGCAGGATTATCGACGCTAAATTAGAAGATAACAGTTGGATAGGTACAGGCGAAAACAGTCAAGGTTATACGCTAAACAATTACTTTATAGAACACCCTGAAATGGTTTTAGGTAGTCTTACTGAAGAGCGTGGATTATACGGCGCAATATCATTAACCGTTAAACCCGACGAAAGAGAGTTAAGTAATGCTTTAGAAGAGGCTATATTAAACCTACCAAGCCAAGTTTACGTTAATCCTGAAAAACCGCCTTTACAAGAAGAAACAAGCACAATAGAGGTCGATTATGACGTAAAACCGCTATGTTTTAAGGCACAAGACGGAAAACTGTATATGCGTATCGGGGACAGTATGGTTGAGCAAACTGTACCGTCGTATCCCAAAGATGCTTACCAGCGCATAGTCGGAATGATAAATATTCGTAAACAACTGCGTAATTTATTGAGTTTACAAAACGACGGTTGTAGTGACGAAAAGTTACAAACCGAACAATGGGTATTAGGTAGTCAGTACGATATTTTCGTTAAAAAGTACGGGATAATAAACAGCCAAACTAATATACGGCTTTTTAAGGATGACGCAGATAGTTCGCTGCTACGTTCTTGTGAAAATCTTTCGGACGATAAAAAGAAAGCAACTAAAGCGGATATGCAGCAGATAGCGTTTTAGTAGAACTTAAAGAACACTTTGAAAATACAGAGTGGTCAGAAGGCTTTGAAGACGTTGCGTATGATGAGTGGTATGACGAATTTTCTGAATATACTCTTAAACCAATACTTATGGGCGAAAACTATAATAAAGCCGAAGAAATTATACTAAACGAAATGGAAAATATGTCGGATGAGGAAGCATTAGATTTCCTTGATATTAACGTTAAGTACAAAGAAAAGGTAATTGAACGGGTAGAGAAAGAACATACAGACTTTATAAACAAAATGAAAACTCTTTCACCAGAAGAAATTATTTCAAACAACTATCAAATACATGTCAAGAATGAACTACACGCTGTAATAACAGAGGGAGAATATCTTAATGATGAACATTATAGGGCGTTATATCAAGCAGGAGATGGTCTATTAAATGATTTGTATTTGGATTTTATAGGAGAAGAATTCGCAAGTGTAAACAATTATAGTGAAGGTGCTGATTTCATAAAAAACTACTGTCAAAATTACTATAGCGAATACATAATAACCGATGAAAAAGTAGAAGAACTTAAAATTACGCAATATTTATTAGATGCTTGTAAGCTTGACAATATACTGCTCACACTTGAAAACGGAGAGATTGTAGCTGTTGATGAAAATAAAAATAGATGGCAAGGAAAAGAGTTTTACGAGTTCCTATTTAATGATGCGTTGCAGTTAGAAGCGGACTATAAACTAGTCCCCGGATACGGGGTAAGTCAAGGCATAGTGGATTCAGTATTAAAGCATTCCAAGCATTATAACCCAGAAATACATACTATAAAACCAAGCCATTATTTTAAGGTAAAGGATTTTAATAATGAAGAAGTTAGATTAAAACCAACGCTTGAACTATATACCGTTTCTGACGGAATTACTAACGATAAACAATACGGTATTGCCATAAGACTTAACGAGTATAATGCAAACAAAAACGAGGATTTAGGACAGTATGAGATATTAACAAAGTCGTTTGGCGAATTTATCGGGTATAAAAATACTGCATATATTGACGTAAATAATTGCCCGTTTGCTAATCAGTTGTTGGATTTAGGTATTGCAAAAGAAACAGGCTTTACTAAACAAAGCGGTTACGCCACTTATCCTTTGTGGCAGTTTGACGAACAGTTCTTAAAAGAAATCGGTGCAGAAAATTATGAGAAATACTCTAATAAATATGATGAGTATATGTCGCAGTTTAATGAACCAGAAGAGATTGAAGATTATAAAGAAGCGGTAGTTAACGACGTGCAAAGCGAGTGGAATAAATTTGAAGAACAAATTAAAAGTTTACCATCACACGAAGTCTTTAAGTATAGTCACGAAATATATTCAAAAGGTCAACTTAAAAAGGGTATAGACAGTTTAAATTTGGATGAAAAGTATTATCAAGCCTTATATTCTGAAAAGGGCAATATTTTAGATAATTTATACTCTGAATTTTTTGCAAAAGAAGACGTTAGCTTAAGTTCTGTTGATGACGTAAATATTTATCTTGAAAATTATTGTTTTGATAATTATAAAGACGTAATTCGTGGTCAAGAAAACGAATTTGAATATTTTGGTAAGGACAGCAAAGATACTGCGTTTTACTATTTCAAAGATAAGCTTGCTATTGAATATGAAGAACCAAGAATTAAGGAACAAGCAGACGATTATATAATCGCAGCGCCCGTATGTTATATGTCGCAAGAATCGTTAGAAGAAAAGAATATAACCTTCTTAAAAATAGGTCGAGATATAGACGAGGAAGAACTAAAACTTGGTGGCGAGTCAGCAATGTTTGCAATGCGAGCTTCGTTCAATAAAAAAATGCCGTTAGAAGCATTGTTGGTAAATTTTGACTGTATGTACGATATTGAAAAAGATATTACTAATAATTTTGACGGTATGCATTTAAATACAGAAAATATCCCTAAATTACACGCTTTATATGGTGAAGAACGTATGAGTTATGTGCTTGCTAACACCGTTCAGAGATTAGATTCTGACGGTAGATTTAGCCCTTCAAATAAAGAGTGGGCAAAAGGCATAACGATTAACAATAGTGACGAAGATAGATTAAATTTTACAATAACGTCACACCCTGCGGTAGTCGATGGATATATAACGAGCTATCGCAAAATGCTAAAAGAATTTAAAGAAGAATTAGACAAGGAGGGCGAAATGCCAGATAACGAACAAACAAAAAAGAATTGGTTAAACGTTAACGTGTCGCAAGATGCGTTAATTAAAAAACTTGATAAGGTTACAGTATTCCGTATGCCTAATGATAGTGAATACGCTGGAAATACATACTTGATTTTTAATAATAGAGTAAAGTCCGCAACCCAAATAGTTGATATGAAAAGTGACGATAGAGAATTATCTTTCCGACTAACTATTCCAGCGGGCGATATTATTTCACTACGTGATGAAGACGGAAATGATTCTGAAATAACGGCAGAAGAATTCAAAAATATCGTGGACGGAACGACAAATAAAGACTATTACAAAGAACCTAAAGAAGGTACAACAAGTTGGTTTTCTCCTGTAATTCCGCAAGACGCAATAGTTAAAGAACGAGAAAAATCCACGCTGTTTAAATTCCCAAATAACAGTAGCTTAGCGGGATATACTTTTGGCTTACCAAATTCCTTTTTTAAGGAGGCAGAAAATGGCGAAGATGGAGCACTACGTCTATCAATGCCGGGAGATTTAGAAGTTACTGCGTATAAATACGGAAGTGATGAGCGAGTAAAAGTATCTGCACATCAAATATTCGTTGAAATGCAAAACAGTACGCCAGAACAGTATAAAAATGAGTATAGGTCAAACGAGCAAAAAGAAGAACAACCCCTAAAAACGGAGAACGACAATAAAGAAAAAAGTAATTTTAGATACGTTTCAGTAAGTGCTGATGCAAAATTACGAGAAAAAGATAATTCTACGTTATTCAAGATGCCTAATGGCGAGTTTAATGGGTACAGTTATTTTATTCCTAATAACTTATTGCAAGAAAACAAAGAAAAGGGAACTATACGAATATCGTTACCCGAAGGTTTTGTTGTAAAAGCAAAGAATAATCGAGCAGAAAAAGATGAAGAAAAAACAGTAGAGTTTACGGTTGATAATTTCATTGAGCAAGTAAAGGGAAAAACCGATAAAGATTATACGAGTATATATAAGCCGAGCGAAAGTAAACCTAATCCATTTGCAAAAGTTGAAGATAACCTTGTAAATAACATACCAAAAGAAATGAAAAATAGGCCCAACTGGGTAGCAGTAAAGGTTTGGTATAACAAAGATAAGGAAAGGTACGAAAAACGTCCTATAAACTGTAAAAATGGCGATTATGCGGAAGCAGATAATCCTAATTCGTGGACAGACTTTGATTCTGCAAGAAAATATGCAAGGGAAAACGGACACACGACTCTTGCTTATGCGCTTGATGGTAAAGACGGGATTTGTTGTATTGATATTGATAATTGCTATAAGGACGGAAACGAACACTCACCACTTGTAACAGACTTAATACAAAAATCAGATGGAACGTATAGAGAAACTTCGTTAAGTGGAAAAGGTGTACATTTCTTTGGTAAAACAAAAGGTATGGACGTTAGAACTTTTTCTAAAACGGGAGATATAGAATTTTACCAAAAAAATCACTTTATAGCAGTTACTGGTGATACAGCAGTAAAATCAAATGGAATAGTCAACTTTGATAATACCGAAGTGGAAACTCTAATTAAAGAAAAATGTGAAAAGAGAACAGAACTTAAAGGCGCAGGGAAAGGCGTTGAGGGATTATCGAGAATGTCTGACCGTGACGTGGTTGAAAAAGCTATTAAATCTAAAGGTGGCGATACATTTAAGGACTTATATAACGGAAAAGATTTACAAAATAATCACAGCAATTCAGATATGAGCCTTATGAATAGACTTGCGTTCTGGTGTAATGGCGATAAAGAACAAATGTTACGAATCTTTACAACGAGTGGTTTGTATAGACCTAATAAATCGCCAGATTATTACGAATGTACCGTCATTAAGGCTATAAGGGATACTACCGAACGATTTCAACCGTCGCAAAAAGCAAACAATGCGCCGAAGCCCGTAAATGGTAACAGTTCGGGAAGAGGCGGAAAATAAAGAAAAACGGCTATCGGTGTTTAGCCGATAGCCGAGAAAATTAAGATTTTATAAAGGTAGTGATTGTTCATATAAACCAGTTGCAGATAAGTCAATATTATCGTTCCAATAAATACCACAACCGCCTTTATCAATTTTAACTTGTTCATATAGACCATGAACTTCAGTTAAAGGTTTGAACGAGGGGTATTTAGATATAAGTGGTTTAATATCAAATTGCTTAATTTCACCTGTGGAAAATTCTATCAAAAGGATATAATCAGGTTGAGTTGTAACTGATGAAATTTTAACAAACATATTAACACCTTAACGAATTTATGGCCTTAAGCAATTGATTGGTACTACATAAATACCATCTGGACGTTTATATAATGGTCCGCAAGCGGTTAAAATCATCATAAAAGCAGGGGTAGTTTCGTCACTCTTATTCAATAGTTTTTCTTTAAGACGATTTAGTGAGTCTGCGCCTTCTTGAATAAGTTTTTCACCGCCAAGTTTTATTTCAATTGCTGCCCATTTGTTGCTAGGTAAACGTAGAATTGCGTCACATTCTAAACCAGTATTGTCACGATAATGGTTGATTTCACCATCAATAGTGGATGCGTAAATGCTTAAATCTCTAACTGCAAAATCTTCGAAGAAATAGCCGAATGATTTTAAATCGTTTAATAGGTCGTTTGGGGAAATATTTAGTGCTCTGCAAGCAATTGAAGTATCAACGAAATGGCGAGTAGGTGACGTTCTAATAGATGTTTTAGATCTAATGTTAGGGTTCCAAGCTAGTAAATCCTCAATTATGAAAAGGTCCTTAAGTGCGTCCATATAGTCGTCAAAAGTTTTAGAGTCCATCGTTCTAGAATTTGAAGATTTAATATCCTCAATGATTGTTGTGTAAGGTGCTTCTGTTGATATATTACGAGCATAACTTCTTAAAATCATTTTGAATACTTCGGGCTTTTTATTGCGAAATCTTTCATTTTCGCTGTTTTCAAAAACAAATAGACTGTCATAGTAGTTTCGGGTGATTTCTAATCCTAAATCTCTGTCATCTTGTACAGAAATGGGCCATCCACCTCTACATAATAAATAAGCAGCATCAGCAAGTTGAAAGTCATTGTTTATATCAAAGAATTCCAACGAGGAGTTATTAAATAATTCTGATATTGATACAATGCCTTTTGATTCTTCTGATTCATATAAGGACATAGGACGCATTTTTAAGGGGACAATACGTCCAGCGCCTGAATGATGAATTTGTGTTTTATCGGCAGGGGTAGAGCTACCAGTTAGAATAAATTGACCAAAAGCATATTCGAAATCAAGAGCATCTTTAACTTGATTCCAAATATCAGGTACGGTTTGCCATTCATCAATAAGACGAGGTTTCTCTCCAATGAGCACACCTTTGGGATTTATTTTGGCAAGGTCAATAGTTTGGCGTGTGTTTAGCTTTATAAAGCTTTTTTGATAATTCATGCACGTTGTTGTTTTACCGCAAAATTTAGGACCAGCAACAAGAACTGCACCGGATGATTTTAATTTGCTTTCAATTTTGGATTCAATTAGACGAGGATAGTATTTTTTCATTTATGTATCTCCTTTGTCTATATTATAACATGAAATCAAAACAAAATCAAGGAAATTCCCAAGATTTTCAATTTAAAATTCCGTGCATTTTCAATTTAATTGTTGAATTATTAATTTTATTGGCGTTAATATGATTAAAAAATAAATTAAATAAAAGATTAAAATTAGTCAAATCTAAATTTGTCTAATCGTGATTAGACAAATCAAAAAGGAGAAAAATGAAACAAAAATTAAAAAGTGAATTAAAAGTTCCCAAAGGATATAAGTTTGAAGATTTATACGATACAAACGATATCGATTTTGAATTCGGTCCACCTATCGTGGAAGAGGAGGTGAATATAGAGTTTGGAAAGGAATAAGACTTATGAAAAACTAACACCTACACAAAAAAATATCGTTGATATGGTTATGGCTAATTTAGAAGAAGGTACAGGAATTTGGCATCAAGGTTGGATATCAAACGCACCTGAATCTGCAATAACCAAAAAGAAATATCGTGGCTCAAATAATCTTCTTTTATCACTTGTTGCAATGGCGAGAAAATATGACGATTATCGCTGGGTAACGTATAAGCAAATGGAAGATAACGGTTGGTCTTTTAAGACCGACGAAAACGGTAAATCACTTGGTAAAGGTTCTGGTGTAAACGTAGAGTTCTTTTCATTAAGAGATAGGGAAACCAAACAGCCGTTTGATAGAAAAGTTTTAGACGGACTAACAAAAGAAGAGCAAGAACAATACATGAAAGAAAACGTTTATCCGTTAAGAAGAACGTATAGAGTATTTAATGGCAGTATTATTGATGGTATACCCGAAAAAGAAAGTTTACATATAAACCCCGAAGATAGAATAGAAAGAGCTGATTCATTCCTTAAAAATTGGAGTGAAAATGAAAGTAAAATCATTTATGGTGGTAGTGATGCTTATTACAGTATTGCAAATGATGAAATTCATTTACCCAAAGAAGGAAACTTTATATCTTTGCAAGAATTCTATTCAACGGCATTACACGAAGTTGGACACTCAACTGGTCATAAGGATAGACTTGACCGTGATATTCAAAACAAGTTTGGTACACCCGAATACGCAACGGAAGAATTAAGGGCAGAAATTGCTTCCTTATTTATAGGTCAAGAATTTGGCGTAACGCCAGATAAGAACAGCATAAGGAACAATAGCGCATATATTCAAGCGTGGAAAGAAAAGATAAAAGAGGACCCAAACGTATTGTTTACTGCAATTGCAGATGCTGACAAAATACAAAGATACGTTGTATCAAAAGAGCAAGAATATAAAAACAAAAAAGAGCAAGAGTTTTACGCCATAAAGCAAGAAACAAACCAATATGACGAAGTAGTTCATAGAGCGTATATGATAGGCGAATACGGGCAAGTTAGACCTATTTTGGGATATGCGTTTGCTAGTAAAACTGCACTTATGCAAGAGCTAAACTATATGCAAACTTTTCCGTTTTGGGCAGGTAAAGAATTTGTAGAAATATCGTACGACGAACTACAAGAAAAAAGCATAATGCTTGATAAGGAAAAACAAATTCAAGAAGAAAAGTCGGACGTATATATCAAACCTTCGGAAGTAGCAAAGAGTGTAAATTCAGCAGAGATTAAACAAGTAGATATGGTTGGACGTGGTGTAGAAAGTTTAACTAGAATGTCTGACCGTGACGTTGTAGAGAGGGCAAGCAAAACACAAAACGGTGCAAAATTTAATCAACTATGGAAACCAAACAAATTTTATCGGAAAAGGCAAGCGAAGCGAATAGTGCAGAAACCCACAGAGAAACAATGCACACGCTACTTGATAGTTTGCAAACGGAAAACGAATCATTGCTTGACGTAACCCTTACAATTACCGCATACAACTACCTAAATGATAATAATTACAAAAAGACAGTTCGACGTTCTATATTAACGGGTAATTTTAAACCGTCAACTTTATATGGATTACAACTAGAAGGCTTTAAGTCGGCTAATATTTCGCCATTATCTACGCTTAAAAACTATGAACGAGGAATTAACAGTTCAAGTTTAGCAGCATCATTTCCGTTCGTAAGAACGTTTGTTATGGACAAAGGTGGTATTATGCTTGGCGAAAATAAAACAAACCATTATCCGTTTATATTTAACCTTTGGAAACGTGGTAATTTATATCAAAACTCTAATGGTATGATAATCGGTAAATCTGGTTCTGGTAAATCGTTTTTCTTAAAGAACTTAATATTAAACGAATGGGCAAACGGCACGAGAGTAATTACATTAGACCCTGAAGCAGAATATCTTGCGCTTACAAGGAATTTGAGCGGAAATATTATTGACGTTGGGAACGCTAAAGAGGGCAGAATAAATCCGTTCCATATTTATAAGATTTTAACTGAAGAGGGAACGCCTGCTGACCCTGTAATAACGTTTAACACGCACTTAAAAATGCTTGAATCTTTCTTTAAGATTGTGCTTGTAGGGGCTTCTACTGACGTTATAGAGCTTATAAATAACCTTGCAGTTGAAACTTATGAAAGAAAGGGTATAAACGAAACTACGGATTGTACCGAACTAAGAGCAGAAGATTTCCCGTTGTTTACGGATTTATTAGAAACTTTAAGACTAAAAGATAAATCTGAATACGATTCTCTAACGTTAAGGGATATGCGCTCTGCGGAATTGTATTTACAAAAATTCGTACACGGTAGATATTCAGATATTTGGAACGCTCCGTCAACACTTGAAACTAGTGCTAACCTTATAGACTTTAATTTTCAGTCTTTGTTTGCAAACAAGAATAACGTAGTAGCTAATGCGCAAATGCTTTTAGTATTTAGATTTATAGAGCAAGAAGTTATAAACGCAAGGGAAGCAAATAAAAACGGTAAAAATTTAAGGACCATGATTGTTTGTGATGAAGCGCACTTGTTTATTGATGCTAAATTCCCGATTGCGTTGGATTTCTTCTTTTCAATGAGTAAGCGTATAAGAAAGTACAACGGTAGCTTTATACCAGCGACACAAAACATTGCAGACTGGAATGCTAATGAAGAGCTTAGGGGAAAGACGAGTGCTATTCTAAAGAATAGTCAATATGCAGACGTTATAAGGAAGATACCATTTTCGCCAATGCTTAAAAAGATTATTCACATGATTGATTTTGATAAGGCAAAGGCAACGACGAATGAATCGGCAAGAGATGCGCTAAAAAGGATTTTTCCCGAAAGACATTTACATGAGTTTAGATATACGTTTATAACGAGAGCTAAAGAGTGTGGAATGAATCCAGAAGTAGTAATGTTGTTAACGGGACATGAGTCGGATAAAGATGTAAAAACAAGTAGGGTTGATAGAGGTTACACAACATATTCAGAAGAATACATAAGAAAAGAAATAAGCAAGTATGAATATGATTTGGAAATTTGAAACAAATAACAGAATTGTTTTTTGCCCAAAATTCTGAAAAAAATTATTAGAAATTGGGCAACGATTTTTGCCCAATCTTTGCCCAAACAAAATTTTTATGATAAAAATAGGGGATAAAAACCCCAAAAATAGCGGTTTTTTGATAAAAACAAAAAATTGTCCTAGAAAGGTATAAGGTTAATTTGATACAAGGGACAGTTGAAAAATGTTTTAGAAAATAAAGAAAATCGCTAGGAAATTCCTAACGATTTTCGTGGTGCCGCTGGCCGGACTTGAACCGGCACGGATGTTACTCCGAGGGATTTTAAGTCCCTTGCGTCTGCCTATTCCACCACAGCGGCATAAATTCAAAAATAAAACTCCACACTCGATAGCGCAGAGTTTCTTTGGAGGCGCCACCCAGATTTGAACTGGGGGTCAAGGCTTTGCAGGCCCGTGCCTTACCGCTTGGCTATGGCGCCACCGACATAGGATAAAACCTATAATAAAAAAATGGAGCGGGAAACGAGATTCGAACTCGCGACATTCGCCTTGGCAAGGCGACGCTCTACCACTGAGCCATTCCCGCACATTAAAGTGCAATAGCGAAAATGGTGGGAACAATAGGGCTCGAACCTATGACCCTCTGCTTGTAAGGCAGATGCTCTCCCAGCTGAGCTATGCTCCCGTGCTGTTCGCTATTGCCAATATAATATACCAAATTTGAAAACAAAAGGCAAGTGTTTTTAATAGATTTTTTGAAAATTTTTTATTTTTTTTTAAAGTTGCATTTTTTTACTTAAAAACTGCTAAAACTTGCTGTTTTACTACCGATTTTAGTATGGTAAATAAAAAAATACTTGACCTGGTTAATAAGTTGTATTAAAATATATATAAATATGTTATGAATTAACAGGAGAAATTATGTATACAATAGGTGTTGATATCGGCGGAATGAGTGTAAAGGTGGGTTTAGTTGACGATAATGGAAAAATAATTTCACAATTGCGTGTAAAAACGGAAAAGACTGCTGAAGAAGTTATTGTAAAAATGGTTGACCAAATAAACGAGTTGCTTAAAAATAATTCAGTTAAGTTAGGTGAGTTAAGAGGTATCGGCATAGGTTGTCCTGGTGCTGTGTCGAGTGATAAAGGCATTGTAGAATTTTTACCAAATTTGGGTTGGGAAAGTGTTCCGCTAGTAGAAAAATTAAAAAATTATTTTAATACTGAAATAAAAATTTCAAATGATGCAAACGTTGCCGCTTTGGGTGAAGTTATTTACGGTGCTGCAAAGAACTATAACGACTGTATTATGTTTACTTTAGGTACGGGCGTAGGCGGTGGAATAATAATTGATAAAAAACTTTATGAAGGTGGACATTCACGAGGGGCAGAACTAGGGCATATGACACTGTTTTTAGGTGGTAAGCCTTGTACTTGTGGAAGAAGTGGTTGTATAGAATGTTACACGTCCGCTACGGCTCTTATAGGGCAAACTAAAGAGGCAATGCTAACAGATAAAGATAGTATTATGTGGGACTACGTTGGTGGCGATATTGATAAAGTTGATGGAAAAACTGCGTTTGAATGTTCAAAAAAAGGTGATAAAACTGCAGAAAAAGTTCGTGATACGTATATTTATTATCTTGGTGAAAGCATATTAAATATGTTAAATATTTTTAGACCTGACGCTTTTATACTTGGTGGCGGAATAAGTGCGCAAGGTGAATATCTCAATGAGAGATTAAAAGCGTATTGTGAAAAGTTTGATTACGGATATAAGCGTGCGCCAAAAACCGAAATCATAACAGCAACACTTGGCAACGACGCTGGCATAATAGGTGCTGCTGCCTTATTAAGATAAATTTTTTTAAGGAGAATTTTTATGAAAAAGAAATTTTTAACTTTTATATTATTGATTTGTATGGTTTTTTCAAGTGTCTTTATATTTAATGCTTGTAATCCGATTGACCCCGTGTCTGAGTGGGAAAAACAATGGATTATAAACGAGCAAGACTGGAAAAAATCTGTTACCACTGATTATTTTACAGTATATAATGAGGATTTTAGTAATAGACTTGGTAATTATGCGTTAGTTTACAGTAACAACGTTTATTATTTAAGCACTTTCAATAAAGAAATTGACGGAATATACGTGAAAGAAACAAACGGTGCGAATATAAATTGTTTTAAAGTAGACAATACAGACTATCAGCAAACTACTACTATAAGTGAAAATGATTACAATGGTAACGTTCAGGGCTATATTAACGTTTTAAGTTTTATTAAAAATAATCGTTCTAAATTCACTCAAGATGGACTAATGTATCGTTACGATTTAAATGGTTCTGAACAAGAGTTAATTAGTATAAAAAATAAAATAGGATTGCAAACAATTAGATTTGGTTACGTAGGTCTAACTGACGGTAGTGGAAGATTTCAAATTCAGGCGTCGTTAAATTGTGGTGACGCATGGCTTGCTATTTATTTTAATACTCATGTTTTAAATTCTAGACATGGGGTTACGTTAAAGTATGTGTTTGATAAAACTATGCTAGGATTTAGTAATTTTACTTTAACTGGTGGACCAAGTGTAACTGACGTAGATTATTGCGAGATGAAAGTAACTGAAAGCGGTTTTTATGCTCATTATCCAAATAAGGGAACTAATCAATCGGACAAGGAAAGATACGTTAAAGATAATGACGATAATACATATACTGTTTATGTGCCAAATAATTCAAATGGATGGAACACCTCTATAATAAGTACATATGATTTTAACGAAATGAGAAAGCAAATTATAGGTATTTATATCGGTGAAATAAATTCAAAAGCAAGCGAGTTTGCCTTTGAAGGTAATAAGATTGTAAGCAAAACTGGTTATACGTTTGAAATGGGAAAAAATACTTTTTCTTATTATGATATTGAAATTTTATTAAATGAAAACAGTGAAATGCTGTCAATGACGTGGAAAATGAAAATTCACGATAAATCAATCAATGCAGATTCTCTAGAATATAATTTAACGTTAACAGTTGGCAATGTTACGATAGAATTTCCTAACGTGTAAATTAGAACTAAAAATGCTCTTCGAATTTGAAGAGCATTTTATATTATAAAACGTTATCGGCTTTAATTGAGTTTGCATATTCGGTGGGGGACATATCTGTGTAAAGTTTGAATTGCCTACTAAAATAATAAACTGAACTAAACCCTAAAGAGTCTGCAATTTCGCTAACGGTAAATTTTTGTTGGCTCAATAATTTTTTTGCGCGGTCTATTTTTAAGTCGATATAATATTGAATAACAGAAGACCCAGTTTGTTTTTTAAATTGTGATTTAATATAACTTTTACTGAAACCTAATTTATAAGAAATTTCATCAAGGTTTATATTTTCAGCGTTGTCAAGTTTGTCAAATAAAATCTTTTGAACGTTTTCAACAATTTTGTTTGAACTTAAATTTAAACTTAATTCTTCTGCAAATTTATATTGACTTTCTTCTTTTCTTAAAAGAGAAACAATCAAAAGTTCAGTATTATTTTTTATAATTTGTTCGCCACCAAAAGGGGCAGACGTTCTTTTTGTCATTTTAGTTAAATAAACGTCGTTAAGTTTGTCTACGTAACTTATTTTCGCCTCGTGAACAATTTTGTTTAATAACGACTTTTCATAGTCGTCAAACGAAAATATTTTACCTGCAATTTGTTTAATTGACCTACTTTTGCATTCAAATGATATTATAGCAGAGTTCGCAAAGTCGTCATCTGTATAGATAGTATGAAGTTCGTTTGGCTTATGGAAAAATGCCTCGCCTTGTTTAAGTGAAAATTCTTTATCGTCGGCAATTACTTTTGCATTACCGCTATCAATATAAACCATTTCCCAAAAATCGTGCCGTTCGCCTTTGAATTTAAAATTTCTACCATATTTAAAATAGTGTATGGTATATATTCCTGTAACGTTTACTGGGGAATAAAGATTATTTTTTACAAAACCTACTGCTGTTTCACTCATATTCTACCTATATAAATGGTCGTTAGTTTAATTTTATAATAATTTTTATAAAATAGCAAGTAAAAGTGTCTTTTTGTGCAAATTGTTATTATAATTTTATAACCTTATTTTGAACTATATATTGTATAATATAAGTAAGAATAAACTTATTATAATGGTTTATTATAAAATTTTACAAAAAACAAAGGAGTTATGTAATGAAGTTTGTGCCAAATTTTGATAAAGGTTTTAATCCTATAAGCGTAGTTTTAAAAGATTACAAGAATAGGGTAGAAAAAGAAGAGAATAAAACGTTAAAACTATGCGTTGAGCGTAATGACGGATATAATTATATTTATGAATTGAAGATTTTTTCTGCAAGTGAAAAACAAGAAGAAAACTATTCAATAGCAGAGAGAATTATTAAATCAATTTTGTGGGTTGTGGGCGGATATAAAATTTATATCAATGGCGACGATTATATTTATGAAAGAATTAAGGCTGATTATACTCAAAGTGGTAGCCGTGCTTTCGACGTAGATTTTATGCAAACCGTTTATGAAACTGAATTTGAAGTTATTAAAACTAATGATGTTAATTTTCCAAAGGCAAACGTTTGCAACGTTAAGATAGGCGGACACCTTGACGGTTGCAGAATAGGTTTTGATGCAGGCGGTAGTGATAGAAAAGTTAGCGCTGTTATTGACGGTAAAGTTGTATATAGTGAAGAAGTGGTTTGGTTCCCTAAAATAAATTCTGACTATAGATATCATTACGACGGTATAATGACCGCAATTAAAACTGCTGCGTCTAAAATGCCAAGAGTTGACGCTATCGGGGTTTCAAGTGCAGGCGTTTATATAAATAACAAAATTATGGTTGCATCACTATTTTTGAAAGTTCCAAAGGAAGATTATAAAGCGCACGTTCAAAATATGTATATAGACATTGCAAAAGAGATAGGTGCGCCGTTAGAAGTTGCAAACGACGGCGACGTAACCGCACTTGCTGGGGCTATTGATTTAAAAGACAACTGTGTTTTAGGTATTGCAATGGGAACTAGTGAGGCAGTTGGGTACATTAACGATAAAGGCTTGTTAAACGGTTGGCTTTCTGAAGTTGCATTTGTGCCTGTAGATTTTAACAAAAACGCTATGGTTGATGAATGGAGTGGCGATTATGGTTGTGGTGTTAAATATTTTTCACAAGACGGCGTAATTAAACTTGCTGAAAGTGCAGGGTATAAATTTGAAGAAGGCTCTTCACCTGCAGAAAAACTCAAGGTAGTGCAAAAACTTATGGAAAACGGCGACGATATGGCTAGAAAGATTTATGAAGACATAGGTGTTTATCTTGGATATGCTATACCATATTATTCTGAATTTTATAAAATTAAACATCTTTTACTACTTGGCAGAGTTACTAGTGGAGAAGGTGGCGCAATAATCGTTCAAAAGGCAAAAGAAGTTCTTAATGCAGAATTCCCTGAATTTGCTGACATAAATATTACTATGCCCGACGAGTCAAATAAAAGAGTAGGTCAAAGTATTGCAGCGGCATCTCTTCCTGAAATAAAATAGAATTTACCAAAATTATTGACAAATAAAAACGGTAGTGCTAGAATAATAGTAAGGGAGAAATTAAAAATGATTTACAATGAAACTTTGATGTGGAAAGAGATTAGCGAAACGCCAAGGATTTTTGGTGAGATACAGGGCTTTAATGCTGAAACTATGAAAAATTTAGTGGCAGATATTAAAGCAGGTTCGGCAACTAACTTTGTGGCTGCCGCTCGTGGTACAAGTGACCACGCCTTGATATACTTTAAGTATATGCTAGAGGTTAATTCTCAATATACAGTGGGTTTATCTGCTCCTAGTGTTGTAACTCTTTATAAGGGTAAAATCAACTATTCTAACAGTATCGTAATAGGTTGTAGCCAAAGCGGTAAGGCTGCTGACGTTCTTGAAATTATTAGAAGAGGTAATGAACAGGGCTCTATAACTATTGCTATCACAAACGACCTTGAAAGCCCTATGGCGAAAGAGGCTAAATATCATTTGTATTGCGGTGCTGGGTTAGAGAGTAGTGTTGCGGCAACCAAAACTTTTAGTTCGCAACTTTATATTATGCTATGGCTTGCTGCTGAACTTTCAGACCACAAAGAAGATTTGTTGATTTTGAAAAATCTTAAGCAAGAAATAGAAAAAGTTATACCTCAAATAGATGTGCTAACCACAAAGTACGCTAAAAAGTTTAAGGATATGAAGAGTGGTTTTGTTCTTTCTAGAGGTATGACGTATGCCATTGCATTAGAGGCAACGCTTAAACTTCAAGAAACTTGTTATATTCAAGCAAAAGGTTATGCGGGAAGTGATTTTTATCACGGACCTATGGCAATGGTAAATGAAGATACCCCAGTTATAATTTATTGCGCAAAGAATAATGGTGATGCCGAGATGCAAAGACTGGTTCGCGAGGACCAAATGAAGTGCATTGACAAAATGTTAAGTCTTAATGCACCAGTTTTGTTGGTTACTAACGATAACGTTTTAACGGGTAAGGCAAAATGCAATGATGCGCTTATAAATTTTGGTCTTCCTGAAGAAGTTTGTATGTTTGCATTTGCTATTTTTGCACAAATGTTTGCTTGTAAAATTTCTTGTGCAATCGGCAATAACCCAGACGCACCTAGGGCTCTCAATAAAGTTACAATAACTAAATAATTAAAGGTGAATTATATGAAATACGAATTATTTAACAATAGAACGGGCGAAGAGATTAAAGAGTTTTATACCACTGTTGACGTTGTAAAAACGGAAAAAGAACTAGTTTTTGAATTTATTTGCAAAAATTCACAGTTTTTTAGCGCTGATAATAAATATAACGGCCCTATATTTGCTGGTGATGTTTGTGAGGCTTTTGTATGCACTGGTGAAGACCTTTCTTGGTATTATGAAATAGAAGTTGCCCCAAATAATTGCAAGTTCCTTTATAAAATGCATAATCTTGGCGATGCCAACCTTGAGCAATATCCGATACCTGAAAACGAGTGTTTTTTAGAGAGTGAATTTGAAAAATTATCAGATACTGATTATCGTATAAAGTTTAGCGTTCCGCTTGACAAAATAGGGTATAACGAAAAAATAGGTATTAGATATAACGCTTATAGAATAGAAACTGAAGGTGGAATAACGGATAAAAACCTTCTTGCATTAAATCCCACGTTGAGTGATACTTTCCATAAACCTGAATTTTTTATTAAATTAGTATAATTAGAAAAACCGTTTGCATTGCAAACGGTTTTTTTGTTATTTATTTATCGATTTAATTAGTTGGGGTAGTGCGGTTTCAAAATCTACGCCGTACCAGTTTCTATCTTGATTTTCTAGAGTGTGTTTTATGCTCTCTACGGTAAAATCAACTGCGATAGTAAGGGCGTCTTTCAATGATTTTCCACGAGTTAGAGCACCGCATAAAGCACTTGCAAAAACGTCGCCCGTTCCGTGAAAACTTTCTGGCAACTTTTCTTTAAAATATGAGAAATATTCGTCTTTTTCGCTATCGTATCCGTACACGCCTAAATTTACGCCGTCAAACGTAACGCCAGTAAGCACTGCTTTTTTTGCCCCTAAAGATGTCAGCGATTTTAAGATACGTTTTATAAAATCTTCGTCATAACCGTGTGGAATATATTGTTCGTGCAACATAAAACACGCCTCGGTTAGGTTTGGTACTATAATATCTGCGTGGCTACAAAGTTGTGCCATTGAGTCTGTAAATTCTTGGTTAAATCCTGAATAAAGTTTACCGTTGTCGCCCATAACAGGGTCAACTAAAATAAAATTTTTATCAGTCTTAAAATCATTAAATATGTTTGAAACTATTTTTAGTTGCTCAAATGAACCTAAATATCCACTATAAATTGCATCAAAATCAATAGATTGCTCTTTCCAGTGTTTAGTAATTGAAGTTAAATTAGCAGTTAGGTCTTGAAAAGTAAATCCATTAAATGCAGTGTGTGTAGATAAAACTGCAGTTGGCAACACAGACGTTTCAATTCCAAATGCAGAAATAATAGGTAATGCAACGGTAAGAGAGCATTTACCAACGCAAGATATGTCTTGTATAGTCAAAATTCTTTTCATAATAACTTCCTAGTCAAATACTTCGTTAAACATTTCTAGTTTTGAAGATTTTAATACTTTAGTAATAACGTTAGCCGTAAAATTTGGGAATAATCTTCCTAAAAAACTCATAGGTCTGCCGTCTATTCCCATAACGATAGATTTTTTCTTTTTTGCAATTCCTTTAACAATTTTTTTGCTAGCCTTATCTAAAGGCATCATTAACTTATTTACAAGTTTGTTTTGTTTTGCGCTTTCGCTTTGTCTGTTTAAAATATCGGTTTTAATAAACCCTGGGTATATTCCGCCCACGTAAATTTTCTTTTTGTATTCTTGACGAAGAGTTTCAGTAAAACCTCTAACTGCAAATTTTGTTGTGCAATACATACTTTGACCGACCACCGCGCATAATCCAGCCGCGCTTGAAACGTTTACTATAGCGGGGGAAGTAGAGTTTTTTAAGTTTGGCAACAATTCTTTAACTGAATATAAGCAAGCGCAAAGGTCGGTTTTAATAATTTCTTCAATTTCAGCATCAGAATATTTTTCAAACCTCGCAAAAGGCAACATAAAACCTGCGTTATTTATTAAAACGTCAACTTGAACGTTGTTAGCGTTTAGTTCATCTGCAAAATCTACCCAGTTGCTTTTGCTTGACACGTCAAAAAGTTTGTAACTAAAATTACTTTTTTTGTCGCCTAAAGTTTCTATATTAGCAAGCATTTTCTTTTCGTTTCTAGCAATTCCTATAATTTTACAATTAAACTTTTCAATTAAAAGTTTGGCAATGGCAAAACCTAAACCACCGCTTGCACCACTAATTACTATGGTTTTGTTGTTTAACCAAGATTTTCTCATAATTCACCTATTATTATTTTACAATTTAATATTAACATAAAAGGGATTTATTAGCAAGAAAAATAAAAGAAAAATTTTTTTATAATTGTGCACTTGAAAAATGGTGCTTATTATGATATAATACTAAAGTGTGATATAGTGGCAAAATTATGGAGGGTAAGCGATTATGAACTGTAAAAAAATATTTGATGCAATCGATAATTTAGTTTGCGAGTATGTGAGTATTTGGGAAGATGTTTGTAATATAGAAAGTCCAACTAATTATAAAAAAGGGGTTGATGAGGTCGGTCAGTACTTTATTAGTCTTGCCAATAAATTTGGTTGGAACATTGAAGTTTTTCAACATAACGTTTCGGGAAACGTGATATGCATAACTATGAACAAAGATGCTAAAAATCCGCCTATAGCAATTTCAGCGCATATTGATACCGTTCATCCATTAGGTAGTTTTGGAAAGCCAGCCGTTAAAATTTCTAATGGTAAAATATACGGACCTGGCGTTATGGATTGTAAAGGTGGTGCAGTTGCGGGAGTTATGGCAATGCACGCGTTAAAAGAGTGCGGGTTTAAGGATAGACCTATTAAATTTTTGTTACAGTCTGATGAAGAAAATGGTAGTAAAACTAGCAAAAAGGCAACCATAAATTATATTTGTAAAAAGGCTGAAGATTGTATTGCATTCTTAAATTTAGAGGGGCATGAACAGTATTTTGATGGGAAGGCGTGCATAGAAAGAAAGGGTATTTTAAAATATGAGTTTAGAGTCTATGGTAAAGAGGTGCACGCTTCTTACTGTGCAACGGAGGGCGCAAATGCTATTGCCGAAGCGTCGCATAAAATAATCGAGATAGAAAAAATAAAAGATTCAAATGGAATAACTTGTAACGTTGGAACTATAAAAGGCGGTAGCGTTTCGAACACCGTTGCGGGTGAATGTTCTTTTGAGGTTGATATACGTTTTGCTACTGACGCACAAAAACAATGGATAGAAAACCTAATGAAAGAAATTGCTGAAAAACAATTTGTAAAAGGTTGTACTACTAAACTTAATAAAATTGGATACCGTGTCGCAATGGAACTTTGCGATAGAAATTTATCATTATTAAATAAAATAAACGTGGTTTTTGAAAATAACGGATTAACTAAGTTATCTGCAGGAAAACGCAATGGGGGTTCTGACGCGGCTGACGTAACTGCCTACGGAATTCCATGTATCGATTCACTAGGCGTTAAAGGTGAGCGTGCTCATTCAACTGAAGAAGAAGCCGATATTGATTCACTAGCAGAGTCGGCAAAAAGAATATCTTCTGTAATTTATTGTTTATAACGTATTAGGTGAAAAATGAGCAATATAAAAGAATTATTAAATAAACTTAACGAAGAACAGATAAAGCCGGTTTTAGATACTGAAGGTCCAGTTTTAGTTATTGCGGGCGCAGGTAGTGGTAAAACTAGGGTGTTAACAAGCCGAATTGCCTATCTTATGCTAGAAAAAGGTGTAAAACCATATAATATCACCGCAATAACTTTTACGAACAAGGCTGCAGGCGAAATGAAAGAACGTTTAAAAAATTTAGGATTAGACGTTGATGAAATGTGGGTTTCTACAATTCACAGTATGTGCGTGCGCATTTTACGTAGAGATATTGAGCATTTAGGGTACGACAAAAATTTTACAATATACGACGAAACGGATAAAGATAAAGTTCTTAAACGCGTATTTGAAGATTTGGGCTTTGATGCGGACAAGTTGCTAAAAAGCGCAAAAAATATTATATCTAACGCTAAAAATGAATGTTTAACGCCAAAAGAGTGGAGGGCAGCTTATTCTAATTTGCGATTTGCTGACGAGATTGAGAAAATATATGAAAGTTACGAATCGCAACTTATGAGTTCCAACGCTCTTGATTTTGACGACCTTTTGGTTAAAACTTATCAATTATTTAGCAGATTTCCTGAAATTAAAGATTATTATTCAGAAAAATTCCATTACATACATATAGACGAATTTCAGGATACGAATAGCGTTCAGTTTGCCATTGCAAAAATGCTTTCTGAAAAACACGGTAATATTTTCGTGGTTGGCGACGACGACCAAAGTATATACGGCTGGCGTGGGGCAAAAGTGGAGAATATTCTTACGTTTGATAAAATTTTCTTTGGCGCAAAAATTTATAAATTAGAGCGAAATTATCGTTCTACAAAAAAGATTTTAGAACTTGCTAACTGTATAATCAAAAATAATTTGGAACGTAGAGAAAAAGAATTGTGGACGGAAAATTCAGAAGGCGTAAAGGTTGAAACGTTTGTAGGTGGCGACGAAAATAACGAAGCGACTTTTGTTGCCCTACAAATAAAAAACTTAATGGCTAGAAATTCTGAATTAAAATATAAAGATTTTGCCGTATTTATGCGCGTAAACGCTTTGTCTCGCGCATTTGAACAAGAGTTTATGAAATACGGTATACCTTGTAAAATATTCGGCGGTTTTAGATTCTTTGAACGTAAAGAAATTAAAGATATTCTTGCATATCTTAAAGTTATAAACAATCCCTCGGATAACGAATCTTTTTTAAGATGTATTGCATCGCCCAAAAGAGGTATAGGCGAAAAAACACTAAATGAATTAAGAGAATTTTGTGTCGCTGCGGGCATATCACTATATGAGGGGGTATTTAGGTTAGAACAAACTACAATAGGGTCTGCGGCAAAAACCAAATTGTTTAATTTTGGTTTATTGCTTGATTCTTTTAAAGAATATTCAAAAGAATATAGCGTTGTTAAACTTATTGAATACATAATTGAAACAACAGGGTTTAACGAACAATTTGCTGAACAATCTGAAGAAAATACTTCTAAATTGTATAATATAAGTGAATTGAAAAACTCTGCAGACCAGTTTGAAAAAGATAACAAGGGCGCAACGCTAGCGGATTATTTAAATTCTGTTACGTTAAGTTCTGATACTGACGACCTTAATTCTGACGATACGGTAACTATAGCAACTATACACGCTGTTAAGGGGTTAGAATATAAATGTGTGTTTGTTGCAGGTCTTGATGAAAAAATATTGCCCATAGCACGAAGTGTAGACGACGAAAGTGAGATGGAAGAAGAAAGAAGACTAATGTACGTAGCGGTTACTAGGGCAATGGAAAGGTTATACCTTACACGCGCTATGAGCAGGTATATGTATGGAAAACGTGATAGAATGGTTCAGTCAAGATTCTTAAAAGAAGCACAAGTAGTTCTAGCACCTAAAAAGATTGAATCAGAAACAAGAAGAGAATATTCTTATGAAAGTAGAAATTATTCTTCTTACGACGACGATAGTGGATATTCATCTTCTCAAGGTTACTCTTCTGGCTATGCAAAATCTTTCTTGCAAAATAATAAACCAAAAGAAGTGAAAGGCGTTCAATATTCAAAATATAAAACTGGTGTAAAAGTAAAACATACTAAATTTGGCGAAGGTATGGTTATAAACGTTAAAGGCGCGGGGGATAACTTAATAGTTGACGTAGCATTTAAGGGCGTTGGAATTAAGTCCTTGTCAGCAAAATTTGCGCCTATGGAGGTTTTATGAAAAATCGTATGAGAGAACTCGTTGACGTACTTAACAAATACGCTTACGAGTATTACGTTTTAGATAATCCAACTGTGTCGGATAAAGAATACGACAAACTTTATGATGAATTGCTTTTACTGGAAAAAACTACTGGTGAAGTTTTGTTTGATTCCCCAACAAAAAGGGTAGGCGGAGAGCCAATATCTGCTTTTAAAAAACACAAGCATATAGAAAGACTTTACAGTTTAGATAAGGCAACAACTCAAGAAGAAATCTATTCATTTGAAAAAAGAATAAATAAAGACGCTAAAGATTTAGTCTATACAGTAGAATATAAATTCGACGGTTTAACGATATGTTTAACGTATGACGAGGGTAAGTTCAAATGCGCAACTACTAGAGGAAATGGCGTAGAGGGCGAAGACGTTACGGCACAAGTTTTAACCGTTAAAAGTTTTCCGCTTACTATTGATTACAAGGGCAAAATTGAAGTGCAAGGCGAGGCTATAATGCGCCTTTCCGTATTAGAAGAATATAACAAAACGGCATCAGAACCATTAAAAAACGCTAGAAACGCCGTTGCTGGTGCAATAAGAAATTTAGACCCAAAAGTTACTGAAAAACGCAAGGTCGAAATAATGTTCTACAACGTAAATTATTCTTCAGAAAATATTTTCTCAACGCAGGTAGAATGTGTAGAGTTTTTGAAAAAAAATGGTTTTAAAGTTCATCCTTTTTTGCGTGTTTGCAACGGTATAGAAGAAGTTATGTCTGCAATAAAAGAGGTCGAAAACGACAGGAAAACACTAGATATTTTAACTGACGGTGCAGTTGTTAAAGTCAATGACTTTGAAAAAAGAAAAGAACTTGGTGCAACTGATAAATTTCCACGTTGGGCAATCGCTTTTAAGTTTGAAGCGGAAGAAGTAACCACTATATTAAAAGACGTAATTTGGCAAGTTGGTAGAACTGGAAAACTCACCCCACTTGGGCTTTTAGAACCCACCGAACTTGCGGGGGCAACCGTTAAAAAAGCAACGCTTAATAATTACGGTGATTTAAAACGCAAAGGCGTTATGAAAAACGCTAGAGTTTTGGTGCGCCGTAGTAACGAAGTAATACCTGAAATTTTAGGAACTACTGAAATAAATGAAAAATGTGAACCCGTTTTAAAACCTTCTGTTTGTCCTTACTGTGGTGCAACTCTAAACGAGATAGGGGCAAATTTGTTTTGCCCAAACAAAAAGTGCAGACCAAGAGTTATAGCAAAACTCACAAACTTTGCTAGCAAAAATGGAATGGATATTGAAGGTTTTAGCGAGAAGACTGCAGGACTTTTATTTGATGAATTCGGCGTGGAAAAGTTTAGCGACTTGTATACGCTAGATAGAGAAAAAGTTCGCAGTTTAGAGGGTTTTAAAGATGCAAAAACCGACAATCTTTTTGTGTCGATTGATAAGTCAAAATCTGTAAATTTTGCTAATTTTATATACGCACTAGGTATTGATAACGTTGGCAAAAAAACTGCTAGAGATTTATCAAATCAATTTAAAAATATTGAAAATTTAAAAATTGCCACAAAAGAAACTTTGCTTAATATTCAAGACGTTGGCGATATTGTTGCCGATTGTATTTTTGAATTTTTTAATGATAAAGAAAATTTGCTTGAAATAGAAAGATTACTAGAATGTGGCGTAAATATCCAAGAAGAAGTTTCAGAAGTAATCGGTGGCGTTTTTGCTGGCGAAAAAGTTGTTTTAACGGGTACGTTATCTGAATTTAAGAGAGATGACGCAGGTAAAATTATAGAATCTTTAGGTGGCGAAGTGCAATCTAGTGTTTCAAAAAAGACTACAATGGTTCTCGCTGGCGAAAATGCAGGCAGTAAATTAGACAAAGCGCGTGCGCTAGGTATAAAAATTATTGATGAAGAAACATTTAAAATGCTTATAAAAAGTTGATAAATAATTTAAATTGTGATAGAATAAATATAATTTTATACGGAGCTATAAACTTATGTACAGTATGACTGGTTACGGTAGGGCGGAGCAAAATGAAAACGGCGTAAATCTCGTTGTTGAAATTAAAACCGTAAATAACCGTAATTTTGATTTGAATTGCAAAACACCGCGCGCATTTATCGCTTTAGAAGACTTAATAAGAAAAACCGTTCAAAATTACGTTAAGCGTGGCAGAATTGATTTATTTATCAATTTTTCAGATACTAGAGAAAAAGATTTAGATATCGAAGTAAATTTAGATAAAGCGATAGGGTATTATAAAGCAGGCAAACTTATTGCAGATAAACTCTCTCTTGCTAACGACGTTACGGTTAGTATGTTGATGAAATCGCCTGAAGTTATTGTAGATAATTCGGTTACCGACGTTTCGGAATTTGAAACTCTCGTTAAAGAAACTGTTAAATCTGCGTGTGAAAAACTTAACGCTATGCGTAAGATTGAAGGCGAAAAATTAGTCGTTGATATGCTTGCTCGTATGGACGTGATTAAAAGTCTTGCCGATAAGATTAAAGAACGTGCGCCTATGGTTGCGCAAGATTATAAAATCAAGTTAAAAACTAGAATAGAAGAGTTCTTAAAAGACGTTAAATACGAAGAATCTAGGCTGTTAAGTGAAGTTGCTTTCTATACCGATAGGGTAAATATTGACGAAGAATTAACAAGGCTTAATTCACATATAGTACAGTTTCGAGAAATAGTTAAGGTTGACGGAACGGGCAAAAAACTTGATTTTCTTATGCAGGAATTCAATAGAGAAACGAACACGATTTGTTCAAAATCAAACGATATAGAAGTAACACGTTATGCTTTGGAACTTAAAAATGAAATTGAAAAGGTTAGGGAACAAGTCCAAAACCTTGAATAATAAAAGAAACGTTTTAATAGTTTTGTCGGGGCCGTCTGGGGTTGGTAAGGGTACTATTGCTAAAAAATTGATTGAGCAAAATAAAAATATTGCTTTAAGTATTTCTTGCACGACTAGAAGACCAAGAGAGGGCGAACTCAACGGCAGAGATTATTTTTTTATAGAAAAATCTGAATTTAAAAATAAGGTTGAACAGGGTGGGTTTTTAGAATATTCAGAACACTTTGAAAATTTTTATGGTACGCCAAAACAATTCGTTTTAAACACGCTTGAAAATAAAGACGTTCTTTTAGAGATTGACGTGAACGGCGGGCTTGAAGTTAAAAAGAATTTTCCAGATGCCGTTTTAATTATGTTATTACCGCCGTCTTTAGAAGAAGTTCGCAATAGACTTATAAAAAGAGATACTGAATCTTTGGCGAAAATCAATTTAAGAATGGATAGGATTGATTACGAGTTGAGTAAAAAAGAACTTTACGATTATAACGTTGTAAACGACGACTTAAAAACTGCTATTAAAGAAGTAGAAAAAATAATTTATCAAGAAAAGAATAAATAAGATTAAACACGTTTAAGGAGATTAAATATGATACATAAACCGCCTATTGACGAATTAGCACAAAAAATCGGTTCAAAGTATGAACTTTGCATCGTTACAAGCAAGCGCGCAAGACAACTTATGGAACAGGCGCAAAATCAAGGCTATACTGAACTTCCCAGTAAAGAAAAGCCGTTATCTGTTGCCGCGCAAGAAATTTACGACGGTAAATTGATTGCCACCAACGACTGATGATTGATTAAAAATGTGTTCATCAATTTTGGTGGACATATTTTATTTTTTAGGGGCAAAGGATACGCAAGATGTTCGCTGACGTAATTGTCGATATTAACAACGTAGAAGTTGATAGAATTTTTGAATATTCTTTTCAAGGTTGCCAAGTTAAAACAGGCAGCCGAGTTGCCGTGCCTTTTGGTAATAAGGTTATTGAAGGTATTGTAATCGGTATAAAAGAAAACAGCGTATTCCCTTTAGAAAAAATTAAACCTATATTGCGTGTTCTTGAAGAAACGCCTGCTCTCACAGAAGAAACGCTTGCCCTTATGGAATTCGTTTGTAAAACGTGTTACGTTACTAGGGCTGCTGCATTGAGATTATTTTTACCGTCTGAAATGAGAAAGGGTAAAGTAAAAGAGCAGTTTGTTAGATTTGTTTCTATTAAACACGGATTACAAATAAATGAAATTTTAGATAATTTACGTAAATCTGCCATAAAACAAATAGAGTTAGTAAAATATCTTTTTGATAATGGAAAAAGCACTTTTACTTCTCTTTCAGATAAGTTTGGTTCTTCGGCATTAAACTCTTTAGTAAAAAAAGGATATGCGGAAATAAGTGAAGAAAAATTTTTTCGTTCCCCTTATAAAAATCTTGACACTGTAAAAAAAGATGTTGAGTTGACCCCTAGACAAAATTTAGCAATAAATAGCATTGTAAAGACAGATAAAACAGTAAGTTTAATTTTTGGTGTTACGGGTAGTGGTAAAACCGAAGTATATCTTAACCTAATCAATAAAACTATTGAAGAGGGAAAAACCGCAATAATGCTCGTGCCTGAAATTGCGCTTACACCTCAAATGTTGAAACAGTTAAGGGCACGATTTGGCGACAATGCGGCTATTTTACATAGTGGACTGTCCGTTGGTGAGCGATTTGACGAGTGGTGGCGTTTAAGAAATGGCGAGGCAAGAATAGCCATAGGCGCACGCAGTGCTATTTATGCGCCCGTAGAAAATTTAGGACTTATAATAATAGATGAAGAACACGACGGAAGTTATACTAGCGAATCTTCACCTAGATATTCAACTGTAAACGTTGCAAAATTTAGGGCAGAATTTAATAATGCTAAACTGGTTTTGGGTAGCGCAACGCCGTCTGTGGAAAGTTATTTAAAGGCTCAAAACGGCGAGTATAATCTAGTTGAACTGCCTGATAGAATAAATAAAAGACCTCTGCCAACCGTAGAAATTGCGGATATGCGTAAGGAAATACGTAGAGGCAACAATTCGCCATTTTCTTCAATATTAAAAGTTGAACTTGACGAGTGCTTATCTCGTGGAAATCAAACCATTATATTTTTGAACCAACGCGGATATTCAAAAACCGTAATATGCACGGAATGTGGGCACGTTCAAAAATGTGATGCTTGCGACGTATCGCTTACTTATCACAAAGAAGACGACGCGCTTTTGTGTCATTATTGTGGTGCTAAATATAAAATGATTACCGCTTGTACGGAATGTGGAAGTCCGTTTATAAGGTACGGTGGAACGGGGACGGAACGAGTAGTTGCGGAACTGCAAAAACTTTATCCTAAAGCGCGTATTTTGCGTATGGATAGAGATACTACTCAAAATAAAGAAGGGCATTTTAAGATTTTAAGTAGTTTCAGCGCAAGAGAGGCGGATATTTTAGTCGGAACTCAAATGATAGCAAAGGGGCACGACTTTCCGTTTGTAACTTTGGTTGGCATACTTGATGCTGATATGAGTTTGCATTTTTCCGATTATAGAAGTAGTGAACGCACCTTTCAACTTTTAACTCAAGTTGCAGGTAGAAGTGGTAGGGCTCAAGAAGCGGGCAAAGTTGTTTTACAAACTTATTCACCTGATAATCCGGTATTAAGATATGCAATAAATTATGATTACGAAAATTTCTTTAAGCAAGAAATATCAATCAGAAAAGCCACGGCTTTCCCACCTTTTACCGACGTTGTTAGAATTTTGATTAGTGGTGAAGATGAAGAAAAAACGCTTGCCGTTACAAAAAACGTGTATGACGATTTGAGCGTAGTCTATAATTTAAATAAAGACAAATTCCGTTTTTTCGGTTGTATGAAAGCACCGTTAAAGCGTTTACAAAATAAATTTAGATTTCAAGTTCTTATGCGTATAAATGCAGAAGATAAAAATCTACTTGACGAAATTTTTACAAGAGCAGACAAGCATAAAACACGCTTGATATCTGTGTATATGGAAGTTAATTCTAATAATTTAACATAAAAGGTGTATCATGGCTATAAGAAATATATTACAAATAGGCGACCCAACTTTACGCAAAAAAAGTTTTGAAGTAACTGATTTTGGCGAAAAAACTATTCAACTTTTAGACGATATGAAAGACACTCTAATTAAAGCCGAAGGGGCTGGGCTTGCCGCTCCACAAGTAGGCGTTTTAAGACGTGTATTTATAGTTATGGCTGAAGGACAATATTATGAATGTATAAATCCTATTATCGTTAAAAGTAAAGGTAGCCAAACTGGTGAAGAGGGGTGTTTATCCGTCAAGGGTAAATACGGCACGGTTACTCGCCCTAATATGGTAGAAGTTAAAGCATTTGATAGATACGGTAAGCCTTTTACCGTTAAAGCGGAAGGATTTTTAGCGAGGGCGTTCTGTCACGAAAATGACCATTTAGACGGAATTATTTACGTGGATAAAGCCGATTGTGTTAAGGAGGAACGCCGTTGAGAATAGTCTATCTTGGTACGCCTGACTTTGCAGTTTTACCACTTAAAAAACTTATTGAAAACACTAATCACCAAATTGTTGCGGTTGTAACTAATCACGATAAGCCGGTTGGTAGAAAGCAAATTCTCACACCGCCACCAGTTAAAGTTTTGGCAAAGGAAAAGGGAATACCTGTATATCAATACGCTAAAATTAGAGTAGAAGGCGTTGACGATTTGAAAGCGTTAAACCCAGACTTGATGATAACTTGTGCGTTTGGGCAAATTCTTTCTCAAGAAATTTTAGATATTCCTAAATTTGGCGTTATCAATATTCACGCATCACTTTTGCCTAAATATAGAGGGGCGTCGCCCATTCATTATGCAATTTTAAACGGCGAAGAAAAGACTGGTATCTCTATAATGAAAACTGATATCGGAATAGATACGGGAGACGTTATTTTACAAAAAGAAATTGATATTAAAAATGACGAAACCTGTGGTGAGTTGTTTGAAAGACTTTCCGTTTTGGGCGCAGATGCTATTTTAGAGTGTTTGCCGACAATATTTGATAACAGCGCAAAGTTTGTTAAGCAAGATGAAGAAAGGGCAACTTACAGTAAAATTATAAAAAAAGAAAATGCGATTATAGACTGGAACGATAGTGCAGAAAATATATACAATAAAATTCGTGCTTTTAATCCTGCGCCTGTTGCATTTTGCTATTATTGTGGTAATCCATTTAAAATTTATAAAGCTAGCGTTTCAAATCTTACGGGCGAAGTAGGTAAAGTTATAAAATGTGAAAACGAACTTATCATTGCTTGTGGTAAAGGTTCGCTATCCTTATCCGTCGTTCAAAAAGCAGGCGGTAAGCCTATGAATATTAAAGATTTTTTACTAGGCAATAAATTTGAAGTTGGGCAAGATTTTAACTGATGATTAACTATTTTTACGATTGTTATATGATATTAAATAAGGTTTATAGTGAAAAAACCTTTATAAAACAAGCCATATCTTCAACTTTTATTGAAGAAAAAAATCGTGCGCTAATTATTAAAACGTGTTACGGCGTGCTTGATAAAGATATAGAATTGTCTTACTATCTTAAGGCATTGACCGAAAAAAGCCCTAAACTTGTTATTCGCACAATTTTAAAAATCGCTATGTACTCAATTAAATATTTACAAAAAAAAGAGTACGCCGTTACAAAAAATGCAGTAGAACTTACTAAAAAGTTGGGCAAAGGCGGAATGTCTGGTTTTGTAAACGCTTTTTTGCGTAAGTTTATAAATACTGAAATAGCAATGCCAAAAGAAAAAACGGAATATCTTTCAGTTAAATATTCTTATCCAGAGTTTGCAGTTCGTGAGTTGGTTAAAAGTTACGGATACGATAGAACTGAAAATATAATATCTGCAACAAATGAAAATACTTGCCTAGTCTTTTATGATATAGACGGCGAAAACTATTTGAAAAATAAAGGTTATGAATATAGTAAAACACCTTTTGACAACGTATTTATCGTAAAGAATTTTACTAGAAATGAAGATTATGATAAAGGTCTATATACCTATCAAGCGTTAGGCTCTGTGGCAATTTGTGAAGAGGTTGAAGGTTGTGAAAATCTTCTTGACACTTGCGCTGCGCCTGGTGGTAAAAGCATTAGATTATCTTATAAGTGTAAAAAAGTAACCTCTTGGGATATACACGAACATAGGGTTGCGCTTATTGAAGATTATAAAAAACGCATGCATAGAGAAAACGTTTATGCTTTCGTTAAAGATGCAAAAGTTAAAGATGAAAATTTAAAAGACAAGTTTGATGCGGTTTTGGTTGATGCGCCTTGTAGTGGACTAGGGGTGTTAAATGATAATCCTGATATAAGATTAAACAGGTGCGAAAACGATATTATATCGTTAAATAAAGAGCAGTTGTCAATTCTTAAATGTGTAAGCAACTATGTAAAAAAAGGTGGTTATCTCTACTATTCAACTTGTTCTGTTTTAGATAGTGAAAATATAGCAATTATTAAAGCCTTTATGTCTGATATAAAGGGGTTTGAATTGTGTAAATTAAATAGTAAATTACAACATGAAACGTATTTTGGAACTAACCAGTTTTTACCTGATATTTCAGGTGGACTAGGTTTTTACGTTGCTAAATTAAAAAGAGTGGAATAACCGTGAAAGACTGTTTACTTAATTATAGTTTTGAACAACTTAAAACCATTATTGTTGACCTAGAAGAAAAAAGTTTTCGCGCAGGGCAAATTTTTAAGGCCTTACATTTAGGGCTTGAATTTTCTGATATGACCGAATTGTCAAAGCCGTTGCGTGAAAAACTTTCAGAAAAATATTGCGCGCAACCCGTTACTATTATTAAAAGTTTAAAGTCGGTTGACGGAACGGAAAAGTTTTTATTTAAACTTCGTGATGGAAACGTAATAGAAGGCGTGCTTATGAAATATAAATACGGCTATACTTTATGCGTTTCTACTCAAGTAGGGTGCCGTATGGGGTGCGCTTTTTGCGCGTCTGGGTTAAACGGTCTAATTAGAAATCTTGAGTGCGGTGAAATTTTAGGCGAAGTTATTTTCGTTAACAAATATCTTAACGGCGGTTTAGGTGATAAAAGAAGAATTATAAATATTGTTTTAATGGGCAGTGGCGAACCGCTTGACAATTATGATAACACTGTATCGTTTCTAAAACTTGTTTCAGAACCAAACGGTATAAATATTAGTCAAAGAAATATAAGTTTATCCACGTCTGGTATAGTCCCTAAAATGTACGAACTATCCAAAGAAAACTTGAGTATAAATCTAACCGTTTCTTTGCACTCACCATTTGATGAAGAGCGTGAACTTATTATGCCAGTTGCCAAAGCGTATAAAATATCAGAAATTTTAGATGCTTGCTCGGCTTATTTTAAAAAAACTGGCAGAAGATATATATTTGAATACGTTTTAATTAGGGGTAATAATGACACTCAACGGCATGCAAACGCCTTAATCACAAAATTGAAAGGTAGGCCTTGCCACGTTAATTTAATAAGACTTAATGAAGTTAAAGAAAACGACTTGAAAAGCGCAACCGATAAAGAAGCGTATAGATTTTTAGGTTTACTTGAAAAGGGTGGGCTTTCTGCAACGTTGCGTAGGCGCATGGGCGAAGACATTGACGGTGCTTGCGGTCAATTAAGACAAAGATACATTGAAGAAAAAGGTGAAATTTGAGAGGACAGGTTTATAAAGTTCATACCGATTCTTATTTGGTAAAATGCGGTGAAGAACTATGCAATTGTAAAGCGCGTGGCGTTTTAAAATTACGTCGCAACGGTATTTTAGTTGGCGATTTTGTAGAAGTTGAAAACAACGTTATAGTTTCCGTTTGCGCAAGAAAAAATAGGTTTATAAGACCTAACGTCGCCAATATAGATTTAATAATTGCAGTCGTTTCGCCCGAACCAAAACCTGATTTTTTGTTGGTAGATAAACTTTTACTCAATGCAAATAAAGAAGGCGTTAAGTTTGTTATTGCCGTTAATAAGCAAGATTTAGACACTAATCTATATGATTACGTTGTTAAAGAATACGGCTCGTTAGGGATAGAGATATTAACTATTTCTGCAAAGACTAAAGACGGTTTAGTTGAGTTTAAAAATCTTTTAAGCGGTAAATTGACCGTTCTTGCAGGGCAGAGCGCAGCGGGCAAAACCTCTATCGTAAATTCGATATTTAATTTAACGCAACGCGTTGGCGAATTAAGCGAAAAAATATCTAGAGGTAAGCATACGACCACTCGTTCGGAAATTTTTGAGTTAGACGGGGTAAGGCTTGTTGATTCCCCCGGTTTTGCCGTAATTGACGCAATGGTGAGTGTTGAAGAATTGCCCGATTGTTACGACGAATATTTTTCAGTTTCGTCAGAGTGTAAATATCGTGGTTGTTGCCATATAAGTGAGCCTGATTGCAAGGTAAAAGAGTTAGTAAGCGCATCTAAATTATCAAAAGATAGATATGATAGATACGTCGAAATATATAAAGAAATATTAGAAAGGAGAAATAATTATGAAAAAGATTAAAATTGCACCTTCAATTTTATCCGCAAATTTTTCTAAAATGGGCGAAGAAATTGCAAACATAACAAAGGCAGGCGCTGACGTTATTCACCTTGACGTTATGGACGGTAGTTTTGTTAAAAACATATCTTTCGGGCCAAAACTAATCAAAGAATGTAGACCGTATTCTAAAGCGGTTTTCGATGTTCATCTTATGATTGTAAACCCTTGGAATTATATTCCACAATTTGCTGATGCTGGTGCAGACATTATTACCGTTCACTATGAGGCTTGCGGTGATAAACTCAAAGAAACGTTAAAACAAATTAAAGATTTAGGCGTTAAATGCGGTGCGGTTATTAACCCTAATACGGAAGTAAAAGAAATTGAAAACGTAATTGACGATATAGATATGCTTTTACTTATGAGTGTTTATCCTGGTTTTGGTGGGCAAAAATTTATACCAGACGTTCTTCCTAAAATCGAGCAGGCGGCACGCCTTATTGAACGCACTGGTAAAGATATTGATTTGGAAATTGACGGTGGCATCAATAAAGAAAATATAAAACTTGTTAAAGATGCTGGTGCAAACGTTATAGTTGCAGGTAGTACGGTATTTAACGAGCCGGATAGAGCGGGAATAATAAAATATTTGCGTGAAATTTAATATTCTATTGATTGTTTTATGCACTTTTTTTTGTTCTTTAACATATAGATATTTACGAGAGGTATCTTTATGAAAATTTGTTGTGTAAAACCACCTAGGATAATCCGTATGATTTTAAGATTGTTTATTAAACGCAAAAGTAGAGATTAGATGTTCTCAAGAAAAAAAAGACTTACCACGCTTTGGTAAGTCTTTTATGTTATGAACAATATTAAACAATATCAATAACAGTTTCGTAAATTTTGCCTTCTTTGTCGAGTAACTCACTCATTTTTTCGATTACTTTAGGAACGTTTTGATAAGTTTCTGAATCTAATTTAAGTGGGGAAAGGTTAATTGCCTTATTTGCTAATAAGTTTATGCTAGCGGCGGTGTTGCCTGCGCCGTTTGCAATGCAGTGTATGTTTAATTGCTTTTTCATTGCTTGCGCAAAAGAAATTGAATTGTTTTTACTAGAAACGCCCGTAAATGCAACGCTTGCATTACAAGATGCTAAAGAATATGCCTTTTGAACGGGTATATTGCAATCTGCCACGTAAACAACACTTTTTGGCATTTTTCCACCAGTTATTGCAAAAGTTTCTTTCTGCCAGTTATCGTCTTTACCTAAAACGTAATAAATCCCTGCATCTTTGGCAATTTGCAAGTCTTCATCATTAGTAGTCATGAGGATAGGTACGGCTTGGTAATAAATTAAAAGTTGTGATAAAATATTGCCAAAATTGTTTGCGCCTATAACTGCAACGTATTCGCCTTTTTGAACGTTTAATTTGTCAACAACTGCAACTGCAAGTGAAATTTGACCTATAAACAACGCCTCTAAATCGGTAATATTTTCAGGCAACATAAAAAGTTTGCCAGCGTCTACTGCAGTAAAATCGCTTAAAAAACCGTCATAATCAATACCTGCAGTTTGTAGGTTGGCGCATTTACTTGGGTTGCCACGTTTACAAGTGGGGCAAACGGTGCACTCTTTGTTAGGCTCAACGTAAACGTGCTTACCTTTTTCTAAGCCAAAAAGGTTGGCTTCGGTTTCACTAACTACGCCAACACCAGCACTACCAAGTACAACGCTTTCTCCGTCAATTTCGTTTTTATAACGCAACACGTCGGATAAGGTTACAAGCGCTTTTGTAATTTTTACCTTTGTTAAAGAGTTGACAGACACGTCTTCAGTGAGTTCAACTTCATTTAAGGTTAATGGCTTTGTAATTTTCCAGCCTTTCATAATATCTCCGTTTGCTCAAAGCGAATTTTTTTTATTATATTATAAAAACAGAAAAAAAGCAAGTAAAAACTTCCTTATTATAAATAAATAAAAGTTTTTGAAAAAAATCTTTAAATACCTTGCATTTATAGTTGACTAACCGTTGAAAATATAATATAATTACCTAGTAAATCAGTAAAAGAGGTGTGTTATGAAAGAAGGTATTCATCCGGATTATCATGAGGTAACGGTAGTTTGTGCCTGTGGCGAAACTTTTAAAACAGGTACTACAAAAAAAGGAGACGTTCTTAAAGTGGATATTTGCAGTAAGTGTCATCCTTATTTTACCGGCAAACAAAAATTCGTTGATGCCGGTGGCCGTGTTGATAAATTCAACAAGAGATATGGCAAAGCAAAATAGTTCGCTATATTGCGCGGCTTTAAGGGTAGTTTTTACACTTAAAGCCTTTTTTTTATAATTTTTAAATATACATTAGGCTTTTTCTCACAGAATTTTTGATAGTATGAGTAAAGAAAAAAGTTGTAACAACAAAATAAAAACCTCAATCGGCGGTCAAGCCGTTATAGAGGGGGTTATGATGCGCGGTGCGTCGTCTATGGCTACGGCAGTTAGAGATACGGACGGCGTTATTCGCATAGAAACTCAGCGCATAAAATCTGCAAAAGAACGTAACGTTATTTTGCGATTACCTATAATTAGAGGGGTAGTATCGTTTATAAGTTCAATGGTAGGTGGCTCTAAAGTCCTTATGCGTTCTGCCGACGTTTTTGGTGAAGGTGAACCATCTAAATTTGAAACGTGGATGGCGGAAAAGTTAAAAGTTAACGTTATGAGCGTTATAACCACATTTTCTCTTGTTTTAGGTATGGCGCTTGCAATTTTACTTTTTATGTGGTTGCCTCAATTTTTGCGCCTGCAATTAGAAAATCTTTTTGATTATAAATTTAGCGTTTGGGCAAAAAACTTTATTGAGGGTGGGTTAAAACTTTTAGTATTTATCGGTTATATTTTGCTCAGTTCACTATTGAAAGATATTAGGCGAACTTTTATGTACCACGGGGCTGAACACAAAACTATTTCTTGCTATGAAAAAGGTTTAGAATTAACCGTTGAAAATGCAAAAAAATGCACTAGGGTTCATAACCGTTGCGGAACTACCTTTATGGTTTTCGTTATGGTAATTAGCATTTTAACGTTTGCTCTGGTGGAAAGTTTGATAGGCGTTCAGGTTGAAAAAATATATAGAGTTTTGCTTAAAATTGCACTGTTGCCAGTTGTTGCGGGTCTTTCTTATGAACTTTTAAAAGGTCTTGCAAAAACCGACTGTTTTATAGTTTATCCGCTAAAACTTCCTGGATTGTTGTTGCAAAGAATTACTACTAGAGAACCTGACGACGAGATGTTAGAAGTTGCAATAACTGCATTTAAAAAAGTTTTAGAAATGGATAGCGATTTATCAATCCCTGAAGTTAAATTTGTCGTTCCCGTTAAGCGTAACGAACTTTTGAAACAAGTAAAAGAAAAATTAAAAGCAAACGGTATTGAAGAAGATGCCGAGGCTGAATGGATTATATCTATAACTATTAACGTTAAGCGCAGTGAACTCAATACTCAAGATTTAGTTTGCGCATCACAAGTTGAAAAGGTCAATCAAATATTAAATGAAAGAATTTCGGGTAGACCGCTTTGGTACTGTCTTGGCGATACTGAATTTTACGGTTATACCATTAAAGTTGACGAAAGGGTGTTAATACCTAGACCGGAAACAGAATTGCTAGTAGAAAAAGCGTTAACTTATATAAAACCTGAAAGTAGCGTATTAGATTTGTGTACGGGAAGCGGGGCTATAGCCATTGCAGTAAATAAAAAGAGCGGTGCAAAGGTTGTTGCCGTTGACGTTAGCGATAAGGCTTTAGATTTAGCAAAAGAAAACGCAGAACTTAATCAAGCAAACGTAGAATTTGTTAAAAGCGATATGTTTGAAAGCGTTAGTGGAAAATTCAATGTTATAATTTCAAATCCACCGTATATTAAAAAAGATGATATAAATTCTTTGCAAAACGAGGTTAAAAACTTCGAACCTATTATTGCGCTTGACGGTGGTGATGACGGATATAAATTTTATAATATAATTGTTGATAATGTAAAAGATTATCTTGAAGATGACGGCGTTTTATTATTAGAGTGTGGAATAGGTCAAGCAGAAAATATTAAAAAATCTTTAGTTGGATTTAAATCGGTAGAGATAATTAAAGATTACGAAAATATAGATAGAATAATTAAGGCGGTACTTTGATGTTTAAAAAACTCGATAAAATGTTAGAACGGTTTGACAAACTTAATGAACTTGTTAGTGATAGTGAAGTTATTTCAAGAATTAGCGAGTGGAGAGCATATACAAAAGAGCTTGCAGACATTACTGAAACCGTTGAAAAGTATACAGAATATAAAAAAGTACTAAAAGAAGAACAAGATATTAAAGATTCGTTGCCACTTGAAACTGATAGAGAAATGAAAGCTTTAATGGAAGATGAACTTTTATCTTGTAAAGATAAATTAAATAAAATTTCTGAAGAATTACGTATATTGCTTTTACCAAAAGACCCCAACGACGATAAAAACGTTATTATGGAAATTCGTGGTGGTGCAGGCGGTGAAGAGGCAAGTTTATTTGCATATGAGTTATATAAACTATATATAAGATATGCAGAGAAAAATCGTTGGAAAACAGAAGATATCGATATTAGTATGACTGAACTTGGCGGTCTTAAAGAGGCAATTTTCTCAATTTCTGGTAAATCTTGTTACGCAAAATTAAAGTATGAAAGTGGTGTTCATAGAGTTCAACGCGTTCCAGAAACAGAATCTCAAGGTAGGGTGCATACTTCAACGGCTACCGTTGCGGTTTTGCCAGAAGTTGAAGACGTTGAAGTAAATATTGACGAAAAAGATTTAAGAGTTGATACCTTGCGTTCATCTGGCGCGGGCGGTCAACACGTCAATAAAACAGAGTCTTGTATAAGGCTTACACATATTCCAACGGGAATTGTGGTGCTTTGTCAAGACGAGCGTTCTCAAACTAAAAATAGAGAAAAGGCAATGCGCGTTCTAAAAAGTAGACTTTATGATTATTATCAATCGCAATATGATAAAGAATATTCTGAAAATCGCCGTAGTCAAGTAGGAACTGGCGACCGTTCGGAAAGAATTAGAACGTATAATTTCCCACAAGGAAGAGTAACCGACCATAGAATAGGTTTAACATTACATTCAATAGACAATTTTATGTTAGGGGATATTGATGAAATGGTAGAGGCACTAGCAATCCACGATAGAGAATTGAAACTTAGCGCAGGTATTGACGAAGAATAAAAGGAGAAGAACATATGAGCATATCAAAAAAAGTTAAAGAAATTGCACCGTCTTTGACGTTGGAAATAACGGCAAAGGCAAAGAAGATGAAATCGGAAGGAATATCCGTTATAGGGTTTGGCGCAGGTGAACCTGACTTTAATACGCCAGATTTTATAATAGATTCTGCTAAAAAAGCGCTAGATATAGGGTTTACGAAATATACTCCGGCTGCAGGCACTATTGAACTTAAAAATGCCGTTTGCAAAAAATTCTTAAAAGATAACGGTTTACAATATGAACCTAACCAAATTGTTATCTCTTCTGGGGCAAAAAGTTCTCTTTATCACGCAATTTGCGCCATTATAGATGATGGTGACGAAGTTATTTTACCTTCGCCATACTGGCTTACATATCCTGAACTTATAAAACTTGCTGGTGGAAAATGTGTGTTTGTGTCAGCAAAAAAAGAAAACGGTTATAAAATGTCTGCACAACAGTTTGAAAATGCAATAACCGACAAAACTAAATGCCTTATACTCAACACACCAAACAATCCTACTGGTGCCGTATATTCCGAGCAAGAAATTAAAGATATTGCAAAGATTGCGGAAGAAAAAGGTATTTACGTTATATCCGACGAAATTTATGAAAAATTAGTTTATGATGGTGAAAAACATTATTCTATAGCACAGTATAGTGAAAAAATGAAAGAGTTGACTATAATTGTAAACGGAATGTCAAAGTCGTATGCAATGACCGGCTGGAGAATAGGTTACGTTGCAGCGCCTTTGTCTATTGCTAAAGCAATTTCAAGCATGCAAAGCCATACTACAAGCAACGCTTGTTCAATTTCACAATATGCATCAACAACGGCTTTAACCGCACCCGAGGGGGACGAGTTTATTACCAAGATGCAAAAAGTTTTTGATGAACGTAGAAAACTTATGATAGAAATGTTAAAAGACGTTGACGGCATAGAATGTATAGAACCCAAAGGCGCGTTTTACGTTTTTGTAAACGTTAAAAAACTTTACGGCAAAACTTATCAAGGTGTTAAAATTGACGGGTCGCTTACTTTTGCCGATTGTGCATTGAAAAAAGGAGTTGCGTTGATTCCTGGCGTTGCGTTTGGTAGCGACGATTGCATTAGACTTTCTTATGCAATATCTATTGAAGACATCAAAGAGGGACTAACTAGGTTTATAGAGTTTATAAACGAACTTAAATAAAAATATTGCGCCTAAACATTGTTTTTGGGCGCATTTTTATAATTGAAAAATAAATTTAAAAAAATATTTAATAAATTTTGAAAAACCTATTGAAATTTTTAAAAAAGTGTTATACAATATAAGCAGATAGAAATTATCTAGGAGGAAGATTTCCAATGAAAATTATTTATGGACCCAAAGGCACAGGCAAAACTAAGGCGATAATCGAATGCGCAAATAAAGCGCTAGAAGAAGCTAAAGGACACGTAATTTTTATTACCGATACAAAAAGGTATACGCACGATATTAAATACCCGATAAGATTTTTAGACGTAACGGGTTTTGGCGTTGACGGCGCAGACGGGCTTAACGGATTTTTGAAAGGCATAGTTGCTGCTAACGGTGATAACGAATACATCTTTTTAGATGGTATAGCAAGAATAACTGGTAAAAAACTTGATGAATTAGAAAGCATATTTAACGATTTAGATAAGCTTGAAAAAGATTTTGGCGTTAAATTTACTGTAACTTGTAGCGCCGCTAAAGAAGATTTACCTAAGTTTGTGTTAAACCACGTTAATTAAATTGATTTTTAACGAAAAATAGTGTACAATAAGAGTTGGAATTTTTTCCAACTCTTTTATTTTTACTTGAGGTTGTGAATATGAAGTTTATTAGTACTAGAGGAAAGGATTTTGCACAATGTTCTGCAAACGCAATAGCAAAAGGTTTAGCCAGTGACGGTGGGCTTTTTGTACCTGAAAAGTTTCCAAAAATTTCAAGCGCAGAGTTAAACGATATGCTTAATATGGAATATTTTGAGCGCGCTTGTTGCGTGCTACATAAATATCTTGAAGAATATGATTACGAACAGTTATTATCTGCTTGTAAAAGTGCATATTCAAAATTTGAAGAATGCGACCCCGCGCCGGTGGTAAGAACAGATGACAATACGTTCATTATGGAACTTTTTCACGGACCAACCCTTGCATTTAAAGACGTTGCGTTGACGCTTTTACCATATCTTATGCGCAAAGGTTGTGATATTAGTGGAATAAAAGAAGATATTTTAATTCTCGCTGCTACTAGTGGCGATACTGGCAAGGCTGCCTTAGAGGGATTTAAAAATGCAGACGGAATAAAGGTTATGGTCTTTTATCCTAGTGACGGCGTTAGTGATATGCAAAAGATGCAAATGTGTACCCAAGATGGCAATAACGTGAACGTAGTTGCTGTTAAGGGGAATTTTGACGACTGTCAAACTGCAGTTAAAACGATATTTTCCGACGTTAAGTTTAACGCACAATTAAAAGAAAAGGGCGTTGTTTTATCAAGCGCAAACTCGATGAATTTTGGAAGACTTGCTCCACAAATTGCCTATTATTTTTCAGCATATTGTGATTTAGTTAATTCTGACGAAATTAAAATGGGCGAAAAAATAAATTTTGTAGTTCCAACTGGTAATTTTGGCAATATTTTAGCAGGTTATTATGCAAAGAATATGGGTTTACCTATAAATAAACTCGTTTGCGCCTCAAATGACAATAACGTTCTAACTGAATTTTTTGCAAGTGGAACTTACGACGCAAACAGAGAATTTTTTAAAACCGTATCGCCGTCTATGGATATAATAATTTCAAGCAATCTTGAAAGGTTAATTTTTGAACTTTCAGGTAGAGATGCATCTGTTACTGAAAAGAGAATGCTTGAATTGAAAAAGTTTGGTAAATATTCAATAACTGATGAAGAAGTTAAAATGCTTTCCAAAGATTTTTATGCTGACTATGCTGATGAAGACGAGTGTTTGCAAACAATAGGGGAATATTTTGATGAAAACGGTTACGTTTTAGACACACACACTGCAGTTGCTCTAAAAGTAAAAAATAGTTATCAAGAAATTTTTGGGGATAAAACTGCTACAGTGGTGTTATCTACTGCAAGTCCATACAAATTTGCTCACGACGTTTTAACGGCTATCGACGGCAATGCGCCAGAAGATGCGTTTAAATGCGCAAACAAAATAAATGAAATAACGGCTGCGCCTATTCCAGAGCAAATTATAGAACTAAAAAACAAAAAAATTCGTTTTAATAACGTAATAGATAAAAATAAAACGGCTGATTCTGTTTTAGAATTTATAAACAAATAATAATTCAAGGATAATTAAAGTAAGGTGTCTTATAATGGAAGATAAGAAGATGTTATTTAGCGCAATTCAACCAAGTGGAATTTTAACTATAGGCAATTATCTTGGCGCATTGCGTAATTTTAAAAAATTACAAGACGATTATAACGGGGTTTTTGCTCTTGCAGATTTGCATACTCTTACGGTTAAGCAAGACCCTGCTATTTTAAGAAAAAACATTTATGAACTCACGGCTCTTTATCTTGCTTGCGGTATTGACCCTGAAAAGTCAATTTTGTTTGCACAATCACACGTTTCTGCGCACACTGAATTAGCGTGGGTGTTGAATACTATTTGTTATCCTGGTGAACTTTCTCGTATGACGCAGTTTAAGGATAAAAGTTTGAAACACGAAGATAATATAAATATGGGGCTTATGGATTATCCAGTTTTGATGGCTGCAGATATATTGTTGTATCAAACGGAATTAGTTCCTATAGGGGCAGACCAAAAACAACACCTAGAACTTGCAAGAGATTTAGCAATTCGTTTTAACAACAGATATGGTGAAACTTTTAAAGTTCCTGAAGGTTATATGAGTAAGTCTGCTGCAAGAGTTAAGAGTTTAGCCGAACCTGAAAGAAAAATGAGCAAGTCAGATGCAAACTTAAACGCATTTATATCTATGGACGACGACCCCGCAACAGTTTTGAGAAAGTTTAAGAGGGCAGTTACCGATAGTGATGATAAAATTATATATTCGCCCGAAGATAAACCTGGTATTTCTAATTTATTAACCATTTATTGTGCGTTTACTGGTAAATCTATAGAACAAGCACAAGAAGAGTTTGCAGGAAAAGGCTACGGCGATTTCAAAGTTGCCGTTGGCGAAGTTGTTACAAGTGCTATAGAGCCTATACGTCAAGAAAAAAATAGATTGCTTGCGGATAAAACATATCTTGACCAAGTTCTTTCTAACGGTGCTGAACGCGCAGAAAGGTTAGCGTATAGAACGCTCAATAAAGTATATAAGAAAGTTGGTTTAGTTTTAAGAAAAAGAGGTTAAAATGTTCGGATACGTAAAAACCGATTTCCCGAATATGTACGTAAAAGACGTTGTTTTATATAAAGCAATGTATTGTGGGTTATGTAAAGGTATAGGTAAAACTTGCGGACAAAAGGCAAGACTTTTGCTTAATTATGACTTGACCTTTTTATCAGTGTTTGCTCACAATATTTTAGATACTGACGTTAAGATAGAAAAACAACGTTGTATAATCCATCATATAAAAAAACGCCCTGTTGCCATACCCGATAAAATAACTGAAAGGATTGCGTGCCTTAACGTTATTTTGGCACATCATAAATTAAACGACGACGTTTTAGATAGTGGCAAGGGCAGATTTAAGCGTGCGATATTTAACGCCTCGTATAAACGTGCAAAAAAACTCGAACCCAAGTTTGATGAGATAGTTAAGGCTCGTTATAGTGAACTAATCAATTATGAAAAGACAAACGGGGAAAGTATTGATATTTCTGCAGATTTTTTTGGAAGAATGATGCAAGAGATTGTTGTTGAACTTTTAGGCGAAATATGTACGGAAAATATAAATAAATTATCATATAATCTTGGTAAATGGATATATTTAATAGATGCTTTAGACGACTTTGATAAAGACAAAAAGAAGGGTAATTACAACGTATTTGTAAATTCTTATCCAAACGTGCAAAACAAAGAGTCTTTAATAAAAGAAAACGGTAAATCTTTATTTTTAATTTTTGGCTCTATATTAAATGATATAGAAGTATTAGCAAAGCAACTTGAATATAAATTTAATCACGATTTAATAAACAATATTTTGATGTTTGGTTTAAAAAGCAAAACGAAACAAATTATGGAGAATAAAAAATGCAAGAATATTACAAAATTTTAAATATTTCTACCGATGCTACGGATGAAGAAATTGAGATTGCGTATAAAAGTCTTAAAGAAAAATATTCAAAAGAGCGTTTTTGCGAAGGTGAAAAGGGTAACGAGGCGGCTCGTATGCTTACTAAAGTTGAAACCGCTTATCACGAAATTATGGCAAGCAAGAAAGTTGAATCTAAATCTAGCGAATCTGCAACTGTTGACTTGTCGGAAATTGATGCGCTCATAAAAAAAGGGGACATCTCTTTAGCGCAAGAAAAACTTGATAATATCACCGATAGAACGGCGGAATGGCATTATCTTCAATCTGTTATATTTTATAAAAAGAACTGGATAAACGAAAGTAAAAAGCAACTTGAAATTGCCCTTTCAATGGACCCACATAATTCAAAATATGCTGAAGATTTTTCAAGATTAAAGCAAAAAATGGATTATAATGAAAGGCAGTTCCGTTCGGGCAATAGTGAAAATTATAACAATAATTACGCAAATCCTGAAGATAGGCAAATGGGCGGAGATATGGGTAACTGCTTGTCTTATTGCGCAACTTGGTGCTGTATCGATATGATGTGCAGTATGTGTTGTAGATAATGAAAAGTAAAATTATATCAATTTCAGCAGTTTCGGCTGGGTTTGTGGCAATATTTTTGCTTTTGGGTAGTTATATTGAAATTGCAGATTTATTTACAACGGTGGTTTCGTCGGTATTTGTTACTTTACCACTCTATTATAAATCGTATAAAGGCTGTTTTCTTGCCTACATTGCTGGCGGATTGATTGCTTTTATTTGCAGTGGCTTTAATTTAATATCATTAGTTTTTCCTGCGTATTTTGCTTTTTTTGGCGTTTATCCTATAATAAAATGCCTAATGAAAGAAAAAAGCGTAAATAAATACGTGGGTTTTATTTTGGGGTTAATTTGGTTTGTTGCAATTTCTCTAGGTTTATATTATTACTACGTATTTTTTATGGGTGCCGTTTTAGAGGGGTTACCACAATGGGTAACTAATTATTTAGAGTTTATTATAATTTTTATCGCAATAATTTTTTATTTTATATACGATAGATTTATAATAGTTATGCGTAGGTTTACAGAATATTATTTAAATAAAATTATAAAATAAGATAAAAGTTTAGTACATATAGGTTTTTACGAGATGGAAAAAAACGAGGAAAAAGTTGGTGTTGTCGTTGGACTTGGTTCTAACGGCGAAGGAATTATAAAACAAGACGGAATGGTTGTATTTGTGCCGTATACTTTGGTTGGTGAAAAAGTTAGGTATAAGGTGCTAAAAGTAACTAGCAAGTGCGTTTATGGTAAAGTTTTAGAGATTTTAACTCCCGCAGAAATGCGTGTTAGGGTAAATTGCCCAGTGTTTGGAAAATGCGGTGGTTGTCAATTACAGCACGTTAAATATATGAACCAACTTAAAATTAAAGAAGAAACGGTTGAAACTTGTTTTAAAAAAGTTGCAAACTTAAACGTAAAAGTAAAATCTACCGTAAAGGGTGATAATCAGTTTAGATATAGAAATAAGTTACAACTTCCTGTTGCATATACGTCAAAAGGCACGGTTATAGGGTTTTATGCCGAAAATTCGCACAGAGTAGTGCCTATAGACGATTGTCTTATCAATGCGCATTGGACGGCAGACGTTATATCCGCATTTAAACAATATATTGAAGAATTTGACATAAAAGGATATGACGAGCAAACTGGAACTGGTGAATTGCGTGAAATTACAGTAAAAGACGTTAAGGGTAATCTTATTATAACGGCGGTCGTGCTTAATGAAAATATTCGTGGACGCGCAAGAATGTTTGAAATTTTGAAAGACCATCTTAAATATAAGTTTTCACTATATCTAAATGTTAATTCCGATAATACAAACGTAATTTATGGTGATAAATTTATTCTAATACACGGCGCACCAGAATATTCAGGGGATATGTTAGGTGTTAGATATAAAATAGGCGTTCAAAGTTTTATGCAAGTTAATAATTCAGTTTGCTCAAAACTTTATTCTGCGGTTAGAGACGTTGTTGATGCAGATGAAAATACGGTTGTAATTGATGCGTATAGTGGTGCGGGACTATTGACTGCGCTTTTAGCGAAAAATGCAAAAAGAGCAATGGGCATAGAAATTGTGCCTGAAGCAGTTAAATGTGCAAACGAACTTGCTCGCCAAAATAATCTTCAACATAAAATTAGTAATTATCTTGGGAAATGTGAGGATATTTTGCCTGACATAATCAATAAAGAAAAAGAATATAATAGTAAAATTTGTTTAGTTTTAGACCCACCTCGCAAAGGTTGTGATATAAAAGTAATCAATTCAATAATTAAAAGCAATATTGATAAAATTGTTTACGTTTCTTGCAAACCGTCAACTTTAGCTCGTGACGTAGGCTTAATTGTTGGCTCTTTAGAAGTTGTAAACGGTGAAATTAAAAGAGTAGAAAATCCTAACTATAGGTACGAAGTTTCTCTCGTTCGCCCGTTCGATATGTTTGCAAATACCAAGCACGTGGAGACTTTGGTGTGTTTAACAAAAATTTGACGTTAAAATAAAAAATCTTATCATACTTGCAAGTTGTAAAAAGTATTGACGGATTGTTATACAAATAGTTTTAATATTAAATTGACTAACGAGCGGATTTCGCTCGTTTTTTCTTTTTGATTATCTATAAAATTTTGCATAAATTATAAAAATATAAATATATTATAACAGAAAGTTATTACCATTTTTTTCTGTTAAATGTTTATAAATTGTTGATAACTTTCAGTTTTTAACAAAGTTATTAACAATTTGGTGGCGTTATGATAGTTATTAAAAGGAAAAATTTAATTATTTTTAGTGTATTGCTTGCAACAATTTTTACGTTATTACTATGCGTTGGCGCTATTACAATGCGTCCAGTAGGTGACGTATCGTCAGATGCGGTAAGAATTGTTCTAGATGCAGGACACGGTGGAATAGATGGTGGTGTTTGTGGGGTTAGAACGGGCGTTAAAGAAAGTGAATTAAACTTAAAAGTTGTAAAAAAACTTGAAGAATATTTGGTTAGCGCAGGGTTTTCTGTTACTTTAACACGAAAGTCAGATGCTGGTTTATATGGTATAGCAACAAAAAATCTTAAACGAAGAGATATGGAAAAAAGGCGTGAAGTGATAAATCAAGTAAAACCACATTTAGTGGTTAGCATACATATGAACAAATTTAGTCTATCCACAAGGCGTGGCGCGCAAGTATTTTACAAAAACGGTGATGAAAATGCAAAAGTTTTGGCTAGCGCAATACAAAATAATTTTAATTCAATGGAACAATCAACAAGACAGTATAATATACTTGCGGGCGATTATTATATATTAAATTGTTCAAATTATCCGTCGGTAATTGCAGAATGTGGGTTTTTGTCTAATCCTGAAGACGAGGCGTTGCTTATTACTGAAGATTATCAAGACGAAATAGCGTACAATATTTTTAAGGGTATAGTTATTTATCTTGCTCAATCATCATATAATGACGTAATTTAACTAACCAAAAATGCGATTTTTAATTAGATTATATTTTATCTTTTTTTACCTTTAATTTATTTAGTCTGAATAAAAATATTCAGGCTATTTTATTGTATTTTTTTAAAAAATATTGTATAATAAATTTGAATAATTTTAAGGTGGTGTAGTTTTGTTTAGATTAGGCGAAATCATGGATAAACAAAAAGCAATTAACACTAATCCTATAGTTCTTGCTTTCGTTGGAGATGCCGTTTTTTCGCTATTTGTTAGAGAAAAACTTACCTTTGAAAATGATAGCAAGGCAGGAACGCTCAATAAGTTGTCCGTTGAAGAGGTTAATGCAACCGCTCAATCTGAATTTGTAAAAGAAATAATACCGTTTTTAACAGAAGAAGAATTAGGTGTGTTTAAGCGTGCGCGCAATGCAAAAAAGGGAACTAAAGCAAAACACGCTTCGGTTGCTGAATATAATGCGTCTACAGGGTTTGAGGCTTTGCTTGGTTTTTTGTATCTCACAGGGCAAAATGATAGATTAAATTTTTTATTAAATAAAGGAAAAACAGATGAAAGTTGAAGGTAGAAACGCCGTTTACGAATTACTTAAGACGGACAAAGAAATTGATAAAATTTTAGTACAAAAAGATTTAAAAGACGATGCAAGCAAAAGGCTTATTAACGTTATTCGTTCTCACAAGATAAAGTTGCAACCCGTCGATAAATACGTTATAGAAAAAGAAAGTGAAAGCAAACGTCATCAAGGGTTTATTGCTTACGTATCTGATTATAAATATTTTGATTTGGAAGACGTTATTGACGACTGCAAAGATAAAGACGGTTTAGTTGTTGTTCTAAATGAAATTCTTGACCCACACAATTTAGGTAGCATAATAAGAGTTTGTGAATGCGCTGGGGCTGACGGCATAATAATCGGCAAAGATAGAAGTGCATCAGTGAGCGACACGGTAATGCGCATATCTGCTGGTGCATTAAACCATATCAAAGTTGCAAAAGTTACTAACATAAATAACGCTATAGATAAATTAAAAGATAACGGTTTTTGGGTTTACGGTGCGGAAGTCGGCGGTGGCAATATTTACAAGTCTAATTTGACTGGTAAAATTTGTTTAGTTATTGGTGGCGAAGATAGTGGTGTAAAAAGGCTTACTAAAGAAAAATGTGACGGTATTATTTCTATACCTATGTTTGGTAAAGTTAATTCACTCAACGCATCCGTTGCGTGCGGTATTGCCGTATACGAAGTTGTTAGACAAAGAGTGCTTTCTGAAAAGTAAAATTTAACAAGGGGAAAAAATGGATTATCAATTACTGACCGACGAAGAGTTGGCAGGTATTGCAAAAAACGATAAAAGTAAGCCGTTTGAAGTTCTTTTAGAACGGTACGATAAAAACGTTCGTGCGATAGTTAATAAATATTTTTGTCTTGACGCTGACCGTGATGATTTAAGGCAAGTTGGTCTTTTAGCATTGTCATCTGCAGTGGACGGATATAACGAACAAGGCAGTTTTCAAGCGTATGCGTGCGCTTGCATAAATAATGCGGTTTTATCGGCGTTGCGTAGCAATAATAGAAAGAAGAACGAGCCTTTAAGAAATTATATTCCACTTTCAGGTTATGGAGACGGTGATACGGATAAAACGGAAGTTTTGGTTGATTTTAACGTTGGACCTGAAGATTTTTTGATAGATAACGAAAAGAAAAACGAAACGGAAAAACTAATAAAAGACACGTTGAGTGAACTTGAATATAAAATTTTTGCATTAAGTATTCAGGGGTATTCTTACGAGGAAATAGGCAATAAAATTGATAAGTCGGGTAAATCTGTTGATAATGCGTTGCAACGTATTCGCAGAAAATTGCGTTTAAAATTAAACGTAAATAAGGAGATATAAATGGCATATTTAGCGTTATATAGAAAATACCGCCCAACAACTTTTGAGGGTTTAGTTGGTCAGGAACATATTGTAAAAACGCTTGTTAATCAAATTAGTAGCGAAAGGCTAGGGCATGCTTACTTGTTTACAGGTACGCGAGGAACTGGCAAAACCTCTGCTGCAAAAATTTTTGCTAAAGCAATTAACTGCTTAAATCCGATAAATGGTTCTCCTTGTGGTAAATGTGAATGTTGTAAGGCACTTTCTGACCCTTCAAACATTGACGTAATTGAAATTGACGCAGCATCAAATAACGGTGTAAACGAAATTAGAGAATTGCGTGAAAAGGTGCAATATCCACCAGTTTCTTGCAAATATAAAGTTTATATCGTTGACGAAGTTCATATGCTCACGGGTGCAGCTTTTAATGCGCTGTTAAAAACTTTAGAAGAGCCCCCAAAACACGCAGTATTTATTTTAGCAACGACAGAAGTTCATAAAATACCCGCAACTATTCTTTCTAGATGTATGCGTTTTGATTTTAGGCTTATTCCGCCTGAAAAAATAGCGCAACTCATATCTTCAATTTATGACGAGCAAGGCAAAAGTTATGAAAAAGAGGCTGTTTTTGCTATTGCCAAGGCGGGCGAAGGCAGTATTCGTGATGCTTTATCTATTGCGGACATTGCGCTTTCTTACGGTAATGGTAAACTGACTTATGACGACGTTATGGAAATTTTAGGCTCGTCAAATACAGACGTTCTAATTGAATTTGTTAAAGATATTATTGAGTTTAAATCGGGGGAAATTTTATCTGCTATAGACTCGCTTGCATCTTTAGGTAAAAGTATGGGCGTCTTGGTTAAAGACGTAACGGGTGTAATTAGAGATTTACTAGTGATTAAAGTGTGTGAAAATGCAAACAAAATTTTAGGTTTGCCAGAGGCAAAGTTTAATGCGTACTGTGAAATTGCAAATGCTACTAACGAGCAGAGGTTACTGCGAATTCTTGAAGTTTTTTCTGAAACAGAAAGTGCGTTAAAATATGTAACTAATCCACGCATAACTTTTGAGACTTCGGCAGTTAAAGCGTCTAAACCTGATTCGGATTATAATATTGACGCGCTCTTGTCAAGAATTAAAACTTTAGAAGATAAAATTAGTGCGATAGAGAGTAATGGGGTTGTAGTGAAAAAACAACCTGTAATAACACAAACTAAAGAAGAAATTAGAGAGAATTTATCTAGAAATAATTATGAACAAAAAATTGAAACAAATAATAAAGAAGATATTAGAGAAAATATTGACAAAAGAGTTTCAATACAAACTGTTGACGCAAAAGACTTGAAAGGAAAACTGTTGTTTAATTTGCGTAAAATAGGCAGTGAAATGCTTTGGAACTTAATTCAAAAAGTTGATATTTCTATAGTTGGTAATATTCTTATTATAACGGCACATAACGTAGCAGACCAAGAATTGCTAGATAAAATGCCAAGTAGAAATAAAATTCAAGAATCGCTAGATGAGTTTTTACCATTTGAGTTGCAAATAAAACTTTCTGAAAAAGAAAAAACGCTTGATGCGGTTGACGACGCAACTGAAAGAATAAAGAAAATTTTTGGTGATGATATTGTAATTATTAAATAAGGAGATATAAAAATGGCTTACAGAGGTGGATTTAACGGTTTCGGTGGTGGAAACCAGATGCAAAATTTGATGAAACAGGCTCAAAAAATGCAAGAAGAAATGCAAAGAGCGCAAGCAGAACTTGAAGAAACGGAAGTTGAAGGAAGTGCTGGTGGCGGTTTGGTAAAAGTTACTATGACGGCAAAAAAAGTTGTAACTGGTATTACAATCAATCCAGACGCTGTCGATACTGACGATATAACTATGCTTGAAGACCTTATCGTTGCAGCCCTTAACGACGGTTATGCAAAGGCTGAAAAGATTTACGGCGAAAAGATGGGCGCATTTGGCGGTTTAGGTTTATAAAATGAAAGTTTATATTGAGCCTATAGGTAGACTTATAAATGAATTTTCTAAATTACCAGGTGTAGGTGCAAAAACGGCACAACGTTTTGCTTATAAAGTTATAAATATGAGCAAAGAAGAAGCTCTAGCTTTTTCTGAGGCAATAATAAACGTAAAAAACAACGTTCGCTATTGCAAAATTTGTGGTAATTTTTCTGAAAATGACGTTTGTGATATTTGTAAAATTCGTTCTGCAGACACAATATGTGTGGTAAAAGAACCCAAAGACGTTATTGCTATTGAAAAGTTGAATGAGTTTAACGGGGTTTATCACGTTTTGCACGGTACGATATCACCGCTTGACGGTATAGGTCCTAACGATATAAATATAAAAGGTCTATTAGAAAGAATTTCTAAAGGTGGAATAAATGAAGTTATAATGGCAACAAACCCAGACGTAGAGGGTGAGGCAACTGCTATGTATATTTCTAATTTACTTAAACCTTTAGGTATTAAAGTTTCAAGGCTTGCTCACGGTATACCTATAGGTACAGATTTAGAGTATGCAGACGAAGTTAGTCTTGCAAGAGCGTTTATAGACCGCAAAACGCTTTAATTGAGGTTAATATGAAGATTTCAGTTTTAGGTTGTGGAAGATGGGGTTCGTTTATCGGTTGGTACTTGGTTCGTTGTGGGCATAATGTTATACAGTGGGGTAACGAAGGGCATTATTCCTTTGACATTTTGAAAAATACTGGTAAAAACGAATACGTAGAGTTAGATAAAAGAATAGATTTAACGTCAAACCTTGAATACGCGCTCACTAATAGTGATATAATTATAATTTCCATAAGCGCACAATCTTTGCGGTCTTTTATGCAACGCATAACTAAATTCAACGTTTCAGATAAGAAATTTATACTCTGTATGAAGGGTGTTGAAGTTGAAACGGGTAAAAGGCTGTCAGAAGTTGTAAACGAGTGTGGGATAGATAAAGATAATATTGCAGTTTGGGTTGGGCCAGGGCATATTCAAGCCTTTGTAAAAGGTTATCCTAACTGCATGGTTATAGATTCTGCAAACAAGAGTTTGGTCAAATATCTTGCAGATAACCTACGTGGCGAACTTATACGTTTTTATTATGGCGACGATATAATAGGTAGTGAAATAGGCGCTGCTGCAAAAAACGTTATGGGAATTGCTGCAGGTATGCTTGACGGTGGCGGTTATACCACTCTAAAAGGACCTTTGATGGCTCGTGGCGCCAGAGAGGTCGCAAGACTTATAAAGGCAATGGGTGGCAACGAATTATCTGCCTACGGTCTTTGTCATTTAGGCGATTATGAAACTACTTTGTTTTCTGAATATTCAAACAATAGAAAGTTTGGTGAAAAATTTGTCAAAAAAGAACCGTTTGAAAAACTTGCAGAGGGTGTAAGCACCGCAAAGGCATTGAAATATTTGGGCGAAAAGTATTCGGTTGATTTGCCTATTACTAATGCAGTTTATTCAATTTTATACGAAAATAAAGAACCTATGAAAGTATTTTTAACTTTATTTTCACGTAGTACACGAAAGGAATTTTAACAATAAAACCGCTAATTTTTTATTAGCGGTTTTTTGATTTTTATTTGTAGTTGTTTAATATTTCTTTTGCAAAATCACATATACGATTTTTTAGTTTTGCGGGCGATATAACTTTAATTCCGTTACCGTAACTCATAATTTTTGAAACTAAACCGTCGTCGTATGGTAATTTTACGTTTGCATAAAACTTTTCGTTTAACTTTTCCACGTTTTCAATGCCTAGCCATTCTTCAATGTCAGATAGGCATTTTTTATCAATTTCTAGCGTTATTTCGCAAGTTTCTACGCTATTGTGCCAAAAATTTAAAGGCAGTTCTTGATTTGATATGTTTCGTCTTGTAAATTTTTCTTCTAATATTGTTGCATATTCAATTCTACCCGTCTTAAAAAATCTAAATTCATTTCTTAAATGGCAGAAAGCAAAAATATACCAAAGCCCTTGCTTAAAAACTATAACGTGAGGTTCAATTATTCTTTCCGTAACGTCGCCGTTTCTATCGTGATAACGAATTTGTAGTTTTTTACATTCTTCAATACTACGTTGAATAACGACTAATTTACTTTTGTAGCCAACGGTGTCGCCCCAAGGTCCGGCGTCGATTATAAGATTTCCACCCTTAACGTCAAATCCGCTATATTCGTTTTTCGTAACTGATTTGAGTTTATTTATAACGTTATTTAATTCTTTATTAGGTACGCTTTCTGTAATGGCAGAGAGCGCATTTATTGTTTGTTCAAATTCTTTTACGCTCATAAAGGTAGATGAAAATTTATACGTATCTATAATTGCAAAACCGCCTTGACTACCGCGTAGGGTATAAATAGGCACGCCTGAAAGTTCAAGCGCGTTTATATATCTGTGTATACTGCGCACGCTAACTTCAAATTTATCTGCTAAATATTGAGCCTTAACGCATTTTTTCGACATAAGTTCAAATAAAATTCTTAACATTATTTCAAATTTCATAATTATTTATCCTTTTAACGACATATTGTAAACTATAAGAAGTTAAATCTTTTAATTGCAATTAAAAGATTTCGCAAAGGCTAACGCCTTTACTGTAAATCTGTCGATTTACACTTCTAGTTTGAAACACGGCGAAGTTGTAAACCCTTGCAAGCAAGTTTCCAACTTCTTGTATTATAAACCATACGATTATCAAAGTCAAATATTTTTTATTAAATTATCAATTATGACAGCCATATGTCATATTTAATAGTTATTATAAGGTTGCAAAAAGGAGTTTAGATATGTTTGAAAAAATTTTTAGTTTGTTTTTTGAAAAGAAATGTAAGGTTAATTGTTTAACTGTTATTAAAAATAGAAAAGTTAAAGATGATGATTTTAATTTTCTAATAAAAGAAAATAAGCAAGAGGTTAAAACTTGCTTATCGAAATATTTTGAAAATAGAAAAGGATTAAACGTGTCAGAAAGAGAACATTTTTACAGCGCAATTTTCAATGCACGTAATCCGCAATAATTCTTGAAATTTGCCTGCTTGCATCTTTTATAGGAAATTTTTGAAAATTCCTTGATAAATTTAACCTGTTTGCGTACACAGCGTTTATTGCAAAGGCTAGTGATTCTGCGGTTAATGCGTCTTGTTGCAAAACGTGAGCTAGCCCTAATTTTTGAAAATATTCTGCATTTTGCACTTGGTCGCCTCGAGAATTGCCTTTTGGTAAAGGGATTAAAACGCATGGCATTTTAAGGCTCATTAACTCAAATAGCGTATTTGACCCTGAACGAGAAACGCAAATGGACGCCACGGCAAAAGCATTTTCTATTTTATTCATATACTCCGTTTGGAAATATCCTTTTGGAGTTTTTTCTTGCGTTAAATTGTTTTTACCACAAATATGCAAAATATCATATTTTGACAAAAGTAAAGGTAAAGCATTTCTTAGCGCTTCGTTTATCGCTTTTGCGCCTTGACTTCCACCTGTAACTAAAATAATAGGCTTTTGACCGTTAAAACCAAACATTTTTAGCGCTTCGGCTTTTGATGCGTTAATAATTGTTTTACGTATAGGCGGACCTACGTATTCACCGTTTTTAAGTGATATAGCAGTTTCAGGAAAAGACGTTAAAACTTTTTTTGAAAAATGGGCAGATATTTTATTTGCCAAGCCAACTGTATAATCACTTTCGTGTGAAATTACGGATATTTTTCTTTTTGCTGCAGCAATTACCGTAGGAATAGAAACGTATCCGCCTTTAGAAAAAATCACGTCGGGTTTTATTTTATCTAAAATTTTACCCGCTTGCAATATTCCTTTAACCACCTTAAATGGTAAGGTTAAATTTTTTATTGTAGTTTTTCTTTCTAATTTTGCGCACGAAATAGCGTAATAGGGGATATCTGTATTTTCAATTATATTTTTTTCAATACCATTTTCACTGCCTATATAAACTATTTTATCAAAGTCATTTTTTAAATAAGGTAATAAAGCCAAGTTTGGCGTACAATGTCCAGCGGTACCGCCACCCGTTAAAATAATAGTTGCCATACAATATATATATGCGTAAAAAAAATTTACGTATACAAAAAAAACGGCACTAACAAAAGTTAATGCCGTTAATTTATTTAACTATTACGTTATTTATTTTCTTCGCTATCCTTATCACCGAAGACTTGAACGTCGCCATAAACGTAAGAATCATCTTCTTTTTGTTCTTCAACGTTTTCTTCTTCCGCCACTTCAGATTCTGTTTCTTCCAAAACTTCGTCTTCAACTTGTTCGTCAGGTTCAGAAGTTTCTTCAGATTTTTTAATCTTTCTTTGTGCTTTTGTTCTACTTGTAATAGTATAATGTGATTTTGCATCACTAGCGTTTGCTTTGCGTCTTCTTCTAATATTTTTAATGAATAACATTAAAATTGCAAGAACTAGCGCAACGCCTAATAGGATAGAGGAGAATGATAACCAGAAGGTTGACGGGTCAGTTTGTGCCGTGCAACCGCTGTCTTTAGTTTCTTCATCTTCAACGTTGTCATATGGGTCAACTTCTACAGGTTCAATGGTATTATAAATTGCATAAATCATTGTATCTGTTTGTGCCCAAATGTAATTTTCTGAATAAGAAACTTTATCTTCTGAACTCTTTTGTTCGGCGTTAAATTCTATTTCACGTGTGCTGAGCGCTCTAGTATACAAAATTGTATTTTTTAGAGATTCACCTTGAATAATTTTTTCAGTATAAAGGGGATTGCCTGAAACTGTAAAAGTATCTTCAAGTTTTGCGGACTCACTGAAACCGCTAGAAGTTGTAACCGTTACGTTCTTAAAGAATACAAAACCTTTAGAACTATTAGTTGCATCACCATCTCTGTAACCATTCCAAAGTTCAACACGGAAGGTTTTTGAATTAACACCAGTTGCAATATAGAAATCAACGGTTACCCAACCGTTTTGAGCCATCATATCTTCGGTTACTTTTATACTCAACTCTTTATCAATGTCTTCACCGTTGATTTTACCACCGAAGGTAAGAACGTTTTTGTCTTTATTGTTGCTTTCAACTAAATAGATGTTTGCAACAGCGTCGTCAACAACACGGAGAGTTACTGAAACTTTTGCATAAGAACTTGCTGAAATGGTGTTAGACGTTCCTATAAAACCATAGTTATCAGCGCTAGCGTTATAAATCATTAAAGGTTGAATACTTTTTTCATCATCAGTTGCGTTAAAGTTTAGGGCATCTGAAAGTCCGCTAATTAAATATTTATCTTCATAATTAGTATTGATTAAACCTGCGAAACTAACGCTGTTATCTTCATTTTTAAATCCAGTTGTTCTAGTGTTGATTTCTGCAACAGTACCGCCGTCTTTAACGTAAATGTGGTTTGCAACAATTCCTTGGTAACCATTTACGTTAGCGGGGTGGGTGAGGATAGAGCCTATATCACTAGGAGCAATAGAGAAAGCGTAACTTTCATTATTGCTATCTTCTTTATAATCTGAAGTTAAACCTGCGTAAAGCGCAACCGTACCGTTAGCAGTGCCTGAATATAAGTTATAAAGACCGTAAACGGTTTCTTGACCTGCCTCTTCTGCTTTCTCTTGGCTTGCAAATATTTTACCTGATGCAACTTGAGGAGTGGTAATTGTTACAGTACCAGAGGCAAAATCATCACTGAATTTAGCATCTGAAAGGATGGTAGGTCCTATAACGATTTCAATTTTATAATTTCTTGCCACGTCATCTGTTGTTGACGCGTCGTTATCATCTACAAAATTGTTTTTGATTAAAACGTTAACCTTTTGCCATTCATCACTAACGTTTGATGCAGTTGCAATACCTCTCGTAACGATATCTTTTTTACCGCTTAGCATATCGTATACGTTTACGGTGATGTCGGTTGAACCAAACTTTTTAAGTTCGTTTTTAATAGCAAAGGTTACGAACGCATAACTTTCAGTTCCAACTTGTGTAAATCCATCATAGGTGAGGGTAGCGCTAGCGCCCGTAATGTCGATTTTAGTTGCCTTAACTGCTTTGCCGTAAGGTGACTCTTCTTTTGCAACGTCTACCGTATAGATTGGGGCTTTAGTGCCTTTTGCTAAAACCACTTTTGATTCTTCAAGGTTATTTACAGTTGAAAAATAAGTGCTTGCATTAGCCGTGATATAATCGTTTAATGAAACGGTGTAGAGAAGACTCTTTGTAACTTCTTTTGCGTTTTTAACAATTTTATCTTCACCGTTATAAACAAAGTTCGTTACGTCAAAATTAGTGGTATCAGGTGCTGTTTCAAGTTCTTCAAATTTAACGTTATCAAAATAAGCAGTACCTTGAGTAATTCCGTTTAATCCATAACCTAAACCTAGTGCAACTTTGAAAGTTGTGTCAAATTGTTCGTCTGCCTTAACGTAAATTACGTATTCTTTCCAGTCGCTAGTTACGATATTAGTTAAAGCGTATTCTGCTTGAGAAGTTCCGTTGAACGTGCTAGAAATACGGATATTTGCGCCAACGTTATCGCCTTCTAAAATATTTACGGTTTTAACCCAAACGGATAATTTACCATACGAACCTTTTTCAAGGGTGATAGTGCTAGACGAGGTTATTTTCTGTGCCGTTCCAAGACCTAAATTTTCTTTTGAACGGTAGTTGTTAAGCATATAAACCAACTTGTCTGCATCAGTAGTGTTAGTGTTGGGGTTGGTAAACGTTTTGCTAATATAGTTTTCGATAGTATATTTTTTAACGTCGCTATCGCTTGGCTTATAATCTTCTTTACCGTCTGGATTATAATTAGTGTCAGCCTTAATAAGTTCTTTTACTTTATCTTTAGTTACGTCGTTGGTGGTGAGAACGTAATCTAAAATTGCAGAATCTTTATAAAGAGCGTTTAGAAATTCTTTCCAACCGTCTTCAGAAACGTTTATAATACCTGACGTTGCAGAAGAAGAACCGATATTGCTATCGCTGTCTTTACTTCTTGACCAACCGGTGGGTGAAGTCTTGGGAAAATCTTTAAGTTCAACTTTTGAAGTGCCAAAATTGAAGTTTGGATTACTGATTATTCCATCGTCTTTTTCCGTATGCGTATAAGTGGGTCTTTCAGATTTATCGTCATTACCTTTGTCGCAAGCGACTGCAAACATTGAAAAACACATAGAGGCAATCAATAATAAAATCAAAATTAGTTTTGATTTGTTGTTTTTGAAAATACTGTTTCTCGTCATAATTCACCTTTGCTGAAATTTACAATTTTCTCTTTTTAATAATGTTTATGCGCATTAGATTAACACATTGAATTTATTATATAGTATTTGAAAGAAAAAATCAACCGTAAAAAGCAATATTATTAGTATTTTAATAAAAAAATTGTTATAAAAATAAAAAATTGCAAACATTAATCTTGTGAAAAGTAAAAATATTGAAAAAAATGATAAACGTGGTGATTTGAAACGAAATCTTTTTGCGATACTCGCAGGAACAATTTCTGGTTTGATTAACGGTGTTTTTGGCGGTGGCGGTGGAATGATTGTCGTTCCTATGTTAATTTATCTTTTAGGTCGAGAACAGAAAAAAGCGCACGCAACTGCGATACTTATAATTTTACCGTTATCAATAGTAAGTGGATTATTTTATGCCATGTTCGGTAGTTTTAAGTTTAAAGTCGGCATTCCGGCTGGTATCGGTGTAATAATCGGCGGGATTATAGGTGCACTAGCGCTAAAAAAACTCTCGTCAAAATGGGTTAATATCATTTTTTCGTTAGTGATGCTCGGCACTGGAATTAAACTTACTTTCTTTTAAGGTGAACGTATGGAATTTATTGTTTTAGCATTAGTTGGTGTTGTCGGTGGGTTATTAGGCGGTATGGGTATGGGCGGTGGAACTTTGCTCATACCACTTTTAACCTTGTTTTGCAAGGTTGAACAGCATACCGCTCAAGCGGTAAATTTAATAAGTTTTATACCTATGGCGATAGTAGCCTTAATTGTTCACGCGAAAAATAAACTAATTGATAAATATAAAGTGCTTTGGATTATAATACCTGGTGTTGCTAGTTGTATAGGGGGCTGTTTTATATCTAAAGCGTTATCTGGTGATATTTTATCTAGATTGTTTGGTGGATTTTTAATTTTACTTTCTTTATTTATGTTTATAGGTCAGTTAAAGAAAAAAAATTGATTTTAGTTGTGCAAATTGCACAACTTGTTTTTTGATTGATTTAAGGTTAAAAATTAAAAAAATACAAATTTTTGTTTTGTTTTTTTACTTAAAATATTTTATTATTTGCTTGATAAATGTTTAATAAAAATGTTTTAGAAAAATGTGCACAAATTTAAAAAAAGGGCTGTACAAACACAATATATTGTGGTATAATATTTGCAAGACTAACATATGGAATGGAGAACTAAAATTGGAAAAAATAGCAATTATTGATTTAGGCTCAAATACTGCAAGATTACTTTTAGTAGACGTTAAAGATAATGGTCACTTTCAAATCGTTGACCAACTTAAAGAGGCACCTCGCCTTGGCGAAGGTATGGAAAGAGACGGTTTTTTGAAACCGGCTAGAATTCAAGAAACAATTAAAACGTTAAAAATGTTTAGAAAACTTTGCGACGTTAACGGTATTGAAAGAATTATAGCAGTGGCAACTGCCGCTGTTCGTCGTGCAAAGAACCAACGTTCGTTTTTAGATGAAGTTTCTGCAACTTGTGGGATTAAACTTCGTGTTTTAAGCGCAGAAGAAGAGGCGATATACGTTTATAAGGGCGTTATAAACACTATGGATATTCCAAAAGGTTTGATTTTGGAAATCGGTGGCGGAAGTACTAAAATTGTTTATTATAATAGACGTAATTTGTTAAATTATGAAACTTTACCTTTCGGTGCTATTACTCTCACTGAATTGTTTTCAGGTGATGGTCTTACCCCAAATGAACAAGCTGAAAAAATTGAAGAATTTTTTACTGAACAATTAAAGAGAGTTGAGTGGCTTAAAGACGTAGACCCCGAAGCCCAAATGATAGGTGTTGGCGGTTCATTTAGAAATCTTTGCAGAATGACGAAAATTATGAAAAAGTATCCACTTAAAACTATACATAATTACGTTATTAACGACAACGATTTTACGCACGTTTACGATTTGCTTAAGAGTCTTGACCTTGATAGAAAGAAGAAAATTAAAGGTCTTTCAAGTGGCAGAGCAGATATTTTACCTAGTGCGCTCGCAGCAGTATCTGCGTTTAAGAAATATATGAACGTTGAAAAGATTGTTGTAAGTGGTAGTGGTTTAAGAACGGGTATAATGTATAATTACGCAGTACCCACCACACTTGATAAGCCTATATCAGACGTATTGACTTATAGTCTTAACAATATTGTTGATTTCTTCGGCTGTGATATGAAACATACCGAGCAGGTTGTTAATTTGTCCGTTCAACTATTTAAGCAACTTCGTGTTTTGCACAAATTCCCAAGGCAATACCTTAAAATTCTTAAGGTTGCGGCTTATATGTATAATACAGGTAAGAGAGTTGGTTTTTATAACTATGAAAAACATTCGGGTTATATAATCCTTAATTCAAACATATACGGTATTAGTCATAGAGATTTGGTAATGGCGTCTTTCGTTGCATCAAACACTGCTATTGAAGATATAAATCCGTTCGACTGGGCAAGGTATCGTGATTTGGTTACTGATGAAGATATTGATTCTGTAAGAAAAATGGGCATTATTCTTCGTATAGCAAGTTGTCTTGATAGAAGTTTATCTTCTGTCGTAAGCGGAATTAACTGTGATATACTTGGTGATTCAGTTATAATGAAGACGGAAGTAGATGGTGATGCCTCTTTAGAAATCAACTCTGCTTTAGAAATCGGTGCGGATTTTAGAAAAATATTTAAGAAAAATTTAGAAATATTATAAAAATATATATTAAAAAACGGCGCTGTGCTTGCACGGCGTTTGTTTTTAGAAATGATTTAAGGAGAATCTAACGGCTATGCAAAAGTTAGCTATTGATTTTGATAGTGTACATACTAATATATACGTTTTGGGTGGTGGGCTTGTTTTAAGTGAACCAACCGTTGCGGCTGTCAGTCAAGACGAAAAGAAAGAAGTAAAGGCTGTCGGCGACGAGGCAAAAAAACTTATAGGTAAAACTGCAAAAAATACTAAAGTTGTTTTTCCTGTATTTGAAGGCGAAATTGTTAATGAAAAAGTTGCGATAGGGTTACTTAGTGCATTTTTGAAAAAAATAAACGTAAACGGTGGAATATTTGGCGCACAAGCAGTTTTTTCCGTACCTTGCGGTATAAACGCAGAGATGGTTGCTAAATATAAAAAAGTTGCAAAAGCGTGCGGAATTTCTAAAACCTATTTTGTTGAAGCGCCATTGCTTTCAGCGTTGGGTCAAAGAATCCCGCTAAATGATTCAACGCCTTGTTTTATTATTGATATGGCTGGTGGGACTACTAACATTGCAGCGGTTTCGTTAGACGGTGTAATTGCAGGTGTTTCTGTTAATTTTGGCGCTAATAAAATAAGCACGGATATCATTGATTACCTTGCTGAAAACTATAGTTTACAAATAGGATTGTTAAGTGCTGAAAGACTAAAGAAAGAAATAGGCAGTTTAGATAAGTTTGATGCGCTTACAACTGTTGTAAACGGTCGAGATTTAAGAACTGGTGCGCCAAAATCTATTTTGATTAAAGCAAAAGATATAATTGAACCTACTAAAAGATATTTTGATAAAATTTCTGAAATAGCGTTGACTGTGTTAAAAAAATTACCGCCAGAAGTTTCTGCGGAGATTAGACACGCGGGAATTTACGTTTCGGGAATAGGTTCGTCTGTATATGGTTTAGAAAAATATTACAAAGATATTTTTGATATGCAAATAAACGTTGCCGAAAATGGGCTTTCGTCTGTTGCCTTGGGCGGGGGTGTTGCAATAGGCGACGCTGATTTGCTCAAAAAAATTGCTTTACCTGTTTAATGATTTAATATATTTGCTTACAAATTACCACGTTTTTTGATTTATGAAGTCAAAATTCGTGGTCTTTTTTTGTTTAAAATAAAAGACGAGGTAAGTTATGTGTAGAAAAATTGTTATAACGTCAGGTAAAGGTGGCGTGGGAAAAACTACCGTTGCAGTAAATTTAGGGCGTTACCTATCGGATATGGGGTTAAGGGTTGCTCTAATTGATGCAGATTTCGGTTTGAATAATTTAGACGTAGTAGTGGGCGTAGAAAATAAAGTTAAATTTGATTTAGTTGACGTTATTGAGGGTAGATGTCGCTTAAAGCAGGCAATAGTGCAATCTGATAAGAATAAAAATCTTTTTATTTTATCGTCGGGAAACAACGAATTCACGTCTACTATAAGTGGGCAAAATATAAAAATAATAATAGAGTCAATGAGTTCGTTTTTTGACTATATATTTATCGATTGTCCTGCGGGCATTGATTTAGGTTTTCATCGCGCGGTTTCTTGTGTGAACGAGGCAATAGTGGTAGCAACTCCAAATTTAACAAGTTTAAGAGATGCAAATAAGGTTGTTACGGTGTTAAAAAGTTATAAATTAGATACGATAAGTTTAATTGTAAACAGAGTTCGTGGTGATTTAATCGTTAGTGAAAAAATGATGTACCCTTCGGACATTCAAAATCTATTAAAAACGGAATTGATAGGCGTTCTTCCCGAAGAAGACGCTGTGTTTTTATCAAGCGGATATAATTTGCCAAATAGAACAGATTCTGCAAGGGCGTATAAAATTCTTGCTAATAATTTACATAAAGGTGTAAGAAAAATTTTTGATACTACAAATAAGTATTCGGGTTTTTTTGGAAGTATTAGAAGAAGTATTAAAAGGAGCATATAATGAAAAATGGCGCAAACGAATTGATGCGAATACAAAATGTTTTAGAAGAAGATAGGCTTAACGTGGGGAAAGGGTTTGAAGAAGTTTTAATAAGTGATTTGAATAAATTGTTAAAAGACTATTTTGATTTTAACTCATTACCTAGCATTAAATTGATTAAAAACAAGGGGGGATATTGCGTTAATATAAACGTAGATATCACAAGGGTACGGGCGTTGAATTATGTTTTAGAAGAAGATAAGTAAAATACTAATTAAAATAATGTAAATTATGTTACACATAATAGGTGATTTCTGCATAATATATCATTGATTCCAAATAATATTTGCGGAGATAATATGTTGAGTTTTATTTTAGGCATTTTTACTGGAGTTAATTTAGGCGTATTTATTACTGCAATTTTTGTTGCAGGTAAAAAGTAGTTTTTTCTTTATTGATTTTGAGATAGGCGCAATTATGCGCCTTTTCTTTTTTGTTTTATTTAGTAATATACTAAATATTTATTGACAATAACTACATTTGTTTGTATAATATTTACATTAAAGAATTTTAAAATTAGGAGCAGTTATGGACAAAAAATATTACCTTGCTATTGATATAGGTGCGTCTAGTGGTAGACATATTCTTGGTTACGTTGAAAATGGTAAAATGTTTTTAGAAGAAATTTATCGTTTCAAAAACGGCGCAACAAAAGTAGCCGAAAAGTTAGTTTGGGATTATAAATCATTATTTGGTAGCATTGTAGAAGGCTTAAAAAAATGTAAAGAACTAGGAAAAATACCTTACAGTATCGGTATTGATACTTGGGGTGTAGACTATGCGTTACTTGATAGTGACGATAATCTTATAGGGGAAATTTATTCTTATCGTGACGATAGAACTCAAAAAGTAATTGACGAAGTTCACACTATCGTTTCAGAAGATGAGATGTATCAAAGGACGGGTATACAGAAACAAGTTTTTAATACTGTTTATCAACTCTATTGTGATAAAAAAAGTGGCAAGTTATCCAAAGCAACTTCATTTTTGATGATGCCTGACTATCTACATTTTATGCTTACTGGCGTTAAAAAGAACGAATATACTAATGCGTCTACAACAGGTTTGCTCAATGCAAAAACGCGTAACTGGGATTATGAACTGATTGAAAAACTTGGACTCAAAAAAGAAATTTTTTCGCAACTTTCTATGCCCGGTGATATAGTTGGTGAGTTAAAGTCAGAAATAGCAGAGCAAGTAGGTTTCACTGCAAAAGTTTGTTTACCTGCTACACATGATACCGCAAGCGCAGTTATGGCTGTTCCAAGCGCAGATATGCCACTTTACATTTCTAGTGGAACTTGGTCGTTGTTTGGTATTGAAACCCCAAATGAAGTTACCACCGACGAGGCTCGTTTGTCGGGTTTTACAAATGAAGGCGGTTACGGAAAAAGCGTACGTTTTTTGAAAAATATTATGGGGCTTTGGATGATTCAATGCATCAAGAAGGAATACAACGACAAGTATAGTTTTGTCGATTTTGTTGACCTTGCCAAAGAAGTCAAGGATTTTAACAGTATCGTTGACGTAAACGACTTATCTTTCTTTGCACCAGAAAGTATGATTGACGCCGTTAAAAATTATTGTGCAAAAACAAATCAAAAAGTACCCGAAACAGTTGGTGAAATTGTGCTTTGCGTATATGCAAGTCTTGCAAAATGTTACGCACAAGCGGTTGTTCAAATTGAAAAAATATCAGGCGTTAAATTTAGCGAAATAAACATAGTTGGTGGTGGTTGTCAAAACGTATTGCTCAACGAACTTACAGCCTCTGCTACGGGTAGAAAGGTTATTGCAGGTCCAGTAGAGGCTACGGCAACGGGTAATTTGATTGCGCAAATGCTTTCTGCTAACGAATTTAACACGCTTTCTGATGGAAAAGAATTGATTAAAAAGTCTTTTGAAATAAAAGTGATAAATGCATAAAAGAGGATTATAAAATGGAAAAGAAAAACGTTTTTGACGTATTAAAAGAAAGAGGTTTTATCAAGCAAACTATATTTGAAGACGAACTTTATGAAAAATTAGGTAGTGAAAGCGTACCTTTTTATATAGGTTTTGACCCTACGGCAGATAGTTTACATATAGGACACTATATTCCTATTATGGCCATGGCTTGGATGCAAAAATTCGGGCATAAACCCATTGCACTTTTTGGTGGCGGTACAGGAATGATAGGCGACCCGTCGGGAAGAAGTGATATGCGTCAAATGATGACTATTGAAACCATAAATCACAACATAGAGTGCTTTAAAAAGCAGATGTCTAGGTTTATTAGTTTTGAAGGGGAAAACGCTGCGATTATCGCAAATAACGCAGACTGGTTATTAAACTTAAACTACGTAAACTTTTTGCGTGATATCGGTGCATATTTTTCAGTTAATAAGATGCTTACTGCAGAATGCTTTAAGCAAAGAATGGAAAAGGGGCTAACTTTCCTTGAGTTTAACTATATGTTAATGCAAGGTTACGACTTTTTATATCTTAACCAGAAATACGGTTGTATGTTAGAAGTTGGTGGCGACGACCAGTGGAGTAATATGCTTGCAGGTGTTGACCTTATCCGCAGAAAAGAAAAGAAGAGCGCATTCTGTTTAACTTGCACGCTACTGCTTAATAGCGAAGGCAAAAAGATGGGTAAAACTCAAAAAGGCGCGCTTTGGCTTGACGAGAACAAGTGTTCTGTATACGACTTTTATCAATATTTCCGTAACGTTGAAGACGTTAAAGTTGAAGAATGTATGCGTCTTTTGACCTTTATGGATATGGACGAGATAAAAGAACTTACGAAATATAATGACGAACGCATGAATATTGCAAAAGAAAAACTTGCATTTGAAGTTACTAAATTAGTTCACGGCGAACAAAAAGCGATAGAAGCGCAAAAGCAGGCTCGTGCAGCGTTCGGTGGCGGTAGTGCTGAAGATATGCCCACTGTCGAAATTGAAAACGTTTCTTTAATTTCAGATTTACTCGTTACGGTTGGACAAGCAAAATCAAAAGGCGAGGCAAAACGCCTCATAGAAGGTGGTGGCGTTTCAATTAACGACACAAAAGTTACCGACCCGTTTGGGACTATTCCTGAAGATTGTTTGTCTGCAAAAGAATTTATTTTGCATAAAGGTAAAAAAGTCCATATCAAAGTTGTGATTAAATGAGAAAAGGATATTTAACCGTAAAAAACGAGTGTGAAAACGTGATTGTGATTGAGCGTTCAAAATTCATTTGCAATATTAAAGGTATTGAAAATGAACTTGAGGCAAAAGAATATATTGAAAAATTACGAAAAAAACACTCTCTTGCTAACCACAGTTGCTACGCCTATATTGCTGACGATAAAGGGTTAATACAAAAGTTTTCAGACGCAGGTGAGCCTCAAGGTACGGCAGGTTTACCTATGCTTGAAGTTCTAAAATCTAAACGAATGTACAAGACCGTAGCGGTTGTTACTCGTTATTTTGGCGGTATAAAACTAGGCACGGGCGGTTTGACAAGAGCATATGGCGGTTCTGTTTCAGAATGTCTAACAACGGCACAAATTGTAGATATGCAACAATCAATATCTTTTTTTGTAAAACTTGATTATGACGGATATTCTAAATTACTAAAAATTTTGTCTGTTCCCGAAATAGTTGTAGAGAACACAGCGTTTGAAAATAATATAACCGTTGATTTTTCTATCAAAGAAGATTTTGCGCAAAGCGTAATTGAAAAAATTACAAACGCATTTAACGGAAAGTTAAAGGTTACTGAAAAGGGGCGCGGTTATTGCGCGTTTAAGTGATATGCCAAAAATTACTTTAATTTCAGTTCAAACTAAAAATAAAAACAGGTGCAATCTTTTTGTTGACGGGCAATTTTATGCGGGTGTTTCAGTTGAATCCGTAATTACTAATAGATTAAAGGTCGGTCAAGAAATTGACAGAGAAAATTTAAGCAGAGTAATTTTTGAAACTGAACGTAGCGATGCGTTAAAAAAGGCTACTGAATACGTTTCCAAATCTTTAAAAACAAAAAAACAAGTTAAAGATTATTTGACTAGAAAAGGTTATTCAGAAGACATTATTTTTTATTGTATTGATAAACTCAAAGAATACGATTATATAAATGACGTTGAATATTCTAAAAGATACATTTCAAGCCAAAATAAAACGAATGGCAAACGGCTTTTAGAATATAAGTTGATGGCAAAAGGTGTAAATAAACAAGACGTTTTTTCCGCTTTCGGCGATTGTGAAATTGACGGAAAGTTTAATGCAAAATTAGTTGCTGAAAAATATGTTAAAAACAAAGAACGTTCTATTGAAGTTAAAGCAAAAACTTATAGGTATTTAATTTCACGCGGATTTTCTTATGATGAAGCAAATTTTGCAGTTAGTGAATTGTTTAACGAGGATTAAATGGAAAGAATTTTAAGCGTAAAGCAAATGCGTTCTGCTGACGATTTCACTATAAATAAGTTAGGTATTGCTGAAGAAGTTTTAGTCGAACGCGCGGGAAAATGTGTGGCAGATGAAATAATCAGACGTTTTCCTGGTGGACGAGTGCTTGTTTGTATAGGTAAGGGTAATAACGGCGCAGACGGTGCTGTTGTCGCAAAAATACTTTCAAAACATCACGGCTTTAGTGTAAATACTTTGACGGTTTCTAACGGTATTTTTAGATTGTTTGACAAAAAATACGATATAATCGTTGATTGTATATTTGGCACTGGATTAAATAAAGAAGTTGATGGAAAGTTTAAGGTTGCAATAGAAAAAATAAACTCTTCTGGTGCTTACGTTGTGTCTTGTGATATACCAAGCGGACTAAACGGCGATAACGGAAAAGTGATGGGTATTGCCGTAAAAGCAAACTTGACGATTGCAATTCAAGAATATAAATTAGGTCATTTCCTTGGTGATGGTGTTGACTATTGCGGTGAAGTTGTTGCAAAAGATATAGGCATAAGTATTTGGGGTGAAGATTACGTAAAACGTTTTAACGACCAAGCCGTTGCTAAATTTTTTCCACAAAGAAAAAGAAATTCTAACAAGGGAAATTTTGGCAGGGCGTGCGTTATAGGCGGTAGTCTTAAGTATTCTGGTAGTGTAGTTTTATCGGCAAACGCTTTATGTTCGTTAAAAATGGGGGTTGGGTATACTAATCTTGTTGTGCCTAAAAGTTTATTTAACGCTTACGTTGGTAAAGTTCCCGAATGTATTTTGACACCTATTCAAGATGTTGACGGTTTTGTGGTTTTAGACCAAAAAACTTTAAGTTCGTTGCTTTCATACGATTGTATTGCTATCGGTATGGGTATGGGCGACGGGGCTGGCGTTTATAACACCATAAAATTTTTGCTTGAAAATTATACTGGTAAGTTGGTTATAGATGCAGACGGTTTAAACTCTTTATCTAAATTTGGCGTAGGTATTTTAAAAGATAAAAAATGTGAGGTGATACTTACCCCACATATCGGTGAATTTTCTAGACTTTTGGGTGTTGATAAAACTCAAATTCTTGAAACGATAATCGATTTTGCTTACAATTTTGCAAAAGAATATAACGTTACGTTGCTCTTGAAAAACGCAACGAGCGTTATTACGAACGGTGTAGAAACGTATATAAATACTACGGGAACGCCTGCTATGGCAAAAGCTGGAAGTGGCGACGTTTTAAGCGGTCTATTAGCAGGTTTATTAGGTCGCACTACTGAAACATTTTATGCAACCGTTGCAGGTGCTTATATATTTGGCAAACTTGGTGAAAAGGCTGAAAGTGAACAAAACGAATATACCGTTACAGCATCTGATTTAATCGCTGTAATACCCAAGGTTATTAACGATTTTATCTAATTTGCAATAAAATATCCAACACCACCGTTGAAAAATGCGAATATCATATATACGTTAAGTACGATAAATATAGGCATTAGCACCATCATAAATAAACTTTTTAATCTATACTTAAATATAAACATAAACACAAAAATACCAGTTGCACCACCAAGTAGTCCTGCTAGCATTATTTTTGTGTCGCTAACGGATGGTCTTGTTTCTTCGTTTTCTTCGCGGTCTTTCTTTTGAAAACGTAGCATTAAAATTCCATATAAGTTTATCGCTAATATATATACAATGGTTATAACGTAGATAATTGTTGGCATATTTCTAACTTTATTATGTGTTGTTTTACTCTTTTTATTTAGACTAGTTTAATATTTCTTTATAGGGTGATTAAAATGGAAAATAACAATTCTGTTAAAAATGATATAGATAAAAATACAGTTGACGTAAATTATTATATTAAACAAAAAAACAATAATATAAGAAAAGAAGTTTTATTTGTTATTCTAACAATTTTTGCATCTGTTTTATCGGCGTTTGGTTTGCATTATTTTGTCTATCCAGCGAATTTTGCTCCTGCGGGTATTGACGGCGTTGCAACAATGTTGCAAGAAAAAACTCCGTTAAATGCAGGTTATTATTCATTGATTTTTAATTTGCCATTGCTAGTAGTTGCGTGGTTTATATTAAAAAAACGTTACGTTATATATACTATATTGTTTTCAGTATTGTCTTCAATCTTGATTGTGGTTCTTGAAGTTGTAGATTTTCCACAATATACTGTACAATCTGATAAATTGATATCGGCGGTGTTTTCTGGTATTATTCTTGGACTTCGTACGGGCATTATGTTAAAGATAGGCGCTTCAACTGGCGGTGTTGACGTTATCGCTGGTATCGTTCAAAAAAAGCGTGCATATGGCAATATTGAAAGAATTATATCAATAATTTGTTACGTAATTATCGGTGCGTCATATTTTGTATACGGCGACTTAAACAGTGTATTGTTGGCTATCGTGCAAATGTTTGTTTTTGAAAAATCCGTTGCGGTTCTTATGAAAGATACTCGAAACGCAGTTGAGTTCAAAATAGTTACGCGTAACCCTGAAGAAATTAAAAATGATATTATTTATAATCTAAAACACGGTGCAACACTTATTGATGCAACGGGTATGTATACTAATGAGGGTACTGCGATTATAATTTCTGTTGTAAACATAAGGCAAATTCCAGAGTTTTTAAATATAGTTAAAAAGCACCCCGATACGTTTGTTTATTATTCAGACGTTACTGGGGTTAAGGGGAATTTCCGCTGGAATAAAGAAGACGAGGCAAAATAAAAATATTTTATATAAAACGAGGTTGTTATGAAGTGTATGTATTGCGGTTGCATTGATAGCAAAGTTATTGATTCACGCGCATCTGAAGACGGAACTAATATTCGCCGTAGACGTGAGTGCATTAGTTGTGGTAAGCGTTTTACTACATATGAAACAGTTGAAAATACGCCTATTTTCGTTGTTAAAAATAGTGGGGTTCGTCAAGCGTTTGACCCAAACAAAATTCGTTCGGGTATTATTAAGGCTTGCGAAAAACGACCTGTACCTGCTAGCACTATTGATAAACTTATTGACGATATTCAAAAGAAAATTTATAATTCTCTTGCGCAAGAAATTTCTAGTAAAGAAATAGGGGAAATGGTGTGTGAGGCACTTAAAGATATAGACGAAGTTGCTTACGTTCGTTTTGCGTCGGTTTACCGTTCGTTTACGGATACAACTTCTTTTATTAAAGAACTTGAAAAAATGGTCAAAAAAGACCGATAAAAAGGGGAATACAAATGAATAAGTGGGATGAAAGATTTATGCAAATGGCAGAAACTGTTGCCGGTTGGTCAAGTTGCTATCAAGAAAATAGACACGTTGGCGCGGTTATCGTAAAAGACAAGCGCATTTTGACAACAGGCTACAATGGTGCGCCTAGTGGAATTGACAGTTGCGCAGAGAGAGGCGAGTGCTTAAGAAGAGTACGTAATATTGCAAGTGGTACTATGCAAGAAGTTTGCTATGCCGTACACGCAGAACAAAATGCAATAATCCAAGCGGCTAAATTGGGTATAAGTTTAGAAGGCGCAACAATGTACGTTACTCATCAACCTTGCGTTATTTGTACGCGTATGATTTTAAACTCGGGCGTAAAAAAAGTCATTTATAAAAACGGTTATCCAGATGATTTTGCATTAGAACTTTTTTCTAAATCAGACGTAGAACTAATAAAATATTCCGACTTGGAAAAAATGTGTTAAAAACGCTTGCAAAAATTTTAATAATAATGTATTATATATAGTGTTGTGTGGTTGCAACACTATATATTTCGTTATTATAGTTTTGTTTATATTGTTTTTTAAAGCTTAATAAAATATGGAGAGCTATCGAAGTGGTCATAACGAGGCGGTCTTGAAAACCGTTTGGGTGCAAGCCCACGGGGGTTCGAATCCCTCGCTCTCCGCCAAAGACTAAAATCCTGCTATTTGCGGGGTTTTTGTTTTAATATATGAATTATATCGGGAGCAATATGGAATTTAATAAAAAATTGCAAGAGTTGAGAAAGAATAAAGGCATAACGCAAGAACAACTTGCAGAAGATATTTACGTTTCAAGAACAGCAGTTTCAAAATGGGAATCGGGTAGGGGATATCCGAATATTGATTCGTTAAAAGTATTAGCAAAATATTTCTCAATTTCAGTAGACGAGTTGTTATCCGGCGAGCAACTTTTAATTTTAGCGGAAGAAGATAATGAGAAAAAAATGAACAATATCCGTGATATTGTTTTTGGTTTACTTGATTTGAGTATAATATTATTGCTTTTTATTCCGTTTTTTGCACAAAGGATAGACGGGAAAATAGATGAAGTTTCACTTTTATCTTTGACCAAAATTGAAACGTATTTATTAGTTGCGTACTATATAATAACTATTACGGCTAGTTTATTTGGGGTTTTAATGCTTGCGTTACAAAAGTGCAACCTATTGTTTTGGCGGAAAAATAAATATTTAATTTCAATAATAATAAATATATTAAGCGTTGTTTTATTTACAATAAGTTTACAACCATACGTTGCGATATTGACGTTTGTTTTCTTAATTATTAAAGTTTCAATTCTTATAAAACTTAAATGACACAAAAAGTGTCGTAAATGTTACGGAGCGTTTCTTGTTTTTTTATTCAACTTGTTTTATTATGTATTTACGGTGCAATACCAAATAATTTAACGGAGAGAATTAAATGAAAAGAAACGCTATTTTTTTAACAGTTGCAATCATATCGCTTATTGCTTTTATTTTATGGACGATATTGCTTGCATTTATTGACGTGCAACCTGTTGGACCACTTTATTCAAGTATAGGATTTGCTACTATAAATAAATTCGTTCACAATTTAACAGGAGAAAACTTGATTTTATATCTAATAACAGACTGGTTAAGTTTTATGCCAGTTTTTATAATGATATTTTTTGCCATATTGGGTATTTTACAATTTATTAAAAGAAAAAATTTATTTAAAGTCGATTTTGACCTTTTGTGTTTAGGTATATTTTATATTTTACTATTTTCTTTATACATTATTTTTGAAAACGTAATTATAAATTACAGACCGATTTTAATTGATGGAATTTTAGAAGTTTCTTATCCGTCGTCAACAACGTTATTAACTGTATGTGTTATGTCCACGGCAAATTGGCAACTAAACTACCGCGTTAAAAAAGGAAAATTAAAACTAATATTAAATATTTTAACTAAAATATTTACCGCGTTTATGGTTGTTTGCAGATTTTTGTCGGGCGTACATTGGTTTAGTGATATTGTCGGCGGATTGTTTTTAAGTGTAAGTTTAGAATATTTTTATTATTTTTTAGTTGATATCAAATCATGAAAAACAGCCTTTGCAAGTCGCAAAGGCTGTTCTTTTATCTAGTTTTTCTATAATTTAGGGGGGAAAGACCAACTTCTTTTTTGAACATTAAGCCAAAATAGTTTGCAGAAGAAAAACCACAGTCTTGCGAAATGTCTTCTATTGATTTATTTGTATCACGCAGTAAAGATTTTGCTTTGCTTAATCTCATTTTAGAAATATATTCCATTATAGAACAATGCATAACGTTTTTAAATTTTTTACATAATGATACTTTTGATAAAAAGAATTTATCACATAAATTTTTTAATGCGATAGGTTGGTTGAAGTTTTGGTTTATATACGATAAAATTTTTAGCACGTCGGTTGAGTCGTTTTTTTGATTATGGTTTATACTTAAAGAAGAAACGGGGGTAAGGTTTTGCGCAGACAGTAAAAAAATTACCGTTTGGGCAATAGATAACAAACATTCTGACTTATTTTTTATCGACTTCATTTGTAGGTTTACGCCTTCACTTAATAATTTTGTTATAACGTCTAGGCTGTGGCTATCTATTTTATAAGCGACGTTCTTTGATAAATTATTAAGATAATCATTGTGAAAATCAGATAACAAATTTGGTGAAACGTTTATATTTATACGCTTATACGGCCCCCCTTCAGTTTTATGTATAGAAAACGGGGGAACTACCACTAACGTGTTTTCTGACAATTTAAACATTTTGTTTTCAACAAAAAATTCTCTTTCGCCGTCAAGTAAAAAGTAAAGTTCAAAAAATTCGTGGCTATGAGGTTCTGTCATGGCATAGTCTTTTTCAACTTGTATTTCTTCAAATTCAAAAAAATTCATAATTAACCTTTACGATTTATGTAATTCTTATAATATTTTATACTATTTTATATTGAAATGCAAGCAAATTTGTAGTAAAATATAACTATATTAAAACAGGGTATTAAATTACTCAAATAAATTATGGATGGTGTTTTATGGTTAAAGTAGTTCAATTTGGTGAAGGAAATTTTTTGCGTACTTTCGTTGATTTGTATTTTGATACGCTAAATAAAGAAGGTCTTGATTATAAAGTAAATATCGTTAAGCCTATAACGTTCGGTACGCTTGATAAATTCAAAGCACAAAACAATAAATATCACATTGTTTTGCGCGGTGTTGCTAACGGTAAACCCGTAGAAGACGTATACGGCGTAGACGTTTTAGAAAGCGTTGTAGACCCCTTTAATGATATTGATGCTTACTACGCTCTAGCAAGAGAAGACGAGTTGAAAATTATAGTTTCGAATACAACAGAGGCTGGTATTTGCTTTAATGCAAACGACAAGTTTGATGATTTTGAAGGAATAACTTACCCTGCAAAACTTACTAAATTCTTGCTTGAACGTTTTAACAGCGGTAAGGCTGGCGTTTATCTTATGCCGGTTGAACTTATTGACAATAACGCAGACGAACTTAAAAAATGCGTGGACAAGTATATTGAACTTTGGAATCTTTCTGAAGAATTTAAAAAATGGAACGCTGAAAACAACTACTATTGCAATACCTTAGTTGACCGTATTGTTTCTGGTTATCCCAAAACTGCTGAAGACGTTGAAAAACTTGAAAAACTTATAGGTGAACCTGATAAACTCGTATCTATCGGTGAACCTTTTGGTCTTTGGGCTGTTGAAAAGAAAGGCGATATAGAAAAGTATATAAAAGCAGGAGTTCACAATATAGAAGTTGTTGTTACCGATAATATTAAATATTATAAAAAGCGTAAAGTGCGCGTTCTAAACGGTAGCCACACTAATATAGTTCCCGTTGGTTTGTGGTGTGGTGCAGTTACGGTTTACGACTGTATGACAGATGAAAAACTTTCAACTTTCTTACAAGATACGTTAAAAGAAGAAATAGTGCCTTTCGTATCTGACGATATTGCGGCAACTACTGTTTTTGCTGACAGCATTAAAGAAAGGTTCTTAAATCCTTATCTTAATCACTTGCTCACTAGCATAAGCCTTAACAGTATTTCAAAGTGGCGCGCAAGAGATTTGCCAAGCTTTAAAGATTATTATGAAAAATATGGCAAAATTCCTGCAAAACTTACGGTTGGTTTCTCTTATTTGATGGCTATTTATTCTGCTATTGAAAAACGTGGCGAAGAATATATTGTTAAACTTCCCTCACGTGAAATTACCATTCAAGACGACAAGCCATATCTTGATTATTTTGCAGATAAAAAACCGCTTATCGATTTTATGAAAGACGTAAACGTTTGGGGTGAAGATTTAACTTCTTATAAAGATTTTTATCAAACGGTTAAGGAAAATATTGAAAAAATCTATAAAGGAATCTGCTTGATTTAGTATGAATATTAACGAATATATTTCTGTTGGTGAAAATGAAAAGCCTTTAGATAGAATGACTACGGACGGTGGGTTCTGTTCGATTTTCCGTACTATTGCGTGCATAGGCGATAGCCTTTCTTCAGGCGAATTTGAATCGGTAAATGAAGGTGGTAAAACGATTTATCACGATTTTTATGAATATTCGTGGGGGCAGTTTATCGGTAGGAATTGCGGTAGTAAAGTTTATAATTTTTCCCAAGGCGGTATGACGGCAAAAGACTACGTTGAAGAATTTGCAGAAAGAAAGGGTTTTTGGGGAAATGATAAATTAGCGCAAGCGTATATAATTGCGTTAGGTGTTAACGACATTGCTCAAAAAGACAATGTTTTAGGCGACGTTAATGACGTGAATTTAACCGATTATACAAAAAATGCCAAGACTTTTGCTGGGTATTACGCGCAAATTATTCAACGCACCAAAGTTTTGCAACCGCGCGCTAAAATATTTCTAGTAAGTATTCCGCGCACGGGAGATGATGGCGATATCGGCAGGAGAAAACACCGCGATTTATTAAAGGCTTTTACGGAATTGTTTGATGATACTTACTTGATTGACTTGTTTGAATTTGCGCCAGTTTACGATGCTGAATTCAGAAAACGCTTTTTCCTTGGGCATATGACGCCCGCTGGTTACGTTTTAACTGCGCGTATGATTGAAAGTTATATTGACTTTTTAATCCGTAAATATCCAGAACAGTTTAATCAAGTAGGATTTATCGGTACGGATTTATATTATAATAAGAAATAACGGTAGCGTATTATGGAAAACAAAGTAATTATAAACAAATTAGATAATATAGGCGTTTGCTTAAAAGAGTGTGGGGATATTCCCGCAGGGCATAAATATGCGCTAAAAGACATAAAAAAAGGTGAAACCGTAATTAAATACGGTCAAATTATCGGTAGAGCAACTCAAGATATTAAAACTGGAGAGTGGGTTCACACTCATAACGTTAAATCACATCTTGATGAAACGCCTACTTATGAGTATAATTTTTATGCGGAAAGTTTTGACCAAAAGCAAGGGACTTTCAAAGGTTTTAAACGCAAATTCGGAAGAGCAGGCATTAGAAACGACATTTATATAATACCTACGGTAGGTTGTGTAAATAACGTTTGTATGCGTCTTGAAAAAGAGGCTCGCAAATACGTTAAGGGTAGTATTGACGGAATATATGCTCTTACGCATCAGTTTGGGTGCAGTCAACTAGGCGAAGATAATGAAAACATAAAAAATCTTTTATGCGCAATCGCACTCAATCCAAATGCTAGTGCCGTTTTAATTGTTGGTCTTGGTTGCGAGAATAACGGACTTGACGGTATAAGAAAGATTTTAGAGCCTTTAGGACGTAATATAGAGTTCTTTAATTGCCAAGAAGTTGAAAATGAAATAGAATACGGAACTGAAATTCTTAAAAAGTTTATTGACCAAAATTGTAATCTTGAAAGAGAAGACGTTTCGTTAGAAGAGTTGTGTATAGGTCTTAAGTGTGGCGGTAGCGACGGCTATTCTGGGCTTACGGCAAATCCGTTGGTTGGCAGAATAACTGATAAATTAGTTTCTTACGGTGGTAGCGCAATTTTAACGGAAGTACCCGAAATGTTTGGGGCTGAACAACTTCTTATGAACAAGTGCGAAAATGAACAGGTGTTTATTGCGTATCGTAAAATGATAGAAGATTTTAAGGCGTATTATACTAAAAACGGTTTTCCTGTGTATGAAAACCCAAGCCCTGGAAATAAAAAAGGTGGTATAACCACTTTAGAAGAAAAGTCTTTGGGTTGCGTAGAAAAAGCAGGCTCAACCAAAATTGTAGACGTTCTTGCTTATGGCGAAACGGTGAAAAAACGTGGCGTAAGCGCGTTGAACGCTCCGGGTAACGACCTTATTGCAGCAACTGCACTCGCAGCGTCTGGTTGTCAAGTCGTATTATTTACAACAGGTAGGGGAACACCTTTCTCAACATTTGTGCCAACTATGAAAATTTCAACCAATGACAATCTTGCATCTTTTAAGAATAATTGGATTGATTTCAATGCTTTTGGTATGGACGAAGACGGATTGTTTGATTTGTTGTTAAAAACGGTAAACGGTGAATATCTTTGCAAAAGTGAAGATATTAGAGAGATTGCATTCTACAAGACAGGCGTTACTTTATAAAATTTTCAACCTAAAATTAAAAGTTGTTTTCTAAAATTATTTTGATTAAAACGTTAAACCGCTCATAACTAACTTGTTATGGGTGGTTTTTTTATGTAAAGATTTATGGTTTTATTATTTTATAATAAAAAAACACGAATTATATAGAAAGTTCCTTGCAAAATTCTTGTAAATATTGTAAAATAATTAGGTTAAATATTTATAAGTTTAAGTTTATACTGAAATAATTTGCGCAAGGGTAGGTTAAAATGTTACTAGATACAATTATTCTTCTACTGTACGTGATAAGTATGGTATTCATAGCCTTATATACGAAAAACCGCTCAAAAACAGTAAATGACTTTTTGTTTGCAGGAAAAAAAGGTCTCAATGGTTGGATGAGCGCTTTTGCATACGGTACTACTTATTTTTCGGCTGTAATTTTTATCGGATACGCTGGTAAATTTGGCGCACAATATCAACTTGCAGCTATTTGGATAGGTGTGGGCAATGCAATAATAGGTTCTTTGATTGCATGGATGGTTCTTGCAAAGAGAACTAAAATTATGGCAACGCGTTTGCACTCTAAAACAATGCCTGAATTTTTTGAAAAAAGATATGATAGCAAATCCTTAAAATTAGTTTCTGCTGTAATAATATTTTTGTTTCTTATTCCTTATTCCGCATCAGTTTATACAGGTTTGAGTAATTTGTTTGAAATAGTTTTTGGTATAGACGGCTGGATTATTATGCTTGCCCTTGCCGCAATCACTGCATTGTATCTGTTTTTTGGTGGATATTTTGCAACGGCTCTTTCTGATTTTATACAAGGAATCATAATGCTTATAGGCGTTGTACTTATGGTAATTTGTTTTATGAACAGCAAGCAAGTTGGTTGGGATATATCTTCTCTAAACTGGTTTACGTTCAGTAGTTCAAACAAGGGGCTTTACGGCGATACTGTTTCATTGTTATCACTTATATTCTTGACTTCATTTGGCGTTTGGGCGTTGCCACAAACAATTCATAAATATCACGCTATTCGTGATGATAAAGCAATTATGCAAGGAACGGTTGTAAGCACTGCGTTTGCTTTGATAATAGGTTTTGGCGCATACTTTGTTGGTGGATTAAGTGGGCTTTTCAAAACTGATATAGGTAGTGCGTTTGGAACTGATAATGCGATACCGAATATGCTTAATTTGGTAATACCTGCAGGGCTTATGGGTATAATTGCCGTTCTAATTCTATCTGCAAGTATGTCTACTTTGTCTTCGGTTTCTTTGGCTAGTGCATCTGTTGTTGCAGTTGATATTTATAAAGGAAAAATAAATCAAAATGCTGAAGATAAAAAAGTAAATATTATAATGAGAGTTCTTTGCCTAGCATTTATTGCTATATCTGTTATTTTGGCGTTATTAAACGAAACGTATAATATTACAGCAATCGCATATTTGATGGGAATAAGTTGGGGAACACTTGCAGGGTGCTTTATTGGACCTTACGTTTTAGGGTTGCTTTGGAAAAAAGTTTCAAAACCCGCAGTTTGGTCATCTATAATAGGTTCACTAGTTCTTACGGTGGTTTTAATTATTGTATTAGGCTTTGATAAAGGTGGTTGGACTTGTGGTTTAAGCACTGCGTTAAAAAATGGTATAAGTTGTTCACCGCTTATCGGCTCAATATGTATGATTTATTCGGTTGTGATTACGTTTGTAGTTAGTTTATTTACTAAAGCGCCCACCGAAAAAGTTTTAGCAAATGCGTTTGAAAATATTCAAAACGAAAAGTAATTTATAATGGGAGAAGACAATGATTTGGTCTAAAGAAGAAACACTATCAAGAGATGAAATTGAAAAATTACAACTTGAACGACTTCAAGAAACGGTTAGTAGAGTTTATGAAAAAGTTGCTCCGTATAGAGCAAAAATGGATGAATTAGGTGTTAAGCCAGAGGATATTAAGACGCTTAAAGACCTTGCAAAATTACCATTTGTAACTAAACAGGATATGCGTGATAATTATCCGTTTGGGCTTTTTTGTGTTCCTAAAAACGAATTAGTGAGAATTCACGCATCAAGTGGTACAACGGGTAAACCTACCGTTGTGGGCTATACTGAAAACGACTTAAAAACTTGGACAGAGTGTGTATCACGTATTGCTTGTATGGGTGGCGCAACTAAAGATGACGTTGCTCAAATTTGTTTCGGCTATGGAATGTTTACGGGCGCACTTGGTTTGCATTACGGTTTAGAAAATATAGGCGCAACTATCGTACCATCTTCGACTGGTAATAGTGAAAAGCAAATAATGTATATGAAAGATTTTGGCACTACACTATTAGTTGCAACACCTTCTTATGCGTTAAGATTAGCAGAGGTTGCAAATGAAATAGGCGTTGACCCCAAAAAAGACTTAAACGTTAAAATAGGACTTGTTGGAAGTGAACTTTTAACTGATGCCATGCGTGAAGAAATGTATAAAGCATGGGGCAGAGATATGATTGTTACTTCTAATTACGGTATGAGTGAACTTATGGGACCAGGTGTTTCGGGTGAGTGCGAATATCTTTGTGGTATGCATATCAACGAAGATTATTTTATTCCTGAAATTATCAATCCAAAGACTGGCGAAGTTTTGCCAGCGGGTGAAAAGGGTGAACTTGTTATCACTTGTATTAAAAAAGAAGGTTTACCGCTTATTAGATATAGAACTAAAGATATTACTAGGCTGATGTATGAACCTTGTAAATGTGGAAGAACTTTCGTGAGAATGGAAAACCTTTCGGGTCGTTCTGACGATATGCTCAAAATTCGCGGTGTAAACGTTTTCCCAAGTCAAATTGAAGAAGTTATTTTAAGTTTCAACGAACTTGGACCTCACTATGAAATTATAGTTACACGTGAAGGATATAGTGATAAACTTGAAATTAGAGTAGAACTTGCACATTCAACAGACTCTTTCGGTGAATTAGAGAGATTGTCTAATGGCGTAAGAAATAAACTAAAAATTATACTTGGTCTTGATGCTAAAGTTAAGTTAGAATCACCTAACACTTTACAAAGATTTGAAGGTAAAGCAAAAAGAATTAAGGATTTAAGGAGTAAATAAGATGAGTGAAAAAATAATTATGCTTGGTAACGAGGCTATCGCGCGTGGCGTATACGAGGCAGGTGTTAAAGTTTCAAGTGCATACCCTGGAACGCCTAGCACAGAGATTAGCGAAAGTCTTGCAAAATATGAGGAAGTTTATACGGAATGGGCACCTAATGAAAAAGTTGCTGCAGAAGTCGCTTTCGGCGCATCTTTTTCAGGCGTAAGAAGTTTGGCTTGTATGAAGCACGTTGGATTAAACGTTGCTAGCGACCCATTATACACGTTTTCTTATACTGGTGTAAACGGTGGCGCTGTTTTTGTAGTTGCAGACGACCCCGGTCTTGCTAGTTCGCAAAATGAACAAGATACTAGAATGATTGCTCGCGCAGCGCATATTCCCGTTTTAGAACCTGCAGACAGTCAAGAGGCTAAAGATTTTGTTAAATTTGCTTATGAAATAAGTGAAAAATATGATACGCCTGTAATTTTACGTACAACAACTAAACTTTCACACTCTCAAGGCGTGGTAACTTTGGAAGATAGAGTTGAAGTTGAAGATAAAACGTACGAGCGCAACGTTAGAAAGTACGTTATGATGCCAGCGTCAGCAATCGGCAGACACCTTGTAGTTGAAGAGCGCGACAATAAAATTACAGAAGACGGCGCAAATTTTTCAGTAAATAAAGTTGAAATTAAAGATAAGAAAATAGGCTTTATTACTAGTGGTATACCTTATCAATACGTTAAAGAAGTTTGCCCTGATGCAAGCGTATTAAAACTTGGACTTGTAAATCCTCTACCTAAAAAACTTATCGAAGATTTTATTGCTCAAGTTGAAGAAGTTTACGTTTTTGAAGAACTTGAGCCTGTTATACAAGAACAAATTCAATCTTGGGGTTATAACGTTAAAGGCAAAGAATTGTTTACAAGACAAGGTGAATATAGCGCTAATATGTTAAAGAGAGTTCTTTTTGGAAAAGACAGCGCTGTATTTACTAAAAACGACGCTCCAAACCGTCCGCCTATTTTATGCCCTGGTTGTCCGCACAGAAGTGTGTTTTCAGTTCTTAACAAACTTAAAATTCACGCAGCAGGTGATATAGGTTGTTATACTCTTGGTGCGGTTGCGCCTTTAGGTGTAATTGACAGTACACTTTGTATGGGCGCAAGTATTTCTTCTCTTCACGGTATTGAAAAAGCGCGTGGTAAAGAATTTATAAAAAACTGGGTTGCCGTTATAGGTGATTCAACTTTCTTGCATACTGGTATAAACTCTTTAGTAAATATGGTTTATAACAAAGCAACCGGTACGGTTATGATTCTTGATAATCGTACTACAGGCATGACTGGGCATCAACAACACGCCGCTACGGGTAAAACGCTTAAAGGCGAAGATACCTATGCTATAAATCTTGCAGATTTATGTAAGGCAATAGGCGTTAAAAACGTGCTTGAAATCAATGCGTTTGACGTTGTTTCTCTTGAAAAAGCAATTAAAGAGTCTGTAAACGGAAATCAACTTACCGTTATAATTGCAAAAGCACCTTGCGCACTTATCAAAGGACAAAAGTTCCCTTTCAAATGTATTGCTAACCCTGAAAAATGTAAAAAATGCGGTATGTGCTTAAAAATAGGTTGTCCTGCTATTACTAAACAGGATGATGGCACGATTAAGATTGACGAAACTATGTGTAACGGTTGTGGTTTATGTCAAAGTTATTGTAAATTCAACGCTATCGAAAAGGTGGAAAAATAATATGAAAAAAATGAATATAATGGTTGTCGGTGTCGGTGGCCAAGGTACTTTGCTTACTAGTAGAATTATAGGGAAAACAGCGCTTAATGCTGGTTTTGACGTTAAATTGAGTGAAGTTCACGGAATGGCACAACGTGGCGGTAGCGTAGTAACGTTCGTTCGTTTTGGTCAAATGGTAAATGAACCTGTCGTTGAAGAAGGCGAGGCAGATATTTTAGTTTCTTTTGAAAGGCTTGAGGCACTTCGTTACGCTCATTATCTTAAAAAAGACGGCATTATTATTGTCAACGATACGAGAATTGACCCTATGACCGTTGTTATAGGTGCAAGTCAATATCCTGAAAATATTATTGAAACGTTAAAAGAAAAGCATACGGTTTATGCGATAGACGGTGGCGCTATTGCAAAAGAACTTGGAAACAGCAAAGTGTTAAACTCCGTTGTTTTAGGGCTAGCAGCAAAATATATCGGTTTTAGTAAGGAAGAGTGGCTTGCCGTAATTGAAAAAACTGTTCCTCAGAAAACCATTGATATAAATGAAAAGGCATTTTTAAGTGGTTACGAACATAAATAAAAACTTAATTAAAGGGGCAACTATCATATGATTTGGAATGAAACAAAAGAATGTATGAGTAGAGACGAGTTAACGTCTCTACAAAGCGCAAGACTTGTTAAACTTGTTGATTATGTATACCATAACGTTGATTTTTATCGTAAAAAAATGCAATCAATGGGTTTAGAACCTGGTGATATTAAAGGTATTCAAGATATTGAAAAGTTACCTTTTACCACTAAAGATGATTTAAGAGATAATTATCCTTTTGGATTGTTTGCCGTTCCGCACTCACAAATTGTTAGAGTTCACGCATCAAGTGGAACTACTGGCAAAGCAACGGTTGTGGGCTATACTAGAAAAGATATCGACATTTGGGCAGAATGTGTTGCTAGATGTCTAGCAATGGCAGGCGTTACGAAAGACGATATTATTCAAGTTGCGTACGGTTACGGATTATTTACTGGTGGTTTAGGCGCTCATTACGGCGCAGAAAAATTAGGTGCAATGGTTGTTCCTATGAGTACCGGTAACTCAAAAAAACTTACTACAATGATGGCTGACTTTGGCGCTACCGCTATTGCTTGCACGCCTTCATACTTATTGCATTTGGCAGAAGTTTTAGAATCTGAAAATCTTATAAAAGACATTAAACTTAAACGCGCAATTTGTGGTGCTGAACCTTGGACTGAAAAAATGCACAAAGAAATTGAAGAAAGACTAAATATAAAAGCCTTTGATATTTATGGTTTAAGTGAAATTATGGGGCCGGGTGTTGCGTGCGACTGTGAATTCCATAAAGGTTTGCACGTTTGCGAAGACCACTTCTATCCTGAAATTCTTGATTCTGCTACAATGAAAGCGCAAAAACCCGGTGAGACAGGTGAACTTGTGTTTACAACGTTTACGAAAGAGGCTTTACCGCTGATTAGATATAGAACTAAAGACTTGACGAGTATTGATTACGAAAAGTGTGATTGCGGTAGAACAAGTGCAAGAATTAGCAGATTTAAGGGTAGAGTTGACGATATGCTTATTATTCGTGGCGTAAACGTATTCCCAAGTCAAGTTGAGGCTGCACTTATCGACGTTGAAGAAGTTTCACCACACTATATGATTATTGTTGACCGTGTAAACAATCTTGATACGCTTGAAATTCAAGTTGAAGTTAATCCTCAATATTTAACTGATGAAATTAGAGGTATTGAAACTTTAACGAAGAAAATTACACACGTTCTTTCTCAAGCATTAGGTCTTAATCCTAAAGTTAAAATTGTTGAACCGCACACTCTCGTTCGTAGCGAAGGTAAAGCCGTTCACGTTATTGATAAACGTAAATTATATTAAAAGGGGAAATTATTATGTTGACAAAACAATTATCAGTTTTTATTGAAAACAGACAAGGCAGATTAGGCGAAGTTTTAAGTGTATTAAAAACGAATAAAGTTAATATTTTATCACTTTCACTTGCAGATACTACCGAGTACGGTTTATTGCGCCTTATAGTAAACAATCCTGAACTTGGTAAAGAAAAACTTTCAGAAGATGGTTTTTCAACTATGCTTACCGACGTTATCGTTCTTAATATAAATCACGAAGCAGGTAGTTTGCAAGGGCTTTTGACGTTACTTTCTGATAATGGAATTAACGTTGAATATATGTATGGACTTTCTATTGACGGTGATGAAGCGTACGTTGTTCTTAAAACGTCAGATATGGCTAAAGCAAATGAAGTTTTAGTTAATAATGGTGTTAAAACCTTGTCGTGCGGTGAAATTGCAAAATTATAATTATGCTAATAGATTTTCATACTCACGTTTTTCCTGATAAAATAGCAAAATCTACAATCGACGCGCTTGCCTCACGCGCTCATAACCTTCCTTATACAGATGGTACTGTTCAAGGAATGGTTGACGCAATGAATAGGTCAAATGCCGATATTTGTGTAACTTTACCTGTACTTACAAAAATTACGCAATTTGACAGTATTACAAAATTTGCCTGCCTTGTAAATGAGCAGTTTAAAAATAGTGAAAAAAAATTGATTTCATTTGCAGGTATGCATCCGCATTGTGATGATATAGATGGTAAAATGGCTTATATAAAAAGTCTTGGAATTAAGGGCGTTAAAATACATCCTGATTATCAAGGAACTTATATTGATGACGACGGCTATTTTGAAATTGTTAAGTGCGCTAAAAAATATGACCTTATCGTTGTTACTCACGCAGGGGTTGATGACGGTTATGCTGGTGAACCCGTTAGATGTCCGCCAGAAAGAGTGTTAAAACTCATTGAAGAAATTGACCACGATAAGTTTGTGTTGGCGCATTATGGTGGGCATAAACAATGGCAAGAAGTTTATGAAATACTTTCGGGTAAAAACGTATATTTTGATACGGCATATACCGTTAATGAAATATCTGAAGAACTGTTTAAGAAAATATTAAATAAACACGGCGAAGATAAAATTCTTTTTGCAACCGATTGTCCGTGGCAAGATATATCAAATAATTATCAAAAAATAAAAAGTTATAATCTTGGAAAAGATATAGAAGATAAAATTTTTTATAAAAACGCATTAAAATTACTGGGGATATAGGTGATATTATGAGTTATAATCAAAAGGCTTACGCTTTAGGTAGTAAACGCTCTATAATTAGAGAGATTTTTGAATACAGTAAAACTCGTGCTCAAGAGATAGGCGCAGAAAACGTTTTTGATTTTAGTTTAGGCAACCCTAGCGTCGAGCCACCAAAAATGGTAACTGATACGATTAAAGAATTATTAGAGAAAGAAAATTCTACCACTTTACACGGTTATACTTCTGCTCAAGGTGATTTGGGCGTTAGAAAGGCTATTGCTGAAAATTTAAATAAGCGTTTTAACGTGGGTTTAACACCTAACAACATATATATGACGTGTGGTGCGGCAGCCTCTTTATCAATTTGCTTAAAAGCAGTAATTAACGAAGGTGATAAATGTATAGTTTTTGCGCCTTTCTTTACTGAATATCGTGTTTTCGTTGAAAATGCAGGGGGTAAGTTGATTATTTCAAAACCTGAAGGTAAAACTTTCCAAATTGATATTGCCGATTTAGAAAGTAAAATTAACGAAAATACTAAAGCATTAATTTTAAACTCGCCAAATAATCCAAGTGGTGTAGTATATACTGAAGATACTATAAAAGCTGTTTGTGATTTATTAAAGCGTAAAGAAAACGAATATAAACACGAAATTTACTTATTGGCAGACGAACCGTATAGAGAACTAGTATATAACAACGTTAAAGTTCCTTATTTGATGAATTATTATGATAATACTTTGGTATGCTATTCGTTTTCTAAATCGCTGTCATTACCAGGGGAACGCATAGGCTATATTGCTGTTAATCCTAAAATGTCCGATTCAAATAACGTATATTTAGCAGTTTGTGGGGCAGGTAGGTCGTTAGGTTACGTTTGTGCACCTAGTCTTTTTCAAAAGGTTGTTGCAAAGTGTCTTGATGCGCAGGTAAATTTAAATGCATATGAGCAAAATAGAAACTTGCTTTATAATTCGCTCACAGATTTTGGATTTGAATGCGTAAAGCCTGACGGTGCGTTTTATCTTTTTGTAAAATCACCATTAGAAAGTGCAACGGCATTTTATGAAAAAGCAAAATCCCACGAAATTTTAGTTGTGCCTTGTGATGACTTTGGTGTAGAAGGTTACGTTAGAATTGCTTATTGTGTTGATTATAATAGAATTAAAAACTCACTTGAAGGTTTTAAGAAATTAGCAAAAGAATGTAAACTAATCTAAATTAAATTTTAGTAAAATTCAATAAATTTGTGTTAAATCAGGTCTATTTGTCCAAAAAAAATACGATACGTAATTGTTTTTTTGTGGTAAATTTAATTGTGTTGAGTAAAAATGTTTAACAAAAAAATCCGACAATTTGTCGGATTTTTTTCTATTTTGCAGTTAATTCATATAAATGCAACTTATAACTTTCCATAGATTGTTTAATGATTTTAATTGCTTCGTCTTTATCAGACGCAACGTCAACCGTTGTATCTTTATTTTCTAGTTGTTTATAAACTGAAAAGAAGTGTTGCATTTCATCAAAAATATGTTTTGGTAAGTCGTGAATACTTTTATATGTATTATAGTTGGGGTCAGTATCAGGTATTGCTATAATTTTTTCATCAACAGAACCGCTGTCGTTCATAATTATTACGCCGATAGGGTAACACTTAACCAAACTCATAGGTATCAAACTTTCCGAACACAAAATAAGTACGTCTAACGGGTCGTTATCGGCCGCTAACGTGTGGGGGATAAATCCGTAATTTGCAGGGTAATGTGTAGAAGTGTATAAAATTCTATCAAGTCTTAAAAGACCAGTCTTTTTATCCATTTCATACTTTTGTTTAGAACCTTTGCTAATTTCAACAACTGCAATAAACTCTTCGGGTTTAATTCTATTACTTTCAATATCGTGCCAAATATTCATAATAAACCTCCTATAATGGCTTATTCTAGCATTAAATTTAATTTTTAGCAAGCGTTTTGATTGTTATTCATAATAAAAAGTTATTTTTTTCAATAAAAGCCCTATTAAAATTTGCGCAAAAATAAAATGTTTGATATAATATTACGAGTGGTAAGCGTTTATTTTTCGTTTGTTAAAGATTACGATATTTTTAAAAAGATAACTATATCTGATAAGGCTAGGGCTGAATACGTTTCAAGCATTTCTTCAGAAAAAAGAAAACTGCAAAGTATTGCCGTTTGGAAATTGCTTGAGTATGCCTTAAAAAAAGATTATTCCGTTTTAGATGGTAAATTTGTTGTCAATAATAACGGGGCTTGGGCATTAGAAACTACAAAGCCTTATTTTTCACTTTCTCATTCGGATAATTTGATTGCCGTAGCCGTAAGTGATAATTCGCAAGTTGGTGTTGATTGCGAAATTATATCACCAAAGATTTTAAAAGTTAAAAAATTATTTTCAAACCTTAAAGAAAATGAGTTTACGGAAGATAAACTTACTTTCGAGTGGACAAAAAAAGAAAGTTTATATAAAAACAATAAAGGCTATAACTATTTAAGTAATAAAATTTTTTCTAATGGAAATTATTACTACGTTACTGTATGTACGGAAGATAATGAAATAAAATTTAATGAAATAAACTTTAATGATTTAATATAAGGAGTAATGTTATGAGTGAATGTACGCACGATTGTTCAAGTTGCAAATCAAAAGATTGTGGCGAAAGAAAAGATTTTAAAGAAAAAATGAATGAACTTAGCAATATAAAGAAGGTTATCGGTGTTGTTAGTGGTAAAGGTGGCGTTGGTAAGTCATTAGTTACTTCTTTGCTTGCAGTTTTAGCGAATAAAAAAGGCTATAAAACGGCAATTTTAGACGCTGATATTACAGGCCCGTCAATACCTAAAATGTTTGGTATTAAAGATAAGGCTACTGCAATGGATGACAAATATCTTTTGCCAAAGGTAAGTAATAACGGTATTAAAGTTATGTCAATCAATTTACTTTTAGAAAATGAAAACGACCCTGTCGTTTGGAGAGGTCCGGTTATCGCAGGCGCGGTTAAACAATTTTGGACTGACGTAGTATGGAACGAAGTTGATTATATGTTTGTTGATATGCCCCCAGGAACAGGCGACGTACCTCTTACGGTATTTCAATCTTTACCGGTTGATGGAATTATTGTTGTTGCCTCACCGCAAGAACTTGTTTCAATGATAGTTGGAAAGGCAGTTAAAATGGCAAATATGATGAATATTCCCGTTTTAGGTATTGTGGAAAATATGTCGTATTTTATATGTCCTGACTGTGGAAAACAACATAGTATTTTTGGACAAAGCAAAATAGAAGAAACAGCAAAAGAATATGGCATAGATAATATTGCAAAAATTCCTATTGACCCAAATTTTGCATCTCTTTCTGATAAAGGCGAAATTGAGAAGTTTGATGGAAGTTGTCTCAACGATATTATTGATGCTATTACAAAATAGTTTACACAGAGGAAAAATATGAGTTTAAACAATGTTGAAAGTAAAACCGCTCAAAACAGTATAGAAGATTTTACTAAAAAGAAAAGCGGATTTACAGGTAAATTAGGTTTCGTTTTGGCAGCGTCTGGTTCTGCAGTAGGTCTTGGTAATCTTTGGCGGTTTCCTTATCTAACTGCCGAATACGGCGGAGGAATTTTCATTTTCTGTTACATAATTTTAGCAATTTTCTTTGGCTTAACAATGCTTATGCTTGAAATTGCAATAGGAAGAAAAACTGGTAAAAGCGTAATAGGGGCGTTTCCCGCGTTAAATAAAAAGTTTAAGTGGTTTGGTTATGTGTGCGTAATAGTTCCGCTGATAATAGTTCCTTACTATTGCGTTATAGGCGGTTGGGTTGTTAAATACGCTTGGTCGTTTTTAGTAGGCAGTGAAGGTTTGGTTGGCGCAGAAAATGCAACCGTTACGGGTGAATTTTTTACTACGTTTATATCGTCAACGTGGCAACCGTTAATTTTCTTTTTAATTTTTGCACTTTTCACTATTATAATCGTTGCATTTGGCGTTCAAAAAGGTATTGAAAATATAAGTAAAATACTTATGCCTGCGCTTGCCTTGATAGCAGTATTTTTAATGATTTACGTTATATGTCAGCCAGGGGCGCTAGAAGGGGTAGGATATACGCTTATACCTAATTTTTCAAACTTTAGTTTTAAAACTATTTTGGGCGCGTTAGGACAGTTGTTTTATTCAATGTCCATAGGAATGTGCATTATGATAACTTATGGCTCGTATATGAAAAAAAGTGTAAGTATTAAATCTTCTGCAACGCAAATTGCAATTTTTGATAGTATATTTGCATTGATTGCATCTTTAATAATAATACCTGCAGTATTTGCTTTTTCAAACCCTGCGGAAGTATTTAAGCCCGACGGCGACGGTCCTGCGCTTATGTTTATTCAGTTGACTAACGTGTTTAACGCACTTCCGGGTGGAAGAGTAATAGGTGTAATTTTCTTTGTCTTAGTTTTATTTGCTGCAATAACTTCGTCGGTATCTTTGGTTGAGTCTATCGTAGCCGTTTTATGTGAAGATGGAAGAATAAAAAGAGTAGTCGCTTGCATTATAGTTTTTGGCGCAATTTTAGTTTTAGGAACGTTATCTTCATTAGGTAACGGCGCGCTTGCAAACGTTGAGATATTTGGTAAAGACATTTTAAGCGCATTTGATTTTCTTGCAAATAACATTTTGATGCCCATTGTTGCAATTATAACTTGTGTTTTTGCAGGTTGGTTTATTGAAAAAAATATAATTCCAAAAGAAATCGGTATAGATAAAAGCAAGGGAATGACCACTTATTTTAACGTTATAGTTAAGTTTGTTGCGCCTATTTGTATATTTTTAATTTTATTGTCGGGATTATTTATAAAAATTTAATTGATTACTTTTAGAAAAATGCTTAAGCCTATTGTGGTTTAAGCATTTTTTTTGCTTAATGAACTGTTTTTGATAGACTGTTTTTAATTAAACGATATATTTTATTGCTTTATAATATAAAATTTAAAAAGGGCTTGACTTGTAAAACAAATTGCTTTATAATATTAAAAATATTTACGCAACAAGTATAAAAATGCACATAAATATATGTATTTTAACCATTGAATATATTGTTTTTGCGTGTTATACTATTGCAAATTATTTTTTTAATAATCAAATCTTTTGAGGGTGCCATGATTAAAGACGTAATGTTGAAAGAAGAAATTTTAACCAGCATTTTACAATTATTACTTGCGCTTGCTTTAGGCTTTGCAATCGGTTTTGAAAGAAAGATGCGATATAAAGAGGCAGGTATTAGAACTCATACGATAGTTTGCGTGGGGGCGTGCCTTTATATGATTATTTCAAAATTTATTACAAAAGGGTCTAGTGCGGACCCAGGGCGTATTGCTGCGCAAATAGTTTCAGGTATAGGTTTTATCGGCGCAGGTATGATATTTAACCATAAGCAAGTTGTTCACGGGTTAACAACCGCTGCGGGTATTTGGGCAACTGCTGCTATCGGTATGGCTGTTGGCGCGCAAATGTGGATAATTTCTATTGTAGCATCTGCCGTTATAATTTTAATTCAGTTTATAATGCATTTGCCTTTTAAAATTTTCCATTCGCGTTATCACTTGAAACTTAATATACTTTTTAAGTGTATAGACGGTTCTGAAAAAGAAAAAGTTAAGGCATTGTTTGGTGTCAATCGTTTTACAAGAATTAACGCAAAAAAAGAAAACGGTATCGTTTATTACAGTACGTTAATTAGCACTGATAAAGAATTTACTGCAGACGATATTTATTCTGCATTAAACAATAACGATTTCATTATTTCAATAACAAGAGAAGACGAAGAATTTTAATAGTGGACATTATGAGAAAAGATTTTTTAGGGAAAGATTATTCAAAGTTATTAAGTAAAAAATTATATCTTTTTGATATGGACGGAACCATTTACCGTGAAAACTATTTGTTTGACGGTGTAAAAGAGTTGTTTAAGCAAATTGATAACAACGGCGGTAAATACGTTTTTATTACTAACAATTCTTCTAAATCTGTATTTGATTACGTTAATAAACTAAAGAATATGGGCTTAGACGTTAATGAAGAGAATTTTTTTACTTCAACGCAAGCAGCAATTAGGTTATTTAAATCAAAATTTAATGATAAATTGATTTACGCTCAAGGTACAAAGTCTTTTATTGAAGAACTTAAAAACAATGGATTAAACGTTACACTTGAATATGATGAAAGTGCGTGCGCCGTTTTACTTGGTTTTGACCCTGAACTTACTGGTGAAAAGTTAAGAATTACTTGCAAAATGCTAACTAAACTTAATATTCCATATTACGCAACAAATCCTGACTGGGTATGTCCTGTTGATTTTGGATTTATACCTGATTGCGGTTCAATGTGTTTTGGAATAGAGAAAGCAACGGGAAAAATGCCTATATATATCGGTAAACCTCAACCTACAATGATAAACGTCGTTATGGAAAAGTTTAATTGTACTAAAGAAGAAACGGTTGTTTTTGGCGATAGATTATATACTGACATTGCCTCTGGCTATAATGCAGGTGTAGATACGGTGTTGGTTTTAAGTGGTGAAGCCACTATGGACGACTATAAAAAAAGTGAAATTAAGTCAACATACGTTTTGAATTCTGTTAAAGATATGTTATAATAAAATGGTCGCAAACTTTGCGACCATTTATTTTTGTTTAGAGGCAAATATGGAAAATCAAAAGAAAGTTATATCGGCTAATAAAAAGAATAAAATATTAACGGAATTAAGTCGTTATATATTTATGATTTTAGGGTGCTTTAGTTACTCATTAAGTTTAAGGTCGTTTTTAATTCCCAACGAAATTGTTGGTGGTGGCGTTTCCGGTGCGGCATCTCTGATTGAAATGGTAACTAACGGGGTAGTTCCTGCAGGTATTTGTATCATAGCAATAAACTTGCCTATTTTAATTTTAGGGTTCAAGTTGATGGGGTGGAAGTTTATTTTGAACTGCTTTATTACAACTGCAACGCTTGGTGGAACAACTGAACTTTTAACGCTTTTTGGTGATAAACTGGTTTTCTGTGATGATAAAATTCTTGCAGGGCTATACGGCGGAATTTTGCAAGGTATCGGCATAGGATTATTTATTAAATTTGAAATGTCAAGTGGGGGAACAGAACTGTTGGGCAGGCTCACTCACCACGTTATATCTTTTGGCAGTATCGCAACACACGTTGCATTGTTTGACGGATTAGTGGTTGTCTTAGGCGCGATAGTGCTTAAAAATCCCGCAAACGTGTTATATGCTTTAATTTTAATCTTTGTTAGCGCAAAGTTGAGCGATATGGTCGTTTACGGATTTACAAAGTCAAAAATGTGTTATATCATAACCGAAAAAGCAGAAGAGATTGCAGATTTTCTAATTTCGCACAGTCCCAGAGGCGTTACCCTTGTTCAGGGCGAAGGAATGTATTCTAGAAAAGAAAAGGGCGTTCTTATGACTTGCGTAAAAAATAATCAGGTTGTAGCATTGAAAAATGCAATAAAACAGTTAGACGAAAATGCGTTTGTTATAGTTTGCGACGCAAACGAAGTTTATGGTAAAGGATTTAATCATATATAAGGCATATATAATTTAACCCCGACTTTTTTATCAAAAGTCGGGGTTTATTTTATCTAAAATATTTTTTATTTCTTAAATCTTTTGTTGCATTTGCTATGGTTAGATAGTCGTTTGTTAGTATCGTATCAATGCCCATTTCAAGATATTTAATTGCCTCGGCAGGGTCGTCGGCAAAGAATACGTTGCATTTAATACCGTTTGCATGGGCCTTATCTATCGTTTCTTGGGTAAAATAAGGTTTGAACAGTTGAACTTTGTCTAAACCAAATTCGATGGCTTTATCTACAAGTAGCCACGGCTCGCTTGCTAAATGACCCGCACAAATTTTAATATCGGGCGCATATTCTTTGAATTTTTTAATAACCCCTCTGTGAGAAATCATAAAATAAACGTGTTTTGAACAATCGTAACGTCTAATTAGCGCTACGATTTTTTTCATTGCCTCGGTGTCGTATTCGTCAGAAAGCGTTTTCACGTGAACGTTCATTATAACTTGACCAGCAAATTTTTTCAAAATATCTTCAAATTTAACTATCTTTAATCCCTTAAACTTTTCTGAAAATTTACTTCCAAAATCAAGTTCTTCAACTTCTTTAAAAGTTTTTTCGTATATTAAACCGTGCCCGTTGCTAACTCTATCTAAAGTGGGGTCGTGTATAGAAACAATTTCACCGTCTATAGTGTGCCATATATCAAATTCAATTTCTTTAGCGCCAAGTGCGACTGCAGAGCCGAAAGCAGGTAAACTATTTTCAGGCGCAACGCTGTTAAAACCACGGTGAGCGCAAATTCTTGGGTATGGCATTTGAGTTTCATTTCTTACCATTGCGCTTCCACCGTTGCGATATAACCAAGGTCTTCTACCTTCTTCTATATATTCATAGTGTGATTTTAATTTTCCCTTAAAACCAGCGGGCTTATAATATTTATCTTTTGGATTGATTTCTGCAACACCCAAACCTATTTTGCTTTTCATATCTACAAGAATTTTTCCGTTTGGCGCAATAATAGAACTGCAACCGCAAATATGGGAATCTTCGCCAAGAGAAACAGATGCTCTTATAAGATAAGCGTTAGTATTATAGCATAAAAATCTGTTAATAATAGAAAGTGCGTCGTGCGTATCGGTGCGTTGGTGAGAACAACCTATGATTACGTCAATATTTTTTAACGCAAGCGGGGCAAACGATTCATAAAAATAAAAGTCGTAGCAAGTCATAAATCCGTAACGAACACCATCAATTTCAATCGTGTAAGGCTCTGTAGGATTATAACTATATTCAACGTCGAGTTCATTACCGCCTTGAGCCTCGGTTTTTACTTCGCTAGGGGCAGGGTGTGCCTTAAAATATTTGCCAATAATTTCACCATTTTTATAGATAGCGTGTGTAGTATTTCTATAACCGTTATCAGATTTTTCTGCCGCATTAACAAAAACAATGGCGTTACAACGTATTGCAAGTTCTTTTGCTTTTTGCATAATAATGCCGTTACGTTTAAATATAGAATTATGGAAAGCGGTTTTGCTTGATTGAGCGGCTGGTATATCACTATATTCGGGCAAAACAATCAGGTCAAGGCTGTCGTCACATTTGTCCATTAACGAAATCATATCGTTAAAACATTTTTCGGTATCTTTTTCTTCTAAAGAGTAAAAGGGTTGAATTACGCAAACTTTCATAATATTCTCCTAAACAATATAGTTTATAAATCTTCTGTTTTTGTTGCTAACTTAAATAGCGTGGGCGACATTCCCATATGCTTTGTAAATGCTTTTGTGAAATATAATGGGTCTGAATATCCACATTCAGTTGCTATTGTTGATACAGGCAAATCTGTTGTTAAAAGCAAGTGTTTAGCGACTGATAATCTTTTATTGATAATATACGTTTGGGGGGATATACCAAAAGCAGTTTTAAATGCTCTAGAAAAATACTCGCCGTTATAACCTATTGAAGATGCTAAATGCGAAATAGATAATTCGGATTTATAATTAGCATTGATTTGTGTTATTGCTTGCAAAAATGGTTTAAATTTGTCGTGAGATAAATTCAAATCCTTAACGAAATGCGCTAAAATTGCGTTTACACTTGTTGTAATTTTAAATAAGTCGCACTCATTTGTACTTTTTTTATGCTGTATAACGGTTTTTATAAGGGGACAAATAAGTTCAAAATTATCAGATTCGTGATTAAATGAGAAAAAATTATCTAAAGGAATCAATTCAGAATATGGCAAAAAGTCAATAAAATATTGTGCCATATAGTCATCGCATTTTGCGGCAAGCAAAGTGCCTTGAGGGATATAATATGCGTGCTTTGATTTCAACTTAAAAGAACCAAAAGTGGTTTCAACTTCAGCCTCGCCTTCATCTACACACCAAATACGAGCAGACCCCCAGTGTTTAAATTTTGAAAGAGTTGTAGTTTTCCATTCAAAATCAATATCAGGGTGTTCTTGTTTATTACCAACTTTTTTAAAACCGCTTGATATAATATCAAAATAGATATCCGAAAAAATATAGGTTTTAGCAACGTGTTATTCATTATAAAACCTCAAATAAATCTATTTATAATATTTATAACACAATAAAAATAATAAATCAAGGCATTTGAAAAATTAAGTTGAAAAAAGATAAAAAAATCAAATTTTTCCATATTCACGTCAAATGTGCATATTTACATTATCATTATCTTCGTAATCGTTTTGCTTGTGGTTTCGTGCGAGGTATGGATTCCGTACCTCATAGCGATTATAACCGGGAACGAGTGGTGGTGGGCGGTCGGCTCGGCGTGTTGGGCGTTTTGGCTTGCGCCGTTCACACCATTTATTCCGCTTTGCATAGCGTTGACGGCTGCGGTTCGGAAGATATACGATAAAATAAAAAAGAAAAAAGACGGGGATTAACCTCGTCTTTTTGTCTTTCATAATCCGACAACCAATGCAACGAATCGCTTCGTGATGTAAAGGTTCGGATTATGTGCTTTTGGTGGGCAGGGGTGGATTCGAACCACCGAAGTCGCTGACAGCGGATTTACAGTCCGCCCCATTTGGCCGCTCTGGAACCTGCCCATAGTTTATTAAGTTTTGGAGCTGGTGACTGGAATCGAACCCGCAACCTGCTGATTACAAATCAGCTGCTCTGCCAGTTGAGCTACACCAGCAAAGTGTTAGAAAATAACTTGGTGCCTCGGGGCGGAATCGAACCACCGACACAGGGATTTTCAGTCCCTTGCTCTACCTACTGAGCTACCGAGGCATACTAGTTATTTCTTTTGAAAGTGCTTGTAAATTTACAAGCACTTTCTTTGGCGACCCGGAAGGGGCTCGAACCCTCGACCTCCAGCGTGACAGGCTGGCGTACTAACCATCTGTACTACCGGGCCAAAAATATTGTTTTAAGGATAGTGGTGGGCCTTCACGGACTCGAACCGCGGACCAATCGGTTATGAGCCGACCGCTCTAACCAACTGAGCTAAAGGCCCTTAAATCGTTAAACTATCGGCGTTTCATAGATGGTCGGGGTGAAGAGACTCGAACTCCCGACCCCATGGTCCCAAACCACGTGCGCTACCAACTGCGCTACACCCCGCTCATTCACGACGCCTTAATATATTATAATAAAATCAAAATAAAGTCAACAAAATTTACGTGGTTTTTTAAATTTTTTCTAATGTTTTTTTATTTTTTTATTTTGATTAAATTTTTGACAATAAAAATGCTAAAAACGGCTTATTTTACAATATTTTTATAACGTTAAATGTTATCTTTATTAAGTAATTTAGGAGGCGACATGGAAATTAAATATAAAAAAAGTAATAGCGCACTATCCGTATATATTTACGGAGAACTTGATGAGTGTACAGCATCTAGGGCAAAAATAATGCTTGACAAATTGCTTAACGATAATTTAAATTCATCAAAAGTAATATTTGATTTATCGGGCTTAACTTTTATGGACAGTACTGGAATAGGGTTATTGATAGGTAGATATAAAAAACTAAAACAATTTAATATACCGCTATATTTATCGGGGGCATCAGTTGCAACTGAAAAAGTTATAGAATTAGCGGGGCTATACGGTATAATGCCAAAATATTGAGAGGTTATTATGATTAAAAAAAATAGTATGAAACTTACATTTTTATCGTTTTCTGAAAACGAATCGTTTGCACGAAGTACAATTGCTTGTTTCTCATTACAGCTAAATCCTAGTATTTCAGAGATATCTGATATTAAAACGGCAGTGAGTGAGGCTGTAACAAATTCGATAGTACACGCATATCCTAATTCTTTAGGCGAAATAAGTATTGAGGCAACTATCGAAAATAATTCTATACATATAAATATTGAAGATAACGGCGTTGGAATAAAAGACCTTTCAAAAGCTTTAGAACCCTTTTATACTACAAAAGCTGAAGATGAACGTTCAGGCATGGGATTTACTATAATGAAAAGTTTTATGGACGAAGTAAACGTTGTTTCAAATGAGGGTGAGGGAACTAAAATTTATATGAAAAAAACCATAAAAACCGACGCTTAAGGGGTATTATGATAAATCAAGAGCAAATACTTGATTACGTAAGAAAAGCCAAGCAGGGGGACGAATATGCAAAAGAATTTGTTTTTAGGCAAAACGCGCCCTTATTAAAGAGTATTATTAAGCGTTTTACTAACAAGGGAATTGAATATGAAGATTTGTATCAAATTGCTTGTATAGGTTTTTTGAAAGCGGTAAATAATTTTGACGATAAATTTAACGTTAAATTTTCTACTTATTGCGTGCCTATGGTGATAGGCGAAATAAAACGTTATATGAGAGATAACGGGGCAATAAAGGTGTCTAGAACACTTAAAATTTTAGCAAACAAAATTAACAAATATATCGACGAATACTTTTCAAAAAACAATGAGCAACCTTCTATTGAATTGATTGCAAAAGAATTTGGTGTAGAAAGCGACGAAGTTGTTATTGCGTTAGACAGTTCTCGTATGCCACTTTCTATTTACGACAAATACGACGACGAAGACGACGGGCAAGAACTTATTGATAAAATTCCTTGCGAAGATGGTGAAGATAAAGTTCTAAACAAAATACATTTGTCTAATATTATTGAAAATCTTAACGAAAGGGAACAGAAAATTATTATAATGAGGTATTTTAGAGATAATACACAGAGCGAAATTGCAGAAAGTTTAGGCGTTTCACAAGTTCAAGTGTCTAGATTAGAAAGTAAAATCATAGAAAAAATTCGGCTAAAATATTAGCCGTTTTTTTGTATACAAATATTTTGTTTGCGTATATTACGATTATGAGAAAAGAAAAAGAATTTGAGTATATGAAAAATTTAGATGAGAGAGAAATTTTAGTTAAAAATTTTAATAAAAAGGAAGAAAAAAATGAAAACTTCTAATGATTGCGTAAATAATAACTATTTAGAATACGTAAAGGCAATATCACCAAAAACTAACCAAAAACGTTCTTTACTGCACGCCTTTTGGGTTGGTGGAACTATTTGTTGCATAGGTCAAACTTTTCGTTTTATTTTAGAAAATTTTATAGGACTTTCAGGTGATGAACTGTCCGCTTACGTTTCAATGATTATGATTTTTCTTGGGGCGTTTTTAACAGGTCTTGGCGTTTATGATAGAATAGGAAAGTATGCAGGCGGTGGGTCAATAGTTCCTATTACGGGTTTTGCAAATTCAGTTGTTTCACCCGCTGTTGAATTTAAGACCGAAGGGTATATATTTGGAACTGCAGCGAAAATGTTTACAGTTGCAGGTCCTATTATAGTTTTTGGTGTTGCTAGTAGCGTTTTAGTAGGATTATTATATTTTATAGGTTATAGGATTTTTTAGATGAAAAGAACAATTTATTTTAAAAATAAACCGATTATCGTTGGAGCAGGCTCTATTGCCGGACCAAAGGAAAGTGAAGGAAGTATTGCAAAATTTATAGAAACTAAAATGCAAGACGATACTTTTGGCGAAGATTCGTTTGAAAAAGCCGAAAGCAAAATGCTTTTTAATGCAATAAAAACAGCAATACAACACGCAAAAAAGCAAGAAAATGAAATTGATGCAATTATTGCAGGCGATTTACTAAATCAAATTATTTCATCAACTTTTGCCGCCCGCAATTTTAGAACAGGTTATTTAGGTGTTTATAATGCTTGTGCAACGTTTTCAGAAGCGTTGACCGTTGGCGCAACAATGATTGACGGCGGTTACCTTAAAAACGTAATTTGCGCCACAAGTAGCCATTTTGCAAGTGCTGAAAGACAATATAGATATCCTCTAGAATTAGGTTGTACAAGACCACCACAGGCGCAATGGACGGTTACAGGGGCTGGTGCGTGCGTCATTTCTTCAGAGGGTTATGGACCTAAAATAACGGCTTCAACGATAGGAAAAGTTGTCGATTTTGGTGTTATTGATGCAAATAATATGGGCGCAGCAATGGCGCCTGCTGCAATGGATACGTTATTTACACATTTTAATGAAACGGGGCTTACACCGTCAGACTACGACTTAATTATCACGGGGGATTTAGGCACTCTAGGTTCTAGAATTTTTAAGGATTTAATGTGGGAAAAGGGCTTTGACATAGAAAAACAACACGTGGATTGCGGTGAATTGATTTACAACATTTGTGAATCAGAATATCAAGGCGGAAGTGGTGCAGGGTGTAGCGCATTAGTTTTCAGTTCGTATATTTATAAAAGACTAAAAGAGAAAAAATTTAAGAAAATTATTATGATGGCTACAGGTGCGTTACTTTCAACAGTATCAACACAACAAGGTGAAAGTATTCCAGCAATAGCACACGCAGTAGTGGTGGAGAGTTAAATATGATATTAAATACAATTTTTATTTTTATAAAAGCCTTTATAGTGGGCGGTGCAATATGCACAATTGCTCAACTGTTAATTAACTATACTAAAATAACTTCAGGTAGAATTTTAGTTTATTTTTTATTAAGTGGCGTACTATTGCAAGCGTTAGGAATTTATCAATTTATAGTTGATTTCGGCGGGGCAGGCGCAACTGTACCTATAAGCGGATTTGGTTATTTACTAGCAAAAGGCGCAATGGAAGGTGCAAAAGAAAGTTTATTTAAGGCAATAACCGGTGGTATTACCGCCGCTGCAATGGGCATAACCGCCGCAATAATATTTGGTTATTTATTTGCATTGATTTTCAAATCAAAGTCTAAACGCAATTAAAAAACAATATAATATTGTATATGATAGAATGTACTAGTGAATTTATATGGTATAAGAAAAAACGCTTAAAAAAGCCTAAAAAACTTATAGCGTTTTTTTTAACGTTTTTAATTATAATTTCCATTTTCGTTTATTATAAAACGATAGTGTTTAATTTAATATTTGATATTTGCGTAAATTACGCTGAAAAATATTCTGCGCAATCGGTAAACGACGCAGTTTTAATAAGTTTATCCGACGGTACAAAATATTCCGATTTAATTTTAATTGAAAAAGATTCTCAAGGTAAAGTTATTTTAATGAGCGCAAATTCTATTAAAGTAAATTTATTGAGCAGAGAAATTGTAAATAATACGTTGGCTCTCGTAGAAGAAAAACTTCAAAGAGGGATACCCGTGCCATTTATGGCTTTTAGCGGTATAGGCGTTTTATCAGGGTATGGAAAGACAATAAACTATAGAGAATTAACGATTAGTAAAGTTGAATGTGAGTTTGACTCTCAATTTACTGCAGTAGGGATAAATCAAACGCTACATTCTATATACGTAAACGTAGTTTGTACAATAAACTCTAAAGCGTTTTTAACAAGCAAAAACACGATATGTCAAAGTAAAGTTTTAATTAGTGAAACCGTGCTGATAGGTGAAGTGCCTGAAATATATCTAAGTGGAAAATTGTTTACATAATATAAATCAATTAAAGCGGTAAACCCTTGACAATTAAGCATAAAATTATTATAATAGATAAAAACATTGATAAAGAAGAGTATGCTTAACGTTGAGTCAAGAGAGAAAAACCCGTGGCTGAAAGGTTTTTTACTTCAATTTGCATACGGTTCGCTTTGGAGTTGCGTTTCTGAAAGGTTAGTAGGTTACGTCGGTTAATTCCCGTTAAAGAATTTTTGAGGTTTAACCTTTTGGGTTAAGCGAAGTTAGGTGGTAACGCGTTTTTAACGCCCTATTTTAGGGCGTTTTTTATTTTTTGGAGGGCATTATGCAAGAGAAATTCAATTTGTTAAAAGAGAAAGCAAAATCAGAACTTGCGTTAGTTTCGTCAAGTAAAGTTTTGTTTGACTTAAAGGCAAAATTTGTCGGAAAAAGTGGTGAAGTTACAGCACTTCTTCGTGGAATGAAAGATATTCCCGCAGATAAACGTGCTGACTTTGGTAAGATGGTAAACGACTTAAAAACTGAAATTACCGAACTGTTTAACGTTAAAGAAGAAGAACTTAAAGAAAAAGAATTGCAAGATAAATTGCAATCGGAAAGGGTTGACGTAACTCTACCTGCAAAAACCTTAAAAAGCGGTAGTTTGCACCCCCTAAACATTGTTAAAAATAAAATTTTCGACGCCTTTTGTGGTATGGGTTTTGAAGTGTTTGAAGGTCCAGAAATTGATACCGACTATTATTGTTTCCAAGCCTTAAATATTCCAAAAGACCATCCAGCGCGCGATATGCAAGATACTTTCTATATTACGGATAATATTTTATTGCGCCCACACACGTCGCCAGGACAGGTTAGAACAATGGAAAACAAAAAACCGCCTATTAAAATTTTAAGTCCTGGGCGTGTTTACAGGGCAGACGACGACGCGTCGCACTCACCTATGTTCCACCAAATAGAAGGGCTAGTTGTTGATAAAGGTGTTTCTTTGTGCGACCTTAAAGGTTTACTTGACGAGTTTGTTAAAATTATGTTTGATGAAAACACAAAAACTCGCTTTAGACCGTCGTATTTTCCGTTTACAGAGCCAAGTGTTGAAGTTGACGTTACGTGTTGTAAATGCCACGGTAAAGGCTGTAATCTTTGCAAAGGCACTGGTTGGATAGAAATTTTGGGCGCAGGGGTCGTTAATAAAAACGTTTTAGAAATGAGTGGTATTGATTCTAACATTTATTCGGGTCTTGCATTTGGTTTAGGTATTGAACGTATAACAATGATAAAATACGGCATATCTGACATTAGAACGTTATTTGAAAATAACGTGAAATTCTTAACTCAATTTAACAGGAGATAATTATGAAAGCACCTCTTTCTTGGTTAAAACAATACGTTGATATAAATTGTAGCGCAGAAGAATTGAAAGATAAATTATTCTCTTGCGGATTTGAAGTTGAAGAAACAATTTACGTTGCAAAGCATATAAATCGCATTGTAACTTGTAAAATTTTATCTATTGATAAACACCCTAACGCTGATAAACTTTCAGTAACTCAAGTTGACGCTGGGCAACACGGTAAATTGCAAATTATAACCGCAGCAACAAACATATTCGTTGGCGCAGTTGTTCCCGTTGCTTTAGATAATTCCACGTTAAGTAACGGTGAAAAGATTTTTAACAGCGAACTTCGTGGCTTACCGTCTTACGGTATGTTCTGTAGTGGAGAAGAGTTGGGCATAAACGACGACTGGTATGAAGGCGCGTCGGTAAACGGAATACTTATACTTGATAAAGATTATCCACTAGGTGTAGAAGTTAAAGAACTTTTAGAATTAGAAGACGTTGTGTTTGACATAAACGTAACGGCAAATCGCCCTGATTGTCAATCGATTTTAGGTATCGCTAGAGAAGTTGCAGCCGTGCTTGGTCAAAAACTAAAAATGCCCGATTTAACCTTTGAAACAGAAAAAACAGTTTCAACCGTTAATACTATCAAAGTAACCGACAACGCTTTCGATTTATGCCCGAGATATATGGCGCATTACGTTAAAGACGTAAAAATTGAGCAATCGCCAAGATGGTTAAAAAGACGCTTAGCATCTATGGGTTTACGCGCTATAAATAACATAGTTGACATTACAAACTACGTTTTGCTTGAAATAGGTCAACCTATGCACGCATTTGACCTTTTACAACTTTGCGGTAATGAAATAGTTATACGCAGAGCAAATGAGAACGAAAGCATCGTTACGCTTGATGAAAAAGAATTTAAACTTTGTAGTGATAATTTAGTTATATGTGATGCACAAAAACCCGTTGCCCTTGCTGGTGTTATGGGTGGTCTTAATAGTGAAATTAAAGAAACGACTAAAGACGTTGTATTTGAGTGCGCAAAATTCGCAAGAGATAACGTTAGAAAAACTTCTAAAATGTTAGGTCAAAGAACAGATGCGTCGTCTCGTTATGAAAAGGGTGTAGACTATTATTCTGTTGAAATAGGTCTTAAACGTGCGTTGAACTTGATTGATACTCTCAAATGTGGTACTATAGCGTGCGATAATTATGACCTTATCTGTGAAGATATTAAAGAAAAAACAATCAATACAACCCTTTCTAAAGTAAACGGCGTTCTTGGTATTGACGTTCCTACCGACGTAATTAAAAACATTCTTGAAAGACTTAATTTTAATGTTAAAATAGACGGAGATAATCTTTCAGTTACAGTTCCTCTTTATAGAGAAGATATGGAAAGTTATCCCGATATTGCAGAGGAAATTATTAGGGAATACGGATATGATTATATTACACCTACTCTCTTAAAAACGTCTGCAATTACTAACGGTGGGTTAACTGACAAACAACGCAAGGTAGAACAACTTAAAAATCTTTTAGTTGGCTATGGATTTAATGAAATGATTAACTATTCTTTCGTTTCAGAAAAAGAATACGACGTGTTTGGGTTTGATAAAAATTCAGAACAATATAAGTTTATCAAGTTGCTCAATCCTTTAGGGGAAGACCTTGCCGTAATGCGTACTTCACTTTTACCGTCTGCAGTAAGAGCCGCTTGTTATAATCTTAATAGAAAAAATTACGACGGCAGGTTATTTGAGTTTGCAAAAGTTTATAATCCCGAAAAATTACCGCTTGATAAATTGCCTAATGAAAAGCAAGTTTTATCCTTTGTTGTATTCGGCGAAAATGAGGATTTCTTTACTGCAAAAGGCGTTGTTGAAGGTATTTTAGATAATTATTGTAACGGCGTTGAAGTTGAGTATAAGCCTTCAACCGTAAAATGTATGCATCCCACACGTTCTGCAGATATTATAGTTGGCGGAAATTTAGTAGGTTACGTTGGGCAAATTCATCCATCTGTGATGGAAAAACTTGATATTGACAAGCCTGTATACGGCGCAGAAATTTATTACGACGTTTTATCTGAAATTTTTAATGATAAAATTGTAGTTAAACAAATTTCTAAATATCCAACCATTGAAAGAGACCTTGCAATAGTTTTAAGCGACGATATTTTATGCGCAGACGTTATTAAAACGATAAAAGAAGTTGGTGGGGAATATCTTGACAAAGTAAGTTTATTTGATATTTATCAAGGTGAACAAATAGGTAAAAATAAAAAGAGTATGGCGTTTAATTTGATATTCGTTTCATACGATAGAACGCTTAACGTTGAAGAAATTGACGGCGTTATGAAAAACATTTTGAACGCGTTAGTTGAAAAATTAAATGCAGAATTGAGATAATTTATGATAACTGAAAAGGCTTTAAAGGCAATTGAATACGATAAGATAATGAAAGACGTTGCGTCTTTTGCAGTTCTTGAAAAAACGAAAAATGAACTTTCTTCTTTCGTGCCTTTAACAAGCCTTTTAGAAGTCAAAAATCTTTTATCACACACTTCAGAGGCATATAAATATCTTTATACTTACAGCACCGGTGAAATCTATTTTTTTGAAGATATTTCCGAACAACTTAAAAGAGTTGATATAGGTGGTGTATTAAACAATTCTGAACTATTAAAGGTAGCGTCAAACCTTAAGAGTGCAAGAACGGCACGCTCTGCAATAGAAAAAGTCAACGACACGTCTTTAACCTTAATTTTAGAGATTGCAAAACGCCTTTACGTTAATGGTGATTTTGAAAAAGAAATAACTGATAAAATTATTTCTGAAGACGAAATTAGTGATAATGCGTCGCCAAAACTTTATTCTATACGTAAAAGCATTAGAAATATAAACGCAAAAATACGAAACGAACTTAATTCGTATATGCGTGGTGGGTTAAATAAATATCTTCAAGATAGCGTAGTTACTATGCGTCAAGATAGATACGTTATACCTGTAAAAAGTGAATATAGAAGTTTTGTAAAGGGTTTTATTCACGACCAGTCTTCATCTGGCGCAACGGTTTTTATTGAGCCAGAACACGTTATGGAATTGAATAACGAGTTAAAACGTGCAACTTTTGATGAAATGGCAGAAATTCATCGCATACTTTCAGAATTATCAAATAAAGTTTCTTATATGTCAGACGCTTTAAGATATAATGCTGAAAATCTTGTTGAAATTGATGGATATTATGCAAGGGCGGAATATTCGTTTAAAAATAAATGCACTTATCCAGAGTTGAACGACGAAGGAATTGTTGATATTAAAAGGGGTAGACACCCTCTTATTGACAAACAAAAAGTCGTACCTGTTTCTTTAAAACTTGGTGGTGAAAATAATTTTTTACTAATTACAGGTCCAAATACCGGTGGTAAAACCGTTACGTTAAAACTTACAGGTTTACTTTCGGCTATGGCAATGAGTGGTCTATATATTCCCGCAGATGACGAAAGCAAAATTTCTGTTTTTTCAAACATCTATTGCGATATAGGTGATGAGCAAAGTATTGAACAAAATTTGTCAACTTTTTCTTCTCATATTAAAAATATAATAAGCATTATCAATAACGTTGACGAAAAAAGTCTTGTTTTATTAGATGAAATAGGCGCAGGCACTGACCCCGAAGAAGGTAGTGCGCTTGCTCTTTCAATTATTAAAAAATTATTAGAAAAAAATTGTTTCGGCATAATAACCACGCACTATTCAAAACTTAAAGAATTTGCAATAGAAAGTAAAAAAATTGAAAATGCGTCAATGGAATTTGATGCAAAATCACTAAAGCCATTATACAAATTAAACATAGGAATTCCTGGCAGTTCTAACGCAATAGATATTGCTAAAACTTTAGGTTTAGATGAAGATATAATAAATAATGCGCTAGTTGAACTTTCCGACACTAAAATTAGTTTTGAAAACGTTTTAAAAAAGGCGGAAGAAAGTAGGCGTAATGCAGAACTTTTATCTGAAAAATTAAACAATATTAAAGTTGAAAAAGATAAAGAACTTGAAAGCATTAAGGCAGAAAAAGAAAAAATAATTAAAGAGCGTGAAAAAATTTATGCTAACGCTAAAGCGGAAACTAAAAGGATTGTTGCAGACAAACTTTCTGAGGCTGAAGAAATTATTGATGAACTCAAAAAAATTCTCAAAACTGTTGGTCTAGAAAGTAAAGAGGTCTTTAGAGCTAGTGAACTTAAAAACAGATTAAAGAACAGTCGTTATTTAGATGCTGATACAGATGATAGACCTATTGAAATGATTGAGGTTACCACCGATAAACTTAAAATAGGCAATAAAGTTTATGTTAAATCAATTAACGCTTACGCAACTATAGTTGGGTTAAGGCTTAAGAAAAACGAAGTTGAAGTTGCAATAGGAAACATTAAAACGGTTGTTAAAACAAAAGAATTGTTTAATTCTGAAAAACCAAAAGAAACTAAACAAGACGTAAAAATATATAAAAATACCCGTGGTGATTTGCCAAAAACAGAAATAAATCTTTTAGGTAAAACTTCTTTAGAGGCGTTAGAAGACGTAAAGAATTTTATTGACCAAGGCGTTATGCACGGTCTTGAAGAACTTAAAATTATACACGGAGTTGGTGAAGGTATTCTTCTTAAAGCGATAAGAGAATATTTAAAAACCGATAAAAACGTTGTTGAATACCGCCGTGGAAAATATGGCGAAGGGGAAAACGGCGTTACGATTTTAAAGTTAAAATAACCCTTATTTTGCTGTTAAAAATAAACTGACAAGGAGTAAATGATGCAAGAAATATTTTATGAAGAATCTGCTAAAATTCAAAACGAAAAGTCTGCGACTATAAAATATAGACTTTTTCAAATTTTTTCTATAATATCATACGTTTTGTTGGTCGGTTGGATTTTATTTGGAATTTTACCGTATACACCGTCTGGAAACGTATTACTTGACATACTTTTTTTAGTTATACCGCTAGTAATGTTTTTTTGTTCTGGATTTTTTCTAGGTAGACTAAAAAATAAATTTTACGTTGATTATGATTACACTTTTGTTAGCGGTTCAATACGTTTTTCTAAAGTAATAAAAAATATAAATAGAAAATTTATTATAAAGTTTGATAGCCACGAAATAGAAAAACTTGGCAAATATGGCAGTGAAACTTTTGAAAAATATTCTCAAATGCCGGGGATTTCAAAATCTATATTAACTTCCAACTACACACCAAGCGAAGGAAAGGCTTTTTATTATTTAATTGCAAATACCGCCGGTGATAAAAAACTTTTTATAATTGAATGTAGCGAAACCTTTATTTTTAATATTATGAAATTTGCTAATAAGAGTATTCTTGACGAAGAATTTGTTAAAGAAATTGTTCAAAGCAAAAAGAATAAGGCACAATAGTATGATTTATTTTGATAATGCCGCCACTACTTTGCCGTCAAAATCGGCGCTAGAAAAAGCGGAAAAATTTAATAATGATATGTTTTTTAATCCTTCAGCATTATACGGTGGAGGATTAAATTGCGCTAAAGAAATTAAGGTTGCTAAAGAAAGTATATTAAAAAATTTAGGCACGACAAATCATGAAGTAATTTTTACCTCTTGTGGTTCTGAAAGCGATAATATGGCTATATTTTGCGCTGTAAAACGTGGGATTTTTGTAACCGACAAAGGTGAACATTCTGCCGTTTATAAAAGTTTTTTAGAATTAAAAAACAGGGGCTTACAAGTTGAGTTTATAGATTTAAATAGCGACGGTAGTGTAAATGAGGAAAAGTTATACGATTTCGTTAAAAATAACAACGTAAATTTTGTTTCGATAGCGCACGTCGGCAACGAAACAGCCGTTATAAACGATATAAACGGAATTGCTAAAAAATTGAAAAGTATAAATTCCCAAATTATTTTTCATTCTGACGGAGTTCAAGCCTATGGCAAAATTCCGTTTAGACTTTCACAATACGTAGACTTATATTCGATAAGCGCGCATAAAATAAATGCACTTAAAGGCGTCGGCGCATTGATAAAAAAGAAAAACCTAAACGTTAAACCTTTAATTTTTGGTGGTGGACAAGAAGGCGGTTTAAGAAGTGGAACGGAAAACGTTTTTGGAATTAAAGTTTTTCAGTTTGCTGGCGAAGAAAAATATAGTAATTTGCAAAATAATTTTAATTTAGTAAAAGAAATTAAAGACTATATATCTAAAAATTTAGACAAAAATATTTTTAAGATTTTGAGTGGGGATAATTCAAGTCCATATATATTGACTGTTTCTGCCGTTGGTTTGCGTGGCGAAGTAATAATGCACGCAATGGAAGAAAAAGAGTTAATTGTTGGTAATGGTTCTGCTTGCTCTTCAAAAAATAGATTTAGCAGAGTTATAGAGGCTTGTGGCTATGCAAACGACGTGCTAGACGGCGTTATTAGAATAAGTTTTTCAACGAGTAACAATTTAGACGAAGCAAAAATTGCAATTAATATATTAAATGAAACTGCTAGCGCATTGAAAAAGGTAATGAAATAATATGGAAAATGCAATAATCATTAGATACTGTGAAATCCACTTAAAAGGTAAAAACCGTGGATATTTTGAAAAAATGCTTAAAGAAAATATTAAGCGTTCACTTAAAGGTATAAATTTTAAATTTACTACTATGCATAGTCGTTATTTAATTGAAGATTTTGATGAAAACGACTACGATTTGATTACGGAAAAACTTCAAAAAATTGCAGGTATTCACACTTATAGCAGAGCGCTTGTTGTAGATAGTAATATGGATGCAATTTTTGAAGCCTCAAAAGTTTTATGCGAAGATAAATCGGGAACGTTTAAGGTTGCAACAAACCGAGCAGATAAAACCTTTACGCCTAGTTCAATGGAAACTTCAATGATTTTAGGTGGAAAACTTCTTGAAACTTTTGGCGGTAAATTTAAAGTTAAAGTTAAAGACCCTGATTTTATAGTAAACGTTGATATCAGAGAAGACGGAAAAACCTTTGTGTATACTGACGTTACGCATTGTTTAAGTGGCATGCCTGTTGGTTCTGCTGGTAAAGGATTATTGTTAATTTCAGGGGGTATTGATAGCCCAGTTGCTGGTTATATGACTTGTAAGCGTGGTATGAAACTTGATTGCTTACATTTCCATAGTTTTCCGTATACTAGTGGCGCAGCCAAAGAAAAAGTTATTGAATTGACAAAAAAAGTAGGGGAATATAACGGAGGTGTAAACCTTTTTGTTGTTTCTTTTACTCATATTCAAGAGGCAATACACGAGCATTGCCCTGAAGAATTTATGATAACTATTATGAGAAGATTTATGATGCGCATTGCAGAAAGACTTGCAAAACAACAAGGCGACCAAGCGATAATCACAGGGGAAAGCCTTGGACAAGTTGCAAGTCAAACAATAGAGAGCATAACTTCGTCAAATTCAGTTGTAACAATGCCTGTATTAAGACCACTAATTGCTTTTGACAAGTTAGATATTATAGATATTTCTAAAAAAATTGATACGTATGAAACTTCTATATTACCTTATGAAGATTGTTGCACCGTATTCTTGCCAAAATTTCCCGCAATTAAGCCTAATCTAGAAAAGGTAATAAGAGCAGAAAGCAAATTAGATATAGAAGGTTTAATTGAAGAGGCATTTAAAAACGTAGAAAAATACGTTTTATAATAAACTTATTCATATTCATTATTCCACCAATTTTCGCCGAACTCACCGTTCGGCGTTTTTATTTTATCTAACTTAATTTCTTCACCATAGAAAACTTTGTTTTCAAATTCAAAATAGGGCACGATATGATAAGAGTATTCTGCATTATATTTAAGATTTTTATCTATATAAACGTATCCGCTTTTTTTAGTGTCAAACAAAAAATCCTTTTTACCTTTATATTCTTTATACACCTTTGCATTACATTGTTTTGTCAGACATAATTCAATTTGAATTGAGTTGTTATTTACTAATGTTTTACAGTTCTTTATCGTAGGGTTAATATATTGTGTTGATTTAAGTTTTGGCAAAGCAGATTGCTTAAAAATTGCTTTCATTTTTAATCTTTCTGGCGTAAAATCATCTGCAATAATTAACAGATTTTCACTTTCATAACTATCTTTATCGAGATACGTTTCAACCACTGAATTTGGCTGAGTAAAGTTTGTTGGCGGAACAACGCCTTTATATATCTCTTTCCAAATTTCGCTTGCTAATTGAGTGGGCAATCCACCGCCAGTTATAGCGTTAGGCATTAAACCATCAGTTTTATTGCCAAACCATACTGCAACTATATATTCTGAATTATACGAAATTACGTAAGCGTCAGTATTTCCATTTTCATTACCAACAGTACCCGTTTTAGCATATAGTGGAATATTTGAAAAATTTAGTTTTTTTGCAGTTCCGTTTTCCACCGTATTTTTAAGCATATCGTTTATTATATAACACGTATCTTCGCCAATAACTTGGCGTTGAGAATTTTTGTTATCTTTAATTAAATTATTATTTTTGGTTAAAACTTTGTCTACGCAATACGGTTTACAAAACTTACCATAATTTGCAAACATAGTGTACGCACCCGCTATTTGAGTAAGTTTTGCGCCTTTTTCGGTTGAACCTAGTGCCAAACTTAAATTTTTATCACTATTCATAATAGGAATTTCAACGCTATTTAACGTTTCAAAAGATTTGTCAAAGCCTACGTAATTTAAAAGTTTTACAGCGCAAACGTTTGAACTTACCGCCAAAGAATCTTTTACTGAAATTTTACCTAAATATTTATCTCCGTAATTTGATGGTGAATATCCGTTAAAATTTGTTTTTTCATCTTCTATAATCGTATAAGAATTTACAATATTGTACTCTATAGCAGGGGCGTAAACTGCAACGGGTTTAATGGTCGACCCTAATTGCCTGTTAACGTTACCACAACTTGAATAATAGGCGTTTATTTTACCATTTTTGTCTAATATTACTGCTGAAATATTTATTTTATCACTTAAAAAATCTTTAACGTTATTTTTCAATATCTCTTGAAAATTACTGTTTAAGTTAGTATATATTTTCATTTTATCAATAGTATATGGCGACATTGAAATTAGTTCGTTTATTTCTTCCCTTAATAAATATTGATAATCATATTCTTTGCTGGTGTTTTCTGAAAAAGTTGATATAGGCAGGGTATAATATTTTTCAAATTCTTGATTAGTTATATAATTTTGCTTAAGCATCTCTTTTAATACTAAATCTTTTCTTTGATTACATTTAGAATAATTTATTAAAGGTGAATAATTTGAGGGCGCTTTAACTATACCTGCAAGCATTGCGCTTTCATTTATATCCAGTTCGCTAGGTTTTTTATTAAAATAGTGCAATGATGCCGAAGTAATACCGTAACAATTATCGCCAAAATAAATAGTATTTAAGTATTTTTCTAATATTTCTTCTTTAGAATATTTTTTTTCAAATTCTAATGCAAGTCTAATTTCTGACAACTTTCTTTTTAAAGTTTTTTCATTTGACAAATGAGTATTCTTTATCAACTGTTGCGTTATCGTCGAACCGCCTTCCTTAAATGAAAAACTTTTAATATTATTAAAAACCGCACGGGCTAGCCCTTTATAATCTACACCTTTATGTGAATAAAATCGTTTATCTTCGATAGCAATAAACGCATTTATAGTGTGTTTTGGTATTTCTTCAAATTCTGTAACCGCAGTAGTTCCATTAGTTTCCATCACTAAATTTCCACAACTATCATAAATACTTGCGGTATGGTCTACGTTTATAAGTTTATTATCGTCAAATTTGACGTTATTAGTTAATATATTGAAAGATAAAATAACAAAAATGCTAGATATCAAAATTAAACAGGCTAATAAAACAATAATTTTAAGCGTTTTTTTCATACGAATTTAGTATGTAAAAGATTATATTGATTATGCTAAAATTATGTTAGAAAAATTGACAAATTTTCTACAATAATGTATTATATTTAGTATGGAAAATTTTGCAAAGAAATATTTTATAACAACTTACGGATGCCAAATGAACCTCCACGAATCAGAAAAGATTGCGGGGATTTTAACCGATTTAGGCTATACTGCAACGGATAGCGAATTAAATGCAGATATTATCGTATTTAATACTTGCTGTATTAGAGAAAATGCAGAAGACAGAGCAGAGGGCAACATAGGTGCGCTTAAAAAACTAAAAAAACAAAACAAAAACGTTATTATTGCCGTGGGTGGTTGTATGACTCAACAGCCTAATTCTGCGCAAAAACTTCACGAAAAGTTTCCCTTTATCGACATAATTTTCGGCACTCATAATCTTGAAAGATTTAAAGAACTTTTAGAGGCAAAGTTAAAACAGAAAAAAACTTTAATTTGCGTTGACGAAAAAGAAGGGGAAATTATTGAGGGAACACCTAAAAATCGAACTAGTTATCCAAACGCTTGGGTAAACATTACTTATGGTTGCAATAATTTTTGCACTTATTGCATAGTACCTTACGTTAGGGGGCGTGAACGCAGTCGCAAGATTGAAAACATAGTAAAAGAGTGTAGAGAACTTGTGGCACAAGGGTATAAAGAAATTACTTTGCTTGGTCAAAACGTCAACTCTTACGGAAACGATTTACAAGATACTGATTTTGCAAAACTTATAAAAGAAGTTTCAAGCATTGAAGGTGATTTTAGGTTACGCTTTATGACAAATCACCCAAAAGACTTTAACGAAAATCTTATTAAAGCAATTAGTGAAAGCAATAAGGTTTGTCGAAGTGTTCATTTGCCCGTTCAAGCAGGCTCAAATCGTATATTAAAGTTAATGAACAGAAAATATACTAGAGAAGATTATATTGATAAAATTAAACTTTTACGCAAATACATACCCGACGTTGCAATTACAACCGACATTATGGTTGGTTTTCCAACGGAAACAGAAGAAGATTTTGAAGATACGGTTAATCTTGTTAAAGAAGTTGGATTTTCAGGCGCGTTTACGTTTATTTATTCAAAGCGTTCTGGAACACCTGCGGCAAAAATGGACGGTCAAGTTGAAGAAGAAGTTTCTAAACGCAGAATAATGAAACTTATTGATATTCAAAACTCTATCAATAGAAAGCAATCTGAAACTTATCAAAACGCTACGATTGAAATTTTATGTGAAGATTACGACGAAAAGAAAAAAATGTATTTAGGTAGAGATACTTACGGTAGAATGGCATATTTTTCTAGTTTAGAAAATCTTATAGGTAAATTTGTAAACGTAAAAATAACTAAAACAGGTGGAATTTCCTTGATAGGGGAAATAGTTTAAGATAAAGGGATAAATTTATGGCACTTTCACCAATGATGCAACATTATTTGCAAATTAAAGAAAAACATAAAGACTGTATAATTTTTTACAGGCTTGGTGATTTTTACGAGATGTTTTTTGAAGATGCAATAAAAGCATCAAAACTTCTTGATTTAACCCTCACGGGTAGAGACTGCGGTCTAGAAGAGCGCGCGCCTATGTGCGGTGTGCCTTTTCACGCTGCCGATACGTACATTGCAAAACTTGTTTCTTTGGGTGAAAAAGTTGCAATATGCGAACAACTTAACCAACCATCAAAAACAGAATTAGTTAAACGTGATGTAATTAATATAGTTACGGCAGGCACAGTCATAAATAACGAACTTATAGACGATAGACAAAATAACTTTTTAGGCTCTGTTTGTTTAAATAATAATAAAATAGGTTTTGCTTGGGTAGATATTACCACGGGCGAATTCTACGTAAGAAGTTTCTCTGGTGAAAAATCAGTTGCGGAATTTATAGACACTTTAGTTAAAGTTTCGCCAGTAGAAATTATTTGCAATAAATCCGCCCAAGACACTTTTAATTCATTGCCACTTGTTACACACGGAATGTTGCCCAAATTTAACACGTTTACAGAAAGTGAATATAATGAAAACAACGCAAGAAATTCACTTGAAAAACAATTCAACACTTTAACGTTGCGTCCGTTCGGTATTGAAGATGATGTCGAATGTATAAAGTGCGCAGGCGCGCTGATTGCTTATCTTTTAGAAACGCAAAAACATGCGCTTATAAATATAAATACCGTAAAAAAAGAAAACGTTGAAGATTTTTTGATGCTTGACGTTAACGCAATACGCAATCTTGAACTTGTAAAAACGTTGAGAGATGGCAAACGTTATGGTTCACTTTTATGGTTACTTGATAAAACAAAAACTAGCATGGGGGCTAGAAAGTTACAAAACTGGATACTTTCACCCCTTAATTCAATAGATAAAATAAATTATAGATTAGACGCCGTTGAATGTTTTTATAACGATACGTTAAGCAGGGAAGGGTTATCCGACCTTTTGTCTTCAGTTAGAGACGTTGGAAGAATTACCGGCAAAATATCAAACGGCAACTTGTTACCAAAAGACTGTGTTTCTTTGCGAAAGTCTTTAGAAATTTTACCAAATATAAAATTTCAACTTCTTGGTATGAATTCAGAATTTATAAACGATATTTCTAATTCTATTGAAGATTTTGGCGAAATGGTAGAACTCTTAAATAATGCAATAGACGACGAACCGCCTACAAACATAAAAGACGGAGGATATATTAAACAAGGATATAGCCCTGAACTCGACGAACTTCGCTCATTTGGTAAAAACAGTAAAAGTTGCATTGCTGAAATTGAAAACCGTGAAAGAGAAAAAACGGGTATTCGCACTTTAAGAATAGGTTATAATAGAGTTTTCGGATATTATATTGAGGTTACTAACTCTTTCAAAGACAAAGTTCCATATGAATATCAACGTCGTCAAACACTTGCAAACGCAGAAAGATTTATAACTGAAGAATTAAAAGAGTTAGAAGTAAAAATACTTTCTAGTGAAGAAAAATCTTTACAACTGGAAAATTCCATTTATAATCAAATAAAATCTTATTTAAGTGATAGAATAAGCGCGTTAAAACAAACTGCAGACGCCCTTGCCAACCTTGACGTTTTAATTTCACTTGCAAAAGTTTCGCGTGAAAATTCGTATACAAAACCAACCATTCTCACGGCAAAAGGTAGACTTAATATAGTGGACGGCAGGCACCCTGTTGTTGAAAACACTTCAAAACAACGGTTCGTTCCTAACGATTGCCTATTAGACGTTGAAGAAAACAGAATGATGATTTTAACAGGACCAAATATGGCTGGTAAAAGCACTTATATGCGTCAAGTTGCCTTGATAACTTTGATGGCGCATATAGGTTGTTTTGTCCCCGCAAAATCAGCAGAAATTCCTTTAACCGACAAAATTTTTACAAGAATAGGCGCAAGCGACAATCTTATTTCAGACCAAAGTACCTTTATGGTTGAAATGACGGAAGTTGCAAATATTATCCACAACGCTACAGAAAATAGTTTGATAATTTTAGACGAAATAGGTAGGGGTACAAGCACTTTTGACGGTTTAAGTATTGCTTGGGCAGTTGTTGAACACGTTGTTGAAAATATCAAAGCAAAAACCATGTTTGCAACGCATTATCACGAACTAACCGAACTTGAAGGTCGTTTAGCCGGCGTAAAAAACTATAAAATTACCGTAAAAGAAATGGCGGGTGGTATTGTATTTTTACGTAAAATTATGAGAGGCGGTGCAAACAGAAGTTTTGGTATTGAAGTTGCAGACCTTGCAGGCGTAGGCAAAAACATTACGGAAAGAGCAAAAAAGATTTTAAAAAATTTAGAAAAATCAAGCCTTAATTCTAAAACTGCCGTAAATTTTGAAGATGAAATAATTGACGTTAACACCACCGAAAAAGAAAGCGAAGTTGAGCGCATCATAAAAGATTTAGACCTAAACAATTTATCGCCAATGCAAGCATTTGCGGTGTTAAACGATTTGCAAGAAAAAATTAAAGGATAATTATGAGTAAAATCAATTTATTAAGCAGTCAAGTTTTTAATAGAATTGCTGCAGGTGAGGTTGTTGAACGACCATTTTCCGTAGTAAAAGAATTAGTTGAAAACTCTATAGATGCAGGTGCAACTTCGATAGGTATAGATATTATCGACGGTGGAATTTCCTCTATAACTATTACTGATAACGGCAGTGGCATAGAAAAAAGCGAACTAAAAAAAGCGCTAATGCCACACGCTACAAGTAAAATTTCAAAAGTCAGTGATTTAGACAACATAACTTCGCTTGGTTTTAGAGGTGAGGCGCTCGCATCTATAGCATCTGTATCTAAAATAAATATAATATCAAAGCCAAAAGAACAAGAATTTGGCGCAAAAATAAGCGCTGTTGGTGGGGTAATTGATGAAATTGTTGATTATTCTACAGTAGACGGAACAACTATTGAAGTTAAAAATTTATTTTTCAACACGCCCGTAAGAGAAAAATTTCTAAAATCTGAAAGGTCTGAAGAAAGTGAAATATCATCTACTGTCGCAAGGTTTATATTGTGCAACCCTCAAATTGCTTTTAAGTACACTGCAAACGGTAAAATTATTTATCAATCGTTTGGTGATGGTTTTGAATCTGCCCTGGTATGCGTTTACGGGGTAGAGGCCGTTAAGGAAAGTTTTTTTGTTGATACACAAAAAAACGGTATAATTATAAAAGGATATCTTGGCAAACATCATTACACAAAAGGCAACCGCAGTTATCAATCAGTATTTTTAAATGGCAGATACATATTAAATCAAACTATATCTTCGGCTATTGCAAACGCCTATTCTTCATATATGATGAAAAGGCAATATCCTTTTTACGTGTTGTCTATAACTATTCCGTCTGAAATTGTAGACGTAAACGTTCACCCAAATAAACTTGACGTTAGATTTGTAAATAATCAAGTTGTTTATGGAACTGTTTATTCTATCGTTTCTAAAGTTTTAGACGGAACAAGCGAGGCGTTAAACATAGTTTCAAATAAAAACGCAAAAAATCAATTAAACACTAACAATATTCAGCACGATTATATCACACATAATAACATTGATAAACATATCGATACTTTTAAAAATGAAGTTTCCGAATTTAAAAGTTTTCCAAAATTAAAATTTTGTGATAGTTCGCCGTCTATTTCTAACAAGACTGAAAGTATAGTAAATAATGTAGATATTAAAGAATCAAATATAAACGATATTTTTGCAGAAAATAAAGCCTTTTTAGAAAGTCTTGAAAAAAAGAAAGTTACAGCACAGCAAGAGGCTATCAAACTAGATAAAAGTCTTAAATTTATAGGGCAAGCGCTTAACACTTTCTTAATTTTTGAAGACGGTTTAGATTTATATTTTATAGACCAACACGCCGCTCACGAAAGAATTCTTTTTGACAAATTAAATCAAGCAATAGATAGCCAACAGTTGATAACTCAACCTCTATTACTTCCGTTTATACTCAACGTAAACAATAAAGAATTTGAATTTTTAACCACAAAAATTGACACGTTGTGTCAAATGGGTATTGAGATAAGTGAATTTGGTAAAAATGCTTTTAAAATCTCTGCAGTTCCATCTTTTTTAACGGAAATGAATCTAGATGATTTCTTTAACGATATTTTATCAGAAATTGACACATTAAAATCATTAACCGTAAAAGACTTATTAAAAGACAAACTTGCGCAAAAAGCGTGCAAGTCAGCAATTAAGTCGGGGGATAAATTATCTGACAAAGAAATTGAGATTTTAACCGAAAAATTAAAAGATAATTTAGGTCTAAAATGTCCGCATGGGCGTCCAGTTGCAATTAAAATAACAAGAACGGAAATTGATAAATGGTTCAAGAGAATAATATAAAACCTAAAATAATAATTATATGCGGACCAACTGCTTCGGGAAAAACGGCTTTAGCAGTTGAAGTTGCAAAAAAACTGAATAGCGAAGTAATTTCCGCAGACTCAATGTATATTTACAAAGGTCTAAATATAGGAACTGCTAAACCTACCAAAGACGAACAGCAAGGCATTGTACATCATTTAATTGACGTTGTTTCGCCTTTTGATTCGTTTACCGTAAGCAATTATAAAAACACCGCACAACCTATTATTAACAAACTTATAAATGAAAATAAAATTCCTGTGATATGCGGTGGAACGGGATTTTATATAAATGCTTTACTTTACGACTTGTCTTACGGCAATGGAAACGACAACCCTGAAGTTCGCGAAAAATATAAAAACTTAGCAAGCAAAAACGGTAATAAATACGTTTACGATATACTTAAATCAGTTGACCCTATAAGCGCAGAAAAACTTCATTTTAATGATGTAAAACGTGTAATACGAGCCTTGGAAATTTACGAAAGCGGTTGTAAAAAGTCTGACATAAAAGACGAATTTATACCCAAATATAATTATTTTGCCTATTCGATAAATCACGATAGAAAAACGCTTTACGATAGAATAAATACGCGCGTAGATATTATGATTAAAAACGGCTTAATTGATGAAGTAAAAAGTTTAATTAAAAGTGGCGTGAATAGAAATTTACAGTGTATGCAAGCGATTGGATACAAAGAAGTTTTTGATTATTTAGACGGAATAATTTCAATAGAAGAATTAGTAGACTTAATTAAATTAAACACTAGACATTATGCTAAAAGACAGTTAACTTATTTTAAAAAAATTCCAAATCTAATCAATTTAGAGCCTGCTAACGTTGATAATTTATCTGACATTATTATAAAGGATATTCACAAATGATTGATTTAAAATTGATAGAAAAATGTGAAAATGAACTCAAAGAGAATTTTAATTATTTTGAAGACGTTGCTCTTTTTAACCAAGAAAAAGTCTTAAACGCTTTCAAGAATAACCGTTTAGCATTGCGCCATTTTACACCATCTAACGGTTATGGATATGGTGATGAGGGAAGAGAAGTGTTAAATAAGGTTGTGGCAGACGTTTTCTGCGCAGAACAAGCAATTTGCACGCCCGCAATAGTTTCAGGCACACACGCGCTTTCTTTGTGTTTATTCGGCGTTTTAATGCCCGGCGATAAAGCACTTTGCATTACAGGCACACCTTACGACACTTTGCACGACGTTATTTACGGCGATAATATCGGTTCATTGAAAGATTACGGTATTGAATTTGAATGTATACCGCTCAAAAATGGAATAATCGATAAAAATGCTGTTAAAGACTATTTTTCAAAAAATAAACAACCCAAAATGGTGTATTTGCAAAGGTCTAGGGGATACGAATGGCGAAACGCTCTTTCTATCGACGAAATTGCAGACGCTGTTAGCGTATTAAAAAATTGTGGATTTAACGGTTGCATTATGCTAGACAACTGCTACGGTGAATTTATAGAAAAACGTGAAGCAACCGAAGTTGGTGTAAACCTTATGGCAGGTTCTATGATTAAAAACTTGGGTGGGGGAATTGCCCCTACGGGTGGTTACGTTGCAGGCGACTCAAAATATGTAAATTTAGTTCAAAACCGCCTTACTGCGCCTTCAATCGGCGGAGAAGTTGGCTCTTACTCGTTTGGTTATCAATACTTTTATCAAGGTTTATTTATTGCGCCACATACCGTTTTGCAAGCCGTTAAAGGTTCAATGCTTTTTGGTAAAGTGTTATCCGAATTAGGGTACGAAACGTCGCCATTACCAAATGAAATTCCTAGAGATATAATTAGAGCCATAAAATTCGGTAATTCTGAAGATTTAATTAAATTTATACAAAACATACAAAAAAATTCACCTATTGATAGCCACGTAGACGCTATGCCGTGGGCTATGCCCGGATATGAAGACGAAGTTATTATGGCTGCAGGTTGTTTCGTTCAAGGTTCTTCCATAGAACTTTCTGCTGACGCACCTATAAAGCCACCGTATATCGCTTACTTACAAGGCGGTATAACGTATGAACATTGCAAAATCGCATTGAAAAATCTTAAAATATAAAAAAGTCGCTTATCTTTAAGCGACTTCAAAAGTTTTTATTAAAATTTGCGCATCAAACCTTTAACAACCCCAAGAATCAAAACGTTGTCGAAGACCATATCTTGCATATTATCGTTTTCAGGGTGCAGTATGACTTTTCCGTTTCTTCTGTAAAAACGTTTTACAGTTGCCGAGTCATCAACCAACGCAACAACAATTTCACCATTATTAGCGTAACTTTGTTTATTAACAATAATTATATCACCCTCATAAATACCGGCGTTGACCATACTTTCGCCTTGTACTTTAAGCGCAAATTCATCACCACCTGTATCAAATTCTTCAGGTAGGGGATAATAACCGTCAAGGTTTTCAACAGCAAAAATCGGTTCGCCTGCGCGAATTGTACCAACGAGAGGCACGCTCTTAAATTGAGGGCTTTGATGAGATAAAGTTATTGCGCGCTTTTTCATAGGGGATTTATCTAATAAACCTTTTGATTTTAAACGTTCAATATACGAGTATGCAGTAGCGGTAGATTTAATATTTAACTTACTGCAAATTTCTCTAACCGACGGTGGAAAACCGTTTTCTCTAATAAATTCAACTGTAAATTCATAAACTTTGTTTATTTTTTCTTCTGTTTTCTTCATATTTACATAATAACATAATCAAGAAGAAAAAGTCAAACGTTTGTTCGTGTTTTTATAATATAAAGGAGTTTTTATGTTAGACGATAAAAAATATAGGGAAGAAGAGTGTGATGACACTTGCGATTTAGACCCAAATAAAATCTGCGACAGTTGTGGCAAGTGTATTGAACCAGATAAAAACTATAAAATAATAAAAATCACAAAAATCATTACAGATGAAGATTAGTTTTTTTAATTTCCAACTAGTCTTTCCCCTTAATTATCATTGAAGATGCCGCTTTTTTTCTTACGTCTTCAGTTATTGCCGCATAGTGTTTTTTTGTGGTATTTACGTCTTTATGCCCTAAACAATCGGCTACAACGTATATGTCGCCAGTTTGTTTGTATAGGTTAGTACCAAACGTGCTACGCAATTTGTGCGGTGTTATTTTTTTTAGCGGAGATGCAATTTTTGCGTATTTTTTTACAAGTTCTTGAACACTTCTAACGCAAATTCTTTTATTTTGTAGAGATAAAAACAACGCATTTTCCTTTTTATCTTCGTCTAGATTTCGGGTATCAATATAATCGTGTAGAGCAGAGGCAACCTCGTCGTTAAAATACAAAACTGCACGATTTCCACCTTTTCTTGTAACGACAAAACTATTTGTATTAAAGTCAATATCTTCAATGTTTAAACCAACGAGTTCGCTTATACGTATGCCAGTTCCTAAAAACAGGGTAACTATTGCAGCGTCGCGAATTTTTGTATTATTGTGATAAGATAATTGTCTTTTGTTTAAGCCTTGACCAGTTTCTACGGTATAGAGCATATCGCCGATTTCATCAACTTTATCGTTGGTATCAAGCCTAATAATTTCTTTTTCATGAATTTTAGGCATAGAAACTTTAGAAGGCGTGTTGGCAGGTAGGGCATTTCTATTAAAAAAATATTTATAAAATGCGCGCAACGTAGATAATTTTCGCGCTTTACCTGATTCGGTGCAACGTTCGTTTTTACCATTTATTTCGTAATGACTTAAATAACTTAAAAAATATTCAAAGTCAAACGCCTCAAGTTTTGCCAAATCGTTAAGTTCTATTGACTCAATAGATTTACCTTTGAAAACTTTTTTGGTTAAAAAGTCAAAAAATACACGTAAATCATAAGCATAATTTAAGCGAGTTAGCGCGGACGTTCGCAATTCTACGCCAACAAAAAAATCCTTAACAAAATAGGGTAATTCTTCAACGATTGCATCTAATCGCTTTATACAAGATATTTCACGTTGTTCAAAATAACTTTTTTCTTTCATAAATTTGCTCCAAAATATTAAAAAAAGATAATAGGGAATTAAAGTTGACACATATCAATCTATGCGCAAAACACGGCTTTTGCGCATAGATATACATAAATTATATCATTTAACCAAAATTTTGTCAACTAATTACTTAAATTTTAACATTTAAATAAATTTTAATTAAATCATCAATAAATTACTAACGTTTTAATAAAATATTTTACTTGACATAATATTTTGGCATAAAACCTTGACTTAATTTTCATTTAATTGTATACTAAAATATATAATTATATTTTACGGAGTTAAAATATGGAACAACAAGCAATTAGTAGCGACCTTATACGCGGTCATATAGACACCATAATTTTACACACTTTAATTGATGGTGATAAATTTGCACAGCAAATTAGCGATGCTATTGAAGTAAAAAGTGATAAAGAATATAAAATCAATCAAGCTACTCTATATAGTTCGCTTAAAAGGCTTGAAAGTTTGCGTTACGTAAAATCATACTGGAACGATTCAGATAATGGCCGTAGAAAGTATTTTAAATTGACGGAAAACGGAAAAAATACCGTTGAAATAAACCTATCAAGTTGGTCTTATTCACGCGCTATAATCGATAAACTTATGGATTGCGAACAACAACCCATTATTAGAACTCAATACGTAGAAAAAATTGTTGAAAAACCCGTTGAAATTGAGAAACCTATAATTCAACAGCCTACTATCGTTTCCCCCGCGCCTGCACCCATACAAATTGTTGAAAACGTTGAAAAACCACAACAAAATTCTCAACCTGCACAAACAAATGCAGAACTTGGCGACAGCACTCAAGATATTAACTTTAGAAATATTCTAAACGGGCTTATTAGAACCACGGTAATTCAAAAACCTAACGTACAGCCCGAACAAATTAGTCCTATAGTTAGACAGGAAGTTACCGAAACACAGCCTGTAGAAGTGCAAAAATTCAATGAAACGATTACTTCTTTTGATTACAATGCAGAACGCAATAATAACGGAAAAATCGACTTTGGCGATTTAACGCTAAAAGCAGCAAAAGAAGGTTATAAAATTAGGATTTCATCAAAAGATTCTTGCATTACAAAAGGCAATTTATTGCTAAACAAATTAAATGCTATAACTTCATTTTTAACCTATGTTTTAAGCCTTATTGCGATAATTTTTATATCGTTTGGTATTGCAAAAAATTCAACTTGGGGCAATACTACAACTATCATTTTAGCGCTTGTATTTGCAGTTTTACCGATTTTTTACTTATTCACATACATTAAGTCGCCTAAAGAAACGTCTTCAAAACGACCAACTACTGACGAAATTTTAACTTCAGTTATTATAGTGTTTAATTTGGTTTTAATTACGGTAGCGGCAAATCTAATTTTTAGCGTAAACTTTGCAGATATAAATCTTATTGCTCTCACGTTGATTTTACCGATTGTTTTATGTGTAATTTTCTGTTTACATTTTGTAATTAGATATAATTTTTCAAAATTAAAGTGTTTTAAGATTAACATTAAATAATCATATTAAATATAAAAAAGTCGCAATTTTGCGACTTTTTTTGTTTTATAAATTAAGTAAATAATCAATTTCTCTAGCATTAAGTTGTCTAACTTCTCCACGGTCAAGCCCCGTGAGCGTTAAATCTCCGATTTTAATTCTTTTAAGAAAATCAACACAGTTGCCTACAGCCTCGAACATTTTACGCACTTGACGATTTTTCCCTTCGCTAATCGTTACGTGCAATTTAGCACCGTCTTTATAAGACTCAACTAGTCTTACGTTACATTTTTTCGTTTTAACACCGTCAATATAGACACCTGAACGAAGTTTAGACAAATCTTCATCAGAAACAGGCTTTTCCGTTTTAACTAAATACGTTTTTGGTACCTCATTTTTTGGGTGCGTAAGTTTATAAGTGAGTTCACCGTCATTAGTTAAAATCAGTAATCCTTCAGTATCATAATCTAGTCTACCAACCGGAAATAAGCGTTTTGCGTTAGTTGGCAATAAATCCATAACGGTTTTTCTGCCCTTATCATCTTTAACCGTGCAAACGTAACCTTTGGGTTTATTCATAATATAATAATCGTATTTTTTAACGACGTTTACAGGTTTTCCGTTTACAGTAACTTTATCCGAACTTACGTCAACGTCGTCCCCCAAAGAACATACTTTGCCGTTAATTTTAACAACACCATCATTGATTAATTCATCAGCCGCTCTACGTGATGCAACACCACTATACGCTAAAAACTTATTTATTCTCATAATCTACCTACAAATTTATTTTAACACTAATATAGTATAGATTTTTTCTTGAAAAATCAAGTTATTTTCAACGTAAATATTAACAAATCCATTTTCAACGAAATTTTTTTCTGGTTTAGGTATTATTTTTTCATAATCATAATCAATTTTAATTTTTTCAAACTCATCTAGAGTTAATGGTAAAACAACGTCATTTTTAACACATAAAGCGCATTTTTCTTGGGAATTTGCAACGGTAGAAAACCCTAAAATATCATCACTTTCAACTAGTTTATAATTTTTATAAGTCGAAAAACAATTTTCTAACAGTTTTGTTGAACGCTCAAACATAGGTGGACAATTTAACACCACGCAAATAAGTTCCATTCCGTTTCTAACACAACTACTAACCAAACATCTACCGGCTTTTTTTGTATAACCAGTTTTTATTCCGTTTGCACCCTCAACACCATTAAGCATTTTATTTTTATTTACTAATTTTCTATCGTAATCACGCTTTATGTGTGGTATAATCACGCTTTTAGTCGACACTATTTCTCTAAAGATTTTATTTCTCATAGCATAACGAGAAATTAGCGCTAAATCATATGCTGTGGTATAATGATTATCGTTATGCAAACCGTGAGGATTTACAAAATTACTTTCAGTTGCGCCAATTTTTTTAGCAGTTACATTCATTAAATTTGCAAATTCTGCTATTGAACCACTGCAATATACGGCAAGTGTTTCAGCGCAATCGTTTCCAGACCTTAACATCAAACCGTACAAAAGTTCTTTAACTGTAAGTTTTTCACCTTCTTCTAAATAAATGCTAGAACCCTCAACACCTATCGTATCTTTAGTTACTGTTACAACGTCATTTTCACCACAATTTTCCAAAACCACAATCGCCGTTAAAATTTTTGTTGTGCTTGCCATATATTTTTTTGTATGAGCATTATTTTCGTGCAAAATTCTGCCAGAATTCATTTCCATAACTATTTCAGAATTTGTATTGTCGGCAAAGACAAAATTATTGCTTTTAGAATTATATATGCAACAATGCATCAAAAATATAATAAAAGTTATAACTAAAATATAATAATTGCTTTTTTTTCTAATCATTATTATCACCAATATTCATTTTAGACATAAATTCGCTAGCCTTATCAATAAGTTTTTCATAAGGTGAATCCGATACGGATATCATAGTATATTTTTTTCCATTTTTAACTAAAAAACCACACGGCTTAACTGATATAATTGCGCCGTTACCAGCCGAAAATGGTAGGTCTGAACTTTTATTAAATACCGTTACTTTGCCATACTCACCGCCCCCAGACAGTATCCCCACCGTAACTTTTGATATAGGAATAATACACTCTCCGTCATCTGTTTTTAAAGGTTTACCTATAACGGTATTTACATCAATTAGACTACCAAGATTTTTCAAAGTCGTTTCTATAGTTTTATTTATTTTGTTCGATTCGTTTTGTAAATGCATTTAATAATTTCCCCATTAAAATTTTTATAATACTAATTAAAACCATTAGCAAGTTAAAAACAACCGTACCATTTAAATATAATTCAAAAATATCTTTACTGTCAAAAACTTCAATTTTTACGTTAGATTTAAAATACGGTTTTTTGTGATATAAAAACCATTTAATATAATTATATATATAGTTTAAAGTAAAAGCAGTTGAAAGTGGTTCAAATATATTTTCTTTATTTCCTATTTCTGCGTTAAAACTGCAACTAATTAAGTGATAATCTTTAAGCGGTTCAACTTTCTTTTTCACTTCAAATAAATTTTCAAAAGGAATAATTACCGCTTTTCTTTTAGTTAAATGAATAACAATACCCTCGTTTATAAATTCTGCGTAACCTTTTAAAATCGTAAAAATTCTAAAGAGTTTAATTTTATAAAACAATTTTAACTTTTGTTGAGAAATATTAAAATTACCACTTAAAAATATAGGAAAAATAATAATCGAAATGATTATTAAAACAACTGTCAACACTATTTTAATATCCGCAAATAACGTTAAAATATACAAAAAAGCGGTATGATAAATTTATCACACCGCTCACTGTAATATAAATATAAATTAAATTTTTTCTACGTCTTCACCTTTTAAAAAATCTGGAAGTTCTTCATCTTCAATATCTGGCAATTCAAAATCATCTTCTTCGTTTAATTTAGTTACAGCCACTTGCTCTTCAACGGACTTTTCAGTACCATCTGTTTCATCAACGTAAACGTCTTTATGATAAAGATAATCTTCTTCTTGCTTATTACCCCTAATAAGTTGAATTTTATTTATAAGTTCATCATAATCGGGCAACTCATCAAGTGAAGATATTTGAAAACGTTTAAGAAATTTATCGGTAGTACCAAATAAAACAGGTTTACCAACCGCATCTTTTCTGCCAACAGGTTCAATAACGCCAAGTTCTAAAAGTTTTTGAACGGCGTATTCACTGTTGCCACGAATTTCTTCAAGGTCAATTCTAGTAACAGGCTGTTTATATGCAATAATTGCAGCAACTTCAAGCATACTTTTTGAAAGTTCTCTTTCTTTTATAGGGTTAAGCACTGATGAAACTTCGTCTGCATTTTTAGGGTTAGAACAAAATTGCAACTTTTTATTAAATGATAAAAGTTGTATTCCACTATCGCCTGCATATTTTTCCTGCAAAACTTTTACTGCTGAATTTACCTCTTTTTCAGAAACTTCTAATTTTTCCGTTATATCAGCAATAGCAACCTGCGTACCTGAAACAAACAAAATAGATTCAATTATACTCGTCAATTTCTCCAAGTTCTTCATTTCTATCATCCCTTAAGGTTATAGTAATATCGTCAAAAATTCCGTTTTGAACGACTGTTATATATTGTAGTTTTAGCAACTCTAACATTGCTTGAAAAGTTGTAATAAGTTCGTTTTTTGTGTAATAACTTGAAAACATTTCAAAAAAACTTGCTTCTTTTCTTTCTAATAAAATACTTCTAATATGTTCAACTTTATCTTTTACCGTAAAAACTTCTTTGGGTATTTCTTTTAATACGTTATCTTGACGCTTTTTATCGTCAACTCGCATCAATAATTTAGAAAAAGCAGCAATTAAGCCGTCAAGATTAAAATCATTGTAAACAATTTTAACGTCGCCAACAGACTTATCAGGCTCTTTATAAAAGCGCAAAACGTTTTCTTGTTCTTTAAGTTTTTCACTAGCCTCTTTAAATAGTTTATATTCTTCAAGTTGTCTAATAAGTGCTTGTTCTGGGTCTTCGATATCGTCAAGATACTCTTCAATTTTTGGCAGTATTGATTTAGATTTAATCTCAAGCAACGTTGCAGCCATATTTAAATATTCACTTGCTTTATCAACGTCAAGTTTTTCAACGCCATCCATATATAATAAAAATTGTTCGGTAACTTGAGATACAAAAACGTCTTTTATTTCAATTTTAGCCTCTTTAATTAGATGTAGCAATAAATCTAAAGGGCCTTCAAAATTATCAAGTTTTGTAGAATAATCAACAACAGATTCAAACTCCGCCATTAGAAAACCCCTCCTAAAATCAGCCCCCAAAACTTTGTTATAGGTGCTTGCAAATATCCAACTAAAAAGTTCATAAATCTTCCAAAAACATCAAAATACCAAAGCCCCGTAATGTCGGACAAAATACTTAACGCAAAAAGACCGTATAGAACGTAAATGCCTTTATATCTTAAAAAGTTATACACATCACCGCGTTTTTTTGCAAACACGTCTAAAACCCTAAAACCATCTAAAGGATATACGGGAATTAGATTAAAAACAAAAAAAGACAGCGAATAAATAAACACAAACTCAAGCGTAAAAAACAAAACGTCATCAAAATATCCAAAATTCGGTACAAACTTAAAGCACAACAATAACAACGGATAAGCAATAAAAGCCAAAATATAGTTTGCAACGACGCCTGCTATAGAAACAAAAAAACAACCCTTTTTATAATTCTTAAAATTACTAGGATTAACCGGTACGGGTTTTGCCCAACCAAACCCTACGACCAAAAATGACACTAAACCCAAGGGGTCAAAGTGCGACAACGGATTTAAAGTATATCTATTATACATCTTTGGCGTAAAATCGCCACTTTTTACAGCAGCAAAGGCGTGCGCAAATTCGTGAATAGGCAAAACCAAAAGTAATGCTAAAAATTTTGATATATAAAAAACGACGTTTTCAATCACTAAATAGCCTCTTAATTGTTAAAATTATTATTATTATATAATAATATTTGAAAAAATGCAAGAAAAAACGCTTAACATTGTTAAGCGTAATCCGTTAAATGTCATTTCTTATTAAATCTTCATAAGTTTGAGGTTTTACCACGTATCTAGATTCTCCATTTTTAACCATTACAACAGGCGGAATTAAATTTCTATTATAATTACTAGACATTGAATAGTTATATGCGCCAGTTGAGAGCACTGCCAAAATATCGCCTTCTTCAACGTTAGGCAATAAACAATCTTCAGCAATTATATCACCACTCTCACAACACTTTCCAGCAACAGTATATTTTTCATTAGCCGACAAATTCATTTTGTCAACTGCAACTACCGTATATTTTGCTTGATATAATGCAAATCTAGGATTATCAAACATACCACCGTCAACTGCAATATAATTTTTTATATTCTTAATTTTTTTAATTCTACCTACGGTATATAAAGTTATACCTGCTTCACCAACTATTGAACGACCTGGCTCTAAAATTAAAAACGGCTTTTTAAGACCTTTACGTTCTACGTCTTCTTTAAGTGTGTTTGCAATCAATTTGATATACTCTGCATACTCTTTACTACTTTTTTTAGCGTCATCACCAGCGTAATAAATACCAAATCCACCACCTAAATTTAGCACAGAAAACTCGTAACCATAGTCAAGTTTAAGTTTTTTATAAAAATCAGTCATTTTGTTTACGGCAATTACAAAAGATTTTGTTTCAAAAATTTGTGAACCGATATGGCAATGTAATCCAACCAAATCCAAATTTTGTTTATTCTTTACATAATTAACAATCTCTTCCGCTTCGCCAGTGCTTATGGCAAAGCCAAATTTTGAATCAATTTTTGCCGTTTGAATAAAATGGTGAGTATGAGCCTCAACCCCTGGATTTATTCTAATTAAAACTTTTTGCTTAATGCTTAATTGCTTACAAATTAAATCTAACTCGTCAGCCTCGGTATAGGAATCTAAAACGATATAACCAACGCCACTTTCCACCGCAAATTTTAATTCTGCGGTAGTCTTATTATTACCGTGAAAACAGATTTTTTCCATAGGAAAATTTACAGATTTTGCCGTATAAATTTCCCCACCAGACACTGTATCTGCGCCTATACCCATATTGTTTGCTATTCTATAAATTTCCTTACAACTGAAAGCTTTTGACGCATACGCTATCATACCGTCGCCATATTCTTTCTTTAACGTATCAGAAAAAGTTTTGCACATATCTTCAATGTAAGTTTGGTCCATTACGTAAAGAGGCGTTCCGTACTTTTTTACAAGATTAGATGCGTTTATACCACCTATTTCTAAATGTCCGTTATTATTTTTCAGCGTAACTCTTTCGTTCATAATAAAATACCTTTATTGCTTTTTATTTATTTTAACAAAGTTTTGATAAAAAAGTCAACGGATAACTGTTAATTTTTAATTATTAGGTGTTTAACGTAAACTTATAAGAAAATAAAACAAAAGGCGCTTAAATTAGCGCCCAGTTTTTTGAGATATCATTTATATAGTCAAAATAGGTTTTTTCTAAAACGTCTTGCGCGGAAACTACCTTTACTCTGTCAATTTCATTGTTATTTTCTAAAACAACAATTTCACCAACAACTTCACCTTTACTTAAAGGTGCTTTAATTTTTTCTACGGGAATAAAATTTACTTCAACACTTCTTTTTTCATTTTTTTCTGAAAATAAAAATATAGGGCGCTGTGCATAAACTTGAATATTTTCTTGTTTACCACCTAAAACGTTTACCTGAATATCTAAAGGTTTTTTATCATCAATTATTAACTTATTTGTATAGTTTGCAAAACCGTAGTTAAACATTGAAGATATTTCATTAAATCTTGTTTTACTATCAGGCGAAGAAATAACAACTGAAATCAAACGCATACCATTTCTATTTGCTGATGCAACAAGACAATGCCCTGCCTCGCTTGTATAACCTGTTTTGCCACAATCACAGCCTTGATAAAACCTTATAAGTTTATTTGTATTAGAAATTTCTGTATACCTATTATTAGGATGTTCAATTTTATCCATCCACACGGTAGAATACTCAAAATATTCTTTATGCTTAATCAATTCTGAAAACATTTTTGCAACGTCTTTAGCGCAAGAATATTGCGTTGGTTTAGGCAAACCAGTACAATTTGCAAATATAGTGTTATCCATTTGTAATTCTTTTGCTCTTTCGTTCATCTTCTCAACAAATAACTCTTCACTACCACAAATTGTTTCGGCAATAGCAACGCAAGCGTCGTTTGCTGATGCAACGGTTATACTCTTAAGTAATTGATTGACTGAATATTGACCACCTGTTTCTAAAAAAACTTGTGAACCGCCCATACCTGCTGCATTTTCACTAACCGTAATAATTTCATCTTTAGATATTATTCCGTTGTCAATAGCCTCAAAACTCAACAGCAACGTCATAATTTTACACATACTAGCAATAGGTCTTTTTTCCGTTTCGTTTTTTGCTAAAATAACCGTTCCGCTGTTAAAATCGGTTAAATATACAGATTTGCTTGTAAACGCAAGATTTTTATTTTCTGCCATTACAGCAACTTTTTTATAACCACAAAAACAACTTATTGCGGTTACAAACGCTAATAATAAAAATATAATTGAAAATTTATTTTTCATAAAAACCTCCACTATGTAAAATAATTATGTCTGACATAATTATTGCTAAATTTTATTGTATTTACTAGTTATTTATCATATTATTTATAGATAAACCAAAGCCCCTTGTTGGGTCATTTAAAAAAACGTGAGTAACTGCGCCAACCAACTTACCATTTTGCACTATAGGGCTACCACTCATCCCTTGCACTATTCCGTTTGTGATATCAATAAGTTTTTTATCTGTAATTTTTATTACAAAATTTTTATCATTATTTGTATTTTCTATTTTTATTATTGATACGTCAAAACTTTGCGGTTCATAACCGTGTATTGTGCTATATATTTTTGCATCACCCAAAATAGCGTTACCTATTTCAATCTCTTTTAATTGAGAATAATCAAAATCTTCATTTACACTGCCGTAAACCCCAAACTCATTATTTTTATCAATATTTGCAATCGAATTGTTTTTTACAAAAACACCCCTTAACTCACCAGCATTGCCCCTTTCACCTTTAACACAGCCTGTTATGTCGCATTTATATAATTTTCCACCTAAAATATCTAATAGTTTACCATCATTTTCTACTATAGGGTGTCCTAAAGATGCAAACCTATTACCTTTTATAAAAGTAATTGTTCCGATACCGCTTATATCGTCTTTGATAAAAACACCCAACTTTTCGCAACCAGAAACATCTTTAGCCAAAGTCATATTTTTAAGTATAATTTGCCCATCTCTTTCTATTTCTAATAAAACTTTTTTCTTTCCCTTAATATTTTTTTCAACGTCGCAAGCACTGTTAGTCTGCTCTCCATCAATAGATTTTATAATGTCTCCAACTTGCAAATCTATATCTTTAGAAGGGCTTTCAACGCCGTTTTTTGTTACAACGTCACATAAGCCAACAATATTTGCACCGCAAGTCTGTACTGAAAACCCAGCAGTCATACCACCAAGATATAACTTTTCATTTACCGCAAAAACTTGGCTAGTATTAAGAAAAAATGTTGTAAAACATAATAATATAGATAGTAATACACAAAAAAGCGACTTCTTTTTCATTATTCACCCCACTGCATTTAATGTGGGCAAATATATTTTTTATATACAAAAAAAGTTGCCTGTATAAAAACAAGCAACTAATTTATTTTGAATTATTTTACAATTTACTTTTAAATTCATCTGCGCTACTTATAAGTTCTTCGGCATGCGCTTTAGCCGAAATACTATTTAAATCGCCACCGATTAACCTTGTTATTTCTTTAACCTTATCGTTAAAATTAAGTGTGGTAACTTCGGTAACAGTTTTTTCACAACTTTCTTTTTTAGTAATCAATAAGTTATTATCCGCCATTGAAGAAATCTGTGGCAAATGCGATATTGCAATAATTTGAACAGTTTTTGATATTTTAGCAAACTTTTCTGCAACTACCCTTGCAACGTTACCACTTATACCCGCATCAATTTCATCAAAAATAAAGGTAGCGATATCGTTAAATTTTGCAGTTTGCGTTTTAACTGCCAACATAAAACGACTCATTTCACCGCCACTTATAACGTTAGACAATGGCTTTAATGGTTCACCAAGGTTAGCAGAAAAATTAAATTCTAAAACGTCAATTCCATTTGAAGAATTAAATTTACACTCTTCTCTAGAGGGAAAATCTTGAAAAACAACTTCAAACGAGGCGTTTGGCATACCTAAACCTGTCAATTCATCAAGCACGTTTTTAGAAAAGGCTTTTGAAAAATTTTTTCTCAAGCAATGTAGTTCTGAATAGTTTACGTATAAAGCGTTTTCTAATTTATTTTTTTCTTTAAGCAAATTTTCTGCAAGTTCGTTAAAATTTATTAGTCTTTCACGCTCAATATTTGCTTTAGATAAAAACTCTTGAATTTGCTCAAAGTTTTCGCCATATTTCTTTTTTAAACTTTTAATACTTTCTAAACGATTTTCAATAGAGTCAACGTTATATTCAGAAAAATCAAAATCGTCAATCATATTTCCTGCAGTTTCTGCAATATCGTCAATTTCGGAAAAAGCAGAAGAAAGCCTTTCTTCAAGAGTTGAAAAATCTTGACTTAAATTTGATATTGAAGATAAAGCCCGAAGTGCATTACCTAAAATATCACTAATTCCACCTTCTTCAAGCACGGTAGTCTTAACACAATTAAGTGCGGTGGAAATTTTATCTTGGTATTCTAATTTGCTTTTAATTTCTAATAACTCTTCTTCTTCGCCTTCTTTTAAATCAAGTTTCTCAATCTCGTCAATTTGGTAGTTTAATATATCAATCTTAATAAGCCTTTGACTTTCTTCGCCACCAAGTTTATCTAATTCACTGCAAACGTTATTATATTTTTGATACAGTTCCTTAATTATATTTATTTTAGGTAAAATTTCTTCTGCGCCAAATTTATCAATAAGTTTTAATTGATTTGAAGTTTTCAAAAGGTGAAAATGCTCACTTTGACCGTGAACGTCAACAAGATGCGACGTAATCTGTTTGAGCATACTTATAGTAACAGTTTCACCATTTATTTTAACGTTAGATTTACCATCAATAGTAAATTTTCTAACTATAATCAAATCATCTTCACTTTCGATATCGAATTCGTTTAATATCTTTTTTACACTCTGCGCATTATCAATAGCAAATATTGCCTTTACTACACATTCAGTTTCGCCACTTTTAATTAAAGTTTTATCTGCCTTTGCGCCCAAAACAAAATTGAGCGACTCAAGTATAACTGATTTACCAGAACCTGTCTCGCCCGAAAGAACGTTTAATCCGCTTTTAAAATCAATATTAGCGTACTCAATAAGAGCAACGTTTTTTATCGTAAGTGTTTTTAGCATTAAAGAATCCTTAAACTTTTAATTATCATTTCTGCATCAGAATTTGTTTTTGCAATGACTAGTAGCGTATCGTCCCCCGCAACCGTTCCTACAACGTGTTGCAAATGCATTTGGTCAATAGCCATACCTGCAGCGCTAGCATTACCTGCAAGAGTTTTTATAACAATTAAATTGTTAGCGCATTCCATAGAAACAGTAACTTGCTTAAACAAATTTATAATTTGTGATGACGTTTCTGACTTTGAAACTTGCGGTTTTGCATATTTGAATTTTTTATTTTTGCCCTCAACCTTTATCAAGTTTAAATCAAAAATATCCCTAGAGACGGTAGATTGCGACACGTTATAGCCCATCTCTGTCAATGCGACGGTCAATTCTTCTTGAGTAGAAATTTCGCGCTCATTTATTATTTTTTCAATTAAAGATAATCGTGTTTTTTTTTGCATTTTATATTATCCTTGAAAGCCGTCTTTTATTTTTACCGACAAAATTTTGTAAAAATTATAAGTGTCTTTTCTTAAAAAAGTTGTAACGTATTTCGATTTTTCAACCGTGATAACAGTTTGCGGACAAACTTTACATAATTTTCTACCATCAGCAAACAATGTTCCATTATTTTTTCCCACTATAGAAAGATTACATTTTGCATCAGAAGAAAAAACTATCGACCTTAACCCTAATGCGTGAGCGGCAATAGGTGTTACACATAGCGCTTGCACGTTTGGCGATAGAATTGCACCACCAACCGCCAAAGAATATGCAGTTGAACCAGTAGGCGAACTAACAACTACGCCATCACCCTTAAAATTCTCAACGGGTTTATCGTTAATATCAACACATATTTCCATTGTCATGCAACCTATCTCTTCACTATAATTGCGTTGTATATAGGCGTCGTTAAGTGCTAAATACCGTTTACCATCTACGTTAATTTCTAAAGTTAAACGTTCGTCTTTTTGTAATTTGCCGTTCTTGAATAAAGTTACGGCCTCTAACATATCAAGCCTTTCAAATTCAGTTAAAAAACCAACTTTGCCAACGTTAATACCTATTATAGGTATTGAATTACGGTTAGCAAATTCAACCAACCATAAAATAGTTCCGTCGCCACCAAGAGTAAATAGGGCGTCGGCAGTTTTATCCATAACCAGTTGGTCGTCAGTCAACAATTCATAATCTATATCAAATTTAACTAAAAGTGAAACAAGTTCTTTTAAGTATTGTCCACCACAGTCTTTTTCTTTGTTGTCATAAATAAATACTTTCATTTATTACCCCAAACATATATAAATTTTAAATAAAATGAATTTATATTTAATCGATTTTTTTAAATAAAAATAAAAATTCAATATTTTTGCCGTCTACTATAGGCGCACAAGTTGAATTTAATTTTGCAAAACCATTTCTTTCTGCACAATTTTCTACGTTATCACAGGCAAATTTATGCAATTTTTCATCTCGAACAATGCCGTTTTTTACACGGGTTTTTTGACCTATTTCAAATTGAGGCTTAACTAATATAATTAAATGTTTTCCCGACTTAAGAAGTTTAGAAAAAACCTCAATAACGTATGTAATAGAAATAAAACTCAAATCAGCAACTATAAGGTCTAATTCTTCATCAAAATCTAAACAAGTTAGTTCTCTAGCATTTTTAATTACGGGTGTAACCCTATGGTCGTTTTTTAATCTATTATGCAATAAACCGTCGTTTAAGTCCACCGGATAAACTTTTTTTGCGCCATTTTGCAAAAGACAATCCGTAAATCCACCAGTACTTGCGCCTATATCGGCAACAACTAAATTATTGCAATCAAAATTAAATTCCTTAATCGCCTTATTTAATTTATAACCACCCAAAGAAACAAAACGGTTTGAATAAACGTATTCTATATTTAAGTCTTTATCTTCAACAATTAAAGCGGGCTTAAAAACTTGTTTATTGTTTAAATATATCTCACCACGCTCAATCGCTTGCTTTGCTTTTGTTCTAGAATCGAAAAATCCATTTTCAACCAAATAATTATCTAGGCGCATATTTATTTTCTTCTAACGTACATAGCGTCTGTAAGTTGCAAAAGAAATTCACAACCGTCAATATCACTTAATATTTGCTTACAATCTAAATAATGTTTTTTAGCAAGTTCTTTTGCGCCATCAAGACCAAACAACTTAACGGAAGTCAATTTTCCAACTTCTTCATCTTTATGCGGGGTTTTACCTATACTTTCAAGAGTACCCTCAACGTCCATAATGTCGTCAATAATTTGAAATAACACACCTAAATTATACCCAAATTCTTCAAACTGCTTACGATATTTTCCACCCGAAAGTTCAGATGCAATAAGCAACGGCGCAGTTATGAGTTTAGCAGTTTTATTTTCATATATAGAATACAAAACATCTTTATTGACCACTTCAGCCTTCTCGTTTTCTAAATCAAGAACTTGCCCCGCAATCATTCCTCTATAGCCTGCACTTTCGGCAAGAACTTTTAATGCCTTTGCATCAAGTAAATCAAAATTATCTTTACTTAAACAAAGTTCAAAAGCAAAATTAAGCAACGCATCTCCAGCAAGAATACCATTTGCCTCGCCAAACATTTTGTGGGTTGATAATTTACCTCTTCTATAATCGTCATTGTCCATCGCAGGCAAATCGTCGTGAACTAAGGAATAAGAATGTATACATTCTAATGCAACTGCAAAATTTTTAACTTTATCAAAAGGAACGCCAAGAAGTTCTGCGGTTGCCAAGCACATTACAGGACGAACTCTCTTTCCACCGTTTCCAACGGCATAAGACATTGCATCAGTAATTGTTTTAGGTGCGTAAGTGTCTAAAGACGAAAAAACTTCATTTAAATATTCGTTAAAAATCACGTAATAACGCTGATATTCTTCTTTATAATTATTATGCATTTTCTTTCCTTACCGCACATAAATACGTGTTATTGAGCAACATTGCTATAGTCATAGGACCAACTCCACCAGGAACAGGCGTAATATAAGAAGTTAAATCTTTAACGTTTTCAAAATCGACGTCGCCAACCAAACCATTTTCAGTTCTGTTTATTCCAACATCGATTACCACTGCACCATCTTTAACCATATCGGCAGTAACAAACTTTGGTTTACCTATTGCCGCAACTATTAAGTCTGCTTGTTTGCATATTTCTTTTAGATTTTTCGTTTTGCTATGACAAATAGTTACTGTGCAATTCATATTTAAAAGCAAAAGTGCCATAGGCTTGCCAACAATATTGCTACGACCTATTACAACTGCATTTTTGCCAGAAAAATCAATATTAGTACTTTCAAGCATTTTTGCCACACCGTAAGGGGTGCACGCAATAGTCGTTGGCATTCCGAGCATAAGTTTACCAACGTTTTCTGGTAAAAAGCCGTCAACGTCTTTGCTGGCAGGTATTAAATTAAGAATTTTAGTTTCATTGATATGTTTTGGCAACGGTAATTGCACCAAAATTCCATCAACACTGTTGTCGTTAGCCAAACTTTTCACAGTATCGGCAACTTGCTCTTCCGTACTGTCGTTCGGCAAATAAAAAGACAAAGATTTAAAGCCGACGTATTCAGTTGCTTTAATTTTATTTTTAACGTACACTTGAGATGCAGGGTTTTCACCCACAAGAATAACTGCAAGCGTAATTTTTCTTCCATAAAGTTTTTCAAACTCTACAGATTTTTCTTTTAAGTTATCTTTAATTTCTTGAGATAATTTTTTGCCATCTATAATATTAGCCATTTTTATTCTCCCTAACGTATTCTGCTAAAATTCCATTTACAAAGTCAGTGCTATTTTCAGTTGAATATTTTGCAACCAAATTAACCGTTTCGTTTATAACGACTGCTACGGGGGTTTCCTTAAAACGATTTAATTCTGCCATACCTATAACTAGCGCACACTTGTCCGCCAAGTGTAATCTATTTAACTTATACCCTATAGCAAGCCTTTCAACTTCAGATAGATATTTTTCTTCACCGCATTTAACCGCTTCAAGTAAATCTTTTGCAAATTTTGAATCGTTTTCATTAAGTTCTTTACACAAAACAGTAAAAAGCCCTTCATCATTTGGATTGAAGAGCTGTGAAAATATTAATTTAAATACTGCCTCTCTTGCTTGACTTCTCATTGGTTACCCTCTTGTTGCTCATCTTGACGTGGCGTTTGATTCACTTCTTTTTGAACAGGTTTTTCATCTATTTTATCTTCAAACATAACGCCTTTTATAGAAACGTTTACGTTTGCAATGTGATATTCCGTCATAGATTCAACACTATAGCGAACTGCCTCTTGAATTTTGAACGCCATATCTGAAACACTTTGCGTATAGTGTATTTTAACCACAACGTCAACGTGCACACCATCTTTTTCAATAAATACTTTTATTGAACTGTTTTTCATTTTATCATTACTTTGCTGATTATATAACTCAACGTAAGGAATTTCTTTAACTGCAAGTAAAACGATATTATCTACTATACCCTCACCATAAACGACTTTACCTTCGTTAACGTTGACCGGTAATTTTTTAAAACGTGCCATAAATATCCTCTGATAAATTATTTGTAATAATATTGTACCACAAAATATTTATTTTGCATAGTGTTTTTTATGAAATAGGTATAATTTTTACATTTTCAGGCGACACAGAAGTTTCTTCAGCGAGAATTGAATATATTAAAATAGCATCATCGCTAGTTAAGTTTGCAGATTTTGTTATAACGTTTACGTTTTCAGACTGCAAGCCTATTACTACAACTGCATCTTCAAAGCCATACGCTTTAATTAAATTTTCTAAAAGCAATTCTTTTTCTGTAATTTCAGTCAACTCTATCTTCATAGATAAAGCCTCTGCTCTTTCTGTGCTATCAACTTCTGATGCTTCAATAATTTGGTCTAACTGCAAAAGTTCTTCATTTCTTGTAGTAATTCGTTCATTTCTATACTGCATAAAATAATTAGCAGAATTAACGACGGCAATTTGGTCGTCGTCAACTGTTCCCGTGGTCAAAATAAAATTGAACACGGCGGTGACTGCAAGTAATGCAATCATGCAAGATAGTACGATAATTTTTCTTTTTTTCGACATGTTATATCTCTCCTTATTTCATTGTCAAAATTTCTATTTGATTTAATTCTATATCTAAAAGCGATACCGTCGCTTGTTGCAATTTACTCAAAACTGATATATTGTTTGCGCCTTGAGCAACTATTAACACACCTGTAATTTTTGGATATAATTCTTTTATCACTACAGTTTTACCGTTTACAATTATAGGGCTTTCTTCAATTTTAGTGCCATTTTCGTCAGAAGTTGTAACAGTTTTACTTGCCAAAACGGTTTGCATACCAGATTCTACAGTAATAACAACAGAAACTTTACCCGCACCACTAACACTGCTAAGTGTTTTTGACAATTTTTCTTCCAAATTTTCTAAATACGCGCTAACTTCGTCTACTTGGTTGTAATTTTGACTTTCGTTTGATTTACTTTTAGTACAAGCTAAAAAAATTAAAGTTACCGCCAGTATGCCTATTATTAAATACTGAAATAGTTTATTATTTTTTATTTTTTCAAATAAATTTTTTATCCATATGCTAGCGTTATTCATAAATAATTACCTCATCTTTGTCAATGTGCAAATATTCGGAATAAGCAGTTTTTATAGTTTCTATAATATCTATATGCTCTTTGTCCGAATTGATAACCGAATTTGTTAAATCTATACACACCTTTTTAATGTGAATTATATAATTTTCGTCAATATTATACAATAAATCAACTTTTGCGCCTAAAACGCCTAAATTATTTAATAAAACGTTTAATCGGGAATTATATTCATTGATTTTTTGCTCAGAAATATAATCAAGATAATCATTTTGTACTTGCACTTCAGTTTCATTAAAAACCGTATTAAAGTCAAAATTATTATTTTTTATCATTAAAACGGGTTCAATTACAATAGGAATCAAAATAATTGCAAAAACGTATTTAATATAACTTGACAATTTACCTGTAGGTAAAATGATACTTATTGAAGATAATATAAGTACGGATATCAAGATTTTTAACGCCCATTCTTTCATAATTCAAATTACATTAAATAATAACACTTGCAGATGCAGTCATTAAAGCAACGGTTATTAAAGTTAAAAAACCAACGACTAAAATAGATGCTGTCAAAAATGATATTGTTTTGTCAATCGTTAAACAAAAATTACAAATTCTTACGTCGCAAATAGGCTCAATCAAAGCAGAAGTTAATTTTAATAACGTAGAAAAAACTGCAAAATGAAATACTGGTTTTAAGATTAAAAAAAACAATGAAAACAAAACCACAACACCTATAGAATTTTTAATTAAAACACTTCCAGCTATCACTATGTTTAGTCCGTCTTTAAGTAATCCGCCTACTATAGGCACGGAATTAGATATTGCATATTTTGCAATTTTAAAAGTAATTCCATCATATTTTGCTCCTGCAACGCCTTGTACGCCTATAAAAAAAGTAAAAATTGTAATGATTATTCCAAAAATCCATTTAATAATAGAGTGAAAAAAATCTGAAAATTTGTTCAATTTTATAGTATTTGAAAAACACGAAACTACACTAAATGCAGTTGAAATTATAATGAGTGGTAAAACTATTGTAGACATTAAGTTGATAATTCCACCAGATAAAAAAGCAACTGCAGGTTTATAAACGTTTGCAGAAACATTTCCACCAACAGCCAACATCAAAGTCAACATTATGGGTGACATAATCTCAACCGTTTTTCCTATTGTTTCAATAGTGTTTTTAACTAACGTATAAATAGATAAAATTTCTGTTAATAAAATAAAAACTATCGAGCAAAGACAAACAAAAATAATTGTTTCGGCAACACTATCCGTCATATAAGAACTTTTTAAATTTGTAATTAACCCACATAACACAGCTATTGCAATTATACTAATTATTGTAGGTAATAAATTATACATATCTTTTAAAAAAATTTCTTTTGCAACATTACCTATACTCGTAATATCTAACGTAAAATTACCATTTAATATTGAATTTATTGTTGAAATAAAATCATCTTTAACAAACGATAAGTTTAAAGAGTTTATAAATAATTCTAACTCATTAAGGTTTATATTCCCCAACTGCTCTTTAATAGAATCTGAAAGAGCGTCAGCAAAAACATATCCGCAATTAAAACTGCAAATAAAACAAATAAAACTCAAAACAAAAAATGTTTTTAATATATATTTTTTATTGTTGGTCATTGAATTAGCCTCAATAATAAGTTGAAAATTGCATATAAAATAGGTAAAGAAATGCTAAATATTGCAAGTTTACCCACAAATACAAGTTTATCTGCTAAACTTTTTAGCCCCATGTCAGTTACCGTTCCTGCGCCAAATTCTACTAAATAGCCTATTGCAACCGTTTTAAAAATTATCAAATAAAAATCTTTATCAATGCCGGTAAAGTCAACTAAGTAATTAAAAAAGTTAAATAATTGCGAAACGTATTCAAACGATATTGATAAAACAATTATCCCTGCCCCCAACAATGCAATAAAATACATTTCACTGTTTATAGATTTTAAATAAACTACAAGCAAGGCACAAATTAAAACTATAGAGATTACTTTAATCATCAATATAAATAAAAAATATTTTTAATTGTTTCAAATAAATCGCTAATCATATTTATAACGAAGGTTAAAACAATTATAAATCCCGCAATAGAGACCAAAGTGGCAATATCGTCTCTATCACTTTTTTTTAATATTTGCGTAATCACCGTTATAACAATCCCTATTGCAGCAATTTTAAAAATAATGTCAATATCCATTAAATTAACCTACAAAAATATTATCAAGCAAATTAAACCTATTAAAAAGCCTAGTTTAACATATAAATTTTTATATTTTTTTTCATTTTCTATCGATACTTTTAAGCGGTTATCAATTTCTGTGGTTATACTTTTTAAAAATTCTAATTGCGAATGCTTGTCCCCAACACCGATACTATTTGCATAAGTTTTAACAAACGTTATTTCTTCTTCCGATAAATATTTAAGCGAAAAATCTTTTGAACCATTTATATTATTTTTTAAAAAATTATAAAAATCATTATCAAATTTAGAAATTATATCTTTTAACGTCTTCTGAGAAAAACCCACCTCACTCGTGAAAGTTTTATTAAACGAACTAAAATTTTCATAAAACGCGCGTTTTTTTACAAATTTTAATGATAAATAATAGCCGACTATAGTGCTGATAAATAGTAATAAAACGCCAAAAAATAAATTCATATTATATTAAATTCCTCATCATAAACACATTTTACTTGCCCCATCTTATAACTATCGTCTAAAACGACGTATCTATCAAACAATCCATTTATAAAATATGTTTTGTTAGCCAAATAATCAATGCTTGGGCAATGGCAACTTGCAATAATTTTTAAACCGCTATTTATGGTTAATTCTACGCACTTCCAGTCCTCTTTCGTTGATAGTTCATCAGTTATAATAATTTTAGGTGCAAGCGACCTTACTGCATAACTAAACGCATATTCTTTATTACAAAAACAAATATTATCAATATTTTCGCCCTTAACGCTAGAAAATTCCCCTCTCTCATCAATCAACAAAAGGTTACCTATATTTTTTTCGTTAAGTTTTATTGCCAAATCTTTAAGCAAAGTAGTTTTACCTAAAAAAGGGTTAGACATTATTAAAGTGCTATATAACTGATTATCCTTAAAAATTTTGTTAAAAAAGTAGCTTGAACAACCCGATACGTTATGCGGTATACGAATATTTAATGAAGTGATATTTTTAATTGTAACTATATTATTACCGTCAAAAACACATTCCCCAGCAATACCTATTCTAATGCCTTCTTTAGTTGTTAGATATCCACATTTAATTTTATTGTTGTGAGCGTATTCTGAGTACTCAGTAACGTTTTTTATTACGTAATCTATATCGCTTTTTGTACAAACGATAGCGTTACCTTTTAAAAGAGTACACCCGTCTTTTGACAGATATAAAAACTTATCTAAAACAAAAACTTTAACTGCAAAATCCGTTCGCATTCTAATTTCGTATAGATTGTCCAAATTAACAAGTTTTAACGACGACAAAATATTTTGAGGTAAAAAACTTAAATCCATCGTTATAATTTATTCTATACTATTAAATTTTAGAACAGATTATTTTAATGAAAATATATTTACTTTACAAACAATTTATTTTATTATATAATTATTAAAAATATTTTATTAGGAGAATTATGTTTTTATGATAACACATAAAATTGCAGTTATTGCCGGTGATGGTATCGGCCCTGAAGTTATTGACGAAGGCATAAAAGTTTTAGAAGAAGTTTCACGCATTGACGGAGCTTTTAAATTTGAATTTACAAAATACCCTTGGGGTTGTGAGTATTATAAGCAAACGGGTAAAATGATGCCTGAAAACGGTATTGATATACTAAAAAATTATGACGCAATTTTTCTTGGCGCAGTAGGCGCTCCTGGTGTTCCCGACCACATTTCATTATGGGATTTACTTCTTATCATAAGAAAAAGTTTCGACCAGTATGTTAATCTTCGCCCTGTTAAACTGCTTAAAGGCGCGCCTTGCCCTCTAAAAGATGCAAACCCCGAAAATATTGATATGATTTTCGTTAGAGAAAACAGCGAAGGCGAATACGCCGGCAGTGGTAGTTGGTTATTCAAAAACAAACCTAATGAAGTGGTTATTCAAGACGGCGTTTTTTCACGTAAAGGTTGCGAAAGAATAATTCGCTATGCTTTTGAACTTGCAAAAGAAAAAAACAAAACTTTGACAAGTATAAGCAAAGGTAACGCACTAAACTATTCTATGGTTTTTTGGGACCAAATTTTTAAGGAAGTATCAAAAGATTATCCAGAAGTTAAAACTTATTCGTATTTGGTTGACGCTGCAAGTATGTTTATGGTTAAAGACCCAAAAAGGTTTGAAATTGTTGTAACCTCTAACCTTTTCGGTGATATATTAACCGATTTAGGTGCGGCAATCGCTGGTGGTATGGGGCTAGCGGCAGGTGCAAACTTAAACCCAGAAAGAACTTATCCTTCAATGTTTGAACCTATTCATGGTTCTGCACCAGATATTGCTGGTAAATTTATTTCTAACCCTTTGGCAACAGTTTGGTCAGCAAGCCAAATGCTAGACTTTTTCGGTCATGAAGAATGGAGCAAAAAACTGCTTAACATAATTGAAGAGATGTTGGTTGAAAAAAAGGTTTTAACACCCGACCTTGGCGGAAACGCAAAAACATATGAAGTTGGCAATGAAGTTATAAGAAAACTTAACGCATAAATAGAAAAGACCTTGTAAAAACAAGGTTTTTTTTATTATAAGTAAAGGCAGGTATTAAACCTGCCTTTTTAAATTAGTTTTCGTTATTTCCAAGCATTTCTGCTATTGAAACGCCGTTTCCACTGTCGTCTTTCCATTCACGAAGTTCGGGATAATCTTCTTCAGTTTCAGCATTATCCTTACCCTTTTTACCTTTCTTATCTTCTTTTTCAGGCTTTTCAACTTCAGGAAGTAATGCCTTAATAGAAAGGGTCATCTTTTCTTTTTCAGGGTCAATAGCCATAATCTTTGCTTGAACTTCTTGTCCAACCTGTAATGCTGTTACAGGATTTTCTAACCATTGATTTGAAATTTGAGAAACGTGAACTAAACCGTCAACGCCTTTTTCAATTTCAACGAAAGCACCAAAACTTACGATTCTAACAACCTTACCAGTAATAACGTCGTCAACGTTATATTTTTCAACAACGGTATCCCATGGTTTAGGTTGTAATTGTTTATAACCGATAGAAACACGTTTATTTTCTTCATCTATCTTTAGAATTTTAAATTCCGCTTGCTTGCCAAGTTCAAGAACTTCAGCACAATCACTGCAACCAGTCCAAGAAAGGTCTGATATATGAGCAAGACAGTCAAAACCGTTAACGTCAACAAAAGCACCGAAAGCAGCAAACCTAACGGGTGTACCTAAAACAACGTCACCTTCTTGAATGCTAGCAAAGAATTCTGATTCTTTCTTTGCTTTTATAGCATCACGTTCAGCCTTTTCTGCCTCAAGAATAACCTTCTGTGAACCAACTATTTGTCTACGTGAACCTCTTGATTCAACCTTTTCAGCTTTAAGCCTTAAAGTTTTACCAACGTATTTTTCAAGGTCTTTAACGAAACCAAGTTTAATTTGAGATGCAGGAACAAATACGCTATATCTACCAAACTCGCCGTTCAAACCACCCTTATTCGTAGATTTGATAACAGCCTCGAAAATTTTACCATTTTTAATTTCTTCAATTTCAGCTTCTTCTTTAAGAACGCTTTCCATTGCCTTTTCAGAGAAAACAACAGGTTGTTTTGCGATAACCATTACGCGGATTTTTTGACCAACCTTTGCTTGGTATGCCTCTTTATCATACTCACCCATAATTTCACTCTTGGGAAGAGAAAAATCATCTTTCTTTGAATCTTTTATTGATAAAGTTAAGCCATCATCTTTAGCTGAAGTGATAACAGCAGATACTATTTGACCGATTTTTAGGTCTTTATTCGGCTTAATGTTGGAAAATGCTTTTTCCATTTCAGAAACGGCAGAAACATTTTTGGTTTCTGCAACCGTAGCGACTTCTACGGTTTCTTTAACTTCTTCTTGCTTAACTTCACCTTCTACCGTTTGCGTAGTGATGACTTCTTCCTTAACGTTCTCCATAAGTGAGACAACCTCCCGAAATTGTTCAATTGGCGTTGACGCGCCCAAAACAACTCCTACTTTATTATAACTTTTTATTTTTTCATAATCAAAATCGACAGGCGAAACTAATCTAAAAACATTGTTGCAATTCTTCTTGCAAATGTCGTAAAGTTTGTTAGTATTATTACTGTTTGCGCCACCCAAAACCAAAACGGCTTCACACTTGGCAGACAAAATTTCCGCCTCTTTTTGTCGCTTTTTTGTAGTATAGCAAATTGTTTTGAAAATATCAACTGTTTTTGCGTTGCTATTAGCAAAATTTTTAATTATTTCATCAAATTTTTCTTCTGAATAGGTTGTTTGAACTACAATGCACAACTTTTCAGTTTGTATTTGTGATAGCACTTCACTACTTTCAGTTATAACTGCAGTTCCGCCACACCAACCGTTTATTCCCTTCACTTCAGGATGCTCGGCGTTACCTATAACTGCAACAGTATAACCATCAGCGTAATTTTTTTTTACTATGTCGTGAATTTCCTTAACGAAAGGACACGTGCAGTCAATTATATTAAGCCCTAATTTTGTTGCATAATCAAACGTTTCTTTACCTTCGCCGTGAGTTCTTATTAAAAGATTATCGCCCGCACAAAAATTAGCATCATTTAGCGAATTTATAGTTTTGATGCCTGCACGTTCTAACTCGTTGATAACGGATTCATTATGTATGATTTGACCTAAAATATAGTTGCCTTTACCGCTTAGTTGTTTTGCCTGTTTAACCGCCCTTGCGACCCCAAAACAAAACCCACCGTTTTTTCCTTTTAATACTATCATTTTTTCCTTTTTTTAGATGTTTGTAGAGATAATAATCTTTGTTGCTCTAACATCTTTTCTCTTACTTTTTTTGCCATTTCGTCAATTACGTCGTCAGTAAGTTTTTTTCCGTAAAATTCGTCTAAATAAAAAGGCTTACCTATAATTAACCTAGTTTTTCTAAAAATACGACATTTACCACTCAACATCATAGGTACTATAGGACAGCGTGCCTTGACGGCAAAAATAACCGTTCCACCTTTTATTTCTTGCAGTTCATTAGTCTTTGTCTTATTTCTTGTACCCTCTGGAAAAATTGCAAGTTTATGCCCCTCTTTCAAAACTTTTATGGGCGCAATTAAAGTTCTCATATCGGGATTGTCTCTATCAATAGGCAAACCACCGTAAGATTTCAAAAATTTTGCACAAATTTTCTTTTCAAACAACTCTTTTTTTGCTAAAAAATATATATCCTTTGGATATGCCTTAAGCACGAAACCACAATCTAACGCAGAAAAGTGGTTACATACAAACACTGCAGTACCCTCGGGAATATTTTCTTTTCCATAAATTTTTGATGGATACAATAATTTGAAAACACAATATGGTATTTTTTGAAAAAAGTTCATTGATGCAAATTACCTACTATTTTAAATATGACATAACTTTGCCGATAACTTGTTCTACCGACATATATGAGGTATCAATCTCTACCGCGTCATCTGCTTTAGTTAAGGGCGAAAAATCACGATGCATATCGTTATAGTCTCTTTGTTCTATTTCCTTTTTTAAGGCATTATATTCAACCGAATGACCTTTAAGCATCAATTCTTTATACCTACGGTCTGCCCTAACGTCTACACTTGCAGTAATATAAAATTTATAGTCCGCATTTGGCAAAACGTAAGAACCGATATCACGCCCGTCTAGCACACACGACATTTCAGACGCAATTTTTCTTTGCATATCTACCATTTTTAACCTAACACACTTTAAACTTGATATGTTAGATGCTGCCATAGAAACGTGTGGCTCACGAATTCTTTCAGAAACGTCTTCACCATCTAAAAAGGTGTGTTGAGTTCCGTCAACGTATTTTATTTGCAAATCAATATCGTCAATAAATGTAGATACGCCTAATTCGTCTAAAGTATCAATACCTAAAGATATTGCTTTAAGCGCAGTTGCTCTATACATTGCGCCAGTATCTAAATACAAAATTTTTAGCGTTGAAGATAAACGCTTTGCTATAGTACTTTTACCACTACCCGACGGACCGTCGAGAGCAATTCTAATAATTTCTTTCATAATTCCTCCAAAATCTTATTAAACTTAAACGTTGTTTCCTGCGGCAAACCCCGTAGAAAATGCTAATTGCAAATTAAATCCACCTGTAAACGCATCAATATCAATAACTTCGCCGGCAAAAAACAAGCCTTTAACCAACTTACTTTCCATAGTCTTTGGATTGATTTCTTTTACGTCTATACCACCTGACGTAATTATAGCCTCTTCAATAGGTCGAAGTCTTTTGGGTATAAAAGTTAAATTTTTTAACGCTTGTACAATATTTTTACGTTCTTTTAAGGTGATTTGACTACAGTTCTTAGAACCTAACACTTGCGCTTTTTTGAGTACGCAATCTATAAGCGATTTTGGTAACAACGACCTCATGGTCGTTGCAATAGTTTTCGTGTTATTTTCCTTAAACTCTCTAATAAGTCTAGCATCAAGAACGTCTTCAGTCAATGCGGGTTTTAAATCAATGACTAATTGAATTTTCGACATATCCTGTCTATTTATTTTTGATGAACAAGAAAGAATAACGGGCCCTGAAACACCAAAATGAGTGAACAGCATTTCGCCAAAATCACTATATAAAATTTTACCGTCTAGTTTAGCGCAAATTGAAACGTTTTTTAACGATAGACCTTGCATTTCAAGAAAATCTGAACCACATAGTTCAATTCCAACTAACGCAGGTTTTAATTCAATTAAATTATGCCCTAACCTTTTAGCAAAAGTATAGCCGTCACCTGTGCTACCAGTGAGTGGATAAGACGCGCCACCAGTGCAAATGATAACGCAATCGCAATCGATTAACCCCTTGCTTGTTACAACGCTTTTAATTTCACCATCTTGGACAGTAATATCTTTTACCTCAGTGTTCAATCTAACGTCTACGCCTTGCTTAATTAAAACCTTTTCTAAAGTTTTTGTTACGTCGCTAGCCTTATCACTCAAAGGAAAAACTCTGTTCCCACGCTCAACTTTTAACGGTAAACCATTATTTTCAAAAAAAGAATAAACGTTTGATGGTGAAAAATTTGAAAGTGCGCTAAAAGTGAATTTTGAATTTCTAACTATAGAATTAAATAATTCATCTCTATCTACGGTTGAAGTTAAATTACAGCGCCCTTTACCCGTTATATAAATTTTACGCCCGAGTTTTTCATTTTTTTCAATTAGAACGGTTTGATTACCTTTTGCGGAAGATGCGTAAGCAGCAAACATACCTGCAGCACCACCGCCAACAACTACTACTTTCTTCACAAAGAAACTCCCAAGCGTATTTATTAACTAATATATTTATAATATCATTTTAAATAATTAAAATCAAACGTCTTAATAAAATTTAACCTTTTTTGACATAAAAAAATTTTGGGCAATAAAATTTCTAAAACAAAACAACATTATGTTAAACATAATTATATAATATTTTAATAGTAATTTACTTGTTATTTCTGAATTTTAATAATTTCTTCTCTAATTTATCCCCATTTTTATAAATCAATATTGCACCTACCATTGTTGCAACAAAAATTCCTATCCAAATCAGAATTCCCCACCATGTATTATAGGGTATTATACTATTATTTAGCGAATAAGACGCTACAAAAACCGTAATAATTCTCGTAATGAATATTAGTGATATAAAATAAGTTGGGCTAACAGTAGTTATACCAGCAACAAAACAAAGTGCGTCATCAGGAAAAAATGGAAATAATAACATAAATGCTAAAGCAATCTTATCTTTCCCCCTAATCATTTTAAGCACTTTATTAAGCGTAGACTCACCAACAATCCATTTAACTATTTTACTGCCAAAAACACGCCCTAAAACGTAAGCAACAATAGAGCCTGAAATTATACCAACGCAACTAAAAACAGAACCCTTAAATGGACCAAATAACAACACCCCCGCTCCCACGGTTATAAAAGATGGTATAGGCAGGACCACTACCTGCAAAAATTGTATTATAATAAAAACTGCTATCGACCACATTCCAAATGTACAAACGTAATTTCTTAAATCGTCAATATTTTTAAATTTATCTAATATATTAAATTCCTTTAGCAAAAACAAAAAAGCCATTGTCAAACAAACAAGAAAAACAACCACAAAAAACATTTTATGAATTGATGTTTCCGACCTTTTTACAAAAGCGATAGCGCATAGAGTTAAAATTGTAATTAAGGTTGTAGATATAGAAGTCAGCAAAATAAAATATTCAAAAACAAACCCTTTAGTAAACGTTTGAAAGTATAAAACACAAAATATTATCCCCAAGCAACCCAACATAGAAATTAAAACGGTATATAAAAATGTTTTTATATACCGTAAACAAATTTGCCTATTCATAATAATATTATATTAAAACAAAAACAAGATATTATATTTTTTCTTCATTAAATAATTTTTTATACTCATTAACCGCAATTTTATCACAGCGATTATTATACTCGTTATCAGAATGACCTTTAACTTTTATAAAACTAACCTTATGTTTTGACGTTAAATCAATAAGCTCTTGCCACAAATCTACGTTTTTTACTTCTTTTTTACCAGAAGTTTTCCAACCATTTGTAACCCAAGAATTTATCCAATTTTGATTAAAGGCATCAACAACGTATTGCGAATCGCTATAAAGGTTTACGTTACACTTTTCTCTAAGACACTTTAAGCCTTCTATAACGGCAAGCAATTCCATTCTATTGTTAGTGGTATCTTTTTGCGCACCGCTAACTATTTTTTCAGCACTTCCGTATATAAGAATAGCGCAATACCCACCCACGCCAGGATTACCACTACAAGCGCCGTCAGTATAAATATCTACAGTTTTAATCATAAATTCTCCAGTTCAAACGCACGTTTAACACAAGCATCAACGGCTTTTTCAGTGGTTAAATTTAAATTTTCGCTTTCATAGACCTTAATTGCCTCTATAGTCGTTCCGCCTTTACTGCAAACTGCAGTTATAAGTTCGTCAAGAGATTTTTCACTGTTATTTAGTATCATTTTGCCTGCGCCAACCATAGTACTTGCCGCAAGTTTTCTCGCTTGCTCTTCTGTCAGCCCGTGTTTAACACCCGCATCAACTATACCTTTAACAAAAAGATAGAAATACGCAGGCGAACTACCACTAACACCTGTAACCGCATTAAGTTTATCTTCATCAACTACAACAACTTCCGCCATTAAACCCAATAAACCTATAACAAATTCGCTATCATTTATATCAGTAAAATCAGAAATATCTAAACCGACTGCGCCACTACCGATAGCGCACGGTGTATTTGGCATACAGCGTGCAATTTTAGAATTAGGAAAAACGTTTTTAATTTTTCTCTTTTTAACGCCAGCCATTATTGAAATAAATTTTTCACAATTACAATTTTTTATACTATCAAGAACTTCATCTAAACTTTGAGGTTTAACCGCAAAAAGCACGAACTCGGAATTATTGACAACGTCTGCATTAACCGCCGTAACTGCAACACCATTTTCACTAATTTTTTCTAGTGCTTGAGGAAATAAATCACTTACAATAATTTGATTAGGTAACAATATTTTATTCGATATTACCCCTTTAACTATCGCAGTAGACATAAATCCTGCTCCAATAACACCTAACTTATACTTTTTTTCCATAATTACACCTGTTTTTATTTGACTAAACTTTGTTTTTGTTATATAATATTAACGTTGCTTAGGGGAGTGGCTCAATTGGTAGAGCAGCGGTCTCCAAAACCGCCGGTTGCGTGTTCGAGTCGCGTCTCCCCTGCCAAACAGTATCAAGTAATTATGCTTGGTGCTGTTTTTTTATTTTACCTAACACGCAATCGTCTCCGCCGGTTGCTGACTGCTCCGTAAACTACGCAGGGCTTCGCCCGAGTCGCACCCCCACTAAACAGTATCAAGTAATTATGCTTGGTGCTGTTTTTTTATTTTACCTAACACGCAATCGTCTCCGCCGGTTGCTGACTGCTCCGTAAACTACGCAGGGCTTCGCCCGAGTCGCACCCCAACTAAACAGTATCAAGTAATTATGCTTGGTGCTGTTTTTTATTTTACCTAACACGCAATCGTCTCCGCCGGTTGCTGACTGCTCCGTAAACTACGAATTTACACGATTAAAATTCGCCATTAACACCTAGTAAATTACACAGATAAATACTGTTTATCACAAACATAAATATTATATGAATTTTATTATATCAATTTAATTGTTGAATGTCAATTTTAATAAGCAAATTTGACTACTAATAATTGTTTTTTAATTTAGACAACATCTACACAAAAAAGTAACGCGCCAAAATTTTTGGCGCATTATCTATAAACTTAACCGTTTTTAAGTTGTTTAATTGTGTAAGTTTTATCTGTCGGTTTTTCAATATAATTAAACAATTCTTCTATATTGTTACATAATTTAAACAAATCCATACAACCGCCACGAATAAATTCTTTTTCAGTTGCTATTTCAAGCATTTTAACAAGTTCATCATAATAGTTTTTAACGTTGTAAATTGCAATAGGTTTATTGTGCCTGCACAACTGCCTTAAGGTTAAAATTTCAAAAAATTCTTCAAAAGTTCCTATTCCACCCGGTACTATTATAAAAGCGTCAGCATTATCGTCCATAATTTGTTTTCTTTCACGCATTGTATTTGGTCGAATAAGTTTATCGCAGTTATCATAAACAACTTCTACACTTTCTTGGCAAAAAAATTCAGGTATAACCCCCAAAATATATCCATTTTCAGACCGAACCCCACGAGCCGCTGCACCCATAAGTCCATTTGCACCGCCACCAAACACTAAAGAATGACCTCTTTTTGCCATCTCTTTACCTAAAATTTCAACTTTTTCAATATATTCTTTATCAATAGTGGGCGACGCTGCACCATATAAGCAAATTCTCATTTTATTCTCCTTTCCACCTATCATAAATTGCCCTTATTTGAGCAGTAAGTTTTGCATTTTCTTTATTAGTTCTACTTTTTCTACTTTTAACTAAAGTCAACAGTTTCTCCGTTTCGTCAACTAGTTTAAGATAAACACTGTTTGCACGATTTTTATTTTTATCATATTTATCTTTGACAATTCTTTTACCATCTGCAAAGAAAGTAATGCGCCCCGTAACTAAATCATATTCAGCGCCACTATACGGCGCATCTGCGCGATATCCGTTTTCTTTAAGCAAATTTTTAAAATCTTCACAAGAATCGTCATCTCCGTGATTTACAAATATTAACTCGGGTTTTTTTGAATAACCTTTTACCCAGCGCATTAAACCATTTACGTCAGCATGCCCGCTAGTGCCGTGCAACGAACGAATTTGCGCACGAACGTAAACGTCTTCCCCAAATAAAGTAATCGTTTTCTCGCCTTCTAAAAGTCGTCTACCGAGTGAACCTTCCGCCTGATATCCCACAAATAGCACGGTACATTCTTCTCTCCATAGATTATGCTTTAAATGGTGCTTAATTCTTCCGGCTTCACACATTCCGCTTGCTGATATTATTACTTTCGGCTGTTCAATAAAGTTTATCTCTTTTGAATCCTCTGCCGTAAGGGTCATTTTAATATCCTTAAACCAAATAGGATTAACCCCACTATCTAAAATAGCTCGAGTTTCTTCATCAAAACAAATAGGATTACAGCCCTTAAATATATTAGTTGCCTCAGCAGCAAGTGGGCTGTCAACGTAAACCTTAAAACCGTCGTGTCCTTTTATTAACTTATTTTGCTTTATTTCTCTTAAAAGATACAACATTTCTTGAGTGCGACCAACTGCAAAAGAAGGAATAACAACGTTACCACCTCTATCAAACGTGCTTTGTATACAATCAGCCAACTCTTTTTGAACGTTACTTCTATCTGAAGAATGAACACGATTTCCGTAAGTAGATTCTATAACCAAATAATCAGTTTCATCAACTTGTTTAGGGTCGTTAATTATACGCTGATTTAAATTTCCAACGTCTCCGCTAAACACTATTTTTTTATTTACTTGCCCCTCTGAAAGCCATATTTCTATACAAGCGGAGCCCAACAAATGACCTATGTCAGTAAATCTTAACTTAATATCATTACCAACACTTATAATATCGTTGTATTTACATTTCTTAAATAGTGCAATCGTTTGAACGGCATCTTCTAACGTATAGGTTGGTTCTAAAAGTTCATTACCTGCTCTAGTTGCCTTTCTAGAGCGCCATTTTGCCTCAAATTCTTGTATATGAGCAGAATCACGCAACATAATGTCGCATAAATTGCAAGTTTCTTCAGTAGCATAAATTAGTCCACGAAATCCGTCTTTATATAATTTAGGCAACATTCCAGAGTGGTCAATATGAGCGTGAGTCAAAAAAACGGCTTCAATTTGCCTTGCCGGAATAGGTAACGATATGTTTTGAAAAACGTCTTTTCCTTGTTCCATACCGCAGTCAATCATATAATATTTATCACAAACTTCTAGTAACGTACAACTGCCAGTAACCTCGTGAGTTGCGCCTATAAATTTTATTCTCATAGTTACCCTCCTATAATTATTATTTTAAAACTTTTACACCTCTTTTATAATATTTTATCAATTTAATTTATTTTTTTCAATAAATATTTTAATTTAAAAAAAATTTTTTTAACATTTATTACTTTATAAATTATTTATAATCATTTATTGACTTTTTCAACTGTAAAGATTATAATTATATTATATATTTTTGAGGTAAATTATGAGCAAAATTTATGATTTTTTATTGCAATGCGGAACTTTTTTTGTATTAACAGTAAACGATAATTGCCCTGAAGGAAGACCTTTCGGTGCAGTTATGGAATTTAGCAACAAACTATTCGTTGCAACGTCTAACAAAAAAGACGTTTATAAACAGATGAAAAATAATCCAAACGTTCAGTTAATATCCCTTAAGGCACAAACTAGAAACTGGCTACGGGCAAGTGGAATTGCAACAGAATGTTTTGACAAAGAATTAAAAGTTAAAATGTTTGACGCTTGCCCAATTCTAAATAAACATTACGGAAATCCCGACTGTGAATTTTTTGCAATGTTTCAAATTGAAGTTTCAAAAGCAACTCTTAATTTAAATGGCGAAATTTTTCAATTTTAACAAATAAAAAACACCCCGAAAGCCTACCTTTCGGGGTGTTTTACACTTTATTACAGGTTCTTGTGTAAAAACATAATTATTATTATTTATTCTTAAACAACCATTTAAGAGCAACTTGAATTGCATAATCCCAAAATGCCCAACTGTGAACGCCTTCAAATTCTTCATAAGTAAAATCTAAATTTGTATTTTCAAAAGCAGATTTTAATTTCTGATTTTCGTTATACATAAAATCATTTTTGCCTATGCAAGAAAAAAATCTTTGTTTTTCATTACCATCTTTAAGATTTGCTAACAAACTAAACAAATTTTCTTGTTCGGGAACACTTTCTCCAAAGGTTCTTTCCATTAAATAAGGCGAATGAACTTGCATAAAAGACACAACGTCCGCAACGGAAGATAAACCAATAGCCGCACTAAAATCTTTAGGGTTTCTCAATGCGATTTTAAACGCTCCATATCCCCCCATAGAAAGGCCTGCAATATAATTATCTTCAAAATTATCTGAAAGAGGCAAATATTCACGCGCAACTGCTAAAACTTCTTTTGAAATAAATGTATAAAACTTATCCCCGTGTTTCATATCAGTATAAAAACTTCTATCCGCACTAGGCATAATAACCGCAATTCCATATTCGGTTGCATAACGTTCAATAGAACTACGCCTTAACCAAATTGAATTATCATCACTTAAGCCGTGCAACAGCAACAACGTTTTATATTTTTCACTTTTTGCATTGTTTGAAATACCTATTTCTCCAGCCGTCTGCTTTTGTGGAATAATTACGTTTATATCAGTATTTCGCATAAGCGTTGACGACATAAATCTAATATTTATCAATGACATAACCTTTCTCCTTTTAATATTTTAAAAACAGCCGTACTGAATACGACTGCTTTTTTGCATTAGTAGTTATTATCTTTGAACGCGTCCGCTAGCGTCTCCGCCAGCCAAAGTTTCAACTTCTTTTTTGCTAACCATATTGTAGTCGCCTTCAATACTGTGCTTTAAGCAACTTGCAGCGATAGCAAATTCAATAGCGCGTTGAGCATCGTAGCCGTTCATTAATGAATAAATAAGTCCACCGCCAAAGCTATCACCACCACCAACACGGTCAACTATATGCATTGCGTATTTTTTAGAGAAATATGCCTTTCCGTCAACGTAAAGCATACCACTCCAGTTGTTATCGTTTGCAGAAATACTTTCACGAAGAGTGATTGCAACACCCTTAAAACCAAAACGGTCGGTAAGTTTTTTTGCAACTGAAATATATCCATCTCTATCAAGTTTTCCGCCGTAAATATCCGTGTTATCTGCTTCAATACCGAAAACGTCTTTAGCATCTTCTTCATTTGCTATGCAGTAATCTATATATTGACAAAGTTCGCCCATAACCTTACCCGCTTTTTCTTTGCTCCAAAGTTTTTTACGGAAGTTAAGGTCACAAGAAACAGTTATATTTCTTTTCTTTGCTTCTTTTAAAGCATCTACACAAATTTGAGCAACTTCATCAGAAAGAGCTGGCGTAATACCTGTAAAGTGGAACCAAGAAACTCCTTCAAAAATTTCTGCCCAATTAAAATCTTCTCTCTTTGCCGTTGCAATAGAACTGTTTGCTCTATCATATATTACTTTACTTGGACGTTGGCTTGCACCTTTTTCGCAATAATAAATACCAACTCTGTCGCCACCACGAACAACTTTAGTTGTGTCAACACCAAATTTTCTTAAAGAATTTACTGCTGCTTGACCTATTTCGTGGTCGGGAAGTTTTGAAACAAACGCTACGTCAATACCATAGTTTGCAAGACTTACTGCAACGTTTGCCTCTGCGCCACCAAAAGTTGCTTCATATTTTTCGCTTTGAACAAATCTTAAATAATTTTCAGGCGCAAGCCTTAACATCAATTCACCAAAAGTTACTGCTTTCATATTTTTTTAATAATCTCCTTACAATTTTCAACAATATCACCTTTCATCATAAAGCTTCCGCCAACAGCATAAACTTTTTCAAATGATAAAAACTCTTCTAAATTAGAAAGGTCTACACCACCTGTGGGTATAAATTTAACTTGTGGGAACGGAGCAGAAAGTGCCTTGAGCGCCTTAAGTCCGCCATAAACGTTTGCAGGGAAAAACTTAACAACGTTTATACCAAGTTCTAACGCTTGCATAATTTCAGTTGGCGTTACGCAACCAGGATAATAAGCGATACCCTTTTCTTTTGCAAATTCTGCAACGGCAACTGATAAACCGGGAGAAACTAAAAATTTTGCGCCGGCATCAACCGCTTTAACTGCTTGTTCTAAATTTATAACCGTGCCTGCACCGATATTCATATCGGGAAACGTTTTTGTGCCAAGTTCTATTGCCTGTGCAGCGCAAGCTGTTCTAAAAGTAATTTCTGCGCAATTAACACCACCGTCACGTAATGCTTTTAGCGTAGGAATTGCGTCGTCTATATCCTTAATAACGACTACGGGAATAACTTTGTCCATATTTACCACCTTGTATTTTTAATCCGACTTTTTGATAATCCCAAATCGGTCCATTGTGATTTTAACACAAAAAATTTTAATAGTCAATAATTATGATAAAAAATCAATAACAAATTTTTTTATTTAAAAAAATAAAATTGATAAACGAATCCTTAAAACATTATGTCAGACATAAATAAACCGATTTTTATTAGTATTTTACAGTACGATAGTGCCTACAGTTCTGACTTTTAGCGGTATAACTTTATCCCTGCCAAATAATTTTGAAACTGCACTAACAAAATTTTGCAAATTATCATTTTTTACAATATTTAAGATACTGCCAGCAAATCCACCGCCGTGTACCCTATTTACACCGCCATTCAAATAAGCCTCTGCAACAGTTAGCGAATAAGGAATTACTTGGCAAGCACTACCAGCAACGCAACAGTTTTGAAGTTTACTCCAAGAACTTATCCCTGAATCTTTTACTGAACGCAAAAAAGTTTCAAAATCGTTTTTATTCAACGCATCACAGGCACTATCAACCCTTTCATTTTCATCAAAAAAATGCATTGCCCTTAAAACAGCCCTATCTGATAAAGAATTTTTAATTTCAGGTAATTTACTCAAAAATTCTTCTCTGTTCGTTTCGATAAGCCTATTTTTGCCAAGTGCGTTAGCAACTGCAAACATTTCACTGGGAATAGACGCATATTCATCAGTTAAATTTTCGTGTGTTCCACCAGTATCTATTAAAACTAAAGTGTAATCACTTAAGGGATTTTCTATAGAAGTAACTTCAATTTTTTCTTTATTCTTAAAATCTAATTTTTTTAGTCCACCATAAGCAATGGCAGTTTGGTCCAAAAGACCGCAGGGTTTACCGAAATAAACGTTTTCTGCAAATTGAGAAACTATAGCCTTATCTTCAGCCGTCATTTTTGAATTATTATACAAAAAATTAAATATTTCAGAAACTAAAACCTCGAAAGACGCAGAACTTGAAATTCCTGCCCCACCAAGGACGTTACTAGTAAAAGTCGCCTTAAACCCACCTATTTTAAAGCCACGTTTAACACAACCAACGGCAACGCCACGAACAAGCGCTGGTGAAGTTCCTATTTTTTCATTTTCAATTCCATTTAGGTCAACAACAATTTCAGGATAACCTTCACTCATTATGCGAACAATCCCATCGTCAGTTGGCAAAAACATAGCCAAAGTATCTAAACTTATTGCGCACGATAATACCCTACCACCGTTGTGGTCAGTATGGTTACCGCAAACCTCAACCCTACCACTTGACGACGCAACGTAAGCAGAGCATTCGTTATAAACATCTTTAAACCTATCAAACTCTTTATTATACCTTTCTAATTGACACGCCGAATTTTCGCCGTAAAGTGCTAAAAAATTACTAGTTAATTCACACATATTTGCGTATGGTTTCTTTAATTTCGACATAATTTTACTCCTATAAACTTTTATGATTTTAGTATAGCATTTTTCTTACGATTTGTAAATGCAAAAAATATACTTTTGTAAACAATTTTACAAAATTTATTCGTATTTATAGGCGAATTGCACTAATATATTTCTTGACTATTTAAGTTGTTTAGTATATAATATAACACGATACGAAAAAATTAGGAAAGTTATTCATTAACGGAGGCACGTTAGACTTATGGACATTAAGAAAATTGAAAAAAAATGGCAGGCAATATGGGAAAAAGAAAAACTTGGTAATTTTAACTCAAAAAATACCGATAAAAAGTATTATTGTCTTGAAATGTTCTCTTATCCTTCTGCTGCAAAATTGCACCTTGGGCACTGGTATAATTACGGCCCCACCGACAGTTTTGTAAGGTATAAAAAAATGAAGGGCTATGAAGTTTTTCAACCTATGGGATTTGACGCATTTGGTCTTCCTGCTGAAAATTACGCCATAAAAACCGGTATTCACCCTAAAGATTCAACCGACAAAAACATTTTGAACATGGAACAAACCCTAAAAGAAATGGGCGCAATGTTCGATTGGAGCGCAGAAATCAAAACGTGTAACGAAGACTATTATAAGTGGACTCAATGGTTGTTTTTGAAATTATACGAAAAGGGACTTGCTTACCGTAAAGAAGCCCCCGTTAACTGGTGCCCCAGTTGTAAAACGGTTTTAGCCAACGAACAAGTTACAAACGGCGTTTGCGAAAGATGTAATAGCACCGTAGTTAAAAAAGACCTTACTCAATGGTTCTTTAAAATTACCGACTATGCAGAAGAACTTCTTGAAAGCCTTAACGGACTCGACTGGCCCGAAAAAACTAAACTAATGCAGAAAAACTGGATTGGTAAATCTACTGGTGGTGAAATTGAATTTACCGCAGAAAGCGGGGATAAATTTAAGGTCTTTACAACTCGCGCAGATACCCTGTTTGGCGTATCTTACGTAGTTCTTGCCCCTGAGCATCCTTTAGTTAAAAAACTTACTTCGGCAAAACAAAAGAAGGCAGTTGAAGAATATATTCTTGAAACTTCTAAAACTAACGAAATTGATAGACTTTCTACAAATAGAGAAAAAACTGGTGTTTATATCGGTCATAATGCAATAAACCCCATTAACGGAAAAGTTGTTCCTATTTATGCAGCGGATTACGTTTTATATTCCTATGGAACGGGCGCAGTTATGGGCGTACCCTCTCACGACGAAAGGGATTTTGCATTTGCAAATAAATATGGTCTACCGATTACTAGAGTTATAAAAGGCGTTGGCGTTAACGACGACCTACCGTTTACTGATGACGGAATTATCGTAAATAGCCCTGGTTTTGACGGCATGACTAGCGAAAAAGCTAGAAAAGCAATTATAAATAAACTTGTTCAAGACGGAAAAGCTGAACATAAAACAAATTATAGATTAAGGGACTGGTTGGTTTCTCGTCAACGTTATTGGGGCGCACCTATCCCCGTTATTCACTGTGAAAAATGTGGCGTTGTTCCCGTACCCTATTCTGATTTACCCGTTCAACTTCCATACGACGTTGAATTTACCCCCGACGGCGAATCTCCCCTTGCTAAACATCAAGGCTTTATGAACGTTAAATGCCCCGTTTGCGGTGGTGATGCGCACAGAGACCCCGATACTTTAGATACGTTTGTTTGCTCAAGTTGGTATTATTTAAGATACCCCGACGCACACAATGCTAAAGAACCCTTTAACCCTGAAATTATAAACAAAATGTTGCCTGTAGATAAATACGTTGGCGGTGCTGAACACGCTTGTATGCATTTGCTCTATGCTCGTTTTATTACAAAAGCACTTCGCGATATGGGTTATCTTAATTTTGACGAACCTTTTAAATCTCTCGTTCACCAAGGTATAATTTTAGGACCAGACGGAATGAGAATGAGTAAATCTAAAGGAAATATTATAGCGCCCGACCCGTACGTTCAAGAATACGGTTCAGACGTTCTACGCCTCTACCTTATGTTTGGTTTCTCTTACACTGAAGGCGGTCCTTGGAGTGATGACGGCATTAAGGCTATTACTAAATTCCTTGACAGAATTGAAAGACTTGCAATAAAACTCAATTCTACCCCAAACGGCAAAAATAATTTAATGGGTAAAAATGAAAAAGACTTAAATTACGCCGTTAATTACGCTATCAAATGCGTAGATAGAGATATGGAAAGTTTTTCTTTCAATACAGCCGTTGCACGTCTTATGGAACTGTTAAATGCAATTACAAAATACGATGGAATTGAAGGCGACAAAAATATTCACGTTCTCAAAAAAGCGTTTAAGACACTTATTCAACTTCTTGCCCCCTGCGCACCTCACTTCGCTGAAGAAATTTGGGAAAGTTTAGGCAATAAAAATTCAATATTTAACAGCAAATATCCAGAATGCGACGAAAGTGCGTTGGTTCTTGATGAAGTCGAAGTTGCCGTTCAGATTAACAGCAAAATGCGTACCAAAATTATGGTTCCAAGTCAAGTTACTGAAGAAATGGTTAAAGAAATTATTGCCAAAGACGAAAAACTCAGTACAGAACTTAACGGAAAGGAAATTAAAAAACTTATTATCGTTCCAAAACGTCTTATAAATATCATTGTGTAAATTCTATATTTAGGATAAATATTTATGAAAACAAACATACAACCAAGCGCAATACCAGAAAGATTTAACCCCTCGATAGCCGAGGGGTTAAATGACGTACAAGTATCCCAGCGAATTAAAAATGGACTAAACAACTGTGTTAAACAAAAGTATTCTAAATCTTATTTGAATATTTTTGTTAATAACGTTTGCACGTTTTTTAATTTATTAGGGTTAGTTGTTTTCATTGCGCTTATATCTATATATGGAAAAGAATTGAGCGACGGAAATTCCGTTAAACTTTCAGACTTCTTTTTTGTTTTCTTTTATATTGCAAATATATCAATAGGTATTTTTCAAGAAATTCGTGCAAAAAAATGCATAGACAAACTATCCCTCATTGCAAACAAAGGCACTAAAGTAATCCGTAACGGAAAAACTGTTGACATTGCTGTTTCCGACGTTGTTTTAGACGACGTTTTAAGTTTAGGTATCGGAAATCAAATTCCTACAGACTGTATAATTTTAGAAGGTGATATTGAAGTAAACGAATCACTTTTAACTGGTGAATCTGTTCCTATTAAGAAAAAAGTTGGCGATTTGATTTTAGCAGGCAGTTTTATTACTAGTGGAACTTGCTATGCAAAAGCAGAAAGGGTTGGTAAAGAAAATTACGTTGAAACTCTATCCGCAAAAGCAAAAGAATATAAAAAACCACATTCGGAAATAATGAATTCATTAAAACTAATAATTAAGTTCGTTATTTTGATTATTGTTCCTATAGCGACTGCTTGGATGATTAAAACGACTATCGCTGAAGATTTTGCAATGGCAATTTATAAAACGTCTACCCCCGTTATCGGAATGATTCCTGCTGGTATGTTCTTGCTTACTAGCGTTGCGCTTGCAGTTGGAATTATAAAACTTGCAAGACATAATACTTTAGTTCAAGATTTATATTCACTTGAAATGTTAGCAAGGGTTGACACGATTTGTTTTGACAAAACGGGTACAATTACAGACGGAAAAATGACCGTTCAAGAAACCGTAATGTTATCAAAAACCAACAACGTTGACGAAATTATAGGTTCTATGCTTGTTGCATTAAAAGATAACAACCAAACTGCTATTGCCTTATATAATAAATTTGGTCAAAACAATATTTATAAAAGTTTACAAATACTTCCGTTTAATTCTACAAGAAAAATGTCTGCGGTAACATTTGAACAAATAGGCACTTATGCGTTTGGCGCACCTGAATTCGTGCTAAATAAAGAGTCTTACTTATCCCTTGAAAATCAAATCAATGATTATGCAAAAAAAGGTTTGAGAGTTCTAATTTTAGCGCACTCAAATAACGCACTTACAGAAGACAGTGTTCCTAACGACTTTTCACCCGTTGCATTGATTATACTTGCAGACAACGTTCGCGCAGACGCCGTTAGCACGATTAAATGGTTTAAGGAAAATAACGTTTCTATTAAAGTTATATCTGGTGATAATCCAGTTACCGTAGCAGAAGTTAGCAAACGAGTAGGAATAGACGGTGCGGATAAATTTATTAGTCTTGAAGGGCTATCCGATGAAGAAGTTTACAAAGTTGCTAATGATTATACTGTTTTCGGAAGAGTTTCACCCGAACAAAAAGCGATACTTGTTAAAGCGTTAAAAGCCGCTGGGCACGTTACGGCAATGACTGGCGACGGCGTAAACGACATTTTGGCATTGAAAGAATCTGATTGCGCTATTTCCGTTGCAGCAGGTAGTGATGCAGCAAGAAACGTTTCGCACCTAGTTCTACTTGACAACAATTTTAACTCTATGCCTAAAGTTGTTTATGAAGGTAGGCGTGTAATAAATAACGTTCAAAGTTCAGCGTCGTTATTCTTAATGAAAACACTTTTTACAATGTTAATGGCGATAATTACCTTGTGCTTACCGTACATGAACGCTTATCCTTATAGGCTTTCAAATATGATTATGTTTGAAATTTTTATAACGGGTATCCCCTCTTTCTTCTTATCTTTCCAACCTAACGACTCTTTAGTTGAAGGTAGATTTATAAGTTACGTTATTAAAAAATCAGTCCCAAGCGCATTGTTAATGATTTTAAGTGTTATTATTGTTGAAATATTTAGAATTACGGTTGGCTGTTTCCCTGGCGAAATTTACGATACAATGGGTATATATGCCCTTACGTTTGCAGGCGTTATCAACCTATTTACAACGTGCTATCCTTTGAACAAATTCCGTGCAACGATATTCTTTAGCCACGTAATTATAATTTTAGTAATAACCATTTTGTCTCTATCGGGAATACTAAACTCACTACTTTCTTTATCGGTAATGTTACCGCTTTCAACATACTGGCATCATTTACTTATCGTTTTATCAATAGTCCTTTTAGATATTCCGCTGAGTTGGCTATTACAAAAAGCATTTAGTAAATTTGAACTTAAAAGAAAAGTATAATATATAAGCGCGGTTTCATTACCGCGCTTTTTGTTAAATTAAAAGTCCGCTTATCTTTAAGCGGACTTTATTTCTTATTGTTTTTATTATTGTTTTTCTTCAATCAACTTAACGATATCGCCAACGGTTTTAATGTTGACAGCATCTTCTTCAGGAACGGTAATATTAAACTCTTCTTCAAGACTCATAAGCATTTCAACTACATCAAGAGAATCTGCACCTAAATCCTTAACTATTTCCTTATCCACCGTAATTTCATCAGCAGACTTATTTAATTGTTGAGCAATGAGTTCAATAACCTTATCGACTGTTGCCATCTAAAGTATCCTCCATACATTTTATATATCTATTATAATATATTTTGCTTAACATTGCAAGCAAATACTTAAAATTTTTATACTTTTAAGGCTTTGAGCAATTATTTATTATAAGTAATATTTGGTAGTGTATCAAAGCCTTTTTGTAAGTCAGCGTCAGTAGGAATATAATCTACCATAGTGTTGTTATTAAACGCAGAATATGCCTTAAGGTCAAAATAACCCGTACCAGTAAGGCAGAATACAATTTTCTTCTTCTCGCCCGTTTGCTTGCATTTAAGCGCCTCATCTATTGCAACTCTGATAGTATGTGAAGATTCTGGCGCTGGTAAAATACCTTCAGATTTTGCAAACTGAACAGCCGCCTCAAACACTTTTGTTTGTTCAACAGATACTGCCTCAATATAACCGTCGTGATAAAGTTTAGATACGATAGGGTTCATACCGTGATAACGCAAACCACCAGAGTGATTTGCCGAAGGCATAAACCCACTACCTAACGTACACATTTTTAATAATGGCGTAATCTTACCGGTATCGCCAAAATCATAAGCATATTTACCACGGGTAAGTGACGGGCAAGACTTTGGCTCAACGCCTATAATTCTATAATTTTTTGTTCCGTTAATTTTATCTTTAACAAAAGGCGCAATAAATCCACCAAAATTTGAGCCACCGCCTACGCAACTAATTAGCATATCAGGTTCAATATTGTATTTTTCAAGAGCAGTTTTTGTTTCTAACCCTATAATTGACTGATGCAAAATAACGTGGTCAAGAACACTACCTAAAACGTATTTACAATTTGGTGTTTCAAGCGCTTTTTCCGTTGCCTCCGAAACAGCGCAACCTAACGAACCACCCGTATTAGGATATTTTTCAAGAATATCTCTACCAATTTTTGTAGTTATAGAGGGACTAGGAATAACCTTTCCACCGTAAGTTTCAATTACGGCTTTTCTAAACGGTTTTTGCTCTGCGCTACATTTAACCATAAATACCGTTAAATCAAGCCCAAAATACGCACACGCCATTGAAAGTGCCGTTCCCCATTGCCCTGCTCCAGTTTCTGTAGTAAGCGAAGTTAAACCTTCTTTTTTAGCATAATACGCTTGCGCTATTGCTGAGTTTAACTTATGCGAACCTGAAGTATTGTTACCCTCAAATTTATAGTAGATTTCTGCAGGCGTATCTAAAACTTTTTCTAAACAATAAGCCCTTGTGAGTGGTGAAGGCCTAATCATTGTATAAAAATCTTGAACTTCTTCAGGGATAGGAATATACTCGTCAGTCATATTCATTTCTTGTTTAGCAAGTTCTTCACAAAAAACTTCTTTATAGTCTTCAAGCGTACAAGGTTTTAACGTTTTAGGATTTAATGCAGGTTCGTGCTTTTCAGGCATAATTGCATTTATATTATACCAAAATTTAGGAAGTTCCTTTTCTTCTAAAAATATCTTTGTAGGAATTTTTTTGTCTTTCATATCAGCATCTCCTTTATTGTATTAGTGATAAAAATAAAACACGGTAAACTCGTATGGGACGAATTTTACCGTGTTGCCACCCATTTTCGCAAAACAAATTGCCTCTTTCAGGTACTGTCATACCCTGCCGTTTTAACGCTCGGCTTACTGCGTCAACGGCTACTGTTAATTCACCGCCACCCTCGATAATCCATTCTACGCACACCTGCCATTTGCTTGCACCAACCGCAAATTCTCTAAAGACCTATAATACGTATACTACTTTATCTCATCGGTTTATTCTTTTTCTAAATATTAACATCTTTTTTATAAAAAGTCAACTGTTTTTATGGTATTTTTGCCGTCATTAAAAATCTTGATTTACTAAAACGGCATAACCGTTTGCAGGCAATTCAAAACAACCTGTAAATTGATTTTTACTTATCAGTTCTAAAAGTTTGCCTTCAAACTCTAAGGTAACAGGCTGATTATCTAAATTTATTGCTATCATCACTTCACTTTTGTCGGTTGACCTTTTAAAGATAAAAGTGCCACCTTGTGCATAAATTTCACAAAATTCTCCGTTTGCAAACGCTGAATATTTTGAGCGAAGATTGCCTAAAAATTTATACCATTTAATAAGTTCAACATCTTGATTATCCCAAGGATATGTTTGCCTATTTAGTGGGTCAACGTATCCCTGCATACCTGTTTCGTCTCCATAATATACAGACGGAACACCACAGAGAGTATACTGCAACAATGAAGCAATTTTCAACTTTTCTTTTGATTTTTGCAGTTCACTTTCAGGTATAAACGTTTTAGACATTTGCATTTTAGATTTATTTAAGCAATCTTCTCCGCCTAAAACGGTAATCAACCTGCAAGTGTCGTGCGTACTTAATATATTCATTAAAGAATTGAGCACAAAAGTTGGATAATGGTCTATTTGTTCTTTAATTAAGTAAGATAAATTATTTATTTTTTTTGACTTTATATAGTCTATAATTGCATTTTTTAAAGGGTAATTCATTACAGAATCAAGTTCTCTACCCTGAAAATACTCACGTCTAACGCCATAAGCAATTTTATTAGACGCATCTTCCCAAACTTCCCCGATTATTACTGCGTCGGAATTTACCTTTTTTACGGCTGTTCTGATTTTTCTAACAAACTCCGTGGGCAATTCGTCAACAACGTCTAAACGCCAGCCACCTATACCCATTTTAGTATAATGTTCTAAAACGCCGTTTTCTCCAGTAATAAAATCAATAAAACCTTGATTTTTTTCGTTTATAGCAGGTAAAACCGTTATTCCCCACCAAGAATCGTATTTATTTGGATATTCAGTAAAATTATACCAACCAAAATATTTTGACTCTTTGCTTTGATAAGCCCCTATAGAGGGATAATTTCCGTATTTATTAAAATATAAACTATCGTCGCCCGTGTGATTAAAAACACCGTCAAGCACAATTTTTATATTTAAATGGTTTGCTTTATCAATAAGTTTCTTAAAATCTTCTTTCGTACCCAGCAAAGGGTCAATGCTCATATAATCACCAGTATCATATCTGTGATTAGAAAACGCCTTAAATATAGGGTTAAGGTATATTACAGTTACCCCCAAACTTTTTATATAATCTAATTTTTCTATAATACCTTTAATGTCCCCACCAAAGAAATCGTTATTTAAAACTTGACCTTTTTCATTTGGTTCAAAAACAGGGATGTCTTTCCAGTTATCGTGTAAAACTTTATTTTGTTCAATATGTTTTTCTTTTTCTGCACGATAAAATCTATCTGGAAAAATTTGATAGATTACACCACCTTTCAACCAAGTTGGAACACTATAATCTTTATCGTAAACGGTGAGTTGAAAACGTTTAGGTTCGCTTGTCAAAGTGGCAGTATAATATTTATCTAAACCTAAAAAATTGTTGCCGTTTATATGAAAGCAATAAAAATATAGCCCTGTTTTTAATGAAACGTTGCACTCAAAATAATCGTCAATGCTCTCTAACGGAATATAATAATCACTTTCGCCATCTTTTTTTATAAGCAAAACGACAGAGCCAAAATTTCCTTTGACTCTGAACGTTATTTCAGTATTTTCGGGTACTGCACCCGTATGACTCTTATAAAATTTATCAAGTGGATTAAAATATTCCATCAATTATTTTATCCTTTTAAGTTTCCAAATTCTGTCGGCATATTCTCTAATACTTCTATCGCTAGCAAAAATACCTGCTGTAGAAATATTATTTAAACTCTTTCTTGCCCACAAAATTTTATCTTTATATACTTCATCTGCCTTTGCGTGAATATCACAAAATGCGCCAAAATCCGCTAGACACATATACGGGTCTGCAATGGGGCTACCCGTCAATAAATATTGCGCAATGTCAGAGAAAGTTTGACCATTAAAACCAACGTTAAGCGCGTTGATAACTTTTTCAAGCCTTTTATTATTAACGTAATAAACCGACGAATTGTATCCTTGTTTCCAAAGTCTATCAACTTCTTCCGTAGTTAGCCCGAAAATGAATATATTGTCGTCACCACACGCCTCTTTCATTTCAACGTTTGCGCCATCAAGCGTACCTATTGTCAACGCGCCGTTTATCATAAACTTCATATTGCCAGTACCACTAGCCTCTTTGCCTGCCTGTGATATTTGTTCGCTAATTTCAGTAGCAGGCATAAGTTTTTCTGCCATAGAAACGCAATAATCTTCCATATAAACTACGTTAAGTTTTTTATTTACTTTAGGATTTTTTCTTATATCTTCACTTAAACAACAAATAAGTTTAATAATTTGTTTTGCAAAATAATAACCAGGCGCAGCCTTTGCACCAAAAATAAAGGTCTTTGGTGTCATAGGTAAATCGGGATTTTCTTTCAAATCGTTATACAGAGATATTATATACAACGCATTTAGTAATTGTCGCTTATATTCGTGCAAGCGTTTTGCTTGCACGTCAAAAATAGAATCTGGGTCAATTCTGAAACCTTGTTTTTTGCTTGCAAAATCACAGAATTGCAATTTTTTCAAACGCTTAATTTCGTTCAATTTCTTAAGTACCGTTTGGTCATTTTCAAACTTTTTAAAATCAATAAGTTTTGAAGCGTCTGAAACGTAGCCATCGCCTATGCAATCGTTAAGAAGTTCACAAAGTTCTGGGTTAGATTGACAAAGCCAACGCCTATGCGCAATTCCGTTAGTTACGTTAGTAAACTTTTCAGGATATACGTCGTTAAAGTCCTTAAAAATACTATTCTTAATAATTTCACTATGAAGCGCAGAAACACCATTAACGGTGTGCGAAGCAACTACGCATAAATTTGCCATTTTTATTTGGCTGTGCGAAAATACGCTCATTCTGTCAATTTTATCCCAGTCCCCAGGGAACTTATTCCACATATCTGCGCAAAATCTTTGGTTAATTTCTTTCAAAATCATATAGATACGTGGAAGTCTTCTAGCAATAAGGTCTTCACTCCACTTTTCTAAAGCCTCACTCATAACCGTGTGATTTGTATAAGCAACAGTTTTGGTAACGATATTCCAAGCATCATCCCAAGTGTAACCACGTTCGTCCATAAGGATTCTCATAAGTTCAGGTATACAAAGCGCTGGGTGCGTATCGTTAATATGAATTGCCGCTTTATCTGGCAAAGAATCTAAAGAGCCATAACGCTTAACGTGGTCTTGAACAATGTCTTGTAACGCTGCAGAAACTAACAAATATTGTTGTTTAAGTCTTAAAGATTTTCCTTCAAAATGGTTGTCTGACGGATACAAAACCTTTGAGATAAGGTCAGCCTCATTATCTTCTTGCATACTTCTAATATAATCACCTTGAGAAAAGGTTTTCATATCAAAATCACGAATATTTTGCGCTTTCCACAATCTTAAAACAGAAACAGCCTCACTATCCTTACCAGAAATCATCATATCGTAAGCAACAGCCTCAACCTCTTGTGCATCAAAATGGTCTACTTTAAGTCCGTTTTCCGTCCAGTATTCTTTAAGATGGCCGTCAAACTTAACCTTAAAAGTTTTATCGTGGCGTTGAGTGAGCCAAACTTCACCACCTGGCAACCAAATGTCTGGTAATTCCATTTGCCAACCATCAACTATTTTTTGCTTAAAAAGACCGTATTCGTATCTAATTGAATATCCCATTGCAGGATAATTTTGACTAGCAAGAGCATCCATAAAACACGCAGCAAGTCTACCTAAACCGCCGTTTCCAAGCCCTGCGTCTGGTTCCATTTCATAAAGTTCTTCAAGTGAACAATTAAACTCTTTCTTTAATGCGTCGTTAAAAGAATCTTGTATACTTAAATTGTAAGTATTGTTCTTTAACGATTGCCCTAATAAAAATTCCATACAAAGATAGTAAACCCTTTTACCACCTTTATCACGATAATTTTTGTTAAACGCACTGCGTTTTTCAAGCAAAATATCTCTAACGCACATTACAACTGCTTTGTATATTTGTTCTTTGCTTGCCTCTTTTGGTGAAACACCGAAATATCTAGAAAGTTTGCTCTTTATAAGTCCGATTGCTTCTTTTTCGGTCATTGAATTCATATTTGTCTCCTAATTACGTCAATTATTTATTGTAAAGTTTCTCATATTCCCCAGCCTGAACTTTCCAAGAAAAGTCCGTTGTCATAGCACGGTTTTGAACGTCTTTCCACTCTTGTTTATTTTGGTAAGTTCTTATCGCCTCGTTGATAACGTAAAGCATATCGTGAGCGTTATAATCGCTAAACGTAAACCCGTTACCCTTAACTCCGGTATACGCCTTAATACTGTCGTTTAGCCCGCCAGTTTCGCGAACTACTGGCACGGTACCATAACGGCTTGCAATCATTTGAGAAAGACCGCAAGGTTCCATTTTAGACGGCATTAAGAATATGTCTGAACCTGAATAAATTTTTCTTGACAAATCTTGATTGAACGCTATAACGGTTACGCACTTGCCCGAATAACAACGCGCAATATGATTAAAGAAGTTTTCGTAACCTATTTCACCTTTACCTAAAATAATAACTTGAACGTCTTTTGATAACAACGGCTCAATAGCCTCTTTAACCAAGTCAAGCCCTTTATGCGAAACTAAACGTGAAATTATAGATATTATAGGCACGTCAGCACGAACGGGCAAATTCAACATCTTTTGAAGTTCTGCCTTACAAACTGCTTTACCCTCAAGGTTTTCTGCCGAATATTTAGCAAAAAGATATTTGTCCGTTTCGGGATTATAATAATCTACGTCTATACCGTTAAGTATACCGTAAAGTTTGTGAGCGTTTCTGTTGATTATATTTTCTAATCCGTGGGCGAAATAAGAATTTTTTATCTCTTGTGCATAAGTAGGACTTACTGTTGAAACGATATCACTCATTTCAATAGCGCCTTTCATTAAGTTTACCATTCCATCAAACTCAACGTAATTTTTGATAGAAGAAGTAAACCCAAACAAATCTTCAAACGTATCCATACCGAACTTTCCTTGATATTCGATATTGTGAATAGTAAATACGCTTTTAATTCTTCTAAAGTTTTCGTCGCCGTAATACATACCTTTAAGGTATATTATTGAACCAGCCGTTTGCCAGTCGTTACAATGCAAAACGTCAGGATAAATATTCAACCTTGCTATTGTGTCTAACGCTGCTCTTGAGAAGAAAGCAAATCTTTCGCCGTCGTCATAAAAACCGTAAATATTGCCTTCACGCTTAAAGTAAAACTCATTGTCAATAAAATAGAACTTTACGCCTTGATATTCATAATAGAATATTCCCGCATACTGTAAACGCCAACCAACGGAAACGTTAAAGTTAGTTAAGAACTTAAATTCAGGTCTAAAATCTTTATTTATACTGCTATAGAGCGGAAGAATTACACTAACGTCTAAATTTTTATTTTTTGCAAGCGCTTTAGGTAAAGACCCCAAAACGTCTGCCAAACCACCTGTTGCAATAAAAGGCGCAGCCTCTGACCCCAAAAATACAATCTTCTTCTTTTTGCTAACTTTAATTTTAGGTAATTTTCCAGTTGCCGTATCAGTTTCTTTTGCAGGTAATGTTTTAGCCGTTGGCTTTGGTTTGGTTGTAGTTTTCTTATTAGTAGAAACAGTTTTTTTCGTTGCTGTTTTTGTCATTAAATAACTCCTTGTAAGTTTTCTATTTAAATCATTATTCCCTTACCGATATAGAAAGGATGGTTTTCACTTCCTGATAAAACCTTTCTATCTCTAATTGTTACGTTTTTATCGGCAATTATACAGTTGAGCGTGCTATTTTCGCCAAGAACGGTATTTTGCATTATTATACTATTTTTAACAACTGCACCACGCGCAACTTTAACGTTTCTAAAAAGTATACTATTTTCAACTTCGCCTTCAATTACACAACCGTCGGCAATCATTGAATTTTTAACTATTGCGCTATTGCCGTATTTTGCAGGCGCAGAATCTCGTATTTTAGTAAATACACTTCTATCGCCAAAAATCTCGTGACGAATTGACTCATTTAACATTTTCATATTAGAATCGTAATATGCTTGTAACGACGTTATAGCCTCGTAAACACCTTTATGTTCAAAGCCCATAATCTTGAGCGAATCAACGTTTTCTGCAATTACGTCCGTCATAAAGTGGCGCTTGTTATGTGATATACTGTCCATAACTATATTTTGCAACAAAGATTTTTTCATTACGAAAATATTAGTGAAAATATTTGAATATTCTTCATCAAGATTTTCTTTGTAATTAACGCTAACTATTCTACCGTCTTCTATCTTAAAGGTAGTTGCTTGCTTTGCAGAATAAGTTCCCTTTTCGTATTTTTTATAAACGAGCGTGATGTCTGCATGATTGCGAATATGCTGTTCAATAACTTCGTTATAATTTATTCTAGTAACGGCGTCGCAATCGGTCATAACAACGTATTCTTCGTCTGCGCGGAACAAGAAGTTAGTTATACCTTTCAAAGCCTCTAGCCTAGAAGTATATAGGCTATTGCTGTCCGTATCGCCAAAAGGTGGCAATATTATAACACCACCGTCTTTTCTTGCCAAATCCCAGTCTTTACCACTACCAACGTGGTCCATTAAAGACTGGTAATTACTTTTTGTTATTATACCAACCGTGTCTATACCCGAATTTACCATATTTGATAAGGGAAAATCTATTAAACGATATCTTCCGCCAAACGGGATAGAACCAAGCGTTCTAATTCTTGCTAGTTCGGGAACGTTGTTGTCGTGAATATTTGAAAATATTATACCTACTGCTCTCATATTATTTTCCCTCCGATTTCAACGTTTCTTTATCAACGATTTTTCCGCCAGGAATAACTGTATCTTGGTCAATTTTACAGTTACGACCTACAACCGCAATTCCTTTGCACTCATTTTTAGAACAACCTATTTTAGCGCCTTTGCCTATTTTTACACCTTCGTCAATTATAGAATAATCAATCGTGGCATCTTCTTCAATAGTTACGTCGCCCATTATAATACTATTTTTTATAACAGTACCTTTTTTGACTATAACGTCGCTTGCAAGAACTGAATTTTCAACAGTGCCGTAAATTTCACAACCTGACATTATAATGCTGTTGTGAACCTTTCCGCTATCGCCCACGTAATGCGGTGGCGCTAACGGGCTTCTTGACTGAATTTTCCATAACGTATCGCTTACGTCAAACTTCGGATTGTCCCCAAGCAAGTCCATATTAGCCTCAAAAAGAGAGTCAATAGTTCCAACGTCTTTCCAGTAACCTTCAAAACGATAAGCCATCATTTTTTCACCCGACGACAACATCTTTGGTAAAATATCTTTACCAAAATCGTTAGAAGAGTCGGGATTAAGATTGTCCTCTTCAAGATACTTACACAACTTTTTAGTTGAGAACACGTATATGCCCATAGACGCAAGCGTTGACTTTGGTTTTTTTGGTTTTTCTTCAAACTCATATATACTACCGTCAGAATTTGTGTTCAATATACCAAATCTTGACGCTTCTTCAATAGGCACGTCTATAGCGGCGATAGTGCAGTCCGCACCGTTTAACACGTGATAATTTATCATTAAAGAATAATTCATTTTGTAAATATGGTCGCCTGATAAAATTAAAACGTAATCAGGGTTATACTGCTTTATAAAACGCAAATTTTGATAAATTGCGTTTGCAGTACCCTTATACCAGTCTGACGAGTCTTTACCTTGATAAGGGGGCAAAATATGAACCCCACCAAAGTTTCTATCCAAGTCCCACGGTTGACCGTTGCCGATATAATAATTCAATATCAACGGTTGATATTGAGTTAATACGCCAACTGTATCAATACCAGAATTTACGCAATTAGAAAGTGGAAAGTCAATAATTCTATATTTACCGCCAAACGACACTGCGGGTTTTGCAATGTTACCCGTCAAGGCGTAAAGCCTGCTACCTTGTCCACCTGCTAAAAGCATTGCCACACATCTTTTCTTCCTTACCATATTAGAGTATATCTCCTTAAAATTTTAACCTTGTTTTATCATATATATTCCGCAAAATCTTGGAAGAGAAATTTGAACAGAATTTTCTCTACCGTGTGCAGATTTTCTTGACGTTTTGAATGTTTTTTTCTTCATTATGCCGTTACCACCAAATCTTTTGTCGTCAGTGCAAAGAACGGCTTTATATATCCCCTCGTCAACGCCTATACGATATTTTGGGAAATCAACGCCGGAAAAATTCATAATAGCAATTAACTGATTACCTTTTTTATCCGTTCGCTTAAAAGATATAACGTTGCTATCTCGCTCATCAACAGAAATCCACGAAAAACCGTCCCAAGAGTCTTCAATCTCATATAACATTGAAGTATTTTTATAAACTTTATTTAATTTTCTATTAAAGTTGTGTAATTTTTTATGCAAATCATAGCCGAGCATAAAAAACTCTAAACCCTCTTTATAATTCCACTCTTTAAACTGACCGTATTCATTGCCCATAAAGTTAAGTTTTTTACCAGGGTGCGCAAACATATAGGTTAAATATGCTCGCAATGATGAAAACTTATCTTCAATGTTAGATGCAAACATTTTATCTAACAAAGATTTTTTGCCGTGAACAACCTCGTCGTGCGAAATAGGCAAAACAAAATTTTCACTAAAGGCATAACACATTGAAAAGGTTAGTTTATCGTGCAAACCCGAACGGAAATAAGGGTCGCATTCCATATACGCTAAAGTGTCGTTCATCCACCCCATATTCCATTTATAGTTAAAACCTAATCCGCCTATATCAACGGGTTTAGTGATTAGTGGAAATGAAGTAGATTCTTCAGCAATCATAAGCGCATTTGGAAATCTTTCAAATACGGCTGTATTTAATTTTTTGAAAAATGCAATAGCCTCAAGATTATGGTTTCCACCTTGTTGGTTAGGTAACCATTCGCCGTCTTTTTTATCGTAGTCTAGATATAACATTGATGCAACTGCATCAACTCTTAAGCCGTCAATATGATATTTTTCAAACATAAATAGCGCGTTTGAAACCAAAAAACTTTGAACTTCGTTTCTGCCCCAGTCAAAAATTCTAGTACCCCACGTTTTATGTTCTTTTCTGTCCCAACCCTGATTTTCATAACAAGGCGTTCCGTCAAACTCATATAAACCGTGCAAATCTTTTGGAAAATGAGCGGGAACCCAGTCTACTATTACGGAAATGTCATTTTTATGAAATGCGTCAACTAAAGACATAAAATCTTTAGGCGTGCCAAACCTTGATGAAACGGAATAATAGCCAGTAACTTGATAGCCCCAAGAACCGTCGTAAGGATACTCTGCAACAGGCATAAATTCCACGTGGGTATAGCCCATTTTAACAACGTAAGGCACTAATTCTCTTTCAAGTTCTTTATAAGAATAATATCCACCGTTTTCATGGCGTTTCCAAGACGCTAAATTTACTTCATAAATATTAACTGGCTTGTCATATACTGTCGTTCTATTTGCGATAAATTGTTCATCTTTCCATTTATAACAATCTAAATCGTAAATTTTTGACGCTGTACCCGACGGCGTTTCAGAATGAAAAGCGTACGGGTCTGCTTTAAGCACTACGTTAGAGCCACGTTTAACGGCGTATTTATAATTATCAAAAACCTTAAGTCCTTCAATAAAAAGTTCAAATACACCGCCATCACTAATTCTTGCCATAACGTTTTCGTTTTGGTCCCAAATGTTAAAATCCCCAACTACGGAAACTTGGTCAGCGTTTGGCGCCCAGACACGAAACACAACGCCATTTTTACCATTTTCCTTGGTAAAATGAGCACCCATGTATTCATAGGCATTATAGTTTGTGCCCTGATGGAAAAGATATAATGGCAACTGTTCTTTACTTTTTTTATTATTATCGTTCATACTTATTAACAAATATAATCAGCCTTTTTTGCTGGCGCATTATCCATTTCTTGTTTTGTTTTTTCATAACCTTTTCTACCAAAAAGCGCGTAGGTTGCATTTTTGCCCCCCTCAACCCCTGGTTGATTAAAGGTATCAATGTTAAGCATTGCACCAGTAAAAGCAGTTTCCATTTCAAACAAATAAAGCAATTCGCCTATAGTAAACGCATTTACTTCAGGTAACGTTATAGTATAATTTAATCTATGCGCAGTTGTAAGTGCGTATTCCGTTGCCTTTCTTTCTGCGGTAATAAGTTCGTTCATTGTATGACCACACAAGAAATTTACGTCGGGGATATCTTCGCAACCGTTACTTATATCCACCGTCTTGCGATAATTTTCTACCGCAATCAAAGTTATAACCTTGTCAAACGGTCCTTCACGATAAAGTTGAACTTGTGAATGTTGGTCTGTAACACCTAACGCTTTTACGGGTGTTTGACCTACAAATATTTCGTTACCCTCGTTATCTACAGCCTTACCTAAACTTTCACCCCAAAGTTGACAATACCAGTCTGCAATATATTTTAAACTGTCTGCATAAGGCATCATTACAGAGATATTTTTACCTCTTTGCATTGCAAGATATTCAAGCAATGCGCAAATAAGCGCAGGGTTTTTCTTTAGGTCTTTTTTCATACAAAGTTTATCCATATAAGCAGCACCGGCAAGCATTTGCTTAATATCAATACCTACAACCGCTGCGGGCAATAAACCTACTGGGCAAAGTTCTGAAAATCTTCCACCAACGCCGTCGGGTATATAGAAAGTTTTTAAGCCCTCTTGCTGTGCAATCTTTATAAGATTACCTTTATGAGCAGAAGTAGTTGCAATCATATGGTCTTTTGCTTTGTCGCCAAATTTCTTTTTAAGAATATCCATAATGATTAAATATTGCGACATTGTTTCACTTGTTGCGCCACTTTTTGTTACAACGTTGAACACCGTTTTTTCTAAATCTAACACGTCAAGCAAGGCAACCATTCTTTCAGGGTCTACGTTGTCTTCAACGTATAATTTAGGGAATTTACGCTTTGACTTTGGAAGTTCATTGTGTCTTAAATGACAAAGCGCTTGAAAAACGGCTATAGGACCAAGTGCAGAACCGCCTATACCAAGCACAACAAAATTATCAAATTTCTTTTTAATATTTTTAGCAGTTAAAATTATATCTTCAACAATTTCTTTTTGATTATAAGGGAGTTCCGTCCACCCCATCATACCCGTTCCGCGGTTTTTAGACACGGTATCAAACGCCTGAGCAACAACGTCTTTACTGTTAGAAAAATCTTTAGCAGAAAAACCTTGTTCTTCACCTACGTATTCTTTCATCATATTATTGTAATCAAGTTTAAGTTGCATATCTTTGCGCCACATAGCGTTTTTGTAGTTCATTTGCCTACTCCTTTTAAATATAATTATAGTTATATATATAATAATACAATATATTGTATTTGTCAATACCCAACGCCACATTTTAAGCAAAAAAATGTAAAATTATGCCAAAAATATATCAAAAAACAACTTTTTGTTTGACAGCGTAATGCACTACTAATATAATTGATTAAAACACTAAAAAGAAGGAACTTATATTATGATAAAAAATATTATTTTCGACATAGGCAACGTTATATTAAAATTTAACCACGATTATTTATTATCTCATTTTTATCAAGGCGAACACTATGAACTTCTTAAAGAAAAGGTGTTTTTTGAGTGGGAATTGTTAGATGAGGGCAAAATAAGTTTATCAGAACATATAGAAAAAGTATTAAAAACACTACCAAAAAACTTACACGGCCCTGCAAAATCATTATTAGAAAACTGGGATTATTATATGCATAAAATAGATAGTGTATACGAGTTTATTTTTGAATTAAAACAAAAGGGATATAAACTTTATGTTTTATCAAATATGCCTATGCATTTTATAGAGCGAATAAATAAGTACCCTATTTTTGCAGAGTTTGACGGTTTAGTTTTCTCTGCGCCGATAAACCTAGTTAAACCAAATCCAAAAATTTATGAATTTTTACTCAATAAATATTCACTAGTACCAGAAGAAACTCTTTTTATTGACGATACGAAAAAGAACCTCGACGGTGCGTCGAGGTTCAATATCAAAACTTTTTTATTTAGTAATAACGTAAATGAATTAAAAAATTATATTTTAACCCTTTAAGTCTTGAAGTTGTGCAATAATCTTTTTGCGCATGTCTATATATTTATCAAGTTTTGCCCTTTCAGCGTCAACCAAACTCTTGGGCGCTTTATCTAAAAATCCTTGATTAGATAGTTTGCCGTTTGCACGAGCAATTTCACTTTCAACAGATTGACGCTCTTTTTCTAGTCTAGATATTTCTTGTTCTAAATCAACAAGTTCACCTAGCGGAACAAAAAGTTCAAATCCGTCAATAACTTGCGCAATAACTTTTGGTGGCAACACCGATTTATCTTCAATAATTTGAATATCAGAAACACCAGCAAGTTTCAAAATATAAATTGCCCCGTTTTTAATGGGCTTTTTATTTTCCGTTTTTACGTAAAGTGTTACTTTCTTTGACGGCGCTGCGCCAACTTTCGCTTTAATGTTTCTAATGCACTTTATAATTTCTTTTATAGGTTCAACTTCTTTTACACTTGCAGGATAGTTTAGTTTAGCGTTATATCTTGGGAAATCCGCAAGCATCAAAGGTCCTTTTGCGTTAGGTATACTCTTGTATATTTTTTCTGTAATAAATGGAACAAACGGATGTAAAAGTTTAACTATTTCACCAAGAACGTAAGTTAAAACGCTAACCGTGTCGTTACGCCTTTTTTCATCTTCACCGTAAAGCACAGGCTTTGTCAACTCTATATACCAGTCGCAGAAATCGGTCCAAACAAAATCGTATAAATTAGCAAGCGCAACCCCCATTTCGTATTTTTCCATATTGAGGGTAACTTCTTTTATCGTCTTATTTAATTTTGCTATAATCCATTTATCAGCAGCGCAAAGTTTGCAATCTTTAATATCTAAAATCTTTTTATCTTCTGCGTTCATAATAACAAAACGAGAAGCGTTCCAAATTTTGTTCATAAAGTTACGCGCGCCTTCAATTTTCTCATCAGAAAATCTCATATCACTGCCGGCAGCAACACCGTTTATAAGAGAGAAACGAAGCGTATCAGCGCCGTATTTTGAGATAATTTCCGTCGGGTCAATACCGTTACCAAGAGATTTACTCATTTTTCTACCTTGAGAATCACGAACTAGTCCGTGGATAAGAACGTCTTTAAACGGTATACGTTTCATATGCTCTAATCCAGAGAAAATCATTCTTGCTACCCAGAAAAATATAATATCGTAACCGGTTACCAAAACGTCGGTAGGATAGAAATATTCTAAATCTTCCGTCTTGTCAGGATATCCAAGGGTTGAAAACGGCCAAAGCGCAGAAGAAAACCACGTATCAAGCACGTCTTCATCTTGTTTGATGTTAGAACTTCCACATTTTGTGCAAACTTTAACGTCTTCTTTGCTTATAATCATTTCGCCACAATCTTGGCAATAATAAGCAGGTATACGATGCCCCCACCAAAGTTGACGTGAAATACACCAGTCTTTAACGTTTTCCATCCAGTTAAAGTAAATTTTAGAGAATCTATCGGGTGTAAATTTTACACTATTTTTTCTAACCACTTCAATAGCGGGCTTCGCTAAAGGTTCCATTTTTACAAACCATTGTTTACTTACGATAGGTTCAACAGTGTGATTACACCTATAGCAATGTCCTACACTGTGGTGAAGAGGTTCAATTTTTTCCAAAACACCTAAAGATTTTAATTCTTCAACTATTTTTTCTCTACACTCAAGTGCAGGCATTCCTTTATATTTACCTGCATTTTCGTTCATTTTTCCATCGTCTGCGATAACGCGAACTACGTCTAAAGAATGTCTTAAACCAACTTCAAAGTCGTTAGGGTCGTGAGCAGGTGTAATTTTAACTGCACCCGTACCAAATTCAAGTTCAACGTAATCGTCAAACACGATAGGAATTTCTTTATTTACGATAGGCAAAATGAGAGTTTTGCCTTCCATTCCTGCATAACGTTTGTCTTTAGGGTTTACTGCAACGGCAGTATCGCCAAGCATAGTTTCAGGTCTTGATGTTGCAACCGTAACGTATTTATCACTATCCTTTACGGGATATTTGATATACCAAAGATTGCTATCTTCTTCAACGTATTCAACTTCAGCGTCAGAGAGAGCCGTTTTACATTCAGGACACCAGTTGATAATTCTATCTCCACGATAAATAAGACCTTTGTTATATAAGTTTACAAAGACTTCTTTTACTGCGCGAGAACATTTATCGTCCATAGTAAATGCTAAACGAGACCAGTCGCAAGACGAGCCGAGAGTTTTTAACTGTTCTATAATTCTACCGCCGTATTTTTCTTTCCAAGCCCACGCTCTTTCAAGAAAGCCTTCACGACCGATATCATTCTTCGTAAGTCCTTCTTTTGCCATCTGTTCAACTATTTTAACTTCAGTTGCTATTGATGCGTGGTCCGTTCCTGGAAGCCAAAGCGCGCTATACCCTTGCATACGCTTAAATCTAATAAGCGTATCTTGAAGAGTTTCGTCCAAAGCATGCCCCATATGCAACTGCCCAGTAATGTTGGGCGGTGGTATAACTATAGTAAACGGAAGTTTATTTGCGTCAACTTGCGCTTTAAAATATCCGTTACTTTCCCATTCTTCATAAATTTCCTTCTCAAATTCAGAAGGATTGTAAGTTTTTGCCATATCCATAAGGCGTTTTCTCCTTTTTACAATACTTTTTTATTATACTTGAATAAAATGATAAAGTCAAATGTTATCCCGAACATTGTCAAATATAAAATCAAATTCATAGAATAAATTATAAAAAATATTTATTTGGAGATTGATATGAAAAAATTTTTAACGATTTTTATTTCAGCATTACTTATATTAATTCCCTTTTCAGGCTGTAAAGAAAAAGACGCAGGTGTTATCAAACTCAACGAAGTTACGCACTCTGTATTTTACGCCCCACTTTACTTGGCAATAGAAAACGGATATTTTAAAGATGAAAACCTTACTATTGAATTAACGAACGGAGGCGGTGCGGATAATTCTATGACAGCCGTCCTTTCAGGTTCTGCCGACATAGGACTTATGGGACCAGAAACGGTTATTTACGTTTACAATCAAGGTAAAGCCGATTATCCCAAAGTTTTTGGTCAATTAACGCAAAAAGACGGTTCGTTTTTAGTATCTAAAACACCCGAGCCAGATTTTAAATGGACCGACCTTGCTGGCAAAGAGATTTTGGCAGGTAGAAAAGGCGGTGTTCCAGCAATGACGTTTGAATATATTCTTAACGAATTAGGTATGAAAAACGGCGTTGACTTTAACTTAAATTTTGACGTACAATTCAACAATATGACCAGCGCGTTTTTAGGTGGAACTGCTGATTATTGCACGGTATTTGAACCCACGGCATCTGAATATCAAGCAAGTGGAAAATGGCACGTAGTTGCAAGCGTAGGCGAGCAAGGTGGTGAAATTCCTTACACGTCGTTTATAGCACTAGGCAGTTACATTAAAAATAATTCAGAAAAGTTAAAATCTTTCTTAAAAGCGTTAAAAAAGGCCCACGAATTTATGGCTACTCATACGGAATATGAAGTTGCAGAGGCAATAGTAAAACAATTTCCCGCAACAAGCATAACTTCAATAGAAACGTCATTAAAGAGTTATAAGGCAATAGATGCTTGGAAAAAAGATTTAAAGGCTACTGAGGCAAGTTTTACAAGGTTACAAAACATAATGTCTAACGCAGGTGAACTTTCTAACAAAGTCCCCTTTGACAAAATAGTCGACAACACGTTAGCTAGCGAGGTGTTTGGCTAAATATAAATTTTTTATACGGTGGAAAAAATATGAAAAAACTACTTGAATTAAAAAATGTATCGCTTAATTACTACACAATTACTGATGAAATAACAGCGGTAAACGGTTTGAGTTTTTATTGTTATGACGGTGAATTTGTATCAATAATAGGTCCTTCTGGTTGTGGAAAAACTACAATACTATCACTTATTGCAGGGCTAATCACGCCGACTTCTGGCAGTATTTTTATAGACGGTAGTAATAAGCCAACACGAGAAAATTTAGGTTATATGTTACAAAAAGACCATCTTTTTCCGTGGCGCACTATAGAAAAAAACGTGTTTTTACCACTAGAAATAAAGAAAATTAACAATGAAAAAAACCGCTTATACGCAAACTTACTTTTAGATAAATACGGCTTAAAAGATTTTAAGAAAAAATATCCCTCTCAACTTTCAGGGGGAATGCGACAGAGAGTAGCATTGATTAGAACTTTAGTTTCAAACCCTAAATTATTATTACTTGACGAACCCTTTTCTGCCCTCGATTCTCAAACACGCTTATCCGTTTGTGATGACGTTTTTTCAATTATTAAAGCAGAAAAGAAAACTGCTGTTTTAGTCACGCACGATATATCAGAAGCGATATCTATGTCAGACAAAATCATAGTGCTAACCGATAGACCAGCAATGGTGAAATCGATATTTAAGCCCAACCTAGATGGCGATAGTCCTTTACGGCGCAGAGAAAACCCAAACTTTAGCGTACTATTTGAAAAAATTTGGAAGGAGTTACACGCATGAAAAAGAAAAAAGACCTTTCCCCACCTCATTTATTATACGTAAAAAAAGTTAAACGCGAAAACATTTTTATTTGGATAATGCGTTTTTCTATATTGATATTTATATTAGGACTTTGGGAAGTTTTTGCCTCAATAGGTGTTATTGACCCGTTTATATCAAGTAGCCCTTCAAAAATTATCGTTACAATTAAAACGTTGTGGGTGGAAAATAATCTCTTACGTCATATGTGTATAACCTTATACGAGACTATGCTTGGATTTTTAATAGCCGTAGGTCTAGGTTACGTTATTGCACTTATGTTATGGTGGTCTGAAAAATTGCGAAAAATATTAGAACCATATATCGTAGTGCTAAATAGTTTACCAAAAATCGCCTTAGGTCCTATCATTATAGTTTGGTGCGGTAGCGGTAGTAAAGCAATAATTTTTATGGCAGTTCTTATCGGTATTATCGTTGCAATAATTACAATGCTTAATGGTTTTTTAGCCACGGACACCAACAAAATTCTACTACTTCGTTCAATGGGCGCTAATAAATTGCAAATTTTAGCAAAACTTGTTATACCAGGTTCTCTGCCAACGTTTATCAGTATGCTAAAAATTAGCGTAGGCATGGCGTGGGTAGGCTCTATCATGGGCGAATATTTAGTTTCTCGCGCAGGGCTAGGATATTTAATAGTTTATGGCGGTCAGGTTTTTAAGTTAGATTTAGTTATGGCATCAACCGTTGTATTATGTTTACTTGCAACACTTATGTACGCATTAGTTGCAATGCTCGAAAAAATTATAATTAAATATGACAATAAATAGAAAAAAGTGGCAACTGTTTTTGGTTGCCACTTTTTAGTTTTATAAAAGTTTATAATAATATACAAATTATCCCGCCACGATTTTCGTTGACTATGCGCGTTAAAGTTCTTCTCATTTTACCCTGCGCGTCTTTAGGCATTGCCGTAAGTTTGCCAGCAAGCCCTTCATTGACTAAATCGTGCAAAGATTTACCAAACATATTTGTTTCCCAAATACCTGCAGGATTATCTTCAAACTTATTCATAATAAAATTTATAATATCTTCACCTTGCTTTTCCGTTCCTACGATAGGCGATACCTCGGTTGCAACGTCAACTTTCATTATATGCAAACTAGGTGCAGACGCTTTAAGTTTTACCCCATATCTACCGCCTTGCTTAACAAGCACTGGTTCTTCAAGATTCATTTCGTCAACGGTTGGCAAAACTACACCATAACCGCTCTCTTCAGCCTCAATAAGCGCATCTTTAATTTTTTGATATTTTTTCTTTTCTGCTGAAAAAGTTTTAATATAACTCATCAACTCGTAATCGTCGTCTATTTTTTCATCACATTCGTCAGATAAAACTTTAAAAAATAAATTATCTTTGCAAACAAGTTCGTATTCAACAATGCCTTTGTCTAATTTCAAATCATTTACTTTAAGTTTTTTAAAATATTCGCTATCTTCAAATATATTATCTAATTCAGAAAAATCACGCATTTTTTTAATTGAACAAGATGCTTTTTTTAATTCACCAAGCATTTCCGCAATAATTTTGTTTTCGGCAGGCAAAACTTGCATCCATTGTGGAATTTTAACGTTAAAACCACACATAGAAAACTCTAGCAAAACTTTTTCCATAATTGCCGATATATCATCAGCATTCATATTTAAAGCATCCACACAATGTACCGAAACACCGTGTTTACTTTCTATTTCTGCGGATATAGATAGCGCCTTATCTGAATTAGGATTTTTTGTGTTTAGCACCACAACAAACGGTTTATTAAGGCTTTTTAACTCGTTTATAACCCTATCTTCTGCATTGATATAATTTGCGCGTGGAATATCCCCTATACTGCCGTCAGTTGTTACCACAATTCCAACGGTTGAATAATCTTCTATAACTTTTCTTGTTCCTATTTCTGCCGCTTTTTCAAAGGGCAATTCTTTATCATCCCACGGGGTTTTTACCAGCCTTGGCTTATCGTCTTCAACGTGCCCAACTGCACCTTCAACTAAATAACCAACGCAGTCTACCAGCCTTACGTTTGCGCTAATTTTATTTTTAAACTGAACTCTTACGCCATTTGCAGGTATAAACTTTGGTTGCGTAGTCATAATAATTTTACCATCTGCTGACTGTGGCATTTCGTCAGTTGCTATCTGTTTTTGCAATTTATTGCTTATGTTAGGCAACACAAAATTTTGCATAAATTGAGTTATAAACGTTGATTTGCCCGTACGGACAGGACCAACGACCCCGATATACATATCCCCACCCGTTCTTACGGATATATCTTTATAGATATTGTATTTTTCCATAAAAAAACCTCCCAAACATTACACAAGTAATATATGAGAGATTTGATAAACATATGAGATTTTAATAAAATTTACTGAAAAAATTATTTTTTGTTGTTATTACAATCATTATTAGTATTAACGTTTTCTAATTTTTTCTTTTCATTTGCTTTTGCTTGAGCCTTTTTAAGTTTCATTTTAACAACCATTTCTTTTATAGATGTTGGATGTTCTTCGCCAGCAAGCATTCTTTTTATATTTTGTCTATGAGCAAACCATGTAAATAGACATATTAAAAGAATTAAAATATTAGAAATTATATAAAAAGTAAAGTCTGTTACTACCTCATTATAAGCAAGATATAACCTTATACCATTTCCTATTGCCGGCGGTGTAATTGCAATAAACGAACCCATTGCGCCAAATTCAGTAAAATAAATAAACAAGGTTGCAGCCACCAAAGCCATAATTATTACAACTGCCCATTCCCAACCATAAACTGACGAACACACTAAAAATACGCCGATAGTTGAAGCGATACCCTTACCGCCCTTGAATTTTAATACAACAGGATAAATATGACCTAGTACAGCGCAAAAACCTGCAAGATATATCGCTAAATCTGCAACGTTAAAAGTAGTCCCTTCAAAGACACGGTTTTTGGTAACAAAAAACGCAATCAACGTTGGTATAGCGCCTTTTAAGATATCTAAAAAGAAAGTTAAAAGCCCCAAGCCCAAACCTAAATTTCTGCTCATATTTAAAGTTCCTGGGTTACCACTTCCAAGTTTTCTAATGTCAGTTTTCTTCAATTTTGAAATAATCAACGCCCAGTTTATATTGCCAAAAGCATAACTACAAAGCGCAAAAATTATTAAAAGCCACAGATTACTCATCCTCGTTATTTTCCCTTACCATAATTTTTATAGGAGTACCTGAAAAATCATACGCTTTGCGTATACAATTTTCAAGATATCTTTTATATGAAAAGTGCATTAGTGCAGATTCGTTTACAAACAAAATAAACGTAGGTGGGTTTACGCCCATTTGCGTTGCATATTTAATTTTTAAACGTTTTCCATTCACCGACGGGGGTTCGTTAGCTCTTACGCAATCAAGCACTAAATCATTTAACTGACCCGTAGAAATACGACGGCGAGAGTTATCTAACACCTTTTGAGCAAGGTCTAAAATTTTATCAGTACGCTGACCTGTCTTTGCCGAAACGTAAATAGGTTGCAAATAATCCATAAATTTAAGTGATTCGTTTAAGTCATAGTTAAACTTATTTATAGTATTAGTATCCTTTTCTATAAGGTCCCATTTGTTCATAACTATAACGGAAGGTTTACCTTGTTCGTGTATATAACCACAAATTTTAACGTCTTGTTCAGTAACGCCCTCAGACGCATCAATCATCATAATACATACGTCTGCACGGCGTATTGCGCCCAAAGCACGCAATACACTATAATATTCAAGGTCTTCTTCAACGCTCTTTTTCTTTCTAATACCCGCAGTATCAATAATTGTGTATTTAGTATCTTTATAAGTAAAAAGTGTATCTATAGCATCGCGCGTAGTACCTGCTATGTCAGACACAATCGTTCTGTCAAAACCTAGTAATTTATTACATAAACTTGACTTACCCGCATTAGGTTTTCCGACTACGGCAAGTTTAATTGAGTCGTCTTCAACTTTATCGCCGTTAGCATCTAATTTTTCAACCACGTCATCAAGCAAATCACCTATGCCCGTTCCGTGCTCTGCAGATATTCCATACGGCTCACCTAAACCAAGATTATAAAATTCATAAAGTTTTTCGGGGTCATAATTATCAAGTTTATTTACAGCAAGTACAACTGGTTTACCAGATTTCCTTAACTTCATAGCCACGTCTTCATCTGATGCATTGAGCCCAGTTTTAGCATCTGTAAATAATATTATAACGTCAGCAGTTTCTATTGCTATTTCTGCTTGTTTTTGAATATGTTTCCACATTTGGTCTGTGGATTTTAATTCAAGCCCACCAGTATCAACAAGCGTAAAATACCGACCACACCATTCTGCGTCAGCATAAAGCCTGTCCCTAGTAACGCCAGGGAAATTTTCTACTATTGAAATTTTTTTGCCGACAACCTTATTAAAAAAAGTTGATTTACCTACGTTTGGTCTGCCGACTATTGCTACCAAAGATTTAGCCACTTAAATCACGTCCTTATATAATTTAATATTTATTTTGCACTTAAAATAACTGCGCGACTATCTGCACCGTCAAAAGTTACCGAAACAACTTCTTCTTTTGACGTTGGAACGTTTTTGCCAACGTAGTCTGCGCGTATAGGCAATTCTCTATGCCCACGGTCAATCAATACAGCAAGTTGAACGGTTCTTGGTCTTCCGCGTTTAACTATTGCATCAATCCCTGCCCTTACCGTTCTACCGGTAAATAACACGTCATCACACAATATAACGTCTTTATCCGTAAGCGAAAAATCAATTTCGCTACCAGTTACCTTTGCATCGTCAAGGTCTTGTGGCAAATCGTCACGATAAAGCGTTATATCAAGTTTACCAACTGGAACTTTAACGTTTTCTATATTGTAAATATTTTCAGCAAGTAAATCGCAAACAGGGATACCGCCTCTTGCAATACCCAACAATACAACGTTGCTTACACCTTTATTATTCTCGATAATCTCATGCGATATTCTACGCAATGCACGACTGATTGCCATAGAATCAAGCAAAATAGTTTTAACTTTCATAATCACTTCAATTTATTTAATATATCTTCAAAATATTTAGGTAGCGGACAAGAAAAACTAACTATTTTATCAGTAGACGGATGTATAAATTTTAATTCGCTTGCGTGCAAAAGTTGCCCGTCAAGTTTAAATTTTTGGTTTTTGAAACCATATTCTTTATCCCCAACGATAGGATGACCTATATATTTTGCGTGAACCCTAATTTGGTGCGTTCTGCCAGTTTTAAGCGAAAACTTACATAAAGTGTAATTTTCAAAACGTTTTACAACGTTAAAATCGGTAATTGCATCACGCCCGCTACTTACAACAGCCATCTTTGTTCTATCTTTAGGATTGCGCCCTATAAATGTCGATATTCTTCCACTATCTTCTTTCAAAATGCCTTCAAGCAAAGCGTAATAAACGCGACTACAAGTTTTATTTTCAAGTTGTTTTGCTAAAGCCAAATGCGCTTTATCATTCTTTGCAACGACAAGTAGTCCTGAAGTGTTTTTGTCAATCCTATGAACAATACCAGGTCTTATCACACCGTTTATACCAGAAAGGTTATCTAAATGGTATAAAAGAGCGTTAACTAACGTTGAACCATTTGTGCCGTTACCTGCATGAACGGTTAAACCTTGAGGCTTATTGATAACGGCAACGTCTTCATCTTGATAAATTATGTCAATGGGAATATCTTCTGGTGTTAAGTCCAAATTTTTAACTTCAGGCAAAGTTATTTCTATCTCTTCACCTGTTTTTAAAATTTTGTTAGACTTTATAACTTTACCTAAAACTCTGACAAAACCGTCATCACATAATTTTTTTACTCTTGAACGTGTGAATTCTAGTTTTTCCGCTAAAAACACGTCGACACGAACTCCGCCGTTATCTATTAGAATCGTTTTCTTTTCCATTATTCTTTTTAAACAAAGCACTTTCATCTAAAAATAGAAAATGCACTATTAACATTATTACCCCAACTGTCAAAAACGAATCGGCAAGATTAAACACCGGAAAGTAATAATCGCCAAACACCAAACTAATAAAATCGGTAACGCCATTAAAAGAAAGTCTATCTATAAAATTACCTAGCGTGCCGCCTACCACTATTGCAATAGAATATTTAAGCCATTTGTAGTTGCGCTTAAAAGCGTAAATATAAAACAATACGAATAAAACTAACGAAACGGCAGTTAAAATCTTAAAAAAAGTTTGACCCCAAGAAACGTCTGCAAGAAAACTCCACGCAGCACCTGTGTTTACGGTATAAGTTAAATAAAAAAAGTTTTTTATAACTTGCGTGCTACCGCCTTTTTCAAAATAAAGATTCTTAAAACAAGTTTTTGTTATCTGGTCTAAAACGGTACAAACAATAACTATAAATAAAGGCAAAAGTTCAAGAATTATTCGTCCGAATCTATTAGCCCTAATTCTTTGCATAAATCCTCCAACTGAAGTTCGCCTGGGTTGAGCACTTCATCTATATTAAAGCCGTTAACACCTGTTGCGGCTATATAATCTTTAATCTTCTTTTTTGGGTCAAAAGTTTTGCCATTAGTTTCAGGTATTTGACTGTCTAATCTATTGATAAACTCTTTTGGATTATCTTCTTCCGTTACACAATCTACTTCATTTTTTATTGCGCGCGCTTTCTTTACTGGTGGATATAACGGATATTTATCTTTCAACTCTTCAAAATATGCATTCCACTTTTTTGAAAACTTTTTAAGTCTTTCAACTTCTAGCGAATATTGTAGTTTTGCATTTTCTTCAACTTCCATAGCAGTTTTTTCCGCTCTAGTCAAAGTTGCCACCAAAATATTTTCCTTTTCTTTTAGACTATCGACGTAAGCATTTAGTGATTTAATTTCATCATTTAATCTGCTAATAATTTCTCTATTTTCAGAAATACGCTTCTCATATTCGCCTTTATATGCGGTAAGAATATCTGCAACTTCCTTTTTAGAGTATTTGTTTTTATTAAGTTCCAAAACAATTCCCCCCGCTTATAAAACGTTAGCCCCGCGTATTTTTTCAAGCATACTTTTTTTCAATTCATATAATCCGTCAGATAAATCCACCTTATAAATGTGCGGTCTATCAAGGCGTTTATATTCGTCCCAAAAACTTTCAAGTTCACGCTTTGCGTATTCTTTTATATCCTTTAAAGAAGGCATATCGTAAACTAAAGAACCCTGCTTAATAACTTCAATTTGTAACGAACGCAACTCATAATTTTCAAAAGTGATTTTTTTCCATCTTTCCGTAGGATGCGTAAGTACTAAAGGTTTATTTGTATCAATATTTTCGCCACGCAAATAGATAAAATCCGCCTCTGCCTTACCCGTTTTCTTGTCGTAAACCCTATAAATATCTTTAAACCCTGGGTTGGTGATTTTTGCAGAATTATTTGAAAGTTTAATTTTGGGTGTAACGTTACCGTCATTATCAATAACTGCAGCAAGTTTATAAACACCACCTAAAGCAGGCATATCTGCACTTGTTATTAGCCTTGTACCAACGCCCCATAAATCAATGCATGCGCCTTGGTTTTTAAGAGAATTTATAGAATATTCGTCAAGGTCCCCAGATGCGCATATTATGGTATCTTTATGACCTGCCTCGTCTAGCATTTGCCTTGCTTTTTTAGACAAATATGCAAGGTCGCCAGAATCAAGCCTTATTCCACGGGGTTTATATCCGTTTTCTTTTAACCAGTCGAAAACTTTAATTGCATTAGGAACACCTTGACCTAACGTATCATAAGTATCAACGAGCAACAACGTGTTATCGGGATACGTTTTAGCGTATTCCATAAAAGCAGTATACTCGTCCTTAAAGTTCATAACCCAACTGTGCGCGTGCGTGCCTGAAACGGGAATATCAAACATTTTACCTGCTAAAACGTTTGAAGTACAATTACATCCACCTATAACGGCGGCTCTTGCGCCATAAATACCAGCATCTGGCGCTTGGGCGCGACGCAAACCAAATTCCATAACTATATCTTCTTTTGCCGCATAGCATATTTTTGCAGATTTAGTCGCTATTAGAGTTTGGAAATTCATTATATTTAAAATCGCAGTTTCAACAAGTTGCGCTTGCAATATAGGAGCTTTAACGGTTAATATAGGCTCGCCTGGGAAAACAACCGTTCCTTCTGGAACTGCATATACGTCGCCAGTAAATTTAAAATTCTTTAGATAATTAAGAAATCCTTCACTAAAAATACCCAAACTATCTAAGTAACTTATTTCTTCTTTGCCAAAATTTAAATTGAGTATATAGTTAACCACTTGTTCTAACCCACAAGCTAATGAATAAGTTATCATATCGTTTTGTCTAAAAAAGACGTCAAAAACCGCTATTTCATCTTTTTTATCGTGCTTTAGATAACCGTTCATCATTGTAAGTTGATAAAGGTCGGTAAGTAAGGTTAAATTTCTATTATCCATTTTAGTTTCTCTTATTATTTAAATGATTTAATTTCAGGAAGTTCTTCTGTTTCCTCTTTCACGCTTTGCTCTTCAGCCTTTCTTTGCTCGTAGTTTTTATAATCGGGCGATGCGTTAAGAGCAATACTTTCGGTTTTGTTTGATGAAGTTATAAAACTCAACAAAGATATAATTATAGCAAACACAACGGCAACTATTATTGCAATCCACCACTCAATATAATTTATTAGAGCGTATAACAATGCAAAACCTAACAAAATTGCGCAAATAAAAAAATACCAAGATGACTTATTGATAAAAGCAAGCACTATTGCAACAATTCCAAACCCCGTAAATAAACAAAATAAAAAGTTCAAAACAGGATGAACCCAGAAGTTAATAGGAATAAATATGTCGCAAAACATAACGACTAAAGATACAACAAGTATTGCTATTGATAAAATTCCAACCAACATTTTACTTTTACTAATTTTCATATGGCATACTCCCCCTTTTAGTTAAGTATATCATATTATAATAATTTTGTAAATATAATTTTAAGTTTAGAACAGTTAATTTTTATTATTTTTTGACCTTTTTCACCACAACCTTTAAAATAAATTCATAAGTAAAAACGCGATAGACTTTTATTTTGCCTATCGCGTTTATTTGCTAAACTATTAAATTTTTAACACGTTAAAAACTAAACAATCGAAAATATTAAACTTCTGCGTTAATTCTTTTAATTATACCAACAACGGTATTTGCAATATTTTCATTTAATTCTTTATTTTTGCTTTCGACCATTACACGAATTTTAGGCTCAGTGCCAGACGCTCTTATCATAATTCTGCCACCAGAACCAAGTTCTGCATTATATTTGGCAACGACCTTACCTAACTCTTCACTATTCATTATTCTAAACTTATCTTCAACCACAACGTTTTTATTAACTTGCGGATATAAATCAATTTTTAAAGCCTCTGACATAGTTACTTTTTCTTTAATAATCATATTTGCAACTATTATGGCGGTTAAAATTCCGTCGCCAGTTGTTGCGTAATCTTTTATAATTACGTGCCCGCTTTGTTCCCCACCAAGTGATAAATCTTTCTCTATTAACTTTGATAGCACGTATTTATCCCCGATATCCGTTCTAATAAGTTCAATACCCTCGCTTGCCAAATCTTCTTCGATAGCCATATTTGTGTGACTTGTTCCAACAACTGCATCTTTTTTTAACTTACCCTGTTTTTTTAAATACTTTGCAAGGCCGTAAATTATCATATCACCGTCAATAATATTGCCCTTTTCATCAACGGCAATCAAACGGTCAGAATCCCCGTCAAATGCAAACCCAACGTCTGCTTTATATCTAAAAACTCTTTTTACAAGATTTTCAGGATATAACGCGCCACAATTTTCGTTTATCTTTTTTCCGTCGTTTACACAATTTGCAGCGATAACCGAAGCCCCTAACTTTCTAAACACGTCGGGTGCAATTCTATGCGACGCACCGTATGCGCCGTCAAGAACTACAGTCAATCCTTTAAGGCTGTTTTCACTAGCCTTTACCAAATAATTTTTATACAACTTTGAGAGATTAAAATTTTGTTCATACGTGCCTATATCTGGAAAAGCATTTACTTTTTCTCTTATGAAACAGCGTTCTATTCTCTCTTCTTCCTTATCCGACAATTTATAACCGTCGGAATTGAATATTTTTATTCCGTTATATTCACCGCTATTATGTGATGCGCTTATAACAATTCCATAATCGGCTTTGATTTTACGTGTTAAATAAGCAACGCCAGCAGTAGGAATTACGCCAACATCCATAACCTTTGCACCTCCACTCATTGCACCACTTGCAACCGCAAGAGTTAAATACGTATTAGAAATTCGCGTATCACTACCTATTAAAACTGTTGGATTTTCTTTAAGTATAGATAAAGCGTTGCCTATTTTATACGCTATATTAAAACTTAAATCTTCGTTTACTTTTCCCCTTAATCCGTCAGTACCAAAAAATAATCCCATTTTAATTTTCCCCCTTTAAATATTGATGCGCTCTGTTTTCTTTAACTTGTGCGCGCACTCTACCTATAACAAAATCATCTACGTTTACGTTCTCAGTAACGGTTGTTCCTGCACATATGTAAGATTTTTCACTTATATTTAATGGTGCAATTAAATTACAGTTGCTACCTATAAAACAACCGTCGCCGACGATAGTTTTATTTTTAGATTTTCCATTATAATTTACAAAAATAGCACCACAACCTATATTACAATTTTTACCTACTTCAGCATCACCAACGTATGCTAGATGACTAACTTTAGTTCCCTCGCCTATAACGGCGTTTTTTACCTCTACAAAGTTACCTATTTTAGCACAGTTTTCTATTTTTGCATTTGGTCTTAATCTCGCAAACGGACCTATAGAGCAGTTATCCCCAACAACTGCGCTATCGCATTGACTAGCGTTTATAACGGAATTGCAACCAACAACCGTATCTTTTAAATAGCAATTTGGCATAATTACAGCCCCGTCTTTAATTTCGCAGTAACCTTCTATTCTATTATTTTCATATATTGTTACGTTATCGCCTATTACAACCGTTGAGTCAATAAATATAGAACGCTTATTTTTTAATATAAAATTTTTTCCGTGTTTAACTTTCATCACAACCCTCCATTTTCCATTTTACGTTTAGCAAAATTATTTTGTTACACGTTTTCATTATTTTAGGGTATTTTAATTACCTTGTCAAGTAAATTTTTTGTTAAAACAAACAAAAAAACGGCATTTTAAGTTGTTTAAAGTGATTTTATGGCACTTTTTTCATTTTCACGATTTTAAAATTTGGGGGTATTTTTTCTTCTTTCTGCTAAATAAAACAATTTCTACCAAGTAAAATTAAAATCGTGAAAGTATAAAATAGCGTTTAATCTTGATTTAAAAAATAATTTTAATTTTTTTCAAAACATATACAAATAACATCTTTATTGACAAATATTATTATCAATGATATAATATTTTATAGTGTGTTAAATAAAATAATTTTAGACAAAAGGAGTTATTATGATAGGAATAGTTGTTGCGCTAGAAAAAGAAACTAAAGCATTGCTTGAAAAAGTTGACGATTTAAAGCCCATAAATTTAGCAGATAAAAAAGCGTATACGTGCAAAATAAAAAACCGTTCTGCCGTAATTATAATAAGCGGTATAGGTAAAGTAAATGCCGCTCTTGCAACTCAATTTATTATAGATAAATTTTCGCCCGACTTTATTTTAAACTTTGGCACTTGCGGTGGAATGAATAATAGTGTAGAAATTCTTAAATATTATGCAGTAGAAAAATGTTGTCAATTTGATTTTGATTTAAGGGAAATTGACGGTGTTCCACTAGGCTACATTCAAGACTATAATTCAGTTTTCTTCCCCACTTGTTTAGACGGACTTGAAAATTTTGAAAAAAGTGTTTTAGCAAGCGCAGACAGATTTACTAACGACAAAAAAGACATTGATTCAATAAATGAAATGGGTTGCAGTTTGAGAGATATGGAAGGTGGCGCAATAGGACAAGTTTGCCTATCAAACAGCGTTCCTTTAGTTATGATTAAGGGCATAACCGACGTTACAGGCAGTAAAACTGCGCAAGAACAATTTTTTGAAAATTTAAAACGTGTTGGCGAAGGTTTCCCAGACGTGGTAATTGACGCAATAGAAAAAGTTTGCAATGCGCGCGGTATATTATGAACGACTTGACACGGTTGCTAATTGATAATCAAGATATTAAGTATAAAGAATTTTCTAAAAAACTGATACCAGACACTTCTTACCCTATTATAGGCGTAAGAGTTCCAACGATAAAAAATATTGTAAAAAGCATAAAAAACAATAAAGAAGAAGTATTTTCGTTTCTAGCGGGCAAACATACCTATTATGAAGAATATTTTTTACACGGATTGTTGATTGCATCTGAAAAGGAAAATTTGAGTTGGGTTTTAGATAATATTGAACGATTTTTACCCTTTATTGACAACTGGGCGATTTGCGACAGCACCGTTAGCGGATTAAAAATTTTTAAAAAAAATTTACCAGCAGTTTTTAATAAAGTTAAAGTTTGGATAAAAAGCGATAACCCTTATACGGTTAGATTTGCTATTGTAACATTGCTAGGTTATTTTCTTGGCGAAAATTTTTGCGAAGAAGTTTTAAGCATTGCAATTAGCGCCTGTTGCGAACATTATTATATAAATATGGCTATTGCTTGGTTTATAAGCGTTGCATTAGTAAAAAATTACGCCCAAACTGTAAAACTGATTGAAAGCAAAACCTTGCCCAAGTTTATACAAAACAAATCAATTCAAAAAGCGGTTGAAAGTTTTAGAATTTCAAACGACGTTAAAGAATATTTAAAAACCTTTAAGATTTAAAAATTGTAAAATATATACGTTGGGTATTCAAACATTAACTTTGTTACGCCAAAATTATTTTTTAATAATTGCTTATGCATTATTCTGAAATAACCGTAATTTTCAGCGGACAAATGCAATACGTCATTAACGGCAAAAAATTTGTTTTAAATTCAAACGACGTTATATATATACCTTACGGTTCTATCCGCGATAGAATTTCTAAAACTGAAGTTGACTACGTAAGTTTTAACTTCATTGATGAAATCAACGAAGATAGTTCTGCAATTTTGTATCTTAACGCAGTAAATTCCGTTATTAAAAATTTAATTACCACTTGCGACGCCGTTAGAGAACTAACAAGTTACCGCGACGACGAAAGACTTTTACTATTACTACAATGTTTAATTAAACAATTAAACTTTCAAAACGGTGATATTAAAACTAATCCCCTTGTCTTAAAAATTAAAAAATATATACGTGCAAATTTAAATAAAAAAATTTCTCTAACGGATATTAGCGAACACACTTTCTTTTCGCCCGTTCATTGTGAAAAACTTTTTAGAAAAGAAACTAACACTTCAATTATAGATTACGTTATAAATAAAAAAATAAATGAGGCACAATATCTTCTTATGACAGAACCGACTGATATAAGAAAAATTGCAGAAAAAATAGGGTTTGATAACTATAATTATTTTTCACGCTTATTTAAAAAACGCACAGGATTTACGCCTAGTCAATATAAAAAACGGCATATTCATACCGTTTAAAAATGTTATCAAATTATATTGATTTTAGCAATAAAAGACCTATTATGTTTAACATAATCATATTAAAAATAATAAGTTAAACAATGATATTTTTAATAATTTTAAAAATGTCTAAATAGCGAATTACATTTATACTTTATTTTTATTAAAATTTTAAAAAAAAACGACCTACAAATTTACGTAGGTCGTTTTTTTTGGAGCTGATAACCGGAATCGAACCGGTGACCTCATCCTTACCAAGGATGTGCTCTACCATCTGAGCCATATCAGCAACAATAACTTTCAAATGCTTATCTATTATATAAAATAAAATTTGTTTTGTCAATATAAAACACTAACTAAACAGAAAATTTTTAAATATTTTTAATTTTTTTATTATACTCACGGCAAACCTACTTATCAGTTTACCGTGAGTATAAATATAAATACAAAAATTATTCGGTTACTTCGGGCGTTTCTTCATCTTCTTCATCACCTTTGGGTGAAATTGCAATTTTTGAAACAGTTGAATCGTCAATTCTCATTATACGAACGCCTTGTGTATCTCTACCTATAGTGCTTATGTCGTCTGCAGCAACTCTTATAATAGTTCCGTTGCTTGTTATAATCATTATGTCTTCTTGTGCAGAAACAAGTTTTAGATTTACAAGTTTTCCGGTTTTTTCATTAAATACGCCGGCTTTAACACCTTTACCACCACGTGATTGCAATCTGTAATCTTCAACGTTTGAACGTTTACCATAACCGTTTTCGGTCATAGTGATAACTTCATAGCCCTCTTTAATTATAGACATATCAACAACGTAATCGTCATCATTTAAGGTCATACTCTTTACGCCTTGAGTATCTCTACCCATTGCGCGAACGTCGTTTTCACTAAATCTAATGCACTTACCTTCGTGAGATGCAACTATTATTTCATCTTCACCACTTGAAAGTTGAACTGAAATAAGTTCGTCGCCTTCAACGATACTTATTGCAATTTTACCAACTTTTCTAATATTAGCAAATTCTGAAAGTGAAGTTTTCTTGATTAAGCCGTTTTTAGTTGCAAGAACGATATAGCCTTCAGCATCAGATTTAACCTGAATCATTGCGCGAACTTTTTCGTTTTCAGAAAGCTGAAGAACGTTTACTATTGCCCTACCTCTTGCCGTTCTTGTACCAACTGGTATATTATAACCTTTTATACTGTACACTTTACCTTTATCAGTAAAGAACAATATATCGTCGTGAGTTGATGCAATAAACATATTATCCACAAAATCTTCTTCTTTAGGTTTATGAGCGGTAACACCCTTTCCACCACGACGTTGAGTTCTATATTCACTAACTGAAACACGTTTTACATAACCAAAATGCGTTAAACTTACAACGATATCTTCAACGGGAATCATATCCGCCTCATCAATATCACCGTAATCATAAGATAACTCGGTTTTTCTAGGCGAAGGATATTTCTCTTTAATTTCTTCCATATCTCTTCTTATAATTGCTTTAACGCGAGACTCGTTAGCAAGTATATCTTTTAGGTCTGCTATTGTATTTTCAAGTTCTACAAGTTCTTCTTTAAGTTTTTCAACTTCCATACTAGTTAATCTTTGCAATCTCATTTCAAGAATAGCATTTGCCTGTTTATCTGAAAGTTCAAACTCTTGAATAAGCGCTACACACGCAGTATTTTTATCAGAAGATTGACGAATTATCTCAATAACTCTATCAATGTTTGCAAGTGCAATAACTAAACCTTTAACTATATGTTCTCTCTCTTCAGTTTTTGCAAGGTCATATTTAGTACGACGAACTATAACGTCTTCTTGGTGGGCAATATAATGCTCTAATATTTCTTTTAAGCCTAAAACCTTGGGTTCTCCGTCAACAAGTGCAAGAAGAATAATTCCGTCTTTAACCTGCAAGTTCGTATGTTTATAGAGCGTATTAAGAACAACTTGAGCATTGACGTCTTTTTTAAGGTCTATAACCATGCGCATACCGTGTCTATCCGACTCGTCTTTAATATCACTAATACCTTCTATTCTCTTGTCCTTAACCATATCGGCAATGCTCTTAATAAGCAAAGCCTTATTAACTTGATAAGGTAATTCAGTTACAACAATTCTTTCTCTTGTTCCGTTATTAAATTCTTCAATTTCGCATTTTGCACGAAGAACAAAACCACCTTTACCCGTGCGATAAGCCTGTCTAATGCCCGCTCTGCCCATGAGAACGCCACCAGTTGGATAATCAGGCGCGGGAATATATTCCATAAGTTCTTCAACCGTAATTTCAGGGTTATCCATTAAGGCAATACAACCGTTGATACATTCAGCAAGGTTGTGTGGCGGAATATTTGTAGCCATACCAACAGCAATACCATCTGCGCCATTTACTAATATATTAGGTATTCTAGACGGCAAAACAACCGGTTGCATTTCCGTATCGTCAAAGTTAGGATAAAAATCAACGGTGTTTTTGTCAATTTCCTTAAGCATTTCATTAGAAAGTTTAGAAAGCCTTGCCTCGGTATATCTATAGGCTGCAGCCTTGTCACCGTCAACTGAACCAAAGTTACCGTGACCGTCAACTAATGGAAAATTTATTGCAAAATTTTGCGCTAAACGAACGAGCGCGTCATATACAGAACTGTCGCCGTGAGGATGGTATTTACCTAAAACTTCACCGACGATTTTTGCGCATTTTTTATATCCTTTATCGGAAGTAAGCCCCATATCGTGCATTGCGTATAAAATACGTCTGTGAACGGGTTTCATACCGTCACGAACGTCAGGTATTGCACGTGAAACGTTTACTGCCATTGCGTATGCGATAAAGGATTTTTTGACTTCGTTATTAACTTCAACGTTTATAAGTTTAGTTTTTTCAAGCGTTGCTTTAAATTCTGCAGAAAGTTCTGCACTTATCTCTTTTTTAGCCATTTCATTTCTCCTTTTATCTTATACGTCGAGTTCAGTTACAAGTTTTGCATTTTCTTCAATGAAAATACGGCGAAGTTCGGGGTCGTCACCCATAAGTTTAGTAAACGTTTCATTAGCCTCTAACGCGTCTTCCATTGTAACTCGTAGCATTGTTCTCGTTTCTGGGTTCATTGTGGTATCCCATAGTTGTTCGGGGTCCATTTCACCAAGACCTTTATAACGTTGGATATCACACTTACCAACTTCTGCAAGGTATTCTTGCAACTCTTTATCGCTGTAAAGATATTTATCAACTTTATTTTTAGTTGCTTTATATAGTGGCGGTTGCGCAATATAAACGTGCCCTTTTTCAACCAACGGTTTCATAAAGCGGAAGAAGAAAGTGAGCAACAAAATTCTAATATGACTGCCGTCAACGTCGGCGTCGGTCATGCAGATAATTCTGTCATAACGCAACTTGCTTTCATCAAAATCTTCGTGGATTCCACAACCGAAAGCCGTTATCATGCTACGAATTTCTTCGTTTTCTAAAACTCTATTTAACCTTGCTTTTTCAACGTTTAAAATTTTACCACGCAATGGCAAAATTGCTTGGAAACGTCTATCCCTACCTTGTTTTGCACTGCCACCTGCAGAGTCCCCTTCGACTATAAATATTTCACAAAACTGTGGATTTTTATCAGAACAATCGGCAAGTTTTCCCGGAAGTGTTGTTGATTCTAAAGCACCTTTACGTCTTGTGTTCTCCCTTGCTAATCTAGCAGCCTCTCTCGCACGTTGAGCCATTATACATTTTGAAAGTATTTCACGCGCCTTTGATGGATTTTCTTCCAAGAAAGTGCCAAAATATTCGTTCATTGCTTTGGTAACGTAATTACGCATTTCGCTGTTACCTAATTTAGTTTTTGTTTGACCTTCAAACTGCGGGTCAGTAAGTTTTACTGATACAACGGCAACAAGCCCTTCACGACAGTCGTCAGAAGAAACTTTTTCATCACCCTTAAACACGTTAAGTTTTTTACCAAAATCGTTAATTATACGGGTTAAACTGTTCTTAAAGCCATCTAAATGAGTACCGCCCTCTTCGGTATTTATATTGTTTGCAAAGGCATAAATCACTTCGTTATAAGTTTCTGTATATTGCAAAGCAACTTCAACTTCAGTATCGCCGTAAAACACGTCAAAATAAACGGGCTTTTCAAATAAAGGCTTTTTGTTTTTGCTTAAATCTTCAACAAAGTGAGCAATACCGCCCTCGTAGTAGAAAGTGTCTTGTTGTTCACGTTCTGCACGTAAATCAATCAATTTTATAGTAAGCCCCTTGTTTAAATATGCTAATTCTCTCAAGCGAGTTTTAATGGTATCATAATTAAAATCAACCGTTTCAAAAATTTCATCATCAGGCATAAAGGTAACCCAAGTTCCAGTAAAATCAGCGTCTGCAATAACTTTGAGTTCTGCTTGAGGGATACCTCTATTATAGGTTTGTTTGTGATGTTTGCCGTTTTGGAAAACTTCAACGTCAAGCCATTCTGAAAGTGCGTTAACTACGGAAAGCCCTACGCCGTGAAGTCCGCCAGAAATTTTATATCCTCCGCCACCAAATTTGCCACCAGCGTGCAATTTAGTAAGAACAACTTGAACGGCTGATACGCCTTCAGTGTGGTGAATTGCCGTGGGTATTCCACGCCCGTTATCTTTTACGGTACAAGAACCATCGCCGTTTATTTGGACAGTGATAGTATCGCAATGACCGTTATTAGCCTCGTCAATAGAGTTGTCAACAATTTCTTGAACAAGGTGATGAAGCCCTCTAACGTCCGTTGAGCCGATATACATACCCGGTCTTTTACGCACGGGGTCCAACCCCTCAAGAACTTGAATTTGACTTTCACCATAATTACTTTCAAGCTTAATTTTATCTTCCATAACACACCCGCGTTTAGTAAATTTTTATGTAAATATTATACCATATTTTGTTTTTTTTTACAAGCGGAAATACTAATTATTAAAACTATTTATAGTTTTAAATGATAATTTTTCACCTTTTTAACCATTGCGCATAAAATTTATGAAATTACACATAATTTAATCAAACACAAGGAGTGAAAATATGACAAACGATTGTAAAAATTGCAGAAATAATATTGAGAATGGCGAGTTGTTTGAATGTACAAACTGCGGTGCTTATTTTTGCGAAAAATGTACTGTTAAAACAAAAAACATATGTCCGTATTGTTATTCGTCTTTAGAAATTAAAGGATAAAGAAAAAGGAGCGAGCGCTCCTTTTTTAGTCTATAGATTGTTGAAGTTCTCTAATTCGCCATCTAACAAAGCCATGTAAGTCGTTTATTAAAAATACAATAAAACAAGCAACCATTGATAAACACGTTAAATCGTTTACACTTGCAAAAGCCCACAAGACTATAAGAACTATATCGTTAAGGGCAAAACCTATGGCGTAAAAAGAAATTCTGCGAAGCATTAAAAACGAAGCAAAAAAACTTGTTGCTATAGATATTGTGCTAACGATAAGATTAGGTGTTTGCAAATATTTTAATACAAAATAAAAAACTACGGTTACAGCAACGGTCAATAAAAGTGTATAAAAACATTCTTGAGCAGTAAATTTTCTTACTTTCACAACGTTTTCGCCTTTTTTTGCGGGATTCTTTAGCCAAGTAAAAATAGTAAAAACACTAATCGGCGCAGTCATACCTAAATAAGTTATAATTTCACTATAGTAATGTTGTTTCAAAGACGATATTGCATACAAAGTAGCAAATAGTAACATAAGGCATTGCCCAAAAACATCACCTTTTGCTATAAATATTAACGCCGTTACACCTATCGCAGTTGCAAACATATTCATAACGTCAATCTTGTTTGCAAAAAAATTAGAAACAACGACTATAACTAATGAAATTAAGTACAATAACCATTCTTTTTTAGTAAGTCTGATAAACGGATTTTTCACAATTTCTCCTTCGCAAAAAAAGCACCCGAACGTTCTCTTCAAAGACCTAACGAGAACGGAACGAGTGCTATAAATTACCCGGTGGCAATATATAATCTTATTAAAATAACCGATTAAACGTTTTCATAATCAGTTTTCATTTTATCAAATAGTTTTGTTTCAAACAATTCAATGCCCTTAATTTGACATCTTTTAGCCTCGCGAATACCTTTCTTATAAAAGATATCGAAAGCCTCTCTCTCACGCCTTACGTAGAGCAAATACGCAAGTTTTGCCCTAACGTTTGTTGCTGTGTTGACATTATTTAAAAACCTTTCATAATCTTCGGTAATTTCATCAGCAAGTTTTTCGTTAAAATCAAACGTACAAGCGTTATAAAGCGCATCAACCATCACAGGCGCTCTAAAATCTTTTGGCATATCGTCTATAAGTCCAACTAGCCTATCCGTAATTTTTTTTGCATTTTCAAAATCTTCGCAATCAAGATAATATAAGTATCTAGCGTTTAGCAACATTATAAAATTCAAGTCGTCTTCAGGAAGTTGCGGTAAATCAAAATATAAACTTTTTTCAACTTTTGCAGGGGTTTTACCTTGATACATTTCCGCTTGAATTTTAAGCAAGTTTAGCGCGACCTTAAGGGTATCTTCATTATGGTTTATACCGTAAATAACCGCACCGTCGTTACGAACGCCGTAACTAGACGCTGGAAGAGCACTTGACAAAAAGAAATAGGCGCCTATCGGAAGAAACATTGCCCAAATAGAAAAAACCCAAATAGAAACTGACGGAATAAACAAAACAGGCACGCCAAGTATTGCAAATATAAGCGAAACCAAAGGGCCACCTGACGACATTTTTTTAAGACGGTATGCAATATTGTCGCCACAAACAGGTATCATCTCGGTATAACCAGCCTCTTCACCCATCATAACAAATTGAAACTTAATTTTATTCTTTTGCTTATACCATCTAAAAAACCAAACCGTCATAGCAGAAAAAACAAAACCGTTTTTTTTGCCCAAAATTAAATGCCCAAGTTCGTGTACAAAGGTATGCACAAGCCCTGCTAAAATTGCCCCTACAAGGAATTTTAACATTGCATCTATCAAAGTTTCGTTGTATCTTGAATTACATAAAAACACAACGACAAACAAAGTTGAAAGCGTTACTGCCATTGTAATTATGTAATTTATCACGTTCGTTCTTCTACTCATTTATTCTCCATTTTCTTTGCTAAATAACCCTCAAGGTTATCGCTTTCACTAACGGTTACGTAATCGACACCGATTTTATTCATTATTTCAAGCAAAATAAGTGCGCCACCTGCTATCACTTCAGCACGTTCTGGCTGTAAACCTTTCAATTTTTGACGTTCTTGCACACTCATTTTGTAAAGTTTTAACGTCAACGAAGAAAGGTCTTTAGCACTAATTTTAAATCCGTTTATTTTCTTGGGGTCATATGGTTCGCACTCTAAAAATATTGACGCAATACTCGTTGCAGTCCCCCCTATCGCATAAAAATCTGACGGAAGAACTTTGCCGTATTCACTAATTTTATCGATAACAAATTTTTTAGAAGACAGATAATCTTGTCCGCAAGTATCTTTTAAACTTACCGCACCAAGTTTAATACTCTTTGAATATACGTTTTTACCGCTTTTTATAACAGCCACTTCGGAACTAGCACCGCCAACGTCGACAATTCCACCGTCCTTACCGCTAAGCGCACCCAGCAAGCCAAGTTGAGCCTCCAACTCGCCCGACACAACGTCAACACGCATTTTACATAGAGAATAAACTTTATCTAAAAATTCTTTAGAATTTACAGCAACTCTAACTGCAGCAGTTGCAAATATATAAATCTCATCAACGGCTTGCTCTTTAGCCATACTAACGAATTCACAAACTGCAGTTGCAGTTTTATTTATTGCATTAGCAGTAAGATATCCGTTAGACATTCCCTCTGCAAGCCTTGTTGTTTTAACTTTTTTTGAAATGGTTTCAAGCCCGTTGCTTATCATAAGCCTTACGGAATTTGAGCCAACGTCAATTACCCCGTAAAGCATATCAGTTCAAATCAAAATCGTCAGGATATACTAGCCCTAATTCTCTAGCCTCACGCTCAATCCACCAAAGAGCATTAAAAGTCTCTTTAGAATTTTCACCCTCTTTAATTAGCCTTTCGTATTCAACGATTTTGGCATTATAATTATCTATACGCTTATTGTAAACTGCTATAGATATGAGTTGATAAATCATCACGAACAGTAATATTACGGCAAGCAACACTGCCCCTACCGTTCCTGCAACGACCAACCTTTTTGTTTTTTCTTCTGATAATACTTTTTTGTTTTTTTCCATTTGAAATTTTAGCCTTATAATATTTATATATAATATTATAAATCTTTTTAGCGCATTTTGCAAGTAATATATGAAAACTTTTAAAATATAGAATCAAACCAACAAAAACACCCACTAACATATAAATTCTTACGTTTGGAAATTTAATCAAAACTGAAAATATTACGTATAAAAAACTAACGACTATTGATGCAAATATATCAAATACAATTTTAATGACCTTGTTTTTTATAAAAAATTTAAATGCAGAAGACAAAGAATAAAAAATGCCCGATACCGAACCAAAAGCAACGCACGCAATAAATACGTATATTTGATTTGCCGTTACAAACATTACTTAAAAAGCCTTTTTACTAAAGGTTGTTTTTTATGATTATATTTAAACTCCGATATAATTCCCTCTGCGGTAAGATTGCCAGAATTTTTATTAAATGAAGTAATTTTAAGGTTTTCACCGTTAATTATCACTTTATTACCAGATGCAGTAATTTTTAAGCATTGTTCAGAAAATCCGTCTACAGTGCTTACGCCCGTCATTGAAAGTTTTTTTCTACCTTCTAATATTACCTTTTCAGTTTCTGGAACTTTAGGTTGTTCTACCATTATAAATACCTCCGTTACTCATAGATATTTTATGCCCAAAATTAAACAAATAAAACTCACTATAAACAAAAAAGGCGGTTTAAACACCGCCTTGTTATATTTTATTGTAGTTATATCTCTTAATCAAAGCACAATTTAATCGGGAAGTTTCATATCGCCAAATTTTATTAAATTTTTCTTTCGCATAATTTCACTTATAATAAAATTTAATACGGCAGGCAAAACTAACGTTAAAAGTATTATTCCAACTATTCCTACAGTGCCCTGTGTATAAGTTATTAAATCTATTATTCCCACAAATCCACTAGTACCCATACCACCGCCGTTGTAACCGCATTTTAGGTTAAACACAACCGTAGACAAAGGTCCTAATATTGCGCTAGAAATAATCATAGGCAACATTATAATAGGTTTTTTCATAACGTTTGGAATTTGCAACATACTTGTTCCTATACCTTGCGCAATTAAACCACTAAAACCATTTTCACGATAACTTGCTACAGCAAATCCTATCATATGACAAGCGCAACCCACAGTTGCCGCGCCACCTGCTATAAGCATATATTGAGCGTTATCACCACCAGCCTCAACAACTGATTTAGATACAGCAATCCATATTGCCGCTGAAGAGGTTGGCAAAGTCAATAAAACACCCATTAAAACTGCAACAATAATACCCATAAAGAAAGGGGTTATTTTGGTTGCTTGCGCTATTAAAACGCCAAGTTGGTCAACAGCCCAAATAAACGGCGCAGATAAGAATATGCCAACGAAAGATACCGCCATTACGCCAAGCGGAACTAAAATTATATCAAGTTTAGTTTTGCCTTCATATAGCCCCACAATCTCTACTGCAAGCATAACAACTACATATGCGCCGATAGGGTTTCCCGGCGCGCCAAAGTTTACAGATGAAAAACCGCTATTTACTGCAGGAAACATTGTTTGCATAAAAGAACCAAACAACAATTTATCAGCAAATGCACCTATAAATCCTGCAACGGATGCGGAAAATACAAGCAATTTACCCTTACCCAAGGCGTGAGCAATACCAACGCCTATACCTGCGCCCATTAAAGTTTTGGCTATGCAAGCGATATAAAAAATCGTTTGACCTAAATAGTTATTTAGCCCGATAATCTTCTCTGCAACGGTGGCTAAAATAGTGCCTGCAATAAGCGTTACAAAAAGCCCTTGCGCCATACCTGAAAAGGCGGTTATAAAATAACGTTTGGGTAAATTTTTGAAATAATTTAGCACTTTATTTTCTTTTGCATTTTCGTGCGTTTTATGGTGTTTACATTCAGTTTTCAAATTATTTTTTTCTTCTGTCATAATATAATTTCCGTCAATTTATTATCTACTTGGTCACAAGAAGTAAGATAATAATTTATACCGTTTTTAACAACCAACTTGTCCGCACGTACACTTTTTCCGTGAAGATGACCATATATCACAGAATTGACGCCATAATTTTCAAACGCGTCTGTAAACAGTGTATTTTCTCTTCTAACGTTAAAAGGTGGATAATGTATCAATGCAATAAGTTTATCACCATCTTGACGCAATTTAGACGCTACAGAGAGTGAAAGTTTAAGTCTTTCATTTTCACGAAGATAAATTTTGTTATCTTTTTCGCTAAAATCTGGACACCCAGGAACAGTCCAACAACGAGAACCGCAAATAACCACGCCGTCAAACCGAATACTGTCGTTTTGTAGAGCAAAAAAATTTTCAGGTAAAGCATCTCTTACCTTACCTATACCGTTCCACCAGTAATCGTGATTACCTTTTATCAATATTTTTTTACCTTTTAACCTAGAAAGCCTTTCAATATCTATAATTGCGTCTTCAAGGTTCATAGCCCAACTGATATCGCCACCTATCAACACCAAATCGTCATCACAAACCTTGCTTTGCCAGTCTGCAAAAATTTTATCAATGTAGCCAACCCAGTTACCGCCAAAAATATCCATAGGCTTGTTTGTGTTTGTTGATAAATGCAAATCACTAATTGCAAAAATTTTCATAAATTCATAATAGCATAATTATTCAATTTTTTCAAGTAAAAACTAATAAACATACACAAATACAACAAAAAAGCACAGGCGAAACCTGTGCTTAATCGCTATCTATCCGTTATTATTGTGGGAATATAGGTAGTTCAAAAAATCCCGCACACACTTCTTGCGTGTAATCCTGACAAGGCGGTATTGCCGCATATCCGTATGACGGTAACAACAATTCAACTTCCATAACTATTTTTAAAATTATAGATACACAAGCATCAATTGTAAACTCATTTTCGCCCGTATAAGTTCCCTGTGTAGACACCAACGAAACTATTGCCTCTACAGCATATGGCATTATAGATGCTGATGGAATATTTAATATTACATCTTTGTTTACTGTTACGGTAGCCGTACCCACTCCCTCAACACCGTTTGCATCAGTATATGCAACCGAAACAGGGATAGTTATATCAGCACGCACTCTTGCAGACCCCTGTCTTTCAGGTAGTGGGTCTATGAGCAGATTACTTATAACACCTTGTGAAACGGTGCTTTTTGCACTTACAAAAGTCAACGGATATGTAGGATTTGACGGTGTTAAATTAGTTACGTTTAGCACCACGCCGTTAAGTTGTGTTTGTTGCATACAGGCATCAAAAACTTTTTTTGCTTGAACGCATACTTTTTCGCATAAACCGTTAAGCGGATTTCCGTTTATTTGCCCAGGACATCTATCCGACTGAAAATTACAAAAAAACGACATATCTTCCTCCATTAAAGTTTTATACTTTAATATATGCTACAAAAGGGTATTTATGCTACAACCTTATATACAAAAAAGTGCGCCACGATTATATCATAACGCACTAAAATATAAATTTTAATTCTTTAGAGTTTTTTGTTCGCTCTCTATTTTCTTTTTCAATCCTTTCAATGTATATACAAACGCAACAACTAACAAACAAATCGAAAGTACCCATCCAACTGGCCAAACTAAATATAAGAAAGTTAAATTTCCTTTAAAGAATGGATAAAAAACGTAAACCCAAATAAATCTTAATACGCACATAAACATAAGCGTACTAATGGTAGGTACGACAGGATTGCCCATACCACGAAGTGATGCGCCCATAATTTCGTTTATTCCGCAAATAAAATACGTACTTGATATTATTATCATTTTTTGTTGCGCATACTCGATTACTTTTGCGTTGTTATTCATCAACGACGCTAGTTGCTTTGAAAAAATTGCAGACATAGAGCCTAAAGTTGCACCGAACGCAATTGTTATAAGCATAGCAATGCCAACCGATTTTTTTGCTCGTTTAAGATTTCCTGTACCAACGTTTTGGCTAACGTATGACATAACGGCAAGAGATGGCGCAACTGCAATTTGATATAAAACGCCGTCAAACTGGTTAGCAATGGCAATTCCAGTAGTGGCAAACTTACCTTCTGCATTTACCGTTGACGTTATTATAACGTTAGCAAGCGAATACAATGCCTGTTGCAAACCTGCAGGAATTCCTATAAACAAAATTTCCTTAACGTGTTTTGAATAAAATCTTAAATGCTTTAACTTGAATTTTACTATTCCTTGGTTTTTTAAGAGTATTCTAAAAGAAAGACCACCTGCTAGCAACTGCGCTATAATAGTTGCAATCGCTACCCCTGCAACGTCAGTATCGAACACCAAAACGAAAAATACGTTTAACCCCACTTTCAAAATATTAGCGCTTGATAAAAACAGCATAGGGTGTTTTGAATCGCCCATTGCACGCAGTATTGACGCGCTAAAATTATAAAACATTAAAATAGGAACGCCACAAAAATAAATTCGAAAGTACAAAACCGCGTTTTTAAGCAATTCTTTTGGGCAATTCATCCAAATTAAAAAAGTTTCACCAAAAATAACGCCTATAACCAACAGCAAAACGCCACCCGCAATGGCTAGCGAATATGCAGTTCCAACCGCGCGCTCAACACTTTCAGCATCATTTTTTCCTATGTACCTTGCAACAACTACACTAGACCCCGAAGATACGCCTATCAAAAGCCCCGTAATCAACGATATTAACGTACCACAAGCACCAACCGCCCCCACAGCCTCTTGTTTACCAAGCAGTTTAAGCATAGTCATATCTATAACGCTAACAAGTGATTGCAACACGTTCATTATCATTATAGGAATTGTTATTGCCATCAATCCTTTAAAGATTGAGCCAGATAACATATTTACTTCATTCTTTTTCATAAGCACCTAGTTGAAAAACGCAATTTAATATCTCTAATATTATAAACTATTAGAAGTTAAATGTTTTTACTAACGTAAACCATATAACCAAAAAAGTAATGATAACCGTCGTTAGGTGTAATATTTATTAGTGGTGATTTTGAACTAAACTTCATAATCTTCCCCTTTTCAATTTTTGATATATATTTTAAATGTTGTTAAGAATATAATCAAGTATTTGTTAATCCATTTTGTATGTTTAACAGTTTAGAGCAACTATTTTGCATTATTTTGCAAGTACAACATTTTCCTATAATAGTTGTTAAAATTAAACTGGTCTAAAAAAGCGTGGGATTTCGTTCTTGTTTATAAACTTGACCATTTGTAAAACTTTCGTTTTACCGTAAAAACTAAATCGTTTTTACACTTCAGTTTGAAACACGGCGAAGTTCCCGCCCCTTGTAAACAAAGCGTCAACTTCTTATATTATACTATATAAGATAAAGCAAATGAATTGTTTATTTTGACACAGTTATTTATTTATTTGACTTTTATCAAATAAAAAAGTAATTTATCAATGATAAAAAAAGCATTTCAACACCGTTTTTGATGAGAAATGCTTTTATATTTTAATAATTGTAGCCTAATTCAATAGCCTTTATGTTTTTTTCTAAAAGTTCGGCTTTCTTTGCTGGTATCATTTGCGCAAGGCTATTTTTAACCTGTTCTAAAGTTAAAACGTTAGTTTCCTTAATAACCTTACCCATAATAATCATGTTAGCAAGTCCGCCAAGAGAGTTATCACTTGCCATTTTCGTTGCGGGTATACCTACCGTTTTAACGTCTTCTCTCAAATCATCTTTAACTATAAGCGAACTGTCAAATATAACGTATCCACCCTTTTCAGTATCGTTATAAAATTTATCTAACGAGGGAAGATTCATTGCGATAAGCACGTCGGGCTTATCAACGATAGGCGAACCGATAGGCGTGTCTGAAAGCGTAACGCTACAGTTTGCAGTACCACCACGCATTTCAGGTCCGTAAGATGGCAACCAACTTACTTCCATACCAACCTTAAGCCCCGTATAAGCCAAAGCCTTACCTGCGAACAAAACGCCTTGTCCACCAAAACCAGCAATAAGAATTTTAGTAGTTTTACTCATTTTATTTTTCCTCCTTATATTTATCTTTATAAACACCTAGAGGATAATAAGTTTCCATATTTTCATCAAGCCATTTAAGAGCCGCTTGAGGTGTTAAGCCCCAGTTGGTAGGACAAGTTGAAAGGACTTCAACAAGAGAAAAACCTTTACCATCAATTTGATTTTGAAAAGCTTTCTTTATTGCTTGCTTTGCTTTTTTAATATTTTTAACGTTATTTACCGCTACCCTTTCAAGATAAGTTGCGCCGTCGATTTGAGAAAGCATTTCACAAACCTTAACAGGATAACCAACAACCGTTACGTCTCTACCATAAGGTGAAGTTTGCGTTACCTGATTAGGAAGAGTTGTGGGTGCCATTTGACCGCCTGTCATACCGTAAATTGCGTTATTAACGAAAATTACGGTTATGTTTTCGCCACGAGCAGCAGAGTGAACGGTTTCTGCCGTACCGATAGCAGCAAGGTCGCCATCACCTTGATAAGTAAATACTACGTTATCAGGGTTTGCACGTTTAGCACCCGTTGCAACGGCTGGCGCTCTTCCGTGAGCAGCTTGAATCATATCACAATTAAAATAATTATAAGAGAATACTGAACATCCAACTGATGCAATGCCTACAGTTTTACCAGTTACGCCAAGTTCTTCTAAAACTTCAGCAACTAGACGGTGAATTATACCGTGAGTACAACCTGGGCAGTAGTGCAACGGATTATCCGTTAAACCTTTTGTTTTTTCAAATACTACCATTCTTTTGCATCTCCTTTTTCAATTTCTTCAAGTTTACCAACAACTTCATCTGGTGTCATAAGCACACCACCAGTTCTACCGTAGAAGTAAACGGGTTTAGAACAGTTGATAGCAAGTTTAACGTCATCAACCATTTGCCCCATATTTAATTCAACAGAAAGGAAAGATTTAACTTTACTTGCTGCCTTTTTAAGAGCCTCTTTGGGGAACGGATAAAGAGTGATAGGACGAAGCATACCAACTTTTATGCCACGTTTTCTTGCATCCATAATTGCATTTTTTGCAATACGAGCAGCAATACCAAACGCAACTATACAAATATCAGCGTCTTCCATCATAAACTCTTCGTACATAACTTCATCACGTTCTACGATTTTATAACGCTCGTATCTGTTTATGTTCCATTCTTCAAGTTGAGCGGGGCTTAAAGATAATGAGTTTACTACGTTTCTACCTTCGTGGGTATCTCTACCAGTAGTTGCCCAAGGTTTAGCATACTCTTTAACTTCACCAAGTTCTAAACTTACAGGTTCCATCATTTGCCCCATAGTTCCGTCTGCAAGAAGCATTGCAGGCATTCTATATTTATCTGCAAGGTCAAAGCCCTTAAACGTAAGGTCAACCATTTCTTGAATTGATGCAGGTGCTAAAACAATGAGTTTATAATCACCGTGTCCACCGCCTTTAAGCGCTTGGAAATAATCCGATTGCGAAGGTTGAATACCGCCAAGACCAGGACCGCCACGTTGTACGTTTACGATAAGCGCAGGAAGTTCACAACCAGCAAGATAAGAAATTCCTTCACTCTTTAAAGATATTCCTGGGCTAGAAGAACTGGTCATAACCCTTTTACCGCAAGCGGCAACACCTAAAACCATATTGATTGCGGCAACTTCAGATTCTGCTTGTAAAAACGTTCCGCCTATTTTAGGCATACGCTTTGCCATATATGCAGCAACTTCAGTTTGCGGAGTAATAGGATAGCCGAAATAATATTTACAGCCTGCCATTATAGCCGCTTCCGCAAGTGCTTCATTACCTTTCATTAACACTTTTTCTGCCATAATACACCTCTATTTTTCCACCGTTATAACCGAATCAGGACACATTGTTGCGCAGAATGCACAAGCAATGCACTTTTCTTGAGCGGTTATGATTGCAGGGTGGTAACCTTTTGCATTGATTTTTTCTTTAGAGAGCGCAATAATTTGTTTAGGACAAGCGGTTTCGCATAATCCGCAACCTTTGCAACGCTCTTCGTCAAAAGTAACTTTTGCCATAATTTCTCCTTTATAACCAGTCGCCGTATTTTATAGGGTCGATTGGTAATATTTGTTTAATTTCTTGTATTTTTTCGTCGATAATATCACGCCTAACAGCTGTGAATTTTATCGGTAAGCCCGTTATTGTTGAAAACTTTTTAGCAAACTCAAGCCCTTTAACAACGTCTAAAGACGTAGTTTCTTTACCCAAATTTGCATTATTAACTATACCAGTAAAAGGTAATTTACCCGTTCTCTCAATCTCTTCTTTAATTTCTAACGCACCCTCGATAGTTCTAGTTTCAGGGCGAAACGGATTAAGAACGAACAACGCATCGTAATTGTTTTCTTCTTTAATTTTGTCTGAAAATCTGCCAAGGGCAAGCGCACCTCTATCGTCGCCCCCGATATCTGCAACGGCATAACGCAACTTATCGTCAACCATCTTATAAGATTTTGCGTTCATTGCGGGAATATCTACGTTTGTTTCGGCAAACGGTGAAACGACAAGTTCTACACCGTATTTTTCTAGCGTTTTATTTGCGTCGACAGTACGAAAATAGGGATTAACTATATCTAAATCGTAAATACTTACGTTTTTTTTGCGTTTTGCTAGTTCTACGGCGTAATTGACGGCAACGAAAGTTTTTCCACTACCATAATGCCCCATAAAAACGGTTACGCGTTTATCAAACATTATCTTTCTACCTTATAGCACCAACCACGTACGTCAGGATTTTTACCCCATTGAATACCAGTAAGTTCGTTGTAAAGTTTTTGAGTAAGTTCACCGATTTGGTTGTTAGATACCGTATAATCTTTATCTTTATAGAAAAGATGACCTATAGGTGATATAACCGCAGCAGTACCAGTACCCCAAGCCTCTTCCAACGTTCCGTTTTCTGCAGCCTCCATAAGTTCGTCAACAGAAATAAGTCTTTCAGTAACCTTGTATCCCCATTCTTTGAGAATTTGAATGCTTGATTTTCTGGTTATACCAGGAAGAACTGAACCTGTGAGCATAGGCGTAACAATTTCTCCGTTAATCTTAAACATAACGTTCATTGCGCCAACTTCTTCAATATATTTTCTTTCAACGCCGTCAAGCCAAAGCACTTGCGAAAATCCTTTTTCGGCAGCGCGCTTACCTGCTCTTAAAGATGCAGCGTAGTTACCACCGCATTTAGCGTAACCCGTACCACCGCGAACTGCTCTAACGTCTTCTGACTCAATGCTAATTTTAACGGGATTAAGCCCTTCTTTATAATAACTGCCAACAGGCGATAAAATTATAACGAAAGTTGCATTATGAACGGCGTGAACACCCAAAGATTCGTCGTTACCAAACATAAACGGACGAATATATAGTGAAGTTCCTGGTTGGTCGGGAATCCATTCGTAATCAAGGTTGATAAGTTCGGTTAGTGCCTTAATAGTAAATTCTTCGTCTAATGTGGGAAGGCAAAGTCTTTCAGCAGAATCGTTCATTCTTTTAACGTTTTCAATAGGGCGGAACATTTGATATCCGTTTTCCGTCTTATACGCTTTCATACCTTCAAAAATCTCCGCACCATAATGAAGAACCGTAGATGCAGGATGAATAGGAATATAATCAAACGGAACGATTTTAGCGTCGTACCAGCCCTTATCTTCAGCATACTGCATAACGAACATATGGTCTGTAAAATATTTACCGAAACCTAAATTTGAAAAATCAGGTTTCTGCTTGAGCGTTTTTGCTTTTTCAATTTTAATTTGCATTTTACTCACCTCTAATCTTATTTCATATTTTTTATTTTTTCTATTGCGTCTTCACGCATTTTATACTTCAAAATTTTTCCCGCAGCGTTCATAGGAAACTCATTTACAAACACAAAATACCTTGGAACTTTATGCTTTGCCATATGAGCGTTGCCGTATTCACGCATTTCATTTTCGTCTGACGTTTCACCCTTTTTGAGAATAATGTATGCGCAAGCCTCTTCGCCGTATCTTTGGTCAGGAACGCCTACTACTTGAACGTCACGAACTTTATCGTGCGTAAGATAAAATTCTTCAATCTCTCTAGGATAAAGGTTTTCGCCACCGCGGATAATCATATCTTTAAGTCTGCCTGTAACCTTATAATATCCGTCAGGTGTTCTACAACAAATATCACCACTATGTAACCAACCCTGTGTGTCAATCGTTTGCTCTGTTGCTTTTGGCATTTTATAATAACCCTTCATAATGTTATAGCCACGAGCAACGAATTCACCATTTTCACCGTCTGGTAACTCTTCGCCAGTTTCTGGGTCAATAATTTTACATTCTACACCAGGGAATGCGCTACCTACAGTTTCAACACGATGGTCGATATCTTCATTTACCTCACCCATAGTGCAACCCGGCGACGCCTCTGTTTGACCGTAAACGCTAATAATTTCTTTCATATTCATTTCGGCAGCCGCTCTTCTCATCAAATCAGGTGGACAGTTTGCACCTGCCATAATACCAGTTCTTATGTGAGAAAAATCCGTTTTAGCAAAGTCTGCGTGCGCAAACATTGCGATAAACATTGTGGGAACGCCGTTAAAACAAGTTATTTTTTCATCATTGATGCACGCAAGTGAAGATTTTGGTGAAAAATAAGGCATAGGACACAAAGTTCCGCCGTGCGTCATCAAATTCGTCATTGACAACACCATACCAAAACAATGGAACATAGGAACTTGAATCATCATTCTGTCGGCAGTGGATATATCCATTCTATCCCCTATAATCTTACCGTTGTTTACTATATTGCGGTGCGTAAGCATAACGCCTTTAGGAAAGCCTGTAGTACCTGAAGTATATTGCATATTACATACGTCGTCTGCTTTTACTTCCGACGCTCTACGACGAACTTCTTCTTGCGGAACAAGTGAAGAACGCTTAATAAAATCTTTCCATTCAAGACAGCCGTCCATATCAAAACCAACGGTAATTACGTTGCGTAAGAAAGGCAATTTCTTTGAATAAAGCGGTTGACCTGCTTTAACGGTTTTAAGTTCTGGACAAAGTTCTTCTATTATGGCTTTATAATCAGAATCTTTACAACTGTCTATCATAACCAACGTATGAGTATCAGATTGTCTTAAAAGATATTCAGCCTCGTGAATTTTATAAGCCGTATTAACGGTTACAAGCACTGCGCCTATTTTTACCGTTGCCCAAAAGGTTATAAACCATTGTGGAATATTAGTTGCCCAAATTGAAACGTGATGCCCCGGTTCAACGCCTAAAGAAATAAGCGCGGCAGCCGTTCTATCAACGTCGTCACGGAACTGCGAATACGTTCTAGTATAATCAAGGGTTGTATACTTAAACGCCAACTGGTCAGGATAACGTGCAACCATTTCGTCAAGAACTTCTGAAAAAGTAAGGTCTAAAACGTCGTATTTCTTCCAAGGGTGCGTGCCAGTTTTTGCCCTGTTATAATATATCGGCTTTTCAACCACTTCTGACTTTAATGACATATAACTCTTAAAATGAGTTAAAATTATATCTGCAGAAGTAATTTCACCCGAATCCATAACCGATACGTAACCGTCGTAATTAAGCGAGCGAAGTGCGTTATAAAAATCTTTTACGGGTAATTCACCATCACCGATAATAACGTCTTTACCCTCTTTTCTATCGCCTATCTTAACGTACCCTATATAAGCACCCAACGTTTGAATAGTTTTGTCGGCAGATTCACCTGCAGTAAAAAAAGTTTCCCTAACGTTCCAACAAACTTTCAACGCTGCCGTTCCGAAAACGTTTATAACTTCAAGAACTTTTTCAGTGTTGACTAACGGCCCACAAGTTTCAATCAAGATGCTTATGCCACATTCTTGAGCGGTTTTAATTGCTTTTGACAAAACGTTTTTAAGAACTTCTATCTCTGGCAATTTTTCAAAACGAACTATTACACCCGAAACTGACGCAAGTGCGGCGTATTCAATGTTTTTAACAAGCCTTTCACTATCGAAATTTTCACTAATGCTTTCTGGAAAATTAAGCGCAGTGATTACTATGTGTCTATTAACTAACTTTCTTTTAGCGTCAGCAGTAACTGACGAACGGAAAATACTATCAGTATGACTTGCTTTTTCCTTTTCCACGTCGGAAATTTCCACACCATCAAAACCGTATCTTTGAACAGTGTTGCACAAGTCGATAAAACTTGCAGTATTAACTAACTTATCGGAAAATGAAATTTTCATATCAATTTTCCTCGTAAACTATTTTGTTAAGTGCGTTTATATACGCCCTAATGCACGCGCCAACGATATCCGTGGAAACACCATTGCCGGGATAAAGTTTTCCGTTTGCACGCAAACGGATAATAGAAGAACCGACAGCCCCTCTACCTTTAGTAACTGCGTGAACTTGGAAATCATCAAGTTCATAATGATGCCCAACCACTTGTTCAATAGCGTGGAACGCTGCGTCAATAGGACCATCACCAGTGGAAACACCTGTAATTTTCTCACCGTCTTTTTCAAGCGTAACGTTAGCGGTTGCAGGAATTGCATTACTGCTGTTTACAAAATAATTTATAAGATGATAAGTTGATGGAACTTGCATTGCAGTGCTTGCAACTATTGCCTCAAGTTCTTTTATATCAATAAATTCTTTCTTGGCAACAACTTTTTTAAATTCTTCATAAACTTTGCCGTTATCACTATCAGAAAGTTCATAGCCCAACTGTCTAACCGCCTCAGAAACGGCGTTGATGCTTGAATTTACACCTATAACATTATCTGTAGTGTTAAAATTATCGTCTTCTTCTTTTTCCGTTACGCCACTAATTGCCGAACAAATAGAATTTACGTTTGTAACGTCAATAGCGCAATCGGCATCAAGGTTAAACTTTTTAGCCCTAAACACATCAGAAAGAACTGCTGGTGAAAGATAATTTCCATAAACCGAAGTTTTTACGCCGTCTGCCCCAGCCTTAATAGCCTCAATCGCGCAACTAGCAGACATTTTAAGTTTATCTGACGGTTGAACGAAAACCTTTATATCGCAAGCGGATTTAATAGCCTTTACTGTCAAAGCATAGTCTTCAGGGAAAGCATCTCCCGCTTCGTCAGAAACGGTAATAGCGCAAGCGCCTGCCTCGAAAGCAGTTTTTGCACATTGTTCAACAAAACCTTCTTCTGCCCTAAAAGCGTCAAGTGCCACAAACTCTACACATTCGCACTCTTGTTTTGCGCAACTGACAAGTTCTGAAATTTTTGAAAGCATAACCGGTGCTTTAACGTGATAAAAATATTCCATTTGCGCTGTGGAAACAGGAACGACTACCTGCAAGCAAGGTTTTAACGCATTTTTAGCGCAAGCAGATGCGATTTTTACGCCTTCTGCTGAAAATCCAACGGGTATTTTAACCATTGCATTTTTAACACTTGATGCAATAGTACGATAAATAACTTCATTTTCTTTAGAATTTATTAGAATAGGTAGTTCAATAGCGTCTACGCATGATGCATCTAGTTTTTCTGCTATAGTAAGTTTTTCTCTAAAAGTAAGAGATAACTCTTGTTCTTGAACAGCCTTTAGAGTTACGTCTGAAACAGTAATCTTTTTCATAATAAATCTCCTTAAATTCAATCAATAAAAAATAAAGCCCCGACTGAAAAACAGTCAGGGACGACTTTAGCCGCGGTACCACCCGAATTATTGCAAAATTTTGCAATCACTCTTTTGCTTTTAACGGGGCTAACCGAAAACGACTACTGTTATGACAAACCGTTCCGTTCAATGATGATTACGTGTAAAGATGCGTTAAACTATTTTGAATATACACAACTAAAACTACGCTAACACTTAATCACGTTTATCCCACAAACTGCCTACTCATAACATTATATATTACGCGCGTGCATTTGTCAAGCAAATAAGCATACGATAGATACCCTTTAGCTCATTTTAATGAAATAAAAAATCCCAAACTGAAAAACAGTTTGGGACGACTTTTTTTGCCGTGGTACCACCCGAATTATTACAAGGTATTGTAATCACTTATTCGCTTTTAACGGGGCTAACCGAAAACGATTACTTAAACTTGTTCGCCGTTTCCGCTCCGGAATGAGTAACGCTTAACCGCGCATTGACTTTCACCACCCGCCAACTCTCTAAATTACGATACCGCGTCTATTTCCTTCACAGCGTTTAATTTTGCTTTATTATAACACCACAATTTAAACTTGTCAAGTGAAAACCTAGTGCTTTTTATAATTTTAATAACTTTTTAATATTGTCTGAAAGTATCATTTTTCTCTCTTGTTCGTTAAGCGGAATTGCGTTAAATCTTTCAAGTTCTCCGCACGCATCCCACATAGGAAAATCAGTTGCAAAGAAAAATTTATCCGCACCCAACTCGTCTATAATTTCTTTTGCTTTTTGGCTAGTGATAAACGATAAAGACGAACACGTGTCAAAATACACGTTAGACAACCCTTTGTAAAGGTGTGAATCTTCCCAACAGCGATAACCACCAAAGTGAGCGCCTATAAAATTTACGTTAGGATATTTTTTAGCCATTTTTACCAAGCGTTCGGGCTTAGAAAAATCATATCTATTATCCCCTGTATGAAATAAAATAGGAAGTCTATTCTCGGCTAAACGATAAAACTTTTGTGCGTTTTCGCCGTCAATATAAAACTTTTGAAAATCAGGGTGAAGTTTAATTCCTTTAAATCCGTTTTCTATTGCCCAAGATATTTCAAATTCAACCTCTTCTTCCGTTAGGTCTTGATGCAACGTTATAAAGCCGATAAACTCTTTATGTAATTCAAGTTCTTTTTTAATAAACTCATTGATAGAGCGAACTTGATGCGCAGTTGTTGCGACTGAATGAACAACGTATCTTGAAATTCCTGCTCTCTTTCCGTCTTCAATAAGTCTTTCAGCCGTTCCCGCAGGCATTTCCATAGGAATATCGTAAAAATCACCTATCGCAACAGTTGCTTTTTCTGCAATTTTTTCAGGATAAATATGTGCGTGTGCGTCTATAATTTCCATACTAGTTTTACCTTACAATTATTTATCTCTCGTTGGCTATTTTATACCGTTTTACAAAAGTTGGTCACCTATATATCGCCTTAAATAATTAAGGTTGATTTTCCAGTCTGAAACCAAATTTCTTCTGCGGTGTTCAGCATTTGCATCACTTAATGCTTTGCAATATTCTGCATAAGTGCAGTTATTCACTTTCATAAAGTGATTTTCATACTTTTCAATATTGCCTTTTTTAAGTTGTGTGTGTCCGATATGCATTACACTATGGCAATCTTTACAAACAGCGACTACGTCTTCGAGTTTTTGAATTCCGTTCTTTTCGTCGTAACTCCATCTCTCGTGCGCTTCAAGGCTATTACTTTTTTTGCCACATACCATACATCTGCCACCCGCCCGTTCTCTCGCGTCGTTTCTGATAAATTCCCACTGTGCTTTTGACAAAATCGAACGCAGATTTGAATACCAGCACCCGTCGGGTACTAGTTCAAAATTAAGTTTGTATTCCATATTTTTACGCCCTCCTGCTTTCGTGACATACCAAATATAAAATTTGATAGTCGTTAGCCAGTTTCTTTATTAACTCTAATGCAGACGACAATTTTTCATCATCAAGATTAAAAAATGGGTCGTCTAAAATGATAAATGGTTTTTCACCTGTAAACAAAACGTCTACTAATGCAAACCTTTTACATATTTCAAAAAGATTTTGATAACCCTTACTATAATATTCCGTAACTTTCTTTTCACCGCTTTCGTCAACGGTAACTTTCATATCTACGTCAATATCTATAAGTTTATCTACCCCGCTTACGTACTCAAAATATTTTTTAAGGCTTTGTTGTAGCGGTGCTTTATAACGCAACTTGAGATTTTCGTCAGCAGTACGCAAAAATTTTGCGGTAAGACTTAAAACGTTTTGCTCTTCTTCATAACGCTTTATGTTTTCAACAAGTTCGTCTTTTCTACTTTCTAATTCAGGCAAAACGTTTGCCCTTGACTCATATTCTTTTATGTCGTTTACTTTTTTTTGATAAGCATCTACGGCACTAACGTAATCGTCACGCGCAATCTTTAACTTTGAATTAAGCACGTTAGTGTCTTCAATAATTAAATCAGACGGACAATCTTTTAAATTATCTAAAAGTTTATTTCTTTGCTCATAATTTTTAGCAAGTTTTTCACAAACGTCTTTGTAAATACCTTTAATTTTTACAATTTGTAAAAGCGCAGTAGTTCGGTCTGTACAATCCAAACCAAAACCACCCAAATAGCCGTCTATCTCTAATATTACTTCTTGTTTTTTTCGTTCAACTTCTAAAAGTCTATCACGGTTTGCAGTTAAAATATCGTTAAACTTACCCGACGAAGTATTTTTGAGTTTTAATCTATATATCAAATCGCCGATAGAACACAGCGCTGTTATACCAAATAATATGCATAGAACTATTGAAACAGTTGAAAACCCACTTATCGCCAAAGAAACGATAAACCCTATAAACGTTATAAGAGTAGCAACGTAAAGCGAAACGTCTATCATAGAAATCTTTTTATCGCTTTTAATCGAACAATTTTTCTCAATCTCTTCTATGTTAGACTTCAACAGGTCAATGTTTGCGTCGTATTCTACTAATTTAGTAAGTTTGTCGTTGCAATATTTTATTTTACCGTCGGATACGTCGTTATTTTTTAAAACTTCTTTTGCCGACTGCAAGGTTTTTTCCAACTCAACGGTTTCTGCGTCAAGATTTTGCAATAATTCTTTACTAGATTTTAACGACTGCGCTTTTGCAGACTTTGTAATTCTTTCACTAATATCTTCAATGTCTTGCTTTAATTGAGATACTTTTCCGTTTAAAATCTTTTCTTCTTTTTTTAGCCCATCAATAAGTTTTGCAGAGCCTTTTACTGCAACAATACGCTCTTCAAGTTGTCGGAGTTCTGCTTTTGCATCAGGAATAATTCCTCTTTCCCCACGATATTTATATGATTTTGCCTTATCTTCAACCTTTGCAAGCGCCTTGTCAAATGCGTCGGTATCTTGAATTTCACAAACAGAATTAAATTTTGCAGTTATACTTGTATTGCTTTTTATTTGAACGTCTTTTTGAGAAAAATAAGTGGTAGACAAAAACCCCTCTTCGTCAATTTCAAAAATACGTCTTCCTAAATCTTGTGTATTAGAAAACTCTTTACCAGAAACGTTGTCAAAGAGATGAACGGAATCTTCAGACTCTTTGTTGCCAAAAAACCTTTCAAGTCTAAACTCTTTACCGCCCCACTCAAAACAAACGTAACCGCCAAATCTTTGAGTTGAATTCCAAGGTCTAAATTTAATTCTTTCGTTCTCACTAACACTACGCTTACTATCGTTAAGTCCGTAAAACATAGCCTTAATAAAGGTTGCAAAAGTACTCTTGCCCCAACCGTTATATTCTTTTATCGTATTTAAGCCCGAATTAAAATCAAAAGTAAAATCTTTCAACTTCCCAAAAGAAGAAACGTAACATTTAATTAGTTTCATTACAAATCTTCCCCCTTGAGAGCATTTAATCCACAAGTTAGAACCTTACTTTTCATTTCAGCACTCAAATCACTTTCCCAAACCGCTCTTACAAACTCGCCACGAACCGACTTATCTAAAGCGTAATCTTTTTCAGATATCATAATTTGAGTTTTATCGTAGACCTTTGCGAAGAAAAACTCTTCGTTAAGACGATACGAAAGACCTTCCACGTCAACGTCAAAATCGATTGACCTTTCGCCTTTTAACACAACCTTAACTAAATTGTTTGACGGAATTTTAGCGCCCAACAAACTAATAATTTCATTTTTTGCGCTAATCCAGTCAGTTTTTCCACTTAAATCATATTCAAAGACGCTAAAATTCCTTGATGAAAATTTAATAAATTTATGGTTTAGTTGAGTATCGTTTACGTCAATAAGAACAAAACCCTTGTCCCCCAACTCGTCAAAACCTCTACCGTCTAAACAGCCCGAATAAACGTATTTACCGCGTGCGTCAATTTGACCTTCCGAATATTCGTGATAATGCCCTAGCGCAAGATAATCTACGTTTTTGTCCTTAAATCTAGGCAAACTGACTACTTCAGATTTTTCTTCACCCTTATAGTCTGCAATCTGACCGTGCATAACCAAAATATTAACGTCGTCTGCATTAAGTTTGATAGAATCGTATACGGTTGCAAAATTGCTATTTGAAAATTTTATGCCGTTGATTAAAACGTTACCATACCTAAAAGCCGCCCACTCTTCATTAAAAAATTTTAAGTTACTTGGTAAACTTTCTATTGAGGAAATAAAACTTTCTTCGTCGTGATTACCTGCCAAATACAAAAAATCTACCGACGAATTATTTTTGATTGCATTGATAACACGCTCTCTCGTTCTTATCGTTACACGAGCCGTATCAAACATATCGCCGGCAATAATTATTGCGGTTATAGAATTTTCACTTGCATAATCACATAAACGCTCAAAAGAGCGCAAAACTTCTTCCCTGCGAATTTTAGATTTTTCTGCAGGTAAAGTTTCTATCTTTGAATCAAGATGTAAATCTGCACAATGAATAAATTTCATACAACACCGAGTAAAAACAGCAATAATCTTATGCACAAATTTCAAATGGCATACTTTAACAAGTTATTATTATATAATATTAAATAAGAAAAGTAAAGCAAATAAAATAAGAAACCCCGACTTTTTTTGCTTTTTCGGGGCTTTTTATATCAAATATATTCATTTTTTTACATTTTTTGGCAAAGTATGGTTAAGAACTTTTATCATTTACACTTTTGCGTTTAGCGTTAAATTTATATAATACGTGAAGTTTTGTCAAGTTATATCTTAAGGTAAACGTGGGCAATAAGTTTAATATTGCGCCGACAATCGCTACGGGCAAACCAAACATATACCAAAATTTCAAAGGATAGAAAAATATAACTGCAAAACCGACGAACACTGAAATGAAATGTATCAATACACCGTAATTTGCCTCTATAATATACCTTTCAACATATTCGTTATTGTTCGGCTCTCGAACCTTATCTTTATGAAAACTTGTAAAAGAGCCTAGTTCAGGTATTTTATCTTTCCATTTTTTTATGCATATTTTATCATAAAAAATCTTTTCTTTTTTCGTTGCTGAAAAAAATTTTTTATTTATTTGAAACCATCTTTTTGGCAAACACCATCTAACTATAAATGCAACCAAACCACTCAACAATATTTCAATAATAGTTGATACTGCAACCGCAATTATAACGTAAGCGACTGAAAGATTATAAATATGCGCAAATATAGTGCAATCTATTATTGATATTAAAACCATTGATAACAAAATTACGATTAAATATAACACAATTTATCCTTTGAATATTTTAGTTCAACGCCGTAAACTCTTTCATAAAGATTTTTCCACACCCTAAAGTTTTCGTTTTTCATATATTCAACGTTTTCTCTTTCATTTAATTCTGCTTTTGGATAAATAGCAGGTAAAAACCAAATTGTATGCGCTTGAATAGGAAAACCGTTTTTATCAGTTTTTTCAGTATCTTCCATCGTTATAAAAGTTGGTATAACAGGCACGTTATTCTTTACCGCAAATTTGAATGCGCCACTCTTTAACGGTCTTGGTTTTCTATAATTCCACCACATAGCCTGTTCAGGATAAATCAAAATTTTTTCACCTCTATTCAATAAAACGGAAATAGAACGCATAAATTTTTTCATAGTTTCGGTATTGCTACTAAGAGGTAGAGTATTACAATGTTTAAAAAAGAATCCAAACAATCCCTTAAAACTAGTGTAATTACCTTCTCTTATAACTTTATACAAAAATTTACCTTTGGGCAATTCATCTCTTAACGCGCGATAAACCACGTAATTATCGTATGCGCTAAAGTGATTGCAAGTTATCATTGCGCCACCGCTAACCTGTCTAAAATTTTCAATACCGTTTACGCTTTTTATTACAAAAGTTCCATTTTTAATTGCTTTTTCATAAAACTGAACGGCTTTTTTATTAGCAATTTTTGTAAAAAACCTAGTGCTACACTTTTCTGCCAAATAATCTACCTTATCGGGCAACAACGTAACTGTTTCTGGGTCGTTTTCAACGTCAACGTCAAACTTGCCGTTAAGTTCATAGGTGCGAATTTTTTCTAAAACTTTTAATCTTTCACCATCCATATTACTTATTAAATTTACGTAAGTATCTATTCTTTCAGATTCTTTAATTGCAGTCTGCTCTAAACGTTTACAAGACTCTAAATCCTTTGCCCTTTGCTCGTCTGTGTAACTTTCTAATTCGTTAATTATACTTTGATAAACGTCAGTTTTTTCTGCATACTTCCAAAAATATTCTTTTAGACGGCAATCGTAATAATGCCACGGTTTAGATACCATAATATAATGTAGCATTTTAATTTGATTTTCTGCTACGGGTATATTGTTATAAACCTCAACGTTCCAACCTTGTTCAATCCATAACACCCTATCTTTACACAATACGTTAAGATAATCTTCGTCTTGAGTTACAACAAAGGTATAAATGTTTAAAAGTTTTAAAAATTTATTAAATATTTTCTCTTTTCTAAAAGCAGTGCAATTTATTAAAAGATGCCCTGCATTAAAATATTTATTTCTATTTATACCCATCACCTTTTCAACGTAATTTCCAAACACTTCCGTTTGAACCATAACTTGTTCTTGGCACGCACCCACCAAGTTATTTTCTAAATTTCTATTATAGAATTGTGATATATCGCCTAAAACAATCGTATCGCTATCGATATAAATTGCTTTATCATATTGCGGAAACATTTCGGCAATAAACAATCTAAAATAAGTCGTTTTTGAATAATAATCTCGGATAGGTAAATTTTTCCCGATACTTTCAAGTTGTTCTCTAACGCAAACAAATTCTATAAACACGTTGTCGGTTGCAAGTTTGTAAACTTCTTTTTTCATATCTTCTGATATTCCCGCATTTAAAATATATATCATATAGTCGTTTGCCTTATTAGAATTTTCAATTAAAGATTTAATTGATACCACCGTATACTTTATAAAATTATCGTCGCAGGCATAAAATATAGGTATTAAATTTTTTCTAGACGAACTAGTCGAACATTTTTTCATAATAAATTCTCCTTTAACATTTTCGGTTTTCGTTATGCCGATTTCTTACAACGTTATTTTATTAAATAAATCTTGTTTTAACAAGAGAATCTACTCTAAAAAAAGTTTACCCAAGTGGAATAAATCGCTACACAAAATCTACTAAAAATTTTCTTATTAAACCATTAGTTTACCCCTATTAAAATTCTCTACGAAGTTTATTTTACAACTCTACTAATCGTAGAAAAGTAGCAAAAAATGGCTAAAAATTAACTAAAAATACAAGAAAATAACGACACAGATAATTTTCCGTGTCGTTATAATTAAATTCATATTTTATAAAATTAAACTAATTTTGCAGTAAGAGCATATACCTTCATACCTAAAGCAAGAAACTTTTTTTCATATTCTGTTTTAACGTTTTCTACTTTTCCACTTTCAACATCAAGAGAAACATCTTTAGTTTCAAAACCGTTTTCAATAAATCGTTCAAAAGAATAGTCAAAAAAATCTTTATCGTCTGTTTTTTGATAGATGCACCCACCCTGTTTTAAGAAAGATTTATAATTTATAAGCATTCTATCGCAAGTAAGTCTTCTTCTTTCGTGAACCTTTTGAGGATATGGTGGTGAAAAGTTCAAATATAAATTATCTATGCTATTTTCTCTAATATATCTAGGTAGATACTCTGCACCACTATTAACGAACTTCAAATTTTTTACGCCTTTACTTTTTGCAAGTTCAGCAGCCATTACAATAATGTTTTGCAATAGTTCAACGGCAATATAATTTACGTTAGGATTATTAATTGCCTTTTCAACAATAAACCCGCCTTTTCCACAACCGATTTCTAACTCTATGGGATTATTGTTTAAAAATAACGCTTGATAATCAAAATATTTTTTTACTTTTATAGCCTCTTTTACGTTGACGATATCCATATCTGGAACGATAACGTAATCTTTAACGCCAGCCAAACGCTCTTCAAGGTGTTTTTTTCGCCTTATTCTCATTGTTTTTACTCACCTTTTTATTGATTTATTATATTGTAACATTATTTTTTAAAATAGTCTAATATTTCCCCTGTTTTTTGCTTGCAAAAATAAAAAAGTTGTGGTACAATATATTGCGCAAACGGGGTATGGCGCAGTTGGTAGCGCGCTTGTCTGGGGGGCAAGAGGCCGTGAGTTCAAGTCTCGCTACTCCGACCAACAAGATAAATAAGGCAAACTTTATGTTTGCCTTATTTTTTTATTCATAACGAATTAAGGCAGTCAAATTGACTGCCTTAATCTCATCTAAACATATTTTATAAAAATTATCTCTTGAAAAGTTTTCTCATAAACGCGGGCAACTCTCTTCCCTTTTTAACTTCAGGTTCGGTGTTTAACGTTTCTTCTATACTACTTAAATCAGGTTTATTAGGTTGCGCGTTCGGTTGCGATACTTCAACAGGCGCAGAAGAAACTTGCGCAGTTGTTTGAGCATTTAATCTATTCTCATTCTCTTCTATTTCACGAAGTAACGGTGGAACAGCACTTTCTTGTACGTTAGACTGTTCTTGCGCAGAAACTTGTAAAACGGGTTTTATTTCAGGTTCAACTTGCACGTCAGCCTCTTTTATTGCGCAAAAACCCGTTGCAATAACTGTAATTTTAACTTCGTCTACCATATTTTCATCTATTGTAGCACCAAAAATTATGTTAGCGGATTCGTCAATAATACCTTGAACAAGACCTGCAGCCTCACTAACTTCGTTAAGCATAAGGTCTTTTCCACCCGTGATGTTTAATATAACGGATTTAGCACCCTCTATAGTAGTTTCTAACAACGGACTTGAAACAGCTTGTCTAACAGCCTCTATCACTCTATTTTCACCCTTTGCTCTACCGATACCCATATGAGCAAGACCTTGGTTGCGCATAACCGTGTTTACGTCAGCAAAGTCTAAATTGATTAGCGAAGGCGTTGCTATAAGGTCAACTATACCAACAATACCTTGCTTTAGCATATCGTCGGCAACCTTAAATGCGTCAAGCATACCAGTTTGAGCGGGTAAATATTGTAAGAGTTTATCGTTAGGAATTACAACCAAAGTATCAACGTATTTTTTAAGATTTGCAATACCTTTATTTGCGTTTGAATTTCTAATTTTTCCTTCAAAAGAGAAAGGCTTTGTAACTACCGCAACGGTAAGAATACCCATTTCTCTCGCTATACGAGCAATTACCGACGCAGCACCAGTACCTGTTCCGCCACCCATACCAGAGGCAATAAACAATAAGTCTGTGCCTTGAAGAATTTCTGCAATTTCGTCTTTAGACTCTTCAGCAGCGGCTTCACCAACGTTGGGGTCACTACCTGCGCCCAAACCCTTTGTAAGTTTTGCGCCTATTTGCAATACCCTTGACGCTTTTGATAATAGTAGTGCCTGATTATCGGTGTTTACTGAAATAAATTCGGCGCTTGAAAGATTAGATTCAATCATACTGTTTACAGCGTTACAGCCACCGCCACCAACGCCCATAACCTTAATTACTGCTGAATTATTTATAGAATTTTCTTGACCAAACATAATATTTAATCTCCTTTTTATCCCTTATTTATACAATTTTATTTTTGCTCTAAAGCTAAATCTACAAGTGAAAGAATAGTAGATTCCGTAGGCTTATCCATAAGTGGTACTTTAGGCGCAATTATTTCAACCGCCATACCTAATCTGTTTGAAAGATGTTCTTTTGCCCCTCTAACGTAAGATATTCCACCGCCAGTTATCATTAACGGAACGTATTCAGGTATGTTATATCCCGAATTTTCAATGGCGTCTGATATATTTTCACACAAAACTTCAAGACTACTCAAAACTGTGTGCTTAATTTCTTCTATACCGTAATATTGACCGTTTTCTCCGTCAATCAAGTCAAGCGCAGAAGAAGTAGATATCCTGCTCAAGTTTAACTTACGTTTAATTTTTTCTGCAACGTCAAACTCCGTTTGGAATTTTTCCGTTATTGCAGCGGTAATAAAACCGCCACCATAAGCAAAGGATTTTTGATATAAAATTCCATCACCTTGAACTATCGAAAATGTTGTAGAAATATAACCTATATCTGCAATAATAGCAATTCTATCACGGGTTTCTGCCTCAACTAGATATAACGCCTCTGCAAGCGCAGAAGATACAAACTCTACGTTCTTAAACCCTGCAGTATCTAACGCAGGCTTAACTGCCTCAATAAAATAATTTGTGCATACTACAAAAGAAAGTTTACCTTTAAGAATACTACTTACCGCACCAACGGGATAAGCCAAACGACGGAAGTCATCTAATTCGTAAACTATTGCCGAACGGCTTATAAGCGTGTATTTTGTAGATGAAAGAACAAATGATGCGTCATAAAGCGCGCTAACGTCTTCTTCTTGCAATTTTTTCTTTTTAGCAAAAGATATTTGACTATCCCTTACAAAAACTTGCGTAAATTCACCTGGCACACCAACGTAAACGGTATCAACGTCGGTAGTTTTTTTAATAGAACTTGCAAGCGCAAACAAAATGCTTTTTAATTTTTCCGTATCAAAAAACGCACCGTCTGCAAAGCCGTCGTACTCATAAGAAAAACGCCCTTTTATTACAAAAGTTTTATTTATACCACGTTCTGCGACTACCGCCGTTATCTTTGACGAACCTATATCAATAACCGCAACTTGTTTCTTTTGCATACTTTCACCTATTTGACCAGTCAACGTTTATTTTTCCGTCGACTAAATTTACTATTATTGAATCAAAAGTTTTTATATAATCGCTTAATGCGTTATCATACGCGTTAAAACCTTCAACTACCTTGTCTATCCCAAGCACTTCAACTTTTTCTATAATTATATTAACACCCGTATACGTTTCAAAAGTAACGTTGGATTCTGAAAACTGCGGTTTAAATACGTGAATTTTTTTTATACAGTCGGTAAGTTTCACAGACTTTGCCATCAAAAATACCGTTTGCATTAACGAATTGTCGCTAGTTTGCAAATAATCGCCAACCGTTGCACTATCAATATTTACGCCGTCTAATTCTAATAAAATTTTATCTCTCGACGTATCGACTGGTAACTTTGACATCTCGTTTAATACAAATCCGTCTGCCGTTGTAACGTAATAGTTTTGTCCACTTTTAACGTAATAAACTTCTCTACGCTCGTTAATTTCAATTTTTAGCACGTTAGGATAACTTTTTTCAATCTTTGCAATTTCAAGATATTGAGAATTTGGTATACTTTTTATTACACTTTCAACATCTTCCGTTTTTAAAAACAAAAGGTTGTCCCCTAAAAATGAGTCAAGCGAAGATTGTATTTGCTCAACGTTTCTATCTTCTGAAACGGCAAACAAAACTTGAACTTTTTTCACAGAAAAAAGCCCTATACAAGAAAATACAACTATTAAAGCAAACGCAATCGCTATTAAAATTATTGAAATTCTTTTGTTTTTCATTAGTCACCGTCAATAAGTTTTATATCCGCACCTAAAGAGCGGAATTTCTTATCTAAATCTAAATATCCACGCAATATGTGTTCTGCCCCGCTTACTTGCGTTATGCCTTCAGCATTAAGCCCCGCAATAATAAGAGCCGCGCCACCTCTTAAATCAAGCGCTCTAACTTTTGTGCCCGTAAGTTGCAATACCCCGTTAACATAAGCAGTTCTACCTTTAACACGTATATCCGCGCCCATTTTATTAAGTTCGTCAACGTAAGCAAATCTACGTTCAAACACGTTTTCAGTTATAGTAGAACTTCCACTAGCCACAGAGGCTAGCACCGCCATTTGAGATTGTAAATCCGTTGGAAAATCCGGATAAGGTCCAGTATGTAAATTAAAGGATTTTCCACGACCATTACTACGCATATATATTATATCATTTTTTACCGCAATTTTACAAGTATTATCGCAAAGTTTATGTATTAAAGTGCAAATATTTTTCGCATTACAATTATTTAATTGTAATTCTCCGCCAGTGATTGCAGTTGCAATCAAAAAAGTGCCCGCCTCTATCCTGTCGGACATAGGTTGATAGACCGTTCCGTGCAATTTTTTTACACCGTCAATTAAAATCGTTGACGTTCCTCCACCGTATATTTTTGCCCCCATTGTATTAAGAAAGCGCATCAAATCTACAATTTCAGGTTCCCTTGCACAATTTCTTATTTCAGTTTTTCCATCAGCAAGCACGGCTGAAAGCATTAGATTTTCAGTTGCCCCAACCGACGGATATGATAAAGTAATTTTTTTGGCTAAAATCTTTTCCGCACTACACTTAACGAATCCGTTGTCAATATAACTATTTACACCCATTTCTTTTAGACTTTTCAAATGTAAATCTATAGGTCTTTTACCTATATTGCACCCACCCGGAAAAGATATTTCTGCCTTTTTAAAACGTGAAATCAACGCGCCCAACATAAAGACGGACGCGCGCAATTCTTTACTTAACCGTTCGGGTATTGTATAATTGTTCATACCCGAAGAATTTATTATTAAATTTTCATTTTCAAAAGCGGTTTCAACACCTAGGCTATTTAAAATATTTATTAAACTTATTACGTCTGCAATTTTAGGGCAACATTTTATAACCACTTTTTCGTCGGTAAGGGTTGATGCGGCAAGTATAGGTAACACCGAATTTTTTGCACTTTCAACGCTAATTTCTCCACAAAGTTTTTTACCACCGCTAATTAAGTATTTTCCCATAAAATTCTCCCTTGCCGTCACAATACTTTATTTTATGGTAAAACTTATTAAAAAGTTAAAGAACCCTGCGCAGATATATTATATAACACCCCCATTTCAGCCATAAAAATTATTATCGAAGTATTACCACTAGATACCAACGGCAAGGGTAAACCCGTAGGTGGAATACTACCCGTAACAACCAGAGCGTTAACAACAGTTTGAATGCCAAAAATCATTGTAATACCAACGGCTAAAACGTATCCAAACGTATCTTTTGCTTTTGACGCTATCTTTAACCCACGGAATATTATAAAACCTAGTAAAGAAAAAAAGAAAATTAACCCTACAAAACCTATTTCTTCACCTATAACGGATAGTATAAAATCTGATTCTGCAAAAGGTAAAAAAGCATATTTTTGGCGAGAATTAAACAGTCCTACCCCAAACCAACCACCAGAACCTAGCGCATAAAGTGATTGTAAAAGTTGATATCCTTCACCCTTTGGGCTAGACCAAGGATTTAAAAAAGCGGCAAGCCTTAACAACCTATAAGGTTCTATTGCTATCAAGATGACGCCAAGTGCAACTGCAGGTATTATTAAAATTGCAAAATGCTTTATTTTCATACCTGCGGAAAACAACATTGTAAGCATTAAAACCGCAACGCATACGGTTATAGACATATTCGGTTCAATTATAATAAGTAAACAAGTTGCGCCACCAAAAAGCAATATAGGGATTATCCCCTTAAAAGTCTTTATTTGGTCGGGATTTTTAGAAACGTAGGTAGCGCAAAAAAGAATAAGCGCAAATTTTGAAATCTCTGATGGTTGAAGAGTTATAGACCCCACACCTATCCATCTTTTTGCTCCGTAATTCTCTACACCAACACCCGGCACGAATACCAAACCTAACAAAATAAACGATATAACAGCAACAGGAAGGGTGAATTTTTTTAATTTTCCGTAGTCGAAAAAGCAAGCAAATATCATTGCAACAACGCCAAGAGATATTCCTATTATTTGTTTTTTGACAAAATATAAGCCGTCATTATATGTTTTTTGCGCTGAATAATTGCTTGCTGAATATATAAACACAGTCCCCACAACAGCAAGCAATAAAACTGCTATCGGCAAAAAAACATCACCTTTTGCAAACCTTTTCTTTAACGACGTTTTTTTCAATTATAATTCCCCCACCGCCTTAACGAACGCTTCGCCTCTCTCTTCAAAACTTGCAAACTTATCAAAACTTGCGCATGCAGGACTAAACAAAACGGCATCTCCGTTTTGCGCTATTAGCGAAGCGATTTTTATTGAAAAATCAAACGAATCGGTCAGCGTTACTTCTGCAAAATTCTTTTCAGAAGCGACGGACAACATATTATATTTAGACGCCCCAGTTATCACCACGTGTTTTACTGCGCTTAACTTAATTTTATCAAATAACGCACCGTAATTTTCACCCTTTTCACTACCACCTAAAATAAGAACCGTTGGTCTTTTCATTGCCTCTATTGCGCCTATCGTAGACGCAGTATTAGTCGCTTTAGAATCGTTATAAAATTCTACGCCATTTTTTTCCGTTATAAACTCTATACGGTGCTTAACCCCCTTAAAATCTTTAAGCGCACCAACTATGTATTCGTTACTTATACCTAAAAGTTTTGCCGAAACTATTGCAAAAAGAGCATTGTAAACGTTATGTTCACCTTGTAGTTTAAGCGTTTCTTCATCCATAATATACTCGTCGTAATAATATAGTTTACCCTCTCTACGATACGCGCCTTCTACCTTTCCCTTTATAGAAACCCAAACGACGTTTGACTTTACTTCAGGGTAAAAGTTTTTAACAGTTTGGTCGTCAAAATTAAGCACGGTAAACTCACTTTCTCTTTGATTTTTAAATATTCGTTTTTTTAGAAAAACGTAATTTTCCATACCGTAATGTCTTTCTAGATGGTCTGGCGCAATATTTAACACACACGAAACGTGGGGACAAAACGAATTTACACTTTCAAGTTGAAAACTTGAAACTTCCGTAACTAAAACTGTATCGTTTGTTATATCAGATAATTTTTCAGTCATAGGTATACCTACGTTACCAACGAGTTGACGGCTCTTTTGTGCACGTTCTAATATAGCGTCAATCAACGTAACGGTAGTTGTTTTTCCATTAGTACCCGTAACGGCAATTATAGGTGGATTAAAAGTAGAATATGCAAACTCTAGTTCACCCATAATTCTTTTATTTAATTGCTTTGCTTTTACTGCAAGTTCGTGATTTATAGGCACACCTGGACTAATAACCAAAATATCAATTTCTTTAAGAGAGTTTAAGGCTTGTTCTCTTGTAAGATTTGATAAACCTAATTCTTTTATCTTTTCTAAAGCCTTTTCAACTTTTGGGGTTTTTAATTCTTCATAAATTTTGCAATCAGCACCACGCTCAACAAGATATTTAGCAACGGCAAACCCACTTTTTGATGCACCTAAAATAAGAAATTTTTGAGTTTTTATATACATAATTTACCTCACGATAGGCAAAGCAATGAAACACACCCCATTACAGCGGTAATTAACGCATAGCAATAAGATATTTCACATTCACTATAGCCTTTTAACTGAAAATGATGATGCAAGGGTGCCATAAGAAAAATACGTTTTTTCGTTCGCTTATAATATGCAACCTGCATTATTACGGATATGCCAGACAATACGAAAGTTATTCCTATTAACGGAATAAAAAAACTATTAGACGAAAAAATACTTATTGCGCCTATAAAACCGCCTAACGAAAGTGAACCCGTATCGCCCATAAAAACTTTTGCAGGACTTACGTTAAATATTAAAAAACCGAGTATCCCACCAGCCAAACTTATTGATAAAATTTGTAGGCTTTCATATTCTTCTTCCCTTAAAACGTTTATGTTCAAATATCTTGTTTGAAAACTTATCAATATGCTTATTGCAATAAGATAAACTACGCTTACAGACCCTGCCAAGCCATCAAGCCCGTCTGTTAAATTCACACAATTTGTTATCGCTATAAAAATTAAAGCAACTATCGGCACGGTAAATAATCCTAAATTTACGGTTAAATCAGTAAAAGGCAAATTGAAAAAAGTTATGCCGTTTATATAGGCAAATACCCCTGCTACAACCGCTATTGCCCCTTGGAACAGTATTTTTTGATAGGCTTTAAGCCCTTCGTTTCTTTTGAACTTTACCTTAATAAAATCATCTAAAAAGCCCACAACCATAAACGCTAAACCTATAGTTGCGCAAACAGAGGCTATTCGAGTTTGTCCAAAAATAAAGTAGCAAATTACCGACGGTATAATAAAAAACAGCCCGCCCATAGTGGGCGTTCCGTTTTTATTCTCGTGTGTTTTAACGTATTTTAAAACAGTTTGACCTGCTTTTAACTTTCTTAAAAATGGCAAGATTATTTTCCCCAGTATAACGCTTGCCGTTAAAGATATTATTCCTACTATAAAAAATTTTTTCAACCTCTTATGCTCCCTATAATTTCTTTAATGGTATCTTTGTCATTATAAGGTCGTTTTATACCGAGAACTTCTTGATAATTTTCACACCCCTTACCGGCAACAACAATCACGTCTTCCGCTTGAGCATATTCAATAGCGTATCTAATAGCCGAACTTCGTTCTTGAACTATAACGTAATTTTTGTTTGTTGATAAAACGCCTTTTTCAACTTGTGAAATAATATCCATAGGCTCTTCATACCTAGGGTTGTCAGAAGTTATAACGGTAAAATCGGAATATTCGCCACTTATTTGACCCATTTCATAGCGCTTACCCACGTCTCTATTTCCACCACAGCCAAAAACGCATATTAAACGCCCATTGCAAGATTTTTTAATTGAAGATAAAAGATTTTTCAAACCACCTGGCGTGTGAGCATAGTCAACATAAACCTTAAAATCGCCGTCATAAACAAGTTCCATACGCCCACTAGGTCCTTTTATCCCTTGCAACCCCCTAGCAACATTTTCAGGGCTTACCCCAACTAATGCACTTGTAGTTGACGCACCTAAAGCGTTATATACGTTAAATTTACCAACTAACGAAGAGTTGACGTTATAAACGCAATCAAACAAATTAACTACAAAATTTAATCCGTAAGAACTTTCATTTATATCAATAGCAAAAACGTCGGCAGGGTTTTCAACACCGTAAGTTACGGCTTTTGGATTTTCATTTGCAATTTCTCTGCCCAAAACATCATCAACATTTACAACCATATATTTGCATTGATTTTCATCAAAAAAACTACGTTTTGCTTTCTTGTAATTTTCCATATCTTTGAAGAAATCTAAATGGTCTCTAGAAAAGTTAGTAAATACCCCTACTTCAAAATTGAGCCCACCAACTTTTTTATAGTATAAAGCGTGCGCTGAAACTTCCATAACTGCCGTTTTATACCCTTTCTGGAACATATCGTATAAAATCTTGTGTAAATTCAAGGGGTCGGGAGTTGTTAAATCGTGTTCAACAAAATATTCACCATAAAACGTTCCGATAGTTCCTATTACACCACATTTTATCCCTGCGCTATTTAAAATTTTACCGATTAAATGCGCAGTAGTAGTTTTTCCGTTAGTGCCAACCACACCGATTAGTTTCATTTTTTCACATACGTTACCATAAAATGCCGACGCAATTTTACTCATTGCTAAACGAGTATCCTCAACCACAATTTGAGTTATTCCACAATCTATAATTTTTTCAGTTACAACTGCAACAGCACCGTATTTTTCCGTTTGCTTAACAAAACCGTGCCCGTCGTAATCGCCACCGTTAATGCATATAAAAAGACTGTTTTTACTAACTGCGTTGCTGTCTATCTGTACGTTTTCTATCTCTAAATTTATATCACCTATAATTTTAACTACCGATAAATTTTCAATTAAATCTATAAGTTTCATAATTTACCTCTTTTTAATTTGATGGCAATAAATTTTTAACTTTAATAATACCCTCAAAAACTTGTTTTGCATAGGGTGCAGCAACTGTGCTTCCATAATATCCGCCCACGGGTTCATCAATAATTACAAGCGCCAAATATTTGGGGTTATCTGCAGGAAAATACCCTACGAACGACGAAACGTATTTACCAACAGCAATTACGCCCCCTGAATATTTTTGCGCAGTGCCTGTTTTTCCTTTTTCTTGTGTAGCACCCTTAAAATCATCAGTAAAATCAACACTTTTTTGTTTTGGGTTTTTAGCAAAAAAACGGCTAATCTCTCCCCTTTAACTTGTGTATTAGTTTTTTTTACACTAAAATGAGACAAAACATTAAATATTTTCACGCAAATATAGTACATCGATGTTAATTTTTTTTATGTGTATTTAATTTAAATTGCATCTTTTAGTATCATAGATTTGAAATGAAAAAATCCTATAAACATTATATAATATATATAATAGCTTATAGGATTAAGTAGAAAATATTAAGTTATGTCATTTTATGCCTCATTTTGTCTTAGACTGCTGGGCATAAATTCCTAACAAAAAAATTTGAATGTTCTTTTTTTTGCCCTTTT
>SVIP01000011.1 GCA_015069425.1 Clostridiales bacterium | reverse complement strand
ACCAATTTTACGGAAGAAAAATTTGATGTTTTTCATCACTTTTAGAACCTTAAAATCGTCAGTATTTTCCTAATAAAAAACACCGTTGAACCTGATGAGGTTCAACAGTGTCTCACTTGGTTGCGGGGAGGGGATTTGAACCTCCTGACCTTCGGGTTATGAGCCCGACGAGCTACCAAGCTGCTCCACCCCGCGATATTTGTGTCGCTCTTTAATGCTATACTATAATATACTATTATTTTCTTTTTGTCAACCGTTAAATATAAAAATTTTAAAGTTTTATTATATTTAGGCTTGTATTTTTTCCCCTGGTTTGCTACAATATACCCATGAAGTTAAATTTTGATAAATTCATTAAGCCCAATCAAACGGTTGCCGTTGCTTTATCTGGCGGTTGTGATTCTATGGCTTTATTACATTATATGCTTTTTTGCCAAAAAAAATTCCCGTTTAACGTTATCGCTCTTAACGTTGAACACGGTATTCGTGGCGAAAAATCCATTTTTGACACGGAATTTGTCAAATCATACTGCGCTAAAAACAATATTCCCCTCGTTTGTTATTCTGTTGATAGCTTAAAGCACGCTAAAGAAAAAAAACTTTCCGTCGAGCAATCAGCAAGGGAACTTCGATACAAGTGCTTTTACGATGCAATCGAAAGTGGAAAGTGCGATTTGGTTGCAACCGCACATCATCAAAGCGACAACGTTGAAACGATTTTATTCAATCTATTCCGTGGCACGGGATTAAATGGTGTTTGCGGTATCCCTGAAATATTAAACGGAAAAATTATCCGCCCACTTTTAAATGTTAGCAAAGAAAAAATCGAACGATATATAAAGGAAAACTCAATACCGTTCGTAACAGACGAAACCAACCTCTCCAATGACTATACTAGAAACAGTATTCGTCACAAAATAGTACCTGAAATTGTTAAACTTTTTCCCGAGGCGGAAAATTGTATTTCTCGCTTTTCAGAGATTGCAAAAGTAGAAAACGACTACTTGGAAAACGTCACCAAAACTGTCTTAAACGCTACGGAAAGCACGGTTGAAATAAAACTTCCATGTGAAAAAGCAATTTTAAGCAGAGCAGTGATATCCGCTTTAAAAACTCTAGGTGTAGAGAAGGATTGGGAAAAGACCTATGCAGACAGCACAAAAGTATTAGCCGAGGGCAAAAACGGAGCAAGCGTTGACCTAAAAGGCGGTATTAGAGTTATAAAGGAGTATGATAAGTTAGTTTTTTATAAAGAAAACGAATTAGAAAACAAAGAACTTCCGTTCGATATTGGGAGTTTTAGTCTTGCTAAAAAAGAAATAAGCATCGCAAAAGTTAATAAACCCGAAAATTTATTTGACGGCTTTTATGCTGATTTAAATAAAATCCCAAAGACAGCAGTTATAAGAACAAAGCGGAACGGCGACGTGTTTACAAAGTTTGGCGGTGGCACGAAAAAACTTTCAGATTATTTAACAGACAAAAAAATACCGCTACGCACTCGCAGTCAAATACCCGTTTTAGCAGACGGAAACGACGTGCTTGCCATATTCGGTGTAGCAATTTCTGAGAAAATAAGGGTAGACGAAAACACCGAAACCATTATTGAAATAAAATAAATAAAAATCACAAAAGAAGGGAATATTATGAACGATAATTTTAAGATTTTGTTGACACAAGACCAAATTCAAAAAAGAGTAAAAGAACTTGCGGAAAAAATTACGCTTGACTATTCTAGCGTAGATAATTCTATTCGCCGTCCCGTGTTTATTTGCACACTTAAAGGTGCGATTTACTTTTTTTCGGATATTACAAGAAACATTAAACGCCCGATTATGCTTGACTTTGCCAAACTTTCTAGTTACAAAAACGGCACGGTAAGCGGAGATATGGAAATGCAAAGTGACATTACCACCGACATTGAGGGCAGAGACGTTATAATCGTTGAAGACATTATCGATAGCGGTAAAACACTTAAATATTTTGTAGAACATCTTAAAAAGCGCAATCCTGCATCGATAAAAATTTGTGCATTCCTTGACAAAAAGGAACGCCGTGAAGTAGATATTCAAGCAGATTACGTTGGTTTTGACATTCCGTGCGGTTTCGTGGTTGGTTACGGCTTAGATTATGCAGAAAAATACAGAGAACTTCCATACTTAGCAGAAGTTATCGACCCCTCAAAAGCATAAAAATAATTCAATAGTAAAACGGGCGAGCGGTTAATTCCGCTCGCCCGTTTTATTTTTATAAACAATTATTTGCTTTCTAAAAGTTTTTTGATATCCTTAAGCAAATCTTCAACGGTGGGATTTGCTAATCTCTCCGCTTTTGCTTGTTCTTCTAAAAGTCTTGCCTCTTCTTCTGCTTTTGCTTGTTCTTGGGCTTTCTTTTCCTCAAAGTATGCTTTGATAGCCTCTTTGTCTTTTAATGAAATGCCTGCTGCTTTTAGTTCTTTTCTCTCGTTTTTATCAAGTGTTTTTTTCTTTAATTCGTCTTTCATTTTTTGGTTGTCTTCTTTTACTTTGTTAATTACTTTTACGATAGTAAATAAAACAAAAGCAATCAAGAAGAAATTGATTATTGCATTAATGAGTGAACCCCAATCAATGTAGAAAGAATTTGCCATATCAATAACTTGCGTCGGATTTCCGTTTGCGTCAAGCACATAAGCAGGATCGCCTAAAAAAGTTACGATGTTTTCAAGTGAGCCTTTTCCCATTATAAGCGCTAAAAGCCAGTTGATAATAGGTTTTAACACAAAGTTTGAAAGTCCGTTTACGATTGCAGTAAACGCACCGCCAACGATAACGCCGACAGCCATGTCTAAAACGTTGCCACGAGTAATGAATTTTTTAAATTCGCCAAAAAAGTTTTTCATAAGTTTCTCCTTTAATATTTTCGATATTAAACACCAACTGCAACTTTTGTCACGATTGATGCTATTGCCATAACCACTAAATACAAACTAAACCATTTATAATTTGCCTTTTTTATAACTTTTAACATAAACTTAATCGCAATATAACCGGTAACCGCCGCCGTAACAACACCAAAGATTAAAGGAATAGCGTCAACGACTATTCCACTCTCAATGACGTCAATTGTTGAAACAGCCGCAGCACCTAGAATAATTGGAATACTCATTAAAAAGGCAAAACTTGCATTGTCTTCTCTTTTAAGCCCATAAATGCAACCAGAAGATATAACCGTTCCGCTACGAGAAAGCCCAGGAACTATGGCAACGCTTTGCGCTAAACCCATAACGAGCGAACTTTTATAACTTAAAGGTAGTGTGTCTTTTCTTTTATTGCTAATTATTTCTGACAAGAATAATTCGCCTGCCGTTAAAAGGAAAGTTCCAGCGAGTAAACACGCTGACAAAATATCGCCACGATAGAACGCACCCTCAACAAAGTCGCCAAGCAACACGCCCGTAAGCGCAGCGGGAACAGTCGCTACCGCCAAGAACCACATCTTTTCACTAAAGAGGAAAGATTTTTTAACTTTTCCGTCACTAAGCTTGGTTTCCGTACGCTTAAACAAGCCTATGATATCTTTAAAAAATACTATAAATACGGGGATTAGTGTTCCGATATGTAACATTATGTCAAAAAACAATCCGCCCGCCTCTTCGCTTACGCCTAGCCAACGTTGCATTAAAATTAGGTGTCCACTACTTGATATAGGCAAAAACTCCGCAAAGCCTTGAACTGCACCAAGTATAATCGCTTGCCAAATTTCCATTCTTATTTCTCCTTCCCTATCATTTTAATAAATTCTTTAACTGCAAAAGTGAGGTTTTCATCTTTTGGAAGAGCAAGCCCTATAGCACGAACGGGAAGCGTGGGGTTTGTTTTTATTTCAACCAAACTACCCTCTTCTAATTCGTGACGAACAAACTCTCTAGGAATACACGCAATACCTATTCCCGTTTTAGCAAGTTCGGTCATAAGTTCTAAACTAGCAAGTTCAATTTCGGGGTGCAAATGCACGCCTTGAGAATGTGCAAAACTTACTATCGCCTGTCGGGTTGCGGACGATAATTCAAGCATTAGAAGTGGATAATCTTGCAAACGCTTAAGGTCGATAATACCATCGGTGAGTTCTTTAAATTTAGCACTTGCAACAAAAGTGTCGTGCAGTTGCATCACCGTACTAGATAAATTTATATCGCTATCGTCAATAGGAAGATTAACAAAACCTATATCGCCTTTATTTGTCTTAAGAAGTTCTATGGTTTCATTAGACGTTCCGTTTTGAAGTATTAAATTCACGTTCGGATATTTTTCGTGATATTTTTTAATGTAAGGTATCAAAAAGTGTGTTGAAACTGTATCCGATGCGCAAATTCTTACAATACCCGTTGCCGTATCTTTTAATTCTATATACTTACTCTCTGCCTCGTCAAAAAGTTTAAGCGCCTTTTCTACGATGGAAAAAATTTGTTTACCCCCCGTTTCAGAAAGTTCCATACCCTTATGCGTACGGTTAAAAAGTTTTCCACCTAACTGATTTTCCAGTTGTTTTATTGCTTGAGAAACAGCCGGCTGAGAAATATAAAGTTCTTCTGCGGCTTTGGTTAAACTCCCGCACTTAGCGACAGTATAAAATACTCTGTAAAGTTCAAGATTTACCATAATTTTCTCCTTTTTTTGTTTTAATGCAAAAATAAGTGCTTAGAAACAAGTTAGGCTAGGCTCGTGAGAAGTTTTGGCTGAAATTGACCGCCTGGTCATTGAAGTCAAAACTTAGAGCAGAAACGACGCATAACGCCGTTTATAAGCGCTTATTTCCCAACGCAGAATTTCATAAATATATTGTTTATTATATCTTCTGTTGCTGTTCTTCCACTAATCTCACCGAGGGCGTCCCAACCGTCTTTGATATCGATGGCGAGAATATCTAGAGATACGGAATTTATACCTAGCAAGGCATCGGTAAACTTTAATTTTGCACGATTTAACGCCTCAAAATGGCGTTCTTCACATAAAAAGTCACCGTTTAAATCCACACCAACGCTTTTTTCAATCATTAACGTTTTAAGTTTATCTAAATTTTCACGATAAAGCGCAGAAAGATAAATATCTGCTCTATCGTCTTTGATTTGACATTTGTCAATTTTATTTACAACTACGATTACGTTTTTATCCTTTATTAAAGAATAAATTTTATCGTCTTCATTGTCAATTTGGCTAGCGTCCATTAAAAATAATATAAGGTCGCTCTGCTCTAAAATACGCTTAGATAATGATACGCCTTTCTCTTCAATTTTATCACCACTTTCTCTTATTCCAGCGGTGTCGGAAAAATTAAAGCGTACTCCGTCAATGTCGATAGCCCCCTCAACGATATCTCTAGTCGTTCCTGCGAGATCGGAAACAATAGCCTTTTCATAATCTAACAGTGCGTTTAGAAGTGAACTTTTTCCCGTGTTCGGTTTACCCACAATACCTACGCTTACACCATTTTTAAGCGTTCTGCCCGCACGATAAGTGCCTAGCAAAGCATCTATACTGTTTATAACCTTTTTAAGGTCTTTTTCCACCTTTTCGGTTGAACTTCTCTCCAAGTCTTCTTCCGGGAAATCCATATCGCAATCTATTTGCGAAAGCGTGTCCGTAATAAGGTCTTGAAGTCGGTTTATCTCTTCGGTCAATTTTTCACGATAAAGGTAATACCCCGCTTTAACACCAGATACTGACTCACTGTTAATCATATCAATGAGTCCCTCTGCGGAAGATAGTGAAAGTTTTCCGTTCATAAACGCACGCTTTGTAAACTCACCGTTAGTGGCAAGACGAGCGCCTAAATCCAAGGTCTTTTTAAGTATTCCACGAGTTATGGCTACCCCGCCGTGGCAATGAAACTCCACAACGTCTTCGCCCGTAAAACTTTTAGGTCCTTTAAAATAAACGCACATACCAAAATCACTAAAACCGTCTGCGTGAATTTCGCCCACGTACATTTTATAAGGCTCAAAATCAGATACCCCCGTTTTACCTACGGGGGTGAACATTTTTTCTGCAATTGAAAGCGGACTTTCACCGCTAATTCTAATTACCGCAACCCCACTTGCCGAAAGTGCAGTGGATATAGCGGATATGTTTTCTTCTGCCATAATTTACCTAAACTTAGTTTTTCTTGTCAAAATCTGTAAATGGTTCTTCGGGGCGCCTATCTTTTTTATCCATAAACTCTTCAAACGGAGCATCTGGCTGGCGTGGAGCAGAATAATTTCCACCGTAATAACTGTACGGACCGCCACCTTGCGGACCGTTTGGTCCATAAAAGTTTTGGTATCTTGAACGGATATAATCCATATATTTTACCGGTTGTTTTTTTCTAATTACGAACGCAAACACACCGAACAAACCCATAGCCGAAAGAACTGCGATAAGTATGAAGTGTTCGGGCCAATATTTTTTGAAAATATTTACGTACACGGTTATGGTAATAATAATGCTAGCAAGTTCTAAAATCATTGACACGTACGAAAGCGTAAGCATAAGATTACCCATTAAGGCTAAATTTTTATAAGGATAAACGAACGAAGTGTCTACGTATATACCCGATAAAAAAGCATATTCTCTTAAATTATTTAAGTTGCTAATGCCCTCACTGTCTAAACCGATATAAATATTTGCTTTGTTAATCAACACGTTTCCTACTAATGGAAAATAGGAAATAAATTCACTTGTTAAAAATAAAAGTTCAGATGCTGTAAAAACAACCGTGAATAAAAGCGCCATTTTACCGACGGTACTACCAAAAACTTTGGTCTCTTTTATAAGCATACATGCGGGATAAAGCCAAATGCAAGGGAAAAAAGCAAGCACTGCTCCTTTTATTTTAGATTTTTTAGCGAGCGTATAAATACCAATCGAACGCAAAACGTAAAGCACGACGGTAAACGCAAACGACAAAGCAACTGTAGCAATAATATAAGCCAAGCCGTTATTAACCGCATTAAAAGAATTTCCTACAAAATGTACCATATATATCTCCTGAAACAAAGTTTCTTGATATTATTATACCTAAATAAACTTTAAATAATCTTAAATGATAAGAGTTAGAAAAGTTACAAACTATAAATACCTTAAAATTAATATGCTCTAGCAAATATAACTTTGTGAGTAGCGGGTTTTCCACAAATTGCACACTTCTCTGGTATTCCCTCTTCATCGCACATTACACGAGCAGTAGCGGAAGCGTATTCTTTAACTTTGTCTTCACACTCACGACAGCCACACCAACCTGCTTTTACAAAGTTTTTGTTTTCAACACCTTGTAATATTCCGTCTAAACTATCCGCCTCAACAATTTTCTTGTCACGGTTTGCTTTTGACTTAGTGTATAAATCTTTTTGAACGGTTTCTAACAATTCACTGATGGTTTTATCTACACCGTCAATAGATGCAGTTACCTTTTCAAGATTATCACGACGCATAACCATTACTTGATTATTTTCGATATCTCTTGGTCCGATTTCGATACGGAGCGGAACGCCTTTCATTTCCCACTCGTTAAACTTCCAACCTGGGCTCATATCACGAACGTCAGTTTCGGCACGAATACCCATAGAAGTAAGAGCGTTTTCAATTTCTTTCGCCTTTTCAATAACACCGCCTTTATGCGCCGCAATCGGGACTATTATTACTTGAATAGGCGCAACCTTAGGTGGAAGAACAAGACCACGTTGGTCGCCGTGTGCCATAATGAGCGCACCGATAAGACGGGTAGAAACACCCCAACTGGTAGTATAGCCGTGCTTTAATTTACTGTCTTTATCTAAGAACTTAATGTCAAACGCTTTAGCGAAGTTTTGACCGAGATAGTGAGAAGTACCAGACTGCAAACTCTTACCATCGAGCATCATTGCCTCTAAGCCGTAAGTAGCGACTGCCCCTGCGAACTTTTCCTTTTCGGTCTTTTTACCGCAGAACACGGGAAGTGCTAAAGTATCTTCCATAAATTCTCTATAAACGTTGAGCATAAGCAAGGTTTCTTCAACAGCCTCTTCTTCACTAGCGTGAACGGTATGCCCCTCTTGCCACAAAAACTCGCTCGTACGAAGGAAAGGACGAGTAGTCTTTTCCCAACGCATAACGTTACACCACTGATTCATAATAACTGGTAAATCTCTATAAGACTGAATCCATTTAGCATACATAGTACCGATAACCGTTTCACTGGTCGGACGGATTGCAAGCGGTTCTTCAAGTTTAGCACCGCCAGCGTGTGTGACAACGGCAACTTCGGGAGCAAAGCCTTCGACGTGTTCAGCCTCTTTGGTAAAGAAACTCATAGGAATAAGCAAGGGGAAGTATGCGTTTTTAGCGCCAGTCTTTTTAAACCTTGCATCTAAATCTTTTTGTATATTTTCCCAAATGGCATAGCCGTAAGGACGAATAACCATCGTGCCTTTAACAGGACCATAATCGACAAGTTCGGTTTTTAAAACCACGTCTGTATACCACTGTGCAAAATTCTCGTTAATGTCTGCTATTTGCGTTACGAATTGTTTTTCAGCCATTTTAATTCTCCATGCTTAAAGTAATTTATAATTATGCGTTATAATTATAGCAATAATATTAAAATATATCAAGTTATTTTTTGAATATTTGCAGAAAAAGGCTTGAAAAAACGCAAGTATTCCTATATAATATATATTGCATTATATAATCGGCTTTTAACAGTGGAAATATTTTATCCGCACAAATTTTAGCCGTAGTCTTGAAGGAGGTTATTATGCAAGACGTAAAGCAACTTACAATTAACGCAATTAGGGTACTTTCAGCAGAAGCTATCCAAAAAGCAAACTCTGGTCACCCAGGTCTTCCGCTCGGCGCAGCACCAATCGGGTATGCCGCATTTACAAACATGACTTTCAACCCGAAAGATACAGCGTTTGACAATAGAGACAGATTTGTACTTTCAGCAGGTCACGGCTCTATGCTTGATTACGCACTCTATTATCTTTTCGGTTTTGGTCTAACTAAAGAAGAAATTATGAATTTCCGTCAACTTGGTTCTCGCACCGCAGGTCACCCAGAATACGGCGTATGTCCTGGTGTTGAAACAAGCACTGGTCCACTTGGACAAGGTATTGCTAACGCAGTTGGTATGGCCATTGCAGAAAATTATCTCGCTGAAAAGTTCAATAAAGAAGGTTTCCCAATCGTTGACCACTACACCTACGCTCTCTGTGGCGACGGCTGTATGCAAGAAGGTATCGAAAACGAAGCCGCATCTCTTGCCGGTGCATTAAAACTTGGAAAACTTATCGTTTTATACGACGATAACGATATTACTATCGAAGGCAACACCGACATTACCTTTACCGAAGACGTTGGTAAACGTCACGAAGCTATGGGTTGGCAAGTAATTAAAGTTAAAGATGCAAACGATATCGGCGCTCTTAACCGTGCTATTAAAAAGGCTAAGGCTGAAAAGAATAAACCGTCACTTATCGTTATTCAATCAGTAATCGGTTTTGGTTCACACCTCGCTGGAAACGCTGCTTGTCACGGCGCACCTCTCGGTGAAGAAGGCGTTGCTACCTTAAAGAAGAACCTTGAATGGAACTACGAACCATTTGAAGTTCCTGAAGAAGTATTTAAACACTGCAAGAAATTCGCTAATAAGGGCAGAAAAGCTCAACGCGCTTGGAAAGCAATGTTTAAGGCTTATGAAGAACAATATCCAGAACTTGCTAAAGAATACAAGGCTTGGAAGAAGAACGAACTCCCAGACCTTAAAAATATTGAAGAACTTTGGCAATTTGAAAAGGACGATGCATCTCGTGGATATTCAAGCACAGTTTTAAATAAACTTGCTAAATACGTTCCACAACTTATCGGCGGAAGTGCTGACTTAGCACCTGCTAACAAGTCAAATATGAAGTCACGTGGTGATTTTGGTCCTAACGACAAGACTGGCTCAAATATGCACTTCGGTATCCGTGAACACGCTATGGCTGCAATCGTTAACGGTATGTACTTGCACGGAAGCTTGATTCCTTACTGTGCAACTTTCGCAGTGTTCTCAGACTATATGAAGAACGCAATGCGTATGAGCGCACTTATGGAACTCCCAGTAATTTATATCTTATCACACGATTCAATCGGTGTAGGCGAAGACGGTCCTACTCACCAACCTATCGAACACTTATCAGGTCTCCGCGCAATGCCCAATATGAAAGTTTATCGTCCTGCTGACGGCAGAGAAACAACTGCATCTTGGATTGGCGCACTTACTGGCAAAGAACCTGCTTGTATCGTAGTATCTCGTCAAACCTTACCTATGCTTGACGGAACTGGCGAAAAGGCGTTCAAGGGTGGTTACATCTTAGCAGATAGCACTAAGAAAACTCCTGACGTTATCTTAATTGCTACCGGTTCAGAAGTAACGCTCGCAGTTAACGCTAAAAAGGCTCTCGCTGAACAAGGCGTTGACGCTAGAGTAGTTTCTATGCCTTGCGTGGAAGAATTTGAAAAACAAAGCGAAAAATATAAAGAAAGCGTTCTTCCGAAAGCTGTTCGTGCAAGAGTTGCGGTTGAAGCTGGCGCAACTATGTGTTGGTATAAATACGTAGGTATGGACGGAAAAGTTGTTGGTATCGACGAATTTGGCGCATCAGCACCTGCTAAAAAGTTGTTTGAAAAATACGGCTTTACAGTTGAAAACGTTGTAAACGCAGCACTCGAAGTTGTTAAAAAATAATTTATAAAATAAATAAAAAAACAAAAGTCTCTTCAACTTAAAATAACAGCCCGCTACTTTTAGTAGCGGGCTGTTTTTGTTAGCGCTTTTACACTTATTTTTTAGTAACCTTTACTCGTCCGTTAATAAGTTCTTCTATTGAACCTACTTCATCGTCAAATATCTCTTCTTCTGCATCTAAAATGCTTTGATAATTAGCGTTAGAAACGATTATTTCTTTTATGGTAGAATAATAATTTGCCCCGCCCATCGTTTGCGCCTTATCGCCTTCGTGACTAAAGTCGCTATGGAATTTGTTATCGTAAAGGACTATTTCAAAATCTTTTCTGCCATATTCTTCGCCTTTGCTGTTAAGGTTCTCTTTGTCTTTTTCCTTTTCTTTATCTTTGTCGCTGTTTGGAGAAGAGGTTCCTTTTTCAAAATCACCGTATAAAAACTCTTCCGAAACGATTGTATTTATATCATTAATATAAAGTTTGCCAATAATATCGTAAGTTAAGGTATAGTTTTGCTCTGCAATCCACTCACTAAAAGGCATTTCCGTTGCTTGCAAAACTTTTGTTATAAAGTCAAATGCATAAACCGTGTTTCCGTTTTCCCCTAACTGAATTTCATACCAAGAGTCAAATTCTATTCCCATATTAAACTGTGGCATATAAAGTTCATTTATATATCTGACCTCTTTATAAGGAACCTGCGAGCCACCACAAATGTTTAAGGTAACGTAGGCTTTATTTCTATACTCGTCTTTATAATAATTCTCCATTCCATTATAAAAACCGTCTTCTTTAAAATTATAGGTAAATTGTGATTTATCGCTTATCCAAGACGGATTATAAGTTGAAAGGTCGAGTTTTTCTACCACGGTATTAACAACGTAGTCGCCAAGTTCTAATTTCTTAACCGTTTTTGGCAAAGTAAAGTTTTTAACCTTTGTCATACTTAATATAAAGGTCGGTCTGCCGTTTTTCGTTTGATCGAAAGAGCCTATTTGTGTTAATTTTCCGTTTTCCGCATCTTCAAAAATAATTTCTTCTAAGTATTGCGGTTTTTCAAAAGGCATACTTTCAATCTTTGTTACGTTTTTGTGAATATACAAAACTTTAGTTGCGGGGATTGAACATTTTTCGATAACCGTAACGTTTTCGGGAACTGTATAAGAATCTCTAACGAACGTGTCGTTGGTTTGGTAATAGTAAGGATTAACGTAATAGTTTTCTTCAATTAATGAATTCATTTCGTTAAGTTCGCTCTCTTTAATAGTTGCGGAAGATTTAATCTCCATTATACCTTTAACAGTGCTATTATTAAACTGCAAAACGTCCAATCCAAAATCTAAAACACACTTCACTTGCTCTTCAGTACAAGAGTCGATATCTTTTGCAACGTAATTTTCCGCATCAAAAGAACAAGCCATTATTTCATCAATGCTAAAAGCATTAGACGCAAACTGATAATCAGTTAAAATCTCTTTTCCCTTTCCCCACATAGAAACGTGCATTGCCCCAACGTTACTATTGTAGTAAGAAAATTCTATTTCTGAAATTTCTTGCCCTACCATACCGTTAAAGCCATACTTGGCAAAACCAAACAAATATTCTCCACCCTTGTCAACAAAGTTCATTATTACGCCAGAAGAAAATGCACCATTGCGGTTAAGTATACCTTGAATAGTACACACGTCTGACTCTTGACTTATTTTAAAGGTTATATCAGAATAAGAATAATTCTTTTCAAAAACCTTGTCGCCGTACATTGCCATAAGCGCTTTAACCATGCTTGCGTATCCTGACGCTATACTAAGCGATTCGCCTTTAATTGCCTTTACGTTACTTTCAGTTAGCGGAATACCGTTATTGCCGATAAAATTATCCACTAAGTCGTTCATATACTCTGACTCATCGACTGATGGGCGTGGCTCTGCGTAAACGATAGAAGTTTTACTAGGCGAAAAAGGGTCTTTATCTTGAATACCACTTGGACCGCCACCACTTTGTTCACCAGAACTAGGCTTTTGAGAGCCTCCGCCTTGACTACCGCCACCACTAGAATGCAAGTTTTCAACAACAGAAAACTCTGCACTTCTAAACACAGCGTTCATAACGCTTATAAACTGGTTGCTCTTTTCCATTTTCTTTTCTCCGCCTAAAAGTCCCGAAATAAAGGAACAAGACGCTCCGAAAACGGTTGATAAGCATAGCATTACGCATAAGCCAATAATTAAAATCTTTCTTTTCATATTTACCCCCTAAATCAGGTTAATTGTTCATATTTATCTGCTAATTTTTTAACTGCACCGTAAATTTCCTTAAAACCCTCTCCAACGTCTGGACATTCTGTCATATATGCGTCGCACTCTAAGGTAAAATCTCCTTGATAATCTATTTCTTTTAACGCCCTTAAAATCTCATCAAAATCTATTTGCATAGAAAAGGGTATCCAGTGTGAGTCGTGTTTTTTATCGTTATCGTGAATATGCAAGGCTTGTAAATGACGACCAAGTGTTCTTATCATTTGTACTGCTGACGTGTTAAGCCCTTTCATTTCCGCATGCCCAATATCTAAACAGGCAACAAAATACTCGTCGTTAACTTCTTTTATATGCGCCAAAAAGTCCTCGTGGTGCGAACACGCCGCAACACTCGCCTCATCTTTTTCATCATTCCAGTCCCACATGTTTTCGGTAGCAATCTTTATACCATGCGCTTTCGCAAAAGGTAAAAGTTCCAAAAACATCTCTGCATTTTCCTTTGCGTCCTTAAAATTGTTTGGGTGAACGACGCATATCTTTGCGCCCGCCTCTGCCGCACACTCTATCGCCCTTTTAATGTGGTCTTGAATAAATGGAACGTAACTAGGAAACGGTGCGTGGCTTTGGTTACAAAATATACCGTTATCCTCTGCTACCTTTTTTAGTTCTTTAACGTATTTTAAATATTCACTTCCGCTTAGCGGAGTATCTGCGTACACACCGACTTTTGTTTTATAGTCATAACGAACTATATTTGATATTAGTGAAAAATCATAGGCGTCAAACCCTGCTTTAGCAACAAGTTCTATTGCTTTCTTTTCACCAATCCTTTTTGATGCCGCACCTATTTCCGTTGAGGTTATAACTTTTCTCATTTTTGCTCCTTTAAGTATTTATATAGATATTTTATTCCTTTGCTTATATCATTATAAGTGCTTTCAAAATCTCCCGTCCACCAAGGATCTGCAACGTCACGATGCTCCCCTGCAAAATCCATTAATAGCCTAATTTTATCTTGTTCGTCACCGCCTAGAATTCTGCGCATATTTATTAGGTTTCGCTCGTCCATACCAATAAAATAATCGTATTTTTCATAATCACTTTTATTTAGTAGTTCAGCTCTCTTTCCTTTATATGAAATTCCCAACCTATCTAAAATTGCTCTAGTTCCGTAATGCAACCCACTTCCATACTCTTCTGGGCTTGTTGCCGACGAACGAACTAAAAAATTATCACTTTCACCAAGTTTATCGACGTAATCCTTGAACAAAAATTCCGCCATGGGACTTCTACAAATATTTCCAAGACAAACGAACATAATTCTAATCATAAAAAATCTCCGTTTCCCCTAAATCCCACAAAAGCCTTGATAAAACGTACTTGTCCCGTATATCTTTGGTGGCAAGAAAAGTTCTATAAAGGTCGGCATCAATCCCCAATTCTTTAAACGTTTTGGGTGCACCGATTAATGTAAGCACTTTTTCCACTTCACTTGCAGACGGTATTTCGGCTTTTATAATACCTATTATATCTTCCCATTTGCTAAGAATAATTTCCAGTCTTTTCTTGTGCTTTCTCTTGCAGTACTTCTTTTCGGTCTTTTCTAAAGCAATCATTGTGTCCGCACTTTTTCCTAAAAATTCTTTTAATTGCTTTTTATATTTTGTATAGTCAAACGCCTTTGCGTATGCTAATGCCTTGTTTTTGTCAGGAGTAATGCTTAAAACTTTTTCGTAAAGCTTAGCACAAAGTAAGGTCGCAACTGCACATTGAATACCATGCAAATCTACTTTAGAATTAAACTCTAAACCACGCATATCAAAAACGTGCGAAAAGTAATGTTCAATTCCGCTCGCAGGTCTTGAAACACCTGCAAACGCCATTGCCACTCCTCCAATAACCAAGCCTTCAAAAACGGCCTTGACAGCAACTTCGTCACGGCTAAGCAATCCACTTGCATTTTCCACACAGGTTTTAAGTGCAACTCTAACTAATTCCGCCACCCTTTCACAATAATATTCTCCCACTATTTCTTTTGCGATTTTCCACTCAGCAATACTAATATATTTTGCCAGCATATCGCCAAGCCCTGCTTGTAACATTTTTAAGGGAGCATTTTTTAAAACGTCAATATCACCAATAATGACGTCCGCACACTTGCTATTTAGCGACACCTTTAAGCCATCCATTGACATAGACGACGTGCTAGACGCATAACCGTCCATACTCGGTGCGGTTGCAACTATAAAATATGGGAGTTTAGCCGTCTTTGCTAAAATTTTGCCTATATCATTAATTACACCAGAGCCAACACCAATAACAAGATCGCAAGCATTATCAAAGTGCATAATTGCACTACCCACAGCCTTTTCATCTGGCTCTAAATATTTATCATTAAAAACGTAGTGCGAGTAAACAATATTTTGCTCGTCTAAAATTTCTAAAACAGTCTTTCCCGCTATGGAAAAAGTGTTAACGTCCGCAAGAATAAAAGGCTTTTTTGCGTTAAACTTGTTAATAAGTATAGGAATATCATTTATTGCCCCACTTTTAACGATAATATCTTTAACGCAAGTTTTATGTTCCTTTCCACAAGAACAATCTAATTTGCTAAACTCGTCTAAATACTCTTTTATTTCCATAATACAGTTTCCAAAATAAAGTTAATTTAATTATACCTTTAACTCCCCCGTTTGTCAACAATTAAATAAGAAACTAACGTCGTGATTTTCACCGACAACAATAGCGTAAGCGGTTGTCTGTTCGGGTTACGGTTGTTACTGCAACAAAAAAACTATCGTTTCAATGTCTATTTTCTTGCTTTCATGGTTGGCTTTGTGTTAAAATACAAATATATAATCGGAGAAAGTAAAATGAAAAAATACGGCGTTGATATTAAATGGCTTGCTGTAAGCTGTTTTGAAATGAAATTTGGAGATATCACGGTGGTAACCGACCCTTATATTACCGAATGTAGGGGGACAGACCTTGATTATACGGCTGTGGAAAAGTGCGATATTATTTGTCTTTCGCACGCGCATTTCGACCATATAACAGATATACCAAGACTTGTTGAAAAGTTTAAAGGGGTTAAGCTTTTGTGTGGCGAAAACACAATGTTTCCTATTAGTAAGTGGCTTAATTTTAACCCCTCGCTCATATATCCTATGTATCCTGATACCGAGTTGGATTTTGGCGCAGTTAAAATTCGTGCGATTTACGGTAGACACGCAAACCAAGCGCACGCAACCGACAAGCCTGGAATTAACGACCAAACTCAAAATGTAAATTCTGAATATCCTGAACTTGCTAACACGCAAATTGCAAAAATGCATAGGTTGGGCAGTTTAGAATATCGCAACTACTTATTCACAAAGCCAAACGGCACGAAGATTTTATTCTTTGGCAACGACGCTTTGCCCGAACTTACCGAGATTTGCAAGAAATTTAAGCCCGATATTGCGTTAATTCAGCGTGCGGGAGCACAATTCGCAAAAACCAAAGCAATGTTTGCTAATAAAATAGGCTGTAAAGTTTATATTCCCCATCATCACGATTTTTTGGGTGTTGATAGCCCAGAAATATGCGAGAACCTTAAAAAGGCGTATTTAGAAATCGTACCAGATGGAGTATTCATAACGCCAAAGCACGGCGAGTGGATAAATCTTTAATAAAAACAAAATTAAAAAGACTTACATTTAGTGCGTTAGTAATACCACATATTACTAACGCACTAACTATATTTACACTTTATAGGAAATAGTTATTTTATAAAAATATAAAGACTAACCATTAAATGCAGCAACAACCATTCATTTGCGCTAGCAAATACGTCGCAACTTGTCAATAACTATTAACACGCAAGTAAAAAAGGGTTGTTATTAACAATTTAGTACGCAACTAACTGCGACATTTTCCCGGGCACGATAGCGAAAGCGGTCGTCGGGATGGGATACGGTTGTTACTGCAACAAAAAAAGAACTATCTTTTGATAGTTCTTTCTTTGTTTGGATGCAGCAACAACCTATCTTCCCGGACCGTCGCCAGTCAAGTATTTTCGGCGCTAGTGAGCTTAACTACTGTGTTCGAGATGAGAACAGGTGGGACCTCACCGCTAACGTCACCGCAA
>SVIP01000020.1 GCA_015069425.1 Clostridiales bacterium | reverse complement strand
TACATTATATAGTAATCGCTGAAAAATATCAATAGCATTGACAAAAAAAGCGACCCAAACCGCATTTCGATTTAGATCGCTTTTGGCGTTCCCACAGGGAATCGAACCCCGAACTAGCCCTTAGGAGTTTTCATAAGTGTTCGTGTCTATCTGCGTTTTGGGGATTTTCTTTCAAAATGAGCGTAAAATCTACCGAAAAGTGAGATTTTAAGCTTGGTAGATTGTGTGTTTCTTGTTGCTTTTTATAGTGTTTTGTGGCGTTCGGGTGTACAAGGGGTGTACAAATTTATAGAGAAATTTGCTGTTTGAATTAGAAAACTGTTGAAAAAAACATAAAACTGTGATAGAATATATTTATACTTACTGAGTTTTTACTTAAATAGATAGAGGATTAAATATATGATTTTCTCTGATATTCCAATTAACGCCGAGGAATTAAACCAATCGGATTTGAATATAGAAAACAAGACACGTTCCAACTTATTTTCTTGGAACGGACAGTTTTCACCACAATTTGTCGAAACGCTTCTAAAAAAATACGCAAACTCGGAAACGTACGTATTAGACCCATTTTTAGGTTCGGGCACAACATTATGTGAATGTGCTAGACTTGGTATACAGGCATATGGAACGGAATTGAATGCGTCTGCATATTATATGGCAAAACTTTATGAAATTTCAAATTTAAGCTCCAAGGAGCGTTTATTGTTATTAGAGAAAATAGAACTGATTGTTAAAAAAGCCTTAAATAACGAAGACATATTACAGATTTTGATATTAGAACTTAATAATAATTTTAATTATGTCAAAGACACGATTTCACTTTTGATAATTTTATTAGACTTATATAAAGGAACCCCTACAACAGATGCTCTAGAAAAAAAATGGAAAAATTTGAAAAGAATAATTATCGATCTTCCGTATAGTAATAATAAAATAACGGCACAGCACGGGGATGCCAGAAAAATTCTATTAAACGATAATGAAATTGATTTATTAATTACGTCGCCACCTTATATCAATGTTTTTAATTATCATCAAAAATATCGCCGTTCTGTTGAAAAACTTGGATTTAATGTTTTAAATATTGCTAAAAGTGAGTTCGGCTCAAATAGGAAAAATAGGGGAAATAGATTACTCACAGTAATACAGTATTGCATTGATATGGCAGTATCTATTTATGAAGCTAGTCGTGTGTGTAAAGAAGATGCTAGAATGATTTATGTTGTTGGCAGAGAGTCCACAATTTTAGGATATTCTTTTTGCAATAGTGAATTAATCTATGAAATCGCAACTCGAATATTTAATTTTGATTTCCTTATAAGACAGGAACGCGTTTTCAAAAATAGATATGGTCAAATGATATACGAGGATATTCTGCATTTTAAAAACAAGAAGAAAATGTTTAATTTTACAATAGAAGAAATAAAAGCAAAGAGCAGATTGGTTGCACTAACTGTATTAAAATCCAAGGCTGAACAATATCCGACAAGTAAAAATATTGATTTGATTTTTAATGCTATAAATGCAATTGAAAAAGTTAATGAATCGGAGGTAGTGATATGAGAGGTACACATGGAGAAAAGATAGTAGCCACTTTAAATGGTGACAAAACACCAGAACTTGATAAACCTAGACTTCAGGCAGCAATTCGAAGGTACGATCAATGGATAATCTCATTGAATGAAGCGCATGGTGACGGACTAGAAGATATAGTAAAAAAGTTAGTTGATTTATTAAATGAATATAAAAATTACATAGATCTTGATTTGATTTTTGATAGTCCGGAAGATTTTTTATATCGTCAAAAAGGTCAATTAAAACTTGATAATACTGTTATCGAAGAATTTCTTCCAATATTCGTTAAGAAATGTATTGATAACGTTTTCGGAACTTGTAATTTTGAAATTAGTTCACAGACTGCAACGTTTTCATCAGTCTATTTTGCATCAAGTTTGAGCAATCCTACAATCGGCGGTGGAATTAGCATAAAAACCAAAGATCAAGATTTCTCAATGAGTAGAAAGTTGTTTTTAAAGTCTTCTTATGAGCCAAATTTTAGTCCTGACAAAACAGTTACTTTAGAGACTCATTTGGGGTATATTTTAGCAGAATTAAAAACAAATCTAGATAAAACAATGTTTCAGGAAGCTTCTGCCACAGCGCACGATGTGAAGTTGGCTGTAACGGGAGCAAAATACTATTTGTTGTGCGATTATTTGGATATGACGCCAATTAGTACGGCGACTACAGATATTGATGAAATATTAATAATGCGCAAAGCAAAACGAATAAGTTCTAATATTAGAAAATCTTTTAATACATATTCTGGTCGCCAAGCGTTGCGTGAATGGTACGCAAATTATTTAACGGCTCATCCTTATGATTGGAAAATGTTCAAAAGATTCATTGAGCATATAATTTCTCAAATGCGAAACGAGGATTTAGTTGAAGAAAGCGTTTTGGAGGTTGGTTATTTTTAAAATATTTTAGGGGTTTCATTTATGAAGCTCCTTTAATTTTAGGGAACAGGATAAGGGGAGGGGCTAAATTGCCGTCACACGCCAAATTTTCACCCTCTCCGAGCGTTTCGCGAAGTGGGAAACCCACCTTACGAGAAGCCCTGCCGTGTCATTCTGAGCGAGCATAGCGAGTCGAACTTTTTCCACCGAGATCCCGAATGACACTTCGTACCATTCGATCCTCGCTTCGCTCGGATTTCGACTACGGCAAGATGACACACTGGAAAAAGCGCGAGGAAATAGCCGTAGCGGAATCTCGGCAAGGTAAAGAAAAAAGGGAGCCGCATTTCGACTACCTTTCAAGAAGTGGCGTTCCCACAGGGAATCGAACCCCGAACTAGCCCTTAGGAGGGGCTTGTTATATCCGTTTAACTATGAGAACGTATTGCTTTGCTATAATCTTTGGTTATACCTATAT
>SVIP01000010.1 GCA_015069425.1 Clostridiales bacterium | reverse complement strand
TCCCTGAAGGTGCACCAATAAATGATTCATTAGCTCAGCCGGTAGAGCACGTGACTTTTAATCACGGTGTCCGGGGTTCGATTCCCCGATGGATCACCAGAAAATCCTAATCCATTTATGGGTTAGGATTTTTTGTTATTCATTGTGGTACAAGCGAACCCCGTGGGTGCGGACGCCTTTGACGAACTTCCCTTGATGGACTTAGTCCTGCGTAGCGAAGCGGAGCAGTCTCCCCGATGGATCACCAGAAATACCAAACAGTTTATGCTGTTTGGTATTTTTGTTTATGATTATAATTTACCAATAATCTCCTATTGACTACGTAAAATAATTACCATATAATTTAGGTATGAAAAAAATATTTATATGCTTATTTTTAGTTTTAGTTTTTAGTTTAGGAGGTTGCACTACTAAAAAGATTGAAGATTTTTATACTCCACCTATCGACCCACCGATGGAGGAATTTCCCGATAACGACACGCCAAATGCAGAAGACTTTGAAGAAGAGAAAAAAAGGAAACAATACCTTGTTTCAAAGACGAACTCTTTAAGAATTAGGTCAACGCCAAGTAGTTCTGGAACTGTGCTAGGATATCTCGATAAAGACGACGCTTTGCAAATAACAGGTGAAACGGGCGAATATTACAGAAGTGTTTTTAAAGAAAAACAAGCATACGTTTCAAAAAAGTATTGCTCGGTTATGGAAATAGAATATGAAAACGACGACATTGAACGAGCAATTGATTTAGGCAGTTCTCTTTTAGGTTATCCTTACGTTTGGGGTAGTGAACGATATCATTGGGGTAATGGAATCCTAAACAAAAACTACGTTCACGGAGAATACGACTGTTCCGCTTTCGTGCAATATATTTATTATCAAACCAACGGAGTGCTTTTAGACGTAACTTCTCGCAAACAGTCGCTTAACGGGACGGATGTCGACAGAAAAGAACTAAAACGTGGAGATTTGATGTTTTTTACAAACGCATCGAGAATAAACAAGACAGGAATAGAACGGATAGGTCACGTTGGAATATATTTTGGAAACAATTATATTTTACATACTGCTAGTGACCACGCTGTAATCGAACCTATTTCTGCTACCCGCTGGAGTTACTATATCAGCGCAAAACGTGTAGTTTAATTAAAACTATACAATAAAAAGATAACCACCTTTAATTGCAAATAAAAGGTGGTTTATACTTTATTATTTTAGATTTTCATAATATTTTCTATATAAGTTGTTAAGGTTTTTAGCCGATGGATAAATTGATTGTGGACTTAAGAAATGTGAAAACTCAAAAGTAATCATTTTATCCACATAAGGCTCGGCAATCTCTATTTTCCTTCTTAATACGTCAAACGGAATTGGGTAGAACATATTTCTAACGTCACGCTCGAATGTTTCTACGTTCGCCCAAAGACTAATATTATAATCATTACAAAGTCCTTTCATTGCTTTAAGATAGCTTGCATACTCCTCCAAAGAAACCGTTCCGTCTTGGAAGGCACACTCGTCTATTTCCTTTCCGCAGTTTTGCCAAATTTTATCCCATTCATCCACTGTACGCTCGGGAGTAAAAAAATTCTCATTAAACGCACTACTCTTAAAGAAAGGACTTATTATAATTCTCTTGTCAGGTGTTTTGTCCTTACAAAGTTTTGCAAGCCCCTCCATTGTTTCCTTTAGGCTATATGCATTATAACTGGTCTCGTGTGGAATATACCAACCCTTGAACGATGGTATGTCACCATAGCGTGACAATACTTCGTCAACGTAAAGTTTATTTTGTTTAAGTTCGCCTCTAGAATCCCCCTCGTTCCAACACAGGTTGGAAATATAAAGCCCCATGTAGACTTTCATATTACGCTTTGTAGCCTCATTTAAAATCAAGCCTGCAAAATCTTCGTTTTCCTTTTTTAACGTTGGAAATATTTTGGAAGGATATATACATTTATTATAAAAAACGCCACGCATAATTACTAAAGTATCTATGCCTACGTCTTTCATATTATCAAGATCCGCCCTCCATTGATCGTCTGACCAGTTAGACGATGGAATGTCATAGGTTATTTCATCAATAAAAGTCGCTGTAATAGGATATTTCATTTTATATCTCCTTATTTTTAAGTTATTATTTGTATTTTAGCACAAAAGATTTACACGGTCTATATTCATATTTAAAAAAATCCGCTCTTTTTTGACTTTTTATACAAATTCTCGTATTCTCTTGACTAATTAAACAAGTTTGTGTAATAATTCTTTTAGAAGAGTTTAAATTGATTAAAAGGAAAATATGGCAAATTCAATAACAACTTTTAGTTTGGATAATCATAAAAATAATAATACTATACCAAATATAGTATTATTTATACATAATGAAGATACTTTCTATCCACTTTTACACACTCACGATTTTTATGAATTGATTTTTATAGAGGATGGTGAGTGTGGACATTTTGCCAACAATAAAAATTACTCTTTATGTAAATACGACGCTTGTATTTTACATCCAAATATAATGCATAGGCATTATTTAACCAACGATAAAAATATTTGCTTATATTCTTTCGGAATAAGTAAGGATTGCTTAAATTCTATCTTAGAGAACGTTAACTTAACCATCGACGAAGTACTAAAAAACCCCATAACTAACTTTTCTTTAACGCAATCTGAAGTAAACAATTTAACCTCCTCTCTTTATTCTATAAAAACGGATTCTTTGGATAGTGATAATTATTACACCTCACCTTTGTTTTCAAGCACGCTTAAAATTATAATTTCTGAAATAATTTTTAAAATTTTTCGACAAGAGCGTTTGCAAAAAACAAACACTCATAACGTTTACGTAAACAAAATACTAAAAGAATTAAGCAACGTAAACAACTTTAAATTAAGCATTGAAGAAATTTGCGAAAAGTTCTCATTCAGTCACGGCTATATAACGCATTTGTTTAAGAAAGCAAATCTACAAGCACCTAACAAAATATTTTTACAAAATAAATTATCCCACGCAAGCATGCTTTTACAGAACTCAAATATTAAAATTTGGGACATAATGGAAACGTGCGGTATATTTTCTTCAAGTTATTTTAACAAGGTCTTTAAGAAAGAATTTGGAATTACTCCGTCAGAGTTTAGAAAAAACAGTGCTATTTACAAGCAGTCCAAGAACGTTTATATCGAAAATTAGACTAAAAGCCACTAAAACTTAGTGGCTTTTCTTTATTTTATAAAACTTTTAATAATAGGAACTACTTTTTCAGTCGGAAGTCCTATCACGTTACTAAGACTCCCCTCATATCTTTCAACCAAGGGAAAGCCGTCTTGTATTCCGTAACTACCGGCCTTACCTTTGTATAATCCACTGGATATATACTCATCTATCAGTTCATCTGATAAATTATTGAAAGTTACTTTGGTCTGATCATTACCGATAATTTTACTATCTTTAGATATAATGCAATACCCTGTTACAACAGTATGAGTCTTTCCCGACAATTTTTTAAGCATTTTTCTTGCTTCAACTTCGTTTTGAGGCTTACCTAAAATCTCGCCATCCAAAAACACCACTGTATCCGCACCTAAAACTACCGAATAATCTTTATCATCTTTTAGCGATGCAAAAACGCTTTCCGCTTTTCCAAACGCAAACTTTTCGGCTGTTTCTACTGGATTAGAACTTACCTCTTCCTCTAAAAAGTCAGAAACAACAATATTAAACTCAATTTTAGATAAAGCAAGCAACTCCCGTCTTCGTGGAGAGTTGCTTGCTAAAATTAATTTCATAATTAATTATACTCCGCTATAAGCCGAGAAACCACCGTCAACAGGAATAACCGTTCCTGTTACAAACCCACTTGCCGTATCATCAGAAAGCCATAAGAGCGTTCCGAGCAAGTCTGAAATTTCGCCAAATTTTTTCATAGGCGTTGCAGTTAAAATCTTGTTTGTTCTTGCTGTAGGCGTTCCGTCTTGATTAAACAATAAACCCCTATTTTGGTTGGTTACAAAAAATCCAGGAGCGATTGCGTTACAACGGATATTACACGGTGCAAAGTGTACGGCAAGCCACTGTGTGAAGTTTGAAATGCCTGCTTTAGCGGCACTGTATGCGGGTATTTTAGTGAGCGGACGATATGCGTTCATACTTGAAACGTTGATAATATTTCCGCCCGTTTTAATCATATCGGTAGCAAAAACTTGTGTAACTAAAAAGGCACTAGTAATATTTAAATCAAAAACGAACTTTAAACCACTCTCATCAAGGGCGAAAAAGTCTTTTACTCCCTCAAGGTCAGGAGTCATAGTTTCGTTATCACAAGTTGCTTTTGGATTATTTCCGCCTGCACCGTTAATTAAAAAGTTTACAGCCCCAAACTTATCGTTTATTTCTTTTTTAGCATCTATTATACTTTGTTTATCCAAGCAATTACACTTAACAGCTAAAGCATTTTCTCCTATTTGGTCTGCATAATTTTTAGCAGAATCATAGTTAATATCTAAAAGTGCAACTTTAGCACCATTTTCCGCAAGGATTTTTGCAAACTCAGAACAAATAATTCCGCCAGCACCCGTGATTGCTACTACTTTATTACTTAAATCCACCTTAAACATTTTTAAATCTCCTTTTCTATTTTATTAAACAATTTCATCCACTCGTTAGCAATAATTACCGCCCCTTTAACGGTGGGGTGAACACCATCAACCAAAATATTATCATTGCCAGCGCTTTCGCACGCCTTTTCAATAACGTTTTGCAGAGGTAAATAATATAAGTTATAATCGCTAGCAATTTTTTTAGCAACTTTTGCGTAATCTTTTACCGCAAGGAATTTATCAAACTCCGCCTCTGTTGCCGAGCCTTTCATAATAAACGGCTCGTTTATTATAATTTTAGCATTTGGTAAAACTTCAAGCGTCTCTTTAATAAGCGTTCTATAAATATTGTCGAAACGCTTAATTTCAACACCGTTTTGGTTTCCAATCTCGTGCCAAACGTCGTTAACTCCGATTAAAATACTTATTACGTCGGGTTTTAAATTCCATAAATCACTTTTTACCCTTGCATAAAGGTCAACTATACGGTCACCACCAATTCCCCTATTTATAACTTCGTAATCGGTCAATGACTTCTCGTAAAGTTTACCCGCCGTTTGAATTACAAAACCGTAGCCAAAAGCACTTTTATCAAAATCTTCAGCCGTTCTATTTCTTTTAGCATCTGTAATTGAATCCCCAAAAAACAAAATTCTCATTATTTTTGCTCCTTGAGTCTATCAAGCATATCCCAAACACCGAGCATATACATTATGCCGAGTGCTCTATCGTATAGTCCGTAACCAGGGCGTACAGTACCTGCTTTTTCCCCCCATAAATGTCTACCGTGGTCGGGACGGATATATCCGTTAAATCCACAATCGTGATATGCTTTAAGAATATTTAATATTCCCGTGTCTCCGTCACAATCCCTATGGCTAGATTCTCTAAAATCACCATTAGGGAAATGCTTAACGTTCCTAATATGCGCAAAAGCAATTCTATCACAATGTTTTCTAACAATTTCCGCAACGTTGTTTTCAGGGTTTGCATTGAGGCTTCCCGAACAAAGTGTCAAACAGTTATATTCGTCGTCAACCATTTTTAAGAAACGGTCAATACTCTTTTCGTCAACGAGAAGTCTAGGAAGTCCAAAAATATCCCATGGCGGATCGTCCATGTGAATCGCCATTTTAATATCGCATTCACGGCAAGTAGGCATTATAGCCTCTAAGAAATATTTTAAGTTAGCCCAAAGTTTTTCGTGGTCTACTCCCTCGTAAGCCTTAAAAAGTTTATCAAGTTTTGCCATTCGCTCAGGTTCCCAACCTGGGAAAGACATATTGTACTTTTCAGTAAAATCAAGAATATATTTCGCCATAGCATTATAGTCGTCTTGTATCATATTCTTTTGATAGAAAAGCGCCGTAGAACCATCACCCACAGGGTGGAACAAATCAGACCTTGTCCAGTCAAATATAGGCATAAAGTTATAACATATTACTTTAACGCCAAATTTTGAAAGATTTTTAATAGTCGTCTTGTAATTTTCGATATATAAATCTCTAGAGGGAAGTCCAATTTTAATGTCGTCGTGAACGTTTACAGATTCAACAACGTCAATATTAAAGCCGTACTTATCGCACTGCTCTTTTACCTTTCTAATCTCCTCTACTTCCCAAACTTCGCCCGGCATTTTATCGTGCAAAGCCCAAACAATTCCGGTAACACCGGGGATTTGCTTAATATCATTTAAACTGATATTATCATTACCCTCGCCGTACCACCTAAATGTCATTTGCATAGCAGTTACTTCCTTTCATATTTTTTGTAATTTTATTACTCTTATATTATATATCAAAAACAATAAATAATCAATAAAAATATTATTTTTAAAGGCTAAAATTAGCACAATCTTACGATTTTTAATTGACTTTATAATTTATTTATTTATAATTTAAAATATGAAAACAATATATTATCGTCATAACAAGGCTCAACAACCTGCAAAATCTATTGGCAAAGAAATTTGTCCGTTTAATGAATTAACTTTTGTACTTAAAGGTAATCTAAAATATATAATAAACGATAAAGCTATCATAGTTAATGAAAACGACTGTATTTTCATTAGGTCTGGAAGTTACCGTGAACGTTCTTTAGAAAAAGGTTGTGACTACGTTAGTTTTAATTTTGAATCAAAAATCGAAAAAAATTTTCCCGTACTATTTAAAGATTGTTTAACCAGCGAAATAAAACTGCTTTTTAACGTTTGCGACGATATTTTTGAAAAATATTACGAGTGGTCAGAAAAAATAGACAACATACTTAAACTTATTTTTCAAATTTTATTCGATAAAATAGCCACAAATCAAGAAAACCCCGTTATTGTTAGCATAAAAAGACTTATAAAAGAAAATTTAGATAAAAAATTAACCTTGTCTTTTATCGCTAATCAAGTTGGATATTCCCCAAACCACTGCGAGGCATTATTTAAGAAAGAAACTGGTAATTCCATTCTTTCTTTTGTCAATAATGAGCGAATTGAAAAATCCAAACTACTTATTGCAGAGGGGTTACTACCACTAAAAGAAATTGCAGAAGTAGTCGGTTTTGACGATTACAACTATTTTTCCCGAACTTTTAAAATTAAAACAGGATATCCACCGACAAAATACCGTGATTACATAAATAAAAAAGCATTATAAAAATACAACTCAAATAAAAATAAGACTAACGAAAACTTTGTTAGCCTTATTTTTATTTGTATATAACAAATTAAAGATTTATTTAATATAACTTTGCTAACTTATTTTTTGCTCATAAGAAAAGCCCAGTATATTTTTAATATTAATTAAAATCACCAAAATCATCTGTCAATAGTTTATTCATTTTATTGATAATAAAATCATTCTTCCCAATAAGGTAGTTTTATTCCTTTACCTGTTTTAAGTGCTTTTTTATAACACCTTGCAGTTACAGCAATATCTAAAATACCTGCACCAACAGCATTAAAATATATAATTTCGTCATCATTTTCACGTGCAGCTTTACTTCCGTTTAAAATTTCCCCTAGTTCTGCGTGAATATCTTGGTCTTTAATAAGTCCGTCACGCCACATATACGCAACAGTGCTTATCATTCGGTGCTTAATACTTTCCCAGTAATCAACTACTATTTTACTTGATTTTCCGACACAGTCATAGTCAACTTCATAGTCAGCCATATTCATAACTAGTGCACCTTTTTTAAGCCACTCTCCCTTAATAAAAGGTTCAGACGCAAGCGTTACACAATCTATAATATCGCTTTTTCTTGTAGCACTTTCAACGTCCATTGTTGCAATTGCATTAATATTGGGGTATTTTTCATTGATGTGCTTAACAAATTTTTGGGCATTCTCAAGTTTAATATCGTAAACAAATAATTTATTAATACTCGGTCTTGCAATTAGCGCTGCATCTAATTGAGTATAGGCTTGTGCGCCTGCTCCGCAAATCGTCATAATTTGTGCATTCAATTTTGAAAGAAGTTTAATCGCAACACCACCTGACGCCCCAGTTCGCATTGTGCTAACTTCCGTTCCATCCGCAATACAAAGTGGTAATTTAGTATCAGCGTCGTTTAATATAATAGTTACGCTTGCACGTGGCAAACCTTTTTTATAATTTTGCGGACCACTGCCTATCCATTTTATTCCAGCCATATCGTATTCTCCACCGATATACCCAGGCATGGCATTAATTCTACCGTAAATATTTTCATCTTCAGGCGTTTTTCCCCAACGCATTACGCATTTACCAGGTGAAATAACGTCACCCGAATGGTTTAAGACATAAACTCTTTCAACATCGTGCATAACTTCCTTCATATCACAAACGCCCAAATCACGCATTACTTTGTTGTTTAAGAAAATCAAATCTGCTTTCATTTTTCTACTCCTTTTTTTACTAATATATATTTTATCAAAGTTTAAGCATATTGTAAATAATTAGATTGATTGTGCTTGCTACATCTTCAAAAGTGTGCTAAAATATTAAAAAGGAGTAAGATATGGAGCTATTGCAATTAAGGTATTTTTTAGAAACTGCTAAAAATCAAAGTTTTACAAAGACTGCGGAAAAATTTTATGTGCCTACAACTTCTGTTTCCGCATCAATAAAACGCCTTGAAGAAGAACTTGGTGTTAAACTTTTTGATAGAACAGCCAATAAAATAACAATTAATAAAAAAGGAGAAAGGTTTAAGAAAACCATTTCAACGGTTTTTTACGAACTAGATAGTGCAATTTTTGATTTATCAGAGAACGTTAACGAGCAAGAAATTAAACTTTTGGTCAAAGCAATAAGAAGCGATATTACCGATTATATTATTGAATTTAACAAACAAAATCCTAAAGCGTCTTTTAAAACTGTATTTGATTTTTTTGAAACCGATTATTCTAAATATGACATCGTTATTGATGAAAAGTGTGATTGCTATAAAGGATATTTTGATTTCGAACTTTTAAACATCATGCTAAAATTAAAAGTTTGTAAAGAAAAATATATAGATAAAAAACTTAATATGAAAGATTTAGAAAATTATAATTTTATTTCTTGGGGAGAGCGTAGCAATATGCATAAAATGCTAGTAAACTCTTGTGAATGTGCAGGGTTTTATCCAAAAATTGCGGTAAATATAAACGATAGTGATTGTTACGAAAAACTTGTTAAAGCAGGCGTTGGTATAGGTATTGGAAGAGAACAAAAAAGCAAAGATTTCCCCAATATAAAATATCTTAACGTAACTGATTTCAATAAAAAATACGTCGTACATTGTTATTATAATCCGTTCAGTTATTTCGGAACAATAAAAAGTTTCATTGAATTTTTAAAAGAAAAATCAAAAAAATATTAAAACCTTAAAATGCACCCCGATTGTCTAAATATTGGGGTGCATCTTAAGGCCTATTTAATCATTTATTTCACTTCTTTTTTATATTATTTTTATACCAAAAATGGCGTTTTTCCGCTTCTATGTAAAATAATCTCATCAATTACTGCGTTAGTTCTGTTATTTAGCAAGAACATAACAGTGTTTGCTATATCTTCTGGCATTATCATTCCATCAGAAGTTAAGTCAGGACGGGAAATCTTAATCATATCAGTGTATACACCGCCAGGGGAAATCGCATGCACCCTAACCCCTTTTTCAAACACTTCTTGAGCAAGTGACTTGGTAAAACCGAGCAGTGCGTGTTTGGACGCAGAATAAACACTTTGATATGGATATCCTTGGTGAGCAACTACTGACGCAATGTTTATAATAGTTGCACGGTTTGATTTTAAGAGTTCACTAATTGCAAGTTGTGATAAGTAAAACGGAACTCTTGCGTTGATATTCATTATTTTATCATATACTTCAATTGCCGTTTTGTCAAAATCACAGTTATACGCCATACCTGCGTTATTAATTAATATATCAAGCCCACCAAGTTCAGATACAGCCTTTTTAAATCCAACTGATAAAAACTTGTCATCAGTAAGATTTCCAGAAATGATAACACACTCCCCACCGTTTTCTTTTACTAATTTTGCCGTTTCTTCTAATTTTTCTTTATTATTACCACCGAATAAAACAGTTTTAACACCCTCTTTAGCAAGCGCAACCGCTATTACCCGACCTATGCCACCACCGGCACCAGTTAAAATTGCTCTGCAACCTTTAATACTCATAATTCACCTCTAATTTAACGATAACATAATATTAAAATTTTTGCAAGCAATTTAATAAAAGCAAAATTAAGCCCTCGACAAAGTCGAGGGCTTAAAATTTACAAATAATTATTATTCAGCTTCTTTTTCTTCAGCAGATTCTTCAATGTTCTTAGCGTTTTTCTTTGCTAATTTCTTTTCCATTTTAATTCTCTGCTTTTCAGCTTCGGCAGCAGCCTTTGCTTCTTCTTCTGCAAGTTTAGCAGCGTTTGCAGCAGCTTTTTCTGCTTCTTCAGCTTGACGTTTTGCTTGAAGTGCTTCGATTTCTGCTTTGTTTTCTTGGCTACGAGCAAGAATAGTAACTTCCGTTTCCTTGTCGAACAAGTGGCAGTGAACGATGTCAAGAGCAATCTTAATATCGTCGCCAGCCTTGCTTATTGAACGAGAATCAACCTTAGCGGTTAAGTTACTTACGTCGTCAACGATACTCTTAACAGAGTCAGCAGCTTGAGCAGCTTGTTCAGATCTTGTCTTGCAGTAGAGAAGAGTTTCTGAACCGAGTGCTTCCACAACGTCAACCTTAACTTCGATAATAGCATTTTTCTTGTTGCTGATCCATGCTTCTTCATCGTGAATATCTTCCGGTCTAATACCGAACACGATTTCTCTATCAGTGTTAAGATACTTATCTAAGTTACAAATCAAGTCAACCTTTTCCTTGGGAAGAGCGATTTTTTCTAAACCGAATTCTAAATATACGTTCTTGTCGTCACCAGTAAGTTTACCAGTGAAGAAGTTCATTTGAGGAGTTCCGATAAATCCTGCAACGAATTGGTTGATTGGGTGATCGTAAAGATTGATAGGAGTATCAACTTGTTGCATAAATCCGTCTTTCATAACAACGATTCTAGTACCCATCGTCATAGCTTCAACTTGGTCGTGGGTAACGTAAATAAAGGTCGTTGCAAGTCTGTTGTGAAGTTTGGTAATTTCAGTTCTCATTTGTGAACGAAGTTTTGCGTCGAGGTTTGATAAAGGTTCGTCGAGCAAGAATACTTTCGGTTCACGAACGATAGCACGTCCTAAAGCAACACGTTGTCTTTGACCACCAGAAAGAGCCTTTGGTTTTCTTGAAAGATACATTTCAATACCAAGAATTCTTGCAGCCTCTTTAACACGTTGGTCAATTTGTGGCTTAGGCATTTTTCTAAGTTTAAGACCGAAAGCCATGTTGTCATAAACGGTCATGTGTGGATAAAGAGCATAGTTTTGGAAAACCATCGCGATATCTCTATCTTTAGGTGCACGGTTATTAACGAGCACACCGTCGATATAGAGTTCGCCGGCAGAAATTTCTTCTAGACCTGCAATCATACGAAGAGTTGTAGACTTACCACAACCAGATGGTCCAACGAAAACGATAAACTCTTTGTCTTCGATATCAAGGTTAAAGTCGGTAACAGCGGTAACGCCTGACGGATAAACCTTGTAAATGTTCTTAAGATTTAAACTTGACATAATTTTCCTCCAAAAGTTGCTTTAGCAACCAATATTGTTTTCTATTATATTGTACTACATACCATCAAAATACACAATGGCAATTAAAATAAATAAGTAATAGTATTTTGTACAATTTGCACAAAAGTTATTAATCCAACTCGTCTAGCGTTAAATCATACGCTGGGGCGAATTCTTTTAAGTAGTAGTCTACTTCTACTCTTTTTAGGCTTTTAAGCTCGTTTCCGATTGAAGTTTTGGCTTTTTTAAACTCTGAATTGCCCGCTTTTATCTCTTCTACGCATTTTAGGTATGCCGAAAGTCTATCGGCACATTTAACAAGTTTATACTCCTCTGTATTTTCATCTGGAATAATATATTCTTTATACTCGGGCATTAAAGTCTCTGGGAGCATTCCCAAAATCTTTTCACAAGCATTTTTCTCTAAATCTTTATAAGCTGACTTTATTTCAGGGTTAAAATACTTTATTGGAGTGGGCAAATCACCCGTGATAACTTCACCCACTTCGTGATACTGAGCAAGTAACACTACTTTATTTACGTCAATATTTCCACCATAAATTTTGTTATTGATTAACGCAAGTGCGTGCGCAATTACTGCAACCTGTTGACTATGTTCCATAATATTCTCTTCACGAATTGAGCGCATAAGCGACCAACGCTTAATATATTTCATTCGGTTAAGAAAAGCAAAAAACTTATACATTATATATACCCCTAATATTACAATAACCCACGACAAAAAATTTTTGTTGGGGTTATATTTTACCATATATTTTTGCTTGACGCAATGATTTTTATGTGCTATCATAATGATAATAAAATTAAATATTCGCTATGGGTGCCGAAAGGCTGAGATTATACCATTTGAATCCGCAAGATAATGCTTGAAGGAAATGCAAATTATAACGCTAATACTAACGCACCCGTAATCGGGTGCGTTTTTTTACTCAACAAACAGCAATTATAGCGAATAGAAGGAGTATTATATGTGTAACCTTTTAACAACTTACGCAATCGATCTTTATACACCGATTGCAAAATGGCTGGTTATTGGCGTTATCGCCCTTATCCTTTTGTCGTGGCTTATCGTTTTTTTACTAAAGAAAGAAAATACCCTTTCATTTATTAAAACGACGCTTTTAGTACTTTTTGCCTTTCTTCTTATAATCGGTATCGTTGGACTAATTTTAGAAATCGCAAAAAGTTTTAACCCAACCTATATTGAAGATAATTATCTTGATAGAGCGGGCGTAACTAAATATATTCTTATTCCGATAACCTGTCTATTGTGCTTATTTTTAGCAACCATTATAGCGCTTGCACTTGTAAACAAAAAGTCTTTACCTGAAAATCAAGAAAAAAATCTAAAAAAAGTTTTTACAATTTTCGGTATTCTTGACCTTGTATCACTTATTATTAGCGGTATTTTTATAGCTGTTTATTTTGAAAGTGTTAAAGAATGGTATCCAACTCTAAACCAAACTGTACTTTACATTTCTTCAATATTAGTTATAATAGTGATAGTAGCACTTGGCTTTATTTTAGACAACAACTCTAAGCCTTTTGACACAAAATGCTTATCCTTTGCAGGTATTACGGTGGCAATGAGTTTTGGTCTATCATACATTAAAATTTTTGAAATGCCCCAAGGCGGTGCTGTTACTCTATTTTCACTTTTACCAATTATGATTTTTTCTTACGTCTACGGCACGAAAAAGGGTGTTTTCGTTTGTTTTGTTTACGGTATGTTACAAGCAATTCAAGACCCGTGGATAATTCACCCCGCACAGTTTTTGCTAGATTATCCAGTCGCTTTTTCTGCAATCGGATTATCAGGGGCATTTTCAAAAATTAAAGCCTTTAATAAAATCCCACAAATAGCCTTTTTGTTGGGCGGAATTATGGCAAGTTGTTTAAGATTCTTCTCTCACGTTCTATCAGGTGTTTTCGCTTTTGCGTCAACTTATGCCGGGGACTTAAACTCTTGGATTTATAGTTTAGGATATAATAGTTTCGTTTTTGTTGACATCGCAATCGTTTTGGTGATCGGCGCAATCGTCTTTTCATCAAAAGCATTCAATAAAGAACTAAATAAATTATCTAATTAAGATTTTGTTAAATAAAAAAAGTTGCGGTAAATTCCGCAACTTTTTTTATTTTTTGTTTAAATTAATTTTTTTCGTAAACTAATAAAGCCTCACCTTTGCTAATTTCTATTTCTATTTTATCATTAAGTGCTATATTACTTATTCCAACCGTATCTGCAGTAGTCAGCGTTAATCCGTCAAGAGAATAATATAGCCCGTTACTTTTTACAAAACTACATTGCCCTCCGTACGGTATTAAAGAAACTTTACTGCCTTTTCTAAGTGAAATTTCTACTTTACCGCTAATTAGTTGGGTTTTTGTTTGTCCGTCCATTATGCTTGCGTTAAGAGACATATTTTTTGCTATTTTAAGCAATGCAAGATTTCCTAAAATATGTTCTATCTTTCCACCATACCCACCATAAATAACAATCTCGTCAGCCCCTTTTTCCTTTGCCAAGCGAACAGCTCGCTCACCGTCGGTAAAATCTTTTTCAGGGTTAAGTTTTACAAGATTTTCACCAGTAGGCACTTTATCAATACTGTCAAAATCCCCAACGACTGCAAGAACGTTTTTTTCTCCAACTTTATCTTTAAATTTATACGCACCGTCCGCATATATAACGTTTTCTTCCAAAACCTCGTCACTAAAGGCGGGCGCTTTTAATATTATTGCAACTTTCATTTTTATACCAAAATTTTTGTTAATAATGCTATCGCTAATACTGTTAATATAGGTAAAATTATAAACACTATAAAATATGCAATTTTACCTTTTGAAACTAAAAATCCCTTTTTCTTTTTGTTTAAACTTATAATTAATCCTACAAAAGATACCAAAGAAGTTATAATTGCACCTATGCCACAAAACATTATAACAAATATTACTAGGTATAATACAATGCCAACCTCTACGTAAGATTCATTTTTGTCTGCAAATATAACCGACTCAAAAAAGGAACTTATTAACAAAACTGCAAGCACTGCATAAAGCACTGCCGTTATAATTTGAAAAACCAGTACCGCTTTACTTTTATTTACAATCTTTTCTTTTTCAATTTCTTTATTTTCTATCATAATTATATTTTTAAATATTTTTCTGTTATTATTCCCGCCAACTCACACATATCAGCGCAAGGACGCTTTGCATAATATTTTTCCGTTCTCTCTTCAGGAATAGGCGATTTATCGGCTAAAGTTTGTGCGTCTAAAAGTTCAGCACAAATTATCGAATTTGCTTGTTCTTTAAACTCAGCACACGCCTTTTGAATTAGAGAATAAATAGCAAGTTTATCTTGCCCATCTGACTTAAGATAACTTAACACCATAGTCATACCTAACACCGCACCACAAACGTTACGTTGTCTTGCAACGCCACCACCAAAACCAATTGAAAGTTTTTTTAATTGCTCTTCACTTAAGTCTAGTTCTTCCTTAAAAGCAAGTACTACCGCTTGTGAGCAGTTCATTCCCGTCTTAAAATTCTCTTTTGCTAATGCACCTTTATTCATAGTATGCTCCAAAACCTTTAGTTGTATTTATTATAACACAAGTTTATAAATTTGTAAATGCAAAAATAAAAAAGGAGACTTAGTCTCCTAAATTTTTAGATGCGAGCAAGACACAAAAAAGACAAAGTCTTTGAAGCTGAAAATGATTGATTAGCGTTTAGCGATTTAACGAGGAAAACACAAAAAAGACAAGTGTTTTTTGAAGGCACATACTTGAAAAGTCTGTAACTGATAAAAACACGAAGTATTTTACAGGGTTTTTCCGTTAAAAATCAATCAGATGAACGAAAAAGACTTTAAAAATTCAAAAAGCAATTAACACTGTTAACTGCTTCCTGAATAATATATGATAAGGGGGAAAATGATGAGCTTTTTTATTGCCGAGTGGTTTCCCTTTCGACAATGATATCTTACTACTTTTGACGAATTTTGTAAAGTGTTTTTACCCCGTTTTTTAAATTTTTTGAAAATTTTTCACAAAATTTTCTATTTTTTAGATTTTTTTGTTAATTTTTAACATTGATTGTTACAATGTTGCATATCTCTATTTTTGACTTTAGAAAAAAAGAACGGCATCTGCCGTTCTTTTATTTTTTAGTTAAATTATTCACCTTTAAATGGTAACAAATCAACAACCCTTGCACGTTTGATAGCTTTTGCTAAAACTCTTTGGTGTTTTGCGCAAACGCCGGTCATACGTCTGGGAAGAATTTTTCCGCCTTCGGTAATATACTTTTTCAAAGTGTTGATATCTTTATAATCGATAGCTTCAACTTTATTTTGACAGAAAGCACAAACCTTTTTACGGGGAATTCTTTTAACGAATTTTTTACCTTCCTTAGGTGCAGACGTTGCATCAGCAACGGGAGCCTGCATGTTGGTATTTTCTTCCATTTTATTATCTCCTTATAGTATTATGGCAAAATGCCTATTAGAACGGAAGCTGATTGTCATCAATCGCTTCAAGTTGAGGACGTTCTCTCTTAGCCGTAACGATAGGCGCACCATCATCGATATCGCCTTGTGCGTTCTTAGGTGTGAGAAACTCCACTTCATTTGCAACCACGTCGGTAACGTTTCTTTTAATGCCGTCTTTATCTTCATAAGAACGGTTTTGTAAACTACCGATGACTGCCACCTTGTTACCTTTTTTCAAATATTTACCGCAATTTTCCGCTCTACCACGCCATACTGTTATATTGAAAAAATCAGTTTCACGAGTTCCATCTGCATTAGCATAATCTCTTGAAACAGCGATAGAGAATCTACACACAGCTACACCGCTTGGAGTTTCTGTGAGTTCTGGATCACGGGTTAAATTTCCTATTAAGATAACTTTGTTCATTTTTCTTTCTTCCTTTAATTAAATCTTGGTTATCAATCTTCTGATAATACCGTCGGTTATACCGATAACGCGCTTAAGTTCTTCTACAAACGCTTTGTTTGCTTCAAACGTCATTAACACGTAAAAACCTTCAGACTTGTAGTTGATAGGGTATTGTAATTTCTTAACGCCCCAACGGTCTGTTTTTTCTACAACACCACCGTTTTTAGCAACCAAATCTTCGATCTTTTTGATAATCCCGTCTTTAGCTTCGTCTGTAAGAGTCGCATCAAGGATATAAAGCATCTCGTATTTCGTCATATTTTTTACCTCCTGGACTTATTCGGCTTGCATTTAGGCAAGCAAGGTTATGTTTTTCTTTGCAAAAGCAAAGTAATCGCCAATATAATAACAAACTTTTTTTGTTTTGTCAAACGTTTTTACTTAATATAATTATATAACGACTATTACTTAATTTAGCCAATGGTAGGATTTAATACTTTATCTAACGTTAGAGTCATAATTTTTTCATCAGCTTTCTTTACGATGCCAGCATCAACAAGCTGTCTAATAGTTGCTTTTGCAAACGAATTTGAAATTATAGAAGTACTGTTTTGCAAATCTTTTAACGTCGTTTTATTCTCTGTATATGAAATTGCTCTTCCATTCTCGTCAATACTTCCTGCATCGTAACAAATAAATAACCACATACCAGCATCAGAAGAAAGATAATATTCCCCATTTGTAGCCATAGTATAAGTACTGCCAGATTTATTAAATCTTATCGCCCCTGACGGTACGCTACCGCCTCCTATTGGCTTAAATACATTGTCTCCATAAACATCGCAAAGTTTTAAGTTATCTATAGCAGAACCAAGTCCACCAACGGTAGCATTATCCTTAATCAATTGATCTAGAATAACGTTGCCATTCGTGTCTGTTAAAACACTGCTGAGTTTAATTTTATCTAAAATACTAACATTATCCTCTTCGTGTAGGTCGGTAACAAAAATATCTTTATAGTTATTCACTCCAGTCATATCACAAATTATTTGTTTAAGATTAGAGTCGATTTTCTCTTCTGGAATAACTTTATATAAGTGTAATGCACCGATATTAAAATTATTTAAATCTGTCAAAACGATTTCCGAATACGGTTTTTTGAATTCGTCCTCTAAAATCTCCACTAAAACAACATTGTCTTGTCCTGACGGAAGAACGGTGGAAATATGAACGTTTTCAAAATTGAGCGAGGCAAGATCCCCTATGGTTAGTTCTTCAAACTTTTTACCATCCACTTGATCAGCATGAAAAACATCGTTTAGTATATTTATAAGGTCACCTATTTCATCTTGGTTAACAACGGTAGAAAGTTTTATATTGTCAAGTGTAAATCCGCCCTCAACATTAGATAAATCCCCTAAAGTAATTGTACCGTATGGCTTACCCCCAAGCGCCTCTTCTAGAATTTTAGCAATATCTCCCGTACTATCACCACCGAGAACGGAACTAACCAAAATACTATCAGCAGTTATATCGCCTATCTCTCTAATCTTTTTCCCTTCAAAAATATCTGCGATTAGACTATCTTCGCTAAATTGTGCACCGCCAAGTTTCTCAAATAATTCATTAATGAAGATTCCGCCCACACGTTCGTCAATTAAATCAAATGCATCGAGCATAGGAACTTTTGCAAGTGCGGCGTAATAAATATCCGCTCCGCTCGGTGCAACTTTATTTTTATTATCGTCATAAGCACGAATATATCTAGAATTATTATCTACATAGTAATAAAGTTTAGAATTAAAGGTTTCAGCAGAAGTATCGATATTTCCTTGAACTTCTTCCCACTCGGTAAAAATACTGAGTTTTCCAAAATCGCCTAAAGCCTCCGTACCGATAGTTCCTTCAATAGTCGCTACGATTTTAATACAATTTTTGACCTCTTCAGCAACACTTCCACCAAAACTAATGCTGTTTAATTTATCAAAGTCAATTTGAATATACTTACCAGCCTCGCCTTCGGTAATTTCTTTAAGGGCATTTTCTAAAATAGGCAAATCCCCAAAAGAGTAGTCGTTTATATTTGAGACTATATCAAATAATGTAGAATCAGCAAGTTCATCACTTACTATCCCCTCGTTATTTCCACCCGTAAAGGTATTGATAGGAATAAGCATTACACCAGCAACAAGTCCGCTCACGAAAAAAATGATACCGCAAATTATACCGGTAAACCACCATAAAAAGTTTTTAAGTGGACGACACCTATACGAACGCAACGCCCTTTTAGTTTTCTTTTCAAGTTTTTGTTGTTTTCTCTCTTCACTAGTCATAAACTTTCTCCTTAAAAATAGTTTTATTTTACTATCAAAAATACTATACCACACAAATCGACCACTGTCAACACGAAAAAAGTCAGATTATATCCTTGTTTGCCATTGCCAATAAGTACTCTTTGTTGTTTTTATTGGGATTAAGCACGGCAAAATCCCACAACCTATTAAGTTCCTTGCCTAACTTTTCGCCCTTAAACCCTAAAGCAATTAAATCAGTGGAAGTAATTTTTAATTCTTTTAATGTAAACGGCGTTCCATCACCATGCATTTCATCTAGAATTCTTCCCCACTTAATTAGAGTAGGCGCTAAATCGTCACTTTCCAAACTCGCCCTAAAATCCGCCTGTTTAACCATCAATAACTCGTTCAGTCTATGATAATTTTTGACTATAAATAGACGCACTTTACTCTCACGCATTGAACAGTCTAAATCCACCATATGTTCTTTAACTAAAAACTTGACCATTTCTATAGCATCGTTATCAGCTTTTAATCGTCTTAAAATATTCTCTGCTATTTTCTCACCATCTTCAAAGTGACGGTAATAATACCCATCACGCTTAAAGCAAAAAGGCTTACCCACGTCGTGTAAAAGTGCACCCAACCTGATACTCTTGTCCGAATATAAAACCGTTCTTAAACTGTGCTCCAACACGTCGTAACGATGAAAATCCGCACGTTGCGCCATTCCTCGCCCCTCTGTAAGTTCAGGGAAAATTCTATCCAACACCGTTGTCTTGTTTAATATTTCTAATCCGCTATAATGCCCGCAAGGGTCAGAGAAAGGATATTTTGTATCCGACTGTAAAATCTTGATAAGTTCTGCGTATATGCGCTCTGGAGATATTGCATTGATATTATTTGCAAATTTCTTAGCCCCCAAAAGCGTCTCTTCTGTCGGCTTAAAGTTTAATTCCCCCGCAAACCTAGCAAGGCGCATAAGTCTTAGCCCGTCGTTAGAAAAAACCTTAAATGGCGAACAAACGGTGTCAAGTACTTTATTTTCAATATCTTTAACTCCGCCTAGTGGGTCAACAATTTCGCCACTTTTGAGATTAAAATATACGGCATTGCACTTAAAATCACGGCGCAAAGCATCTTCTAAAATATTATCGGTAAATTCAGTTACCGCAGGCACGTGTTCTCCACCAACGTATTTTTCTCGACGGAAAGCCGTGTACTCGTATCGCTTTTCCCCATCAGAAAAAACCACCGTTCCCGTACGCTTATATTCCGCCACTATTTTAAACCCGTGCAAAAATAATGCCTCGGATAAAATCTCAACAGGTATAGCCGCCGCCAAATCCACGTCTTCAGAAACCGAACCGTCTATAAGATAATTCCTAACAACACCGCCAACTGCATATAGCGGTTTTTCTAAAGAAAGAGCAAGCGTTATTAAATTTTTTGCAAAAATATTTTTCATAACGATAATTATTATATCATAAAACTTGTAATTTTGTCTATTTTGTAGTAAAATTTATAAAAAAGAGAAAAAGGTATTTTACTTTGGATATTATAATCAACCCAATTGCAGGCGGTAAACACGGCAAAAAAATAAAAAAAGCATTGCTTGCCGTTATTGAACGCCTCCACGAAAGAAAAATCAAATACACAATTCACCAAACGGAAAAGAAAGGTCATGCAAAAGAACTAACCGCAAAACTCATAAAAGACGGTTCTGAAACAATCGTTGCCCTTGGTGGCGACGGAACTTTGCACGAAGTTATAAACGGCTTTACCGATTTTGACAAAACCGCACTAGGCCTAATCCCTTGCGGTACTGGTAACGACTTTGCAAATGCGTTAAACCTACCATTAGACCCCGTCAAGGCGTTAGACTTAATTATTGACGGCACACCCAAATATACTGACTTTATGCAAATGCCCACCGTTCGTGGTATAAATATTATTGGTATGGGAATTGACGTAGACGTGTTAAAACGCTATGAAAGTCTAAAAAAGAAAACCAAACTCGGTTACACTATGAGTTTGGTAAAAACTTTGTTCGACTTTGATTATACAGATTTTACTGTTGAATTAGACGAAGAAAAAACCATTGATTACCGCTCGTTTATTGCGTGTATCGCAAACGGACACGTTTACGGTGGCGGAATCCCTATTTGCCCCGTTGCAAGCCCAATAGATAATGACCTAAATTTCCTTGCCGTAAAAGAAATTAAGCGTTCAAAAATCGTCGGTGCTTTCTTAAAACTTAAAAAGGGTAAAATTTTGACCTTACCGCAAAGCGAACACACGCCATGCAAAAAGGTAAAAATTACCACTAAATCCCCATACACGGTTAACGTAGATGGTGAACTTTACGAAAACATACCCTTTGAAGTGGAAATTGTTAGCAACAAACTTAGAATGTATAGATAATTTTTATAAATAAAGCCAACGCCCGAGTGAATTCACACTCGGGCGTATTTATTATGGTTTATACTCTTTTTATAATACCTTAAAGAATTTATCTAATCTTTGGCAGATTTTTTTGTTATATCCTACAAGGTCCAAATTTTTATTTTGTTTCTTAATCTTTTTGTTTAAGGTTACTATTTTTTCAAGTGCTGTTTCGTCAATTCTTTCTACTTCTTCTAAGTGGACGGTAACGTTATCGCAAATTTCAAACTCTTTTGCAATACTGTCGGTAAGTTTATTAGCATTTAAGAAAAATACCGTTCCTTTTACCTTGATTTCTCCGTCTTTTACTTTTTCTATCTTTATGCCTGTCTTAATATTTTTAGCATTTACTATAAATGTTAAAATTACACCGCCTATAACGCCGTAAGTTAGGTCGAACACAACTGTTAATACGCAAGTAGCAATCAAAACTATTACGTCACGAATTCCAAACCTTGAAAGTTTAATAAAGAGTGGAAAACGACTCATATTAATAGCAACCGACATTAGTATTGCCGAAAAAACTGCAAGCGGAATAAACTTAACTACACCCATTAAAACAAAGTATAGTATCAAAACAAAAACTGCGTGAAACATTCCGCTAAGCGGACTTTTAGCGCCATTTTCAATACCAGCCGCCGTTCTTGCTATTGCACCTGTTGCGGGAAGCCCTCCAAGTAAACTTGAACAAATATTAGCGACGCCTTGACCGAACAATTCTTGATTGCTGTCAAAAGTAGTTCCCGTCATACCGCACGCAACTGTAGCCGATAAAAGGCTCTCTATTGCACACAAAAATGCTATTACTATAGCAGGCACTATTAATGCAGAAAAATTCACGTCGGCTATGCTTGAAAAGTCTATAGGCAAAAACTCCGCTTTAATGTTGCCGTATTTTGAACCAATTGTTGCCACGTTCGTATTTGCAAAATTATTAAGTATTAGTGTTACACCCGTACATAATATAAGAGCAACGAATGCTGATGGAATTTTCTTGCTTATTTTTGGCAAAACGATAACGCAAGCAAGACCTATTAAACCAACAATAAAAGTCGCTAAGTCAAAACTGTTAATGTGTTCTATATACGAAACAATCTTTTCAATCGCCTCTGTACCTGTAGCATTAAAACCGCAAAGGTCTTTAATCTGTCCGATAAAAAGCGTTATGCCTATTCCGGTTGTAAAACCGATAGTTATTGGGTACGGAAAATATTTCATTACGTTGCCAACCTTAAGTAGGCTCATTAAAATAAGTAATACGCCCGCCATAATTCCCGCAATAGCAAGTCCTAAAATACCAATCTCAGGGTTAGAAATATAACCAAATAAAATTACTACGAACGCCGCCGTCGGTCCACCAATTTGAAATTTGCTACCACCTAAAAAGGAAATAAAAAAACCAGCTATAATCGCGGTTATTATCCCCCTTTGAATACCACTCGCATCAGGGACGGACTGTATGCCTAAAGCGATAGATAAAGGTAGCGCAATAATCGCCACCATTAGTCCTGCAAACAAATCAGAAAAAAGGTCTTTTTTACTATAGGTTTTAAGAGAGTTAAACAATTGTGGTTTCATAATATGTCCTTCGTAAACTATTTTCGCATTTTATTTTATCACAAAAGAAATTATAACACAAACGGATTATATTGAGATAATTTAAAAATATAAAAAAGTTTTAAAACACTAAATATAAAAAAAATTTTAAATTTTAAAAAAATTTTACAAAAACCGCAAAAAAGTAATTGACAATATCTAATATTTTGGATATAATACATAAGCATTTATCGATACGGTGAGTGTTAGATATGGCGGCGTAGCTTAGTTGGTTAGAGCGGCCGGTTCATACCCGGCAGGTCGTTGGTTCGAATCTGACCGCCGCTACCATTAAAAAAGAAATGGCGCGGAGCGTCGGTTAACATAAAAGGCGGAACACCGCCGAAAACATAAGGCCCCTTGGTCAAGCGGTTAAGACACCACCCTTTCACGGTGGTAACATGGGTTCGATTCCCGTAGGGGTCACCAAAATTGAGAAAAATCAGTCAGTTTTGACTGATTTTTTGCTTTTATCAGAACTTTTTACCCTTAATTTAGGTGTCTTTTGACCACTTTTAATGTTTTTTGGAAAGTTTTATTTTGCATTTTGTCACAGTTTTTGTCACAGTTTACTAACTTTTTAAAGGCAGGAAATTACTTCCTGCCTTTAACGTTCCTAATAGTTTAATTTAGAGCCTTCTTTTAGTAAATATTCATCTGATACGTCAGTATAAGCATTTCCAAGTTCGCCAAGAGAGTGTCCTACGAAAAGTTTTTGCGCTATTTCTGATACTCCGCACTCAATACACCTTGAATAGAAAGTAGTTCTTAAATCATAAAGAATGTGATTTGGAAGAATCGTGTTGAATTTTTCCCTTAACGTATATGGCTTATAGAATGAAAAATCCTTATTATCTTTTATGTAAGGTTTAAGCATAGGTGTTATAGGTATCTTCTTATATTCAATCTTGCCGTTTTTACGTTTGCTATTTATGGCAACAATAAACTCACCATCACGCTTTGCCGTTTCGTATTCATTAGGGCGTAACCCTGTATAAAGTGCTATGGCAAACATGAGTTGATATTCGCTTCCCTGTGTTGATTCAAGCAACTGTTTTTCTTCGGCTTTTGTCAACGCCTTTCCGTGTTTTCTATCATGTTTTAAATGTATAACTATATCCAAAGGATTTTTGCTTAATACCCCATGAGCGATTGCTGCTTTGAAAATAATTGACATTAACGAATAAATTTCTTCGGAAGTTTTACCTTTGCCAGAATTAGATATTTCTTCAATTAAGTCTTGACAGTCCAAAGAAGTTATTTTTGTTAAAAGTTTTTCTTCGAAGTAAGGTTTAAGATATTTTTTGTATCTTGATAAATCGTTTTCATAGGTTTTTTCTTTGACTTTTTTCTTTCTAAAGTTTTCAAAGTGA
>SVIP01000019.1 GCA_015069425.1 Clostridiales bacterium | reverse complement strand
GGCTATTATCCAGGGGCAACGGCAATGACCGTTAAACTCATTTTTGAAAAGGCAACCTATAAGATTTTAGGTGCGCAAATCGTTGGATATGACGGAGTTGATAAACGCATTGACGTTATTGCAACGTCAATCAGGGCAGGGATGAAAGCCGATGAACTAAAAGATTTAGACCTTGCTTACGCCCCGCCGTATTCTTCTGCGAAAGACCCAGTAAATATGGCAGGTTTTGTTGTAGAAAATATCAAAAACGGCATAGTGAAACAGTTTTATTATGAAGATATTCCGTCTTTAAGAGAAAGAGATGATGTGATTTTGCTTGATACTCGCACACCTTTTGAATATATGCGTGGGCACGCTGATGGTTTTATCCATATTCCACTTGATGATTTAAGAGAGCGTTTAGGTGAACTTGACAAGTCTAAAAAAGTCTACGTCATGTGCCAAAGTGGCTTGCGCAGTTATCTTGCAACACGCATTTTAATGCAAAACGGCTTTGATTCCTACAATTTTGCAGGTGGTTTTAGATTATATAGCAGTATCAAAAACGAAGAAATGCTATCCAAACAATGCTACACCTGCGGTATGGAGAAATAAAAGGGGATTACAAATGATAAATTTACACGAATTATTAGGGATAAAAGAAGAAACTTTTAGTAATTATAAAGTGCATTTTGCTACTGGCTCAAACGATAAAAAAGAACCCTATAATGCTTTTTTAATTGATGAATTTAAGGAATGGCAAGAATGTCAAACAAACAAGAATTTTAGTAGAGATTATATTTTATCTTTAATTTATTACGATAAAGATATTTGGATGTTTGGTGGAATTTATAAGGTTTTACCTGTTGAACCGACCCCTATTGAGCGTGATACTGGTTGGAAAGGCTGGAAATATGAAACTGAATTAACTGGTATTGCAACTGACTATATCGGTAGAGCATTTTTTAGATTTAAGAAAGAGTTTCGTGCGTCATATCCAGTTTTAGAATTAGATCCCAAAAATGGCGAGCCGATTGCAAAAATGCCTTTATCACATATTTTAGATAAACGTGTAGCTTTAACTGATTTTTTAGGTTTTGACCAGGTTAATATAGATTATAAGACGTTAAAACATATTGTTTCTGACAATATAATTTCTTGGAAATCAGCCTTGTCTAATGTTAAGGGAATATATATTATTGTTGATACTTTAACTGGTAAGCAATATGTTGGTAGTGCTTATGGTGATGAGTGTATTTGGCAACGTTGGTTAAACTATGCAAAAGACGGGCAAGGTGGGAACGTTGAACTAAAAGAACTTTTAAAAGCAAATGGTGAAGAATATAAGTATAATTTCAAATATTCAATTTTAGAAGTTTGTAATATGAATTTGGGTAACGAATACATAATTTCAAGAGAAACACACTGGAAAGAAGTTTTAATGACAAGAAAGTTCGGGTTAAACAAAAATTAGGACATAGCGAGATTGAACAAGGCGAAACGAAAGAACAAGCCTTAATTCGTGAGTGTAAGGAAGAATTAAATATTACACTTAACGTTGGGGATGTTTTTATGGAGGTTAACCACGAGTATCCCGATATTACCGTGCATTTAACTTTGTTTAATGCAACGATTGCCGAAGGCGTTCTGCAAAAACTAGAGTATAACGATATAAAATGGATAACGGCGGCGGAAATTTCTAACTACGATTTCTGCCCAGCAGATGAAGAGATATTAAAAATATTGAAACAAAAAGTGTTATGAACAATTCGAACCCTAAAAAGCAGTATTCAAAAGAAAAACTGCAACAACTTAAAGCAAATGTAAAACTTGAAGAAGTTGTAGAAAAAGATTTTTCCCTTGAAAAATTTGGTAAAAACTATTTTACGGCTTGTCCTTTTTGCGGAGCGAAAAAAGCATTGAGTATCTCTATACAAAAACAGTTTGGACATTGTTTTTCTTGTAATGAGTCTTTTGATGTGTTTGGTTACTATCAAAAAGTAAAAGGACTTTCTTTTATTCAAGCTGCAGTGGAAGTTAAAAAACATATTAACTTAAACAACGACATAGAACTTCAAAAGCTTTTAAAGGCATCCCTTTATTTTGCCGACTTAAAACAATGTAAAAATCCTATTTCAAACGAATCAATTAAAAGTGCTTTTTTAAAAAAGAAGCGGCAATTGAAATCTTGAATAAAATAGATTGGATTCTTGTCTTTTTAATTTCGGACTATTCAAATTTAAACCAAGAAAAATATTTATTACCAGAAGAAGTTGCCGATTGCAAACAAAAAATTCAAAAGATTTTGGATATTGGTTTTAACGAAGAGCCACTTGAAAGTCAAAAACGTTTAACCAATTTGTTTAAGTATATATTAGAATTGTTGATGTTGATTCAAGATAATAATTGTAATTTAAGTGGAATTGTGTACGGTTTGAAATAAGTGAGCTGACTTAGGAGGAAATATGGAATCAATAGTATTTATTGACAGTGAAATAACGAATGAAGGCGCAATCGCCGATTTAGGAGCGGTTAAAGAAACTGCTCAATTTCACTCTGCCAACAAACAAGAATTTTCCGAGTTTGTTAAAGGCTCTAATTTTGTTTGCGGTCATAATATAATTCATCACGATTTGAAATACATTAATGGGTTATTCAACTCAAATAATGCGCCAAACTATATTGATACGCTTTATTTATCGCCGCTTGTATTTCCTAAAAAGCCTTATCATAAGTTACTTAAAGACGATAAGCTTCAAACAGATGAACTCAACAACCCACTTAATGACGCAATCAAAGCGAAAGATTTATTCTACGATGAAATAAACGCTTTTCAAACATTATCCCCTAAAATGAAGTGGATTTTATGTGCCTTACTATATCCTTTTCCTGAGTTTCAAGGATTTTTTAAGTATATAAATTTTAAGCCTTATGGTTTGAACGAGTATGCTATCAAAAGTGAGTTTGAGGGAAAAATTTGTTCTAATGCAGATATTGGCGCAATGATGAAGTATTATCCTGTAGAACTTGCTTATGCTTTAGCAATTATAAACTGTGACGATAAAACTTCTATTACCCCATCTTGGGTGTTGAAAAACTATCCGAAAGTAGAAAACGTTATAAAATTCTTAAGGCATACGCCGTGTGAAAGCGGATGCAATTACTGTAAATCTAAACTAGACATACATAAACAATTAAAGAAATTCTTTGGTTTTGATGAGTTTAGAACTTATAACGGAGAACCCCTTCAAGAAAAAGCGGCTGAGGCTGCCGTAAAAGGCAAATCCGTACTTGCCGTTTTTCCTACGGGTGGAGGCAAATCTATTACATTCCAACTTCCTGCATTGATGGCAGGAGAAGCAATACACGGACTTACGGTTGTTATCTCTCCGCTCCAATCTTTAATGAAAGACCAAGTTGATAACCTTGAAGAAAAAGGTCTTGCTGAAGCGGTTACAATTAATGGATTATTAAGTCCTATCGAAAGAAAAGATGCTGTTGATAGAGTTTCAAACGGCACGGCTTCTATGCTTTATATTTCGCCCGAACAGTTACGTTCTAAAACTATTGAACATTTGTTAATGTCGAGAAACGTTGCCCGTTTCGTAATTGACGAAGCACACTGTTTTTCTGCGTGGGGACAAGATTTTAGAGTCGATTATTTATATATAGGCGACTTTATTAAAGAA
>SVIP01000002.1 GCA_015069425.1 Clostridiales bacterium | reverse complement strand
CCGATAAATCTTTGGCCCCTGTGGGATGCCCCACTGTGGTCTTATGCGGTATTAGCAGTCGTTTCCAACTGTTGTTCCCCAGATATAGGCAGGTTGCTCACGCGTTACTCACCCGTCCGCCGCTAAGATTAAGAAGCAAGCTTCTCAATCTCCGCTCGACTTGCATGTATTAAGCACACCGCCAGCGTTCGTCCTGAGCCAGAATCAAACTCTTAAGTTTAATTATTTAAAGCCGAACTTTTCAGTTCAACTGCTCTAACGAATTTCGCTTTGTTTAGCGTTTATGTTGTGTCATATAATGACTGTTTTCAAGTACATACTATACTCAAAAGATTTTGACAGAAACTTTACAAAATAACTATTATTTCGTCATATTTCCTTCTATTCAATTTTTAAGCTACTCCCGTCAACTTCGGTTGACGTTTGCTGTCATCTGAGCGACAGCCTACATATAATAACATAAGCATTTCATTAAGTCAAGCGTTTTTTCAAAGTTTTTTTAATTTTTTTTAACTTTTTTCAAACTTTTTTTCTGACCACTAAATATTGTGTTTATGTGGATACCCACGCACGATATTTTGAATTTTGCCAGACTGCAAATCACTTGATAATTTCTAACGATTTTGCTTGCTGTATTTATGCGCTCTCGTTGGAGAGCATTACCGATTATATAGGAAAACAATTTAAATGTCAAACGTTTTTTCAATGTTTTTTAAAAAAAATTAAAAAAGTTTAAAATAAGTTTTTTTGCGTGTTTTTTAGTGTTTTTCTATCAAAAACCACTATTTTAAATAAACCACAATATATTGCGCTTTTGCCAAAACGAAAAACACAACTCCTCTCGCGCGCGCACGCGTAAACATTATATAATATATAATATAATAAAATTCCCGCCCTCGTAAAAAGAAAAAAGGAGCAAACGCTCCTTTAGTTTTTTATATTTCTTTATTTTGTTAATTCTTTTGCAAGTTCTTCTATTTGCAATCTGCTATCATCTGATAGCGCAGACATGATTTTTACTCCGTTTTCGGTATAGGTTAAGTTCTTGCATTTTTCAAGCATTGCTTTCATAACCTTTGTTGCAACAGGCGCCCAAGTTCCGTTTTCGATAAATGCCACCGTACGATTTGAAAAGTTGCGTTCAGTTAAATGATTTATAAACTCACGCATAAACGGGAAAATTTCGCCATTATAGGTTGTGGTTGCCAAAACCAACTTGCCATATCGGAAAGCATCTTCTACCGCTTCAGCCATATCACATCTTGCCAAATCGTTTACCACGACTTTTTCCGCACCGTTTTTTATCAATTCTTGCTCTAAAAGTTCCACCGCCTTTTTAGTGTTTCCGTAAACCGAAGTGTAACAAATAAGCACTCCCTCGCTCTCAACACCGTAACTCGACCATATATTATAAAGGTTTATATAATAACCCAAATTGTCGTTTAAAATAGGCCCGTGCAAGGGGCAAATGGTTTTAATATCGAGCACGCTTGCTTTTTTCAACAAAGATTGAACTTGTGCACCATATTTTCCAACTATACCGATATAATATCTTCTTGCCTCGCACGCCCAATCGTCCTCTATATCTAGCGCACCGAATTTACCAAATCCGTCGGCAGAAAATAGCACTTTGTCCTCTTTGTCATAAGTTACTATAACTTCCGGCCAATGCACCATTGGAGCGGTAATAAAGACTAATTCGTGCTTGCCAAGATTTAAAGTATCGTTCTCACCAACAACTAATTGACTGCCCGAAAAGTCCGTTCCGAAAAAGTTTTTCATCATAACGAAAGACTTGTTTGAAGACACAATTTTAATATTTGGGTACTCGTCAAAAAATTTCTTTATATTAGCAGAGTGATCGGGCTCCATGTGTTGAACGATTAAATAATCGGGTTTTCTACCCCCTAAAACATCTTTAACTTTGAAAAGCCACTCTTCTCCATAAGACGCATCCACCGTGTCTAGCACTGCAATTTTTTCGTCCATTATAATATAAGAATTGTAGCTCATGCCATTTGGAACAACGTATTGCCCCTCAAACAAGTCTATATTGTGATCGTTTACACCAACGTAAAAAATATCGTTTGAAATTTTCATAATAAATATTCTCCATGCATTAGTTTTATTAAAATATAGCAGATTCTATCACTCCACCACCCAAACATTTTTCTTTATCGTAAAATACTGCAAACTGACCTTCAGTTATTGCACGCTGTTTTTCCTTAAAATCAACTTCAATTCTGTCTGGTAAAATGCGGACGGTACATTCTTGCTCGGGTTGACGGTAACGGAATTTTGCCGTACAGTTAAATTCGGTTTCCGTAGGTTTAGACGGTATCCAGTTGCACTCTTTCATAATTAGCCCACGACTAAATAGTCTATCTTCCGCACCGTGTGCAACGTATAAAATATTGTTCTTTAAGTCCTTTTCAATAACAAACCAACGACTACCGTCGTCTTCCTTTTGCCCGCCTATCCCTAAGCCACGGCGTTGCCCTATTGTGTAATACATAAGACCTAAATGTTCACCCAAAACCTTGCCGTCATAGGTCATTATTTTACCCTTTCTTGCAGGAATATAACCCTGCAAAAACTGACGGAAATTGCGTTCACCTATAAAGCAAATGCCCGTGCTATCCTTTTTCGTTGCCGTTGCGAGACCGTGTTCTTCGGCTATTTTTCTAACCTCGCTTTTATCAAGTTTTCCTAATGGAAAGAGCACTTTATCTAGTTGGTCTTGCGAAAGTTGGTTTAAAAAATAAGTTTGGTCTTTGCTTTGATCTTTCGCCTTAAGAAGATAGTGAGTATCTCCGTCGTGCAAAATATCGCAATAATGCCCTGTTGCAATGTAGTCTGCCCCCAATTCAAAGGCTTTCTTTTTAAAGTCTTTAAACTTGATTTCACGATTACATAGAACGTCGGGGTTTGGCGTTCTACCCGCGTTATATTCTTCAAGAAAGTAAGAAAAAACCCTGTCCATATACTCTTTGGCAAAATTTACCGAATAATAAGGTATGCCGATAGCGTTCGCAACACGGCGAACGTCGGCAAAGTCATCTTCGCTCGTACATGCTCCGCACTCGTCCTTTTCTTCCCAGTTGTTCATAAAAAGTCCGATTACGTTATAGCCTTGTTCTTTCAAAATAAGCGCGGCAACAGAACTGTCCACCCCTCCGCTCATTCCAACAACTACGGTTTTTGCCATAAGCCTTTCTCCTTTACCGATTTAATATATCACAAATTGTAAAAAATATCAATTATTTAATCTCGCATTGCCGAATTTATTAAATAAAACCTATATTCTATTGATTTTGCAATTTTTTTATGTTAAAATATTCGGTGAGTATGGTTTTCGTGCTTAATTTATTTTTTGTTTAGGAGATTTTTATGAGTACTGACGGCTCGGTTCCGTTGTCTACGTTGCTCACACCAAGCCAAAGCGGAAACGCTTGGCTACTAATTGCAATTATTGCGCTGATTTTAATGTCTGGCTTCTTTTCTTCAACAGAAACGGCATTTTCATGCGCAAATCGCATAAAACTGCGTTCGCTTGCCTCTAATGGCAACAAGCGTGCAAAAATGGTCTTAGAACTTGCGGAAAACAAGTATGACAAGTTTATATCTACCGTACTTATCGGTAACAATCTCGTCAATATTTCCGCCTCTACTATAGCAACTATATTGTTTGCAAGGCTTATAACCAACGGCTCGGCTGAAGTTGTTTCTACCGCCGTTATGACTATCGCCGTGCTTATATTCGGGGAAATTACGCCTAAATTTATTGCAAAAACCTATCCCGAAAAAGTAGCCATGGCGTTCTATCCTCTTATAAAACTGTTCTATTTTATTTTTTACCCCTTAAACCTCATTTTTGGCGGTTGGAAATGGTTACTTTCTAAAGTCTTTCGCTTTAAAAGTACGGACGTTGTCACTGAAGATGAGATTATGACCATCGTGGAAGAGGCTGAAGAAGACGGTACTCTCAAAACGGAGGAGACTAAACTTATCCGCTCGGTTATTGAGTTTGACGATTTGGAAGTCGGGGATATTTTAGTTCCTCGTGTCAATATCGTTGCAGTTGATATTCACTCCACTATGGACGAAATTAGAAAGGTTTTTGATAATGAAGGTTATTCTCGTTTGCCTGTTTATAAGGACAGTGTAGACACGATTATCGGCACTATTCACCAAAAGGATTTTTATTCAGCTTTTCTTAACGGCAAAAAGGGTATTGACGGAATAATGCAAAACGCCTTTTACACAACAGAACACGCCAAGATTTCCGTACTACTTCGTCAACTTCAAAAGAAAAAGGTACATATTGCCGTTGTTTTAGACGAATATGGCGGAACACTCGGCTTAGTTACCCTTGAAGATATTTTAGAAGAATTGGTTGGCGAAATTTACGACGAGCACGACGAAGAAATCAATTATTTTAGAGAAATTTCAGAAAACACCTTTATCGTGCAAGGCAACGCACCTATATCGGACACGTTTGAACTTTTCGGCCTCTCTAATGGCGAGGACGAAGAAATTGAGGCTAGCACTGTTAGTGGCTTTATTATCGAGCAATTAGGCGAAATACCCCACGCAGGCAAAAAGTTCTCTTATTTAAACTTGGACTTAGAAGTGCTTAAATCCACGGTAAAAAAGATTTTACAAGTTAAAATTACCGTCAATCCTATTACTGAAGAAGATGAATAATTAATAAAACTGCCACTTTTTATTTTAGAAGTGGCAGTTATAATCTGTATCCGTAGTCTAATTGGATAAAACAGCGCCCTCCGACGGCGCCGTTCCGAGTTCGAGTCTCGGCGGGTACACCAACTCCGCTCTGTCATGTTTATATGGCAGAGCTTTATAAATCATAAAATGAAAAAACCACTATTTAAAAGTGGTTTTTGTTTTACATGTGACTACTTTATTATTTTACTACAAGTCACTCGATTTTTTATGCTAATTACAACTAACTTTCCAATATGCTTTCATTAAGCAAGAAATCGTATAAGCCTACGTGATAGATTCCGTTATCATCAAACCAAGGTTTCATATATGATTTAGTTACGATTATCTTCTTAAAGAAATCCTTTGTTTCAAGGAACGGACGAAGTTCGGTTTTTTCTTTGTCGTCAGTATTTAACGCTAAAGCAGACTGAATATAATATCTTCTCATTCCTTTATTGATAACGAAGTCAATTTCGCATTGTTTTTGATGACGTTTCCCATCTTCGCCAACACTTACGATTTCAACAACGCCCACGTCAACGGAAAAACCACGAGCAAGCAACTCGTTATAAATAATATTTTCCATTGCGTGCGTTTCTTCTTGTTGCCTAAAATTCAAGCGTGCATTCCGCAAGCCCATATCCGTGCAGTAGTATTTAGACGGATAAAGGAAATATTTTTTACCTTTAACGTCGTAACGCTTCGCTTGGTTAAATAAAAACGACTCTTCTAAATATTCCAAGTAGGTTGCAATCGTTTGAGAATCCACTTTAACATTTTTAGCTGATTTCAAAGCATTTGCTATTTTAGATGAATTAGTAAGCGAACCGATTGTCGAACATAAATCGTCAGTTAAAAGTTGTAAAACTTCGGGCAAGTCAATACTATAACGTTCTTCAATATCCTTAAAGTACACTTCTTTGAAAAGGTCGGATAAGTATTTTACTTTATCTTCTGCCGTTTTTCTTGATAAGGTAAGCGGAAGTCCACCAAACCCTGCATACTCTTCAAAACGCTCTAACTTATCGCCACCTAAATAGCCGTAGTATTCCTTGAAAGTAAGGGGATAAACTCTAACCTCATCGCCACGACCACGAAACTCGGTCATAACGTCTTTAGAAAGAAGTTTTGAGTTACTACCCGTAACGTAAACGTCAACGTTTTGCATACGAAGTAAACCGTTTAATACGCCGTATAAAGGCAATGGCTTGTCGCTTTTTAGTTCTTCTTTCTTGATAGCGTATTGTACTTCATCTATAAACACATAATATTGTTCGTCGTTATTAACTATTTTAGAACGAATATAAGCAGAAAGTTCTTTCGGCTCACGATATTTATCGTTTTCTTCTTCGTCCAAAGCAATTGCGATAATATTTTCTTTCTTTACACCGATAGAAAGCAAGTAATCATAATACAAATGGAAGAGAAGGTAACTTTTACCACATCTTCTAATACCTGTAATTACTTTTATCATACCGTTTTCTTTACGGTCAATTAACTTTTGTAAATATCTATCTCTTGCAATTACACCCATAACGCACTCCTTTTATTTGAAAGTTGGTCGTAAAAACAATTTACTTTCAATTATTATACTTAAAATAAAACCTTTTGTCAAGCTGAAATGACCAAACTTTCGTCGTTTTTTGTTAATCCTGTCATACTATATTGAACTTTTATTCAATTCGTTACGACAGTAACGCAAAAAGAGCAAACAACGTTTGGTTGTTTGCTCTTTTTGATGGTGCCCCAAGGCGTTTCAAATCCGAACCAGACGGGGTGCAGTTGAGCTCCGAAAGGAATACTGTTTTTGTTCCGTCCTTGTAGTTAAAAGTAAAGGTTATCTTATCATCGTAAAGGTATATCGCATTGATAAACCCATCTATTAACCTTTGTTTTCCTTCTTTCGTTGAGATATCCAACCTCTTAAACTTTTCTATTCCAAAGCGTATTTGCTCTTTCGTAAGGAAGGGTTTTTTAATTTGCTCTTGGATTATCGTTAAGTCAAGTTGGCTTTTTTCTTTTTCAAGTTCCGCAAGTCTATCTTTCGTTGAGTCGAAGATAATGCCTTGCTCAATAGCCGTGATAATGTTTTTAATACGATTTTCAACGTCTTCTAATTGTAAACGTAATCTCGGTAAGCGCGGATTTTCTTCGCCTTGCAAATCGAAAATTCTATCTACGAGATAATCAATTACGGATTCATCGTGAAGAATATCCATTGCCTTTTGAACGGCTAAATCTTCAATCCATAACTTACGTACCGTTTTCTTGTCGCAAGTATGCTTTTTAGCGTTTACGCATTTATAGTAGCGATGAACTTCTTTTTTTCTTCCCGTTCCTGCTTCGCCAACCATAAGCGCGCCACATTTACCGCAGAACAACTTAGTAGTTAAAAGGTAATCATCTTCCGCTTTATGACGGGCAGGTGCGTGTTTGTTTTGCGCCATACGACGTTGAACTTTCTCAAACAAGTCTTTACTGACGATAGCAGGCACGGTATCGGGAATTACAATATCGTTATATCTAAATTCGCCTATGTACTTGCGGTTCGTAAGCATATATTGTACGATATTATAAGACATTTTCTTGCCAAGCCTTGTCGTTATCCCTTTTGCGTTGAAGCGGTTTACAATATCTTTAATAAGGTAGCCGTCGGCATACATTGTAAAGGCTTCCACAACGATAGGAGCAAGCGTTTGGTCAATAGCGTGTTTTTGTTCTTCGTCTATGTAATAACCGAAAGGAACTTGTCCGCCGTTTACTTTCGCTTTTAATGCGTTTTCCTTAAGCCCACGCTTAACCTTAACTGAAAGTTCTGCCGAATAATATTCTGCCATACCTTCAAGCATTGATTCAAGAATAATACCTTCAGGACCTTCGCTAATGTTTTCCTTTGCAGAAACAACTTTAACGCCGTTCTTTTTAAGGATATGTTTGTAATGGGCAGAGTCGTATCTATCACGAGAAAAACGGTCCAACTTCCAAACGATAATCATATCAAAGCAGTGCTTATAACTATCTTTAATCATACGTTGGAAATCGGGGCGATTATCCGAAGTAGCCGTCATTGCGCGGTCTATATAGTTTGCAACGACGTCCACACCGATTTTATTTGCAAATTCCAAACACTCACGAAGTTGACCTTCAATAGATTCTTCACGTTGGCTATCCGAAGAATACCGCGCGTATATAACTGCTTTCATTTGATTTGCCTCCTATTATTTTTATTTTACCACACTAAATATGACAGTTTTAGTCAAGATAATATTTTAATTTTAAATATATTTGAGTAAATTTTTAATTTTCAAAGAATTCTTTAGCCATATTGATTAACCCTTCATAGGGAATATCTGTTTCTAAATTTATATCTCCTAGTGAAACTGAATAATTATTGTCATCTTCCATCTTAAAAATAAATAAGTGTGCTAGTTGCTTTTGGTGTTTATATTTGTAGTAAACTAAACACAAGTCCAATCTCAAACTAAAGTCTTCTTCGCTCATATTGCGAGGCTTTGCAAAAAACATATATACCCTATTATCTACGTCAAAATGGAAAGGTGATTTAAAACAATCTTTTTTCGCCGCCTCAACAAATTTAATCCATTTTGTAGAAATAATATTTGCTCTTACATAATCAACTAATAACAACCCTGAAATAAAATTGTCGCGTCTATATTGACGCTTTTCGTTTGTTTGATAAATAATTTGATTGTAAAATCTTATATATTCTTCTGATAAATTGTTTTTTAAAATTTCTTTATAATAATTGTGAACTAAAAAAAGTTCCGAGTAGTCCTTTTCAGTTTTACATTTAGTTAAAATGGTGTCATTCCCAATATTATCAAAGAGTAATTTTCCGTCGTTGTTATTTCTAAATATGTTGCGGAAATCTAAATATCTAACTATGTCATACGGTAGCACGATTGTTTCAAGCATTATCTTAAAATCTTCAAACTTGAAGACGTTTATAGGTGCGTCCAATTTTTTTGACTCTAATATTCGCTCGTAATAAGTAATTTCATTATTAACAAATACAATAACAGGAATTACAACTTTGCTTCTATCCATCTGCAAATCAGAAGTTTTAGAAAAAATAAAATTTGTGTCATCCTTATAATAATCAATAGTTGCTTTTATTTGACTTTTTGCCTTATGTAAAATCTTGTTTTTATACCACGCATAAGGCAAGGAAGAAAAGTCTTCGCTTTTTTCTTTAATTTGAATGCAAATATAAACATTTTCAAATTCAATTAAGCAATCGCAAAACTCTTTCTCATCATTGTCTTTTTTTAGATAAATATCGCTATAAATAAATTGATTAAGAAAAAATTTTTGTGATATTAAACTAGTGATTTCCTCTGATTTCGTCATAATGCATCTCCTAATAAAAGTACTGATTTCTTTTGTTATTTAATTACTTTGTTGTTTAAACGGTCCCAGTTTGCAAATAAATATTTGTCGAAGTGATAAAACTGAGTTTCTTTATAAGGAAATTGCCTGCTAAATGTGCCTATGTTTGCTATAAAAGGAGATTGGTCGATTCTTAAATCGTAATCTTTATATTTTAGTGAATAGTCTAATTGCTTAAACATTGAATAATTAAACGAATCGCCGTTTTCTATATGTTCGCAGATTTTTGATTTGCTTTCCTCGCCATCAAAATCAGCAAATAAAACTAGATTAACCCCTAAAACACGTGCAAAAATTTCGTGTTCAACCCTTTTAGAAGTATATGTAATACCATCCAACCCTTTGCTTTTACAAGCAAGCATAATCATTTGAGATATTATATACTCAGATTTAAAATTTCGGTTTTCTTCTAAAACATTAAATGATGTAGCAAAATTTAATAGATAAATTTTAAATAATGAACATAATTTTTTAATTCTTTCCTCTTCAGACATGTCCGTATCAATAACATAATAAAAATGTTGGGGCGAAACAGTTAAATTGAATATTTTTTGAGTATTATCTAATACTACAGGCGATACATTAAACCTAAAGTCTGCAGGGCGTCCCATTTCAATCCAACAAACGTAAGATGTATTGCCTAAATATAAACAAGGCAAGCCCGGAATACTAAAACGTTCACTTTTTACAATGCTTCGCTTACTAAAGGGTATATGTAGCATTTCTTCGGCAGGATAATCAAAAACCGCTTCATTAAGTCGAGCACGGAAAAATTGCACTTCTGATTTTGATGAATCTTGAACGAATGGGAATGCTATACTATCGTTTATGTGAGAAATCGCAAAATCATTATCAAGGCAACAATCTTCAATCATTTCCGCTATAATGGAATGCGATTTGATAATATCGCCTTTATAATAAAAATTAATAGCTGAAACAATTCTATCACAATAGTCTTTTGATAATTGAATTAAAGAATCGGGAGCTTTTCTATTCGATAATTCAGTTTTTAAAAGCGAAAACTTATCATTAAGCGTAGAAAAATATTGATTATCCTTTTTTACTGTAATAGGAAGTCTAAAATTTTCGCTTACAAGGACCTCCATCCACGGGCATGATTTCATTACTTTTGTTCCTCCAACATTTTCTTTAAGGTTTCTTTGAGTTTTGCGTGTGCGTTGGTGCTTGGGTCAAAACACATCTCGATAAAATCCTGCATACGGTCAGAGTTTTCTAATTTAGGTTGTCCGTAAAGTTTTCCTTCGGGGTTATCCGTTCTACCGAGAAGATAATCTGCTGATACGTCAAAGTAATCGGCAATTTTAACAAGCACGGGATAGGACGGCATAATAGAGCCAAGCTCGTAACGAGCGAGAACGGGTTGTTTAACGTCGCCAAGCGCCGTAGCAAGTTTTGCTTGTGACAACTTTGCTTTTTCTCTTAATAACTTTATTCTATATCCGATAATGTTTTCTTGCATATATACCTCTTTTTATTACTGATTTACATTATTATAACTTAAAAGTTTTCAAATGTCAATACGATATGGGTATATTTATAAAAAATAGATATTAAAAACGGCAGATTTTTTAATCTGCCGTTTTATACAGGTTATTAAATTTTCATATTAGCAACAGGTAATTCTTTATAATGTTCTTTATATCCAATAAGCATATTTTTCTCGACACACTCACATCTATCACATAATAGTACTTCAATATAAAGATTTTTATAATCTTTTATTTGAAAAATTGCACGACCGCCTTTATGATTATCAACTAAATTAAGGCCATATTCAATATACTGTTTAATCCGCTTATGCAAATTAACCCCTTTACCAACATAAAGCAAATTATTTACTTTTGTCTTGTTATATTTTTCTTGCAACATTATTATAGGGTATGAAACGAAGCTCGAATTAGAAGAATATGATAAAAATTCAATTTTAATATTGTCTAAATTAAGCACTCTATATATGCCTGGTTTCTTAGGAATGTATTTATATTTCTTATTTTTAATATCTTTTTCAAGGTTTCCTATTTTATAAATCATATATCCACCTAAATTATCCCCAAACGACAATGTTATCATTTTCGTCGTAATGCCAATAATTGCCCGATGTAGTAGGCAAAGTTTCTCTGTACCAATATATTGGCCTTGCTGGGTTAGTTATAGGCGCCCATCTGTCACTCCATTCATTCAATTTTTCTTGCGACTCACAATAAATTGTTATTGATATACAAGAACCAAACGCATCGCTTCCGATATTTTTTACACTTTTTCCAATCAATACACTTTTTAGCGACACACAATAATAGAATGCAGAATCTCCTATTGATATCAATTCTTTAGGAATATTAACACTTTCCAATGATTCACATCGTATAAAAGACCATGAACCAATAAATTTACAATTTTCATCAATATGTGCGATAATTATATCTTTTGATACTACCCCAAAAAGATAGAGATATTGATTATCGTCACTTCCAATATACTTTAAGCCTTCTTTTTCATTATATAATACATTATCACAACCATCAAATGCAAAGTCTCCTACAAATGTTATTGCGTCAGACAAAACAATCTTTGTTAAAGAACTGCAATATCGGAAAGCTCCTTTGCCTATGCTGGATACATTATTTGCCATTTCTACACTTATTAAAGCAGAATTGTTAAAGAAAGCATAAGCAGAAACAATGGTTGCCTTTTCTATAACGATATTTTCTACTAGCTCATTATTTATGTATAAATTTTTTGTATAATACGATGGGTTAGACCATTGGTCTGAAAAGTTAATTGTGCACCACTCATCTATAGTACCAGTATAATTAATTTTTGATAATGCTTTGCAACTATAAAAAGCATAATTTTCTATACTTGTTACGTTTTTGCCAATAGTTATCTCCGACAATATTGAACAACCCGAGAAAGCATCATGTCCAATACATGTTACATAATCAGGCACAACAGCTTCTTTAAGGTTTGTATCTGTCAATTTGATAATTTTACAAGATGTTTCCGTAGAAGAAAAATCATATTTTTCCATTTCTTGTTTCTTTACAAATTTTAATTCTACAATTAAGTCTTCGACAATCATTACATTATACATTAAATCTTCACAAAGAACTTTATCGCCACTATACCAACCAACAAAGTCATATCCTAAATAATTTATTGGCTCTAAAAGTATTTTTTCTCCATATTTAAAATTTCCAACATTTGTTGTCATATTAGATATTGAATCAATAAAAGATAACGCATATGTGTTTCTTTGATAATACACTTTTAAAACTAACGTTCCATCTCCTGCTATAATACCACTTACTACATTGTCATCATGTTTGGCATTAAAGGTAAAGTGCTCTAATTCTTCTTGTGGAGCATCAACCTTTTCGTCGGTTGTCCCCAATAATTCTTCGTTCTTAAAGAGTGAATAACTATTATCTATGTTTTGTAAATAATACTCAACTGTATACTTTGTATCGACATTCGCTTCCCATATCGCATAAAGCATATATATTGAATTTGTACCCATTGAATAAGATGCGCAATCTAAATATTCTATTTCACCATCTGCAGTTGTAGACCAACCCTTAAACGTATACCCCTGTTTAATGAAATTATTAGAAGGTAGATTTATGTTTGTGTTTGTACAAATCTCTAGTTCGCTCATAGTACCACTAGTGTTATTATTGCCATTAAAAATTAATGTGTTATTATTTGCTTCCCAACTTGCATAATAAACCTTATCGCCACAAGAGCCTTGTGTAATTTTTAACACCTGGTTTTCAAACGTTTCTTCTAAATACCAACCATTAAACGCAAAACCATCTCTTGTTGGGGTAAGCAAACTAAAAGTGGGGGTTTCTATTGTATAAGTATCGGTCGTTACTTTTCCTGAATATCCATAATTATATGTTATCACATATTCAACAGGAGTCCATTTTGCGTAAACTTTTATACCACTAAAAGAGCCGGCTTTTATCTCAAATACTTGGTTTTTGAAATCTCTTTCTAAATACCAGCCGTTAAAAACGTAATTATCTTTTATTGGTGTTTTTAATATAAACGTAGCAGTTTCAACCGTATATGTTGAAACATTATCTTGGTTATTTATACCACCATTTAATTCGTATTTTATACTATATACGTTAATAGACCATTTTGCTGTTAAAGCAATATTCTCATTAACATAAAAGGTGTAACGTTCACTTTCATAAACAAGATTATCGCCATTATACCAGCCAAGGAATGTATATCCTGCATTTGTGGTTGCCGTTATTGTAATTTCTTTACCATACTTATACGTGCCACTATTTGTGATAGTTCCTGCTTTTTCGTTGTTTGCTTCCGTTGTAATAGTATAAGTATCACGCGTATAATATAATCTTAACACAAGCGTGCCGTTGCCGTTTATATTTCCACTTAGCACATTATCCGCATAACTGTTATTAAAAGTAAAGTGTTCAATAATTTTTGGGTTTTCAGTTGCTTTTATATCGGTTTTCCCAACCGTTTCATAACTATATTCACCACTTAACGTATAGTTGTAATCGTTAACGTTTTGTAAATAATATTCTATTCTGTAAGGAGTGTTAGTATTTGCTTCCCAATTTGCAACGTACTCTCTATTATTAGTACTACCAATAGATATAACCACATTACTGCTTACACCGTCAATATCCGTTCCACTCCAACCAATAAATTTATAGCCAGTCTTGGTTGGATTGTTGAGTGTAAATGTTGGCATTTCTATATTGTAACTTGTTTTATTACTTGCAGTTCCACCATCAAGATTATACGAAATAGTATAATTCTTTATCCAATGTGCATATAGGGCTTTATTGCTTTTTTCATCCCAACTCTTCAATGAAACGCCATTTCTATCTGTATATTGTGTTCCGTTTTCTTGCACATCAAACCAACCCACAAAAGTATATCCGCTTTTAGTAGGAATATTTAATTTGAATGGATCCCCATAATAAACTGTTTTAGAACCGAAAGTTGTAGTTCCATTCTTTAATGTTAAAGTGTAAGATTGAGCTGAATTTTTTACATTTTTTGAACCATAACATGTTTCGCATGTTTTGTAAGCGGTATTATATCCATCTGAACAGTGAGAACATTCTACACTTACAGTTTTATAACTACCACCATTACCATTACATGCATTGCAATACCAATAATAAATAACCCCTTCGCCAGAGCAGTTCCCACATGTGGTTATTCGGCTTGCACTACCAGTTTTTCCACATGTCGGACATGTTCGTGTTGGATATGTGCTAGTATACCACGAATGACCTGAACTACAACTAACTTTGCAAGTCCCCCCAAAACCATTGCATGACGAACAAACTTTAGATACTTGAATAAGCTTACCATCGCCACCACAATCATAACAACTTGTCCATTTTTCTTCGTTAACAATTCTGGTTCCATTACACCAATCACATATTTTTTGATAGGGCACCTGCCCACTTTCTTCACAAGTGTCACAACCATGTCCCCAAACAGCATATAGCGTAACGTTTGCATCTAAACTAAACGAAGCACCTTTACTATATGTATTTCCGTCATAAGCGCAAATCCAACCTATAAACACATGTTCTCGGTTTGTTGGAATTATAGAACTTAAAGTTATATTTTGCCCTTTGTTCTTTGTTTGAAAAGAAGGTGCTCCTGTTCCACCGTTTGCATCATATTTAATTGTAAACGTGGTGCTTTCACTTATAGAAAATACGGCTGTATATACTGTATCTCCGTTAACCAAGTCTACAATAGGAGTCCACCCTTCAAATATATACTTACTTAACGAATCATAAGGTTTTGTCGGGGTGTTTCCGTTATATGTAGGCATTGAGCCATATGCCACATTTGTATCCGTTTCTAAAACTGTTCCATCATAGTTCTTCCAAGTGACTGTATATTTTTGCGTAGTTTGAGAAAACGTTGCAATATATTCAGCTTCTCCTGTTACATTAACAACACTTGGGCTCCACCCATCAAAAATATAGCCATATTGTACGTCACCTTGTTTTGTAGGCGTAGTTCCCGTATAGTTAGGCTTACTTCCATAAGCAACACTATCAGTTTTTAGTATTGTACCGTCATAATTTTTCCAAGTAATCGTGTACTTGTTTATAGTATTGCTATATCTTGCAGTATAAGTAATATGTCCTACAACTGCACTAATTGTTTTATCCCAACTATTAAAACTATACGTATATTGAGCGTCTTTTTCTTTAACTGGGGTGTTGCCATTGTAAGTAGGAATAGTTCCATATGGCACTTCGGTATCAGTTTCTAAAACCGTACCGTCATGGTTTTTCCAAGTAACCGTATATTTATTTATAGTAGTGGAATATTGGGCAGTATAAACAACTCTATTTGTAGTAGTTTTTTCTCTCCATCCACTAAAGGTATAAGTGTATTGCGCATCTTTTTCTCTTGTAGGCATTTCGCCATCATATGAAGGAATACTTTCAATATTTTCTAATTCTAGAGTTTTTAAAACTGTACCGTCATAGTTCTCCCAAACCACTCTAAATCCTTCTTTTTCATGTCCACAAATACAAACCCCATTTTCATACTCATGCTCGTGTGTACCTAAATCAACGTCCATTCCAACTATTGATTGTTGAATTAAAACAACGTCACGAGTGTTAATTTGTCCGTCAGCATAAACGTCGGCAAACACTTTTTGCTTGTCGGTAAGTTCAGTAAGCCCTACTATTGATTGTTTTATTAAAACTACGTCTCTCGTATTTACGTTTCCGTCTAAATTGGCATCACCCATAGAGTATTCTACGGGTGCTTCTTCTGCGTATGCTTTAGTTGTTGTTAAACCAATGCTTACGCTAAACGTCAATATTAAACTTAATAACGTTATTAATAAACTGCGTTTTTTCATAATTCTTTCCTTATTATTTAAGCTTAATATTTTTTCCTATTACTTTATAATCAACGCTTGTAAAGTTTTGGTCAAAGCAATCCGTTAAGTTAAGCGTTGCTTTACCATTATCCGCCGTTTTAGTTAAGGTTACTTCAAGAACCACTTCGCCTCTTGTTACGTTAGTTGCGTTTGAATAGGTCATCTTCACGCTATTTCCGTTTTTATTGCAAGTTAAATTGCTTGATTTTGCTTCGGCGTTTACTACTGTCATACCTTCAAAAGATAAAGTGCCTTCGAAACCTGCTAAACATACTGTTCCCGCTAAACTTAAAGTTACAGTTACGTTGTTGCCGTTTACTTTATACGCTATATCAAAGATATTATTTGCACTGTTAATAGTGTATTGTGCGGTTAAAGTTGAATTTGAAGTGATATTATTAAGACTTCCACTCCAACCTTTGAAAGTGTAGCCATCTCTACTTGGTGTTACTGGTGCTGTTACGTTGCCACCTTCTTTTACGTTTGCCGTTCCTAAAGTTATTCCGCTATAGTCTTTGAAAGTTACAACACAGTCTTTTTTTGCCCTATAAATTGCAGTTATTACTGTATCAGTTGTAATATTAGAATAACTTTTATCCCAACGATCAAAAATCGTATCTTCTCTTTCTGGAAGATTAGTTGGAGCCGTTGCACTTCTTCCACTTATTACAGTTTCAGTTTTTAAGGTGTTTCCTTGTTCATCCTTAAAAGTTACGGTAAAAGTTGCCATATTTCCGTATACTGGACTTACAGTAATATTGCCTTGAATATTAGTTATATCAACGCTCCAACCACTAAATACTTTGTCCGGTATTTGCGGTGCAGTAGGTGCTTTTGCTGATAAACCTTTATATACTTGTTGAGTTTCTAATACGTTTCCGTTTATATCAACAAAAGTTACAGTATATACTGGTGGAAGAACTTCTTTTTCAACTTCTACTTCAACTTCTACACCTACGTAGCCTAAATCTTCTTTATTACCATCGGTATATTCTACTATTAAATGCATGTTTTCATCAATATAAGTATCTTTTATACTCACACCTTCACCGCTACAAGCAGTAAGTGAAAATGCTGATACGATTACCATAATTGCTACTAAAAGTGTTGTTACAAGTTTTTTCATTATTAGCCTCCAAATACAATGTATTTTTTATTGTACTTTTTACCATAGAATAAACTAATCCGTGAACATCTAATCGAAAAAGTTCATGGAATTTTTATCAAATGTAATTTTTTAGTATAGAATTCGTATAGAATAATAAATACGATTGACTTTTTTGTATAAAAGAATTAAAATCTTTACATAGATTAGTTTATTCTATGTAGAAAACGGCGAGAGAGTATCTCGTCGTTTTCTTGTGTTTTTAGCGCGTTTATAATAGGAGTTTTCCAAGCCTATTCATCATTTCCGTTTTGTGCTCAAGCATAGAGTGGGCGTAGCGTTTTAAGGTTATCGTAGGGTTTTTATGCCCTAAAATTTCCGATAGCGTTTTAATATCCATACCGCACTCTAAAGCGCGCGTCGCAAACGTATGACGAAGAGAGTGAAAGCCTTTATGCGGTAATTTTAAACGTTTTAATAATAATTCAAAACTCTTTTGATAAGAGCGAACCTGCGCACCGTGTACGCGTTCACCACAAACAACGTAGTTTCCGCTTGACGATTTCTTATACTCTCTTAATCGCGAAAACAGTTGCTTGGGTAAAGGGATAATACGCTCTGAAAAGTCCGTTTTCGGCGTGTCGATTATTTTAACGTATTTGCCGTTTTCCCAACTGTCGTGACAAGATTTAGAAACGGCTATAATACCTTTTTGTAAATCTACTTCGTCCCATGTAAGGGATAGCAATTCTCCAATACGTAAGCCCGTATAAAGACAAAGCACCACGCCGAACAATTTATTTTTCTTCTTTTCAAAGATGTATTGCTCGATTTTTCGTTGCTCTTCTTTAGAAAAACAATCTACTTGTTTTTCTCGCCCCTTAGGACGCACGATAGCCATTGTAAACTCTTTGTCCGTTACGCCAAGTAATACTGCTCGGCGCAAAGAAGATTTAAGCACGGATATAATGCCGTTTACAGTGTTTGCAGATAAGCCTTTTTCAGATAAATCCACAGTAAAGCGTTGCAGAACGGTTGCCGTTAAATCGTGCAATTCAAACTCTCCGAGTGCGGGGATTATATGTAGTTCTATTTGCCTTTGATACTTTTTGTACGTTCTTATTTTCGTAGTGGGCTTGACGTACAAAGCAAGCCACTCGCTTAACCAATTTTTATATTTCAATAAATTTACCTCCATTTATATTTTGCCGTTCCCGATACGGGGAACGGCTTAATTATTTTTAACCGTTTTTTTATTTCGGGATACGAAAACGGTCAAAACCCGTCCGCCGTTCCTTTTTACATTTTACTATTTTCTTTACATTAATCGACGGTTATCTCTATGTAATCAACGAGATTCTTTATTTTGTTTTTTATTCAGTTGTGATTTTTGCCTTTCGGCTTGCCATTCTTCAAATTCGCGCTTGCCTTCTTCGCTTTCAAATAACTTTTGTATTGCAGGCAACAACGCCCTTGCAAGCGAATCGATTTCAAAGTCAGGTATTTCTGTGTTGTTCTTACGCTTTCTTGACATTAACCTATAATTTTTTTCCTCCTTATTAATCTCCTTTACTATTAAATTTTTTGTTTGTTGATTTCGGCGCTTTCTCACGCTCGATTTCTTCTTCGATTTGTTGTAAACGGCTTTTTCCCAAGTTGGCGATAGGCTCGCCTTTGGGAATAAACGCTCCAACGATAGACGGCGCACGGTGAAATGCTCGTGTAAACGCTTCAGGTTCTCGTTCTCTAAAAAGAGTGTAGGCACGGCTCATCTTATTGAACTTATCCTTGTCTTTTGAGAGTTCTTGAACTTCCTTGTATAACAAGCCGTTATCTTTTTGTTGACGGTCAACGACTTCTTCTAAACGTTTAACTTTGGCAGTCAATACGACGATTTGGTTTTTTAAGCCGTTTTTACTAAAAGCAAACTTTCCTTGCTTGGCATCTTCTAATGCTTGGGTATAATCAGCTTCAGCGTTACGTTCTTCAACGATTTTATCTCTTTCGGCTTTAGCAGTGGAGATTTCTTTCATTGTGTCGGTAAAATGCTCATCTGCTTTTTGAACGGCTTTCTCCATCGTTTCTAATTCCGCTTGAACACGCTTTCCTGCGCTTGAAAGAATTTCAGTTGATTTATCCCACGCTTCATCCACGATACATTTAGCCTTAAACTCGGCGGTGGAGAGATGAGAAGCTGTGCTTCCTTCTTTACCACGCATTAAGCCCCAACGCTTTCCAACTTTCTCGTGAAATTCCGTTTGCAGTTTAGATAACTCGTTGCGATTAAGTAAGTCTTTGGCGCAAAGCCGTCCGTCTTTGATAGGGATAAGGTTTAGGTGCATATGTGGTGTTGTTTCGTCGTTGTGGACAACGGCAGAGATTATGTTCTTTCTTCCGTAACGGTCTATAAAGAAATTAGTGCAGTCACGAAAGAAGTCGTTATGCTCATCTTCGCCTAAACCTTTGAAAAATTCTCTATCCGAGCCGACCACGAACGAAGCCATTAGCACGGCATCTTTTCTTGGTGCTTTGGGTAAGTTTAACTCGCTTATTCTGGCATTGATAAAATCCGTATAAGAACTGTTCCTAAACAAAAGGCGGTAATTGTCTTTTGTCCTTGAACTGTCTATACAAGTGTTTGAGCCGACGTAGTTTTCGTCACGTTCGTTTTCATTTTCTATGGGGCAAATATCCGTTTTATGATACTTCTCCATATGGCATACTAAATACGATATTTTGGTTTCCTCCTTATAATTTTTTTGGTCGTTATTTAGCCTCGCAGAGCACACTACTTTCAAGGAAAGTATAGTGTGCTATACTTTACAAGCCTTCTATAAAGTTTTGCTTGCCGTTTGCTTTCGCTCACGGCGGGTGGTAATGATGATAATTTGTCATTTTGATTTCCTCCTAAATTTGATTTTTAACCCTTCACTATTAATGGACATTTCGATGTAATTTTAGCAGGGTATTTTCGCTCCTTTCTTAAAAATTCTTTGAAAAAATTTCATATCTCTAATGGGTAGGCGGTAAAAATACTCCATTATATATCCCTGACTTTTTTTGCGTTTTGCAACCCCTACATTATGGTATTGGTGGAAAAATTTTCTTTTTGGTCGGAAAATTTACATTTTTTTAATACTCTCCACTTAATCAAGGGCAGTTTTTTTAACTTAACAAATCCTTTGCCCGAAAATTCTTTCTTAAAAAATGCTGCAAAAAAGTCGCTGATAAAATTATCACCGACCTAAAAAGGTGTAAGGACATAACGCCACAAACACAATATTAAGTTTTTTATTTTTCTACATAAGCACATCTCCTTTCCGATAGAGAATAAAAAAATCCGTGTAAAAATCTCGCCCACGTATGGGTTCACTTCTACACGGATTCTTATCCGGAAGTATTTGATTTTTGAGCGTAGTACCTAAAAATTTGTACCACAAAATAGACCTATCGCCAAACCCCGTTTTTTGAACGTTGGCGCGCCTACTTGAAAAGTTGGTCAATCTTTCCAAACCTTTCACTTAATAAAAGCGAAAGGACGGCACATTATCGTAAAAAACTGTACGACAATAAAACCCTTAAAAAGCCGTTTTGTTTCCCTTTATGTAAAACGACTTCGGGTAAACGGGAGAATATTTCCCGCAAGCGTAAAAATATACGCCAAACAAAGCCTGCCGATGCTTGCAAGCTAAACAAAGGGGGATTTTCCCTTAATTATATATACCCACACAAATCATATTCTAAACATATGTTCGTGTTTGTAGTTCTATTTTAACATATAAAAATATAAAAGTCAATACTCAACTGTACAAGAACGTGTACACCTGACATCTTTTTGGAAGAAATTATATTAACGAAAATATTCAGGTGACTATATTTTATTGTTTTTGCTTATACGGTACAACTTGATTTTTTCTACTTTTTTTGCTATAATATATTTATTAGTTCATTAACATACGAAGGAGAAATTCTTATGCCTGAAGAAATTCGTTGGATAATTGATGTAGCAATTGGTGTTTTAGGTCTGGTTCTTGGTTATTTAGGCAAGACATTCCAATTAAAAATATCCAATAAAAAAGCAGCTAATCATTCAGTTAAAATTAAAGGCGACAATAATGCTGTTGCCGGGAGAGATATAAACAATGGCACAAAAGTTTAATATTAAAGGCGAAGGTAATCAAACAGCAGGTCGTGATATTAATTATTATCTTTCTGGTTATGATGATTTAGGTAAAAAATTTATTTTTAGCCCGAAAATTATGGCTGAAATTATAGATGCTGTATATAATGAGATTGATAATCCGTCAGAATTAGATGATTTTGAACGCCCTGACATAGAAGAAAAAAATAAACTTAATGAAATAACGCAAGATTTTTTTGATAATATAATAAAAGAATGTTATGATGAGTTTGGCAAGATTGACAAATTTTTGAAAAGTCCTGCAAATTCTAAATATCAAAAAAAGTATGCGGCGATTGTTAAGGAAATCAGCGGAGAAATTTACGCAAGAATTTCGAACGGCGAAAAACTACAAAACATGTTACCATCATTATTAAATTATGCAAAATTAAAAGACGAGTCTTTTGATTCGGAAAAGGGACATTGGTTACAAGTATTTTCGTATTATATGTATGTAAATTGCGATATTGGTAAGAAAAAATGATTAAACCAAATAAATTAACAGACCCCAAGAACTGTATCATATTTAACAGCTATAACATATTGGCTTTTTTGAAAAGGAAAAAGAAAGCTACATATCAAGAAACATTAAAAAGTCAAACAGATATTCTAGGCGAAGAAGCAAACGATTTGTTTTTACTTTCATTAAATTTCCTTTTTACTTTAGGAAAAATAAATTATGTAGAAGAATTAGATTCTTTGGAGCTCATCAATGAAACTAAGTAAATTATATTCAAATAAAGAAAATTTCAAAGAAATAGAATTTAACGAAGGGGTTAATATTATTTTAGGAAAAATAAAAAATCCAGACAATATTAATGTTAATTGTCACAACCTTGGCAAATCTACATTAGTTAAAATTATTGACTTTATGTTGTTAAAGAAATTGCCTTCGAATAGTTTTTTAAAAGACCCTAAGTTTAAGGAATATGTATTCTTTTTAGAAATTAAAATAAATGACAAACGTTATGTAACTATAAAACGAGCTGTAAATAGCACTAAAGCATCATTGAAAGTTCATGCGATTGGTAAGCAAAACTTTATAAATGAATCTGATTGGGATTACTTGGATTACACATTAGACGGAAAAAATAGTGCGACTAAAGAACTGCAAAAATTATTAAATTTTGATGTTCTTAACAGTGTAAAATATAGAAGTACTCTTACATATTTTTTAAGAGGTCAAGCGGACTATCAAAACCCTTTTCAATTAAGTAAATATTTTAAAAATAAAGACAGTGATTGGAAACCTTTCTTGTTTGAATTACTTGGTTACGATGGTCAGCTCTTGGAACAAATATATTCTTTGCAACAAGATATAGAGAATATAGATATTGAAATTAACAAATTGCAAACTCAATATGATGCAAACCCTGAGGATATTGACCAAATTAACGGGCTAAAAGAGGTTATACAAAAACAAATAGATACCCTCGCAGAAAATGCAGAAAACTTCGATTTTTATTTGGAAGAAGCAAATATTTCAAAAGAATTAATTGAAGATATTGAAACACAAATTGCACATCTTAACGTTCAAAGATATCAACTTGAAAGTAAAATTAAAGATGTAATTGAAGCCATTGATTCTAACGCTGTATATAACTATGAAGATGTGTACTCTTTATATGAAGAAATGGGCATACTGTTTCCAAACGAATTAAAACGTTCTTTCAATGAATTGTTGACCTTCAACGAAAAAATATCACGTGAGAGAGTTGAAAAATTAAAAGAATCGCTCCAACAAAAACAATCGTTGTTAAACTCTGTAAATGAAAACTTATCAACTCTTAATAATAGACGTGTTACTTTATTGAAAAAACTTCGAGAAATAGAATCTTTTGAAAAATACAAAGATGTTCAACAAAAGATTATAGAACTAAATATAAAGAAAAATAAAATTGAAGAACAACTTTCTGCTATTCGCTCTATAAAGGATTATCAGATTGAAAAACAAAAAAAGAATTTATCATTAGAAGAATTAAAATCTAAAATCGAGAAATTGATAGACACAGCTACAGATAAAGCAAAAGAAATAAAAGATTATTTCTCTACATACATTAAGGACATTGTTCGTTGTTCTGGTATGTTAAACATTAAAAGGTTATCCACGGGGAACATTGAGTTTCAGTACAATACCTATGATGATAAAGGAAACTCCACATATGAAAAAGACGGGCATACTTATTTAAAAGAGATTTGTGCTTGTGTCGATTTAGCAATATTAAGTAGTTATTCGACTAAATCTTTTTATAAATTTGTTCTTCACGATGGTTGTGTTGATGGAGATGATTTTAGAATTGCCACAGCTTATTTATCTTTAGCTCGTAAACTTGCTGAAGAAAAAGGTTTACAAATAATTCTAACAATTATAGAAAACGACGTAACTAATGATGATACAAGTAACTTGTTTGGAATTACAAACAATGAAATTGTTTTAGAACTTAACGATAATGCTGATGGTTCAGGAAAATTGTTTGGTTTTACGTTTTAGAATTTATTTGCATATTAAAAATGAACCCACAATGGGTTCATTTTTTCTATTTAGCGAAATAAAAAGTAAATCCGAACCATTCACTCGTTACAAGTATTTGGTTCGGATTATACTGACTTGGTGCCGCTGATCGGAGTCGAACCGATACGGGGTATTAGCCCACTGGATTTTGAGTCCAGCGCGTCTGCCAATTTCACCACAGCGGCAAAATATTCAATTTACAGTTGCATTTATATATTATTTTTGCTAAAATTATATATGTTAAGAAGTTTTTTATCTCTTCTTTTCTTGACTGCTATAAGATAATAGCATAAATTTTAATTTATTGCAAGCATATAAAAGGATTTTTTATGGAAAAATTAGTCTTAATTGACGGAAACAGTTTAATTAATCGCGCTTTTTACGCTATGCCCGTGCTTTCTACTAAAGATGGCACACCCACTAATGCAGTTTACGGCTTTATGAATATGTTTTTTAAAATGCTCTCTGATATAAAGCCTAAATTCGTTGCAGTTGCTTTTGACCTTAAAGCACCGACTTTCCGCCATAAACTCTTTGCCGATTATAAAGGCACAAGAAAACCTATGCCCGATGATTTACGCCCCCAAATTCCCCTACTTAAAGACCTATTAAGGCTTATGGGCGTTTGCGTCCTTGAAAAAGAGGGTTCGGAGGCGGACGACATTATTGGCACGATTGCTAAAAGCACTTCTGTTAAAACCTATATTTTTACGGGCGACAAGGACTCTTTCCAACTCGTCGACGAAGAAACCGAAGTTCATTTTACTAAGCGTGGTATTACTGACGTTGAAATTTATACTGCTGAAAACTTTACCGAAAAAACAGGACTTATTCCCGAACAAATAATCGAACTAAAGGCACTTATGGGCGATTCTTCAGATAATATCCCAGGTGTGTCTGGCGTGGGCGAAAAAACCGCCGTTAACCTACTTCAAACTTACAAAACGGTTGATAATATTTACAACAATATCAATGAAATTAAAGGTAAACTTAAAGAAAAACTTGAAACCGAGAAAGACGTTTGCTATCTTTCAAAGACTTTAGCAACAATCGACACGGCTTGTCCTATCGACACCGACCTAAACAAAATGGTCATTTCTCTTCCTTTTTCGTTTGCCGTAAAGCGTCGTTTTATAGAACTTGAATTTAAGACTCTTTCTAAAAAAGACGAGTGGTTTGAAAACGCTACAAGCGAAAGTGCGGACGAAGAAACCCCGTCTAAGGCTACGGCAACGGTTGTTAAAATAGATTCGCTTGAAAATCTTTCCGCCATTTTTGAAAATAAAGAAATTGCATTTTTCCTTAAAGAAAACTTACTTTCTTTATCAAACGGAATAACCGAATGGCAAATCTCTATTCAACAAACAATTCTTGACGATGGTTTTAGTTTATCAGCGGTCTTAAACGCCATTTCTCCTATCTTTTTGTCTAAAAACATACTCATTGTTTACGACAAGAAGAAACTGCGCCATTACTTAAAAGATATGGTTAATATTGAACTTACCGCCCTTTGTGAAGACGTGTGTTTAATGAAATACTTAGCCGACTTTTCAGGAAGAGAGGAAAGTTTTAAAGAGGTTACAGAAGTATACGACCTTTCTTTTGAAACGCCTGCACACTCTCTCTATTTAACATATAAATCACTTAAAGAAAAACTTATTGAACACGAAATGCTCTCTCTTTATAAGGACGTGGAACTTCCTTTAAGCGACCTATTATTTAAGATGGAAGTTAGCGGTTTTAAGGTGGATAGCGGAGCGTTATCGATACTTGGAGAAAAATTCGGAAATGAAATTTCTCAACTAGAAGAGCAAATCCGCACTTCTTTAGGCGAGCCCGATTTAAATATTAATTCCCCTAAACAGTTAGGAATAGTTCTCTTTGAAAAATTACAACTTTCAAAAGGCAAGAAAACCAAGAGCGGTTACTCTACAAATGCGGAAATTTTAGAAAGCATGGAAAACTTACACCCTGCTATACCTCTTATATTAAAATTTAGACAACTACAAAAATTGCGCTCAACTTATATTGAGGGATTTAAGCCTTTGATTGAAAAACCGAGCGGTCTTATACACACTTCCTTTAACCAAACGGTTACGGCAACGGGTAGGCTTTCAAGCAAAGAGCCAAACTTACAAAACATTCCCGTCCGTGACGAAATGGGAAAAGAACTTAGAAAATTCTTTGTTCCCAAAAGCGAAAACCGCATTTTAATAGGTGCGGATTACTCACAAATTGAACTTAGGCTTTTAGCCTCTTTTTCCGAGTGTAAAAGTTTGATTGACGCCTTTAATAACGAGCAAGATATACACGCACAAACGGCGTCTAAAGTGTTTGGCGTTCCTCTTGATAAGGTTACTTCTAAAATGCGTAGCAGTGCAAAAGCGGTTAATTTTGGAATTATTTACGGTATTAGCGAATACGGACTTGCTAAAAATCTAAAAATAGAAAATTATCAAGCCCGTGAATACATTAATTCATACTTTAAAGAATACCCCGAAGTAAAAGAGTATATGAACAAAAACGTTGCGCTCGCAAAAGAAACGGGTTACGCTAAAACCTTGCTTAAAAGAAAAAGATATATTCGTGAACTTCAATCTTCAAACTTTAATCTTCGTCAGTTTGGGGAACGAGTGGCAATGAATATGCCCTTACAGGGTAGTAGTGCGGACATAATTAAACTAGCAATGTTAGGTGTTGACGCAAGATTTAAAAAAGAAAATCTTAAGTCAGAATTAATACTTCAAGTTCACGACGAACTTATAGTTGACGCTTTTATTGACGAAAAAGAAAAAGTAATTAAAATTTTAACCGAAGAAATGGAGGGTGCTGTTAAACTATCCGTCCCCTTAACGGTGAGCGTTGGGTGTGGAAAAACTTGGTTTGACGCAAAATAATTATGGCTAAAAAACTCATTGCGATAACAGGTGGTATCGGTAGTGGAAAAAGTCTTGCCCTTTCAATATTAAAAAGCGAGGGGTATTATACCCTTTCAAGCGACCAAATAACCGCCGAACTCTATGAAAAACGCAAGATTAAACTTCTCCTTAAAAAGATGTTTCCCGTTGCGGTAAAAGGCTTTTTTAACCCCAAAATAGACAGAAGTAAAATATCCGAAATCGTTTTTAATAATAAGGAAAAACTAGAACAATTAACGGCTACTATTACTCCGCTGGTTGTTGCTGAAATTCTAAAAAGAGCAAAAAAAGTTAAGGAAAACCTTTTTGTTGAAGTGCCTATTTTGTTTGAAAGAGGTTATCAAAATCAATTTGACAAGGTAATTATAATTACACGAGCTATGGAAGATAGAATTAACAGTGTAAAAATTCGCTCAAATCTATCCAAAGAACAAGTGCTAGACCGAATTAAAAATCAGTTTGACTATGAAAATGCCGACCTTTCCCCGTATTTTTCAATTCAAAACGATGGAAGTGCTGAAGTTCTTAAGCAAAAACTGTTAGACGCCATTAAAAACATTTAAAAACAAAAAAAACTTATCGGTTCGATAAGTTTTTTCTTTTTATAAATTATTGAGTCTCTTTTAATCTAACACGCCCACACATATATTCTGAATAAGAATATGAGGTTTTCCCCTTAAAATTTTTATCAAACGGCTCAACTGTAAAGAGTGCTGGGTAAACCCCCGTTAGCGTTCCACTAAAACTGACGTACTTATTTCTGCCAAGATTTAGCGTAACGAATACACTTTTTTGTTGCATCTTTTTTATATTCTCTTTAACTTGACTTAGCGTCACCGTACTTTTTATCATACGGTAGTTATTGCCGTTAAAAAATTTTTTATACCACTAAACGAAAGAATTAGTCTTCGTCGTCAAAATCGTCCTCGTCGTCCTCTTCCTCGTCGTCCTCTTCGTCCTCTTCTTCAAAGTCAGACTCGTCAACGTCGGGAATATCAAAATCGTCCTCGTCATCTTCAACGCTTTCGATTTCCTCTTCTTCCTCTTCGTCGTCAAACTCACCCTCTTCTTCGGCAAGTTTGTTAAGAGAAAGCATCTCCTCGTCTTCCTCTTCCTCTTCTTCCTCTTCGTCAAGATATTCCTTCCAAGACTCGTCGTCCGGATCTTCCCTACTCTCTAAGTAGTCACGCTCTTCTGCGCACTTATCACACATCTTCGCACCTGGTTTAACGTGGTTTTGGTGACAGATTGGGCAAAGTTCCCAAAGATAAGAATCATCGTCTTCATCATCAACAAACACAAGGGTAGGACCTTTTTTGAGTTCTGCCTTACAAACGTCGCAGTACTCTTCACCCTTTAGCATATAGTTAAGGTCACATCTTGGACATTTAACGTATTCAGCCATAATTTTAATTCTCCATATATCATATATATATTTATTGTTAATTTATTTAGTTCCTATACGCAAAAAATTTATTTTTTACACACAGCAACGCTGACTGCAATTATTATATATATATACGTTGATTTTGTAAACTATTTTAAGACTAATTTTTAAAATTTTTCGCAAAATTTTTTATTTTTATGACTTAAACTAAAAACTTACCGCTCGACTATTTTTTCTTGTCGAGCGGTTATTTGTTATTTTTATAAATATTTAGTCAACTTCCTTTTTGCCCTCACGAACGTGTACGGTAATTCCCCCGTCGGCAACTAATATTGCACCGTTCATATATGAACCCTCGTCGCTCGCTAAAAACGCTGCCACGTTTGCAATGTCTTCGCTAGTTCCCCAACGACGCAACGGCATATCAACCTGTAAAAGTTTTTGTTCGTCAAAGTTAGGGTCGTTAAGGTTGCTCTCGTAAACCATTGGCGTCATTATTGAGCAAGGAGCAATACAGTTGGTACGAATATTAAACGGACCGTATTCAACCGCCATTGAGCGAGTTAAAGAAATTGTTGCCCCTTTCGATGCCGTGTAAGAGTCGCATTGCGGTACGCCTACAACACCTGCGCTTGATGAAGTATTAATAATACTTCCGCCACCAGCTTTTTTAATCAGTGGAATCGCAAATTTAGTACAATACATTAAACCGAAAAGATTAATTTTTAAAATACGCTCGAACACCTCAACGTCAAGTTGGTCAATACGGTTATCTTTTTTACCCCAAAATACCGAAGCGTTGTTGTATAAAACATCAAGTTTACCAAATTCTTTATCAATTTCTTCAAAAACCGCTTTTACTGCAACGTGATCGGACACGTCCACTTGGTATGCTTTAGCCTTTCCGCCTGCTTGACGGATTGCCTCAGCCGTCTTTTCACCCGTTTCTTTGCTTAATTCTAAAACGAGCACTGTTGCGCCATATTCAGCAAATTTTTTTGCGGCAACTTCTCCTATCCCACTGCCTGCGCCCGTTATGGCGCAAATTTTTCCTTTTAAATTCATATATTTTCTCCTTTATACTCCTAGTTTATTTTTTCTTAAATTTTCTTTAACGTTAAACTGTTTGCTATCGGCTCTACCCTTTAACGGAAGTATTAATTCGTTTATAGCGTCTATAATAGTCTGTGCTTGCGGATAATACGCCATCTCTTGCGAGCCTAACGGTGCAATCCAATTACGCGCACCAACTACCGCTGGCGGAGCGTCTAAATAATCAAATGCCATACTCGTAATTTCCGATGCCATTTCTTTCATCATTGATGCACGGGAACACGCCTCCCCAACGATTACTATTCGGCCAGTCTTTTTAACCGACTCGATTACAGGCTCGTAATTAAAGGGTACAATTGACCGAGCATCTATTACTTCTGCCTCTAAATCATACTCTTTTGAGAGTATGTCTGCCGCTTCTAGTCCTTTATAAAGCGACGGACCTATAGTTAAAATAGTAAGGTCTTTACCCTCTCTCTTTATATCAGGTTCACCAAACTCAATTTCATAATAATCTTTTGGAACACCGCCTTTTTTAAACTGTTCGCCTATATCGTAAATTTTTTGGTTTTCCAAATAAATAATAGGGTCAGTTCCTTTTAGTGCAGTATTTAATAATCCCTTACAATCGTACGGAGTTACGGGATAAACCACCTTAAGCCCGGGAACGTGAGCAAACATCGCCGTCCAATCTTGAGAGTGTTGCGCACCGTATTTTGCACCGATTGATACCCTTAAAACAACAGGCATTTTTAAGTAACCCGCACTCATTGCTTGCCATTTTGCAAGTTGATTGAATACTTCGTCGCCCGCACGCCCTAAAAAGTCACAGTACATAAGTTCTATTACTACACGGCCACCTGCCATTGCGTATCCAACTGCGTACCCGACGTGTGCCGCCTCAGAAATAGGTGCGTTAAACACGCGGTGATACGGCATTGCTTCCATAAGTCCACGGTTTACTGCAAAAGTTCCGCCCCAATCTCTTGCACACTCGCCGTATGTTATAAGGGTTGGGTCTTTATAAAAGGCATCAAGCAGACTTTCAAACATTGCCTCTCTTAATTGTAGAGTGCGGTTTGGTGAAAGTTTTTCTCCTTTTTCGTTAAATGCGAAACGACTCTTTTTGCTTATGGATAATACTCTTGGGTTTCCTTCGGGCAAAATCGTATAATCACAAGGTCTATCTTCCATCGCCTCTTTTTTTAGGTTAGAAAACATAACTCTTTCCAACTTTTCAGGTTCTGATAACAAATTTAATACAGGCGTTTTCTCTTTATCAACCGTTAATTTTAAAACTTCAACGACAACTTTTTCACAGTCGTCTTTTATTTTTTCTAACGCCTCTTCGCTACAAATACCCGCATCTAATAAACGCTTTCCAAAAACAGCAATACTATCCATTTCTTTCCAAGCGTTAACCTCTTCTATCGTACGGTAAGCGCCCGCATCAGATGGAGAGTGTCCCGAATAGCGATAAGTTATAACGTCTAAAAGCACAGGACCTTTTCCGCTCTTTAATAACGGTATTTTTCTTTTATAAGCCTCGATAACGGCAAGAACGTCGTAACCATTAATTCTTTCAGAGTGCATTTGGTCTGGATTTACCGCCGCCCCAATTCTTGCAAGCGTGCCGTGTCCCATAGTCTCTCCACTCGGCTGATCCCCAACCGCATAAGAATTATTAGAAACATGGAACAGAACGGGAAGTCCGCCACGCATATCTTCTTGCCACAGAGTGTTATATTGCTCCATTGCCGCCATATTCATTGCCTCCCAAACGGGACCGCAACTACAAGAGCCGTCGCCTATATTTGCTATAACTATGCCTTTCTTTTTGTTTATTTTCTTGTATAGTGCGGCTCCGCCTGCAATGTCTGCAGATGCACCCACTATTGCGTTGTTTGGATATATTCCAAAAGGAATAAAGAAAGTATGCATTGACCCGCCAAGACCTTTGTTAAAGCCGAGTTCACTGCCGAAAATTTCCGCCAAAATACCGTATAGCAAATAGTAAATTGCACGTTGTTTAACGTTATCAACCTTGATATTGTTGGTAAGCGCTTTATACAAAGCACCCCCCTCGTAGTTTTCCATAATGGAAATAAGTTTTTCTTCGCTCATCTTGTTTATGCAAGATAAACCTTTAGCGATAATCTCTTCGTGACTGCGGTGCGAGCCGAAAATGAAGTCGTTTTCATCTAATAAAAACGCTTGCCCCACAGCCTCTGCCTCTTGACCTATTGCAAGATGCGCGGGACCACCATATTGATAAGAAACATCTTTATAAGCACCGTTTTTCTTTATGCCATCGAGCATCTCTTCAAACAGTCTTAAATAACACATATCACGATAAATACCGATTAGTTCTTCCTTTTTGTAGCCTTTTATCTCTTCATCAGTATTACATTGATTAACGGGAATATTTTTTAGTTTTACAGTCGTTTTCGCCGTCAATTTTTTTGGATCAACAAATAATGTTTTGGGCATAATAACCTTTCCTTTTAGTTTGCTCTAACCACACGAATTCCTAAATATTTACAGAACATTTCCAAAGCGTCTGCCACTTTTTCATCATAAATCATAACGCCGTGGTGCGTTACGCCAGCGTCTATCATCTTTGTTTCCCAATCATCCACGTTGTTTACCTTAACCCAGCCGTAACTACCAGTCGTTGCAGGAGCCATATCTACTACTTCGCCAGTACCAATAAACATCGTAAATTCTCCATCATACTCTACTAAACGAGCAAAGGTAGCCTTGCCCTCTTTTAACTTAAATTGCAATACACCGTAAGCACTGTCGCTCCATTGTTTTAACTGTGCGTTTTCTATAAGTTCCTTTGTAGCCCCGCTCTTGCAAAGACTAGGTGCGGCTGCACCACAGTGCCAAGCAAGCCAAGCGTTTGGCTCGGTGGGATGAAGTTCGGTAAAGTCGATAAAATTCGGTGTTTCTTCCCCTAAACTTGCATGGAACATGGCAAGCATAGTAAGTGCGCCGTAAGTATCCATTTCACACGCAGTTAATATCTTTTTATCGTTAAGCCTACCAAAAGTTGAGCAAGCAGCTATGCCGTATCGTTCTTGAAGAGCCGACCAACACATTGCGCCCATACAGTCTAAACCGTGTTCTTTATATAATTCTTCTAAGGTAACTTCAAACCTTGCAATGGTGTTTATTCCACATTCAGAACAAGCACTGCAGTTTGTTCCTTGGTGAATTTCTTTCATTATTTTTATAACTCTCGGATCATCTTCTTTAATAGAGTCGAGTTTACTAAATATTGTACCGATATCTACGGGAACGATTAATTGTGAGAATTTTCTTTCCATTAATTGTTCATTAAAGGGTTGAGATTCAAATAACATAGGACGAGGACCAAATTGACCGATACGAGCCCCCTTAAAGTGTTCTATGGCGTTTACTCCACGAACAAAACTTTCAACCTTGTCTAAAAATGCTTTGTCCTCTGGCCAGCAAGAATTAATATGAATATAATTCCAACCACGACGCTTGATTGCCGCATTTGCCATAAATGCACCGCACCAAGTGTCAGAAGAACGAACGCCTCCCTCCTTAAAGGTGTCCGCTTTAGCAGTAAAGTGTAAAAGTGGCAAATCTTTTGGCATAGCGTTTAACACGATGCCGAGTGCAGTTTCCATACCAAAATTCATATTTCCAACAACAAGAGCACGAATATTTTCTTCTTTGTAAAGTTTTGCAACCGCTTCTGCTTGCGCCCAATCTTGAACACAGCCGTTGCCAGTCATTTCTTTTGACGGAACAATCCATTCTACACCCTTAATACCGCTAAGCGCTTTAACACTGCGGTCTCTTATAACTTCAGACCAACCAAAGTGGTCCCACGCATCCCAACTAAGTGGCAAAAAACCTATTTTTACCTTCTCCATAATATATCTCCTTTTTTAATTGCGTATAATCTACATAAATTAATATATAGTATATATATTTTACATCAATAAAAAGGCGGGGTGTTATAATAAAATTTGTTATTTTTTTGTGGTTTATTATCATGCTATACACAAAAATTTTATAAATCCTACTTGACTATTATCTTTTCTTGTTTTATAATTTGCTTATATAATGCTTTTAGGGAGGAATAGATTTGAAAAAATTAATAAATAATCAATTATCCTCAATATATCAAAACGGCAATAAAATGATTTTGACTAGTCCTTGGCAAGATTCAAACATAATCGTGCCTAACAACAAATTCTATTTTGTTAAAGAGGGAGAGATAGAAATTATTGCTGGAGATATGCATTACGTGGTTTCGGAAAACGAGTGGCTACTTTTACCAGCAGGGGTTTTACACTCTTACAAGTTAACCGACAAAAAGCACGCCAAACTTTATTGGATGCACTTTGAATTAACCTTAAACAATAAAAGTTTATTTAGCAGTTTAACAACTCCTGTAAAGATTAAGGTATCAAACAATAATAAAATTATTAATTTGTTTAATAAAGCTTTTAAGTTTTCCAAATCCAATACCCTTTTATCGCAACTTGAAGTTTCAACGGCAGTAAATAATCTAGCGATTATATTTATGAGCAAACTCCCCTCTCAAATAGCCATCAACGAAGAGGATTCCATTGATGAAGTTATTAATTATATTTCCGCTCACTGGCAAGAAAAGCTAACTCTGACACAACTAGCGGAAAGAGCAAACTTCTCGGTTTCACAGTTTATTATAAATTTCAGAAAACGCACGGGTGTTTCTCCTATTTACTATATTAACCTAACTAAACTTGAACATGCAAAATATTTATTAGAGCAAACAGCTTTTCCTATAGGCACTATAATGGAAAAAGTCGGTTATATGGACTGTGCGCATTTTTCAAAAATATTTAAAAAGTATTATGGTGTTTCACCCTTAAAATACAGAGATAAAACCCAACCAATTATAAACGGCTATATTATGGAATAGTTTAAAAATAAAAAACCAACGAAAGAATAACTATCGTTGGTTTTATCTTTTTAATCTGTTTGCTCTAGTAACATTTTGTCAGCGACGAGTGCTATAAACTCGCCGTTCGTCGGTTTTTCTGCGCCGATATACGCGCGCACGCCTAAAATAGAATTTATAGTTTCAATCCTCCCTCTGTTCCAAGCAACTTCGATTGCGTGGCGTATAGCACGCTCAACCTTGCTTGCCGTCGTATTATACTTTTCACCAATAGAGGGATAAAGACGCTTTGTTATGTTGTTAATAATTTCAGGGTCTTCAACCGCCATTTTAACGCCCTCTCTTAAAAAATTATAGCCTTTAATGTGCGGAGGAATACCGACGTTAATAAAGATTTTACTAATCTTTTATTCAAGCGGGGTTTTTCTTAAAACGCTTGCGTGTGTGCCGTTTGTCAAACTTTTTTCTTCTGCTAAATTGTTCATTCTCTCTACCAATACCGAAAAGTTGTAAGGCTTCGCCATAAAATAATCCGCACCAACGTTCATTGCTTTGGCGATAATCTCTTCACGAGATAATGCGCTTACCACGATAATTTTTATTGGGAAATCAAGAGCCTTAACTCTACTAATAACCGAAAGTCCGTCGTAACCAGCAAGAACAATTCCTGTAATAAGAAAAGCGGGCTTTTTTTCAGCAATCATGGAAATGGCGGAAATCCCGTCAGTAGCAGTACCCACAACTGAAAAACCAGCATCAATAAATTTCTTCTCAAGTGCATCGTTAAACTCTTTGGTATCGTGCAATAAAAACACCGTTCTTTTCTGCATATCCGTCTCCTTTTTTTATTTCGATATTATTTTACAACATATTTTAATAAAAAGCAAATGTTTTTATATACTTTTGTACAAATATTTTAATTTTTAACGACTTTATGTACAAATATGTCGAATATTAGCGAAACACTAGGGATTTTGCGGATAAAAAAATAAAAAAATTAGCGTGGAAACATTTTTTCGTTTCCACGCCTTGATTTTTGAACAAAAGTCAATTAGTTTTTGCTATCAAAGAGTTTTTGGCATTTTTGATAGTTTGCAAACATGTTTCCATCAATGTAGCTTGCAATTTTGGTATAATCTCCACTTTCAAATAAAGCATTGATTTCCGCCTTAATTTCGTTATAAGCACTTTCTAATGCCGTTTGGTCTGTTGAACTATCGTAAGCACCGTCAACCTTTTTGAGGAGGTTTGCAACTCTAATTGCTTCTTTAATATTTGCAATCTTTGTTTTAGCGGTATCTTCAACTTTTTCTTTCACTTCTGCACTAAGCGCATCGTATTCAGCAATAGTATCTTGAAGTTTAACTGCTTTTAATTCACCGTTTACTTCTTCAAACTCTATTTCACCAGTGCTGAGTGCATTAATTTTTGCAGTCATAATTTTAGCGTTGTCATCAATTGTTAAATTGCTCAAGAATTTGCTTCCGCTCAAATACCATAAATCATCTTCGCCATCATCGTCGGTGTCTTCAGCAACAATTTTGCTATCGTCTAACGCAACGTATTTAACGTAAGAAAGACCAGTTGTAGAATTGTCAACGTAGAACAAATAATCATTTCCGTTAACTTTTACCAATTCAGGAGCATACCAAGTAGTGGTTACGGTGTCGTCTGAAATGCGAATTTCTTTCGCATCAGTATTTTCAACGTCGCCAAGAGCAATTCTTACGATATTGTTTGATGAGTTATAATAGTAAATGTTATCACCGTCTTTGAATAAGAAACTTGAAATCGAACTACATTTTGCAACTAACTTTTTAGTAGTGGGGCCCATGTCTTTCTTAATCATAGTGTCTTTATAGACATTGTTGTCCGCAATAACGTAAACTTCATTAAGTGATTGGATTAGAGTGGTTGATACTGCGTATTCATCAAACACTTCAACGCCAGCCTTTCCACCAGCAAAGTCAGCCATACTAACAGCGTAAGTCTTGCTAGTTCCGTTCACCGTTTTGGTATAGAAAACAAAACCGTCTTTAATCAATTTGATAGCGTAAGTTGCCTCTTCGGTTTTACCATCGTAAACAAGTTTAGCCTCGCTATCTCCAGCAACTAAAGCGTATACCTTATTGTAATTTTCCGTACCACGGCTACTACCAGTTGCCTCATTCTTGTCTTGGTTATAAGCCTCTCTGTAAACAGTAGAAGTATAAGCAACCGCAACGCCGTCCGCACCGATTTCGGGAACGAAAGTGTAAGAACCAAGTGTTTCCATTTTGTCAGTCTTTTCGTCGGTTTTTGCAATTTCTTTAGCGCTTGCACTATCAACGTCGTAACTAACGATAGCACTGTTATCAGTATCGTAATAAATAACGAAAACTTTTCCGTCAACTTCAACAAATCTGTGTTTTAATGCAAGAGAACCAGCAGTAAAGAGAACTTTTGTATCCGTTCCGTCAAGCTTTGAACGAGTAATTGCTAAATCTGTATAAGCAATATCGCCGTGCGAGTTTTTCTCCGTGCTTGGCGTTCCATAGTAAACGTAATCACCACTAATGAAAATACCCGTGTCATAATCGCTAGAAGCGAAAAGTTTAGGAACTGCAACTTTATTCTTGGTAAAGTCAGACTTGTCTACCGCATAAAGAGCGCCTTTAGTAGGTACACCAAGTTTGTTATCGTCAGACGAAGTGCCAACACCGTTAATGTAGTACAAGTAGTTATCGGTTTCCGCAATAAAGCCACCAAGACTTTCAGCAGAAACTTTTCCCCAGTCGGTCATCTCTGAACCTTTCCATTTAGAAGAGGCGCAACCAGAAAAAGCAGAGAACGCCAAAACAGTCGCTAACCCTAAAACTAAAATCTTAAATAAACCTTTTTTCATATAAACTCCGTTTGGTTTTTTGTAAACATTTACAAGCTTACCGAATATAATTAGTTATACAGATATATATTATACCTTATTTACTTAAGATTTGCAATAATTTTTTAGGTTTTTTTAGAGTTTTTTCTTTTGCTTTGGAGAATAAAATGGATAAATTCGGCATTTTCAATCTTTTAAATTCCTTTTTGGGTTTTTCAGCAAATAATTCAGCGGTAACCAGCGAGCAAGCGCAAGCGGAAAGCGAGAAAAAAAGTACAACGGTAAACGACCTTTTGTCCGCACTTTCGCCTATGCTAAATAACACTAAAAAAGAAAATGCCGAACCGCAAATTAAAAAGGAAATAGAAACCAAAAAGCGTCCACCAATTCAAAATCAAATGTTAAAAACGCTCAGCACTCACGACGATTTTGTAAAACGAGTAAAAGAAAAAAATAGAGTTTAAACCCAAGACCGCACGAGAATTCCTCGTGCGGACTGTGTTGCTTTATACATCATTTTTATGCATCGTTTTTATGTGTGTATCTTTTTTATATATGGTTGTTGCAACCTTTAAAAAATGCCTCTGTTGTATTTTAGCAAAGCATAAATAATTAGCACAAAACCCACAACAAGACCGAGAATTAAAAGTGCCATTGCAATATAGAAAAATATTTGCATAGAAGATACAAGGTGGATTAAATAAAAAATTCCGTTTAATAAGAGCCCTCCTCCACAAACGAGCGTGCCTAACCCTATCGCCCTACCGAAAGGTATTTTATCTTCTGCCGACACTCGCTTTTTATGGTATGAGTGCAAAAGTGATAGATTTCCTTTCATATTCATAATGCCTAAAACTATGCAAATAAGCCCAACTACTATCAATCCAAAAACTTTATCCATATATTTCTCCCTTCTTTTTTAGATTATATCAAAAAACTTTTCTTCTGTAAACTTTAAAGAAACATATTAAACAAGTTAATGATTTTCTTTTTTTGCTTTTTTGCGTAATTAACTGCTCTCTTTGCTCCGCTAACACCCCTATTCATATTGACGTAGCAAACAACTAAATCACAATTATCAACCATCTTCTTGTTTGTAAAAATAATCCTATTCTTATAATAAACGCTTTCAATTTCATAGGTTATCGTTTGATATAATTTTTCTTGCTCCCAAATTTCTTTTGTTTTCCCCAAACATGACAAAGTGGATAAAACAAGTGTAACTTCAAGACTTTCGTCAACTTCTTGTTTATATTTTATACACTCTGAAAGCACGATTTTGTCAAAATCTCCGTGATTTCCGACCAAAATTTCTCCATAACCTTGCTTTGTCTTTTCTATTAAAAGGTTTTTTATTAACTTTCTGACCTCTTCGCTTTCAGCAATAAATCTATGCCCAAAAAATGCAATTCTCTTCACGCTTCGCCTCGTTTAAAATAAAAAATGCGCCAACCGAAGTCAGCGCATAAAACGCAAACCCCGTTGTCGCCAAACAAAACTAAACAAGAATGACTAACCACTCCCATTTGGAATTTGCATTTTTAACAAAATACTACAATGGGAGTATTCCAAAAAAAGAATAAAATATCCTTATTTATTCGTCATTCATAATATTTAGTTTTGTTTGGCTCAATTATTATAACACTTGTTGGAATTATTTTCAAGTAAATTTATAAAAACGGCGAAGTTAATACACAAAAACAAAACGCAAGGAAAAAATTCCTTGCGTTTTTGATTTCTTGAACTTTCTTCTCGCAAATTATCTCTTTGAGAATTGTGGAGCACGACGTGCTTTCTTTAAGCCGTACTTCTTTCTTTCCTTCATTCTTGAATCTCTGGTTAAGAAACCTGCTTTCTTTAATGCTGCTCTAGTTTCTGGTTCTGCTTGTAAAAGCGCACGTGCAATACCGTGTCTGATTGCGCCTGCTTGACCAGTGAAACCACCACCGCATACGTTTACGAATACGTCGTATTTAGCGGTTGCATCTACAAGTGCTAAAGGTTGACGAACGATGAACTTTAAGGTATCAAGACCAAAGTATTCGTCAAGAGTCTTTCCATTAATGCTAATAGCACCATCGCCAGCGGGTACTAAACGTACACGTGCGATTGCTTTCTTTCTTCTACCGGTTCCCCAGTATTGAATTTTCTTTTTAGTAGTAGCTTTTGCCATAATTACACCTCATTAAAACTTTAAAGTTTCGGGCTTTTGCGCCTGATGATTGTGTTCTGCACCACGATATACCTTGAGTTTGGTAATCATCTGACGGCCTAAGCTGTTCTTGGGGAGCATGCCTTTTACTGCTTCGTAAACGGCAACGTCTGCCTTGTTTGACATAAGTGTCTTATATTGAATTGTTTTAAGTCCACCAATATGTCCTGTGTGATATCTGTAAAGTTTCTTTTCGAGTTTCTTACCGGTAAGTACAACCTTGTCGCAATTAACGATAATAACGAAGTCACCCGTATCAACGTTTGGTGTAAACGTGGGCTTGTTTTTACCACGAAGTATTGCAGCTACTCTTGATGCAAGTCTTCCGAGCACTACGCCTTCTGCGTCTACCACGTACCACTTTCTTTCAACGTTATCGGCATGAGCCATATAAGTCTTCATAGTGAATTTCTCCTTAAGTTTTATTTAATGTTATATAAATAAAAAGTTTCGCTAAACCCGTCCACGAAACGGGCGACACGGGAGGGCTAATCCCGAAAAGAAAACGAACTTTTCCTTATAAACGCCTATTTATATTAAATTATTTTACATTTTTAGTCAAGCGTTTTTACACCTTTTTGCCTATTTTTTTAATGTTTTTAACTGTTTTTCTATTACAGTCCTATATATTGTGGTTAAATATATTTTTTGCCACAATTTTTTAATATTTTACCGACTCTAAGCACAATCCTCTTGCAGGGAGCGTCCTTGCGTTTGACAATCGCTCGCCAAATTTCAACATCTCTTCCACTTGGCTTTTTTCTAGTTCGCCTTTGCCGACCAATAAAATCGTGCCGACCATTATCCTTACCATATTATATAGAAAACCGTTGCCTGTTACGGTAACAGTAATATCGTCATCGTCTTTTTTTACCGATATATCGTAAATAGTTCTAACGGTAGTTTTTGCACCGCTACCCGACGCACAAAAGCCCTTAAAATCGTGCTCGCCTAAAAATAAGCTTGCCGTTTCTTGCATTTTTTCAAAATCGACTTTACCGTCGATTTTTACGCTATACCTTTCCTTGAGCGGATTTTCCGTATCCCCTAAATACAGCGAATAGCAATAAGTTTTTTTCTTTGCACAATTACAAGCGTGAAAATCTTCCCCCACTTGTTCGCTATTAAACACCCTTATATTTATTGGCAAATGGGCGTTTAGTGCTTTATAAATCTTTTTTGGCGGAATAGTACAATCCGTATCAAAGTGCGCAACTTGACCTTTAGCGTGTACGCCCGCATCAGTTCGTCCACTACCCGTCACACGCACCTTTTCGCCCGTTGCTAAAAAAACCGCCTCTTCAATTTTTTGCTGAACGGTCACGCCGTTAGGCTGAACTTGCCAACCACAATATTCCGTACCGTCATAGCCGAGCGTTAACTTCACCCTCATTATGCCACCGCTAAAATCCAATAAAATTTATTTAGGAAAACCACGCCAGTTATAAGCGAGGCTATTACGACAACCCCTATAACGTCTCGCCAAGAAATTTTCATTTTCTTATACTTAGTACGCACTTTGCTACCCGCATAGCATCTTGAATCCATAGCATCGGCAAGTTCGTCCGCCCTACGGAAAGAAGATATAAGAAGTGGTATCAACACGGGAATAAGTGCTTTTGCACGCTTAAAAATGTTTCCGCTTTCAAAGTCCGCCCCTCTCGCCTTTTGCGCCTTTATAATTCTATCCGTCTCGTCAAGCAAAGTGGGAATAAATCTAAGTGCAATACTCATTATAAGTGCAAACTCGTGCACGGGAAATTTTATCCATTTTAAAGGATACATTAAACTCTCTATACCGTCCGCAATCTCGACGGGCGAAGTAGTTAAGGTCAATAGACTTGCACCTAAAACGACTAGCGATATCCTCATTATAATAAAGCCTGCGTTTAGTAGCCCTAAATCGGTAATCTTAATTTTCCAAAAACTTAAAATAACTTTACCCTCAGTGTTGAAAAACAACTGCAATACTGCCGATAAAATTATGAAAAAGAGTATGGCTTTCATGCTTTTAAGCACCCTTAAAAAGGGGACTCGTGAAAAGATTGTCGCAACAAAAACGAAAGTAAAGCACGCCAAAAATCCCAAGAAATGGAACTGCTTAACCATAAACACGGCAACGATATAGGCAATAACCGTTAAAATCTTAACTCTTGCGTCCATATTATGCACGAAAGATTTTGTGGGGTAATACTGCCCAAAAGCAAGGTCTTTCATTAGACTTTACCCCCTTTTCCGTACGATTTAACAGCGTTTATAAACTCTTCTACCGATAGTTTACCGCCTATTTTAACCCCCTGTTTTTCAAGTTGGTTTTTTAGGTATGCCGTAAGGGGTAAATCTAACCCCATATTTTTAATTTCTTCATAGTCGCCAAACACTTCTTCGGGCGAGCCAACTTTTGCGATTTTACCTTTAGCAAACACCGCCACTTGCGTACAGTTATCGGCTACTAAGTCCATATCGTGTGAAACTAAAATTATAGTTTTAACGAAAGATGCGTGAAGTTTTTTAAGCAGTGCGATAAAATCCCTTTTACCCACGGGGTCTAACCCGGCAACAGGCTCGTCTAAAACAAGCACTTCGGGTTTTGTTACGATAACGCCCGCTATCGCCACCCTACGCTTTTGACCGCCCGAGAGTTCAAAGGGGGACATATCTTTTACTCTTTCATAATTTAGTCCCACCGTTTCAAGTGCCGTACGCACCATTTTTTCCTTTTCTTCTTCGGTAACGGTTGGCATAAAGTTCTTTATACCGAACGCAACGTCCTCAAACACCGTTTCCGCAAAAAGTTGATATTCGGGGTATTGAAAAACCATACCAAGTTTACTTCTAAGCGCCTTAAAATCACAATTCTTATCGCCCAAATCAAACTCGCCGATTTTTATTTCTCCGCTATTCTTGTTTAGTTTTATAAGTCCGTTTAAGTGCTGAACGAAAGTGGATTTACCACTCCCCGTGTGCCCTATTATTCCAAAAAACTCGCCCTCGTTAATGGTTAGCGAAATATTGTCTAACGCTACGGAACTGGTTGCTTTGGAATTTTGACCGTAATTAAAAGTTAAATTTTTAACGTCAATTTGCATAATTCCTCCGCAAGCCTCTCTTTGGTTAAAACGCCATCGCCTAAACCTAATTTTTGTGCGATTTCCGTACAAAGTGGCAACTCTAACCCCAAATTGTTTAAAACTTCTTGGTTTTTAAAAATTTGTTCAGGTGTACCCGAAAGGGCGATTTTACCGTCCGATAACACTACGACCCTATCCGCCTCAACAACCTCGTCCATATAGTGGGTTATGCTGATAACGGTAACTTCTTTTTCTTTATTTAGTTTTTTAACTACGCTTAAAACTTCCGCTCTGCCTTTTGGGTCAAGCATTGCGGTGGATTCGTCAAGCACCAAAATTTGTGGGGTTAGTGCAAGCACACCTGCTATTGCTATCCTCTGTTTTTGTCCGCCAGAAAGCCTTGTCGGAGAACTGTGGCGGAAGTCTTGCATTCCAACGCTAGATAAGGCAAAGTCAATCCGTTCGCCTATTTCCTTTCTGTTCACACCAAGATTTTCCGGGCCAAACGCCACGTCGTCTTCTACGATTGAAGCAACCAATTGATTATCTGGGTTTTGAAAAACCACGCCTACACGCTTTCTTATCTCAAACTCGCTCTTTTTATCGTGCACGGAAAATCCGTCCACAGTCAAGTCGCCTGCGTCGGGTTTAAGCAATCCGTTAAAAAGTTTGGCGAGAGTGGATTTGCCACTTCCGTTATGCCCGATAATAGCAATGTATTCGCCTTTTTCTACGGATAGCGAAAAGTCATTGATGACTTTTTTTTGTTTGTCGTAAGAAAAACTTACCTTTTCTGCCGATAAAAGTGCCATAAACGTTTCCTTTTTTTGATAATGGTATTATATCAAACTGAAAATTTTTTTACAAGCGATTATATTGCTATTTTGCTTTTGTCGACACTTTTTTGGATATTAAAACAAAAATTATGTTAATTATAATTAAAATAATATACAAAATGCACGAAATATTTTAAAAATTGCATTGACTATTCTTCTTGTGCGTTGTATAATGTTGGTTGGTAAATAATTTACACTTAATATACACGGAGGAACATTTAATGAAAAAAATGACAATTGACGGCAATACCGCCGCCAGCCACGTTGCCTATGCCTTTTCAGAAGTAGCGGCTATCTACCCGATTACCCCATCTTCTCCTATGGCAGAAGTTGCTGACGAATGGTCAGCAGCAGGCAGAGAAAACATGTTCGGTCAAAAATTGCGCTTAGCAGAGATGCAATCTGAAGCGGGCGCTGCTGGTGCTGTTCACGGCTCACTTACCGCCGGCGCACTCACCACCACTTACACCGCAAGCCAAGGTTTGCTCCTTATGATTCCGAATATGTACAAAATAGCAGGCGAACTTCTCCCTACTGTTTTCCACGTTAGTGCGAGAGCCCTTGCTGCTCATTCACTTAACATTTTCGGTGACCATGCGGACGTTATGGCTTGCCGTCAAACGGGCTTTGCTATGATTGCCAGCAACTCTGTTCAAGAAGTTATGGACTTAGCACTCGTTTCTCACCTTTCTACCTTAAAGGCTAAAGTACCTTTCTTACATTTCTTCGACGGTTTTAGAACCAGTCACGAAGTTAGTAAGATTGACGCTATCGAATACGACGAAATGAAAGCACTCGTTGATATGGACGATATCGCTGATTTCCGTGCTCGTGCGCTCAACCCTGAACACCCCGTTCAAAAGGGTACTGCTCAAAACTCTGACATCTATTTCCAAAACAGAGAAACGGCTAACAAGTATTATCTTGCTACTCCCGCTATCGTTCAAGAAATGATGGACAAAGTTTCTGCTTTAACTGGTAGAAGTTATCACTTATTCGACTACGTCGGTGCTCCAGATGCTGAAAATATCGTTATTCTAATGGGTAGCGGTGCTGACGCTGTTGAAGAAACTATCAACAAAATGAATAAAGAAGGACATAAAGTTGGTTTACTTAAAGTTAGACTTTACCGTCCGTTCGCAATTGATTATTTTGTTAACGCTCTTCCTAAGACCGTTAAAAAGATTGCTGTTCTTGACAGAACTAAAGAAGCTGGCTCTCTCGGTGAACCGTTATATCTCGACGTTTGCTCTGCTCTTCTTGAAAAGGGCATGACCGACATCAAGGTTGTTGGCGGTAGATACGGTTTAGGTAGCAAAGAGTTTAATCCATCTATGATTTACTCTGTTTACAAGAACTTAGAACTCGCTGAACCTAAAAATCACTTCACCGTTGGTATTTACGATGATTTAACCGATACTTCACTTGACTTTAGTGAAAAATACGACGCTGCTCCCGCTGGAACTATTTCTTGTAAGTTCTGGGGCTTGGGCTCTGACGGTACGGTTGGTGCAAACAAGAACTCTATTAAAATTATCGGGGATCACACCGACAAGTACGTTCAAGGTTATTTCTTCTACGATTCTAAGAAATCTGGTGGTATTACCGTTTCACACCTCCGTTTCGGCGATACTCCTATTCAATCAGCATACTTAATCGACGCTGCTGACTTCGTTCAATGTTCTAACCCTTCATATATCACCCGTTACAATATGACTGGCGATATTAAGCAAGGCGGTACTTTCCTTTTCAATACTTCTGCTAAAAACGCTGAAGAATTAGAATCTGTACTTCCTGCATCAGTTAAACGCGATATTGCAAACAAAAATATCAACCTTTACGTTATCGACGCTATTAAGATTGCCTCTGACTTAGGTCTCCGTGGCAGAACTAATACCATACTTCAATCTGCGTTCTTTAAGGTTGCTAACATTATTCCTTACGCAGACGCTGTTGAATTCATGAAGAAGATGGCTTATAAGTCTTTTGCAAAGAAAGGCGATGCTGTCGTTCAAATGAACTACAATGCTATCGACTCTGCTGAGGCAAACCTCATCAAGGTTGAAGTTCCTGCTTGTTGGAAAGACGCTACCGACGGCGCTCCTATGGCGGCGGTTGCTGACAACAAATACTTTAAGGATATCGTTCATCCTATCCTCGTTTTAGAAGGCGACAAACTCCCCTCTTCTGCGTTTAACGCTGACGGTACTGTTCCTACTGGTACTACCAAGTACGAAAAACGTGGCGTTGCCGTTAACGTTCCTAAGTGGGATTCAACAAAATGTATTCAATGTAACCAATGTGCGTTCGTTTGTCCGCACGCTTGTATTAGACCTGCTGTCGTTGCTGAAAACGCAGAGAAACCTATTTCTTTCGTAACCAAAGCAATGATTGGTAACAAGGGTTATGAATACAGAATTCAAGTATCTCCGCTCGACTGTATGGGTTGCGGTGTTTGTGCAGACATCTGTCCTGCTAAAGAAAAAGCACTCACTATGGTTCCGTTCGGTAGCGTAGTTGAAGAAGAAACTGTTAACTACGAATATAGCGAAACACTTCCAGAAGTAAACGTTTCTGCTTGCCCTGGTTGTAAATCTTCTACCGTTAAAGGTAGTCAGTTCAACAAACCACTCTTTGAATTCTCGGGCGCATGCGCAGGCTGTGGTGAAACTCCTTACGTTAAGGTTGTAACCCAACTTTTCGGTGACAGAATGATTGTTGCTAACGCAACGGGTTGTTCTTCAATCTACGGTGGTTCTGCTCCTACTTGTCCATACACCACTAACAAAGAAGGTAAAGGACCTGCTTGGGCAAACAGCTTATTTGAAGATAACGCTGAATTCGGTTATGGTATGAACCTTGCTGTTAAAGCACGTCGTGCTAAGATTGAAGAAGATATGCGTGCTACGTTTGACTCTGTAAACGAAAAGACCAACGCTGCTTTCTCTGCATGGCTCAATGATAAAGAAGACGCTGAAAAATCTAAGGTTGCAGCAGAAATGGTTAAAGAAGCTTTGGCAACTGAAACGGCTGACGGCTTAGATTATATCAAGGGCAATCTCGACTGCTTAGTTAAACCATCTATTTGGATTTTCGGTGGTGACGGTTGGGCTTACGATATCGGTTACGGCGGACTTGACCACGTTTTAGCTAGCGGTGAAAACGTTAACGTTCTCGTTCTCGACACCGAAGTTTACTCTAACACTGGTGGACAAGCAAGTAAGTCAACTCCTACTGGTTCTATCGCAAAATTCGCTGCCGCTGGTAAGAGAATTAAGAAGAAAGACCTCGGTATGATGGCTATGAGTTACGGTTACGTTTACGTTGCACAATGCGCAATGGGTTCAAACAAGCAACAACTCTTGAACGCTCTTATCGAAGCAGAAAAATATGACGGACCGTCACTTATCATCTGTTACGCACCTTGTATCAACCACGGTATCAACATGATGAAATCTCAAGAAGAAGAGAAAAAGGCTGTTGATTGCGGTTACTGGCAACTCTACCGTTACAACCCTGAAAATATCGACGCAGGCAAGAATCCGTTCACGCTTGATTCTAAAGAGCCTACGGCTGATTATAAGACTTTCTTACTTGGCGAAACAAGATATGCATCACTTATGAAAGCACGTCCTGAACTTGCCGAAGCACTCTTTGAAAAGACTGAAAAGGATAGCAAAGTAAGACTTGAAACTTATAAAAACCTTGCTAAAAACGACTAATTGTTAAATATAGCACAAAGAGCAGTTGCAATAGCAACTGCTCTTTTGTCTTGCTAAGAAATTTTTGAACTTCCATTTTTCTCTCCTTAATAGGTTCAATTATACTACTAATGCTCATGATTGTCAAAAGTTTACTTATTCACTTTTTTATTGGTTTTAATTGATTTTTTTAACGCTTTATATTATAATGTTTATATTATGAGTAATACGATTGAAAAGAAAAAAGTAAACCTATTCACTAAAATTGCCGTTATCTTTTTAGCGGTTATCCTTTTTTTCTGCCTAATTTTCGGTTGTGCAGTGGGATATTTCCGTTTGACGGTTGCACATTATTATCAGGCGTCTGAAAAAGCATTCGTTATCCCTGGTCTAGACGATGGACACGTTCCACAAGGTCTTGACTTTGATAAAGAAAACGAACTCTTTATTTTTTCAGGATATATGGCAGACCATACAGCCTCTCCTGTTTACGTTACGAATAAAGAGGGAACTCTTCTAAAAAAGGTAACCCTTTATAATCTTGACGGCAGTGATTATACTGGGCACGGTGGTGGAATTGCCGTAAACGGAGACTATATGTACCTTGCTGGCGGAGAAAGCAACTGTGTTTTCGTCTATTCTTACCTTGAACTTTTGTCTGCTAAAGATGGAGACAAACTTTCGTGTCTCGGCAGTATATCCACCCAAAAATCTGAAACCGATTACATATCGAATGCATTCGTTACTATTTACGACGGAAAGCTTATTACTGGTGAATTTTACCGTGAGGAAAGTTACCCCACTTTAGACAGCCATAAAATAACTACTAAAGCGGGCGATTATAACCAAGCAATCGCTGTTGAGTTCTTGCTTGATGAGACAGCGCCTTTTGGCATAAATCCCACCCCCGTTAAGGCATATTCAATGCCCGACCAAGTGCAAGGACTTAACTTTAATAACGGAAAGGTTTACCTTTCTACTTCATGGGGACTATCTTTTTCTCACATTTTAGAATACGATTTAAATAAACTTTCTCTTGAGGACGAAATTGAAGTTTTAGGAACTACACTTCCGCTTTATGCAATGGACAGCGCATCACTACTTAACGATTTCAAAATCCCCCCAATGAGTGAAGAAGTTGTCTTTATTCAAGGTAAACTTTTCACGTCTTGCGAATCAGCGTCAAGTAAATATATTTTCGGCAAGTTCACTGGCGGAAAGTGGTTTTATGCAACAGACTTAGAAAAATTTAACGTTTAACAAACAATATATATATAATTAAATATATGACTAAAAAAGCAACGGTTTTTTTCCGTTGCTTTTTTAGTTGTATTTATAGCAAAAAAGTTTTTTTATTTTTTTAAAAAAGTAGTGAAAAACACTTTACTTTATTAAAGCAATAAAGTATAATACTAATACTCGATACTTTATTACGATAAAGTGTTAAAGTAAAAAACAAATTTTTTGATAGGAGATAAACTATTATGAAAAAACTTTTAACAATTATTCTTACCATTGCTTTAATGGTAACAGCAGTATGCGGTTTAACCGCTTGTAACAAGCCTGAAGCTAACAAACCTACCATCGTTAGCGGTATTACACTTATTGAAGAACAATATGGTATTGCTGCTAAAAAAGGTAACGACGCTTTAATTTCTAAAGTAAATGATGCTTTAATCGCTATTGCTGACGGTCAAATGAAGACCATTGCTGGCACTTACGGTTTAACAAGTGAAATCGCTGTAACATCTTCAACCGTTAACCCAAAAGCTAACGCAACCGACGCAAGTTGGGATAATATCGTTACAAAAGGTAAAGTAGTTATCGGTTACACCATTTTTGCTCCGATTGCTTATGAAGTTGTAGACGAAGTTCCTACTAAGGGTTACGACATTGAACTTGCTAAAGCAGTTTTCGCTCAATTAGATCCTAACATTGAAGTAGAATTCTTAAAGATTGAATGGTCTGCTAAAGAAACAATGCTTACCGCTGGTTCTATCGACCTTGTTTGGAACGGTTTAACCATTACTCCTTCTCGTTCAGAAGAAATGTGCATTTCTATTCCTTACCTTAACAATAAGCAAGTTGCTCTCGTTATGAGCAAAAATGCTGAAAAGTTCAACAGTATCGACGCTATGAAAGATGCTATCGCAGGTGCTGAAGACGGTTCTGCAGGTGAAGAACAAATCGCTTTAAAACAAATCGGTAAAGAATACATTAAATGCCCATCACAATTAGATGCTTACAACAAACTTAAGACTGGAACTTTAGACGTTATCGTTATCGACTCTGTAATGGCTAACTACTACATTTCTTTAGAAGACTAATCTATTTAGGAAAAACGCAATAAAATGGAATTTGTTGAAATAATACAGATGCTTATTAACGGGTTTGGCAAAACGCTCTTGCTTTTTGCCATAACCCTTATTGCATCTTTACCCCTTGGACTTTTAATTTCTTTCGGTTCAAGGTCAAAATTTATACCTGTAAAATGGTTTTGTAGGGGACTCGTTTGGGTTATTAGAGGCACGCCTCTTCTTTTGCAAATACTTGCCGTAACTCTTATACCCTACTACGTTTTTAGGATTGGAAACACTGATATTACTTCATTTTTGGGAATAAAAATGAAGTGGTTATTGTTTTCTTACGCCTGCATAGCGTTCATTATTAACTATGCTTGCTACTTTTCCGAAATCTTCCGTGGCGCAATCGAAAGCGTACCAAAAGGACAGTACGAAGCCGGTAAGGTTTTGGGCATGACCAAAGGACAAATTTTTAAAGAAGTTATTCTTTTCCAAGTAATTAAAAAATCTTTAGCCCCTGTTAGTAACGAAGTTATTACCTTAGTTAAAGATACCGCCTTAGCATCAGTTGCAGGCGTTATTGAACTTTATACTTCGGCACAATCTTTAGTTAATACTTACGTAGTTTTGACACCGCTTGTTTATGCGGCTGTGTTCTACTTGATTTTTAATGGTCTTTTGACCATACTTTTCGGTTATCTCGAAAAGAAATTATCTTTTTATACGGAGTAAAAAATTATGGCATATCTTGAACTTAACAATTTTACCAAAAGTTTTGCGTCCGTAAAGGTATTAAAAGGTATTGACCTTTCGGTTGCTAAAGGTCAGGTCGTTTCTATTATCGGCTCTTCGGGTAGCGGTAAAACTACCTTGCTTCGCTGTATTAATTTTTTAGAAACTCCCGATAACGGTGTTATGACTTTGGACGGAGAGACTCTTTTTGATAGTAATCAATCTAAAAAAGATACCGACGCCATCTTGCGTGAAAAAAGGCTCAATTTCGGCTTAGTTTTTCAGTCCTTTAACCTTTTTCCACAGTACAACGTTTTAGACAATATTACGCTTGCGCCAACTCTTCTACTTAAAAGTAGAATTAATCATAGAAAGCAAAAAGAACTTTTCCTTGCTGAAAAGAAAAAAATAAACGACGAGGCGCTTGCCCTTTTAGAAACCATCGGTTTATCTGACAAAGCAAAGGCCTACCCTTGTGAACTTTCGGGCGGACAATGTCAAAGAGTTGCTATTGCGAGGGCTCTTGCATTAAAACCAAAGGTTTTATGCTTTGACGAGCCAACCTCCGCTCTAGACCCAGAATTAACGGGCGAAGTGCTTAAGGTTATCCGTTCTCTAAAAGATAAAGATAGAACAATGATTATCGTTACACACGAAATGGGGTTTGCTAAAAAGGTTTCAGACAAAATCGTGTTTATGGCTGACGGCGTTATTGAAGAAGAGGGTACTCCTAAGCAAATCTTTGAAAAACCTAAGTCGGAAAAACTTATTCACTTTTTATCTAGCGTAAACAACAAGGATGGTGAATAGTATGAGTAACGATATCAAAAATAACTATTCAGACCTTTTCGACGCTATTATTAAATTAAAGACTAAAGAAGACTGCGAAGTTTTTTTCCGTGACCTTTGCACATTCAAGGAACTTGATTCAATGGCGCAAAGAGTGGTTGCCGCAAAACTTTTAATTGATGGTGAAACTTACGAAAAAATTATCGCAAAAACCGATATATCGTCCGCAACCCTATCTAGAATTTCTCGCTGTGTTAAGTACGGAGAGGGATACAGAAAATTTTTATAAATTTTTTTGGAGATTTATTTAATGCTAAATAAAGCGAAAAATTTAACCCCTTTTATCATCTCTTTTATTATGATAGAAGGGGTTTTAGGTTATTTTATACAAGTGACAACAGGCACTATTTGTTCTTCACTTTCCATTTCTTCCATTATACTTGCTTTTTTGTTTTGCTCTCTTCTTTTAAGGAGAGAATTTTATCATATAATAACGGTTTTCGCACTGTTTTTTACAGTATGCGCCGACTTTCTTTTATGCGGTCTTGTGGATTTTACTTTTATTAGAGAACTTGCAATGTGCTTTTTTGTCGGCACGCAAACCTGTTACTTTATTAGGCTTTTTATTAATCAAACTAAAAAAGAACGGTTAATTCACATAATTGTACGCCTTTGTTTTTCAGCCTTTGCTGTGATTTAACTGCCCTGGTATTAAAGGAAAATACCAACTTTTTAAGCCTTATTTCCCTATTTTATTATGCTAATTTAATTGTAAATATCGTATTTGCTTTTATTCAAGTAAAAGTTTCACCTATATTTGCAATCGGATTATTATTGTTTGCATTTTGCGATATTTTCGTTGGTTTATCTTTAATAGGTGACTTTATTAACATATCCACAAATTCCATTATAAATAAAATAAACGCCTTACCACTAAATATGGCATGGCTATTCTACGTTCCATCTCAAACTCTACTAGCATTAAGCACTATAAAAAAGTAAAAAAATAAAAAAGGGACTTGAAAGTCCCTTTTTTAATACTTTTCCACTGTTACGCCTTGCTTTTGTGCGTACTTGACTGTGTTTGCCGTTCCGCCAAAATCTCTCTTAATATACGCAAATACTAAAGATGCGTGGTCAACCATAAACATGTTTCGCTTTTGCATACACGTGTTTGTGTATTCTTTTCCAACGTAAACCACTTCGTCTGCAACCGACAACATTCTTTTATATTCTAGTTTTTGGAGCATGCTGAATTTTTCCGCTTGGTTAATACACGGCACGCAAGCAATGAGTTTTATATGTGGATAACTCTTTTTAAGTTTTTCTAAGGTTTGAAAACATACTGTATCAAAACCTATAGCCATACCTATTAAAAAAGTTTCATATCCTTCTTCTATATACGAAATAAATTTTTCTGTTAATTTCTTTTTTGAAAAGTCCAAATTTAGCGTTCTGTGACCAGTAACGGCAAGTGTTTTGCTTCTATCTATTTCCATGTTAATCAAAGTGGGCATTTTTTCTCTTTTCCGTTTCCTCTTGGATATTTTATATCAGTATTTGCTATTTTTTCTATTTCTACTAAAGAGCGTTTAGCACCGTCTAAACTTCTTTCGTAAACACTACTTAAATTTCCGCCTAAAACTTTAATTGCATTTTTAGCCTCTTCTAATTCTTCCCCAGCCTGTCCTTTAAATGCAATAAATTTTCCATTTACTTTAACGAATGGCATACAATATTCACAAAGTGTGTTAAGCCGAGCAACCGCCCGAGCAGAACACATATCGAATTGTTCTCTGTATTTTTCGTCCTTTGCTAAATCTTCCGCTCTTCCGTTAATAACCGTTACGTCTTTTAAGCCAAGTTCGCTAACAACAACTTTTAAAAACTCACATTTTTTTCCAGTAGCCTCAAGCATCGTTAGTTTAATATCGTCTCTCATAATTTTTATAGGAAGTGCGGGAAATCCACCGCCCGAGCCAATATCAATGAGATTTTCACCATTTAACATATCAACAAAGAGCAAACTATCAACAAAATGTTTAACGTATACTTCCTCTTTTTCTGTGATTGCCGTTATGTTAAATTTCTCATTATACTCAATCAATAACCTATAGTATTTATCAAAGGATTCTAGTTGTTTTTCGGAAATTTCTATATTAAATTTTTCAAATATTTTTTTCATAATTAGAGTATAACACATAAAAAAAATTTGTCAATAAAAATTAAAAGTTAATTTTTTGTTTATACTTTTGTTAATTAAAAAAATTTGCCTCTTTTTCAACGTTTATTTGTTAATAAAGGTTAGTTTTCGTGCGTTTTTTTATATTTTTCTCCTTAAAAAAATTTTTTTAATTTTTTTCTATTAACACTTTTAACTTTAAATAAAAAGATATGCACAGTTATTAAACAAACTATCAACCGCATTTTCTTCTTTATAATACTGACAAAATTTATCTTTTCAACTTTTGCACACAACATACTACTATTAATCCTATATTATAATTTAAATAATAAATAAACATAACATAATAAAATTCACCGCTTTTTTTTATAAAAAATTTATTTTTTAATTTATAATAAAAAAACTATAAAAAAGCAAAATTTCTTGATTTTTCTTTATTAATATTATATAATATATTAGAATTGTTATAAGTGTATATAACAATCAATAATTGGAATATTTACATTTACTATATAAACGAATTTCTAGGAGAAAATTATGAAACTTATTTGCGACGGTTTAGATTTATCAGATGCAGTGTTAAAGGTAAGCAAAGCCCTTTCAGTTAAATCGGCTAACCCTGTTTTAGAGGGTATTAAAATTACCGCTAAAGCAGACAGACTAACTCTTCTTGCAACCGATACTGAACTCACCATTGAAAAAACTATTAAAGCGGATGTTTTAATGGAAGGTGAAACTGTCGTTGTTGGTAAATACTTTGTTGATTTTGCAAAAAAACTTGAAAAGGAACAAGTTGAACTTTGTCGTCTTTACGACGGTGGCTTGCAGATTAAGTATTCTGATTCTGAATCTGAACTTCAAGTTTTCCCTGCTGATAATTTTCCAAAGATTGAAAAGGAAGAAGACGGTGCTTTCTTTGAAATTTCTGCACAAGATTTTAAAAAGGTGGTTGAAAGAACGGTTTTTGCTTGTTCAACTGACGATAGTAGACCTATATTAAAGGGTGTGCTTTTTGAAATTAGCAATAATGAATTAACAAGCGTTGCTCTTGACGGATTTAGAATGGCTGTTTGCAAAAAGAAAGTTAATGCAAGCAAGGACATGAAAGTTGTTATTCCTGCTCGTGCTCTTAACGAAATTATGCGTTTATTAGACAAGGAAGAAGATACCTTAAAAATAATTTTACAGAAGAACACGCTTTTAGTCGAAGTGGAAAATACAGTTTTATTCTCAAGATTAATCGAGGGTGAATTCGTTAAATATAATCACATAATTCCACAAAGTTTTGAAAATACCGTAACCGTAAATAAGCAAGCATTATTAAACAGTATTGAAAGAGCGTCGATAGTTGTTAGAACGGACAGATATAACGTCGTTAAATTTGACATTAAAGAAGAGGGAATGACAATTTCTTCTAAATCGGAAGTCGGAAACGTAAATGAAAACGTGCCTGTAAATATTACAGGAAAGGATATTTCAATAGCGTTTAATGGAAAATATTTAGCGGATTATTTAAAGATAACAGAAGAAGAATTTATAATATTAAACCTTAATTCACCAATAGATCCATGCATTATAACTTCGGTTGGAAGTGACGGATTCTTATATTTATTGCTTCCAGTTAGAATAAATGGCTAATAAAGAGCGAATAAACGACGAAAATAATTGACAAAACATAAAAATATCTATACAATAGTATAGCAATTAAAAAAGAAAGGTTATAAAAAGATAACTAAAGGAGATATATAATATGAAACAGACTTATCAACCCAAGAAAAGACAGAGAAGTAAAGTACACGGGTTCAGAAAGAGAATGAAAACTCGTTCAGGAAAGAACGTTTTAAAGAGACGTCGTAACAAAGGTCGTCATAAACTTTCTGCATAAGACAAGGAAAAGTAAATGACCTTTGATTACAGGTTAAAAAAAGAAAAAGATTTCAATTTGGTATTTAATAAGGGTAAGCGTTTATATTCTAAGAATTTAACGGTGATATATTACACTGCAAAAGAAATAAAGGCGGGTTTTGCCGTGAGTAAAAAACACGGAACAAGCGTTAAAAGAAATAGAATAAAACGTTTGCTTAGGGAATCTTTCAGAAGTTTTTTGCCCGAAATTGGGCAAAACTTCTTTTTTGTTTTTATACCAAAGGTAAATTCAGAGTATTCGCTTGATTTATTTAAACACGATATGGAGTATCTTTTAAAAAAGGGCGGTATTATCTAATGCTTAAATTTTTAAGTGTAAAACTTATACGCTTTTACCAAAAATATTTATCTTTTGGAAGATGTATGTATTTTCCGTCTTGTTCGGAATATACTTTAGAAGCAATTTTAAAGCACGGCTTTTTTGTCGGGTGTTTTCTTGGTATAAAAAGAATTTTAAGATGCACCCCCTGGTGCAAAGGCGGTTTCGACCCCGTCCCCGATAAAAAAAGCGTTGTTAAATGGGTATTTTAAATGGGTATAATTAATTTTACTGCGCCGGAAGCCGGCAATTTTTTAGTTAAAATCATTATTTGGCTAGTAAGTACGAGTTCATCTATTGCAGTTGGCATTATCGTATTTACCTTAATTTTGAAATTAATAACTTTGCCGTTTGACTATTTTTCAAGGGCATCTATGCGTAAAAATACGCTTAAAATGGAACAAATGCGTCCTGAACTTGAAAAATTACAAAAGCAGTATGCGGATAACAAAGAACTTTATAACCAAAAAATGATGGCTCTTTATAAAAAGAACGGATATTCTATGTTCGGTGCGTGTTTGCCGACCATTTTAACGCTCGTTATTTTTATCGTTGCCATTAACGCTTTTACAAACTATTCTCAGTATCAAAATAAGCAGTACTTTTATAATATGAGTACGGCATATAACCGTGTGGTTTACGAAGGTCTTGACGCAGACGGCACTTATATTATTCGTAACGAAGACGGCTCTTTAACCGTTGCAAAAGAAACTCTTTATCAAAATGCTAAAGATAACGGCGATACTTTTACTGATAATGGTGTTACCGCTAAAATCGACGGATATTATCTTGTTATTACAACGGATAACGGCTACGTTGAAATAAGAGAAAAGTTTAACGTTGGTGAAAAGGTTAATTTTGAACTTACCGAATATAAAGTTTTAGATACTATTAGCGAAAAAGCTTATGCTAATCGTGCAAACGACTTTAACGGTGGTTTATTAGTTGACGGTAAAACCTTTTCAGAGAGCGGTTTAACTGCCGACGAATTTATCGGTAAAATTCAAAGTGCAATGAGTGCTAAAGCATATCACGCTGAAGAAAAATCTTTCCTTTGGATTAAAAATATTTGGGTTACCGATAGTCCAATGAAACACCCTGTTGAAACTGACTGGGATACCTTTAAGCAAACTCACGCTTATAAAGGCGATGATATTACTGACGCTAATTATAAAAAATTAATTGGTGACTTAGAAGAAGAAACGACTGCGCCAAACGGTTATTTCGTTTTGGTTATTTTAACCGCAGGGCTTTCTTTACTTCAACAATTAGTTATGACAAAATCACAAAAAGCGTCAATGGAATTACAAACGGTTGACGGACAAGGTGCTCAAACACAAAAAATGATGACTTGGATGATGCCTATCATGATGGCAGTATTTGCTTTTATGTATACTTCTGCATTTTCTATTTACATCATTATAAGTACAGTATTTAGTATGTTGACTACTTTTGGTATTAACTTTATAGTTGACAGAAAATTCAAAAAAGAAGAAACAAATAATGCCGACGGAGAAAAAGTTAGGGGCAGAGTTTATATTCCTAAAGAGGAAAAAAAGGTAGAAAAGAAAAAAGAAAAAAAGAAAAATGAAACCCCAACCAACGATTTCCTTTCAGGAACGGCGGATAATAAAAAATCACATATCCGTGGCAGATTAAGATAAAAGGAGAAAAAAATGCAATTTACAGGCAAAACGGTTGACGAAGCAATCGAAAGCGGGTTAAAAGAACTTGCTATTAAGAAAGAACAAGCAGAAATTACTATCATTGAAGAGCCTACCAAAGGAATTTTCGGTATTCTTAAAGGTAAAGCAGTAGTTGAAATTAAAAAAATTCAAACTGAAGCGGACAGAACGGTAGAATTCGTTCAAGGCGTTTTAGACATTATGGGACTTCCTGCCGTCGCAGAAGTTAAAGAAGATGAAGAAAATTTGGTTATCGGTTTAACTACTAACGATTCACAACAACTTATCGGACATCGTGGTGAAGTTTTAGATGCTATCCAAACTTTAGCAGGCGCAACCGCTAATATCGGTAGAAAAGATTATAGAAAAGTCGTTGTTGACTGTGAAAACTACAGAAACAAGCGTGAAGACACCCTCATTAAACTTGCTAAGAAATTAGAAGAAAAAGCAACTGAAATGAGAAGAGAAGTTATTTTAGAGCCAATGTCTCCGTATGAAAGACGCATTATTCATACTGCTCTTGCTGAAAGTAAAACGGTTACGACTAAGAGCGAAGGTAAAGAGCCTATGAGATACGTTGTTATAGTTCCCTTTGATAAAGACGAGTTTTCTAAACCTTACAACGCAGGAAGAAACAACAACGAAAGAAAGCGTGATAATCATGGTGGAAAAAAAGGCGGTTTCAAAAACGGTGGTAGAGGCGGAAGAAACTCAGCAAATAAAGGCGGATTTGTTAAATCTGACAAAAAACCATCAATTTCATTCGGCACTTATTTAGGAAACAGTCTTAAAGACAAATAAACACTAATCAAAAACGGCTAATTATATAAAAGTAATTAGCCTTTTTTATCAGGAGATAGTATGAAAGTTACCTTTAACGAAAATAAAGAAATTGTTGATACCATTAAAGAGGGATTAAAGCGTACTGGCGGATATTGTCCTTGCCGATTAGAGCGTACTGAAGATTATAAATGTATGTGCAAGGAATTTAAACAGCAAATAGCAGACCCTAATTTTGAGGGATATTGTCATTGTTTGCTTTACTATAAACACAAATAAACGAAGTCTTATAAACTTCGCATTTAAGCTTAACTAATTATTAAAATAAAAGGAAAAAAATATGTGTAAAATTAGAATTGAACTTACCGACGGAAGAAAAATGAACTTTGAATTATATAAAGATATTGCGCCCAAGACCGTGCAGAACTTTTTAGATTTAATTAATGAAAAGTTTTTTGACGGGCTTTGCTTTCACCGTGTTATTGAAAACTTTATGATTCAAGGCGGTGGATTTACTTTTGACAATAAATTAGTTCCTAAAAACGCTAAAAACACCATTAAAGGTGAATTTGACGCAAACGGATTCCCCAACCATCTAAAACACACCGCAGGTGTAATCTCTATGGCGAGAACTATGTTCCCCAACTCTGCAAGTTCACAATTCTTTATTTGTACGGTTGATACCCCCCATCTTGACGGACAATATGCTGGATTTGGAAAGACTATTGATGAGGAAAGTCTACAAGTCGCAATTGATATATCTAAAGTTGATACGACTTTCATTGGTGGTTACGATGACGTTCCCGTTACTCCAATCGTAATCAAAACCATATCAATTATTGAATAAATAATTAAAAATAAAAAATTTTTAAAACAAAAAAAGAATAGTGTTTGTCTATTCTTTTTTAGGATTAAGAAAAAAAATTTTAAATTTTAGTGTCATAAAGTATTTGCAATTTACTTTTTGTGCGTTATAATATGCTCGCTTTAGGTAAAAGACAAAAAATTACTTGTTCTTAATCTTGCCGTTATCAACCGTAAGTTTATTAAAAGATAAACCACGGAAGATTGAACGGTCAATATGAGTAGCAGTAAATATTGTCTGAAGTCCATTAACGGCGGACACTAATTTTTTCTGACGGGTTTTGTCGAGCTCACTTAGCACGTCGTCTAAAATTAGTATAGGATATTCCCCAAAGCGGTTATAGAAAGTTTCGGTTTCCGCAAGTTTAAGTGATAGCGCAACAGTGCGCTGTTGACCTTGTGAGCCGAAAACTCTAACGTCGTTACCGTTAAGAGAAAATTTAATATCGTCACGGTGCGGACCTATCCCCGTATACCCTAACCGCATATCGCGGTCAAGACCTAGTTTTAAGTCCTCGTACATAGCAAAAGCAATTTCTTCTTCGCTACCGTAGTACCCACTTTCGGTTTTCATTTCTAGCGTTTCCTTGCCGTCCGAAAGATAAAGATGTTTTTCTTTAGCAATGGGCGCAAGTTCACGAAGAAAGTCATTTCTAGCCTTGATAATTTTGCCTGCGTATTTAGAGAGTTGTTCGTCCCAAATGGGCAGAGTTTCTTTTATAATATATGCGTCGGGGTCTTTAAGCAAGGTGTTGCGTTGAGATAAAATCTTGTTGTAGCGTTGAAGTGCATAAAAATAGTTTTTTGACATTTGCGAGAGTGAAACGTTCAAAAATCTGCGTCTGTCCTCAGGGCTTTCTTGTACGAGTTTAAGTTCTGCGGGGTTAAAAAACACGCTGTTGATATTCCCCAAAATCTCACCGATTTTGAGAACTTCTAAGCCGTTGACGTGAATGGATTTTTTATCGCTTAAAAAAAAGTTGATGCGAACGGATACGTCCCCGTAGAGAGAAGACGCCGTACCGGAAATTTCCGCACTGTCCTCACCGTTTTTAATTACGAGTTTATCTTTGTTCGCACGTGGCGAATATCCCGTGCATAGGAAAAAAATCGCCTCCGCACAGTTGGTTTTTCCTTGTGCGTTTGCGCCCGTAAGCACGTTTATTCCATCGGTAAACGTAACCGTCTCTTCCGAATATGAACGGAAATTTTTTAAGGACAATCTTTTAATATACATAAAAATTAAAAAAGTTTTTAAAATCCAATAAAAGAAACTTTATTTTTATTTAAAAATATTATATAATGTTTTTTACCTAAAAGCAACAAAAAAAGGAGGAATTCAATGGAAAAGGAAAATTATCAAATTTTATGGGAACAAACTTTTCTCCCAGAACTTGAAAAAACCGTTAGTTCTATTGCATTTATAACCTATATTAAAATTTTAACTCCAGTTGACGTTAGGGGCAATAAATTAATTCTAATCACACAGACCAAAGTCTTTGCTGATGCCATTCGCAACAATATTATTGGCGACAAAATGCGTGAAGCGTTCAAGAAGTGCAACACTTATATTGATGATTTTGAAGTTTTCGTCGCCGAAGATAGAGAAGATTACTTAAAACAACTTGGCGTGGAAGAATCTGAGAAAATGGACACACAAGGTTTGCCTATAAGTCCCTTATGCACTTTTGAGTCGTTTGTCGTTGGTTCTTCAAACGAATTTATTTACGCTGCCGCTAAAGCGGTTGCGGAAAATCCTGGTGATGCCTATAACCCTTTATTCATTTATGGTGGAACAGGACTTGGCAAGACGCACATTTTAATGGCTATCGCTAACTACCTTAAAATTCACAGCCCAAGAACCAACGTGCTTTACGCTACTTGTGAACAGTTTACTAACCAACTTATTGAAAGTATCAGTCGTGGTAAAGGCACGGGTGCAGAGGCTGATTTTAGAAAGAAATACAGAAACGTTGACGTGCTTTTGATTGACGACGTGCAGTTCCTTGCTAAAAAGCAAGGTATTCAAACCGAGTTCTTCCACACCTTTAATGAACTCGTAATGCAAAACAAACAAGTCGTTTTAACCTCTGACCGTTCACCAAAGGAAATCGAAGTCTTAGAAGAACGCTTACGCACTCGCTTTGAGGGTGGACTTTTAGCCGACGTTCAAACTCCTGATTTGGAAACTAGAATTGCTATCCTTAAAAGAAAGGCGGAAGAGAAAAAATGCGTAGTCGACTTAAAGGTTTTAGCATACATTGCTGAAATGAACGACGGTGATATTCGTACTTTAATCGGTAAACTTACTAAGGTCGTATTTGCAAGTAAATTGCACGAAAAACCTATTACTATTGACCTTGTCAACAACGCTCTAAAAGAGTCCGCTGGTGAGAGAGAAGAAGAATTAGAGGCAGAAGATATCATTAATTGCGTATGTAATTTCTATAAAGTTACCAAAAACGATATTTGCGGAAAGAGAAAAAACAAAGAATTCGTTCTTCCCCGTCAAGTCAGTATGTATTTAATACTTGACATGATGACTCTTCCCCAAGTAACTGTCGGAAACTTCTTCGGTCGTGACCATGCAACGGTTATTTATGCTCGTGATAAAATTGACAAGCAAATGAAAACTGATTCTAAACTTGCTGTAGAGATTAATGACATTAAGAAGATGCTCTTAAAACAATAACGAAGTCTTATAAACGTCGCATCTCTTCGTATACTGTATCGCATTTTGATACGCTTAAAAATTTACTAAAGTATATATGAACAAATTTATTGAAGGACAATTTGATGCCGTTGTAATCGGTGCAGGACACGCCGGTTGCGAATCGGCGCTCGCCCTTGCTAGAACGGGCAAAAAAACAGCTATGCTTACGCTAAATTTAGACAGCATAGCTTTTATGGCGTGCAATCCCTCTATCGGTGGTACGGCTAAAGGGCAAATTGTTCGTGAGATTGATGCTCTTGGCGGAGAAATGGGTATTAATGCTGACAAGGCACTTCTTCAAATCCGTATGCTTAACCGTGGAAAGGGTGCAGCCGTTCAATCTCTCCGTGGACAGGAAGATAAAAATTATTATCATACGGTAATGAAACAAACGCTTGAAAATACGCCAAACCTTAAGATTTTACAAGGTGAGGCTATTGAAATTTTAACTGACGAAAGTGGCAGTAAAGTTACGGGCGTTTTGACTTCTTTCGGTGGCGTTTTAGAGTGCAAAGCAGTAATCGTAGCGACGGGCGTGTACTTAAACGGTAGCGTAATCGCTGGAGAATGGAAACAAAATTCTGGGCCTAACGGCTTTCAAGCATCAAATGGGGGGCTCACTGAAAACCTTATTAAACACGGCTTTAAAGTACGCAGATTTAAGACGGGTACTCCTGCAAGGGTGGACGCAAGGACGATTGATTTTTCTGTTTTAGATATTCAAGACGGCGAAACGGATATTTATCCGTTTAGTTTTCTGTCTGAGCGTGTGCCACAAAAACAACGCCCTTGTTATTTAACTTATACTAATGAAAATACACATGATATTATAAAGGCAAATTTGCACCGCTCTCCACTTTATGGTGGACTAATTAAAGGAACGGGGCCGAGATATTGTCCATCAATTGAAGACAAGGTTGTGCGTTTTTCCGATAAGGAACGCCACCAACTTTTCTTAGAACCAGAGGGTGCGGACACAAATGAAATTTACGTGCAAGGCATGTCAACTTCTCTCCCCCACGACGTGCAGAAAGCCATGTACCGTACGGTAAAAGGACTTGAAAATTGTGAAATTATGCGTTATGCGTACGCAATCGAATACGATTGTATTGATTCGCTTGACCTTTATCCAACCCTAGAGTATAAAAAGATTGAGGGTTTATATACCGCAGGACAGATTAACGGAACTAGCGGTTATGAAGAGGCTGCTGCGCAAGGTCTTATCGCAGGACTTAACGCATCATTAAAGATGGATAATAAAGAGCCGTTGATACTTTCTCGTGATGACGGATATATTGGTGTTCTTATTGATGATTTGGTTACTAAAGGCACTAACGAGCCGTACAGAATGATGACCAGTCGCGCGGAGTACCGTATCGTTTTAAGGCAAGATAACCCCGACTTCCGCCTAACTGAAAAGGGCAGAAAGGCTGGACTTGTGACCGACGAAAGGTATGGCGTTTACTTAAAGAGAGTGGAAGAATATAAAAAGGCTAGCGAGGAAATGCAGATAACCGCTAAACCAAAGGAAGTGGAAGATTTGCTTTCTAAATACGCATACCAAAAGCCACAAAGCGGAATAAGTAGGGCAGATTTAGTGCGCCGTGGTATTCCACTTTCAGAAATTATCGAAACGCTCGGTGGTTTTGAGGGAATTAGTAAAGAAATTTTAGATACGGTTGAAATTGACGCTAAATATAGTGGATATCTTGAAAAGGGTTTAGAGCAAATAGAAAAAGCAAAACGTTTAGAGCAAAAGAAAATCCCAGGCGATATAGATTATCTTTCAATCGGTGGACTTCGTTTAGAGGCAAGGCAAAAGCTAGATAAAATTCGTCCCACCTCATTAGGGCAAGCGAGCAGAATTTCAGGTGTATCCCCTGCAGACATTGCAGTATTAATGGTCTATTTAACAAAATAATTTATAGAGAAACCACATTATTAACGTTGCACGAGGATTTCTCGTATTAAAAAATAATCATTTATATATAAATAAAAGAAGAGAACTAAAAAAGTTCTCTTCTTTTATTACTTAAAAAACTTGTTTTTGATTTTGGTTAGTTTTGATTTTACGTTTGCGGTCTTTTCTGTCGAATTGTTTTTTCGCTCTTCTTGGTTTTTCTTGAATTTTTTTATTTGTTGTTCAATAAAGTATCTTATAACCTCGATTTGTATTTGGAAAAGAAGAGAAAAGAGTGAAGATATAATTAAAAATACGTTCCAAAACGTTCCGCCAAAATGGATTATTCCGTAAAAGTTTATGGCGATTAGCGAAAAGTTGACTGCGTACTTAAAAATCCTTAAAAATCTACTAAATCCTTTTAGGCTTTCTTTTGGGTACTTCTGTGTTACAAGATAGTTAACAAAAGCGATTATCGACAAGATGAACAGCACTGAATAAATTATGCAAAAGACAGGACGATTTAAGTTTACTACAACAGAATAAGTATAATAAATAAAGAATACACCTTGCACGAAGATATTTAGAAAAAATAAAAAGGTTTTTATATCTTCAAGCATCTTTTCAGCAACTGTTTTGGTTTTAATAAATAGCGCCATAAAAATATCCTTTAGAAAAATATAGTTAAATTATATAATAATAGCCTTTTTTTGTCAAACGATAAAGTAAAGCCCCGACTAAGGTTTAGCCTTAGTCGGGGCGTCTTTTATTATAAGATAATCGATAAGCCGAGTTCTGTCGTGTACGGTCATTTATCTACGAATAACGTTACCGTTATCCCCTAGCGATATTTGTTAAACCGTTTCGGTGAAACTCCCTATTAAAACGGTTTGTCAATCTTGCGTCGGGTGGGGTTTACATTGCCCCTTGCGTTACCGCAAGGGCGGTGCGCTCTTACCGCACCTTTTCATCCTTACCAATTTCTTGGCGGTTGTTTTCTGTTGCACTTTCCTTAAAGTCGCCTCCACCGGGATTTCTCCGGCACCCTGTTTCTAAAACGCTCGGACTTTCCTCATTGACAGGCTCGCCCTGTCCCCGCGACCGTATAACTATCTTATAACGTTCCATATTATACAACAAAATTTTAACCTTGTCAACACCAGACAAAAATAAAAAGACGGTTAAAACTAATGTTTCAACTGTCTTTTCATTTTAAGGCTTGAAATTTATGATTTCAAGTTAAAGGTCATCGGCATCTTGCACGGGTTTTTCATACTTATCAAAAGCATCTACACCCGTATACGAACCGAATGCATCAAAACTGCTTTTATAACTAATACTATTATTAATATTATTATTTACAGTTCTTAGTGCTATCGTTTTGGCTTTTGCCGGTTGTCTTATTCTTCTTTTTACTTTTCATAATTTCCCCCTTGATAATACTATGTGCAGGAAAGAAAGATATATACAAAAAAACCGCTTTTTTTAAGCGGTTTTTTTCTTGTTAATTTATGGTAAAAATTATTTAACTCCAATTCTTGTTGCTCTTGCCGTTCCAGACAAAATGTCTTTGATGGAATATTTTGCAGATGCTATAATAACTTTCGTGCCGATTTTCACTGCGTTTTTAACGTATTCAAGTTTTGCCCTTGCTCCGTTTGCTCCCACTCTTGATGCACCGTTACAGTAATTTTCGCACTCGGTTATATTATCTAACACTTCGTACACGTCTTTTCCACTAATTTCTTGTATCAACGTGTCGGGGTTTTTGCTATCCTTATAAATCCCGTCCGCACTTGTTAAAATAAGCAAGGTCTTTGCCTTTACAAGACAAGCAATTTGTGATGCTGTTTCGTCGTTATCCACACATTCGACCACGTCGACGTGCTTGTTTTTTAAAGACTGAATTTCAAAACGGCGACACTCTTCCGTACTGATTGCGTCGTTATAATTTACAATTGGAATAGCATTTTGTTCTTTTGCACGAAGTAGCATTGCTTTAAGATGCTCTCTCTTTTGTGGGTCGTTAAAGTGTTGGTGTTCAACCAAAACTTGACGAAGAGAATATTTACTGTCCACGTATTGACGATACGTTGACATTAATATAGATTGACCTTGTGCAGAGTAGTCGGTTTTTACGTCCTCTGCATTTCCCTCTAATTCTTTACCCGTTCGTTTAAGGTAGTCAAGTCTACCTGTTTCAACCGCACCGCTAGTTACCCAGATATATCCTGGCTTAAATTCCGAAGATAATCTAGCAATCAAGGTGTAGTCTAAAATATTATTTTCTTTGTTAATCAGTGCCATCGAGCCGATTTTACCGACAAGTTCAATATCGAAATTCATTTTCTCTCCTGTAAAATCAAATTTACTATTAAATTATATATCAAAAACAAGAAATATCCAAGCGTTTAGTTAGCCTTATTTGAAAGTTTAAAGAGTGCTGTTTTATATATTTCGTACATTTTTTTAATTTCGTCAACACGAATGTTTTCGTCGGAGTTGTGTATCCTAAAATCTCGTTCTTTAGAATCGGGACCAAACGAACAACCTTTTTCAAAGGCTCTTGCAAAGGTGCTTCCGCACATACTCATTGGCTTTGCGTCGTTGTCTTTTGTGATTTCTTTATAAGCGGAAAGCAACGCAGATACAAACCAACCCTCTTTTTCTACCATAACTGGTTGATGTGAACAGATTATATTATATTCAATACCAAACGAATTGAGTAAGGGTAATAAATCATCAATATTAAAGGGTGCGGGGATTCTAACGTCGGCTGAAAGATAAGTTTTACCGTTTATATTACGAATAATGTTTGGCGAAAGTGTTATTATCCCTTGTTCATTTTGCATTTTGAATACGCCTGCTTTATCATTAAATAAGTATTCGACAATGCTAGATAAATCCTCACCGCAATCCCGCATAAAAGAAAGTAATGGCAAAAAGGCGTTCTTTCCAAGGTGTGGCGTTGAACCGTGTGCCGCCACCCCTATTGAAGTTATTACACCGTCGTTTACCGAAAGGTTATATTTTTTTATTAAATCGTAATCAATATCTCCCGTTACTTTTACGGTAGCAAGAGCGCAAACGGCGTTTACTGCAAAACCGCCTGATATGTCTTTGAAATTCTTAAATTCGGGAAGTAAAAACTGAACTTCAAACACGCCTTTTTCCGCATAAGACAATGGGAACATACCGTCGGGTGAAAAACCGTAGGTTGGAAGAGTGGTTTTAGTTTGTAAATAATCAATGTCTTTCCACCCACTTTCTTCATTACAGCCTACAAAAAATCTAAACTTGCAGTTGGGATTTGCTCCGCTATCCTTTAATTCTTTTAGTGCGTAAAGACACAAAAGCGTTGGACCTTTGTCATCTGCTACACCTCTTCCGTAAAGCACACCCTCCTTTTCGGTAAGGGTAAACGGCGGTGTTTGCCAATCTGTTCCAGCGGGAACGACGTCTAGATGTCCAATTATACCTATTTCTTGCTCTCCCTCGCCAAAGATAATTTCGCCAATATAATTGTCGTAGTTAATGGTTGAAAAGCCCATTTCTTCCGCACGTTTTAAGAAATATTCAAGTGCCTTTTTATTTTCTTCGCCAAAAGGGGCGTCGTGTTTAGCAGTTGCTTTTTCTGTGTTAAAAGAGACTAATATTTTAAGGTCGTCTATAAAATTTTGAAAATCTTTCATTATTGCCTACCTATTAAAATTGCTATCTAATCAAATAGAGTGCTTACTACTTTTAGTATATACTATTTTTCGTTTAAATGCACCTTTTGGAATAAAATATTTTGCTTTTTATAGAAAATATGATAAAATAAATATTATGAGTGAATTAAAAGGTATTCACGACGGACACCGTCAACGAATGATAGAAAAAGTTTTAAATAATTGTCAGTCTATGCCCGACCACGAACTTTTAGAAGTGTTGTTATTTGGAGCTATCCCTAGAAAGAACACCAACGAAACGGCTCATTTACTGCTTAGTCGTTTTGGCTCAATACAAAACGTATTGGAGGCGGAACAACTTGCTCTTGAATCGGTTGAGGGAATTGGCAGATCAACGGCTGGATATCTAATCCTTATTGGGCAGTTGATTAAAAGAATTTCTGAGCAAAAGGTAAAGCCAGCACTTGTTAAAAACCTTGCTGACGTTAAAGAATATTTAATTGAAAAGTTTTTAAACGAAACTGAAGAAAAGTTCTATCTTTTAATGCTGAACAGTAAGTATAAAGTTTTGTCTACAGTAGAGTTTACCGATAAAATGTCAGATCAAGTTTCAGCATCTATGTCTGATGTTGGCAAAATGATTGCGATATTCAAACCTGCATTTGTGATAATTGCGCATAACCACACCAGTGGTGTGGCGAAACCTAGCGAACTTGACGATATTGCCACAAAAAAGGTTAACTTAGCTTGCTTATTACACGGTGCCTCACTTATCGACCACGTTATATTTGCTAATAATGACACTTATAGTTATAGAAACGAAGGTGCGTTAGAGAAAATTAAGAATGATACCAACGTTAAATAACTAATTGATTATAAAAAGGAGATATTTTATGAAAAAAGTCAGAACACGTTTTGCACCAAGCCCAACGGGGTATTTGCATATCGGTGGACTTAGAACTGCTCTTTACGGATTTTTATATTCTAAAATGAACGGTGGAGACTTTATATTAAGAATAGAAGACACGGACACTGCTAGATACGTTGACGGCTCTGTTCAAATAATTTACGACACCATGCGTGATTCAAAAATTATGTATGACGAAGGCCCGGACGTTGGTGGCGATTTTGGTCCGTACGTTCAAAGTGAAAGAAAAAATATTTATACCGAATATGCTAAAAAACTTGTAGAATTAGGGGGCGCATACTATTGTTTCTGTTCTCCAGAAAGAATTGAGACCTTAAAAGACGATGCTGGAAATATGCGCTATGACAAACACTGTTTATCCCTTTCTAAAGAAGAAATCGAACAAAAGATAGCAAACGGTGAGCCATACGTTATTCGTCAAAACGTTCCAGAGAGTGGCACTGGTACTTACTATGATTTGGTTTACGGTGAAATTAGCGTTGACTATAAAGACATTGAGGACGGTATTTTAATTAAAAGTGACGGTATGCCCACTTATAACTTTGCAAACGTTATTGACGACCATTTAATGGGAATTACTCACGTTATTCGTGGTATCGAGTACCTTTCTTCTACCCCCAAATATAATTTAATGTATGATGCATACGGTTGGGAACGCCCTGTGTATATTCATTTACCACCTATTATGAAAGATGCTCAACATAAACTTTCAAAGAGAAATGGTGATGCAAGTTACGAAGATTTTGTTAAAAAAGGCTACGTAAAAGAATCAATCGTCAATTACATTGCTCTTTTGGGTTGGAGTCCAAAAGGCAACGTTGAAAAAATGAATTTAGACGAGCTCATTCAGAATTTCTCTCTTGAGGGTATTGGCAAATCCCCCGCTATATTTGATGAAACCAAAATGAAGTGGTTGTCTGGCGAATATATTAAAGAGATGTCTGACGTTGAATTTAAGGAAAAGGCTTACGAATTCTTAAAGCAAAGTAAAGCGTATGGCAAATATGACGAAGATAAACTTTTATCGTTGGCAAAAGGCAGAGTTTCTATTTATTCTGAAATTGCTGAAAAAATTGACTTTTTAGAAGAGTTTGGTGACTATGAACTTGAATTGTTTGAAAACCAAAAACAAAAGTCGTCAATTGAACTTGCAAAAGACCTTTTACCAAAAATTAAATCAACACTAGAGAGCCTACAAGATTGGAATAATTCATCGTTATTTAATGCGCTAGTAGAATTATCAGCAAGCCTAGAGGTAAAAAAGCAAGCGCTACTTTGGATAATGCGTATTGCAATTACTGGTAAACAATCAACTGCTGGTGGCGCAACTGAAGTTGCTGATATTTTAGGAAAAGAAGCAACCTTAGAGAGAATTGATTATTCAATCAATAAGGTCAACAAATAATTTAATGTTAATTATATAGAAAAGAGCCAAATTCAATATTTGGCTCTTTTCATTTATATTTGCAAAATATTAGGCGAAAAACCCTTATAGGTATATTTTGTGTGCTTTATCAGTTTTTATGCGCCAAAAGACGAAAAATTGTCTGCGCCACCGCTATTTATATAAGAAAGATAGTCTGCTACTCCGTTTGCTATACATTCAGCCATCTTATATATTAAATTTAACCTTGTCAAATTGAAAAGATTATAGTTTTTAAGTGATTTTTCTGCGACTACCCCGATTATGCTTATATCTCCTATTATTCCTAAGTTTTTGTCCACCCCTAAACCAGGTTTTAACCCTTTGTTTAAAACACGCACCAATCCTATATCTTCCGCACCACCAACAGCGGCGTCTATGGCGATTGTAATAGAGTTTGGGTGCATTTGTTTTACGCAAGTTCTTGCATATTCAACTTCTTTTGACGTGATTGGATAGTTTAGTGTGCCGTATATATAAGAACGCACCGCTTTTTTTCTTAAAAGTGTGCCTACCAATGGCCCAAGACTATCACCAAGCACTAAGTCACTGCCGATGCATACAAATATAGGCTTTTTATTTTCTGGGTTGCAATTTATTAGAGATTGTCTAATTCCTTCGTGTGCATATTTATTAAAAACGCTGTGCGTGTATAAAATCTCGTTCATTTTTAACCACCAAACATTATTTTCCGTTCTATTATTCCCCCAAATAGGTATTTTATACACAAAAAACAGCAAAAATTAAACAATTTTTATTAAAATCGGGCAATATTACAGAAGAAAACATAAATAACAGTTACTTTTTCCATTGTTTCACGTGAAACACAATGTTTTGTGGCTTTTATAAAACCACTGTTTCACGTGAAACAAATTTTGAACTTTAATGTTTAATTAAATACAATTCAACGTTAAACATGACAAAATTGACAACGTTCTCAGAGAAAATGAGGATAAAAATTGCCGAGCAAAATTTTTTGTCATTCTGTCTCAGACCGTCTAAATGAGATTTTTTAAAAGCTAAAATATTTTAATTTTAATCATTTTATTTTGTCGTATTTTTAAAATTGAAACACGTTTTAAAGTTCCACGTGAAACTTTTTATATATTTTGATAAAATTATACGAAATATAGAAAAAACTCTAATGTTAATAAGTTGACAACTTTTGTTAATAACTTATGTTAATTGATATAAAATTATAAATAAAAGTCATTATAATTTTGGTGCAATATTAAATGGTGCATGTAATTTTTTGAATTTTCTTTGCGCTAACTAATTTGCGCCATTTAATAATTGATAGCGCTATTTTTAACAAAATATTAAAAATTTTTAAAATACTATTGTATTTTATCTGAAAATGTTGTATAATATTATAAAAATAGATATTTAAAATCCTTTTATTTAACTAACGTTTTGCCCATTTTTAATTATTTATAAGCATATTCAAGGTTATTTAAATGGTTTTGACATATACTAAAGATATTATTGCTATAATTTAAGGAGATTTGTAAATTGAAAACCAAAAAATCAAGGTCTATATGGATTGTGCTTGCGGTTATTATCTTAGCAATTGGGGCAATATCCCTTGTCAATTGTTTTAGCTCTCGTAAATCCGTTGGATATTCAGACTTTTATGCTATTGTTGAGTCAGTTAACGATGATGGACTTACTGCAAATGAATTAAAGGCTATTAATGCCGAAAACATTTATAAAGATATTCGTGATAAGTATATCGGATTTGATAAAATCGTTATTAAAAACGTTGTGTTCGATGGTTACGTTGTTAATTTTGACTTAGAGATATTAGGTGTTGAAAATAGTTATATTGCTACTCGTGCATATACAACCAATTATTCTAGGGCAGATGCAAGTGATTTGCAAAAGGCGCTGAATGACGCAAAAGTTAAGTTTACTTATACTGACCCTAATGCAGGCTCTATCTGGTCATCGCTATTACCGATTGTAGGATGCGTTCTAATTGCGGTTGTATTCTTTATTATAATGATGCAAACTCAAGGCGGAACAAAGGGCGCAATGAATTTTGCTAAAACCAACGCAAGAGTAAACCATAATTTAAAGGTTAGATTTACTGACGTTGCCGGCGCAGAAGAGGAAAAGGAAGAACTTGCAGAAGTTGTTGATTTCCTTAAAAATCCCAAAAAGTTCTCGGAACTTGGCGCAAGAATTCCTAAAGGCGTGCTTTTAGTTGGGCCTCCCGGAACAGGTAAAACCTTGTTCGCAAAAGCGGTTGCCGGTGAAGCGGGTGTTCCGTTCTTCTCAATAAGTGGTTCGGACTTTGTGGAAATGTTCGTCGGTGTTGGTGCGTCAAGAGTTAGAGATTTATTTGACGTTGCAAAAAAGAGTATGCCGTGTATCGTGTTTATTGACGAAATCGATGCGGTAGGTCGTCAGCGTGGTACTGGTATGGGTGGCGGACACGATGAAAGAGAGCAAACCCTTAACCAACTTCTCGTGCAGATGGACGGTTTTGAAACCAACGATGGTATTATCGTTATGGCTGCAACCAACCGTGCAGATATTTTAGACCCTGCACTTCTCCGTCCAGGTAGATTTGATAGACAAATTTACGTTAATACGCCAGACGTTCGTGGAAGAGAGGCTATATTAAAAGTACACGCTAGAAATAAACCGTTGGCAAACGAAGTTAACTTTAAGACTGTTGCTAGAATGACCAGTGGTTTCTCGGGTGCGGACTTAGAAAACCTTTTAAACGAAGCGGCAATTTTAGCGGCTAGAGAAAATAGAAAGTGTATCACGAATAAAGACCTCTACGAAGGTATTAATAAGGTTATTATGGGACCGCAGAAAAAGAGTAGGTTGGTCACCGAAACGGATAAGAGAATTACCGCTTATCACGAATCGGGACACGCAATTCTTGCTAAGCTTTTGCCAAATTGCGACCCTGTTCACGAAGTTTCTATTATTCCACGTGGGCAAGCGGCTGGATACACTATGACTAGACCTGATACCGACGATAACCACTTAACCAAGGCTAAACTTTTAGACGATATAGTTATGGCTCTTGGCGGAAGAGTTGCCGAAGAACTTATTATTAAGGATATTTCGGCAGGGGCATCGGGCGATATTCAAATGGTAACAAAGCGTGCAAGACTTATGGTTACCGAGTGGGGTATGAGTGAAAAAGTTGGCCCGATTTCTTACGGCTCGGATAAAGAAGTGTTTATAGGAAGAGATATGGCGTCACACGTTTCATATTCAGAAGAAACTGCCGCTATAATCGACGAAGAAATTAGATTAATTATTGACGGTGGCTTGCAAAAGGCAAGAAAATTATTAAAGGAAAACAAAACGCTTCTCGACAATATGGCAAGACTTTTAGTTGAGAGAGAAACTATTTTCTCTGAAGAAGTTGAACTTCTTATGGAGGGAAAGAGTGTGGAAGAGATTATGGCGTTTATGGATGAGAATGAACGCACGCTAAAAGAAAATCCCTTTAACAGAAAGGCTGTTAAAGACATAATCGTCCCAGAAGAAAAAACTGACGAGAAAGCAGAAGAAAAGGCTGAAGAAACGGTTGAACAAACCCCTAATAAGGATACGGAAACCGAAGATAAATAAAAGATAAAACGCTTAGTAGAAGCAATAAAATACTTAGGATAGGAGAGTTTTATGGGAAAAATAATTGCTTTTTCAAACCAAAAAGGCGGGGTCGGTAAAACGACCACTTGTGTAAACATGTCGAGCTATCTTGCGAGCAAGGGTTATAAGTGTTTAATAGTTGACCTTGACCCGCAAGGCAATGCGACTAGCGGACTCGGTTTTGCTAAGAGTGAGGTTAAAAACTCGGTGTATAACGTCATGATTGACGATATGCCTATTGAGGACGCCGTAGTTAAGACCTGTATTGACGGATTAGATATTCTGCCATCAAATATTGACTTAGCAGGAGCGGAAGTTGAACTCGTTTACGTTAAGGATAGAGAGCACGTTTTAAGTAGAGTTCTCGAAAAGGCTAGGTCAAGTTACGATTTTATTACGATTGACTGTCCACCATCGCTTGGACTTCTTACTATTAACGCATTGGCAGCATCTGATACGGTTATAATTCCAATACAAAGCGAATACTATGCTTTAGAAGGATTAAGCCAACTTATGAATACTATTAAATTGGTAGTAAAGCATCTTAATCCATCATTGAAGATAGAAGGCGTAGTTCTTACAATGAACGATAACCGTGCTATTATTTCCCGTCAAATTTCAGGAGAAATAAAGAAATTCTTTGGCAAGCGTGTATTTGAAACGGCAATTCCAAGAAACATTAGGCTTGCGGAAGCACCTAGCCACGGCGTGCCGATAATGTTGCACGATACTAAGTGTTCTGGTGCAAAGGCCTACCTTGCGCTTACTGATGAATTCTTGTCAAGACAACCTGCTAAAAAGAATTAATTGCCGAAAATTCGGCTTTATAACTTGACCAAATAGTGGTCGGGTAGATAATACTAAACGGAGAAAGTAAAATGAAACCAAACAGAGGATTAGGTAAAGGGTTATCCGCATTGTTTTCGGAGACCGAAGAGGATTACGGTAAAAGTCTTTTATTTGACGAAGAGCCTACTAAAAAGGGCGAGGGTGTTACGGAAATAGACGTTTCGGCTATTTTTGCCAACCCAAATCAACCTCGTAAAGTGTTTGATGAAACAGCACTAAAAGAGCTCGCTGATTCTATTTCTAAGCATGGCGTGATTATGCCGATTATCGTCAATAAGAGTGGCGATAGATATATGATTATTGCCGGTGAGCGTCGTTTTAGAGCTAGTAAACTTGCTGGACTTTCCAAAGTTCCAGTTATTGTTAAGACTTATAACGAACGCCAAATAAAAGAAATTTCACTCATTGAAAACTTGCAAAGAGAAGACCTAAACCCTATCGAAGCGGCAACCGCAATGCGTTCGCTTATGAACGATTATGGTATGACGCAAGAAGAACTTGCAGACCGTATAGGCAAATCTCGTCCTGCAATTGCTAATACCTTAAGACTACTTAACCTCGCACCTGAAGTAATTAAATTAGTCGCTAACGGCAATCTTTCCGCAGGTCACGCAAGAACGCTCGTTTCCGTACCGCAAATCGACCAGATTAAGATTGCGGAAAGGGCTATTAAAGAGGGGTTTAGCGTTCGTGAAATTGAAAAATGCGTTAAAGATTATTTCGCTCCACCAGAAGAAAAAGCGAAAAAGAAAGTTAAAATGGAACTTTCTTTGGAACTTAAAGAACTTATCGGTGATATGCAAAGGGTTTTTGGAACGAGAGTAAACGCTATCGGCAACGATAAAAAGGGCAGAATTTACATTGACTATTATACCCGTGACGATTTAGATAGACTTAGTGAAATTTTAGAGTTTTTGAAAAATTCCAAAAAATAAGGAGAGCAAATATAATGGGTTGGATTTATGCGTATTTGGGAATAATAGTTTGCGCGCTCATTATTGAATTTGTTACGAGCGAAATGGTTTCCATTTGGTTTGTTGGCGGTGGTGTAATTTGTATGATTTTGTCTGCTTTAGGAGTAATGTGGCAAATTCACCTCCCAATATTTATCGTTATTTCTATAGTTCTGCTTTTATGTTTTAGAAAACTGGTTATGAAATACTTTGTTAAAAGCGACGCTAAAACAAACGCCGATTCGGCTATCGGTAAAGAGTTCGTGCTTTTATCGAATATAGGGTTTAATCAAGCAGGAACTATCAAAATTAACGACGTTATTTGGTCTGCCGTTACTGAAAATCAAAAAGACGATATCGCACAGGGCGAAATAGTTACGGTTATAGGCTTGAAAGGAAATAAATATATAGTAAAGAAAAAGGAGATTTAACATGCACCCATTATTAACAGCGTTTTTAATCATTGCAGTTGTTGTCATCATAATTGCTATAGCATCACTTAAAATTGTGCGCCAATCTACCGCAGTTGTAGTTGAAAGATTAGGTAAATTCCATAGATTACTTAATACGGGAGTACACTTAATTATACCGTTTTTTGACAGATGTGTCGGTTATCCTATCAGTTTAAAAGAACGTGTTGCGGACTTTGCGCCACAACCCGTTATTACTAAAGATAACGTTACGATGCAGATTGACACCGTCGTTTATTTTCAAGTAACCGACGCAAAACTCTTCACCTACGGTGTGGAAAATCCTATTCGTGCTATTGAAAATCTTACCGCAACAACCTTGCGTAACTTGGTTGGTGAATTAGAACTAGACGGTACGCTTACTTCAAGAGATACCGTTAACAGTAAAATGAGAATGATTCTTGACGAGGCAACAGACCCTTGGGGAATAAAGATTAATCGTGTAGAATTAAAGAATATTTTACCACCGAAAGATATTCAGCAGGCAATGGAAAAGCAAATGAGGGCTGAGCGTGAACGCCGTGAGGCAATCTTAAAAGCAGAGGGTGAAAAACGCTCTAACATTCTCGTTGCTGAAGGTGAAAAGGAAGCGACCATTCTTCGTGCAGAGGCAAAGAAAGCGGCGATGATTGCCGAGGCTGAAGGTACTGCTACGGCAATTAAAATGATTAACGATGCTAATCCAAACGCTGCATATCTTACCCTTAAAGGTTACGATGCACTTAAAATTATGGCGGACGGAAACGCAACTAAAATTATCGTTCCTAGCGAAATTCAAAACGTTACCGGCTTGCTTGCAAGTCTTAAAGCTGTGACTGAAGAGGATAACAAGAAAAAATAAAAATTAATCTATAGACGGCGTACTTTTACGCCGTTTTATATTGGAAAGAAAAATTTACTATGCTAGAATTTAAGCCCTTAAATGGAGAGGTGAATTTAATAGAAGAGTTTCTAGATAAAACGCAGATGAATTTTTGCGATATTTCTAGGGGCGTTAAGTATATGTGGCGTGATACGGTTAAAGTTGATTACGCTATTTTTAACGATACTCTTATTCTAAAAGAGACGGGAGGAAATCATAAAGAAACCTTTTATTTTCCTATAGGTGACTTTGTTGAGGGAGCGCTTTGCAAAATTGAAGAGTATTGCTTAAAAAATGGATTACCATTAAGTTTTGGCTATCTTGACGAAGAAAAAGTTACCTTTCTTAGTAAGCGATATTTTAAGACGGAAAATAGGTTTGAGCGTGATTGGTGCGATTATATATATACTGCTGAACAATTTATAACCTATTCGGGGAAAAAACTTAGTGGACAAAGAAATCACGTAAACAAGTTTAAGAAAAACTATCCCGATTATAAGTTCAAAAAAATTACACCTGAAAATCAAATGTTAGCAGTTAAATTTATTGAGCAAAACAATAAAAAGAGAAGTGTGGGCGGAAAGATAGAAAATCTAGAAAGAGAGCATGCATTAGAACTTGTTCAAAATATGTTTAAGTTAAGTCAGTTGGGCGGATACTTAGAAGTAAACGGTAAAATCGTTGCCGTTTCGGTTGGTGAAAAGGTAAACGACACCCTTATCGTTCACGTGGAAAAAGCCGATACCGAATACGTGGGGGCATACCCTACTATGGCGCAAGAGTTCGCAAAAGCGTACGCAACCGAGGTTAAGTTTATAAATCGTGAAGAAGATTGCGGGGATTTGGGACTAAGAACTTCTAAAACACAGTATCAGCCGATAGAGATAAAAAGAAAGAATTTTTTGACGGCGTATACGATGTTTGATTTTCTTGATAAGGATTTGGAAATAAAAACTGAGCGTTTAAGTATTAGCAGAATTACCGAAAAGGACAAAGACGCATACGCAAAATTATATCTAGACGATGAATTAAATAAATATTGGGGATATGACTATAAAAACGATTTAAACGGCGAAAAGCCTACCCCCGAATACTTTTTCCGTTTTCAAAACGCCCTTTTTGAAAAAAAGGAAGAGTGTAGTTTTGCAGTAAGATTAAATGGTCAATTAATAGGGGAACTCGTTTTGCACAACTTCGATTTTTATGGCGGAGTGGAAATGGGTTTTAGGTTTTTTAAAAAAGACCAGTCTAAAGGTTACGCTATAGAGAGTGCAAGTGCATTAAAAGAATACCTTTTAAGCACTTTAAAGGCAAACTTTCTAAAATCTCGCTGTTATAAACAAAACACTCCCTCCGAAAAACTTATCGGTAGGCTTGGGCTTAAAAAGGTCAGTGAGGACGATGTTTGTTATTACTTTTCAACTAAAGAACAGTTACAAGAAACAGTTTAGTATGATTAGGTTTTAAATTTATGGAATAAAACCGCTTTTCTGACAATACAATATATTGTAATGAGAAGGTCAGGAGGGGTTTTATGTCGTTTGAACCTGTTTTTGAGACGATAAATATTAATTGTAAAAAGTTTGAAATTTTAGAACAAATAAAGGCGGATTGCCGTACGGAAATACCGACTGAAGAGGTCGGCACGGTTTTATCCGTTTCGGCTTTTGCGTCGGTTAGCGATAACCAAATTCAAGACGGTAGACTGAATTATTTTGGAAAGGTCGTCTTTTATATTAGTTATATTGACGCACAAGGAAAACTTAAAAAATGCGAATGCGGTAACGAGTTTAAGGGAGTATTTAACGACGAGAGAGTATCCGCCGATTTAACAGCGTTCGTTTTTGCAAGCGTTGATAAGTGTGAATACGATTTGAGCGGAATTAAACTTGGCGTGAATGCTTTTGTTTCCGTTTCCGCAGAAGTTAGTGGCGCAAAACAATGCAGGGCGCTTTCGCACGGTGAAAATATAGTAGTTAATTCTAATGAAGTAAAAATACATAAAAGTTATGGCGTTAAAACGCTTAACTTTCCTATAGACGAACAATATGAACTTTCTTATCCGGTAGAAGAGGTGCTAACGCATAGGGCTGAGGCGGTTATAACTGCCGTTCAATGCGGTGTGGGTTCTATTATCGTGGACGGCGAAGTTTACTGCTCGGCTATTCTTTTGCAAAAAACCGAAAAGAACGATATAATAAAGGAAAATAGGGCTTTTCCGTTTAGGGCGGAGATTGAATGCGAGGACGCTACGCCTGATATGCACGCAACTGTAAAAGTTAAAGAAAAGTCCTTTAAAATTGATATTACAGTGGATGAAAATAGTCAAAAGAGCGTAGTTTCCGTAAGTGTCCACTTAATATTTCAAGGCGAAGCCTTTTTGGAAGAAGGGATTACGGTCGTTAGCGATGCCTTTTCTACCGAGCAAGAGGTTGAATTAATAAAGGAAGAAACCGCTTATTATAAAAAACTAGAACAACGCAGTATTAACGCTGTTGTGTCGGGCAGAGCAGTAGTGGAAGAATTGCCCGTCGGTGCAGTAGTGTTTGCCGTGGGTGGTGAAAAAGCGGAAGTTTTTACTAAAAATTGTTCTGGCGAAAATACAATAGTTACAGGCATTGTATCAGCAATCGGATTTTTCCGTGACGGAGAGGGTAAGACTTTTACTAAAAATTTACAAATCCCTTTTGAGTGTGTGCTAGATTGTGCGTTTGGGTGTGATGCGGAACTCAGTTTAATTGCTAAGCCTATTAACGGCCGTGCAAAAATAGTAACCTTAAACGAAATTGAACTTGATTGCGACTTAACCTTTACACTTTTCCCGAACGAGAAAAAAGCGATTAAACTTGTTAGTGATGTTAAACCCATAAAGGAAAAAGTTAAAAACGATTGTGCGCTTAGCGTGTATATTGCACTAGAGGGCGAGGAACTGTTTTCACTTGCCAAAAGGCTTAACGTTTGCCCTGACGATTTGGCGCAGTCTAACAAAGATTTGCAATTCCCTTTAACGGGTAATGAAAGAATTGTTATTTATAGACAAAAATAATAAGAATACAATAGGTAATAATAAATATTAAGGAAAACTTATGAAAAAAATAACGGTAAAGGCTAAAGCAAAAATAAACTTAACGCTCGATATCCTTGGGGTGTCGGGCGGTTACCATTTATTAAAATCTTTGGTTTGTTCAATAAATCTCTTTGACACAATCACTGTAAAAAAGAGAAAAGACGATAAAATTACTCTAAAAATTAAAGGTTTAGAGGTTGATTGTTCCGTTCCCGAAAACAATGCGTTTAGAGCGGGGGTGCTGTTTAAGGAAACTTTCAAAACTAGCGGAGTGGATATTATAATCGACAAAAAAATACCGATAGGCGGTGGACTTGGCGGTTCTTCTGCCGACATTGCAGGCGTACTAAACGCAATGAAAGAATTATTTTCAGTCGATCAGCCTTTAAGTGAACTTGCAAATAAACTAAGCAGTGACGCCAACTATATGTTAAACGGTGGATATGCTGTAATGAGTGGGCGTGGAGATGAGGTTGAGTGTCTAAAGCAAGATAAAAAATTATATTTTGTGTTGTTTCCCGACAAAGAGAGCGTGTCATCAAGAGCGTGCTATAAAAAATTTGACGAGTTAAATAAAACGCAACCCACTTCTACCGATAAGGTGTTATCTGCACTAAATAGCGGGGAAGAAAAGGATTTTTTAGACGGATTAAAGAACGACCTTTTTGAGTCCGCAACCGCTCTTAACCCCAATATAAAACTTAACCTTATCGCCCTAAAAAGCGCTGGCACGAAGACTGCGATTATGACGGGGAGCGGTAGTACTGTAGTAGGCGTCTTTTTAGATAAAAAAGAAAGAGATGCAGTTTACAAACTTCTTCTATCAAGATTTGGAAATAAAATATTAAAAGCAGAGACTATGTGATTTTATTTATAAATAGAATAAAAAACTTAACCCCCTCGCCAAAAATTTGACGAGGGGGTTAAGTTTAGTCAACTAAACATAATAAATAATCTGCGGAAACACTAAATAATTTGCAAATTGCAATAACGTATTCCGTGCTTGGCAAAGCTTTATCATTTTCCCAAAGAGAAATGGTATCTTGCGAAACGGAAATCTTTTTTCCTAGCTCCTCTTGTGAAAGTTTATACTCTGCTCTAATTTCTTTAATTCTATCCGAGATCTTATCTTTCATTTTAATTTCTCCCAATCTAAATAATTTTAAGTGATATTTAGTAAAACTTGCTATTAGCGTTACTTGTTAACACGCATGATTTATATTTTAGCTAGTGTTACTTATTAAGACGCATAATTTATATTTTAGCTAGCGTTACTTTTTAACACACATTATTTATATTTTAGTTTACGAGAAAAATTCGTTTTTTACTTATCATACGAGAAATTCTCGTGCATAATGCAATATAATTTACGAAAAATGGTCGTATATAATTTAGTTTTGAGTATGAAGAATCCAGTGCGTAATGTGGCTATAATTACGAAAAATTCTCGTGGGGCATAATTATATGTATTATATTGGTTTATTCATAGCACATTGCGTCACAAAAAACACGAGTAATCCTTGTAAGTGTCACAGTAATAACAAATTAAGATAATAAATATACGTGTAGAGTTAGTGATAACGAGCAATTCTCGTGGGGAATAATTACATATAATATATTGTTTTTATCTATAGCATATTGTGTTACACAAAAGCACGAGGAATTCTCGTAAGCGTGGCGGAGTATTTGTGATAATGCTTGTGTTCTAAATTATTCAATAGCACGAGGAATTCTCGTGAAGGGTGTTGCTTTCGTTTGTGTTAAAGGTGTGCTAGAATAACCTTTTTTCTTAAGGTATAAAAATTAAAATATGTGTCAATAACCAAATAGACAATAGATTAAAACTTTTTTAGGAAAAGGAGAAAAGAAAAATGAGAAAGATTTGCATAAGTTTTTTAATAGTCGGCATAATAATTTTGTCGGGGATAAGTCTAATTATGCCTAAAAATGAAGTGCATAAAGAATATCTTAGAATTCATATTCGAGCCAACTCGAATGACGAGATTGACCAGTCGGTAAAAATGAAAGTTAAAAACGCAGTGGTTTTATATCTTACTCCTTTTATTGCTGAGTGCGACACTAAAACTAAGGCGGTAAATATGCTTTCCGTACGATTAAACGGTGTTGAACAGGTCGCTGATAGTGTGCTTAGTAGTAGCGGATTTGATTATAAAAGCAATGCTAAGATTAAACGGGAAGAGTTCCCAACCAGAGTTTATTCGGGCCTAGAATTAGAAAAAGGTTTTTACGACGCTTTAATAATTGAACTGGGCGATGGTAAAGGCGATAATTGGTGGTGCGTAGTGTACCCACCACTTTGTTTTATAGGTCAAGAGGCAGGATATCAATATAAAAGTAAGATTATAGAGATTATTCACGAGTTTAGAAAAAAGTTATAAAGGAGACAAATACATGAAAAAGACAGTCAAAATAACTGCGCTTATCGTAATGGCGTTTACTATGCTATTATGTGTCGGTATTTCTACCGTGTCGCCAAGAGTGGAAACGGCGTATGCTGCCGTTTATCAGCAAGGCTCAAAGGGAAACGCAGTTAAAACCATGCAACAAAAACTTAAAAATTGGGGATATTATAAAGGCTCGGTGGACGGAATTTTTGGCTCTAAAACCAAAGAGGCGGTCAAATATTTCCAAAGGAAGAACGGCTTAAAAGTGGACGGAATCGTGGGTAATCAAACTTTAAAAGCACTAGGTATGAGTAATTACGCCTCGTCAAGTGACACCCAAAACAATGCATATAGTGACAGTGACGTAATGTTGCTTGCTCGCCTTATTTACGGTGAGGCAAGAGGGGAAAGCTACGTTGGACAAGTTGCAGTGGGTGCGGTAGTTATGAATAGAATAAAGAGTGCGTCTTTTCCGAACACTATGTCGGGGGTAATTTATCAAAGTTATGCGTTTACCGCAGTTGCGGACGGACAAATCAATTTAACGCCTAACGCAACGGCTAAAAAGGCGGCGCAAGACGCTATGAACGGTTGGGACCCCTCGTACGGTGCGTTGTATTATTATAATCCTGCAACGGCAACCAGTTCGTGGATTTTTAGTAGAAAGACTACGGTTACTATAGGTAATCACGTATTTGCCATTTAAGGAGGGAGTATGGAAAAAGAGAAAAATAACGCAGTAGAAAAGGCGGAAAAGGTTGTTAATCAAAATGAGAGAGAACAGTCTTTTCAAAACAGCAAAGAAAATAGAGAGAGACTTAGAGAAGAAAGAGAACATATTTATGCAGAGAAAAGATTGGAAACCGCTCGCTTAAAGGCGCACAGAAAAGCCGAAAAGCAAAAGGCAAGAGCAACCGCTTTAAGAGAAAAAAACAGAAGGAAAGCCGAACTTGAAAGGCAAAGATTAGAACTTAAGGCACAAAGACAGGCGAGAATAGAAATGCTAAAAAGCGAGAGCAAGAAAGAGCGGGCTGTTCGACAAGCCGAAGAAAATAGAGCAAGGCGTGAACAGCGTGCGGAGATGATGAGACAAAGAGAAGAGCGTCATCAAAGAATTTTACAAGAAAAACGAATTAGACGAGAGCATAGAAGTGCAAATCGCCAAAAAAGAAGAGAAAAGAACAGGGGCTACGGTGGTTGGCTTGCAGCAGTTATTTCCTTAGGCGTTGCAACCTTAGTTTTGTCGTCCGTTTTGACCTTTACTTTTTTAATGCCAACCGCAAGTGATAATATGTTAGAATCAACCTATCAAAAGTCCTTTTACGATACGGTAGAGCAGGTTGACAACATTGACCTTAACTTGTCGAAAGCACTTGCGACAAGCGATAAAGGAGCGTTACAAAAGTATCTAGTGGATACGGCAATAAATAGTGAACTTGCCGAAAACGACCTCCAACAATTGCCACTTCAAGACGAGAGTAAGTATTATACTACTAAACTTATAAACCAAATATGCGACTACGCAAAATATTTAAACAATAAAATCATAAACGGTGAAAATCTTACCGAACAAGATAAAGAGTCGCTTATGGGATTATATAGGGCAAACGCAGAGTTTAAGAAGAGTTTGCAAAAAATGGTTGGAGAAATGGGAAACGACTTCTCTTTTGCAACCTTAATGGACGGCGGTAGTGGAAACCTAGTAATTAATGGATTTAACGATTTGCAAAATCTATCCGTTCAATATCCAGAACTTATTTATGACGGACCATTTTCAGATGGTATTAATCAAAGGGAAATTAAAGGATTAAAAGAAGAGACTATAGACGAAAACACCGCAAAGGAAACCTTTATTAAAATATTCGATAAATACTCATTGCAAAAGGTTAAAAACGTGGGCGTACTTGACGCTAATATAGAGTGTTTTAACGTTCAAGGCGAGAAAGACGGGGAAATTTTATTCGCACAGATTTCTAAAAAAGGGGGAAAGTTAATAATGTTCTCCTTTGCAGGAAGTTGCGAAAAGGTAAATTGCGATAAGAGAGAAGCCGAGGAGATTGCCGAGCAATTCGTTGCGGAACTAGGCATAGAGAAAATGAAACCCGTATGGATTAATCTATCAAACAACGTTTTTACCGTAAACCTTGCTTACACTGAGGGCGAAGCGATAGTTTATTCGGATTTAATAAAAGTTAGAGTTTGTGCGGAAACAAAAATGGTAATTGGATACGAAGCAACGGGATATTACACAAATCATACTGAAAGACATTTGGAAAAACCCGCTTTAACAAAAGAGCAAGCAAAGAAAAAAGTATCTGGTAATATATTAGTTGAAACTGGAAGACTGGCAGTCGTTCCAATCGGGACTAGCACGGAAAAACTTTGCTATGAATTTATGGGCGAATACGACGGCTCAACCTATTACGTCTACATTGACGCATTAACGGGTAAACAAATAGAAATGTTTAAAGTTATAGAATCGACTGAGGGAACGCTTTTAATGTAGACTTTATAACAAAAAAACAAACCCCACGCACAAATTTGTGCGTGGGGTTTTAGTTAAAGAGTCAGTTAAACTTGTTTTCTGTATTGGGTTGGCGTAGCGCCCTTGTATTTTTTAAATACGTGGTTAAAGTGAGATAGCGAATCATAACCTATCAAACTAGAAATGTGTAGAGTGGTGTAGTTGGTGTGCTTAAGTAGGTTGCATGCGTAATTCATTTTAAGTTTAGTTAGGTATTCAACGGGTGTTTCACCAATGTATTGCTTGAAAAATTTAATTGCCATAGGCACGGACATAGGGAAAAGAGAATATATATCCGCAGGCGATTTGTCGATAAAATCTTGCGAATTTATCGTGTTTATGATGTTCTTAAACCAGTCGGGGAAAGAACTTTGATTGGTCTTGACGTAATTATAAATAATTGAAGTGCAACAAAGGAAAAGCGAAGTGATATTGGGCGAGTATTTTTGTTTAGTTTCTATAAAGTCAAGGTTGATTTTGTTTACCCAGTAGTTAATCTGTGAAATTTCCGCTTTGGTAAGTTGATAGTAAATTTCCGATTCCGAATTGTTGAGATAAGAAAAAAGCCTATCGAAAAAAGCGTTGCAAGTGTTTTCAAAATAATCGGCGGTAATTGCAAGGTTTACGTGTTGAGTTGGGCTGTTTTTATCAAAAATAAAACTGTGTTTATCATTGGGGCGGATTAACGCCAAACATCCCGGCTCTAAAATAATGCTCTTACCATTAATAAGGTGCTTAACCGGTGCTTTTTGGAAAAACAAAAACTCGTAATATTCGTGCTTATGCATAGCAACGGGGTTATTTTTCCAAATATGGAAGTCAAGCGGAGAGTTCGGATTGACAAAAGATGATTTAGGTGTAAAAATTAATTCTTTCATAATTTGATTATAAATGTAATAAAAGAAGATGTCAATACAAACGCAAAAAAATCCCAAAAAATATATGAAATTTAAAAAAAGAGCAAGCGTAATTTAAAAAAAAGCAAAGATTGTTTAAAAAAAAACAAGAAATTCGGATTTTTGCGTGATAAAATTTAGACAATAATAGGGCGCAATTTTAATTTCCTCTTTAATTTTTTTAATAATGACGCATAAAAAGGTAGAATAAAGACAGATAAAATGAACAATAAACCAAAGATTTTTTTAATCGCAAACGCACATATAGACTCGATTTGGCAATGGGAAGAGGACGAGGGTGTTTTCACCGCTCTTTCTACTTATCGCAGTGCGATAAAATTGCTTGACGAGTATGATTTTGTGTTTTGCCACAACGAAGCTTACGTTTACGAACAGATAGAAAAATTAGATAAAAAACTTTTTGAAGATATAAAAAAGGCTGTAAAAGACGGTAAATGGATAATTATGGGTGGATGGTATATTCAACCCGATTGTCTTTTACCTAAGGGAGAAAGTATTGCTAGACAAGTGTTGGTCGGCAAAAACTACTTTTTAGAAAAATTCGGCGTTGAGCCTAAAACGGCAGTGAATTTAGATCCGTTTGGGCATAGTCGTGGAATTGTACAAATAATAAAAAAATGCAACCAAACGGGATATCTTGCGACTAGACCGTCAAAAATGGAATTTGAATATCCCGACGAGTGCTTTAATTGGGTGGGTTATGACGGAAGTTCGGTTAAAGCCTACCACTGTTCTAGTTATTCAACACCGCTTGGATTTGCCAAACAATTAATAGAAAAAGAAATTCAGAGCCGAAAAGAGGAAGATAAACCTTTTATTAAATTATGGGGGGTAGGCAATCACGGTGGCGGTGCATCAAGAAAAGACTTGAAAGGAATTGAAGAGTTAAAAAAGTCTTGTGAATACCAATTGGTGCATAGTAGTCCCGATAAGGCGCTTTTAGAAATTCCTGCAAAAGGCGAAGTTGCCTCTTCATTAAATAACTGCAACGTGGGTTGCTATACGAGTGGAAATAAACTTAAGAGTAAATACCTAGCGGTGGAAAGACTTTACTATCAAGTGGAAAAAATGGCGACGACGGTTGCCGAGTGTGGTGGAGAATATCCCGAAGAGCAGTTAAAGTCAGCGTTAAAAGACATTTTATTCTCAGAGTTCCACGACGTTTTGCCAGGAACGAGCATTAAGGCGGGCGAAGATTATGGTTTGGCAATTTTAGGCGGAGCGGAAAAGAAACTTAAAGACTTAAGGACTTCTTTAACAAGTTTCCTCTGCAGTGGGGATAAGGTTGCAAGTGAAGGCGAATATCCAATATTCGTGTTCAACGACCAACCAAGAAAGGTTAAAAAGTACGTCGAGTGTGAGTTGTGCGTAATACCTCTTTGTGGAGCGGACGAAGAATCGGTTATACATATTAAGGACGCTAGCGGAAAGGAAATTTTATCGCAAACGACAAAAGCCGATAGCAATATCAATATGGACTGGAGAAAGCGCATAGGTTTTTACGCAGAGTTAGAGCCGACTTCTTTTAATAGGTTTGACGTATTCGTTACTTATAAAAATATAAAGCCTATCGTGGATAGAGTGGCGCTCAAGAAAGATTTTGTTTTTGAAAACCAAAAAGGTCGCTTGGTCATAAGCAAAAAGACGGGCGCAATTAAAGAGTATACCATAGACGGAAAAACTTATCTTAATGAGAATGCATTTTCATTGTTTGCTTATGAAGATAATGAAAACCCCTGGGGGCACAGAAAAGTTCGTGACGAGGCGACGGGCAAAAACCCAAAACCTTTCAAACTTGGTGCAATAGGCGTGTTTGAAGGACAAAGTGCTGTTAAAGTGGTTGAGGACGGTGAGATTTTTACAACGGTTGAAAGTCTTTACTACTACAAACAGACGCAAGCGGTTGTTCAATATAAAATTTACAAAAAAGATTTGCGAGTGGACGTTAAAGTGGGCGTGGTGCTAGCAAATAACAATATTTTCGTAAAGGCGCACTTGCCGATGATAAACAAATCTGTTTATGGTGGACAGATGTTCGGTGAGGAAGAAATTAACTGTATCTGTAACGAACACGTTGCGCAAGAGTACTTAAAAATTCCGTTTGAAGATAAGGCATTGGGCATATCCATGCAAAACAACTACGGCGTAAGTTACGATAAAAAGACGCTTAAGTTATCACTGCTTAGGGGGACGACCTACTGTGCGCACCCAATAGCGGATAGGCCTATAGTTGAAAAGAATAGATATTTGCAGACTATGGATTTGGGGCTTTCGGAATTTAACTTTAGTATTTTTGTTGACGAAGAAAGCAAGATAGCAAGTTATCAAAGAGAAATTGGCGGAGTTTACGCAATGCAAATTTTCCCGTCCGGCGAGGGCGAGTTAAAAACTGTAAGGTTATCGCTTAGTGACCAACGAATACTTCTAGAAGCATTTAAGAAAGCGGAGAGCGGAGCGGGAAGCATAGCAAGACTATTTAACTCAACCGATAAAGAGATTGAGTGCGAGATTGAGTTTAACGGCAAAAAATTAAAGTTGAACTTTACAAAGTACGAAGTTAAGACGCTTGAAATAGACCAAGAAATTACAGAATCGTACCAAATGAAAATTTAAAAGGAGAAAATAGTAAAGCAAATGAAATTGTTTAAAAGGAAACCGAGAAGCAAAAATATCTATATATCAGGTACCCGCAATACAATCGTTTACGCCATAGTTTTCGTGTTTTTTGTGTTGTATGCGTTCAGTTTAATTTTTCCATACTTTATAGTTGTGGGGAACTCGTTTAAGAACTTGTCTGAATATTCTGAAAGCATATTTTCTTTGCCCAAGCAATTGTTTATCACGGGCGACGTTTTCAAAAACTACAGAGAAGTTTTTGTTGAGTACGACGTTTTACAAATGTTCATTAACACGATTATCCTCACTATTGGCGGAACGATTTTGGGGGTTTTATTTCCGAGTACCGTTTCGTTTATTTTGGCAAAATATAAATTTAAGTTTAACAGTCTAATTTACACTATTGCAATCGTGTTTATGATGGTGCCTGGTGTTGGAACGTTGACCGCAACCGTAAAACTCTTTAACGACTTAAACTTAATGGATACCTATTTTGGTGTGTTTTGTCTATACGCTTCACCGTTCGGTGCTTACTTCTTTATTTTATTCGCATACTATAAAGGATTATCTTCAACCTATATGGAAGCAGCGTATATTGATGGGGCGAACGATTTTTATATCTTCTTTAAAATCATTTTGCCAATGTCTAAGGCTGGACTTTCAACCATTGCCATTTTAGTTGGTCTTAACACTTGGAACGATTATTTTACACCATATATGTATATGCCAAACGTAAAAACCTTGTCCACAGGGTTAGAAGAATTATCTTCAAACATCTTCGGTGGCGGTATGCTTAAACTTTTTGCCGCAATGGTTTGTATGACCGTTCCCGTATTAATCGTATTCTTTATCGGTGGCAGAAATATGCTTGAAAACGTTGCCGCTGGCGGTATTAAGGAATAACTTTTCTAGCCTAGTTGATTTTTACAGAAATATAAAACTAAAACTTACAAATACAAAAAGGAGAGATATGATGAAAAAAATTATTGCAACCATAATGGCTTGTCTTTTGACCTGTGTATGCTTTACGGCTTGTACAAGCAGTGCAAATATACCAGACTTTAACACGGTAGAGTATTCTGAGTATGAACCGTTTAGATTCTATTGTTACGGGACACCACCGTCTGATGGACTTGAGTACAATATGGAAGACCAATACAGATATATTGCAGAGTGTGGTTTTAACTACGCAGTTCCACTTTGGGAAGATACGACTGAAAAAAGAGTAGGTTTCATCGAGGGGCTTGCTCCTTACGGAATTAAAGTTATTATAGCAGAGCCTTATGTTACCAACTTGTTCGACCTTTATAAAATGAAAAAAGACGAGGCAACAATAGATAGTGCCAAAGTGAAGTTTAAGGAAGTATACGACCTTTACTCTGAATATGAAAATTTTGCAGGCTTTAACGTTAAGGACGAACCCAAATTTAATGAACTAGAATATTTAGGAAAAGCGTACGATTACTTTAAGAGTATAAACACCAACAACAAAGAATGGTGGATAAATTTATTCCCCAACTGGGGTATGGGGACGCTCGGCTCTTCGTTTGGTGATTACGTAGATACGGCGGCAAAAATTACAGGCTCGACTATAATGTGCTACGACACCTATCCGCTAGATAAGGCAAACGCAATAAACCCCGGTTATTGGACGGAAATGGAACAGTTCGCATCTATTTCTAGGGCCAACGGCAAAGACTGGATGTGTTTTATTCTTTCCGAAGGACATCAAACTTATAAGAACGTTAAAGACTATGACGACTTGGCATATCAAGTTTATTCGCAAATGTTGTTCGGCTCGGTTGGAATCAACACCTTTAAGTATTATAGCAAAGGTTCAATTGATGCGCTTATCTCTAAAGACGGAAGGAGAACTTCTCTCTATTATGGAATGCAACAAGTTATAAAGGAAGTAAGAGCCTTTGAAAATATGTATATGAATTCTGAGTGGCAGGGCGTAATGCTTAAGATTAACGACGAATTCTATGGAAATGAAGTTTTCGACGGTGTTACTAGACCGCTTGAATCTCACCCGAGAATTAAGAGTTTAGAAGGAACGAGCGACGTTGCACTTGGCGTATTTAAGGATAAAGACAATAGAGACGGATTTTTAGTGTTTAACGCTAACAACCCCGCAGACGATACGCAAAACGAAGTTACCATTAAATTTAAGGGCGCAAAATACGCTTACCTTTACAAAAAAGGCAGAAAAATTAAAGTGAAATTAAATAACGGAACGTTTAAGACGACAATGGGTTCTTGTGAAGCATATTACGTCGTTCCGATGAAATAATTAAAACAAAAGGAGTAAAAAATTATGAAGAAAGTGATGACCAAATTAGTATCTTTACTGTTAGCAGTAGTGTGTTGTTTTTCGGTTGGGGCTTGTAACAATTCCAACAACGGAAAAACCTTATTAAAGGTTTCGGTTTTTGCAGCGGGCTTTGGTAGAGCGTGGCTTGATGAGATTGCCGAAGAATATATGAAACAAAACCCCAACGTAGTTGTAAAAGTTGCTGCGTCAACGGGTATGGAAGCAACCGCTCAAGGTGCTTTAGAATCTGGCAGAACTAAGAGTTTAAGCGATATTTATTCTTGTGTAGCAGGCGGAAACTTCTTAACTAACGTAAACGCTGACCGTTTACTTCCCCTAGATGACGTTTATGAAACGGTTGTTGACGGCGAAAAGTTAATTGATAAGGTAGATCCAGGCGTTATCGAGAGTTTGAAAGTAAACGGACATTTTTATGCAATACCTTGGAACGCATCTGTAACAAGTATTGCGTATAACGACAAAATGTTTGCTTCAAACGGTTGGGAAGTTCCCACCACAATGGACGAGTTCTATGCTTTATGCGACAGAATCAGCAAAGAATCTTCTGCTTATGCAATCGGCTACGTTGGCGGAGCAGGTTGTGACGGTTATCTTAAGTCTGTATTCCAAGCACTTGCTTTCCAATACGAAGGTCAAGCAGGAGCAAGAGAATTCTTTGATTTCCAAACTTCAGACGTTTACAAAATGGAAGGTAGAAAAAAGGCTTACGAAGCAATCGGTAAAATTATTACCGGTGTAGGTCAAGACGCAAACAAAAATAGCAAAACTTGGATTTACCCTGGCACGAACAATGCCGATAACGAAAGTATTCAAAAGAAATTCTTCCAAGGCGAAATAGCAATGCTAGTTAACGGTTCTTGGCTAATGACCGAAATGAAAGACTACGTTCCACTATATCCCAACTTTAGTTGCAAGATGATGAATCTTCCTTGGATTAGTGCGGATAAAACTTCAAAAGACGGCGGAACTACTAACGTTAACGTAAGTGAATGTACAAAGTTAGTAATTCCTAAACACTGTGCTAACCCCGAACTTGCAAAAGATTTTATCAACTTTATGAATAGCGACGCAATGCTTAAGGTTTACACAAAGAACACCAACAATATTCGTCCGTTTAAGTATGACGACGTTGATTTAGGAACGCTTGACGGTTGGACGCAAAGTATCGTAGACGTTTATAATAACAGCATCAACGTTTATGGTGTAAGCAGTAACCTTGATTATAGATTGGGAAGAATTAAATCAATTATGATAGAAAACATAATCCCACGCTTTGCAGGAAAGGCAACTAGCGACATAGATAAAATCATTGAAGAAATAATAAATTACGAAGCAGATTACGCAAAAGCGTTTATTGGCAAATAACGGAGGCTTTTAATGGCTAAAAAACATATAGACGAGGCAAAAAGAAATAAATTAATATTTGTTTGGGTAATGCTTGCCCTGCCTCTATTACAATTTGCGGTGTTTACCGTATACATAAACTTAAGCCAACTAACGCTTGCGTTTATGACGGAAAACGAAGCTGGACAAATTGTGTTTGGACTTTTTGAAAATATTGAGAACTTAATAATAAATCTTAAGTTTACCACCGAGTGGAGGCACGCTATTTGGAACTCGATAGGGTACATTCCTGTAAATATCTTTTTGGCATTGCCATTATCTATTATTACAGTGTTTTTCATAAGTAAAAAGATTTGGGGTAGTAGATTTTTCACAATGATTTTCTATCTCCCTAACATCATTTCAGTCGTAGTACTAGTTTTGGTATTTAAAAACATCTTTGATAAAGATAACGGTATTTTGACAAACGTTTTAATGAATAATTTTAATATCCCGTTTACGGATATTCCCGATTTAATTTACGACGAAAAGTATGCAATGACTACGCTCTACGTTTATTGCGTTTGGGCGGGCGTTGGCGGAAACATAGTTCTGCTTTTCGGTGCGGTTTCAAGAATACCAGAGTCTGTTAAAGAGGCGTCTCTTTTAGATGGTTGTGGACCGTTTACCGAATTAATTAAAATATACGTTCCATTAATTTGGCCGACCATTAGTACCTTGCTTATGTTCAGCGTTGCGGTTTGTTTCCAAATGTTTATGCATACTCAAGTTATGACTAACGGCGTCGGCAAAACGCACACTATTGCGTTTATAATAGTTGAAAAATTAAACGGCAACGGTGCGATAAATTACTATTACGTTTCATTGCTTGCTTTGATTATTTCATTAATTAGTATTCCTACCGTTCGTTTATCAAAGGTTGCTTTTGACAAAATGGTCGAACCTGTTGAGTTTTAGGAGGGAAAAAATGAGTAATAAAAAATATTTAAGTTTTATTTGTTTATCAATTTTATGCTTATCTTGTTTTATAACGGGATTTTTAGGGCTTAACGTCGCTAAAGCCTCAAAAGAGAACGTTTCGTTCGGTGACGTAGTTCATACGGAAAACTTTTCAAGTGCGTCTTGGGAGGCGGACGATATTGGCGACGGATTTAGTTTCGTTTCAGAGAAGAGTAATTACGAATCTGTCGTTACGAGCAACGAAACTTTTAGCGGTAGTTATTCAGTAATCTTTAAAAACGGCAAAATAGAGGGTGTGGACGGTACTCCTATGCAAATGCTTGTCGTTTTAGGCGCTGAAGCACAGACTAAAATTCCATTTAACAACGAAGTTGCTTATTTGAATGCAGATCCAAACACCCTTTACTTAGCATTTAATGGTACTAAACTTTTCCTATTCGATAGAGAGAGTAAGTACCAAGAAAAGGAAGGCGGAAGTGGCGTTATGGAATTAGGTTCGCCATTTTGGAAGCACATTTATAATTTCCAAACGGAAAAGAGCCTATCTTTTAGTAAAACGAGTGTAAAGTTAGTAGTAAAGAGCGGTGCGTCGGCAGATACTCTTGATATTTATATCTCTAAATCAATGGATTTTTCTGCTACAGCAGACCTTTCAATTACCTTGCATAAAAAGGGGATTGCGGACGGTTATTTACAATTCTCTCAAGCAAAGTCTGTCCATGGTGGCGTTACGAATAGTCATACCGTTAGCAATATTCAAGCAAATGGAAAATTGCTTGTCGAGAGCGACTTTACTGTTGTAGGCAATGAAAATTTAGTTGAATTTATCGGTGCAACAAAGTCAGTTCTTTATGATAACAATACTAATGCAAAAATTATTTCAAAATTTAAATTAGGTACAATTGGTTTAGAAAATGGAGAAGAGGCTTTCAGTTTAACCTTTTCGGGTAAGCGTTTTGCCGCTGAAACCGATGACCACAAGTGGGGTTTAGTTCTTGGCGTTGACGAGTCGGGCGACTTATCAACAGGCACGGAAATCAAGTTTGCTCGTAACGGAGTTAGAGAAGCGGACACTCCTAGTGGAAGATGTGTACACCATTGTACTAAAACGCCTGTGGCTTTAGTGCCTTTTACCTATACGGTTAAAGGGTTTAAGGGCGGAAGAGTAGAGATAAGTTATAACGACTATAAGACTTGCCCAACTCACACAGCGGTATATAACAGCGTTGACTTTGACGGTTTGGTTGCGTTCAAGATTTTTAACTCTTCAGGCTTGGAGGGCGGTTATTGGGAAATAAGCAATCTCACAGTCGACTACGTTGCACGAGTTGATAGAGAATTAGAATTGAAATTAGACAACCAAAAAAATAACGGCTTAATCGTTGGGGATATCGTTAAATTATCAACCGGCGTTGAGTGTGAATACGAGGTTGTTGAGGGTAGCGAATTTGCGACTATCGACGGGGATATGCTCACTGCATTAAAGGTTGGCGAAGTTAAAGTAAAAGCAACTCTAAAAGGTGACGACAGCGTATCTGCGGAATTTATCGTACAAATAAAAGAGGGTGAAAACTACAACTTTGAATACAAAAACGGATTTGATAGCGCACAAGATATTACTACTGGTGGAAATGCTTGTGATTTCTTCGTTATAAACGGTGAATCTGGTGAAATCGGCATAAACGACGTGCTACATTTTAAGAATACGGTAGGTCAAAACCCCGTACAAGTTGGATTAATCACTCCGTTTACACACGATTATAAAAACGACGTTGTGTTTGATATAACCTTTACCGTTACGGTGGAGAATTCCAACCAAAGCGTTCGTAATCAAAAATACACTTTCGGCTTTGGTTTCGGCTTAGATGAAATTGGTGCAAACCCCTTAGGTGAGGGCGCAAGCGCACTTTTAATTAACGTTAAAAAATCGGAAATGTATAAAGACGGTGAGGTGGTTGTTCCCACTTACGTTACACAAAACACAGATGGTGCTAAAACTACTTACGGCAAAGATTCATTTGGTTGTTATGCAGACCCAACTTGTCCGTTGACGGTAAGATTGGTTGCTAAATCAGACGGAACGTTAGAATATTATAGAGGAATTATTTACCATAGAGTTGGCGAAAAAGACGTTGGAACATACCTTAGCGACTTGTTCGCAGTTTATAGCGGATTTGATTTTAACGGATACGTTTCAATGTTTACTAACGTGTCTAAGTTAGACGGCTACACTGTTGGTGGAGAAAGTAAAGTTGACGAGTGCGACGTTAAGTTTGACGATTTAATCGTTAAAGGTAATTTTAGAATTGACGATAGTGTAGTTCCTGAAGTTGTGGATTTAGGAATTTCTAAAACTATTGACCTTTTACACACTGAATTACCAATTGAACTTGATTACTATATTTACACCGTTCCAAATCTTGATATTTTCCACGGCTACAAGGTAGAAGTAGTGTCTGGAAGTGCTAGTATCGACAGCCAAAATAGACTAGTAACGACTGGTGCGGGAGTAATTAAACTAAAGATAACTTCTGAAATAGACGCAAGCAAATTTAAGGAAATCGAACTAAATATCGGTGAATTGAAGATTGATGCTATTGAAGTAGATGAAAATTTATTTAAGGGTTTAACCAACGATTCGCAAGCATTTTATATCAACGCTAAATTAAAAGGTGAAAACACTTATATAACTGAATATTTAACCATTAATTACGAAGTTTTAGAAGGTGAAGTTTCCATTATCGACGGCTACTTATATATTAATGGTGCAGGAAGAGCAAAGATTAGAGTATATTCTCATTATTTACCTAGCGTAGAGAAAGTTATTTCTTTTGACGTAGCGGATAACGATTTGCAATATCAAAATAATGGCGGAGGAACGCTAATAGTTATAATTGCCATAGCCGTAGTAGTGGCTGTCTTAGCGGTGGTAGTTAGTATTGTTGTAGTAAAGAAGGTTAAAAGAGGAATTAAATAATGCAAGTATTACCGAGACTTAAAGAGTATAAAGGGGCGGAGGGGAAATTTATTTTCCCCGTGGGTACGACCAAAATCGAGATTGATATTGTAGAAAACGGGTGTTTTGTTAATGCTTTTTTGGGCGTTTATAACGATTATTTTAGAGTGACGGGAACTAAACTTTCGCTAGAAGAAGGCAAGGCTTTAATAAAGGCAAGCAAGATTTCAAGCGATAAAAAAGAGTACTATGAAATAGTTATAAAAGAAGATATAATCAATATTTTCTATGCCGACAAGTTTGGACTTAGAAATGCGATTGCGACCATAATTTCAGCAGTAGAACAAGATAAAAAGACGGTGTATATCAAGTGTGCGAGCATAAAGGACTATCCAAACTATTCGCATAGGGGTGTACTTATAGACGTTGCTAGAAGATTTGTTCCAATGGACGAATTTAAGATGCATATTCGCAGCATGGGACTGTGTAAATACAGATATTTACACTGGCATTTATCGGACGGAGTGTTTTCTTATGAACTGAAATGTTATCCCGAAGTTAACGACTTAGCGGTTAGACGCCTTTATACCCAAGAGGAAATAAAAGAACTCGTTTCTTATGCGGAAAGTTTCGGAATAGAGAGTATACCTGAAATTGACGTTCCTGCCCACTGCTCTTATTTAATAAAAGCAATCCCAGATATATTTTGCGATATAGAAGAGCCAAGAAATACAGAAAAGCCAATCAGTAAATACGTTGCTTGCGTATCTAGCGAAAAGACTTACGAAGTTATAACTAACATATTTAAAGAACTTTGCGAGATATTTAAGGGCGAATATTTCCATATCGGTGGCGACGAATTGTATTTTTACGATTTAGAGTACACGAGTTTATTCCCCGAATGGCAAAACTGTAGGCGTTGCAAAGCGCTTGCTAAACAAGAAAATCTTGAAACCGACTTAGACATATATATTTATTTTATCAACAAGATAAATAAAATTGTCAAGAGTTTGGGGAAAAAGACCATTATGTTTAACGACGCAGTGGATATTTCCAAACCGACCAAACTTGATAAAGATATAATCATACATTTTTGGCGTGTCGCAATGGAAGATAGAGGGCCAGTAGACGGCTGTTCAATGCAAGGATTTTTAGACCAAGGCTTTAAGGTAATTAACTCATATTTTCCAGAAACCTATATGTGTGACTTCGTTAGGGAGGATAAGTTAAAGGTTTGGACGCCAACTTCTAGCCCCAAAGTGGAAAACGGCAAAGAAAACCAAATTATAGGTAGCGAACTCTGTGCGTGGGGAGTGCATAACCACTTTGATTATTCAATGCTACCAATTTTGTGCTATTTTTCGGATAGGGTATGGAACAGTGAAGATATGGAAGAGAGCGAAGAGATAGATAGAGCGTTCGTTCGTCAAACCATTTCGCACAAGATAGATGCGGTAAATATTTTTGATATATTAAACTCAAGGATACCACCGCTTAACGATTACGATAAGTTCTTCCCCGACAAGGTAAATAAAGACCTAGAAAAAGTGGAACAAGCCATGACTTATTTAACAACCTTATACGTGAACGGTTTAGGAGAAGTTAGGGCGATAAAAGGATACATAACAGTGTTGCAAGAACTTCGTAATCAAATCAGAAAAGAACAAAATTTACCCATGGTGGACACAACGCTTTGGGGATTTATATCAGAGAGTAAACTTAAAAAGGAAGGTAAAATGCGATGAAAAGAACAGATTGGTATGAAGAAGCCCGTTTCGGTATGTTTATACACTGGGGCGCTTACGCAATTCCCGCAAGAGGCGAGTGGGTTAAGAGCGTAGAGAAAATGACCAACGAAGAATATCAAAAGTACGTTGACGAATTTAACCCTAAAGATTTTGATGCGACAAGATGGGCTAAACTCGCAAAGAAAGCGGGCGTCAAGTATGCAATTTTAACGGCAAAACACCACGACGGTTTCTGTCTTTTTGATAGTAAATATACAGACTATAAAACGACGGCAACGGCAGCGGGAAGAGATTTTATTAGAGAGTACGTAGATGCGTTTAGGGCGGAAGGCATAAGAATAGGTATTTACTATTCACTTTTAGACTGGCACCACCCCGACTATCCAAAATACGACGATTTAATCCACCCAATGCGTGGTAACCCTGACTATAAGGACGAAAAAATTAATTTAGACAACTACATAGAATATATGCACAACCAAATGGTTGAGCTTGCCTCTAACTACGGCAAGATAGACATTTTCTGGTTTGACTATTCTTACGACAAAATGAACGCTGACGTTTGGAAGGCGGAAGAACTTATAAAGAAGATAAGAAAACTTCAACCGGACGTATTAATTGACAGCAGACTTGACGGAAGCGGTTGTTCGTTCAACGGAATTTTATCTAAAAATCCGCCTATTTATGCGGGAGATTTTGCATCACCCGAGCAGTTCGTGCCAAAGGAGGGCGTGCTAAACGAAGTGGGCGAGCATGTTCCGTGGGAAGTAATAACTACCTTAAACAATACTTGGGGTTTTAACCGTTCGGACAAAGACTTTAAGCCTGCAAAAATGATAATCCATAAACTCGTTGACTGCGTAAGCAAGAACGGTAACTTCGTTATAAACGTTGGCCCTGATGCAAACGGAAGATTCCAAGACGAAGTTGTTGAGATTTTAGAAGAAATCGGCGACTGGATGAAAATTTACGGAGACAGTATTTACGGTTGCGGTGCGTCAGAGTTTGAGAGACCTGAGTTCGGTAAATATACACAAAAAGGCAAAAAACTTTACGCACATATTTTTGACTGCCCAATAGGCGCAATTCCTTTATTAGAAGTAGAAAAGACAAGGGTTGAATCGGTTAGAGATATGCAAAACGGCTCGGAATTAGTAGTCCCTAAACAGACTTTCGCTGCGGTATATTACAAAAAGGCAACCTTTGTCGCAATGGGCGCAACCCCACACTTTACCTATAAATTACCAAACGATTTAGACACGGTTTTAGAAGTAAACTTAAAGGATTAATTTATTAATTATGGCAAAAAACTGGCATTGGATAGAACTTATAGGATTTGATAATCAAAAAAAAGACTTTGGCGTCAACGAGTTTTTATCAAACTTAAGCGAACAGCCCGAAGGTGTTTCTATATTGTTTTCACATATAGATTTTGTCAATGATTTTAAAAAAGACAAAGGTGATTACCCCCTATTACCGTGTGATTGCTCGTATTCTGGGCATTTTGCAAGCGGGGATAGAAAAAGGCAAAACTGGACGAGTTTTGAACTTAAAGGCTTAATAGAAAAACTGCATGAAAAGGGCGTAAAGGTCATATTTAGCATATTCAATTTCTTTGAGTATTTTAATGATGACGGAAATAAAATTGCCACAAATTTTTGCAAAGAACATAAAGAACTTTATTGTCTAAATCAAAATGCCGAGGTTTATGAAAATAGTATTCATATCTTAAAAAAGTTTAGCGACGGCAGTTATTATGAAGACTACTTTATTGCAAAACTAAAAGAAGTTATCGATTATTATGGTTTTGACGGCGTGCAGATTGCAGACGGAATTTCTTGTTCTCGCCCGTCTATTCAAAACGGTGATTTTTCAGACGATACCGTTTCTCAGTTTACCGACTGGCTAAGAAGCAATAAAAAGGCGTTCGACGAGGCTAAACTCAAACCGACCTTTGATAAAAAGAAAGAGTATAAAATTCGCCGTAAATATATTTTAGAAAATTTACAGTTTGAATTTTTGTGTTTTACAAACGATAGGTGGAAAGGTTTTTACGACAAACTCTATTCGGTCATAAATCCCAAAGACTATATAATGTTTATAAATAGTTTTTGGACGAGAGAACCGTTCGAGGCGTTCTATAGATACGGGATAGACTATAACGTGTCGTATAGAGAGGGCGTTTATGCGTTAATGGTTGAAGAAGTATCCACCACCAATCCAACACTTTCAAAAGAGGGACGTGGAGGGTTTAACGTTTCGGCAAAACAAACGAGATACGTGCATTATGATTTTTACTTAATGCAAATGCTACTTAAAGCATATTTACCGAGTTTTAAGCAAATATCACTTCTACCGATAAACGATAACCAAGAACAGTGGAACGCAATACACGAAAGTCACAATGAATTAAAAAGAGCCGTGTATCGCAGAAACAATTGCAGAGTGTTTGTCGGTGGCGAGTGGAAAGCGTGTGCGGAAGCACCGTTCTTTTGCCTATCTGACGGAGTAAGTAGTAACGACTGGGCAATGCTTAAGAACTTAGACGACTTAAAGGCGCTCTCTAATTTAGAAAAGCCGTTAGGCTATACCTTGTATTATCCTAAAAAGCATATAAAAGAAGACGTAAAAAGATACATAGAAAATCGAGAATACAATTTTAACAAACTTTCAAGTGAGTTGATTAAAAAGGGGTTAGAGATTTCTAGTGTTATCACCGAAGAGGATTTACCAGGTTATAAAAACCCGTTGCTAGTTCTTTTTCCTGAGTTTTATGAGGAAGACGAGAGAAAAAAACTTGAACAAGTTAAAGGACTTGTCGTGTGCGTTTCTTATAGCGAGATTATCGGACACGCTTTAAGTGAGGGCGAGATAAAAATATCTGCAAATCAAGACTTAAAGTCACTTTTTAATCAAAAGTTAAAAAGAGCAGAGTGCAAGGTTAACGGTGAGGATAAGCACGGTGCAATCTGGACGGCGGATTTAAGATATAAAGAGTGGGACAAAACTTTTTTACTTAAACTTGCAAAGTTTTTAAACGATTTAACCGATGCACCAAAAATAGTAAAGAAAAGTTACTGTGAGTGCAAAATTAATTCCTTTATGAAAAAGGATAAAAATATTGTCACTTTGGTTAGTAATGACGAGTTTTTCACTATCGTTCCCGAAGTAAAGGTTTGCGAAAAAATAAAAAAGGTAAAATCACTCACAAAGTACGATGGATATAAAATATCTTCAACCGAAAACACTTTTTCCCTAGTTATTCCCGCAAGAACGATGGAAATTGTAGAGATAGAAGTTGAATAAGGTTCTATTTTGTTTATATAAAATTGATGTTTTTAACCGATTCCGTATATCGGTAAAAATAAATAAAAAATAATTTTTTAGAGGAGGACTAAAAAATGAGAAGAAGGTTTTTAACTAGTGTTTTATTATCACTCGTTTTAGCCGTTTCCGTTTTGTTTGGCTCACTTGTTACTGTAGTAGCAGACGGTGGCATACAAAACATAACGTCTAGCGATTTTAATAAAACCGACTGGGAGCAAAACTTGTCGGTAGTTGAACCAGAAACAATGAAATTTGTTCCTGGCGGGAAAGACTACGCAACAACCGTTATAACAAATAAAGAATATAGCGGTAGTTATTCGGTAAGTTTTAAGTTTCAAACAGATACCACAGGTTTAGCAAGTTATGATCCATTGCAAAGGGTTGTTGCACTTGGTGCGGCAAAGAGCACAGCTGTTCCGCTATCAGCTACTTTAGAGTATTATGGTACTGCAGACGATAATACTTTGTATATTGGTTTTTCTGGAAATAAGATATATGTTTTTGATAGAACCAGATCTTTTTATCCAAGAACTCTAGTAGATGGTGGTATAGACTTCGGATATGCTTTGTTGGGAACAACATATTGGGCTTGCATATATGACTTTTATACTAGTAAAGGGGCAACGCTACATTCTGCAAATATAAAACTTGAAGTAACCAATGATGTTCTTAAACTATACTGTTCTAAATCAGCAGACGCTTTACCTGTAAATCCTGATACGACGGTAACTTTGCACAAACAAGGTGTTGCAGATGGTTGCGTTCAATTTTCACAAAGTAAGACTAAAGCGGCTGCCGTTAGTTTCAAAAACGTAAAGATTAACGACACGATAGTACAAAGTACCGACTGCACAATTTTAGGGGATCCAGCTTGTTTTTCATTTGTAGCACCTAGTAGCGCTAAGCTTTGTGATGTTAATGTAGAAAACGAATATATTCTTTCTAATTTCTTCGTTTACGATAATGGTATAGCAGAAGGCGAAGAAGTGTTCAGTTTGACCTATACAGAAAGACGTTTTGCCGCTGAAACCGATGATCACAAGTGGGGTTTAGTTCTTGGCGTTGACGAGTCGGGCGACTTATCAACAGGTAAAGAGATAAAGCTTAATAGAAGAGGTGCTCAAGAGGCAGATGCTACTGCTGGTGCTAGCTTAGGTGTATATTATTGTACTAAAACTCCTGCCGCTTTAATTGGTATTACTCATCAAGTAGTCGGTTATGCTGGCGGGAAGGTAGAATTAATTTGTTCTTATAACGGTAACTCTAGAATAGCAGTTTACAATAACGTTGACTTTAATGGTAAGATTGCGTTCAAGATTTTTGATAATTCTGGTTTAGAGGGCGGTTATTGGCAAGTTTCAAACGTTTCGTTTAACGGTCAAGGAAGCTACACGGCTATTCAAAGTTTAGCAGTAACAACTATCGTTGACGGTGTTTCAACTGTAAACCCCGTTCAACAAGGCGGTGCGTTCACTCCTACCGCTCCAACGAAAGCAGGAGAAATCTTTATCGGTTGGAATTATACGGATAGCGACGAAACAAACGTTTATAAGAGTAAAGACTTTAGTATTGCAAGCGTTCAAGAAAGCGTAACCTTAGAGGCAATATTTGTTGACTTACACATTAAGGGTGCGTCTGTAAAGACAAATGGCACGCAAGGTTTAAGATTTGCTGCTGAAATTAGCGCAGATGATAAGGCGGTGCTTGGTGGTTTAGGTGTAGAAGTTAAATACGGTATACTTCTTACTAACGAAGAGAATAAGAACTTAGATATTCCTTGTCAAAACTGGTTCAACGAAGAAAAGACAATGTATACTGCAGTATTAAAGGATTTACAAGATCAACACGCTAACGATAAATTCACTGCAAAAGCGTACGTTGAAATTGGCGATGTTAAGTACTTCTCTGATGCACAAACACGCTCAATTGCAGAAGTTTCTAAAGACGCAGTAAACGATTATAAAGCGCAAAGCGAAGGCTTGTACGTTTATGAAGTTGAGGGAAAGTGGTATAAAGTAGATTATACTGCTAACGACTTAAAATATATAAACGCATGGGCTAATAAAATTGAAGGGTAGGTGAAATTATGAAAAAGGCATATAAAAATGTAGAAGTAGTAATTTGTCTTTCAATAGGCGACGTAATGACGGTGTCTGATTTTTCGTCAGACTTAAACGAAAACTTTGGTAGTGTTAACGACTTTATTTAATAAAGTACGGCATAAAAAAGTTTAACTAAAGAAAAGGAAAAACCCCTGTCAAGGCCGATTTTTTGTCGGCTTTGGTAGGGGTTTACCTAAATGCGTTTAGTATTTTCGTTGTTTAATTAAAAAAGTATTGACACGTATTATTTTTAATTTTATTAAAAGTTTTACGTGAACTTACTTTTAATAGTTTTTTGGAGAGGTAAAATGAAATATTTAACATTTAGTTTCGACGATGGGGTATTGCAAGATAAACGCTTTGTTGCACTTTTAAATAAGTACAATCTTAAAGCGACTTTTAATATTAATTCTTCCTTGCTTGGCTTAAAAGGGTGTGTAAAATTTGACGGAAGAAGTGTGGTGCACGACAAGATTTTTCCGTCCGAAGTAAAGGAAGTTTATACTGGTCACGAGGTTGCCGTGCATACCTTAACCCACCCCAACTTAACGGGAGAAGATAAAGAGACCATAATTTATCAAGTAGAAGAAGACAGAAAGCGTCTGGAAGAATTTGTTGGATATAAAATATACGGCATGGCGTACCCTTGCGGTGGGGTAAACAATGACGACAGGGTAGCAGAAATTATTAAAAATGATACTAATATAAAGTATGCACGCACAATTACTTCTTCCCACTCATTTGAACTTCCAACTAATCTTTATCGTTTAAATCCTAGTGTATACATAGGGGAAAAGGAAAAAATGTTTGAACTTGCAAAGCAGTTTATTGACCTTAAAACGGATAGAGAGCAAATCTTTTATATTTGGGGACACGCTTACGAGTTTGAACTTTTAAGCCAACAAAGTTGGGAAATAATTGAAGAGTTCTGTAAATTAGTTTCTAATAAAAAGGATATAATTTACGGCACAAACACCGAAGTTCTAATAAAATCAGGAGCATTAAGTTTATAAGTTATGTATAAATATTTAAGATTTCCCGACTGGAAAGATAAAGCGGTTACCTTAAGTTACGACGATGGCGCAAAAGATGATATGCGCCTAATTGAGATAATGCAAAAGTATGGTTTAAAAGGTACTTTTAATATTTGTTCGGATAGACAATTAAATGATACAGAAAACCGTACTCCTATAGAATTTTACCTAAATTCGGGCATGGAAATTGCCATGCACGGCGAAAAACATTTGTGGGTTAAAAATTTGACTGGGGCGCAAATCATAAAGGAATTTTATCAAGATAAATTATCTCTAGAAAACATGTCTAATAAAATTATCCGTGGGGGAGCGTACGCTTACGGCTGTTTTAACGAGCAAGCGATTGAAGTGTTAAAATTGCTAGGGGTTTCCTATTTTAGAGGGACGAAAGAGACGCTTGCTTTCGATATGCCCACCGATTGGTTGCAATGGGGATTAACTTGTAGACATAAAAACGAGCAATTATTTGAACTTTTGGATAAGTTTTTAGAAGATAGACCTAATTTAGTAGTATATAACCAAAACCCTCGCTTATTTTATTTGATGGGGCACAGTTGGGAGTTTAGTAAAGACGATAACTGGGAATTAATTGAAAAATTCGGTGAAATACTTTCAAAAAGAAAAGACGTTTATCACGCAACCAATATTGAAATTTTTGACTACGTTAGTGCGTACGAAAATTTAATTTTCTCTACCGCAGGCGATAAAGTTTTAAACACTTCATCTATTGACGTTTATTTAAAGATAGATGATAAAAATATTTTAGCAAAAGCAAATTCAACTACGAAGATTTAATGGAGAGATTAAAATGTATACTTACAGTTATAAAAATTTACAAGAAATCGCTAAAACCGAAAAAGGCAAAAAATATATAGACGAGTTCAAAAAATACTATGAAGAAAAATTTCAAGATAATCCTATAACCGTTCTGCCTTTTTCTATGTATAAACTTTTCTTTACCGACGGGGATAGAAAGACTTTTGAAAGAGCCTTTTTTTCTAGGCGTGAACGGCTTACAATATTGCAAGTACTCTCTATTGCGGACGATAAATATATATCTGAGCTAGAAGACATTATCTCGGCAATTATAGACGAGTATTCGTGGATAGTACCTGCGCATGCTTATCTAAAGTTAGATTTATTCTCTACAGAAACAGCAAGAATGCTTGCTGAAACATTGTTTGTTTTCCAAGATAAAATATCGGAAATTTTAAGAGAAAGAGTAAAGGAGAGCGTTTTTAGAAAAGTTATTGAAGTTTACGAAAACAATGCGTTTTGGTGGGATAAAACCGACTGCAACTGGGCGGCTGTTTGTGGTTGCGGAGTGGGGCTTGCGTATTTATATCTTTTCCCCGAGCGTTTTGAAAATGTAAAAGGCCGTCTGTTTAATACCTTTAAATCTTTTTTGTCTGGTTTTGACGAACAAGGTTTTTGTTACGAGGGTGTTAATTATTGGCAGTACGGATTTTCTAATTTTTGCGTTTTCTTTGACGCTTATGAAAAGTTAGGAAACGCCCGTCCCGATTTTATTGATAGCGAAAAAGTCAAGAACGTTATTCATTACGTTCAAAACGCAAGAATGAGTGAAGACGTTTACTTGCCTTTTGCTGACGGCGGTTATCCAACTTGGCAAATGAACGCAAACAGTGCGTACGCCATAAAATTACTCTATTCAAATGAATTTAAGTTCAACAAAATGTCAAAATTCTTGCCCAGCCATGTTGGTCTTTCTTTGCGTGGGTTGTACGGAGTAACCGTATTTGACGAACAAGAAAACCTATCGCAAAAAGAAGAGAGCATTTATTATAAAAAGACGCAAGTGTTTATAAGAAAACGCAAAAACTATTCTTTTGCCGTTCAGTGCGGAAATAACGGCATAATACATAACCACAACGACGTCGGTGCTTTCCAAATAGTAAAAAATAATAAAAGAGTTATTTGTGATTTTGGTGCGGGTCTTTACACTAAAGAATATTTTGGTACGGACGAGCAAAGATACAAAATATTTGCTTGCAATTCTCTCTCTCATAGCGTTCCTATCGTAGACGGAGAGTTGCAGATGTACGGCGAGAAATATCACGGCGATGTTATTAGTCAGAACGAAAATGAAATAGTTATGGATATTTCTAAGGCCTATAAAAATGCACCTGAAAGTTTAACCGTTTGTTATCGTACGGAAACGGACTGTGTTAGCGTTAAATATTTTGTAAAAGGCGTAAAAGAAAGTATAGATTTTCACTTTGTTTCAGACGTCGAACCAATAGTAGAAGAGAATGGTATCCGTTTAGGTGACGCATTTCTTTCTTGCGATTTAGAAATAAAGCCAGAAATTTCACATAGAAAAGAATTACCGCACAATCCATCTCGCTCGAAAGAGGGCGAATTCCCACGTGACGCTTATTTGATTGATTTTAAGGTGTTTGGTAAAAGCGAAGTAAACGCACAATTTGTTTTCAATTTGTAAAGGAGAAAAAAATGTTTGAAAAATTACTTAGCGAAAATTCTAAATGGATTGACGCAGTTTGGGTTAAGCTAGATGAAAAATTATCCTTGGTTACACTTAGAAGTAGGGATAAACTACCCTACACGAGTGTTGACGGAGTGCATGACGACGGAAAAGAAAGTCCGCTTAATTGGACCAATGGTTTTTGGGGCGGATTAAATTGGCTTATGTATATCGGCACGGGTAAGGAGTGCTACAAAATTACAGCCGAAACTTCTGAAAAATTATTGGACAAAGCTTTTTTCAGTATGCAAGACTGGCATCACGACGTGGGATTTATGTGGCACTTAACCAGTGGCGTAAACTACCGCTTAACGGAAAACCTATCTTCAAAAAATCGCAACTTAATCGCTGCTATGTCGTTAATGAGTAGATATAACGTTTCAGGCGACTATATTCGCTGTTGGAACGATGGGACTTGGGGCGAAAAGGTTGCCGGCTGGTCTATTATAGACTGTATGATGAATATTCCTATTCTGTATTGGGCTAGTAAGGAAATAGGCGATTCAAGGTTTAGTAAAATCGCTATGCGCCACGCTGATATGACAATGCGTGACCACGTTAGAGAGGACGGTTCTGTAAACCATATCGTCGTTCACGATACGGAAAGCCCACGTGTGCTGGGTGTGCGCAAAGGACAAGGCTATTCGGAAAACTCTTGTTGGTCAAGAGGGGCAAGTTGGGCGTTATACGGATTTGTGCTGTCATATATTCACACCAAAGAACAAAGATATTTGGATACGGCTATAAAAGTTGCGGATTATTTTATTAAGGAAACGCAAAAAACAAACTGGCTACCGAGATTAGATTTTCGTCAACCCGACAATCCACTATATTATGATTCAACTGCGGGCGCAATTGCATCTTGCGGACTTATTGAACTTGCAAAAGTTTTAGGAGAGTGTGCTGGAGAAAAATACATTGAAAGTGCGATTAATATTTTAAGAGCAATGGAAGAAAATTGGTGTTCGTGGGAAGATAGTCAAGATTCCATTTTGCAAATGGGCAGTTTGATGTACACAAGCCAAATACACGTTCCGTTTATTTACGGAGATTATTTTTTAGTAGAGGCGATGTTAAAACTAAAAGGAAACGAATTTTTACCGTGGTAATAACAAAAAATAAGTGATAAATACAAAAAACACCCATCTAAAACTAGGTGGGTGTTTTTTGTTGCTATCCACCCGTTCAAGTACCTTATCCATATATAACAAAAAATAGTCTCAACACAAAAGTGCCGAGACTATATTTGGTGCGAGCAAAGGGACTTGGCGCCTGTGCGCCCTTCTCCGACAAACAGTGGGTGTCCACTGTTTGGTGCTCCGCACAAATTGCTTGTGCAATTTTCTCCCCATTCAAGTCCCTTTTTTTTCTTACAACAACAAAAAAGAGTTTGTGTCAAACTTTGTAGTTTAACCCAAACTCTTTTGTGTTAGTACTATAAAACCTCTAAAATCGCCCAATTTTTACAGGGTAGAACAACAAAATGACTATTACAACCCCAAAATTTGTTTTTTTCTTTTGTTCAAAATCTTTTTGCGTAATTAATCCGTCATCAAGCATTTCTTTTATTCTTTTAAGCGTTCCTTGTTGGAGTTTCTATATAATAATTATGACGGTTCAACGGGAAGAATTAAGCAAGACTTGTCAAGATGTATTTTATTCTCAGCTTTTTCCGTTTCAGTCTGCAAATAATATTCTCCTTTTTTGTTTGTATGGCAAACATAGGTATTGTTATCGGTAGAAGAAATATCGAGCTGCAAGCAGTCGCCCTTTTTGATCAGAAACGCATATTCATCAAAGCAAAACTCCAATGTTGCTATACTGTTTTCATTATAATCACCAAGCTGATAACAAAGAGATGTGATATCGTGTCGAAGCACGTACGTATATTCGGGCTTTTTTATGCTAATTCGAACATAAAAAGACGTGTCGGGGACATTTGACTCAACTGCCAACATAATTTTCATTTGCCCTTTTACAAAGGTGTCCGCATCAAACGCGGGCGTACAAATACTTAACACATCTGAACGTCCTTGCAAATCTTCTACCAAAAGCCCTTCTCCTCTGAACGATGGCGGGCATAGCGGATCGTAATCAAAGCAAAAAGAACCTGTTCCCAATGGAATCGTCAAGTCTTTGGTCGCCGGCTGAAAAAAATCACTTTGCCAGCCATTTTCGAATACTCGATAATATGTAATAACGCCTGTCTTATATGGGAGTGGTGTCCCTTTCCTGATATGGTCAAGCCATGCAATCTGATAATCTCCGCCAAAGGCCTGCCTCCTTTGACCGTTCGGGAAGGGAATGCCGTTTTCTTGATCATAGTCATCACCGTGATTATACGGAGAAACAAGCAGCGCGCTTTTCCTTTTGGTTTGCTCGCTCATACGCTGCCACATTTTGAAAACTCCTCCGACGTAAAAATCGTTATATCCCGTAGTGAGTAAAATCGGAATGTCTGCATCAGTAACCGCGTCCTTTGTGTCAACTCCACCAAAACGTGTAGACCAGAACTCATGTGACGGAGAGGAGGCTTCGAGCATTTGTTCAAAATCATGCGCGTATTCCCCAAACGTGCTATTTGAAACTCCTTTGATTGGAATTTTCGAGAAGGATCTCATATCAAATTTCTTATGCAAATTGCACTTAGCCTTATACAATCCAAAATGCCAATTAGCGTGTCCCTTGCGCATTTGTCCGTTACGGTACCAAAGGCGATAGCGCTCACTGTCCTGAACTTCAAAGATAGCTCCCTTAACATCTGCCTCAAACGGAGCCGTAGCATAATGAAGAGAGGCGGTATAGCTTCCGCCCACCAAATAAATTTCACCGTTATAAAACGGTTGCCTTCTGACCCATTCTCGAAATGCAAGACCATCCTCCCTTTCGTGAACATAAGGCACAAAAGCGCCAGTGCTTTTTCCCTGTCCCTTGCAATGTTGAAAAAGAAGGGCATACCCACGCTCCAACCAATACTTGGCGCTATGATAATAGTCCTGCATAATTTTTTCTTCCGGCATATCCACGGTATGGTTCACATATGGCGAACGGGAAATAACAACCGGAAATTTCCCATTTTTTCCGGGCAGCAAGCAAATCGTAAAAAATTTTTCGTCATTGAATTCTAAATATTTATAATAAATATGATGCTTCATATTTTCCTCCCCTTTCTTAGGATCCCTTTCGTTGCTTTTTATTGAAAATCCTATAATAGTATGGATAAAAACATTCTTAATATTTTCTATTTCTTTCATAATCCAAGACCTTATTTTCCCTTCTCAATTGTACAATAATTTTGCCATTTTGTCAATATACTACAACTTATTCAGATTATTATCTTATCTCTGTCGATTATCGCTTTGAAAAAGATCTGTTTCGTTCCATTACTCAATTTAGGGAGTTCTATAATACTGATCGTCCGCATTCAATAAATGGATATCAAACACCAAACAAATATGAAGCTGACTACTATAAAGAAAAGCTGTCCAAAATTCTTGAACAGCTTGATTCATTTAATAAAGGTGTTTATATTCTCTATCAATATCTGAAAAAAACTCCAAAAGTGTTATTAGACACATCCAATGTCATAATCAGCAAAAAAGCATTGAAACCTGAATATTATATATAAACAAGAAATCCGAAACCATCGCCGATTGGCAATAATTTCGGATTTCTCTCTTTTGGTGCGAGCAAAGGGACTTGAACCCCCACGGTCTCCCACTAGATCCTAAGTCTAGCGCGTCTGCCAATTCCGCCATGCTCGCAAGCAAGTGTTATTTTATCATAACAAATTAAAAAAAGCAAGTATTTACACTGTTTGAGGTAAAATTTTAAAAACTTTCTGTTGACCTCAGCCTTTTTTTATGATACAATATACAAAATTAATAAATTTTAGGAGACTAATTTATGTGTAACAGATACGATTCTGCAAAAGAAATATACGCTAAATACGGTATAGATACCGAAGCCGTTATTGATAGCCTTAAAAATATTCCTGTATCATTGCATTGTTGGCAAGGTGATGACGTTAAAGGGTTTGACCAAGACGGTCCACTTACAGGTGGTATTCAAACGACTGGTAACTATATGGGTAAAGCTAGAAACCCAGAAGAACTTATGGCTGATATGGAAAAGGTTATGAATTTATGCCCTGGCGCTAAAAAAATTAACGTTCACGCTTGTTATGCTATTTTTGAAGAGGACGGATTTGTAGATAGAGATAAAATTGAGCCAAGACATTTTAAGAAGTGGGTTGACCTTGCAAAAAAATATAACGTAGGCTTAGACTTTAACCCAACTTTCTTCTCACACGCAAAAGTTAAAGATGGATTGACCTTGTCAAGCCCTGATAAGGCTACTAGAGATTTCTGGATTGCTCACGGACAAGCGTGCGTAAGAATATCTGAATATTTTGCAAACGAAACGGGAGTTCCATGCGTTATGAATATCTGGACAGGTGACGGATATAAAGATATTCCTGCAGACAGAATGGGGCCAAGAGTTCGTTATAAAGAAAGTATAGAAGCCATTCTTTCTATTCCGTACGATAAGAGCAAGGTTAAACCTTGTGTAGAAAGTAAAGTTTTTGGTATTGGCGTTGAGGCATATACAGTAGGCTCAGCAGAATTTGCTCTTTCTTTTGCGGCAATGCACGACGGTTGTTTGCCACTTATGGATAACGGACATTATCACCCAACCGAAGTTGTTTCTGATAAAATCCCAGCACTTCTTGCATTTTTCCCAGAAATAGCACTCCATATAACAAGACCAATTCGTTGGGATAGCGACCATACCGTTTTATTTGACGATGAAACAAAAGAAATGGCTAAAGAAATAGTGCGCTGTGACGCTCTTGATAAAGTATATATGGCGCTTGACTATTTTGACGCAAGCATAAATAGAATTGCATCTTGGGTAATAGGATATAGGAGTTGGCAAAAAGCACTTTTACTTGCAATGCTAACACCGAACAAAAAACTCAAAGAATTGCAAGACAATAATAAATTATCAGAACTGATAATAGCACAAGAAGCAGTTAAAGTATTGCCGTTTGGCGACGTTTGGAACGAATACTGCAAACGCAATAATGCACCGACAGACTGTACGCTTTGGTCGGAAATCGAAAAATACGAAACCGAAGTTTTAGCAAATAGAAAATAAATTAATAAACATAGCAAGAACGCCCGCTTTTGCCCTTAGCAAAAGCGGGCGTTTGTTCTAAAGGCTACTCTGATTTAAAAAAATACTTTTGTGTAAAAAAGGGGTCTTTATTTATAAAGCCTTTCAAGAAAAACTGTGTTAATATATAAATATGTTAAGTAGATATAAAAAAATTGTAGAAAAATTTGATTTAAGCGGAGAATTGGTTAGTTGTGAAAGGTACGGGGAGGGGCATATTAACAGTACCTATTTAGTAGTAATGCGAGACGAGGGAAAAGAAACGCAGTACATTTTGCAAAAAATCAACAATAACGTGTTTAAAGACGTTGACGGGCTTATGAATAATATAAGGCTAGTAACCGAATTTAACCGCGAAATGATTACAAAAAGGGGTGGGAATCCTAATAGGGAAAGTCTTACTTTGGTTTACACTAAAGATGGTAAGACTCATTACTTTAATGAAGAAGATTGCGGTTATTATAGAATGTATTTATTTATAACCGATGCAATTGCATATCAGAAAATAGAAAAGCCCGAATATTTTTATCAAAGCGCAGTGGCTTTTGGAAATTTTGCAAATCTTCTTGCCCAGTTTGACGCAAGCAAATTAGTGGAAGTCATAAAGGACTTTCATAACACTAAAAGGCGTTACGAAAACCTAATTAACGCAATAAACTGCGACAAGGTTGGGCGTGTCAAAGAAGTGCAAGAGGAAATAAAGTTTGCAACCGGCAGAAAGGAACTTTGTGGCAAAATCGTTTCGTTATTAGAAAGCGGTCAAATGCCAACAAAGGTTACACATAACGACACTAAATTGAACAACGTAATGTTAGACGCTGTTTCGGGCGAGCCTGTTGCGGTAATTGACCTTGATACTATTATGCCTGGCAGTATTTGTTACGATTTTGGCGACAGTATTCGTTTTGGTTGTAACACCGCTAAAGAGGACGAACACGATTTATCTAAGATTAACTTTAACTTAGAACTTTTCAGTGCGTACGCTAAAGGATATTTGTCGGCACTAAAAGGTTCGATAACAAAGATAGAAAAAGAAAATCTTGCTTATGGTGCAATACTTATGACTTACGAGTGTGGCATAAGATTTTTGACCGACTATCTTGAGGGTGACGTGTATTTCCACACGACCAGAGATGGTCAAAACTTAGACCGTGCAAGAGGACAGTTTAAGTTAGTTTCCGAAATGGAGAAAAATCTTGATAAGATGCAAGAAATAATAAATAACTTCGAAGAATAGTAAAAAAATTAACGCCGAGATTTTTCACAATCTCGGCGTTTTTACTTTTATTATTAGTTTTATTTTGCTAACTTTATGCTTTCTATTATTGAGTTTAAGGGGTTATTAAAAAATAAATTGTCAATACCTAACGCACTACCCTTAAATGCTTCGGCAACCGTATTGACAGTGTCTTCGCCCGCCCAGGTGATTAGTTGGAAAACAATAAGCGTGAGTGCGAGTGCAACGAATAAGGCAAGGGCAACACCCAAAACTTTATTTATTAAGCGCATTGCCAAAAGGTCTATCTCAAAGAAATTTCTAATAATGGCAATGGCAAGTTTTCTTACTAATTGAACGAGTAAGAAGAGGACGGCAAAGAAAACAATCATATCTATTCTGATTGAGAGCAAAAAGTCGCAAAAGCCCGTTTGTTGCGATTGCATAAACTCAACGAATTTTGCGAGCAGACTTTGCACGAATCCCCAATCGAGAACAATGCCGTAAATAAAATAACAAGCGACCACGGAAATAGCCGAGCCGACGAAACCACGAGTAATGAGGTCGAGTCCTCTTCCGAAACCAACCCACGCACCGATAATTATTAAAGCCAAAAAGGCGATTATTGCGATATAATCAGCAGTTATCATAAAGAAATCCTTAAAACACTTTCTTTAATTATACCGCATTAAAAAATAAATTACAACGTTTTTGAAAAAAATTTAAAATTATTCTATAGGCGACGCATTAATACATTTACCCGTGAGTGCATCTTGGAACATCATCCAGTATCCGTCTCCATTTAAATCGAAGATAGAAAGAGGGATAAAGGAGCAATATCCGGCAAGTTCTTTGGGTGGAGTGGGGGAATAGACTGCGGGAACACCGTAGCAAACGTACTTTTCCTTTCCGTTTTCTTTAATTAACCCCACGACGTAGAATTTATCGGCAGAATAATTGATTTTAACGAACTTTCCGTCGGGGAAAAGTTTGTTTAGTCCTTCTTCGGGTGGAAATTTATTTAATATTGAAGTCAACTCTGCACTAACTGATAGGAAGAAAGGCTGTTCTTCTTTAAGTTTTTCGCCGAAATCAGCGTTCTTTTCATCTTGAAAACTGTCAAAGATTTTTGGGCTTTGCTTCGCTTTTTCTTGGCTTTTATCAGTTGGCAGTTCATTTTTAGGCTGTAAACGAACAAAATCATACTCCTTTATGGCGTTTAGTTTTTCTTGCGTTTCATCAAAGTCAAAATAATTCTCAGTGGCAACCGCCTCGTCATTGTACTTTTCATAAACTTCGACTTCTTCGGGCGTATTAAAATCTTCTTTAGGCTCTTCTATTTTTTCTACTTGTTCGGGTTCTTTAATAGGTTCAATAGGTGGCGTTTCTTTGTGGCGTGTTTTTCTATCTTGTAAACATTTTTCCGCAAGTGCACGCTTAAAATCGCTTAAAGAAAGATTACAGTTTGGCTCTTTTGCGAAAGCAACCGTTATTGGAATATCGTCCTTAATAACCGCTAAGCCGATGGCAATGGGTTTTGTGCAATCATAATTTTCGATTGGCGAACGGAAAGACGCAGGGCGTTTTCCTAAAGAGAGCAAAACCATTTTATCAACCGAATTATAAAGGCAGGCAAAGTATTCGGCATCAGATACGGGCAAACTGTTTATTACCGTTAGATAAAATTCTGAAACACCACATTCGGTTTCAAGACGAGCAATACCGCTGAGAGGTTTATCGCTAACCGAATATCCTTTTTCAACTTCTTTTAATACGAGAGATTTTTTTATAAACTTCATTTTATTTTCCTATCTAAATAATGCACATAGCCAACTTTATTATAGTATATATGTTGTTAGGAAGAAAAAAAGAAACGATATGGTCGAAAAAGATAAAAAAATCGTGAAAAAGAAAAATTTTCAAAAAAGCAAAAAAATAAAAAAATGGCTAACAATGTCTTTACTTTTGACAAAAGGTATGATACAATTATAATGCGGAACAAAAAAGTTTTTTAGATTTTGTGCAAATATTGTATTTTAATTAATGCTTAAAATTGATAGTGTTTAATTAATGATTTAACAATTTTGTAATAGGTGTATAACAAAGTAGGAATAACTTAATCGCAAATAAAAAATACTAAATAAAGTAAAAAAAGCCGGAGTAAACCGGACTACATAAGGAGAATATATTATGACGACAAACAAGAAAGTTCTGGATTTTATCCAGGAAACAAAAGTGCTTTGTCAACCAGACAATATCGTTTGGGTTGACGGTAGTGAAGAACAACTCGAAGCGTTCAGAAAGCAAGCCGTTGAAGAAAATATTTTGATTAAACTCAATCAAGAAAAATTACCCGGCTGTTATCTTCACCGCACGACAGTAAACGACGTTGCGAGAGTTGAAGGAAGAACCTTTATTTGTTCTAAGAAGAAAGAAGACTCTGCTCCTATCAACAACTGGATGGAAACTGGCGAAGCAATGGCTCTTATGAACGACCTTTTTAAAGGCGTTATGAAAGGCAGAACCATGTACGTTATTCCTTATTCAATGGGTGCTGTTGGCAGTAAGTTCTCTAAAATCGGTATCGAACTTACCGACTCTATCTACGTTGTATTAAATATGGCTATTATGACCAGAGTTGGCAAGGCTGTTATCGACGCATTGGGCGACGGCGACTTCATTAAGGGATTACACTCTTATGCAGAACTTTCTGAAGAAAAGAGATATATTATGCATTTCCCAGAAGAAAATACCATTATGAGTATCAACTCTAACTATGGTGGTAACGTTCTTTTAGGTAAAAAATGTTTCGCACTCCGTATCGCATCTTACCTTGGTAAGACCGAAGGTTGGATGGCTGAACATATGCTTATTTTAGGAATCACCAATCCAAAGGGCGAAAAGAAATATATCGCAGCAGCTTTCCCGTCTGCTTGTGGTAAAACCAACCTCGCAATGCTTATTCCACCTAAGAGTTATCTTGATAAAGGTTATAAGATTGAATGTGTTGGCGACGATATCGCTTGGATTAGAGTTGGCGAAGACGGAAGACTTTGGGCTGTAAACCCAGAAAACGGTTTCTTTGGCGTTGCTCCTGGAACAAACTTAAAATCTAACCCCAACGCACTTAAATCTACAATGAAAAACACCATTTTCACCAACGTTGTTCAAAATCTTGACGACAACACAGTTTGGTGGGAAGGTCTTGATAAAAATCCTCCTAAGAACGCTATCGACTGGAAGGGTAATCCTTGGAACGGCGATATGAAAGATGCAGATGGTAAGGCAATTAAGGGCGCACACCCCAACAGCCGTTTCACTGCACCTGCTATCAACTGTCCTTGTATTTCTGACCAATTTGAAGCACCAAACGGCGTTCCACTATCTGCAATCGTATTCGGTGGCAGACGTGCTAAGACCGCACCGCTCGTATATCAAAGTAAAGACTGGAACAACGGTGTATTCGTTGGTTCAATCATGGCAAGTGAAACTACCGCTGCTGCAACAGGCGCTGTAGGTGTTGTTCGTCGTGACCCAATGGCTATGCGTCCGTTCGTTGGTTACAATATGGGTGATTACTTCAATCACTGGATTGAAATGGGCGAAAAGATTGCTAACAAACCTAAGATTTTCAACGTAAACTGGTTCAGAACTGATGATAACGGCAACTTCATTTGGCCGGGATTTGGTGACAATATGCGTGTTCTCGATTGGATTATCGACCGTTGTGAAGATAAGGTTGACGCAGTTGAAACACCTATCGGTTTCGTACCTAAGGCAGAAGACATTAATATTGAAGGCTTAGAAGACGTAAGCTTAGAAACTATTAAGGATCTTTTAACTGTTGATACTGAAAACTGGAAGAAAGAAGCAGAAGGAATCGAACAATTCTACGGTGAATTAACAAGAGTACCTGCTGAACTTTACGCTCAACTCGACAACTTAAAGAAAAACTTAGACAAATAAGTTAAAGTAAACTTAAACCCCAACTTCCAAGAAGTTGGGGTTTCTTTTTTAAAACCGCTTGATATTTATTTATATTTGTGTTATAATGTCGATGCGATGGAAATAAATATTCTTTGAACAGCATAGGCATACTATTGTTAAAAATGTATGCCCTTAATTCCTATGCTGTTACATGGAATTTCTGTCGCAAACTGTAGGGTGTGCGTTTTAGTGCGTTGCCTTACGGTAGCGCATTTTTTATTTTTGGAGGTTTTTATGAGAAAGAAAGTTACTAATGAAGAAGTTGCTAAAACTATAGGAGAGTTAGCGGATAAAATTCGCAGTGAAATGGATTTTGATTTTAGAGTTGCCTACGGTCAAATGTGCCTTGCGGAAAATGACTTATCTTACACCTTTAATGAAGAGCAAAAAAAATTATATAAAGATTTTTGCGAAAAGAGAGAGGCTTTTTATGCTTTAGCAAGCGATATGTACAAAAGAAAAATTTAACTTTCTTAAAACATATAATAAATTATAAATTGACATAATTATATATATTGTGCTAAAATAAAATTATAAAGGTCTTTAATAGAGCAAATATTATATAAGGAGAAAGATTTATGGTTCCAAACTCAGAACTTCGTGCAAAGGCAAGAAAAACTCTTGGCAACGGTATTTTTACCAACGAATGGATTTTTGCATTGCTGGTTTCATTAATTGCAGGTGCAGTAATAGGTTTTACCAGTTCATTCCTTTTAGGTGTTTTAATTATCGGTATTGTTAATATCGGTCTTAATAAATATTATTTATACCGTTCAAGAAACACTGTTAAGTACGACGATTTTAATATACTAATTGACGGCGTCAAAGTTGACGTTGCGGGCAACCTTGTTTTAGGTTTATTAATAACCTTGTTTACCGCACTATGGTCACTTCTTTTCGTTATTCCTGGTATCGTTAAGTCGTATTCTTATTCAATGGCATATTTTCTTAAGATAGACCACCCCGAATATACCGCAACCCAAGCTATTGATGAGAGCAGAAGAATAATGAACGGTCACAAAATGAAATTATTTTTACTTGACCTTTCATTTATCGGTTGGTTAATACTCGGCTCACTCTGTTTCGGTATCGGTACACTTTGGGTAAACGCTTATATGCAAGCCTCTCGTGCAGAGTTTTATCGTGACTTAGTTGGCGAAACGGTCATTGTTACTGAAGCGTAAATAAAAATTAACAAACAAAGTCCGCTTATTAAAGCGGGCTTTATTTTTTTGTATAAAAATCTGTTTTTGGGAGAAAATAAAAATATCAAATTAAAAAGGAGATATTTTTATGAGCAAAAATATGCTTACAACCAAAGAGGCGACTTTGATTTCCGATTTGCTTACAATGGAAGAAAGTGCTTGCAAAAAAGCAAGATTATATTCAAGGATTTTAACAGACAAACAACTAGCAAACGAGTTTAGTAAAATTGCAGACAATCACGAAAGGCGTTTTAACGCACTTTATGAATTGTTATAAGGAGGAGAGAAAATGGACAATTATAAAGCAGACATAACACTAAATGAAAAAGACTCACTTCAGGATATGTTAAATTTAGAAAAGAGCCTTGTTAAGATTTATTCAACGGCAATGACAGAGGGCGTTTCAAACGGGTTTAGAACGCTTATTCGTGAACATTGGAACGAGGCAACCGACGACCAAATAAAAGTCTTTTTTGAAATGACAGAGCACGGTTATTATGAAGTTGAAAGCGCACCCAAAGAGAGTTTAGACGAGCAAAAAGAAAAATTTAAGAAAGTAAAATCACAACTAGCATAAATCAGCATAAAAAATACGGCGGATTGCAAGATGCAATCCGCCGTCATTAATTTAAATTATTAAACTATTCTTGTGATTCAGTTTTAATTTCGTTTTTAGCCTTACTTGTTACTTTTTTAAGGATGAATAAGGTTGCAACCATTAATACGATACTGAGTGGTAACATTACGTACCAGTAAGGCAAGAACCCTGCTATAACGTAACAAACGAAAGCAACGCCAGCAACAACTAATGCGTAAGGTATTTGAGTCTTAACGTGGTTAAGGTGGTTACTTTGCGCACCAGCACTTGCCATAATGGTGGTATCTGAAATCGGAGAAATATGGTCACCGCAAACAGCACCAGCCATACTAGCAGAAATTGCTACTAACAAGGTATTTGGAATCGGTCCAGAGAGAGGAACGATAATACCGAGCAATAAACCGAACGTACCCCAACTTGTACCAGTAGAGAAAGCAATAGCCATAGAGAGCAAGAAAAGTATTGCGGGTAAGAAATAACCAAGTTGTGGATTACCGATAAAGCCTTTAACGAAAGTAGATGCTTCAAGATAACCACGAGAAATATCACAAAGAGTCCAAGCAAAGCAAAGAATCAAGATCGCTGGAACCATTGCCTTAAATCCCTCAGCACAACAATCCATAATTTCCTTAAAGGGAAGAACGTCTCTTGCAATATAGAAGAAAATGGTAAAGATAAGTGCTAAACCAGAACCGATAACAAGACCAACCGAAGCGTCACTGTTTTCAAATGAACCGATAAGACCTGCGCCGTCTAAAATGCCACCAGAGTACATCATACCGAGAACACAGCTAACGATGAGAACTGCAACTGGAACGATAAGGTCGATAAGTTTGCCTTTAGAAGACGGTGCTTTTTCGTTGTTTTCATAAGGACGGTCACCCTCAGTAAAGAGGTCGCAGAAATCACGAGCGTTGTCTTCGTGCTTTTTCATTGCACCGAAGTCGATATTCATAATGGTAATACCAATAATCATAACGATGGTTAAGATTGCGTAGAAGTTAAAAGGAATACTTTGTAAGAAAATAGTAAAACCACTAACGTCTGGGTTTTCAATGTAACTTGAAACTGCTGCTGCCCAAGAAGAAACAGGAGCGATTATACAGATAGGAGCAGCGGTAGCGTCGATAATGTATGCAAGTTTCGCACGGCTAATTTTGTGTTTATCCGTAACGGGACGCATAATACTTCCAACGGTAAGGCAGTTAAAGTAATCGTCGATAAAAATCAAACAACCTAAGCCGAAAGTCGAAAGGAGAGCGCCTTTACGAGTTTTAATTTTTTTAACAGCCCATTCACCGTATGCACGAGAGCCACCTGCTCTGTTCATTAAAACTACCATCATGCCAAGAAGTACTAAGAAGATTAAAATACCCATATTGTACGAATCGCCAATATTACCGACGAAAGCCTCAACGGTTGTGTCAACAGTGGTAAGGAAATCAAACTTGCTGTACATTAAAGCGCCTGATAGAATACCGATAAATAAAGAAGAGTAAACTTCTTTAGTAATTAGTGCAAGCACTATCGCTATAACAGGCGGTAAAAGTGCAAACACTGTGCCAACTGCGCTTGTGTCTTTCCAAAACATGGGAACGAAAACGAAACAAAGTATCGCAACAAGTAGCGCAGAGAGAGATAGAATCAAATTTTTCCTAATTCTCATTTGTGTTTCTCCTGTAAAATATTTCTTTATAAAAAAATCACGGTGCTATTATCACCGTGAAAATTTCCACAACTTAATAGCGCAACACGCCTTTGGCGTGACAGTTATACGGATATTCTCCGTATACCCAGACAAAGTTTTTTTGGGTAAAAACTTCTCTTCGGCAACCTCCCCTTTACCACGCAAACACTTAATCCCACGATTGCGTTTATAATGTCGGTTGCACCTCTATTATATAATGTAATAAAACTATAAACTATTTTTCACTTTCTGTCAATAGTTTTTTGGTTTTTTGTTTGTTTTTTCTAATAAAAAAGCAAAAAACAATTATACCTAGCGATATAACGATTATGCTTGTGCCTATTAATATAGCGCAGTTTAAGAAAAACTGCTGGGGCAGAGCGTTTATAATTTCGTCCACATAAGGGTTAAAAGTCCAGTTGTCTTTCCCTGGAAAGAAAATTTTATGAAAAACTGTAAACGCTGTGTCGAAATTTATAGAGACAAGTCCTATTAAAATAATGAAAAAAGCAAAAATGCCGATTGCCGAATAAAATGCAGGGTGAAACCCCTTTGCTCTTAAAAGAGTTAGTTTTTTTGTTTTGTCAAGGATAAGCCCAATGACGATAATTGCGGAAGAAATTAAAAGAGCGATTGCATTAAGATTAAATAAAATTTTGCAATCGTAAAAGTGCGACGCACCGCTTTCCGAATATTTAAACACACCCGTAGAGAACGGAACTGAGGGCAAGGTTAAGTAGTCAAGCACCGCGTCATAAGAAGATTTTATTGTTTGGTAATCATAACCCGTTAGTTTTGGAATACCGAGAGGCTCTATTTGTAGATAATAAAAAAATCTGCAATAAATAGGTAGTCCTATTGAAAAAGTGATTATAAAGATAAAAATAGCAACCGCAAAAAGAATTGTAAACGGCAAAACAAAATATTTTTTCATATTTTTATTTTAGCACAACAAAATTTACTTGTCAAATTTAACAAGGCGTTGTATAATAACCATAGAAGGTTTTCGGAAAACACTTCTATAAAACAACCGAAGAAAGTTTAATAATATTCAATTTAGATGGGTGTTCCTTTTTTCGGTGATAAAATTTCGAAGAGAGGAATTTTTTTATGAAAATCACCACCAAAAAACTTGCAAGAGCAGGCGTTATAGCAGGACTTTACACCGTAATCTCAATGCTGGTTTTTCCGCTAGCGGGCGGGGCTGTACAAATTAGAATTAGCGAGGCATTGACAATTTTGCCACTCTTTTTTATCGAGGCAATCCCCGCACTATTCGTTGGCTGTTTAGTTTCAAACCTTATTTTAGGGTTAGCAATTTATGATATTTTGCTTGGCAGTTTGGTGACGCTTGTCAGCGCAATCTTGACCTATTTTATTGGAAAAGTTATAAAAAGGCATATTTTAAAAGTGCTTTTCGGGGGAATTTTTCCGATTGTATTAAATGCATTTTTTCTGCCTCTTATATGGCTATTATGCTACGGAACTATAGAGTATGTATATCATTTGCAAGTTATCATTTTATTTATAGGGCAAACCATTTCAGTGTATTTATTTGGGTTTCCACTTTATTTTGCAGTAAATAAAAAATTAAAATAAAATGAAAAAACTCTTTCAAAACGAAAGAGTTTTTCTTTTTTTAGTCTATTGCTCTAAACGGGTGATAAAGTGCCCAGTAGAAAATCATCCACAAAGCAGATATTCCAACTAGAGAATAGATGATGCGCGAAACGATTGCCGCGCTGCCTGTGCCGAATATGAACGCTACAAGGTTAAAATCGAATAAACCGACGAGTAACCATACGAGCGCACCTACTATAACCAGCAAGAAGGCAATAATAGTAGTAATTTTCATATTTGTCCCCCGAAATATATTGTGTGTAGAAGAGGGGACAATATACGCGTTAAATAAAAATATTTTCTAAAATCAACTTATCAAATTCAATACTTTCTACAAAATCGTCTTTAGTAAAGCGTAAGACGTTATATTTTGCATAATTAAAAAGATGCGTCTTTATTAGAACGGGAGTGGGAATATCTAAATTTTCGCAGATTTCACGCAAATAATCAAAGAAAAGGGAATAGTCCATATTCTCAAACTTTTCGAAAGTGAATTGTTTAATTATTTTGTTGTTTTTCATTACTTTTGCCCAAATTCTAATCATAATAGAACACCTCTAAAAATATTGTAGCACAATAGCAAAATTAAATCAAGTTTAGTATTGACAAATTATCAGGGATATAATATAATATAAAGAGTTTAATTGTTTTAATCGGTGGAGTTTAATATGGAGAAATTGAAAAATCAACTTATCAATTTATTAAGTGAAAACGCAAGATATACGTACGCGCAACTTTCCGCGATGGTCGGGACGGACGAAAGTACCGTTGAACGAGCGGTAAAGGAACTTGAAAAAGACGGCGTTATCGTTAAGTATGCCGCCATATTAAACGCAGAGGCACTTACGGAAAAGAAAGTAAACGCACTTATTGAAGTTAAGGTCGCACCTCAACAGTTAAAAGGGTTTGATTCTTGCGCTGAAGAAATTTATAATTTTAAGGAAGTGCAGAGCCTATATTTAATGAGCGGTGGGTTTGACCTTGCCGTGTTTGTTGAGGGCAGAGATATAAGCGACATCGCAAAGTTCGTTTCGGAAAAATTAAGCGTAATAGACGGAATAATAAGCGTTCAAACGCATTTTATTCTTAAGAGATATAAAATAGAAGGGCAGGTCACAAAGCCTGACCAAGATTTGAGAAGACAAATAATTCAAGCATGAGAGATTTCGTTAGTAAAAAAGCAAATAATATAAAACCGTCGGGGATAAGAAAATTTTTTGATATAGTTTCTGAAAGTAAAGACGTTATTTCCCTTGGCGTTGGCGAGCCTGATTTTATTACTCCTTGGGATATTCGTGATGCGGGTATTCAGGCAATAAAAAGAGGATATACACAGTACACTTCTAATAAGGGTATGGTGGAATTAAGAGCGGAAATATCAGACTATCTAAAGGACAATTTTGCGGTAGGTTTTGATAAAGACGATATAGTTATTACAGTTGGTGCGAGTGAGGCTATCGACCTTTCTCTTCGTGCCGTTGTTGACGAGGGTGATGAGATTTTAATTCCCGACCCAAGCTACGTTTCTTATAAACCTTGCGTGGAACTCGCTGGTGGAAAGCCCGTTTCCGTACCCTGTAGTGGGGATAACGGATTTAAACTCACGCCCGAAAATCTAAAGAGCGTCATAACAAAAAAGACAAAAGCGATTATATTTCCTTACCCTAACAACCCAACTGGCGGTGTTATGGAAAGAGAGTATATTGAAAAGATAATTCCTATTATTTTAGAACACGACCTACTCGTTATTTCAGACGAGATATATTCGGAATTAACTTACGGAGAAAAACACGTTTCCATTGCGTCTTTTTCCGAGATGAAAGATAGAGTTGTTTTAATCAGCGGTTTTTCTAAAGCGTTTGCAATGACGGGTTGGAGAATAGGGTTTGTGTGTGCGCCTAAAAATATTTTGTCGGCAATGCTAAAAATTCACCAATACACGACTATTTGTGCGCCTATTTTTTCGCAATACGCCGCACTTACAGGGCTTAAAAACGGTAGGCAAGACGGATATAGTTCGGTTAAAGAAATGTGTGATGAGTACGACCGTAGACGTAGGTTTATGTTTAAGGCGTTTACCGATATGGGATTAGAGTGCTTTGAACCAAAGGGTTCGTTCTACATATTTCCGTCTGTTAAGAGCACGGGGCTAACGGGCGAAGAATTTGCAACTAAGCTTTTAGAAAGTAAAAAAGTAGCAGTTGTTCCGGGCGACGCTTTTGGTGAGTTTGGTAAATATTACGTCAGATGTTCTTATGCGTATTCAATGAAAAATCTTATGGAAGCGACCGAACGCATAGCGCAATTTGTAAGGGATTTGAAAATCTAGTTAAAGGGGCTATTTATGGAAAAATATTTAGTAGTTGGCGCGGGATTTTCCGGTGCAACCATAGCGCGTTTACTTGCTGAGGGCGGAAACAACGTTACCGTTCTTGATAAGCGTGACGTTGTCGGTGGAAACGCTTACGACTGTTTGGACAAAAATGGAATACTTATTCAGCCGTACGGGCCACATATTTTTCATACTAACGATCAATCGGTATTTGATTTTGTTTCAAGATTTTCCGAGTGGGAAAAATATGAACACAAAGTTTTAGCAAAAGTTAGAAAAGATAAATTCGTGCCCGTGCCGTTCAACTTAAATTCTTTATTTTCGCTGTTTCCGTCAAAAGCCGAACAAATAAAGGAAATTTTAGTTAAAGAGATAGGCTACGGCAAGAAAGTACCAATTTTACAACTTAAACAACACGAAAAAGCGGAAATTCGTGCGTTTGCAGATTTTGTTTACAAAAATATTTTTTACATATATACTATGAAACAATGGGGCTTTAAGCCCGAACAACTGGGCGTCGAAGTTATGAACCGTGTTCCAGTTTACCTTTCTGATGACGACCGCTATTTTACTGATACTTACCAATTTATGCCAAAGGGTGGGTTTACTGAACTTATTACCAATATGCTTCGCCACCCCAAAATTCAAATCAAACTTAAAACGGACGTCAAAAAAGAAATTCTTTTGCACGACGGCAAGATTTATTATGGTGGGCGTGAGTTTGACGGAACGCTAATTTACACTGGCTGTGTGGATGAATTATTCGATTACAAGTTCGGTGTTTTGCCGTACAGAAGTTTAAAATTTAAGTTTAAGACCTTAAATCAACCATCTTATCAACCGAGTGCAGTAGTTAATTACACCACTTCTCATAAATATACTAGAATAACCGAGTTTACTAAGTTCACTTGTAAAGAACAAGAACAAACGGTTATCGTTAAAGAATATCCAACAAGATTTAAAAAGGGCAAGAATATTCCATATTATCCTATCCCGATTGAAAAGAATTTTGCACATTATTCTAAGTATGTTGACGAAGCGAAAAATTATAAAAATCTCTATCTTTTAGGTAGACTTGCAAACTATAAATATATCAATATGGACGTTGCAGTTAAGAACGCAATGAGCCTTTACGAGCAGTTGACGGGGGATGAAATAGACTAACTTCCGGACAATAAAAGCAGTAGGAGAAGAAAAAAAGACTTCACGAGAAGTCTTTTTTTCTTTATTATTTTTTATTACGTTTAATTTATTTGTGCATCATTTACTTGCTTTTTTAAATCCGCTCGTTTTTTAAGGGTAGCAAAGATAAAACCTATAATTATATAACTGTAAAAACTTATCAATCTCCAAACGACCATTGCTGGGAAAGCAAAACCAGCGGGGAGACCAACAGCAAACAACACGTAAAACGATAGGTCGGCAGCGCCAGAGTTACCAGGTGTTGGAATAAACGAAACCGATAGCAGTAACATTGCGCCTAGTTGACAAATTTGTAGCCACCCTTTTACGCTGTTAAAATTCTCAATATTAAAGTTAAATACTCTTAAAACGAAATAAATAATTGAAAGACTTGCTATATACTGCAATATACTTAATATGGTTGTAGATATAAAAACCAAAGGTTTTTTTGCAATTCCTTTAATACAGGTTGCGTTATGGTAAACGTTGTTTATAGTCTTAAGTGTTGTGCCTTTTGCGTCTTTAACAATTCTTAATTTACCGCCTAAAAACATGACGAAATGCACGAGTTTAGAGGTAAGTTTAGGTAACATACAAAAAAGCACTACCAAGAAAGGAACTATCGTGCAAAGCGTTGCGCCGATAATCGCCATAACCTTAAAAGTGTCGGGAAAAGCATTGTAAAGAACGCCAGGTATGTTTAGGCGATTATTCGTAAAGAGAGCAATGCTTATAACACCGATAATAACAAAGGCGGATTGGTTTAGAAAGAACGCCGCAATAGGAATAGAAGAGGCTGCACCACCATGAATTCCGTGTTTGCTTAAGTGATAAATTTCAAAAGGTTGACCGCCAACAGCAAGAGGGGTAATATTATTGTAATAGTTACCGATAATCGCTGTTTCAAAACAGGTTTTAAAATGCCACTTGCCTGTTACTGATTTGCACATTAAGGAAAACTTAAGGCTTTTAAAAACATAGTTAAAAAAGAGAGATAAAAAGGCAAGTAATATAAATTTCCAACCTTGGATTAGAAGGGCCTTAAAATCTTCCCACTCAGGGAACTGTCTATCACCACTACCTGAAAAATCGTGATAAGCGGTAAAAGCGAGCACGGCAAGCACGAAAATCACAAAGATAACAGTACAAATTGTTTTGAAAAGATTCTGCCTTTTGTTTATTTCTTCATCTTTTTTAATGCCGAGCATTCTGTCCATAACATCTTCTTTACGAAGTTTCTTATCGCTTTTATGCTCTACAAAATTAGCGTTTTTAACAATTTCCGAATCGCTACAAAGTTCATTTTCGGGCGGAGTATTAAGGGATTGTAAAATTTCCTTTTGCTCTTGTTGTAGTTTCGTTTTCGCTTTAATTTTTTTAGTTTGTGTTTGTTGATTGTCTGTATCCATAGACTGTATTATAGAATAAAAAAGGGGTCTTGTCAACCTTATTTAAAAATTTAGCACTTTAAAACCAAATAAACTTGACAACAAAATACAAAATAGACTAAAATTAAGTTAAATTATTTAAGGAGACGGCGGATGAAAATAGCCTTATTTACTGATAGCTTTTTGCCTGGTATTGGGGGAACGGAAAACGTTGTTTTGCGACTTGCAAAAGAACTCTCAAAAGAGCATAGCGTAATGGTTTTTGCACCCGATTACCACCGCCCTTATGAAGAAAATCTACAATTACCTTTTAAGGTTTTTAGGGCGAAAAGCATTGCGTTTACTAAGAACGAATGTTGGGCGTTGCCCTCTTTAACAAAAAATATAGTAAAGGTGCTAGACGAGTTTAAGCCTGATATTTTACACACGCATACTATCGGAATGATGGCAGGTTTTGCAAATTCTTACGGAAAGAAGAACAATATTCCCGTTGTCTGCACAGTACATACTAATTTTAGGGCGTGCTATAAAAACGTACTTAAAATCAACCTTTTTGTAAAAATTTTACTTGCTCACGTCATAAAGAGGGCGAATAAGGCGGATAGGGTTTGTTCGGTTTCTTATAAAATGATAGAAGAACTAAAATCTTACGGACTTAAAGGCAAACAAGTTACCATTGTTAGAAACGGCTTTGAAAAACCTATAGAAAAGGAAATAATAAAAGAACAAAATGAAAAGTTTACCTTATTATTCGTGGGAATGCTTGCCGATTATAAAAATATAGCCTTTTCACTAAAGTGCCTAAAAGAACTTAAAAAAATGCGTTCGGATTTTGTTTTTTATATCGTTGGACGCGGACCGCAAGAAAAGAAATTTAAAAAACTTGTCAAAAAGTTTGGACTTGGAGAAGAGGTAATCTTTACTGGTGCTATAACCGATAAAGAGCAACTTAAAAAGATATACGGAAAGAGCGATTTATTTTTGTTTACGAGTTTAATTGACAACGACGCATTGGTGTTGATGGAAGCGGCACAAAGAGAGACTCCGTCTTTGGTAATAGAAAAAACTGGGTCTTCAGAACGGTTTACTAATGACAAGACGGGGTTTATCGTTGAAAACGACCAAAAAGCAGTCGCTAAAAAAATTGATGAGTTAATGGAAGATAGAGAAAAGTTGCACACGGTTGGAAAAAACGCCAAGACGGTTGTTGTGACTTGGGATAAAGTTTCGGAAGAATATTTAGATATTTATAAAGAGGAAATTGAGAAAAAGAAAATTAAATAAAAAAGTTAGCCCCCGTTCAACAATCGTTGAACGGGGGCGTTTAGTTGATTGGTTTGATTAATTAGTTGATAATATCAACTGAGATTTTTGCAGTTTCTTCTGCGGAAATTCTGATAGTTACAGGGTAAGTTCCAGCAGTTTTAATGCCGTTTGGAACGGTAATTTTCTTTTTGTCAATATCAAAACCGAGTTCAAAAAGTTTATCTGCAACTTCTTTGTTGGTAACGCTACCGAAAAATTTACCGCCAGCACCACTTTTAACTTGAATTGTAACGCTGATACCGTCTAACTTTTCACGAAGTTCTTTGTTAAATTTAAGTTGCTCTTGTCTGTGAAATTCTTGTGCTTGTTTTTGCGCCTTATTTTCATTAAGCGCTTGATTGTCCGCAGGTTTAGCAAGCCCTTTTTTAATTAAAAAGTTTTGCGCAAACCCGTCTTTAGCCTCAATTATATCGCCCGCTTTTCCCGAGCCTTTAACGTCTTTTAATAAAACGACTTTCATCTTGTACTCCTAAAACTGTTTTTAAATATTTTACTTTAAAAGTTATAAAAAGTCAATAGTACTGTATAGAAAATTTTAAATTATCGCATAATAAGGTTAAAGGAGTGAATTATGGAAAAGAATTATTGTATTAAATGTGACGTAACTGGCTGTAAACACAATTCAACAGGTGAGTATTGCCAACTTTCAAGCATTAAAGTAACTTGCGGTTGTGGTGATGCTTGCACTTGTTGCGGAAACTACTCTGAAAAAGAATAAGCCACACGGTTTATTGAAAGTTGAAAAATTTAAAATGAAGAAGGTTGCTACTTTAGCAACCTTCTTCTCATATATTATTCGGAATCATATCAATTGTGCGGTAAAAACCGCTTAAAGATAGTAAAAACATTCAAATTTAGCCTTTCGACGGATTATAGTATATCACAAAAAAATCGTTTGTCAAGGGGTTTTGAAAAAATTTTTCAAAAAATTTTAGTTTTTTTTCAAAAAAACTTTACTTAAACCCCTTTTAAGGGCGTTAAGGGGTACGAAGAGAGTTGACAAAGTGCTTTATATATATTATAATATTTAAACTTAAAATATATAGTGGGAGTATGCTTTTTAAAAGCAATGCTCCAAAATAAAAGAAAAATAAAAGGAATAATTGTACGGAGGTCATATTTATGGCAGAAGAAGTAATACTTACAAAAGAAGGTAAAGAAGAACTGGAGAAACGCCTTGAATACTTAAAGGTGGAAAAACGTGCGGAAATTACCGAAAGAATTAAAACGGCAAGAGAATTCGGTGACTTATCAGAAAACGCTGAATACGATGCTGCTAAAAACGAACAAGCAATGATTGAGGGTGAAATTCTCGAAATTGAAAACAAATTAAAATATGCCGTTATCATAAAAGACGGTGCTAAAAAGGGCACTGTTTCACTCGGTAGCAAGGTTGATTTTGTAGATGAAGAAACCAAAGAACTTTTAACTTACGAAATCGTCGGTACAACCGAGGCAGACGTTGAACAAGGCAGAATTTCTAACGAATCTCCTATCGGCAACGCACTTTTAGGGCATAAAGCAGGGGATACCATTAACGTTTCTGTTCCTGCTGGTATCGTTACCATCACAGTTAAAAAAGTTTACTAATATTTAAGGAAGAAATTATGGAAGAAATTAAGAACGTTCCTGAAATGCAAGAACAGGATTTAAATGAAATTTTAAGGGTAAGACGTGAAAAACTCGACGCACTTATTGCGTCTGGCAAGAACCCTTTTGAAAAGGTTAGATACGATAGAGACGCTTACAGTCAAGACATTAAAGACAATTATGCTGAATACGAGGGCAAAGAAGTTGGTATTGCCGGTAGACTTATCTCTAAGCGTATTATGGGTAAAGCGTCGTTTGCCGTTATTTTAGATGGTAAAGGCACTATTCAATCTTACCTTTCTATAAACGATTTGGGGGACGAATATCTTGCGTTCAAAGAATACGATATAGGCGATATCGTTGGTATTAAAGGTTTGGTATTTACAACCCGTACGGGCGAAATATCAATCCACGCACACTCTATTGAACTCTTATCTAAGTCGCTTTTACCACTCCCTGAAAAATATCACGGATTAAAGGACGAAGATACTAGATATCGTCAAAGAGAAGTTGACTTAATCGCAAATCCAGAAGTTAAAAAGACTTTTGTTATGCGTTCTAAAATAATGTCGGCAATTAGAAGTTATCTTGACGGCGTTGGCTATTTAGAAGTTGACACGCCCGTTCTTCAACCTTTAGAAATAGGTGCGGCAGCAAGACCGTTTAAGACTCATCACAATGCGCTTGATATAGATATGTATTTGCGTATAGAAACCGAACTCTACCTAAAGAGACTTATCGTTGGTGGGTTTGACAAGGTTTACGAAGTAGGCAGAATTTTCCGTAATGAAGGTATGGACCGTTCACACAACCCAGAGTTCACTACCGTTGAAATGTATCAAGCATATAGCGATTACTTCGATATGATGAACCTTATCGAAGATATGTATCGCAACATAACCATACAAGTTTGTGGAACGGACAAAATCACCTATCAAGGCGTAGACATCGACATGGGCAAAAAGTGGGAAAGACTTACCATGGTTGAGGCTGTTAAAAAGTACGCTGGTGTAGACTATAACGACTGGAATAGTGACGAAGAGGCAAGAGCAGTTGCCAAGAAAATGAACGTAGAAGTTGAAGAGGGTGACGAGGCGACTAAAGGTCACGTTCTCATTGCGTTCTTTGATGCGTTTGTTGAAGAAAAACTCGTTCAACCTACCATTATTTACGACTACCCAGTAGAAAACTCTCCACTTGCTAAGCGTAAACCAAGTAATCCTGCGTTTACCGAAAGATTTGAATACTTCATTTACGCAAGAGAAATGGGTAACGCTTTCTCAGAACTTAACGACCCAATCGACCAAAAAGAAAGATTTATTAAGCAAGTTGAGGCAAAGCGTGCTAAGGGCGGAAACGATGCTAAGGTGGACGAAGATTTCGTAACCGCATTAGAATACGGACTTCCTCCTACGGGCGGTTTAGGTTTTGGTGTGGATAGATTAGTTATGCTCCTCACCGACAGTGCGTCAATAAGAGACGTAATTTTATTCCCAACAATGAAGCCTATTAAAAAATAATAAGGGACAAAATGGATAACAAATTAACAAAAAGAAGATTATCGGATTTCCTTGCGTACGAGTGGATTACAATGATAATTATCGCTGTGGTCGCAATCGTCGTTTGGGAATTCGTATATACGGTTGCCTCGGTGAGACTTAGTGTAGGTCAAGAATTTAAGTTCTACTATGACTACAATCTTGATTCGGGAGGGAGTTCGGCTTTTTATCAAATGATTATTGATAATGAGACACTCAGTTATGACGTGTTAAGTTTTGACTCGGAATCTTTAACCAAAGACAGCAATCAAATTTTGAGTGCAAGACTTTCTATCAAAGAGGGTGACGTCATGTTTACCGATTGTGTGGATTACACTAAAAAAGAGGGAGCGGACGAGAACACGAGCAAGGAAATAAGGGTAAAAACTCTTATCGACAATTATTACGGTTATGCGTTTACAACCTTGCGAGACGATGCAATTAGTTATCTTAAAGGGTTTTTGCCCGACGGAGTGACTGTGGACGAGGAAATCACCTTTGATATGCTCAGCAAAGAAAAGATAGAAAGTACTTTCCGTCAAAGGATGAAAAAGGATAATCGTTTCCGCAATGAAGAGCAAATACAAGAGGGTATTAAACTTGAAGAGCAACGCTTAAAAGATTTATGCGAAGAAGTAAAGGACTTTTCTTATCTTTTGTCTTTATCTAGCGAATATCCTGAACTCTTTTACAACTATACTCGTTATGAGCAATCGTTTGAACTAGAAGGCGACACCAAGTATAAAGGTCAGTACCAAACTGCAGTAGAGAGAGAAAAAGAAGAGGGAAGAGAGAACGTTCCGTACGCTCTTCGCCTTTCCGCATTAAAAGGCGGTGCGAATAAAAACGATCCGTCCAAATATTTTAGGTTGTCGGGTAGCGAAACGGCTGACGACGTTGTTGCAATGGTGTTTAACTTCCGTTCCGACCAACCGCATTTGCAGTATGAAACAATCAGTTTTATTAACCAAATCGTAAGGGATTGTAGTACCCTTCTCGATTAGAGGGAAATATGAAAGGAAAATTTATCACCTTCGAGGGGTGCGAGGGCGTTGGGAAATCCCGTCAAATCCACCTATTAGAAGAATATTTAAAAGCAAATAAAATAGAATATTTTTTAACCCGTGAACCTGGTGGAACGGGCGTATCTGAACAAATCCGTTCAGTTATTCTTGACGGCAAAAACGTGGATATGTGCGACGGCTGTGAGGCGCTTTTATACGCCGCAGCACGAGTTCAATTGCTTGAAAAGGAAATCAAACCCCGTCTTGATAGGGGAGAGTTAGTGCTTTGCGATAGGTATATCGACTCTTCTTTTGCATATCAAGGTTACGCAAGAGGTTTGGGTGTTGACTTTGTGGAAAAAATCAACAGTTACGCAATAGAAAACTTTATGCCCGACTATACGCTATTTTTAGATTTACCGCCCGAACAAGCCTTTTTAAGAAAAGGTGGCGTTGATAAAAACGATAGACTAGAACTTTCTGGCATGGAATTCCATAACAAGGTTTACGGTGGGTACGTTGAACTTTCTAAGCGTTATTCTGACCGATTTATCGTTATAGATGCGAGCGGGGAAAAAGAACAAACGCATCAAAAGATTATTACTGCTCTTAAACAAAAGGGTATTATATGATAAACCTTATTGATTTAATAAAAGACACAACGGCTTTTAACACAGTTAAAGGGGACGTGGAGAGCAATAAACTTTCTCACGCCTACCTTATTTTAACTGCTGACGGGGAGAATTTGACTGAATACCTAAAGATTTTTGCAAGTCTTGCCGTATGCAAGGAGAGTTTTCCTTGTGGAAAATGTCGTGCGTGTACTTTAATACAAAAGGATGCTTTTTCCGACGTAATCGTTTATCCTAAAAACGGGGACAGTATCGTTAGTGAAGAAGTTAACCAATTAATAGAGGAAAGTTTTGTTAAGCCTTTAGAGAGTGATAAGAAAATATTTATTTTAAGTCACGCTGAATCAATGACCGTGCAAGCGCAAAACAAACTTTTAAAAACGCTAGAAGAACCGCCCCAAAACGTACATATATTTATTGGGGCAACGAGTGAGTTTCCTATTTTACCGACGGTAAAATCAAGGGTTAAAAAACTTGAAATTCCTACGTTTACGCACCAAAAATTATTTAGCGTACTTAAGGAAGAATTTACGGATACCGAAAGACTAAAAGAAGCGATTTTTTGTGGCGATGGAACTTTAGGACAAGCGGTACTAAACTATTCAGATGAAAAGTTAAAAGAAGTTTCTGCGTTAATAGAAGAAATTATCGTGGATATGAAAAGCAGTAGCGACGTTTTAAGATTTTCTACGAAAATTACAGCGTCAAAGTGCGACATGGATACCTTTTTGTCCGTCTTTGAACTTAAACTTAGAGATATGCTTGTTAAAGCACAAGGGGAAGAGGGGCTAGTTGGGAATTTAACAGCATTAAATAGAGTAAAAAATGCGGAAAATTTTTCTAGCGGAGCAATAATATTTGCACTAGAGAGTATAGGGGAAGCGCATCGTCGCAGAAAATTTAACGTGAACGCTACCATGCTTTTAGAATGGTTGCTACTCAAAATTTTGGAGGGGAAATATAAATGGCAAAAGTTATAGGCGTAAAATTTAAGAACACCGCCAAAGTATATTATTTTGCTCCTATAGAGGGGCAGGACGATTATAAAGAAAAAACCGGTGTCGTTGTGGAAACGGCAAAGGGTTTAGAATATGGAACGATTGTTTTCGGGCTTAAGGAAGTGGATGATAAAGATATCGTACACCCATTAAAACCTATTCTTAGAAAGGCTACCGAAAAGGACGAAAAGACCGTTAAGGATAACGAAAAGAAAATTCCAGAAGCAATGGAATATGCCGAGAGCAAAATTAATGAGTTAAAACTCGATATGAAGTTAATCGGTTGCGAATATGCGTTTGACGGGAAAAAATTAGTGTTCTTCTTTACTTCTGACGGAAGAGTAGACTTTAGAGAACTGGTTAAGGTTTTGGCGGCTCGTTTCCATTTGCGAATAGAACTTCGTCAAATAGGAATTCGTGACGAAACTAAACTACTTGGTGGGATTGCACCTTGCGGAAGAACGTGCTGTTGTGCAAGTTGTATTAGTGAGTTTGGAAAAGTTTCTATAAAAATGGCAAAAACGCAAGGTTTGCACTTAAATCCCGGTAAGATTAGTGGATTATGTGGAAGACTTATGTGTTGCTTAGAATATGAAAACGACTACTATTCTGAAGTTTATAAAAAGATGCCCAAAGTTGGCGGAACAGTCGGCACACCAGAGGGTGACGGCGTGGTCGTTTCAAACGATATGTTAAAACTTATTTCTAAAGTTAAAATCAGTAAAGGCGATGGAAGTGAAGTTTATAAAGACTTCCCTGTGGATAGGTTAAACTTCAAAAAAGGTGGAAATACCGAAAAAGAAGACGCTGAAGAAGAAAAGGTTTTACAAGAACTGAAAAATATTTTAGATTAGTTGTTTACAAACTTAAAAGTTTGTGATACAATATAAAAAAACTATTTAGGAGGCAGACTCAGATGGCATATAAGATCAGTGATCAATGTATTTCATGTGGTGCATGTGCAGATACTTGTCCGTGTGGTGCAATCAGCGAAGGCGAAGGTCAATTCGTTATTGACGCAGAAGCTTGCGTAAGTTGCGGTGCGTGTGCAGCAGGTTGCCCTGTAGAAGCTATTTCAGAAGAATAAGATATAGCAAAAATTTGTCAAGGTGCGAAAAACAAGTTTTTCGCACCTTATTACTAAACTCCGTCCTTTTAATAGAATATAATTTATTTATATATATAATAATGTTAGAGAAAGAATTTTTAGAGCCGTCTAATTTGGAGATTTTTCAAGACGGCGAATTATATCGTTTTACCTCGGACGCCATTTTACTTTCAAAGTTTTGCATAGTAAAGTCAAACGACGTGGTTGCCGATTTTTGTTCGGGCAGTGGGGTAGTCGGGTTTAACCTTTACGGGTTAAACAAAGAAAAAATTAAGAGCGTTACTTTTTTTGAAATGCAAAAACCGCTTTTTGATCTTTCGGTTAAAAGCATAGAACATAATAATTTATCCGACAAGTTTTTTGCGGTCAATACTGAAGTTCAAAAAATAGACGCTAAATATAACGGGGTGTTTTCGCTTATTGTGTGCAATCCTCCATACATGGCGAAAGGCTGTGGCTTTTTTGAAGAGAACGAGGCGATTGCTGTGTGCAGAACGGAACTTAAATTGTCGCTAAGTGAATTAGTGCTATCAATTTCAAAGGCATTAAAGTTCGGTGGGCGTATAAATATGGTTCATCGTGCGGATAGGCTTTCCGACGTTATATTTGAATTTAAAAAACACAACATTGAGCCCAAGCGTTTGCAATTAGTTTCGGGCGGAAATAAAGAGCCGTATTTGCTCCTTATCGAGGGGGTTAAAGGCGGTAAAAGTGGTATAAAGATAGAAAAGAACGTGATTAACTAAGAGGGAAAATGCTTTATTTTGTTGGAGTGCCAATTGGCAACTTAAAAGATATTTCTTTAAGAGCGTTAGAAGTGCTTAAAAGTGTTGACGAGATTGCTTGTGAAGATACTAGGCACTCTTTGGGACTTTTAAACGCTTATGAAATAAAAAAGCCCTTGTTTTCTTATCATAAATTTAACGAGCGAGAGTCGGGTGAAAAGATAATAGAAAAATTAAAGGTGGGGAAAAATATCGCCGTTATAACCGATGCAGGAATGCCTGTAGTGTCAGACCCTGGCAATATTTTAAGTGAAATGCTCATTGAAGAGAACTTAGAATTTACAGTTATTCCTGGTGCGTGCGCTTTTGTTTCCGCATTGGTTTTGGCGGGGCTTGACAGTTCTAAATTTTGTTTTTTGGGGTTTTTACCCCAAAAGGCTGGGGAAAGAAAGGAATTTTTAGAAAAATATAAAGATTTAGACCTAACCCTTATCTTTTATTCTGCACCGCACGACGTGCAAAAGGATATAAAGAGCATTTATGAAGTCTTAGGGGATAGAAAAGCGGTTGCCGTCAAAGAGATAACTAAACTTTTTGAAAAGGTGGAACGTTTTAACTTAAAAGACGGTTTAAGTCAAACCCCGAAAGGCGAGTTTGTTCTGCTCGTTGAGGGCGGAAAAAAACAAAACGACAACCTAATGCTTACCGAAAAAGAACACATTGATTTATATATAAGTCAGGGTATGGACAAAAAAGAGGCATTAAAACAAGTTGCGAAAGAAAGAGGAGTTTCAAAATCCTCGCTTTATAAATATACGTTTCAAGATTAATAAGGAGATAAAAAATGGAACAAACTTTTAACTATACTTTTAACGGCGGAGAAGTAACCGTTGTTAGACCGGAAAATCCAAACGGTGAATGGCTTTGGAAAACTGAATTTTTCACAGCGTTTGATAAAGCCGAAGTTGACCTATTAAAATTAGGTTATACGAGAGTATATTATAAAATCAGCGATATGTATGGCTGTTATAAGTCGGTTAGATTAATGCATCAGTTTTATTTGCATATAATAAAAGAGTTCTCTCTTAATGAAAAATGCCATTTATTCGGTTTTAGCCGTGGTGGACTATACGCATTTAACTATGCAATTTCACACCCCGAAACGGTGAAGAGCATATATTTAGATGCACCAGTTTTGGATTTAAAGACTTGGCCTAGAAAAAATATTTGGCCTAAAGAATTTGGCGAAATGCTTGATAGTTATAACCTAGACGAACAAACGCTTTTAACTTTTAACGACAATCCAGTGGACAATTTAGCAGAATTTTTTGCGCATAAAATTCCTATGCTCTTAGTGGCTGGTGATGCGGACGACGTCGTTCCGCTTCCCGTAAACGGTCAAAAAGTTATTGATTATTGCAAAGAAAAGGGCATTGAACTAGAATACTACGTTAAAAACGGTTGCAAGCACCACCCACACTCATTAGAGGACGATACAACTCCTATTATTAAGTTTATTCAAAGGAATTCATAATGAAAAAGATTGCGGTTTTAATTGCAAACGGCAGTGAAGAAATAGAAGTTTTAACACCGCTTGACGTTTTAAGGAGAACTGAGGCAAAAGCCGACTTAATCTCCGTTTCCGATAAGACGGTTAAATGCTCACACCAAGTGTTAATTACTGCCGATAGCGTTATAAACGAAGTTGATTTAAGTAGTTACGATGCAATAGTAATCCCTGGCGGAATGCCGGGGGCAACTAATATTGCAAATGAAGAAAAGGTTATGCTTGCTCTTAAAAAAATGGATAAAGAGGGCAAGTTGATTGCATCTATTTGCGCTTCCCCAGCCGTAGTCCTTAAAAGTAGCGGTGTGTTAGAAGGGAAAAGAGCAACTTGCTATCCTGCACCTTTATTTGTTGATATGCTTGGTGAATGTTATACGGGTAGCGACGTTGAGGTTTTCGATAACGTTATTACCGCAAACGGACCAAAATCGGCAATGAAGTTTGCACTAGCAATTTGTAATGCCCTAAATTTATTGCCAAAATTTTAATAAAAAATGCTCTGTCACATTATCTAGTTGATTATTATTGAAATTAGAGCGTGCGTGGGTAAAAAATAAGAGATTTATCCAAAGTATTTTTTGTCTTACTTTGGGTATATTTATATAATGAATAAAAGGAGAACTAAATGAAAGCACATTCAACAGATACTGCCGAAGTACTAAAAACGCTTAATACTGACCTTAACAAGGGGTTGAGTCAAGAAGAAGTTATTGAGCGTCAAACAAAGTATGGTGCAAACAAGTTGGAAGAAAAAAAGAAAAAGACTAATCTTCAACGCTTTTTCGAGCAGTTCAAGGACGTAATGATTATAATCCTTTTAGTGGCGGCGGCAATTTCGCTTGGCGTTGCTATCTATGACGGAGTAACGCACGGCTTTGACATTATTGAAATGATAGAACCTTTCTTAATTCTTGCAATCGTATTAATCAACGCTATAATGGGCGTTGCGCAAGAAAGCAAGGCGGAAAAGGCGCTTGATGCACTAAAAAATATGTCCGCACCGCACGCAAGGGTAATTCGAGATGGCGTGGAAAAGATTATTATGTCATCAGAACTTGTTCCAGGCGACATAATTAAACTTGAGGCGGGCGACTTTGTTCCAGCCGATGCAAGACTGATAAAGAGCGTAAACTTAAAATCAGAAGAATCAGCACTCACGGGTGAATCCGTTCCATCTGAAAAGTTCGCAGACGTTATGGTAAAGGAAAACGCTCCTATAGGGGATAGGACCAATATGGTTTTCTCGGGCTGTTCGATAACTTACGGAACGGCTATTGCAGTTGTTACCGCAACGGGAATGGCAACTGAAATGGGTAAGATTGCGGGCATACTTGCAAACGAGGAAGAAACCAAAACTCCGCTCCAAGAAAAACTTGCAAAACTTGGAAGCATGCTCGGCTTTTTAGTTTTGAGTATCTGCTTTGTAATGTTTTTAGTGCAAATAATCAGAGACGGATTTAATTTCACTAACATAATAAACGCATTTATGTCGGCAATTTCTTTGGCAGTTTCTGCAATACCAGAAGGATTACCTGCGGTTGTTACAATCGTTTTATCTATCGGTGTGCAGAGAATGGTTAAACGAAACGCTATAATTAGAAGACTCCCTGCCGTTGAAACGCTCGGCAGTGCATCTGTAATTTGCTCGGATAAAACGGGAACTCTAACTCAAAACAGAATGACACTTGTTAAAACTTACGTTGACGGTGGCGAAATTGTTGACTTTAACGGGGTTGCAGATGGCGACACTTATAAAATGCTTTGCTACGGCAGTCTTTGTTCGGACGGCAAGGTGGTTTTTGAAGACGGTGCGGAAAAACATATCGGTGACCCAACCGAAACGGCAATCGTTCTTGCTTCGCACAAAGCGGGTGGGGTTCAAGACCAACTTAACTTAGAAAGTCCAAGAGTTGGGGAACTTCCCTTTGACTCGGATAGAAAACTTATGACAACGGTAAACCTTGTAAACGGCAAACCGATTGCAATAGTTAAGGGTGCGTTTGACGTTATTGCGAATAGAACGGTTAAAGGAGACGTGGAAAAGGCAAGAAAGGCTTGTGACCAAATGAGTTCTAACGCCCTCCGTGTTTTAGCGATTGCGTATAAAGAATTAGATAAAATACCCGAAAATCCTTCGTTTGAAGAATTGGAAAACGGACTAACGTTTATAGGGCTTGTGGGAATGATTGACCCACCAAGACCTGAGTGTAAAGTAGCGGTTGCAACTTGCCGTCAGGCAGGCATAAAGCCTGTTATGATTACGGGCGACCATATTATTACCGCAACAGCCATAGCAAAAGAACTCGGCATTTTCGTAGATGGGGATAAGGCAATTACTGGCTTAGAACTCGACCAAATGAGTGATGAAGAGTTGGACAGAGAAGTTGTAAACATTTCCGTTTACGCACGTGTTTCTCCCGAAAACAAGATAAGAATTGTTAAGGCTTGGCAGAAGAAAGGTCAAGTAGTTTCAATGACTGGCGACGGTGTAAACGATGCACCGGCATTAAAAGCAGCGGATATAGGTTGTGCAATGGGCATAACTGGAACGGACGTTGCTAAGGGCGCTGCGGATATGACGCTTACCGACGATAACTTTGCAACTATTGTTGAGGCGGTTAAAGAGGGTAGAGGTATATTTGAAAATATTAGAAAGGTAGTAGGATTTTTACTTTCTACAAACCTTGCAGAAGTTTTGGTCGTTTTCCTTTCTACCGTAGTTTTAGGCTCTATTGCAGGGCTAGGCAACCCATTTATTCCTATTCAGTTATTGTGGATAAACCTTGTTACCGACTCACTCCCTGCCGTTGCACTCGGTATGGAGGGTGTTGAAAGCGATATAATGTATCACAAACCAAAGTCTAAAAACGAAAGTTTATTTGCACACGGCTTGGGCATTAAAATCGGGCTAAACGGCGTGCTTCTTACTCTTACGACTTTAGCAGGCTATGTTTTCGGTGCGTTTATTATGAAAAATGCATCGGGTGCGTTAAACCACACGGCAGGTAGTACAATGGCGTTTATGGTCTTAGCAATGAGTCAACTTGTTCAAGCACTCAATATGAGAAGTTCGCATTCACTCTTTAAGATAGGTTTCTTCTCAAATAAGACTATGAATTTATCACTTTTAGTTTGCACCGTGCTTACTGCGTTCGTTCTCTTTACTCCAGGCGTTGTAACTGTGTTCGGAATGATGATGTTAGATTGGTGGTTATATTTGGTTGGACTTGGGCTTTCAATTCTTCCCATTATCGTTATGGAAATTGCAAAAGCCGTCGGCTTTATTAAATCACATAGCCACAAATAAAAGATAAAACACAAAAAAGGCTAACGAAAAATTTTCGTTAGCCTTTTGTGTTATAAAAAGTTTTATCCTAAGATTGCAATTGAAATTACACAGTAAATTACAAGAGTTAACACGTCGACGATAGTTGTCATGAATGGGCTTGCAACAACCGCTGGGTCAAGTTTACATTTTTTTGCGATAAGTGGAAGAATACAACCGACCAATTTTGCCATCATTATTGCTAAAAGCAATACTATTGAAACTATAAACGCCACTTCAATGGTTACTTTATTGTAAAGGCTGTCAATTAGCCAAAGTTTTAAAAAGCAAGCGATAGAAACGGTTAAACCTAGCACGAAAGACGCACCGAGTTCTTTAAATATAACCTTTAACACGTTTCTAAATTCCACTTCGCCAAGTGCTAAAGCACGAATTACCGTAACTGAGGTTTGGTTTCCCGCATTACCTGCCGTACCCATGAGCATAGGCACGAAAGCGTAAAGCACACCGTTTGCAACCAGTGCAAGACTATTTTCGTAATGAGAAAGTATCATACTTGTAAAGGTTGCGGAAATCATAAGTAGAAGTAGCCACGGCACTCTGGCTTTCCAAATGCTCCAAATAGATTGCTTTAAGTAAGGCTTTTCGGTTGGGAGCATAGCAGCCATCTTTTGAATATCTTCGGTTGCCTCTTCTTGGATAACGTCGACAGCGTCGTCGATTGTTACTATACCAACCAAACAACCCTCTTTGTCGATAACAGGCATTGCGATAAAGTCATATTTTGAAAACTTTAGTGCAACTTGTTCTTTATCTTCTAAGGTGTTAAGGGTAATTACGTTTGAGTCCATAATATCGGCAATTAGTTCGCTTTTATCTGCAAGCAATAAATCCCTAACCGTAACAACTCCTAAAAGACGCTTTTTTCTATCCGTAACGTAACAAGTATATATGGTTTCCTTATTAACTCCCGTTCGCCTAATTCTTTCAAACGCACTCTCTACTGACATTGTTGCGGAGAGAGAAACGTATTCGGTGGTCATAATAGAACCCGCAGAATCATCAGGGTAAACTAAGAGCTCGTTTATTTGTTTGCGGTTTTCAGGGTCGGAGTTTTTCAAAATTCTCTTAACCACGTTTGCCGGCATTTCTTCAATAATATCGACCGTGTCGTCAAGAAACATATCGTCTATAACCGCTTTAAGTTCTTTATCGGTAAACGCTTTAATAAAGCGTTCTTGAGTATCGGTGTCCGTTTCAATAAATACGTCACTGGCAAGTTCTTTTGGCAGAAGTCTAAAAAACATAAGTTGCTCTTTTTCATTAAGATTGTTTTCCATAAATTGTGCAATATCCGCTGGCTCTAAATCGAGCAAAACAATTCTTAAATCTGCAAACTTACGTGTTTCAAAACAAAAAGAGAGTTTTTCAAAAACCGTCTGTAAATCTCTATCCATAAGCACCTCCTGAAAAATAAAAAATCCTGCACTAAACGTGGCAGGAAAAACTACACCGAAATCTCGGGCAACCATTCTGGCTTTAGCACCGTAGGGCAGTGAAACTGCATTAAATCACGCCTTGTTTTCGACGTGGTCTGTTCAACCATCTCATAGTGTCTCCACTATTTTGCGGCAGCAGTCCGTATCCCTAAGGTAGCCTTACCTACCGGTCTTTTTTTAAGTGTTATAAACTTCGTTATGCATCGTTTACTGACTGCGTCGTGGATTTAGATGACCAGACGGTCTATCTCGCCCCACGCCTTGTCGAGCCTTGCCTAACTCGTTTCTAACACTTAAAAATATATAATGTGTTATGAACTTCGTTATGCATCGTTTACTGACTGCGTCGTGGATTTAGATGACCAGACGGTCTATCTCACCCCACGCCTTGTCGAGCCTCGCCTAACTCGTTTCTAATACTTAAAAACAAAATATTTAAACAATTTATAAAAACAGTTTACTCTTATAAAATAATATTGTCAACCGTTTAAGAAAAAATTTTTTCAGTTAAATAAAAAATTATTCGGGCAAATCTTCGCCGTCAATCCTACAATCGAAAGCGATTGAGGGATTTTGTTTTCTTAACGCACTTATAAAATCGTCATATTCGGTTGGAGAGATAACGATTACCGTGTATTTAGCGTCCTTAAAATAAACAACTAATTTATCGCTTTTTTTAAAGTGTATAATAGAAAGCACGGCGCTTAATGGCGTCTTAGTGCTAATAAATCCAAAATTTTGTATTAAATAATTGTCTTTGATTAAATATCTACCGCAAGCCATAACGCTCAGAACGAAAACGAACAAAAATGCCGTCAAAAGAATAATTAGAGAATAAGCCACAATTTTTATCGCGCCTTCATTTAAAAAAGTTACAAGATTAAACACGTTCCAGCCAATGCCTAAAGCCGATAAAATGAGAACGATTATTAAAAGCACCCATACGCTTTTTGTATAGCGAAATTTAAAACTGTTCATTTGTCCTCCATACAGACTTTCATTAAATATATTTTATTACAATTTTATTAAAAAATCAAGGGAGAATTTTAATTTTTTTTGACTTTACTTGGGGATTTATTTTGCTTGCTAAAATTCTTTTGGTGTTGTATAATATTTCTATTCATAACTAATGGAGAAAACTATGATTAAACTTATTGAAAAAGGCGTATATTTTAAAGACGGTAAACTCGTTAGAGCAAAGAACGTGGACGACAAGGCAAAAAAAGGCACTATTGCTTATAAAATTTTGTCCGCACATAACTTTTCTAATAATGACCAAAAACTCAATATCAAGTTCGATGAAATTACTTCGCACGATATTACCTACGTTGGTATTATTCAAACGGCAAAGGCAAGCGGACTTACGGAATTTCCAATCCCTTATACTTTAACTAACTGCCACAACTCACTTTGTGCGGTTGGTGGAACTATAAATGAAGACGACCACGTTTTCGGGCTTTCCGCTGCTAAAAAGTATGGTGGGGCGTTTGTTCCTCCGCACTTAGCAGTAATTCACCAATATATGCGTGAAATGCGCGCTTTTTCTGGAGCAATGATTTTGGGTTCGGATAGTCATACTCGTTACGGTGCATTGGGAACTGTTGCCGTAGGCGAGGGCGGTCCTGAACTTGTTAAACAGTTGCTTAATAGAACTTACGACGTCGATATGCCTGAAATAGTTGCGGTAAACCTTAAGGGCAGATTAAGAAAGGGTGTCGGCCCTCACGACGTTGCGCTTGCACTCGTTAAAGCAACCTTTAAGAACGGCTTTGTTAAGAACAGAATTTTAGAGTTTGTTGGCAATGGCATTAAAACTCTTTCTATGGATTTTAGAAATGGAATTGACGTTATGACTACCGAAACTACTTGCTTATCTTCGGTTTGGGTTACTGATGAAAAGACGAGAAAATACTATGTTGATCACGGCAGAGCAGATGCTTACAAAGAGTTAAATCCCGAAAACGGTGCATATTACGATAGGGGCATAGTGATTGACCTTTCTAAAGTTGAGCCTATGATAGCACTTCCTTTCCACCCCTCAAATGCGTACACTATTAGAGACTTCTTGTCTCGTCCTTATGAACTTTTAAAAGAGGCTGAAGAGGCAGGTCAAAAACTTTTACCAGCAGGCAAGGGCGAATTTAAACTTACCGATAAAATCAAAGACGGAAAGGTTTACGTTGAACAAGGCGTTATTGCTGGATGCGCTGGCGGTATGTATGAAAACATTGCCGAGGCTAGCGAAATTTTAGCCGACACACCTATAAACAACAATGATTTTACTTTAGACGTTTATCCCTCAAGTCAACCTGTATATAAAGGCTTAGTAGAGGGCGGTTATATCGGCAAATTAATGGAAAATGGTGCGGTTATTAAAACGGCTTTCTGCGGTCCTTGCTTTGGTGCGGGCGACGTTCCACAAAACAATGGTTTGTCTATTCGTCACACGACAAGGAACTTTGAATCTAGAGAGGGAAGTAAACCTGCAAATGGTCAACTTTCAGCCGTTGCACTTATGGATGCAAGAAGTATTGCGGCAACTGCTAAAAACGGTGGTGCGATAACTTCGGCTATGGATATGGAATATTCAAACAAGATCAAAAAATACCGTTTCAACAATAAAATATATCAAGCGAGAGTATTTAATGCGGTTAAGAACGGCAACAAATCAAGCGAACTTGTTTACGGACCGAATATTGCCGATTGGCCAAAAATGCAACCACTTAAGGATAATCTACTCTTAAAGGTTGTTTCCGTACTGAACGATGCTGTTACGACCACTGACGAACTTATTCCGTCAGGAGAAACTTCGTCTTATCGTTCAAACCCCTTAAAGCTTGCAGAGTTTGCTCTTTCAAGGAAAGACCCTGAATACGTTGGTAGAGCAAAAGCCGTTCGTGACGGTGCTTTCCCAAGCGAACTTGGATTTGATGAAAACAATACTACTTACGGAAGTGTGGTTTGCTCAATTAAGCCAGGCGACGGCTCGGCAAGGGAACAAGCAGCGTCTTGTCAAAGAGTGCTTGGCGGTGTTGCTAACGTGGCTAAAGAGTACGCAACTAAGCGTTACAGAAGTAATCTCATTAACTGGGGTATGCTACCGTTACTAGCAGATAAAAACGATTTTGAAATAGGCGATTATATCTATATTGAAAAGGTTAAAGAGGGAATAGAGAGTGGTGCGAAAGAATTCAAAGCGAAAGTTATTGGTGCAAAAACACGTGAAATTACCCTTAAAATGGACGCTTTAACCGATGCGGAAAAGCAAATAATTTTAAAAGGTTGTTTGATTAACTATTACAAAAACTAATAGTGCTTATTTATAACAAAACTAAAGCACACTGCGTAATCGCAGTGTGCTTTTTTCCGCCTTTTTTGCATATATTTTATAAGATAATCATTGGAGGGAATATGAATTTTATTGAAAGTGTGTGCAGTTGTTTTAGTGAAAATGAACTCTTGAAAGCCCCTGATTTTAAGGCGGTGTTATTGGGAGATACGGCAGGATATTTTGAGTGCGTCAAATCAATAGCGCACTATACAGAAGAGGAAATTGCTCTTTCAGTTAAAAACGGTGGGGTAATAATTAGGGGAGAGGGGTTATACGTTAAAAAATATTGTGCAGGAGACTTAGTGGTTTGCGGAAAAATAAAATCGTTAGAGCGTGTCTAAAATCTGTTTATACTGATTATGAAGTTAAGGGATTAAACTTAGATAAATTCATAAATACATTAAAAAGACAGGGAATTGAACTGTACAATCTTAAAAAATTCGGCAATAAACGTATGCTTGTGTCGATAAAGTTTACCGATAACCAAAAATTTTTTGCAATCGCAAAAGAATTGTGTTATAATATAAAAAAACTCGGTGAAAACGGCAAGGGTTATCCGCTACTTTTTATTTATCGAAACGTGGGGCTTGCTCTAGGTGTACTCCTATCCGTTTTAATCGTAACGTTTTTTAGTGACTACCTCTTTTCCTTTGAGTTTACAGGTACGGGGAGTGTAGTTAAACACGAGATAAAAGACTATCTTTATTCGCAAGGGATAAGCGAGTTTTCTAGATTTTCACAAATCGACATTGAAGAGTTAGAAGACGGCATCTTGTCGTGCAACGAGCATTTGTCGTTCGTGTCGGTTAAAAAACGTGGCAACCGCTTAATAATTGAATCGGCGCTTTCAACCGATTCGGTAAAAACACTAAACGGAAACGTAACCGCACTTTATTCAGATAAAGAGGGCGTTGTTGAAAGCGTTAAGGTTTATAGGGGAACGGCAACCGTAGAAGTTGGTAAAGAAGTTAAAGTCGGTGAACTTTTAGTGGACGGGTACGCCACTATTAAAGAACAGACCGTTAAAATAAACGTTTTGGCGTCTGTTACTCTTGTTTGTAGCGAACAATTTGTTTACCGCTCTAAAGATAAAGGGGAAGAGGAAAAGGCAACTCTTTTGGCGGAGGCACTCTATTTCGATAAACAGCCGATTGATTATTCGGTGACGGTAAAAGAAGAAAACGGAGAGTATATATACACCGTTTCCGTACGATATAAGCATATTTTAATAGCAGGATAAGTTTTGAAGATAAAAGAAGGGATAAATTATGAAGAAACAAAAATCAAAAAAAATATTGCCTTGGGTAACTAAAGACATAGTGTTAAACGCTGTCGTATACGTGCTTAATCTAATATTTATACTGTTTTTATTTATCGGTGCAATATACATTAACTCAATATCTAGCGGAATGAAGTATGAATCTTGGTTAACTGATTCGTCAAACTTTATTCATTTCTTTATATTGTTGGTACTGTTGGTTGCGTTAATGGCAGGGTACTTTTTCTTTGAGGATAGAGATTTTCTTAAAAACCCTGTCAATTCTGAAATGATTTTTTTAATTATAGAGATATCGCTTTTGATTTGTCACGTTAGTGGAAACTATCTAAACTTTTACGTTCGTCCACTTGCACTTGCAACCTTGCTAACGTTATTTTTGACAGATAAGAAAAAAGCAGTATTTATCAGTATGATATACTGTTTATTGACTTTCTTGTTCGACTCGCTTGGAAGTGCGGAGATAACTATAGGCGAATATCCCGTAATGCTAATGGGCTTTGCGTCAAGCATTTTGACGGTGTTTATTTTAGAAAACGTATATTCAAGAATAAAACTGCTTTTTATGAGTTTGTTGTTATCTGTTCCAGCCGTAATTTGCGTTGGAATGATGTTAATTAATACTTCAAATTCTGGTTGGCTGACCGATTTAATCTTCAGTGCGTGTTCAGGACCATTTACCGTGTCAGCGTTTATAATACTTTTGCCTATTTTTGAAACTATGTTTACAAAGGTTTCTAAGTTTAAATTAGCAGAACTAACCGACCACAAGGCAAAACTTATTAGGAAAATGATAACTATTGCGCCTGGAACGTTTAATCACGCAATAGTTGTTTCTAACATTGCAGAAGCGTGCGCAATCGCCATTAACGAGGACGCTTTGCTTGCAAGAACGTGTGCTTATTATCATGACGTGGGTAAACTTCGTCGTCCAGAATTTTTTAAAGAAAACCAAGCGGACGGTATTAACCCACACGACGATTTAACCCCAGAATTATCTGCAAATATTATAAAATCACATACTCAAGACGGATACAATTTAATAAAGAAAAACCGTTTGCCCAAAGAAATAGCCGACGCTTGTAGAGAGCATCACGGCACTTTACCTATTTTATATTTTTATGGGAAAGCGCAAAAATTTACTGACGGTGAAGTAGATATCGCTCAATATTGTTATGCTGGGCCTAAGCCACAAACAAAGATTGCCGCAATCATTATGATAGCCGACGGGTGCGAAGCAGCGGCAAGGTCACTTCAAGACCGTTCTAGAGAAAACGTTAAACAAGTGGTTAGAAAAATAGTAAACGAAAGAATGGAATTGGGACAGTTTGAAGATTGCGAGATTACCTTAAAAGAACTTAACATAATTATTCACACTGTAGTAAATAATTTGACGGGTATATATCACAGCCGAGTAGAATATCCGAAAGTAAATCTTGACGGAATAGAATTACAATAAAAAGAGGAAGTTATGGGAAAATTAAAGATTGAATGTTTTGATAAAAAAATAAAGCTCAGAAAACTTGCGAGAGCCGTTTATAAAACGCTTGGACAAACTGCGTATTTAAAAGTAGAATTGGTATTTAAAGACGGTGATGGTATGACAACCCTTAACCGTACCACTCGTGGTGTGGACAGTATGACCGATGTTTTGTCTTATCCTAGTTTAGACGGAATAAAGAGAAAAATTTTAGTTCCAGACGATTGCCCAACAGAGCTTGAGGGTAAATATATCTTTTTAGGGTCAATAGTTTTGTGCGAGGAAAAAATTCGTGCGCAAGCCGAGGAATTTGGGCATAGTGAAGAGGACGAAAGGGATTATTTAATTATTCATGGCCTATTGCACCTATTTGGTTACGACCACATGAATGAAAGTGATAAAAAAGAAATGCGCGATATGGAAAAAGCCGTTTTGTTTCTTTATAAGGGAGTAAAAGACGAATGAAAAGCGGATTTGTTGCCGTAGTGGGTAGGGCAAATGCAGGAAAAAGCACCTTGATAAACGTTATGGTTGGAGAAAAAATAGCCATCGTGTCGCCAAAGCCTCAAACTACTAGAGATAGGATTTTAGGAGTTCTTACAACTGATGATTATCAAATAGCGTTTATTGATACGCCTGGCATTTATAAGGCGGATAATCTATTAAATTCAGTTATGCAAAAAACAACTAACGACTCGGTTGCGGACGTTGATGCGGTATTATTTGTAATGGATGCACACGAGGGAATAAGCGATACGGATAGGGAACTTCTTAAAAAATATTCTAGCTTAAACGTGCCAACCGTGTTGGCACTTTCCAAAACGGATATTATGCCGGAGAGTTTATTAATCAGTGAACTAAAAGAACTTGGTGAGGAAAATGTTGACATAGTACCCGTATCGGCAAGAAAAAATAAAAACGTCAAAGAATTAATAAAAGTTATACTTAAGCATTTACCTGAGGGCGGAAAACTTTTTGAAGAAGATATCGTTTCAGACCGTTCGGAAAAGTTTATGATTTCAGAGATAATGCGTGAAAAAATTCTTCTTAAATTTGACAAGGAAATTCCGCACGGCATTGCGATAATCATAAATAAATTTGCGCTAATGGACGGCGGAAGAACGTACGAAATAAATCTTGACATTGTATGCGAAAAGTCAAACCACAAAGCAATTTTAATCGGCAAAGGTGGTAAAGCCATAAAAGAAGTTTCGTCTTTCGCCCGTCAAGATATGGAAAAGTTTTTGGGTAAAAAAGTCTTTTTAACTACATACGTTAAGGTTAAAGAAGATTGGAGGAATAGTGCGCAATTAATGAAACAATACGGTTACGAGGGATTATAAACTTCATATCTCTGCGTTGCGTTCCGTGTTTCTTGGGTTGTGTACAAAAAGTACACGCCCCGTCGAAATACTTACACGCCTTGAACTGCTCGTTTCTAATCCCTCTTTACTAGAGTTTGTTGAGAGTATATCTCTGCGTTGCGTTCCGTGTTTCTTGGGTTGTGTACAAGAAGTACACGTCCCGTCGAAATACTCACGCGCCTTGAACTGCTTGTTTCTAATCCCTCTTCACGAGGGTTTGCTAAGGCGCATCTCTGTTTTTTAGTTGGATACAAGTATTGCACGAGAAATACTCGTATTATTTTAGATTGATATGTATTTTTCACGAGAAATACTTGTATTATTTTAGATTGATATGTATGTTTCACGAGAAATACTTGTATTATTTTAGATTGATATGTATGTTTCACGAGAAATACTTGTATTATTTTAGATTGATATGTATTTTTCACGAGAAATACTCGTATTGCCTTAACTCGATACATATGTTTCACGATAAATACTCGTATTAAATAATGGAGTATTAAATATAGAAAATTAAGCATACTACTCTAAAGGGGGGGAGTATGGAAAAAAAGAAGAACCAGACCAAAAATACTGCTGACTCTGCGTGGGAAATGTTTGAAAAAACCGGTAACGTTTCATATTATCTTTTATATAAACGCTTAAATGGCGAGGATTAAAAAATGGAAGAAAAATTAAGTGGAATCGTTTTAGGGGGCGTGCCCTTTTCAGAAAACGACAAAATACTAAGTATTTTCACCCTTGAGAGGGGTGTTGTTTCCGCTAAAATAAAAGGGGTTAAAAAGGCGGGCGCAAAATTAAAGTTTGCGTCAGAGCCTTTTTGTTTTGTAGAATACATAATATCTAAAAAAGGTAATTTTAATACGGTAATTGGGGCAAGTTTAATTGACAGCTTTTACCCGATAAGAGAGGACGTTGTAAAATATTTTTGTGCAGGGGCAGTGGTGGAATTTGTCAAAAAGTTTTATCGTGAAGATATAATTTCTGCAGAAACCTTTATAGAGTGCGCAAACGCACTTAAAGAAATAGCGTATGGAGAAAGAAATCCTAAAGAAGCGCTTGCAAAATTTTTGGTATTGGCGTTAGAAACCGCAGGGTATGCACTTACTGAAAAGTGCTGTTACGGTTGTGCGGGAGAAATAACAGACAGAGTTTACTTTGATTATCGCCGTGGTGCGTTTTTTTGTGAGGATTGTTTTGACGGTGTGGGGCGTGAGATTAACTTTATAACCTATCAAACCATTAAAAATATTAAAGAAAAAGAACTAATAGTTGATGGACAAGGGGTAGACAAAGCACTAAGACTTTTGGATTACTATATTGAAAACAAGGCTGAAGAAAGTATAATATCGCTTAAAGAATTGATAAAAATTTGCGCATAGCGTTATATTTAATTAAAAAAGCACTTAATATCTGTTGAAAAATTTTTCAGTTTGTAGTAAAATAAATAGGTCATAGGTAAAAAGACAAAAATTTAATTTATAAAACTATTTGGAGGAAAGATATAAATGAAGTATGTTTATTTATTTAGCGAAGGCGATGCTTCAATGCGTGAACTTCTCGGTGGTAAGGGTGCAAACCTTGCGGAAATGACCAAAATCGGTCTCCCAGTTCCACAAGGCTTTACTATCAGTACTGAAGCTTGCACAAAGTATTATGAAGATGGTAAGCAAATCAATGATTCTATAATGGCAGAAATTATGGAAAACATTGTAAAAATGGAAGAAATTACCGGCAAGAAATTCGGTGATTTAGAAAATCCATTGCTCGTATCAGTTCGTTCTGGCGCAAGAGCGTCTATGCCTGGTATGATGGATACTATCTTAAACCTTGGCTTAAATGAACAAGTTGTTGAAACTATTGCTGAAAAGAGTGGTAATGCTAGATGGGCTTACGACTGTTACAGAAGATTTATTCAAATGTATTCAGACGTAGTTATGGAAGTTGGTAAGAAATACTTTGAACAACTCATTGATAAAATGAAAGAAGAAAAGGGCGTTAAACTTGACGTTGAACTTACCGCTGAAGACCTTAAAGAACTTGCAAATCAATTCAAAGCAGAATATAAAGAAAAAATCGGTAGTGACTTCCCGTCAGACCCGAAAGAACAACTTATCGGTGCGGTTAAGGCAGTATTCCGTTCATGGGACAACCCCCGTGCGAACGTATACCGTCGTGACAACGATATCCCATATAGCTGGGGTACGGCAGTTAACGTTCAAGCAATGGCTTTTGGTAACATGGGCGACGATTGTGGTACTGGTGTTGCGTTTACCCGTGACCCTGCTACTGGTGAAAAGAAACTTATGGGTGAATTCTTAACAAACGCACAAGGTGAAGACGTTGTTGCTGGTGTTCGTACACCAATGCCTATCGCACAAATGGCAGAAAAATTCCCAGAAGCATATAAGCAATTTGAACAAGTATGTAAAATTCTTGAAGATCACTATAGAGATATGCAAGATATGGAATTTACCGTTGAACACGGCAAACTCTATATGCTCCAAACCAGAAATGGTAAGAGAACGGCTGCTGCAGCGTTAAAAATTGCGTGTGATTTAGTTGACGAGGGTATGATTGATGAAAAGCAAGCAGTATTAATGATAGACCCAAGAAACCTTGACACTCTTTTACACCCACAATTCGACGCAAAAGCAATCAAGAGTGCAAAACCTGCTGCTAGAGCGCTTGGCGCATCTCCTGGTGCTGCTTGTGGTAAAATCGTATTTACCGCAGAAGACGCAAAAGAATGGAAAGAAAGAGGCGAAAAAGTTGTTTTAGTTCGTCTTGAAACTTCTCCAGAAGATATCGAAGGTATGAAAGCATCACAAGGTATTTTGACCGCTCGTGGCGGTATGACCTCACACGCAGCCGTTGTTGCTCGTGGTATGGGTACTTGTTGTGTTTCTGGTTGCTCTGCAATCACAAACTTCGATGAAGAAAATAAAACTTTCGACCTTGCTGGTAAAACCTACAAGGAAGGCGACGTAATTTCTATCGACGGTTCAACAGGTAACATTTACGACGGTGCAATTCCTACAGTAGATGCAACCATTTCAGGTGATTTTGGTAGAATTATGGCTTGGGCTGATAAATACCGTGTGCTCGGTGTTCGTACCAATGCGGATACACCTAAGGACGCTGCTAAGGCTCGTGAACTCGGTGCAGAAGGTATCGGTCTTTGCCGTACTGAGCATATGTTCTTCGAGGGTAACAGAATCGATGCTTTCCGTGAAATGATTTGTTCTGATACGGTTGAAGCAAGAGAAGCTGCTCTTGAAAAGATTCTTCCTATGCAACAAGGTGACTTTGAAAAACTTTACGAGGCTTTAGAAGGTAACCCCGTTACCATCCGTTTCTTAGATCCTCCACTACATGAATTCGTTCCTGTATCTGAATACGACATAGAAGTTCTCGCTAAAGCGCAAGGCAAGAGCGTTGCTCAAATTAAGGCAATCATTTCAGCACTTCACGAATCTAACCCAATGATGGGACATCGTGGTTGTCGTTTATCAGTAACCTATCCTGAAATTGCAAAAATGCAAACTAGAGCGGTTATCCGTGCGGCAATTAATGTTAACAAAAAGAACGGTTGGAACGTAGTTCCTGAAATCATGATTCCGTTAATTGGCGAAGCAAAAGAACTTAAGTACGTTAAACAAATTGTAGTTGCAACTGCAGATGAAGAAATTGCAAACGCTAAGTCAGACTTAAAGTACGAAGTTGGTACTATGATTGAAATTCCAAGAGCATGTATTACTGCTGACGAAATTGCAAAAGAAGCAGAATTCTTCTGTTTTGGTACTAACGACCTTACCCAAATGACATACGGTTTCTCTCGTGACGATGCTGGTAAGTTCCTCAGCGCATATTATGACACAAAGATTTTTGAAAACGATCCGTTCGCAAAAATCGACCAAAACGGCGTAGGTAAACTTATGGATATGGCTGTAAAACTTGGTAGAGGAGTTCGTGGCGATATGCATTGCGGTATTTGTGGTGAACACGGTGGTGACCCTGCATCTATCGAATTCTGTCACAAGATAGGTCTTTCATACGTTTCTTGTTCACCTTTCCGTGTACCTATCGCAAGACTTGCTGCTGCTCAAGCTCAACTTAAGAATCCTAGAGCATAAAATTAATTAAAAACTTTAATTAAAATTATAACAAAACGCCACAATCGTGGCGTTTTGTGTTTTTTTACTTGCAAATGTTAACTTTTACGGTTATAATATTATTAACTTATGTATTAAAGGTGCTTTATGTGGTATTATATTAAACAATCCTTTTTATCTTTTATTTATTTGATATTTATGGCGATGATTTCTTTGTCAATTATATTAATACAAGTGGCGTGGTTAAGAATTGTCCTAAATTTTGCTTGTGTTGCTTTATATCTTGTTGTCGTGTGCGCAGCGTCGTTTAAAGACGGGGAAACAGCACTAAAGACAAGAATTGCAAACGACACCGAACGCAGAGAAATTATTAGAACGGGTGAAGATAGACCGCTTAAACTTAAGGAAGAATATAAGCCGTGGAAAGGCTTTGTTTTTGGATTAATATCTTGCGTGCCGTTAGTTATTCTTTTAATAATTAACACAATATTAATCTCAATTAACCCCTCTTGGACTGGGGCGGGTGCAATTTCTGGATTGATATACGCAATGTTCTATGTTTTTTCGCAAATGTTTTTTGGTGCTTTCCAATGGTGGCATTATTACTTTTCACTCGTAGCCTTAGTAATAATTCCGCTTGCGACGGGAATTCCGTATATGTTAGGGGCAAGAAAGGTTGAGCTTCAACAAGAAATGATAAAAAATAAACAACGCCAAATTTACGGAGATAAATTTTGAGAATAGTTGGCGGAAAGTATAAAGGCAGAGTTCTAGTCGGGTTTGACGGGGAAAAAATTCGTCCAACTTCAGATATGGCAAGAGAAAGCCTATTTAATATTTTACAAGGTGTTATTTACGGTGCAGATTTTTTAGACTTGTTTTGCGGAACGGGTGCTATGGGCATAGAGGCTCTTTCACGTGGCGCAAAATCAGTTACCTTTAATGATGCAGATAAAAACAGCCTAATTATATTGAAGAAAAATCTAGAAAAATTAAAAGTTGAAGAGGCGTACGAAATAAAAAATAATGATGCGATTTCACTTCTTAAGCGTGCGGATAAAAAATACGATATTATTTATATAGACCCACCTTATAAAACCGATTTAGGAGTCAGTGCGTTAAAAGAAGTGGTAAACTCTATAACTGACGACGGCATAGTAATTTTGGAAAGTGAAACACCGTTTAACAGTACGGTAGAGGGGCTTATCGAGTACGATACAAGAAAGTACGGAAGGGTTCGTTTAACGTTTTTTAGAAAAGGAGAATAGCATGAAAACTTGTGTTTTTGCAGGGACGTTTGACCCGTTTACAAACGGGCATGAGTTTGTTGTGAATAAGTGCCTTGACACGTTTGACAAAGTGGTTGTAGCGGTTGGGGTAAACGTGGATAAAACTCCGTACTTTACACTAGAACAAAGAATGACTGCTATAAAAAAACTTTATGAGGGAGACGATAGAGTAGAAGTTTGCTCTTTTTCGGGAATGCTCGTTGATTTTATGAAAGAAAAGGGCATTACCGTTACTGTTCGAGGGATAAGAAACGTAGACGACTACAAATACGAAACGACGATGGCGAATTATAACTACGATATGTATCCACAAGTTAGTACTATTTATATTCCTACTCCAAACAGTTTAGAGCACGTTAGTTCGTCTGCAATGCGTAACATTTTGGGACTTAAAGGGGATATAAAACCTTACATTCCTAATGCTTGTTACGAATATTTTAACGAAATTATTAAAGAGGAAAAATAGAAAAGATTACACCAATTAAAAAACCAATAACCGCCGAAGTTACTTTTGAGAAAAGGAACGGGGCGGTTTTTATTTTTGCGCTCTTTAAAAAAGCAATCGATTGTGCTATAACTGATAAACCGCCAAATCCACAAATAAAAAGCGTTAACGGTAAACTTAAAAAGCCAACGCCCGACTTAGATAATTCTTTTAATCCTTGCGTGCATTCAAAGATTCCAAATATTAAACCTTGAGATAGATTTTGGTCTTTGGTTATTAGATTTAATGCATTTATAAGCGAGTTGAAAAGGTTTAGTTGATAAAGTACTCTTGTTAAAGTATAAAAAATAGTTATTAATCCGCCGACGATTAATATAGAAATTACCGACGAATAAACGCTTTCATATAAAAGATTATCTACTTGCTTATTCGGTAACGATAAGTTTTGGCTAGATGGTTTTTCACTCTTTTTATAAAAAGAGAAAATAAAACCGTTAACAAACACTGCTAAGATATGGCACAAAAAAAGAGTAATGCCAAATCTTTTATCGTTAAACATAATACTTCCCACGCTTCCTATTAAAAACATGGGAGAAGAAGATGAGCAAATTACACTTGCACGAACGGCTTCCGTACTATTTAGCAGACCTTTAAGTTTTAAGTCTGAAACCATTTTGGCACCCAATGGATATCCAGAAATTAGACTTATAAAAAGTGCGTAACTAACCGTTCCGTTAACCTTAAATACTTTTTTTGTAAAAGGGGAAAGGCAATATGAAATTTTACTTGTAATCGAAAGTGAAGATAAAATTGCAGTAATAAAAAAGTATGGGAAAAGTGATGGAATTACGCAAGCAACCCAAAGTTCGATTCCTTCTTTAACGCTATTAGAGAAGTTGCCGAAAAAGGCGATAATGCACGAAAAAAGTAGGCACAAGAAAAAAAGAGCGTATTCAATGAAAAGGTTTATATTTTTAGTCATATTAATATGTTATTATGGCTTGAAAAAAAGTATGAAATATGATAAAATATTTATATGGATTTGTTTGATTTAGCAAAAGAAAAGAGCGGGAATGCTCCGCTCGCTGAACGAATGAGGGCACGGACGCTTTCAGAGTTTTTAGGACAAGAACATATAGTCTCGGAAACGGGACTACTTCGTCGTGCAATAAAACTTGACCGCTTGGGCAGTTGTATTTTTTGGGGGCCACCAGGGTGTGGCAAAACTACGCTTGCCAACGTTATTGCAAATGGGACGGACAATAATTTTGTTAAATTAAATGCAGTAAACAGCGGTGTTGCGGACGTTAAAAAGGTTGTTGAGGACGCCCAACGTGCGCAAAAATTATATGGCAAAAAAACATATTTACTGCTTGACGAGTGTCACCGTTTTAATAAAACACAGAGTGACAGCCTACTCCCAGCCATTGAAAACGGTGATATAATATTTATAGGGTCAACGACTGAAAATCCATTTGCATCAATGACGCCTGCTATTGTTTCGAGATGTAGGGTTTTTGAACTTAAACGCTTAAGTGAAGAAAATATAATTAACGCTCTAAAAAAAGCATTAAAGGATACCGAGCGTGGGCTTGGTAATTATGATATTGAAATAGAAGAAGAGGCAATAGAACATATAGCCAGAGCATCTGCGGGGGACCTTAGAGTTGCATATAACGCATTAGAACTTGCCTCGCTTACAACTGCGCCCGACAATAGCGGAAAAATTTGTGTAACCTTAAAAGATGCAGAAGAAAGTATTCAACAAAAAGCACTTTCTTTTGATGAGAATTTATATTACGATATTTTATCTGCGTTTTGTAAAAGCCTAAGGGGTTCTGATGCAAACGCTGCATTATATTATATGCAAAGGCTAATTAAGGGTGGGTGCGACCCATTGCTTTTAGCGAGAAGATTAGTCGTTCATTCTGCCGAGGACGTTGGTATGGCAGATCCCAACGCATTAGTGGTAGCGACAAACGCACTTTTAGCGTTTGAAAGGTTGGGACTTCCCGAGGGGCTTATTCCTTTATCGGAGGCAATAATTTACGTTTGCGAGGCGGAAAAATCAAATACCGTTGTCGAGGCGATGTATTCGGCAGAGAGTGATGCTATTAACGTTAGAGATGATAATATACCACCACATTTAAAGAATTACGAGTTTGCAAGCAAGGAAGATAAACTTAACAAATCTAACTATAAATATCCGCACGACTACGGTGGATACGTTGAGCAACAATATTTGCCCGACAGTTTAAAAGATAGAGTTTATTATAATCCCAAAGAAAACGGATATGAAAAGACCGTCAAAGAAATTAGGAAGAAAAAAGGAAAAAACAAATAAGGATATAAAAACATGGACTACGCATTAAAATTATCAAAAGAATTTAACGTACGTGCCGACCACTCGGCAAACATTATCTCTTTAATAGACGAAGGGAATACTATTCCGTTTATTGCAAGATACCGTAAGGAAATGACGGGTTCTTGTGACGACCAAGTTTTAAGAGAATTTAACGATAGACTTAAATATTTAAGAAACTTAGACAAAAGAAAACAAGAAATCGTCGATTCTATTACCGAACAAGGCAAGATGACCGATGAAATTGCGTTTGCACTCGTTAAAGCAGAAACGCTTACCGAGGCGGAAGATATTTATAGACCTTATAAGCAAAAGAGAAAAACTCGTGCATCAGTTGCTGTAGAAAAAGGACTTGCTCCACTTGCCGACTTTATTTTAGAACAAACGGATTTATCTGTTAACGAAAAGGCAAAAGAATTTATTGATGCAGAGAAAGGCGTGGAAAACGTGGAACAGGCTATTGCGGGGGCGTCCGATATTATTGCGGAAAAAGTTTCTGATGATGCCGAACTTAGAAAAGTACTCCGTAAAAAGATTACCGAAGTTGGCGAACTCACTTGCAAACTTTTGGAAAACGAGAACGCAAAAACTTACGATATGTACGCAGAATATTCTGAAAAGATTAGCAAAATACCATCTCACAGAATTTTGGCAGTTAACCGTGGCGAAAAAGAAGAGTGCTTAAAGGTTGGCGTTAGTGTTAATACTGAAGAGTTTGTTGATGCAATCTGTGCCGTTTACGTTAAAAATGATAGCGAAAGCGGTCAAATTGTTAAAAATGCGTGTGCGGATGCTTATTCTCGTTTGATTTTCCCATCAATTGAGAGGGAAGTGCGCAGTGACTTAACTGAAAAAGCAAGCGAACAAGCAATTAAAATGTTTGAAGTTAATCTTCGTCCATTGCTTTTACAACCTCCGCTAAAAGGTAAAATTATTTTAGGACTTGACCCAGCGTATAGAACGGGTTGCAAAATTGCGGTAGTTGATAGCGAGGGTAACGTTTTGGATACGGCAGTTGTATTCCCAACGCCACCACAAAACAAAATTGAAGAGGCGCAAGCAATTTTACTTAAATTAATCGAAAAGCATAACGTTTCAGTTATCTCTATTGGTAACGGAACGGCTAGCAAGGAAAGTGAAATTTTCGTTGCAAATATGATAAAGGAAAGTGGAAAAGATTTATCTTACGCCGTTGTAAACGAGGCGGGTGCGTCAGTGTATAGTGCAAGTAAGTTGGGTGCGGAAGAATTCCCCGATTACGAGCCTGCACAAAGAAGTGCGGTGTCTATTGCGAGAAGATTGCAAGACCCACTTGCCGAACTTATTAAAATTGACGTTAAGTCAATCGGTGTAGGTCAATATCAACACGATATGCCCGAAAAGAGACTAGAAGAAGTTTTGGGTGGGGTGGTTGAAGACTGTGTAAACAGCGTTGGTGTAGACTTAAATACTGCATCTCAAAGCTTATTATCGTACGTTGCGGGGCTTAATAAAGGTATCGCAAAAGAGATTACCGAGTATAGAAAGAAAACCCCCTTTATTTGTCGTGAAGATTTATTAAAGGTTAAAAAGCTTGGTGCAAAAGCATTCGAGCAATGCGCAGGGTTCTTGCGTATAGTTGGCGGAAACGTTTTAGATAATACGGGTGTTCACCCTGAAAGTTATCCAGCGGTGGAAAAACTTCTTAAAGCGGTTGAGTATTCACTAGACGACGTCGCAAACGGAAAAATTGGCGATTTACTTGCAAAAATCGAAGAAAAAGGTTGGGAAAAGACGGCAGAAGAATGTGGCGTGGGCGTTCCTACCTTAAAGGATATTTCCGCCGAACTCTTAAAACCGGGTAGGGATATTCGTGACAGTCTACCTAAGCCTATTTTAAGAAGCGACCTAATGGATTTATCTGACTTAAAAGAGGGTATGGAGATTAATGGAACAGTAAGAAACGTTATTGACTTCGGTGTGTTCGTAGATATTGGCGTGCATCAAGACGGACTTGTTCATATTTCTCAAATTTCCGATAATTATATTAAGCACCCGTCAGACGTGCTTAAGGTTGGAGACCTTGTTAAGGTAAAAGTTTTAGGAGTAGATACTGTCAAGAAAAAGATTTCACTTACTATGAAAACGGCAGACTTACCTAACGGAATTGCGGTGGCAAACCAAAAAACTGACAGGGAAAGAAAACAAGGCAGAATGAACGCAGAGAAAAAGCGTGAGCATGAAAAGAAACAAATGTCCAATGAAGACATGGTTGCGCTTTTAATGAAAAAGTTTGGTAGATAATGGATAAAAATATAAGAAAAGCAACTGAAAAAGACGTTGGGTTAATTCTAGAGTTTATAAAACAACTTGCAGACTATGAAAAAATGCTCCTTGAAGTCGTTGCTGATGAAAATTTACTAAAGCAATGGCTTTTTGATAAAGGTATTGCCCAAGTGATTTTTGCCTTGGACGGACAAAAAGAAGTAGGTTTTGCGTTATATTTTTATAATTTTTCCACTTTTTTAGGGCGTGGTGGAATATATTTAGAAGATTTATTTGTTTTACCTAAATACCGCAAAAAAGGGTACGGCAAACTTTTACTTTCCACTTTGGCAAAGATAGCCGTTGAAAACTCTTGTGGAAGAGTTGAGTGGGCATGCTTAGAGTGGAATAAGCCAAGTATAGATTTTTATAACCGTTTAGGTGCGATTAAATTAGACGAGTGGCGAACTTTCCGCTTGACAGGGAAAGAATTAGAAAATTTAGCAAAAGGTTAAAAAACTCGCTGAGCAATTTGCTCAGCGAGTTAAATTTTTACGGTGAAAATTTTTCAAAAATTATATTATTTGCAAATTTTAATGCGGTGCTTGCTTGTTCTCTATCTGTTATTGTCCAAGCGAGTAGCGGAAGTTTACGAGGGTTTTTAATAGGTAAGCCTTCAAAATTATAACTTATAAAATCAGGTTTAATTAAAAAGTTTAAAGATAGGTTTTTTACTATCTTTTTAACTATAAAATTCTTATCTTTGGGCGGAGTGGAAGTGCCTAGAATTCCTAACACAAAATTGGGCGCAAGTTTTTTGGTTTTTATTAAATATAAAGGATTAAATGATTGAATAGCAAATTCGCCCTTGTAGTTTTTTAGGATTTTCACTACGTGGGAGATATAACTTTTATCAGGTTGGTCTTTTAATTCTATAAGTAAGGGAACTTTTGCACTAACGATGCTTAAAACTTCTTTTAAGGTTGGAATTTTTTGGTCGCTGTTTTTTAGCGATAGGCTCTTTAACTCTGAAAGGGTTTTTTCATAAATATACCCTTTTTCTCCAGTCATTCTATAGAGGCAGTCATCGTGGAAACAGACAATTTCTCCGTCTTTAGTAGAGTATAAATCAATTTCTATAGGAAAGCCTTTTTCCACTGCTAACTCATAAGCGGGCAAAGAATTTTCAATAATACTACCCTCCCACAGCCCACGATGTGCTATTGGTTTATTCAAAAGCCAACAATCTTTATCTATTCTCATAAAACTCCGTTTTTATTTTACTTGCAAAATATCTAATAATATTATATACTATTTGTTGAAATTAATAGTAACGATTTTAACTTATAAAAGGTAATTTATGTCAATAAAAAAAGAAAACGTCAGAAATTTTTGTATAGTAGCGCATATTGACCATGGGAAAAGTACGCTTGCCGACCGCCTTATGGAAAAAACAGGGCAGGTTAGTGAGCGTGATATGGAAGAGCAACTTCTAGACAGTATGGATCTAGAAAGAGAGCGTGGGATTACTATTAAACTTACCCCCGTTAGAATGTTCTATAAAGCAAAAAACGGTGAAGAATATATCTTTAACCTAATTGATACCCCTGGCCACGTAGACTTTACTTATGAAGTTTCTCGTTCTCTTAAAGCGTGTGAGGGTGCAATTTTGATAGTGGACTCAACGCAAGGGGTACAAGCACAAACGCTTGCAAACGCTTATCTTGCAATAGATAATGATTTGGAGATTATGCCCGTTATAAATAAAATTGATTTAGCATCTGCACGTCCTGACGAAGTCGCAACTGAAGTGGAAGAAATTTTAGGCGTTGAGGCAATGGACGCTCCTAGAATTTCCGCAAAAACAGGACTTAACGTTGAAGACGTTTTAGAGCAAGTTATAGAAAAAATCCCTGCACCTAAAGGGGATGAAAACGCACCCTTAAAGGCATTGATTTTCGATAGTTATTACGATAACTTTAAAGGTGTTATTTGTTTTGTGCGTATAATGGACGGAACTGTTAAAGTAGGTACTAAAATTAAAACCTTTATGTCGGAAAAGCAGTTTGACGTAACTGAAGTTGGCGTGTTCTCTCCAAAAATGCAACCAAAAGACAGTTTGTCAGCAGGCGAAGTTGGATATATTGCAGCGAGCATTAAAAGCATTGAAGATACCGCTGTTGGCGACACGATTACAACGGTTGAAAACTCTGCAAAAGAGCCACTGCCAGGGTATAAAAAAGCATTGCCAATGGTTTTCTCGGGTGTGTTCCCACTTGACGGTAGTAAGTTTAACGATTTGAAAGACGCACTTCTTAAATTGAAACTTAACGACGCAGCACTCTCTATCGAACCCGATAATTCGGCTGCGCTTGGTTTTGGGTTTAGATGTGGATTTTTGGGGCTACTCCACATGGACGTTATTCAAGAAAGAATTGAGCGTGAGTTTGATTTGGAAATCATTACAACCGCACCTTCCGTATCATATAAGGTATATAAGACGGATGGAACAGAACTGGTTATTGAAAATCCAACACATTTACCGCCCGTTACTGAGATTGATTATATGGAAGAGCCGATAATAAATGCGAGTATTTTAACTCCGCCCGATTTTGTCGGTCCGATTATGGAACTATGCCAATATAAGCGTGGTGTTTATAAGGATATGGTTTATCTTGATAAGAGCAGAGTAGAATTAAAATATACTTTGCCACTTAACGAAATTATTTACGACTTTTTCGATAGTCTTAAGTCAAGAACTAAAGGTTATGCGTCATTTGACTACGAAGTGTCGGGCTATCAAAAGAGCGACCTTGTTAAACTTGATATGCTCCTTAATGGAGATATCTGTGACGCACTCTCAATTATCGTGCATAAGGATAAGGCTTACGAACGTGGCCGTCAGATTGCCGAAAAATTGAAAGACGTTATTCCTCGCCAAATGTTTGAAATTCCTATTCAAGCAGCGGTTGGCGGAAAAATTATTGCAAGAGAAACAGTTAAAGCGTTTAGAAAAGACGTGCTTGCTAAGTGTTATGGCGGTGACGTAACAAGAAAGAAAAAACTTCTTGAAAAACAAAAAGAGGGTAAAAAGAAAATGCGTTCTATCGGTACGGTTGAAATACCGAGTGAGGCGTTTATATCAATCCTTAAAACGGATAACGATAGGTAGAGTTATGAGTGGAATTTATTTACACGTGCCTTTTTGCAAACAAAAATGTACATACTGTGATTTTGCGTCATACCCAAGAGAAATAGGCAAAGCGGAAAGTTATTTTGCTTGCCTTTATCGTGAAATTGAGGGAAGAAGTAAGCAATATCCCGGTAGAGTTATAGACACCATTTATATTGGTGGTGGCACTCCGTCAGTTGTTCCTGCAAAATTTATTGCGGGTGCAATTAGGCAGATTAAAAAATGCTTTCACGTTCGTGAAACTGCGGAAATCACTATTGAACTTAACCCCGGTACGGTAGACGAAGAAAAAATTAAAGAATATAAATCAGTAGGAATAAACCGCTTTTCTATAGGGCTACAAACAGGTTATGACGACCAACTTAAAAGATTAAATCGTATTCACACTGCAAAAGACTTTTTAAATTGTTGTAATCTATTAAAAGGTGAAAATATAAGTGCGGATATTTTAATAGGATTAAGCAACCAAACTTTAGAACAAGTTAAAAAGACGGCGGATTTGGCAATCGCAGGTGGAGCAAAACACATTTCCGTTTACGCTCTAACCCCAGAAGTCGGTACGCCAATTTATACCGATTACTTAAACGGGGAATTGCTCTCCGACGACGAGGTTGCGGATATTTACGATGGTATTAGGGCGTACTTAAAGGAAAAAGGTTTTAACCGTTATGAAGTATCTAATTTCTGCTTAGACGGTTACCGCTCACGCCACAATATGAATTATTGGAAACGTGGTGAGTATATAGGCGTTGGTGTTTCTGCAAGTTCGTTTATGGAAAATAGGAGATTTACTAATACTTTCAGTATAGACGAGTATATGAATGCGGTTATTTATAATAAATCTCCCGAAATTTCTTCTGATGTAATTGAAGATACTGATGCAAGGTTTGAGTTCATAATGCTCGCTCTTCGTACGGAAGACGGACTAAATATAAAAGAATACAATAAGACCTTTGACAGTGATTTTGATAATGAATACAAGGTAGAACTAAACAAAAAAGCACAGTTTTTAGAAAAAAACGGAGATAATTTAAAAATAAAAGAAGAGTACTTATACGTTCAAAATGATATTATACTCGCCTTTATGAAAGGGTAAAAAAGGTTTATATGCGTCGCATCTCTGTGTTACGCTCCGTGTTTCTCGGGTTGTGTACAAAAAGTACACGCCCCATCAAAATACTCGCGTGCCTTGACCTGCTCGCATCTAATCCTTTATCGATAATACTGACTTTGTAAGACGAAGCACTTTCTACAAAAATCCAAATTTAATACTAAAATGTTACTAAAAATCAGTTGCTTTCCGTGCTAGAATACTTTGGCACGGGGAGAAAGATGACTGTTTATATCGAGTACGTTTTAATTGATAATTTTATAATCGATTATTTGTTACTAAAAGCCACTTTTTCTACTACCGGCATTGCGGTGAAGAAAAGTAGGCTTTTTCTTTGCGCTCTTTTTGGGGGAATAGTTGCGCTTTTATTTCCGCTTTTAGAAAATTTTTATCTTTTGCAAACTTTGCTTAAGATTTTATCAGGGTTACTTATCGTTTTACTTGCCGTTAAATTTAAGAGTATTAGAGGGTACGTAATAAACACGACTGTCTTTTTTTCTTACACCTTTATAACTGGCGGGGCGATTTTAGGGGTTTATAATTTACTCGGAATAAATTATTCAACTGAGTTTTCCGTTGCAACAATAGTCATACCTGTCTATTTTTTGCTCAAAGGGTTTATTTGTGTTGTTAAATACCTTTATAGGAGAAAAGATATTGCGTCTTTAAAAACAAAAGTGCAAATGGTTTTTAGAGGTAGAGAAATTGTTGCAAGTGGCTTTTATGATACGGGAAACGGGGTTTATGACGGTGATAGTCCCGTAATATTTTGCGAGAAAGACGCCTTTTTCCGCTTGATTGGAGATGCCCTTTTAGAATGTAAACTAAAAAAAATTCCTATTAATACTGTAAGTGGACAAGTCGAAAATTTTGCGGTTAAATTAGATGTATTAAAGATATATAATAAGGACGAGCCGAATATATATAATAACGTAACCTTATGCGCAGTTAAAAGCGTGGGGGAGGGTTACGAGGTTATTTTACACCCTGCGCTCATGGAGAATAGCAATGAAGTTGAAAGTGTTTTTAAAATTAAAAAAATTTCTTAAAAAATTAAGTCTGTCTGAAAATCTTTTGCGTTTTATCGGTGGCGGTGAGGTGTTGCCAATGCCGTATACTACAGAAGAAGAAAGTGCGATGGTTGGGAAACTTGCCGAAGGGGACAAAGAAGTAAAAGATAAATTAATTGAACATAATCTTAGATTGGTAGTATATATTGCACGCCGTTTTGAAAATACGGGGGTGGATTTAGATGATTTAGTTTCAGTTGGAACTATAGGACTAATAAAGGCGGTAAACTCTTTTAATACTGATAAAAATATAAAGTTAGCCACTTATGCCTCAAGATGCATTGAAAACGAGATACTTATGCATTTAAGAAGAACGGTAAAGCAAAAAAGTGAAGTATCTTTCGACGAGCCGTTAAATACTGACTGGGAGGGCAATGAACTTATGCTCTCAGACGTTATGGGAACGGACGGAGATATGGTTTACAAAAAGATAGAGAACGGTGTGGAAGCCGAACTTTTAGGGGTTGCACTGACAAAACTTAACGATAGAGAACGAGAGATTATGGAACTTCGATATGGATTGTTAGGTGGCGAAGAAAAAACACAAAAAGAAGTTGCGGATATGTTAGGGATTTCGCAAAGTTACATATCACGATTAGAGAAAAAAATAATAGTGCGATTAAAAAAAGAATTTTCAAAAATGGTATGATAATTTTATATTAAGGTATACTAAATAAATCTTCCCTTTAAAGAGAGTACATAAAGGAGGATTTATGAATAGTAAAGTAGTAATTTGCGGAGTGAATACAGCAACCTTGCCACGACTTAGTGAAGAGGAAAGCAATGCTCTTTTGGTTAGGTTGAAATCAGGAGACGAGACGGCAAGAGAAGAATTTATTGTTGCGAATATGCGACTTGTTTTATCGGTCATTAAGCGTTTTCACTTAAAAAACGCTAATTCGGACGACGTTTTTCAAGCAGGCTGTATAGGGCTTATAAAAGCGATAAATAACTTTGATCTAAGTTTTGGAGTCAAATTCTCAACGTACGCCGTGCCAATGATAATCGGAGACATTAAAAGATTATTGAGAGACGGTAACAGTATGAGGATATCTAGAAGTATAAGAGATACCGCATATCTTGCACTAAAGACAAGGACTGAACTTGAAAAAGAAGATAAGGACGCTAGTTTAGAAAATATTGCTAAAAATATGAACGTAGCACTATCCGAAGTCGTGTATGCATTAGACGCAATTTCCGATACGGTGTCAATTTATGATCCTGTATATAATAAATCGGGCGACGAATTACTGCTTGTCGACCAGATAGGCGATACAAAAAATACTGATGAGAACTGGACGGAAAAAGTAGCGCTAACTAGCGCAGTTTCCACACTTTCCGAGCGAGAAAAAAAGATAATATATTTAAGATATTACGAGGGGAAAACTCAAACGGAAATAAGCAAGGAAGTAGGGATAAGTCAAGCCCAAGTTTCCCGTTTAGAAAAAAACGCCTTAAAAGAAATAAAACAGATTATAAGAGTATAAACCTCTTGTTATTTTGAATAGTTAATTTTTATACAAAAATACTCGACGTCAAATTTAATTTGTCGTCGAGTATTTTGTATTCTAGTAAAAAACACTTGCATTATTTGTCGAAAGTTGTATAATGATTATATAATGTTTAATCTTCAGCATATTTTATATTTGGCTATTTCCTTTGCTTTGACGATTGGACTTTTAGTCTTATTTGAAATAAAGGTTAAAGACCAAAAAAGTAAAAATTTAATAGTTTCGATTTCCGCAGTGATAACGGTAATAATTCACTATAGCAACATTTGGGTGGAATTTTTTACTACAGGCGGTCAAAATACGGTTGAAGCAAACCATATTTTGCCAGTATATCCTTGTAACGTGGTTATGTGGATGTTGCTTATTGTTTCGCTTATTAAAAATAAAAACAGAGTTATTTTTAAGTTGCTTGCGGATTTTTGTTTTTATGGCGGAATAGTGTGCGGTGTTATAGGGTTAGTCTTTAATGCAAACTTTGATGCAAATCCAACCCTTTTAAACTATAACGTTTTAAAAGGAATGCTTAGCCACTCTACCATGCTATTCGGTTGCTTGTACTTAATGGTGGGCGGATACGTTAAAATAGGAATGTTTAACGTGCTTAGCGTGATTTTTGGACTTGGCACTTTCGTTTGTTGTGGTTTGCTTGTTAATTGGCTATACACCAAATTTGGCATGACGCCTATTGACGGAATGTTTTTGCTATCTAATCCGTATTTTCCTGTTTCGCCTATGATACTTGGCATTGGGGCAATTATATTAATGTTTATCATTTTGGCTCTTTATGAGAATAGATTACCCAAAGAAGAAAGATGGTATTCTAGACTAAAAAAATATATTGAAGAAGAAATTAAGGAAAGAGTATGAGAGATTTATTTGTTAAGTTATTTGAGAGTTCGCATTTTAACACGGGGATAAAAATCACCCCCTTTTCCGTGCCACACATAGTGTATATGCTTTTGATTTTTGGCACGGCATTTTTGCTTTATTTTCTTTTTAGAAAAAAAGAAACTGATAAAAAAGTGAAAGTATTACGAATTTTAGCATATCTATTGATACTTTCGTATTTATCAGATTTCTTTATGCATGAATTTGTTTACACTTCTGGCTATCTAAATATGGATAAGTTGCCTTTCCACGTCTGCACCGTTCTTTGTCCGCTTGTTGGCATCGTGCAGTTTAATAGAAACGGCAAAAAGATTATTGAGCCGATTGCAATGCTCTCTATTTTAGCACCACTTATGTATCTTTGCTACCCTGCAAGTGTTGGTGAGGGCGAGCCATGGTGTTATCAAGCCGTTCAAACTATGTTCTATCACGGAACGCTATTCGTTTGGGGTGTGCTTACCGTAGCGTTTGGAGAGGTTAAACCTAATATTAAAAAATGTTACACTTCTGCAATACTGCTTGTCCTAATTACTTTATGGGCAAAACTTGGCAACGTATTAATGCAACACAACTGGTTTTTCTTAGAAGAAGATGCATTTTACATTGGGCTTGTTTCAAACGGGATTATTCCAAAATGGTCGCTTATGATATTTAATCCTATCGTATTTTTCTTGGCGGTGCTTGCTGTTTACGGAGTTGTATACGCTATTAGATCGATAAATAAAAAAAGAGCAATAAACAATAAATAATAATTTTAATATTTTCTTTAGCGCCTTGCTTTTTGGACGAGCAAGGCGTTAATTTTTTGCATTTTTTATCCCTCTCTATCATATTTTAGTATTATGGAATTATCTTATAGGGATTTAGCGAAAAAAGACGTAATAAATATTTCTGACGGTAGATGCTTAGGCAGAATTATAGATATGAAGTTTAAGTTTCCACAAGGCGTGATTGTGGGAATAGTCGTTCCAGGCAGAAGAACGGGGCTCTTTACTTGTTTCAATAGAACGGAGGTCTATATTGACGAAAGTAAAATTATAAAAATAGGTGGAGACGTAATTTTGGTTGACTTAAAGTGCAACGATACTTGTGCTCCCAACGTAAAGTTAAATAGTCCTAGTGCAAACTGCAAGCCTAAAGGTAGCGATTGTAGATCGCCGTGTCCACCACCGTGTCCACCGTCTTGCCCTCCTAATCGTCCGCAACCCAGAGATGAACAGATGGGATTTAATTTAGACTTGTCAGACCTTGACGATTATTAATCCAAAAAATTCCAAAAAAAGCAAATTATTTTTTAAAACCCCCTTGAAAAAAAGGCGGTTATGGTTTATAATGAATGAAACCGCAAGTTGCGGAGATTTTACCACAAAATATAGGGGGACAAAAAATTATGGGTAAAATTAATTCCAAAGATATAAGGAATATTGCTATTATTGGACATAGCGGAGCAGGTAAAACTTCTCTTGCCGAAGCAATTTTGTTTAATGGCAAGAGTATTGACAGACTAGGCAAAACAGCCGATAAGAATACGGTAATGGACTATGATGAACAAGAAATGCAAAGGGGTATATCTATTTCTCTTGCTTGTGCGTATACTTATTGGGACGACGTTAAGATTAACATAGTGGACGTGCCAGGTTTTTATGATTTTGAGGGCGAATTTGAAAGTGCAATGCGTGCGGTTGGTTCTGCGGTTTTAGTTGCGGACGCCACTGGTAGCATCGCTGTTGGTGCGGAAAAAGCAATAGATTATTGTTTGCGTCGTCATATTCCGCTTATGATTTTCGTTAATGGTATAGATAAAGAGAATTCTAATTACGTTGCAACGGTTGAGGCGTTTAGGGAAAAATACGGTAAGAAAATTTCTCCAACTCACTTGCCAATTTTACGTGACGGCAAAATGAAAGGATACGTTTCGGTAATTTCTGGAAAGGCATTTGAATTTACTCAAGGTGGAAGAAACCCCATTGACGTTCCAGAAAATATGGTGGGCGACGTTGAATTATTAAAAGAGGCATTAACCGAATCGGCGGCAGAAACTAGCGAAGAACTTTTGGACAAGTACTTGTCGGAGGGGACGCTTACTAACGACGAAATAGTTGCGGGCGTTAGAAAAGGTCTTACCGTGGGTGATACCGTTCCGATTATGGGCGGTTCGGCTACGCAAAATATGGGTGTTATTAACTTAATGTATGAAATCGTTGATTTACTACCGTCACCGTTTGAAAGAAGACCCGTTTTAGCATCAGACGAAAAAGGCGACGTTTTATCAGTTGTTTGTGACGAAAGCAAGGCATTTTCTGGGCAAGTATTTAAGACGGTTGCCGATCCTTTCGTTGGTAAACTCAATATGATTAGAGTATTTACAGGTACGCTTAAGAGCGGTATGACTGTTTATAATTCTACTACGGGAGAAAAAGAACGTATTAACACAATTTACGTTATGAAAGGCAAAAAGCAAGAGGTTGTTGACGAATTAGTGGCAGGGGATATCGGTGCGGTTAATAAACTTAACAACACCAACACGGTAGACACGCTTTGCGAAGAATCGTTTAAGATTAAGTATTATGAAATTCCTTTCCCCGCACCCGTTCTTACTATGAAGATAAGTGCGGCTAAGAGTGGAGAAGAAGACAAAGTTTTCCAAGGTTTAAACCGCTTAGCGGAAGAAGATTTGACCTTTAAGGTGGAAAAAGATAAAGATACTGGTGAGACGGTTATTCGTGGTCAAGGTGAAACACAACTTGAAGTGCTTTGTAAAAAATTAAAAGCCAAGTTTGGTTGTGAGGCAGTTTTGGGCGAACCGAAAGTTGCTTTTAAGGAAACTATAAAAGGAAAAGCCGAAGGCGAAGGAAAACATAAGAAACAGACGGGCGGTGCAGGTCAGTTTGGTGTGGTAAACATCAGGTTTGAACCGGGTGCAAGCGACGGAGTGTTTGAGTTTGTTGACGAAACTGTCGGCGGTTCAGTTCCAAAACAATTTATTCCTGCGGTTGAAAAGGGCTTAAGAGAGGCAATCCAAAAGGGCGTGCTTGCCGGATACCCAGTGGTAAATCTAAAGTGTACATTGTTTGATGGAAAATATCACCCTGTAGACAGTAAGGAAGTTGCGTTCGTGTCTGCTGCAAAACTTGCTTTTGAAGATGCACTAACTCGTGCTCAACCAGTAATATTAGAGCCAGTGTATTCATATAAAATTATCGTGCCAGATAATTACACGGGCGATATATTAGGGGATATGAATAAGCGTCGTGGCAGAATTTTAGGTATGGAAATGGTGGACGGTCTGCAAGAAATTTCTGCAGAAGCACCATTAATTGAAATGCTTAAATACGCAACAGACCTTAGAAGTATGACTCAAGGTCGTGGAAAGTTTAGTTCGGAATTCTTATGTTATGAAGACGTTCCTTACCAAGCGCAAGAAAAAATTATAGCAGATGCAAAAAAATAAACCACTTTATAAAAAGTGGATAGGAGATGAATAGTAATGGTATTATCAATATGCCCGAACCCGAGCATTGACTGTACGATTGAACTTGATAGTTTAAACGTAGGTATGCTCAATAGAATAGACAGCAAGGTGGAAACTTATTCGGGCAAAGCGCTAAACGTAGCCATGGGAATTGCAAGGCTTGGAGAAAAGAGTTGTGCAACCGGATTTATGTTCGATAATCATGGCAGAATGTTTGAACACGTTTTGGATAAAGAGGGCGTTAAACATAGTTTTGTTTACAATAAAGGAAACGCAAGGACAAATTATAAAATCATAGATAAACGGTCTATGCTTACTGAAATTAACGATAGAGGCGAAACGGTAAGTGAAGAAAAACAATTAGAACTTGTAAGTTTAGTCAAGGAACTTTCTAAAGACTGTGAGATTGCCGTTATGAGCGGAAGTTTGCCAAAAGGCGTTAGTTCTGATTATTACGGAGAAGTTTTATCAGTTATTCCCGAAAACGTAAAAGTTATAGTGGATACAGAGAAGAACAATATGTTGTCTGCGATAGGCAGACGAGAAATTTTTATGGCTAAGCCAAATCTTCGTGAACTTGAAAGTTTTGCAGGTTCGCCAGTTGTGGATTTAAAAGACATGATTAAAGCGTGCGGTAAATACATAGATAAGGGTGTAAAAAACGTGTTGCTCTCTTTAGGTGCAGACGGCGCTGTTTTAACTGACGGAACGGAAAGTTATTTCTGCAAGAGTGCGTCGGTTGCGGTAAATTCTACCGTTGGTGCGGGGGATTGTATGGTTGCGGCTGCGTGTGTCGGATTAATGAAAGGCGTACCTATGCACGAACTACTAAGAATGTCAGTAGCAGCGGGAACTGCTGCTGTGACCACTAGCGGAACAAACCTTTTCTATAAAGATAAGTACAACGAAATTTATACCAAAATCTTTTCGCAAAAAATTTAATGGAAAAAACTCCTGAACACAAATAAAAGTGATCAGGAGTTTTTATTATTTAATATTATTATGTTTTTTATCAGCGTATTTGGATGAAGAAAAGTAATCTGCAACAGCGTGTTCAGTTGTTTTGAAATTTTCGTAATATTCTGTTAAATTGTTTTTAATCCATTTATATTGCAATTCGTTTTCTTTTTTTTCATATATCTTATTTACAATATATTTTATGGCGTATAAAATAAGTGCTACTATTACCATCCAAAAATCCACTATGTCGGAAAGTTTAAACTTAACACTCCAAGTGATAAAAACTTTTTCTAAGTAACTTTCTATATTGTTGACTATAAAAAAACATATAAAAAAAGTTAGAATTGTTGATAATAAAAATTTTATTTTTGAAAATTTTTGTTCGTTCATTTTAGATTGTAAGTCGTTAGAAAATCTTAAGCTTTTTTCTGCTAAAAGTATGTTTGAGTTAAAGATAAGTGCTGATTCTCCGCTTAAATTTTTAGTATCAGTTTGTAACGCTTTTTCTAAATAATATTTTAAATCTATATTTTTTCTTTTAGCCCAAGACCTAAAGGTATATGTTTGAAAGTCAAAAATATAAAGCATAGATGAAAGAGCATACACAATAGCGCTAATTATGCATAAGGTTTTTGTAGTATTAAGTACATCTTTTATATTTAGTAGGTTAGTGGCTGGACCGCTTTTCCACGAAATTAAATAAATAATCGAGATAATAAATAATAATATAGATACGCCCCACAAGGCTAAGAATGTTAGATTATTTAAAACAAATGCTAATAAGTTGTTTTCTGCCTTCCACTCATTAACTATTTCAGATAAATCACCATACTTATTAGTTGTATCATTCTTTTTTTCATTATCAATTTTAAATCCACAATCTGGGCAGGTGCCCCTTTCACCTAAAATTACTTTTCCACATTCACTACAAACAGTAATTTTACATCCGCAATGTACACATTGTTTTGCTGTGCTTGATATTTTCTCGCCACATTCAGGACAGTTTAGTATTGCCATAATTTTCTCCTATGCAAATTGATTATATATTTAATTGATTAAATAATTCTTGGTCTTCTTCAAGTTGAAAAATAGGATTGTAGATTATTTCTTTTTCTTTTTCTAACCAGAGTTTTAATTTTTTTATGTATGTAAAAGATTTAATTTTATTTTTCATAATTAATTTCATTATTCCGCCGATAAGTAAAAGCAACAAACCTATAAGTATTGAAAAAATAACCCAAATTGCAAATAAGCTATATATTGTCTTATTTTCAATAAAAACTCCTACTTTTGGATATAGATTAAAAATTAATCTACTAATTAAAAGAATAAAAAGGTTAATAATTAATAATAATTTGCTATTGCTAAAAAAAGTTTCTGCTCCTTTTATTTTTCTTTTATATTTCATCATATCTTCGTTTTTTTCAATAAACTCATTTTCTAGTTCTAATTGTGCATATTCAGGCAGGTTTTCATAAGTTTTTTGTATTGCTTTTGTTAGTGGTTTGTCTTGATTTGCGGTAGATAAATCATTAACTTTTATATCCGCACCACAATGAATGCATTTTTCACAAGAATCACTTATATTTTTTCCGCAGTTTTTACATACTATGATAGCCATTATTTTTTAGCCTCCTCTAAAATAACAGAAATTGCAAATTCATCGTAACTTTTTTCTCTTGCTAATAAACTTTTTTCTTCGTCACTAATTGTTAGCCAAGACATAAGTTCTTTTTCGTATTGTTTATTTGTTATTTCCTCTAAATCGTATGTATAATAATGAAACAAACTAGACCAATATGTTAAATAACAAAAATATTTAGTATTAATTGTTTGATTAGAGTCATAAGTAATTTTTAAATATACTATTTCATCTGTTGCTTTTCGACCTTGAAGCAACCAAGAAATAGATTCTATATTATTAATTGTTTCCTTTTCTAATATTTTTTCAACCGACTGCTTTGCGGCGGAATAACCTTTAGAATTATAAACTTCTTGTTTTGTTTCAAATGTTTGTATTTTTTCGTATTTATCACTAAAATTTACAAACATTAAAGGAATTAAAATCACTGATATAATAATTGATGTTAATACAATAATTTTAAATACTGTAATTGGTACGGGATTTTTAACCCTTAAAACGTTTTCTTTCATAAATACTCCTTTGTTTAACAGCAATTTGTTGTATGTGCCAAATTATACAACAATTTGCTGTATCCTGTCAAGTGAAATTAGAATATTTGGGGTAAAATTATGGAATTATTTTCATTAAGATTGAGAGAACTTAGGAAAGAAAATAAATTATCACAGGCAGAAATAGCTAAATTATTAAATATAAGGCAACAATCGTATGCAAGATATGAAAATAACACTTCAGAGCCTGCTTATGATATGCTTGTGCGTATTTCCAAAATTTTTTCAGTATCTTGTGACTACCTTTTGGGTAACGAAGATTATTAAGTATAAACGTTTTCTTTTTGCAAAAACTGTTTTTGTATGAAAAAAAATAGAATGATTGATTTTTTTCACTTTTTTTCACAAAAACGGCTTACTACTGTTGCGGGGGCGTGGGTATTCTTTTTTTTAACGTCCGTTCTTCCACTTGCTTTTTTAATGGTGACCGCTTTCGGTGTTTTTGGAGTGGATTTGTCGCTTGAGTTAGTTGCAAGACTTCCGATAGAGTACAGAGAGGCGGGAGAGGCAATCGTTTCAACCGCAGAAAAAGCATCAAGCGGAGCAACGGTTATTTTTTTGTTTACCGTAATATTTTCAGGCTCAACTCTGCTTAATCAAATGTCTAAAGACGGTGATCATATTTACGGTAAAAAATCCAATTCAAAACGAGGGTTGTTTCGTCGGGCGTGGGCAATACTTGGGCTTGCGTGCTTATTTTCAATTTTTTTAGCGGTTGCATTTTTGGTCGCTTTTGGAAGTAATTTAATTAATAAGGCGTCAGTGTTTAATAAAAACCCCATTTTAAGTATGACCTTAACTCTTTTGGTTATTATTACTTTTTGTTATTTCTTAATCATTATATTAAATAGGTTTATTTCTCCCGTTAAATTAAAATTTTTTCATTTAGCAATAGGTGCGCTTATCTCTTTATTTATTATAGTGTTGGGAACTATTGGATTTACTCTGTATTTAAGATTTTTTAATTCCTATAACGCCTTTTACGGAAGTCTTGCTGGAATAATAGTTTTTCTTCTTTGGGTGTATATTTTAATGATTGGTTTAGTGATTGGAGTGATAATTAATAGTCACAATTTTAATAGCGTTTATAAATTGTAAAAAATTTAATTTATTTAGAAAAATACTTGACAGTGTTTTTTTATAGGCGTATAATAAAATTGTTTTTAGGAGAATAAAATGAAAATTAACAATTCGTACTTTTATTTTTACTTTTATAGCAAGTCTTGTCTATCGCGTTGGTAATTACTATACGGATTGTTTTTGCGTTCAAAAAACGGTTAGGGTTTTGTAGTAATTACTGCAAAACCCTTTTTTCATTAGAAATAACTTAAAAATTATTATTAAAAATCAAACATTATTTTATATAGGAAGTATTATTATGATTATCGTTGTAAAAAACAACTGCGAAGAAAAACAGTACCAAAATTTAGTTGAATGGATAAACGATTTAGGGCTTACCGTTCACGAAAGTCGTGGTGAACACTCTACGGTTTTAGGCTTAGTTGGTGACACAAGTAGAGTAGATATAGACCTTATTTCTTCCTTAGATATCGTTGAACAAGTTCAACGAGTTCAAGAGCCGTATAAAAATGCGAATAGAAAATTTCATCCTTTAGACACGGTTATTGAGGTGGGCGGTCATAAAATCGGCGGTGATAATTTTACCGTTATTGCAGGACCTTGCTCGGTTGAATCTGAATCTCAAATTATAGAAGTTGCAAAAGCAGTTAAAGAGGCGGGGGCAACCTTGCTTCGTGGTGGTGCGTTTAAGCCTAGAACTTCTCCTTATGCTTTCCAAGGTCTTAAAGACACGGGTATTGAACTTTTATTAAAGGCAAAAAAGGAAACGGGACTTCCTATCGTAACCGAATTATTGAGCGTAAGCCATTTGGATTTATTTAAGGACGTAGACATTATTCAAATTGGTGCTAGAAATATGCAAAACTTTGAACTATTAAAAGAAGTTGGAAAAACGTGCAAGCCTATTTTATTAAAAAGAGGACTTGCAAATACATTAAATGAACTTTTAATGAGTGCGGAATACATTATGGCGGAGGGGGATTGCCAAGTTATTCTTTGTGAAAGAGGAATAAGAACCTTTGAAACAATGACTAGAAATACTTTGGATATTTCTGCTGTACCAGTATTAAAGGAAAAATCGCACTTGCCGATAATTATTGACCCAAGTCATTCAACCGGTGTGGCAAGATTAGTTGAACCGATGTCGCTTGCATCTGTCGGTGCAGGTGCTGACGGTCTTATCATAGAAGTTCATAACGATCCGCAACGTGCACTTTGCGATGGGGCGCAATCACTTAATCCCGTACAGTTTAAAGGGCTTATGGATAAGGTAAAAACAATGTTACCTATAGTAAATAAAAAATACAATTAAAAGAGATAAAAATGAAAATTGCTATAATTGGTTTAGGGTTAATCGGTGGGTCGCTAGGCAGAACGATAGTAAAAAAGACTAACGACCAAGTTTATGCTTTTGACGTGGATAAAAAGGCAATGCTCGCAGGGAGACTTTTGTCAGCGTATCATGAGGAATTAACGGACGAAAATATAAAGGAGATGGACGTTGTGTTCTTCTCGCTTTATCCAGAAGTGTTAGAAAAAGCACTTATCGAATACTGCCCTAAACTTAAAAAGGGTTGTTTGGTATTAGATGGCTGTGGAAATAAACGCAGAGTGGTAAGGCAAATGAAAGAACTCTCTAGCATTTATCCCGACTTGAAATTTATTAGCACACACCCGATGGCTGGGAGAGAGTTTTCAGGAGTTAGCCATTCGACGGCAACGCTTTTTGAAAAAGCAAGTATGATTTTAGTACCTGTTAAAGCGGAACTCCGTACGATATCTTGGCTTAAAGAGTACTCTTTATGTTTGGGGTTTGGAAGCGTAGCAATTACTAGTGCAGAAAAGCACGACGAAATAATTGCATTTACTTCTCAACTAGCCCACCTTGTTTCTAGTTCCTATATCAAAAGCCAAACTGCAGAGCAGTTTATGGGATTTTCCGCTGGTAGTTTTAGAGATATGACAAGGGTTGCAAGACTATCCCCTGAGATGTGGGCGCAATTAACGGTTGATAATTCCGATTTTTTGGTTAAAGAAATCGATAGTATTATTGCTAACCTTGAAGATTATAAAAATGCACTTAAAGATAAAGACCTAGATAAAATGAAAAAATTACTTTCCGATGGAAACGAGAAAAAACTTATTTCCGAAAAGATGAGAAGGAGTAAGGGAAACGATGCAAAATAGTCTTTCCATAAAAAAAATAAAAATAAGAACTTCTAAAAGTTACTTCGCAGTTATCGGCAGTGGGCTTATTAAAAACGCAGGCGTTTATATTAAAGAAGTTGTTTCTGATTGTAAAATTGCTCTAATAACTGATGATACGGTGGATAAACTGTACGGAAATAAGGTTTGTACCTCATTAATAAATAATGGATTTAAGGTAGTTAAATTTGTTTTTAAACATGGCGAAGAGAGTAAAAATTTAAAAACTTACGGTGAAATCTTAGAGTTTTTGGCAGAGAACGAACTGACGAGAACGGACGCAATAATTGCGCTCGGTGGTGGAGTTACGGGGGATATGGCAGGGTTTGCAAGCGCTACCTATCTTCGTGGAATAAAATATATTCAAATTCCCACTACTCTTTTAGCGCAAATCGACTCTTCGGTTGGCGGAAAGACAGCTATAGATTTAACTAGCGGTAAAAATCTTGTCGGAGCATTTTGTCAACCGGAACTTGTAATAGTTGATACCGATTCACTAAAAAGTTTGCCAAAAGAAACTTTTATAGACGGTATGGGCGAAGTCGCAAAATATGCCGTTTTGGATAAAAAAGTCTTTTCGCTTATTGAAAAGGGCGACTATGACATGCAAGAATTAATATATCTTTGTATAGATTATAAAAGACGAATAGTGGAAAAGGACGAGTTTGAAAAAAACATAAGAAAATACTTAAATTTAGGGCATACCCCAGCGCACGGCATAGAAAAACTTAGCCGATATACTATACCACACGGTAGAGCGGTTAGTATGGGACTAAATATTATTTTGGAAAATTCTTTAAGACATAAACTTATAAACGAAAAGGAATATCAAAAGATAAAACAAGTTATATATAAATGCGTTGGAGAAAATGAATGTCCTTACACGGTTAAAGAAATTTGCTTAGCATCATATTCAGATAAAAAAAGAAGTGGCGATAAGATAACCCTTGTTATGATAAACGGGGTAGAGAAAATCTCCCTTAATAAGATTTCTGTTGACCAATTATGGGGGTATTTGAATTGATAAAAGTAATAGAAAAATCTTTTCTTGGCGGTAAAATATCTTCTATTCCATCTAAGTCTTATGCACACAGAATAGCCATTTGCAATTTTTTAGCGGGGAACTTGCCATCTGCTTGTTGCAAGGATTTTACTTCTAACGACATGGCCGTTACGGAAAGTTGCTTAAACGCCCTTAAAAATGGTGAAAAAGTTCTAGATTGCGGAGAGTCTGGTTCAACTTTGCGATTTTTGTTGCCGTTGGCGGGTGTAATTGGTGGCGAATATGAGTTTATCGGGCACGGAAAACTTATGGAAAGACCAAACGATGAACTTTTTTCGGTTTTAGAAAGTCACGGTGTAACCGTTAAAAAGGGAAGCACAATTTTAATTTCGGGCAAATTAACTAGCGGAAAGTTTGAACTTCGTGGAGATATTAGCAGTCAGTATATTTCTGGGTTGCTTATGGCTCTGCCAATTTTAAAAGGGGATAGTGAAATAGTTTTAACAACCCCTCTTTCTTCCGCTCCATACGTTGAAATAACCTTAGAAGTATTAAAAAACTTTGGCGTTACCATTGATAAAACTGAAAATGGCTACAAGATTAAGGGTGGACAAACCTATCTAGGTTATTTAATCCCTGAGGGGGATTGGTCTAACTCAGCGTTCTTTTTAGTTGCTGGCGCAATAAACGGGGATATTACAGTTACGGGGTTAAACCCCGATAGCGTACAGGGAGATAGGGCTATAATCGAAATTCTTAAATCGGCAGGAGCAAACTTAAAAATGGAAAAAGACGGCATTAGCGTAAGAAAAAGCGAGTTAAACGCATTTACTTTTGATGCTAAAGATTGTCCTGACCTAGTGCCAATAGTGGCGGTTTTGGGTGCGTATGCAAATGGCAAAAGTATAATTAAAAATATAGAAAGACTAAAAATAAAGGAAAGTGATAGAATAGTTTCCACTATTAGTATGCTAAACGCATTCAATATTAAAGCAGAAAGCGACGGCAAAAATTTAACAGTGTATGGTGGGGAAGTTACGGGTGGCATTGCAGACTCTTTTAACGACCATAGGATAGCAATGTCAACGGCAATTCTTGCAATTAAGGCGAAAGGGCAGTCCACAATAATTGGGGCTGAGGCAGTAAAGAAATCATATCCTACTTTTTTTGACGATTTCGTTAAACTCGGTGGAGGGATAAATGAACACAGTTAAAGATAAACAATATTCAGTTTTTAATGGAAGAAAACTCCGTTTGGAAGTTTTTGGTGCGTCGCACGCACAAGAAATGGGCGTTTATATTGACGGACTTGACGGGGAAAATATAGACCTAGATAAACTTCAAGAATTTTTAGAAAGGCGTCGAGCAAAAAACGAGGCTTATTCTACAAAACGAATTGAGGGAGATAAAATTAAGATTGTACAAGGGTTGTCAAAAGACGGATTTTCAGGACGATTTAAGGCGGTAATAGAAAACAATTGTCAACGCAGTAAAGATTATTTAAACCTTGAAAAGAAACCACGTCCGTCACACGCAGATTTTGTGGGGTTTAGTAAGTACGGTGATGATTTCGACTACCGTGGCGGTGGTAAATTTTCGGGGAGATTGACCGCTCCAATCTGTATAGCAGGTGGAATTTGTAAACAGATTTTAGAAAGAAAAGGAATAAAAATTCAAGCGTTTATCTCTAAAATAGGAAAAGTTAAAGGTAAAAGTTATAAAGAGTTAACTGCGGATATAAAGGATTTAATCGTTGAGGATATAAATTTTCCATTATTAGATAATTCGACTAAAGAAAAAATGAAAGAGGAGATTGAAAACGCAAGCAAGAATTTAGATTCTGTTGGAGGTGTGATTGATTGCGTAATAACCGGTGTTCCCGTAGGGACGGGTGAGTATATGTTTGACAGTTTAGAAAGCGTGATTTCACATTTAGCGTTTGCAGTGCCTGCGGTAAAAGGCATAGAGTTTGGCACTGGGTTTGACCTTGCCGAAAGTTACGGAAGTCAGGTTAACGACGCCTTTTATTACGACGGAGAAAGGGTGAAAACCAAGACAAACCATAACGGTGGAATAAACGGCGGAATGGCGAACGGTATGCCGATTACCTTTAGCGTAGTAGTAAAACCAACGCCAAGCATAGGTATAGAACAGGAAACTGTGGATTTAATAAATAAACAAAATACTAAGATAAAAATTGAGGGAAGACACGATTCGTGTATCGTGCCGAGAGCAGTTCCAGTGATTGAAGCAATTTCAGCGATTGCAATTTTCGATAGTTTACAAGGAGAATAAATATGGACTTAAATAAAATTAGACAAGATATTGATAAAATTGACGACCAAATCGCAACCCTTTATGGGGAGAGAATGAAACTCGTTGAAAAGGTTAGCGAGGCAAAAAAAGAGAGCGGAAAGGCGACGCTAGATGCAGAAAGAGAAAAGAGCATTATTTTAAGAGTGACGGATATGGTGGCAGACGATAAAAAGTCATACCTAAAAAGAGTGTTTGAAACTATGTTTGAAACAAGCAGAGCCTACCAAACGGCAAACGCTGAGTATCATTCGGAAATTAGCGATAACATTAAAAACGCAATCGCTAAAGGCGAATTAAAATTCCCCGTTAAAGCAAAGGTAGCGTGTCAAGGGGTTATGGGAGCATATTCGGGGATTGCCACAGAGCGTTTATTTGAGATTGCGGACGTAAGTTATTTTAAGAATTTTGAGGGTGTTTTCCAAGCCGTAGAAAAAGGCTTTTGCAAGTATGGCGTTTTACCGATTGAAAATAGTTCGGCAGGCTCGGTGAATCAAGTTTACGACTTAATGAAAGAACATAAATTTTATATTGTAAAAAGTATTCGCTTGCCAATTTGTCATAATTTAGTGGCTAACCATAATGCAAAAAAAGAAGACATCAAAGAAATTTTATCACACGAACAAGCCATTTCTCAGTGTAAAAAATATCTTGAGCAATTTCCAAATGCTAAAATAACAGCGTGTGCAAACACAGCCCTTTCAGCAAAGATGGTTGCAGAAAGTGGAAGAAGTGATATTGCGGCGATATCTTCAAGAGAATGTGCCGACCTTTACGGCTTAAAACTTTTAGAAACCAACGTTCAAGACAGCGACAACAACTACACTAGATTTATTTTGATTGCCAAAGAAATGGAATTTTATCAAGGTGCAAATAAAATCAGTATTATGACCACTCTTCCGCAAAACTCACCGGGTAGTTTGAATAAATTACTTTCAAAGTTTGCTAATTTAGGGATAAATTTGACAAAACTTGAATCGAGACCTATTGTCGGCTCTAGTTTTGAGTTTATGTTCTACTTTGACTTTAATTGTGATATAAAAGAAAAGGGCGTTCAAAACCTTTTAAGCGAACTTGATAATTCAACCGAGCAGTTTACTTTCTTAGGCGCGTATGAGGAGACGGTTTAATGAAAGAAAAGTTTGCGCTTATAGGTAAAACCTTAAAGCACAGTTACTCAAAAAAAATACATACGCTTTTTTCTAAATATCAATATGACTTGGTCGAACTAGAAAGCGACGCTCTTGAAAGATTTGTTAAAGAGAGTGAATATAAAGGCTTTAACGTCACAATTCCTTATAAACAACAAATAATGCCCTATCTTGATCTCGTTGACGAGAGTGCGAAAGCAATAGGCGCAGTCAACACGGTTGTAAAAAGAAACGGAAAAACAATAGGCTATAATACCGATTTTTTAGGTATGATTTATATGCTTAAAAAAGCGGAGATTGAACTTCATGATAGGTGCGTTCTAATTCTAGGCAGTGGCGGAACAAGAAACACGGCTCTAGCTGTCGCAAAAACGCTTGGCGCAAAGTCAGCTAAAACCATTTCAAGAAATGGCGAATATAATTATCAAAACTGTTATGATTTAATAGAGACCGAAGTTATAATCAATACAACGCCAGTTGGAATGTATCCCGAAACGGATAATTGCCCTATTGATATAAATAGATTCCCTAATCTTTTAGGCGTAGCGGACGTTATTTATAATCCATCTTTAACAAAATTGCTTTTTAACGCAAGAGAAAGGGGAATAAAGTACACGAACGGACTTTCAATGCTTGTCGCACAAGCAAAATACGCAATGGACTTGTTTTTAAGTGATAAGTTTGACGACGGTATTATTGAAAGCGTTTTAGAAAAACTGCAAAGGGAAGTTAAAAACATAGTGCTTGTCGGTATGCCTGGCTCGGGGAAAAGTACGGTGGCAAATAACCTTTCAGCCTTACTTGATATGGAGTGCATTGATATTGACCAAAAAATTGAACAAAAGGCGGGTAAAAGCATACCCGAGATTTTTTCTGATGATGGCGAAGATTATTTTAGAAGTTTAGAAACCGAAGTTATAAAAGAGTTTGGCTGTCTTTCTGGAAAAATCATTTCAACTGGTGGCGGTGCGGTTAAAAGAGCGGAAAATTACTTTTTATTAAAGCAAAACGGTGTGATTTTCTATATTGATAGACCGATAGAAAAACTTTCAACGGTAGGTAGACCGCTTTCTAAAGACCTAACAGCGGTTAAAAAATTGTTTGAAGAAAGAAAAGAACTTTATGAAAAGTTTGCAGACTTTACTATTGATAACGGTGGAAGTTTAGAGGACACTGTTAAAGGAGTTATTGATTTATTATGAAAATTTTATTAATAAACGGTCCAAACTTAAATATGCTTGGTATTCGTGAAAAAGAACTTTACGGGGATAAAAGTTACAGCGCCCTAATTAAACAAGTTAAGGGGTACGCAAAAGAAAAAAAGGTAAAACTTACTTGTTATCAGTCAAATTACGAGGGGGCAATCGTAGGGAAAATTCAAAAAGCGTACGGCAAGTACGACGGAATAATAATTAACCCCGGAGCGTACACGCACACTAGCGTTGCAATTTTAGACGCATTAAAAGCGGTTGATATCCCGACAGTTGAAGTACATATCACAAAAGTGGACGAGCGAGAAGAATTTAGGAAAATTTCTTTTGTTTCTAGTATCGCCATTGAAAAAATCACAGGTCGTGGTTTTAAAGGCTATCTTGACGCAATAGACACTTTAATGAATTTATAAGAAAATAGCGGGGTGAAATAATTTCACCCCGCTTTTAGTATGCGTTTATCTAATTTTAATTTATTTTTTATCAGTACTACCAAGTCCGCCAGTTCTTAAAGTGTCGCACTCGTCGTCAATAGTGATTCCGTACTCTAAAAAGATACCTTGTGCAAAGGCTTTGCCTTTTTCAACTGTTAAGGGCTTGTCGCCACAGTTGGTCATTTTTATAAAAATATGCCCCTCGTTTTCCGCAAAGTAATAGTCGCTATCTATTATGCCCACCGTATTATTTAAGTTTAAGCGATACTTAAATCCTAAACTACTTCTAGGGTATATTTTAAGTACCCACCCCTCGTCAATTTTAACTCTAACGCCAGTTGCGATTTTAATGGTTTCACCAGCATTAAGAGTAAACTCTTTTGGGGAGAAAAAATCATAACCAGCACTGCCGAGCGTTGCTCTTTTGGGCAATATTACGCTATCAAACTCTTCTTTAGTTCCACTTTTTAAGAACTCGTTTTCACTTACTTTTAAGAACTTAGCAATTTTTCTCATAAAAAAACCTTGATTATGTATTTTATAGCAAAAGTTTAACACAAAAACGCTTATAAATCAATACCTTTGCTATTTTTTTCGGCTGTTTTTAGATAAATTATAGTGCTTATAACCATAATTACGTAAAAAATCAATATAACTAAAGGAAAGATTTTTAAACTTAAGACTTGTGCTAAAACCCCAAATAGTGGAGGAATAGTCAGTATTCCCACGTTGCAGACGGCAAGAAGAGTTCCTGTGATTGCTTGAGAATTTTCTTGTCCGTAAAATTTAGGAGTGAGATAAATTAAATTGGGGAAAGTGGGGCCGTTTCCTAAGCCGATTAATAAAAGGGCAACGCCTTTTACTATTGCAGGTACGGGCAAGAGCATTAATATAACCGCTACGCCAACTATTGAATAGCCAAGTCCAACAATCTGTTGGTTATTTAGTTTAACCGAAACTATACCCGACAAAAACCTACCTAAAGTAATACCTATATAATAAAGGGTAATGAGTTTAGCGGAAAATGATTCGGATAAAAGTTCTGAAGAAACTAGATAAGTACACCCCCAAATTCCGCAAGTGAACTCCAAAGCGACGGTTGAAAAGTAAGCAATCCAAGCGTATTTTATCGTGGGGATTTTTGCAATTTCAATTAACGAGAGAGAATTATTTTTTTGTTCTTTCTTACTTTCAATATCCTTTTGTTGGGCTTTTTCCCAGAGCGGAAGAGATGCAAAGGCAATAATTGATATAGCAAGCATTATAAAGAAAACCATACGATAACCTTGTCGCCAGTTATTATCTATCGCCAAAGCAAAGGACATTATGTACGGACTAAGTGCAACCCCCACACCGTAAAAACTGTGCAAGAAATTCATTTTAGTAGCCGAATAATGTACGGAAACGTAGTTGTTTAGTGCGGCGTCAATTGCACCCGCCCCTGCGCCCAAAGGGAAAGCTAAAAGCAATAAAAAATAAAAAGAGTTGGAAAAGGAAAAGCAAAGTAGACAAATGGTGCTTAGCAATGTGCTAATTGCAGTTAAAAGTCCCGTTCCAAATTTATTAATTAGGCGAGCGGAAAATATGCTTGCCGTAACAGTTCCAGTTGAGATAAGTATGGTTAAAAGACTTTGCGAACTTACCGGCAGATTAAAATCAATATAAATTGCCGGCCACGCAGAGCCTAAAATAGAATCGGGTAGTCCTAGCCCGATAAAGGTTATGTAGATTACAAGTAGTAGCAAAGTCATCATAATTTCACCTTTATAACACGACGAATAGGGTTAAAAGCGTTGCGATTAGTGTTGGGATTGCAACGAGTATTCCGTAAAGCATAAATTTAGCAAAGGAAAGCTTAATGTTATATCCTGCAAGGATTTTATTCCACATTATACCTGCTAACGCCCCAACGGGGGAAATGAACGCACCGATATTAGAGCCGACTACCGCACCGTAAAGGGCAGATATGCTTTGTCCGTCGATTATTCTTTCAAAGAGAACGCTCATAGGAATATTGTTTAAGAGATTAGCCGATATTGCGGATAAAAAACCAATCTTTAAGCAGTCCGTTTTATTCTCTGAAACTAGAAGTGAATTTAGAACATTTGTAGCACCGCATTCTTTTAATGCGAGTACGATTATAAACATAGATAAAACGAAAGGAATAAGTTCGTACGGCTCCTTTTTTAACGAGCGAATTATGGGTTTAGCCGTCTTTTCCACCACTAAATCGTAAACTAAATCAAATGTGGTTAAAGAAAGTGCTAAAAGTACGCAGATTATCCACATTTCCACACCTAAAAAATCGGACAGTGCTAATAAAATTATACATAAAGATAAATGTATTAAAGCAAGGGCTAGCGGAACTTTATGCGGTATTTTGCCGTGATAATTAGAATTGTCTATATGTTCAATTTTAGGAATTGGTGAAGATAAATCTTTTCTAAATATGAGCAAAAGCACTAAAAGTGCGGTTAGAGAACCGACAATAGTTGGGATTGCCATAACCGAAAAGTAATCCATAAATCCAATTCCGAAAGAGCCTGCTAAATAAACGTTAGTGGGGTTTCCTATTATGAAAATCATACTCCAAGTGTTTGCCGCAACGAACTCGCCTAAAAGATAAGGTAGTGGCGATATTTTTGCTTTTTTAGCAAATATGCAAATAGGAGGAGTAAAGGTCAAAATAATTACGTCGTTTGAAGTAAAAATGGTTAGGATTGAAACGACGGCGTATAAAATTAAAAAAAGTTTTAGTTTTCCGCCGTGAGTTTTTATGAAAATTCTATCCGCAACGTAATCGAAAAAGCCTGCGTCTCCTAAATAAACGGAAAGTAAGGTCATTGATAAGAATAAAAGCAAAATCTTAATGGGATTTACAGAAACATCTGCCGTTATGCCTTGAATAGTTGTCTTAAAAGATATGCCCTTAAAAACGAGCATTAAAATTGCGCCAAGCACACAGACAACCCAGTAAAGACCTATTTTTATTTTTTTGACTTCAATATACGGCTTAGCTAGAACGGTTACAACCATTGCTACTGCTGTAATTGATGCGACTAAAACGGGTACTAACATATATTTTCCTCAACACACTACGTCGATTATAGCATAATATTTTAGATAAACAAAAGAAAAAATAATCAAATATATAGAAAATTTTTATTTATATTTGTGTTTCTTTTCTAAAAGTGGTAAAATAGAAAGGAAATAGTTTGGTAGGTGTGGATTTGGCTAAGACGAAAAATAAGCAAAAAACAAAAAAATGGGTGCTCAAAAGGCATGCAATAGTGTGTAATTTATTGCGTCCGATTTTTAAATTATATTTTAAGTTAAAGTATAAACTTACGGTGAGCAACGACGAAAAGAAAATTAGTTCACCCGCACTTATTATGTCAAATCACTCAACCACTATGGATCCGTTTATGTTGGGGTGTTCTTTTTTACGCCCTATCTACTATATATCAAGTGACGACCTATTTACAATTCCAGTCGCATCTAGGTTAATAAGATGGCTAGTTAATCCTATACCAAAGAGTAAATCAAAGAGCGACTTCGGTACGATTAGAACTACGCTAAAAGTATTAAAAGAGGGCGGAACGGTTGCTATATTTCCAGAGGGGAATAGAACGCTGTTTGGAAACAATTGGGGAATTGATATATCAACGGCAAAGTTTGTAAAAATATGTAAAGTACCGCTCGTGCTTTATAAAATTAACGGTGGATACGGTGCGGACCCTAGATGGGGAAACAAGATACGAAAAGGGAAAATGACTGCGGGTGTGGTTAAAGTTATTTCTGAAAAAGAAATAGAAGATTTAACTCCCGAACAAATACTTTCCGAGATAAAAAGTACGCTTACGACTACCGACCTTTACGAAGGAACTAAGTTTAAGTACCGCCGTCGTGCAGAATTTTTAGAGCGTGCGCTTTATTATTGTGAAAATTGTGGCAGTTTTAATTCACTCGAAACGCATAAAGATAGAATATATTGCAAGAATTGTGATTTTAAAGCAGAGTATTCAGAAGATTTAAAATTACTGCCGATAAGTGGTAATCTTACTGCAAAAGATACGGCAGAGTATTATACAAAGCAAAAAGAGGCTTTGAGAAACATAGTAAAAACTAATAACGACTGCGTGCTTTTTTCCGACACTAATCTAAAGGCGAGACTTATTCAAGATAAAAAACGCCACAAACTAGGTAAAGTGGATATGTTCGGTCAAGCAAACGGTGTTAGGGTTGTGTTTAAGAGGGAAGAAAAATTTTATTTCTTTAATAACCTTTATGGTGCGACTATTTTAGGAAAGCGTAAGATAAATTTTTATCTTGACGGAGATAAAACTTTACAAATTAAAGGTTCAAAGCGGTTTAACGCTATAAAATATTTGCATCTTTTTGAACTTGATGGGGAGAATTTATGATACATTTTTACGATTTTTCAGTTTGGGGCGAACTATTCATTATAATGCTGGTTCTAATCAGTTTGTTAGTCGCAAATATATTGAAAAAGGGGATACCGTTTTTGCGTAACTCCTTAATGCCAACTTCAGTGCTTGGGGGTATTTTAATTTTAATAGTTGCGGAAGTTTATAATCTTTTTTCCGAAGTTCCACTATTTAATACCGAACTTTTCGGTGGAGACGGGTATCGCTTTTTAGAAATTATAACTTATCATTGTTTGGCACTCGGTTTTATTGCGGCGTCGTTTAAGATTTCGGATAAGAAACTAGACAAAAAGAGAGTTGGCGAAGTGTTTGATTCGGGCGTGACTACCGTTTCAACTTATTTGTTGCAAGGCATTTTCGGACTTGCTATAACTATAGTTGCGGCTATGATTATCAAAGACTTTTTCCCTGCGATAGGTCTGGTACTGCCGTTTGGCTATGGACAAGGCACGGGGCAAGCAATGAATTACGGTAGTATTTACGGAGAGTTTTATAATTATGATGGTGGAACAAACTTTGGATTGACCATTGCTGCGCTTGGATTTTTAAGCGCTAGTATAGGTGGGGTAATTCACCTTAATATACTCAAAAAGCGCGGTAAAATCAAGGCAAACAATAAAGTTGAATTGTTTAACGAAATGGTTGAAGGGAAAAACGAAATTCCAATGCAGGGCAGTATTGATAAAATGACTATTCAGATTGCTTTGATTGCAGGGGCGTATCTTTTATCTTTTGGAATTATGTATTTTTTAGGCGAAGTCCTTTCGGGAATGAAATCAACCATTTACGGCTTTAACTTTCTTCTAGGCGTTTTAAGTGCTACTTTAATTAAAACGGGAATTAAATTCTTGAGAAAGAAGAACATAATGAAAAAAGATTACATAAACAACTTTTTGATGACTAGAACGAGTAATTTTTTCTATGATATTATGGTTGTTTCTGGAATTGCTGCAATAAGACTAAGTCTACTTGAGGATTATTGGGGAATAGTTTTAATTTTAGGTGCGGTTGGTTTAGTAATTACCTATATATACACGCGTATAGTTGCTAAGGCGTTGTTTAAAGGTTATGCAGAAGAACAGTTTTTGGCTACCTATGGTATGCTTACTGGCACTGCAAGTACGGGTATAATTTTACTTAGAGAGGTGGACGGTGAATTTAAAACGCCCGCATCGGATAATTTGGTTTATCAAAATTTCCCTGCCATAGTGTTCGGTTTTCCAATAATGTTACTTGCATCTTTTGCACCTAAAGAGCCAGTTTTAACATTGATACTTATAATTGCATTTTTTATAGTGATGAACATAATTTTATTCCGTCGCCAAATTTTTAAAAAAAGAAAGAAAAAAGAAGTAGCGGAATAAGAAAAACGGCAAAAGATAAATTATTTAAGAAGTTATTGAGAGATGAAAAAGGACTTAAAGACAAGGTTAGTAAATAGAAAAATCAAAAACCCCAACCCTTTTTTAATGACTATTTTTATGTGGGTGCTTGGGATTTTAAATAGGAAGTATAAGGTAAAGTTTAGTTACGATTATGATCCAAAAGCGATAAAAAATCAGCCGACTATCTTGCTTTCTTCTCATGCGTCAAGGTTAGAGTTTATTTATACCATTTACGGGTTTAAGAGAAAAGACGTAAATATAGTATGCGGATATCAAAACATACTAAAGAAAGGGATTTACAATTTATTTATTAAACTGGGTGTAATATCTAAATATTTATATCAACCGGATTTTTTATGTGTTAAAAATATGATAAGAGTGCTAAAGCGTAACGGAGCGATTGGACTTTTCCCAGAGGGTATTCAATCGACTAGCGGAAGTATTCACCCTATTAACCCTGCGACTGTGCAGTTCATAAAAAGTAGTAAGGCAAATATCGTGGTGTGCAGTTCAAAGGGCGCGTATCTAGCAACTAACAGATATTCAAAGGACAGAAAAAAAGGGTATATAGGAGTAAATTATAGTTTGCTTTTTACTCCCAAAACGCTTGAAAATTATACTAACGAACAAATTTATCAATTACTTTTAGAAAAAATCAGTTATAACGATTTCGCTTTTAATAAAGTTGCACGAAATAAATATATTGGCAAAAAGCCAAATGCGTTCGGACTTGACAAAATACTCTATAAGTGTCCTAACTGTGAAAAAGAACACGTCTTGCGGGTGGAAAATGATACTATATTGTGTGATAGTTGTTCTTTTAAGGCAAGGGTGAACGAATATTATGATTTAATCGGTGTGGACGGCAAATGTCCAAGCGATATAGACGAGTGGTTTAAGTGGCAACGCAGATGTGTGGTAAATCAAGTAAAGAGCGATGACTTTAATATGGTTTTAAGCGGAAGTCTTTGTACGGTAAAACTGGACAAGCTTAGAAAATCGCCAAAAGACAGAAAAGTTTTGTCGGTTGGGAGCGCTAGATTAACAAAGTCTGGTCTTTCATTTATAGGAACGCTTAACGCTGAAAAAGTTGATTTTAATTTTGAGGCTGAGGCAGTGTATTCAATGACCTTTTCAACACAAGGTTTTTTGGAGTTTTATTATAAAAACGATTACTTTATATTAGTTCCCGATAATTACGAGGGGTGCTTAATTAAATGGACGCTCGCTACAGAGGAGATTCACAACCTCTATGATGAAAAGTGGAAATCCGCTTGTAACGACGTGTACGAATACCAAAAAGGAGAAGTTTATGAGTAAAGAAAAAGAGATGGACGTAAAGGTAAAGTTCGGACTAAAAAGTTTTATTACGGTTGTTATAATTCTTTTTGTCGTTTTATTAACCGTTGGCGTACTTACCTTTGTAATCCCTGCTGGTAGATACACTATTTATACTACCGATGCCTCGAAAATAGGGGAGGCGTTTTTCGAGTATACTACCGACGCCTCGTTAAACAAACAAATAGTGCTTGATTCTTTCCGCCAACTTGCAAGTGGCGAAAACACAACTAGACTTCCGTTTTATCGCTGGCTGACTGCTCCGTTCGAGGCTTTGTTTTTAGGTAGTAACAGTTCTAATATGATAATGATTATAGCGCTTTTATTAGTGCTTGGCGGTACGTTTAAGGTGCTTGAAGAGAGCGGTGGACTTGTTTCGTTGGTTAGAATTATAATGCTTAAACTTCAATCAAAGCGTTTCGTTGCCATTTGGGTTATAACTGCGGTGATTATGATTTTATCAGCAGTGTTTGGTTTGCAAGAACAGTTGCTTATTTTATATCCAGTGTTTGCAATGCTTTGTACGGCACTTAATTGGTCACGTTTTACGGCAATCTCTTTCGTTTTGGTTGCGTCGGGCGTTGGTTTTACTACTGCAATTACTAATCCTTTAACCATAGGCACGGCATCAATCGCTGCCAACGTAAGCGTAACTGACGGTATGTGGTATAGATGCATAATCTTTGTTGTTATGTACGTCGTTACTTCATTGTTTTTAACTTTTTTAGCAAAGCGTGATGAAAAGAAAGCGACTGAAAAATTTGACGTCAAAAGTTTCGTTACCGTTTCTGAGCAAGAACACGCAGACGATTTGCGCAAGGCAAAAATGATTATTGCGCTTTTCTCTATCGCACTTTTATCGGTTATTATCACTACTTCTATTGCCTCGTTAAGGTCACTTGCTATGGTGTTTATGGCGGTAGCGTTTATTGTTGGTACGGTCATTATAGGTAGAATTTTATTAGGTTCTTATAAACAACTCGGCAAAAGTTTTGTTCTTGGGGTAAAAGACGTTCTTCCGTCAGTTGTAATAATTATGACAGCGTTTGGTATTACCTATATTGCTCAACAAGGCAACATATTACATACTATTTTCTATTATTTCTATAACTCGGTAAATAATATTTCGCCATATTTTGCAGTTGTTTTATTGTATGCATTCGTGCTTATTATAGAGTTCTTTATTCCTAGTGCATCTGCAAAAGCAGTTCTAATTATACCGATGTTAACTCTAGCGCCAATCGAGGGTATTAGCATAACAGTAATAATTTTAACCTATCTTTTTGCGGATGGTTACACCAACGTTTTATATCCCACTTGCGGAACTTTGCTCGTTGGTTTAGGTCTAGCGGACGTAAGTTTTGCCGAGTGGTTTAAGAAAACAATATTGTTCCAACTTTTATTATTAGTTTTATCTCTTGGCTTTTTGATGCTTGCAGTATTTATCGGATTATAAATAAAACATTAGCAAAAAACGAAACCACCGAAAAATCGGTGGTTTTTAACTTTTAAATAAATCTTTATCATTAGTACACAAAATATCTGACGGATCAATATCCAAAGCAACGCAAAGCCTTGCAAAATTTGCGAGTGTCGGTTGACTTCTACCCGAAAGATATTGCGATAAGGTTGGTTTAGAGATGCCAATTTCTTTTGCAATTTGAGTTTTGCTTTTTTGTGAAGAGTTTATTTCATTTTTTATTTTTTCAGTAATTAAATTGTCAAGATTTAAATTATTCATAGATTACCTAATATTATATTATTTTTAAACAATAATATTAAGCAATGCCTAAATAGTCTTGACAATTAGGCAATGACTAATATATAATAAATAAAAAAAGGATAAAACTTATATGAATGAAATTTTTGAAGAATTTTATAGGAAGGCACTTGAAGAAGAGGAAAAGGACGAATTAGAGGGGAAAGAAGATAGTCCGCACATAATTGCATATCTAGAATATATTTGTAAAATGTTGGAGTTTGAGCAAACACTTTCTGAAGAACAAAAAGAGTTGTTTAAAAGTGTTAATGAATTAGAGTTTAAGCAAAAAGAGTTGTACGAAATTCGTTCGTTCAAATTAGGTTATCTATATGCGATAAAAGAAAAGGAAAGATAATTTTATATAAAATAAGACTCCCCAAAGCAAACGCTTTGGGGAGGCTTTCTCTATTAAACTATTTTATAATTTCTTGTCCACCCATAAATGGTCTTAAAACTTCAGGAACGGTTATTGAGCCGTCTGCGTTTTGATATTGTTCGATAAGTGCGGGGAACACACGGCTTGTTGCTAAGCCTGAACCGTTAAGCGTGTGTAAGTATGCGGGTTTTCCTGTCTTACTATCACGATATTTGGTATTATTTCTTCTTGCTTGATAGTCGTTTGCGTTAGAAACAGAACTTACTTCCTTATAAATACCCATACTTGGTATCCAAACTTCAATGTCGTAAGTTCTTGCCATTGATGCAGAGCAGTCGCCTGCGGCAAGTTTACTTACACGGAAGTGAAGTCCCAATTTTTCAATCAAACTTGCAGCCTTGTCAACGAGTTCGTTGAATGCTTCCATTGAACGTTCGGGGTGTGCGTATTGAACCATTTCCACTTTGTTGAATTGGTGACCTCTAATCATACCACGTTCTTCTGCACGGTAAGAGCCTGCCTCTTTGCGGTAACAAGGTGTATATGCAAAGAATTTCATTGGAAGTTTGTTTTCATCAATAATTTCACCTGCATACATATTTACGAGTGCTGTTTCCGCAGTCGGTAACATAAAGCGGTTTTTCTTTCTGTCCTCATCGCAGTCTAGCCAATAAACTTCGTCGGCAAATTTGGGGAATTGACCTGCGCCAAAACCACAGTTGTAGCCGAGTTGGTGAGGGGGAAGAATAAATTCATAACCGTCTTTTAAGTGTTCGGAGATAAAGAAGTTTAATAGTGCCCATTCAAGTCTTGCACCATCTCCACGATATAACCAATATCCACCGCCAGAAAGTTTAGTTCCACGGGTGTAATCTATAATTCCAAGTTTTGTGCAAAGGTCAACGTGGTTTTGCATTGGAAAAGAAAATTCAGGTTTTTCGCCCACAACTTTAATTACTTGGTTGTTTTCCTTTTCGCCCGCAAGCAAGTCTTCATCTGGGATATTAGGCATACGAGAGAGGAGGTCGAAAACTTTTTCTTCTAATTCTTTTGCTTTTGCATCGCACTCGGAAATTTTATCACCAAGAGTTCTCATCTCGGCAAAAATAGCGTCCACAGGTTGTCCTGCTTTTTTGAGTGCGGGAATTTGAGCGGAAACTTTATTTCTTTCGGCCTTGTATTGTTCAACTTCACCGATAATCGCTCTGCGCTCTTTATCTAGTTCAAGAATTGTGTCAAAATCAGCGTCAAAACCCTTTCTTGATAAAAGTTCTTTAACCTTTTCTTTGTTTTCTTGTATTCTCTTTAAATCTAACATATCTTATCTCCGTAAATATTCGTCCTTAACATTATATATTTATTTTACGGCAAAATCAATAGTTTTTTATATACATTTATATAATTAATTGATAAAAATTAAAAAAGTTGAAAAGTTTTAACTTTTTTGTGTTTATTTTTATCGTGAATTGTTGCAAAATTATCTTTAAAAGTGGTAAAATATTTAAAAGAGGTGATTTAACCGAACAAGGTGTAAAATCGCATTAGAGCAAAAAAGGAGTTAATATGAAAGACAGACTTTTAAGCATAAAAGAATATATCGACAAAAACGGAAAAGCAACTTTGCACGAATTAGAGTGTGCTTTTCCTGACGTTTCATCTATGACTTTAAGGCGTGACCTTAATAGACTTGAAGAGGAAAATGCAATTATAAGAATTTCAGGCGGTGCAATTTCGGTAAACACTGTTCTTCGTGCAAAGGAAGAGGACTTTTCAGAACGTATTATTTACAACACAGCGGAAAAACTTGAAATTGCCGACAAAGCGGTTAAAATAGTTGAGCCTAACAGTTGTGTGTTTATTGACGGCGGTTCTACCACTACTTATTTTGCTAGAGCCTTGCCTGACGAAAACTATTACATTTTAACCAATGCATTAGTTATTGCCGAAACTATTTTAAGAAAAGAAAAACCGACGGTTGCTCTTCTTGGGGGTGACCTTAGAAAAAATAACTTTATCACCGTAGGGCAAACTTGTACCGACTACATTGATAAAATCAATATTCAAACTGCCGTTATGACTGCAACGGGATATATTAAAGACGTTGGTGGCTTTACTTGCGGTAACCAAGCGGAGGCGGAAGTTAAGCGTGCGGTTATTAAAAAAGCCGACAAGGTTATTATGCTTCTTGACAGTTCAAAAGTAAACAAAAAAACACCTTATACTTTTGCGTCCCTTTCAGACGTTGATTGTATGGTGGTCGATACTAATTTTTCAAAAGAATTAAAGGCTAGTATTGAACAAAACGGAACTAAAGTATATTAATGGCTTTAGTTTACTTGCTAAACAAAGCAGATAGTGATAAAATTAAGGATAGATTATGTTTAAGAAATTACGCGCGGATATAAACGCGGCAAAAAGAAACGACCCTGCTGCACGTAGTAAGTTTGAAATTTGGCTTACTTATTCGGGAGTTCACGCACTTTCGTGGCATAGATGGGCGCACTTTTTATATAAAATTAAATTAAGGCTACTAGCCAGAATGACCAGTCAGTTTGCTAAATTTATTACGGGGATAGAAATTCACCCCGCTGCAAAAATTGCGGGCGGTGTGTTTATCGACCACGGTGCAGGTGTCGTTATAGGTGAAACTGCTGAGATTGAAGAGGGCGTCGTTATTTATCAAGGTGCAACGCTTGGTGGTACGGGTAAACAGACAGGAAAGCGTCACCCAACCGTTAAAAGAGGTGCGGTAATCAGTGCAGGTGCAAAGGTTTTGGGCGGTTTTACCGTGGGTGAGTATGCTAAAATTGGTGCGGGTGCGGTTGTCTTAAAGGAAGTCCCACCGTACGCAACCGTGGTTGGCGTTCCAGGAAACGTCGTTAGAGTAAACGGTGAAAAGGTGCAGAACTTAGAACAGGAAAAACGTGATCCTATTCACGAAGAAATTTGTAATCTCCGTGAAAAACTCTTTAATTTAGAGCAAGAATTGGAAAAACTTAAGAACAAAGATTAAAGCGTATCATTCCAAAAGGAAAGGAAATTATTATGAAAATTTATAACACATTGACGGGTAAAAAACAAGAATTTACACCATTAGAAGAGGGTAAAGTAAAAATGTATGCGTGCGGTATAACCGTTTCGGGTGAAGCGCATATCGGTCACGCCTATCAAGCGCTTATTTACGATATTATAAGAAAATATCTTGAAAAAATCGGCTATGACGTTACTTATGCGAGAAATTATACCGACGTAGATGACAAAATTATTGCTAAATCTAACCAAACGGGTATTCCTGCCGATATTTACGCAAAAGAAATGATTAAAAATATTGACGAGCAGATGGCTAGGCTTCAAGTTGATGATCCATCGCTTTGGCTTAAAGCGACTGAGAGTATCGAAGATATTATCGCTTTCGTTTCAACTCTTATTGAAAAGGGGCACGCATATCCAACAGAAAAAGGGGACGTTTATTTTTCAGTGGACAGTTTCCCGTCTTACGGAAAACTTTCACACAGAAATTTAGAGGACGCACTCAACGGTGTTCGTGTTGATAACGACGAATTAAAGAAAAATCCACTAGACTTTGCGCTTTGGAAATCTGCAAAAGAGGGCGAACCGAGTTGGACTTCGCCTTGGGGTGAGGGTAGACCTGGTTGGCATATTGAGTGTTCAACTATGAATAAAAAAGCGTTCGGTGAAAGAATTGATATTCACGGCGGGGGTAGAGACTTAATATTCCCACACCACGAAAACGAAATTGCACAAACCGAGGCTCTTACGGGTAAACAGTTTGCATCTTATTGGATACACAATGGACTTATTAAAGTAAACGGACAAAAAATGAGCAAGTCTTTAGGAAACAGCTTGTTCTTGAAAGATTTACTTGATAAATATTCACCCGAAACCATCAAGTTTGCTCTTCTTCAAACCAATTACCGTGGCGATATAAACGTTACTGACAATCTTTTCCCTGATGCGGAAAAGCATCTCTATGAGTTCTATAAAACCATTAAAGCGGTAGAAGATGCGTTTGGTAGTAGTGACGGGGAAAATAAGGAAATTGACGCAGACTTTAACAAGGCTATGGACGACGACTTTAATACTGCACTTGCCATTTCTAATCTTTTTGGATACTTTAAGAGTATTAAAGCGAAACTTTCTGCTGGGGATAGTAGTGCTAGTGCGGACGTTAATCAATTAAGAAAAACTTATGCGCTTATAGGCTTGTTTAAGGCTGATGTGTCTAAATTTATTGCTGAATATGAGATTAAAAATCCTAAAGAGGAAATTCCTCAAGAGGTTGTTGCGATTGCAGAAGAAAGACTTTTAGCAAGAAAGAATAAAGATTTTGCAAAATCTGACGAACTTCGTGACAAGATTGCAAGTTTAGGTTACGCTGTTAAAGACGGTAAAGACGGATATACATTAACTAAAAATTAATAGGTGAAAAAAATGATTACTTCTAAAGAATTAAGAGATAAATGGATAAAATTTTATACTGATCGTGGGCACGTTAATATTGGCGCTGTATCCTTAATAGGTGACGGAACTACGGGGGTAATGTTTAACGTTGCAGGAATGCAGCCGCTTATGCCCTACCTTTTAGGTAAAAAACACCCAAAGGGCACTAAACTTTGTAACGTGCAAGGTTGCGTTAGAACGGTTGATATTGATTCTGTTGGTGATGCAACTCACTTTACTTTTTTTGAAATGATGGGTAACTGGAGTTTGGGCGATTATTTTAAAAAAGAAAAAACAAAATGGTCGTTTGAACTTTTGACCGAAGTTTTCGGATTTGATAAGAATAAAATTTGTTCTACAGTTTTCGAGGGCAACGATTCTGTTCCTCGTGACGAGGAAACGGCTGGGTACTTAAAAGAACTCGGCATCAAACCGGAAAATATTTTCTATCTTGATAAGTCAAACAACTGGTGGGAGTTAGAGGGAACTGTAGGCACGCCTTGCGGACCTGATAACGAGTGGTTCTATCCACGCCACGATAAACCTTGCTGTCCAACTTGTGACGTAAACTGCGATTGTGGTAGATACGTTGAAATCGGTAACGACGTTTATATGCAATATAAAAAATTAGAGGGTGGTAAATATACCGAACTTGAAAACAAAAACGTTGATACAGGCTTTGGACTTGACAGATTGCTTCTTTTCTTAAACGGACTTGACGATGGATATAAAACTGACCTATTTATCGATACCATTAAACTTTTAGAAGAAGTTTCTGGGAAAGCGTATGGTGAAAATGAAAGCGATACTAAAGCAATGCGTATTATCGCAGACCATACTAGAACTGCCGTTATGCTTATTGGTGACGCTAACGGAATTACTCCATCTAATACTGGTGCAGGATATATTCTAAGAAGATTACTTCGTCGTGCAATTAGATATTGCAAAAATCTTAACGTTGAGGCAACTTCAATGTGTGCTGTTGCAAAAATCTTTATAGAAAAGATTTATAATGACGCATATCCGTTGCTTGTAGAAAAAGAAGATTACATTATTGATGAAATTACTAAAGAAATTAAAAAGTTTGAAGCAACTCTTGCTGCAGGGCTTAAGGAATTTGATAAATGCATAATTGGTATGGAAAGAAAAAATGCGTTTATGAAAGAGAAAGACCCCTCTTACATTCCGGAAACTGTGATATCTGGTAAACAAGCGTTTAGACTTTACGACACTTTCGGTTATCCTTTAGAATTAACTAAAGAACTTGCCGAAGAGCGTGGATTAACGGTTGACGAAGTTGGCTTTAACGAAGCCTTTAAGGCTCACCAAGAACTTTCTAAAGCGCAAGCACAAGCAGCAAAGGGCGGACTTACAGAGCAAAGCGAAATGACTATTAAATATCATACCGCAACACATATTATGCTTGCAGGTTTAAGAAAAATGTTTGGCACACAAACCATGCAAAAGGGTTCAAACATTACCGAAGAAAGATTGCGTTTTGACTTTAACTTAGACCATAAAATGACCGAAGAAGAATTAAAAGAACTTGAAAATTTTGTAAACGAAGTTATCAATAAGAAAATTGACGTGGTTAAAACTGAGGTTAAGTACGCTGACGCTGTTAAAGATGGCGCTTATGGTGTGTTTAGTGCGGATAGTGACGACCAAGTTGTAACTGTCTATACTATTGCCGACGTCGATAAGCAAATTTGTGGTGGTCCACACGCTAATAACACGGGAGATTTAGGCAAGTTCATCATAAAGAAAGAAGAAAGTTCTTCAAGCGGAGTTAGAAGAATAAAGGCAATTTTAAGATAAATCCCTTTTATTTAATTGACAAAGCAAAAAAATTATCATATAATAAGTAGGCTGTCAGTTAGACAGCCGAATATTTGCGCCGCTAGCTCAGCTGGATAGAGCGTTGGTCTACGGAACCAAAGGCCAGGAGTTCGAATCTCTTGCGGCGCGCCAACAAAAAAGGATAGGTAAAAAACCTATCCTTTTTTGTTGTTAGGCGCAGTCGCAAGAGATGAGAACGTAATCCGAACAGGGTTACGTTCTTTTTGGTTATATACACCAAAAATTAAGCGGTGAATATTTATCCACCGCTTAATTACGAGTTTTAAGTTGTTAATTATAATTGAAAGACTGCTTATAAAATTAAATTCTTTGTTAGCGTCTATTTCGTAAAGGTGATATTAACTGATGCCTCAGCGTATTCTTGAGCAATATTTCCATTAAGCTCTTCTACGATATAACGCTCAAGTGCTTCTACATCTAACATACCATCATTTCTTAAAATTTCAACATTTTTAAACATTGTCATACCACTTCCGCAATCGAGAAGATAATAATTGGCTGCCGCAATGGTATATTTTTTATCGAGGATTATTGATTCGTAAGTTTCAGTTTCGCGATTGAATATTTTTATATCGTAAACGCGATATTCTCCTGAAACGCCTTGAAATTCTTCAAGTTCATTTGTTAAAACGGATGAAGGAATGCTGGTGTTTACAGAGAAAGTAATTCCCGCAAGATGAGGGAAAGAGCCATCTTCGCTAGGCCATTTCATAATTGCCATTTCTAACATATCCTTAATGTCTTGACCGCTAATTTGTGCTAGTACTACCGTATTATTAAACGGAAAAACGGCAAGCAAATCATTAAAAGTAACGTCGCCGACAGAAATATTTGAACGAATACCGCCACCGTTTACGTAGCCTATATCTGCATCTACAGAACTGCGCATAGCCTCTGCACATAAATCGCCCAAATTGGTTTCTGCCTTGCGAACCAAGCGATTTCCGTCAGCATCGTGCGTTATAAGGTCAACCTCGCTATATGCGACTTTGCGGTTACCTAATTCACTATATTCCGAATTAATCTGTTCAAGATAAGTATCAACTGTTGTATCAGTCTTTTGGTACTCTGACGTTTTAATTAGTTGAGTATCAAATTCTCCGTCAGAAATAACGAGTTTACCGATATACTCAAATTTTGTCCCAGTAGAACTGAGTACAACTTCGTTTCCACCTTCGTCAATAATCAATTTTTCTTCAATAACGCTATGCGAATGTGCATCAAGTACAATGTCAAAGCCATCTGTATTTTTAATTAAAGTTTCAATGTCTTCCAATTCACCATATATTGCATCGTCTGCATACCCGATATGAGATAGGGCGATAACGTATTCAGCACCCGCTGACTTTGCCGAATCAATATTGTTTTGCACGATGTCGTATAGCGTGTTAGGATTGAACGTGTATATAGGTTCTCCGTTTTCGTCCCTAAATTGAGTAGGCGAAGAAGATGATATTGTAGTTGGTGTTGTTATACCGATATATGCAATATCTACGTTGCCATAACTAACCATAGAATATGGCTCGAAATATGGTTCATCTTCGCCAATTGCATTAAAATTACAACAAATTGGCTTACTATCCATCATGTTGACCAACTCTTCTAAACGTTCAAGACGATAATCAAACTCGTGATTTCCCAAAGTTACAGCATCGTAACCCACAAGGTTCATTAGTTTTATAATATATTCACCTTGTGAAATAACACCAAGACTACTACCTTGAATATAGTCACCGCCCGAAACCACGCCAACGTGTTTATACGTTTCATTTAATTCTTTTTTCATTGCTGAAAGTTTAGAGTAACCTTCCACTACGCAATGCACGTCGTTTTCGTAAAGAATAACGATGTTATCACTACGATTGTCGATGGTGGTTGGATTGCAAGCCGATATCGGTGTAACACCGATAAACATTAATATGCAAATTATTATACTTATTATTTTGTTTTTCATTTGTATAAACCCCTTTTAGTTAAAAAATATAATTTGTTTCTTTAGAACAACCACTTAAACAAACAAGAATTAGTGTTAATGAAATTAATAAACTTAATAATTTTTTCATAATAAAATTTCTTTTTTATTTTATTCAATTGTAAGAATATCTAAAAAACCGGTAATATCAAAGACCTCCATAATGCTATCGTTTACGCCGGTAAGTTTCATAGAGCCTTTTGTATTCATTATTTTTTGCGCTTTTAAAATAACTCTTAAACCTGCAGAAGAAACGTATTCAAGTCCGGTCATATCAAAAACTAGTTCTTTTAAATTAGAAACGACGTTATCAATTTCTTTTTCAAGGTCGGGTGCAGTTTGGGTGTCAAGTCTACCAACTACTATAATTTTTGCGTTTTCTCCATTTAATACTTTTTCAATAGTCATAATAATTCTCCTTTTATATATAATTTTTAAATTTTCCAACTTTCAATTGGTGTGTATAAGAAAGATAATTCTAAAATAGGTGAATCGAGGCTTTCTGCCAATGTTTTTACTGCTATTTTAATTTCTTTAGAAAAATCTAAATACCAATCCACCGTTTCTAAAATGTATTTTCTCTTAAATTCAGTACTAGTTACCAGCGCGCACTGTAAGTTGTGTAATCTATCCGCACTTTTAACTGCAAAAGCGATAGGGTTAGCTTTAATACCGTCGATATAGTTTTTCATATCGTAACCCTTTTCTTTAGTTAAAAGTTTAACGGCAGTTAGAACGTTCTGGCTTCCATAAAATAAAATTTCTTCTTCAGTCGCATTAGTGTCTTCAAGCAAATCGTGAAATAGTGCCGTTATTTGAAAATCTTCATCATAGCCTTGTTTTTTTACCATTTCATAAACGGCTATAGGGTGAGAGATATAATCGTTGCCACCGATTCGCTTTTGTCCTTTATGTTTTTGGGTTGCAAATTCTATAGCACGTTTAACTTTATCGTTAGTACACATTAAATATCTTCCTTTTGTTTAAGCAAAAGTTTTGCTTGCCTTTCGGCTTTATCTTGGTCTCTTAAAGACATTTTCAAAAACTCTACGACTTTAGCAAAATCATAGTTCTTGCTTAAAAGTTCCGCACGGCACAAAAAGCGAAGAGCAACGCTAGAAGATACGATATCAAGATTAGCCACGGATAAAGATTTATTCGCAAGAGCTATCGCAAGGTCGTAATTTTCCTTAATCATGCGTTCAATATCGCCTAATTTTTTCACTCCTAAATACGCAAGTTGAGGGATATAACTTTCAGGGTCAATAACGTTAATTTCAGCACCTGCAATATTCGCTATTTCCTTAATTAACTTTTGCATGTTTTTATTATGTAAAACGTATTCGTTAAGCGAAATCATATTGATTTGAACGTCGTCTGCATCATCGGTAATAATGCGTTTTCTAATATCTTCGGTGTAAGAAAGCATATTATCACGAGCGCGAACGAATTCATCATCGGCAAGTTCAAGAAGTCCTGCAAGACGGGCAAATTGCCTATTGATATCTCTTGGAACGCCAAAATCGCTCTTGTAACCTATATCGTGGTGTATTGCAGACCAAGCGTGTTGGAGTATCGTTCTAATTTGAATTTCAAATTTCTTGCCACAAATTTCATCGGGCCACTTATCGCCAAACGGAAGTGAACAAATATAATGCAAGGATAAATAGCCAAAAGCATTTTCTTTTAATAAATCTTTTTTATTAGAAGAATTTTCCCAGTCAACCACAAAACGTTCTTCAACTTTTTTGCCTATTTTATCTACTTCGTCAGATAAAAAGGTTATAACACGACAACCAAGAATATCCGTTATATCTTCAAAACTATTGTATCCATCACCCTTTCTTTCAAGTTTACCCGCTAAACTCTTTTCTTCTTTTACACGGTGTTCAACGGCTAAAACGGTTAAGCCTAAATCTTTAGCGATATTAGAAAGTATATCGTGAACAACGTTGCCAAGGGTTACAAAGTGTTCTTTTTGTTTTCTATAATCTTCTAAAATCAATTTGCACTTTAAATTCATAAAATCTCCTTTTATTCAACAGTTAAAATATCTACAAAGCCCGTTATCTCAAAAACTTCCATAACTTCTTCACGCACGTTTTTAATCTTCATTGTGCCTTTTTGTTGTAATTTCTTTTGAGTACTAAGAAGTACGCGAAGTCCTGCACTAGAAATGTATTCTAGGTTCTTAAAATCAAGGATAAGACATTTAATTTCTCCTAAATTCTCGTTGATTGTTTTATCAAGCGCAGGGGCGGTGATTGTATCTAGCCTACCCGTTATTTCCAAAACAAGTTCATCTGCGTTCTTTTTGATTTCAATAGTCATTTGTTATCTCCTTAAATTTTCTTTATCATAGTTAAAATATTTTCACCGTTTTCATAAGCGTAAGTTACCAAATCCATTGTTTTCTTCGTTATGAAAATACCAAGTCCACCGATTTCACGTTCTTCAGCAGATAAAGTAATATCAGGTTCTGGTTTTTTAAGTGGGTCGAAAGGAACGCCTTTGTCTGCCATACGGAAGGTAGCGGTTCGAGTATCTTTATCAAAAGTAATATCAAACTTTACGTCGCCGTCTTTTTCTCCATAAGCGTAATGCGCTACGTTCACGAATACTTCTTCAATAGCAACGCAAATTGCCGTTTGAATCTTCATTGAGCATTGATATTTTTCTAATATTTGCTCGGTAAAGGCAAGTACGTCCGTCAACGATTCGGTTTTTGCAGGGAACGTTCTACTTTCCACGTAAGTTTCTCCTTTTTTAAGCTTATAATCGAACATAAGCATTGTAATATCGTCAAACTGCGGTGCTTTTCCTACAAATTTATCAATATCCTTTTTCAGTTTAGGTAAAAGTTTGGTTTGGTCAAGTTCAAGGCTTTTATTAATAAACGAAAGAAGTCTATCTTCGCCGTAAAGTTCGTTATTTTCGTTCGTTGCTTCCGTAACTCCGTCCGTGTATAAGAATATTCTGTCACCAGCGTTAAGCGTAATTTCATTAACGCGATAACGAACGCCTTCCATACCAGCAAGAACAAAGCCTGCACGAGTTTTTAAGTATTCAAAACTGCCATCTGCGCGTTTAAGTAGTGGTGGGTTGTGTCCTGCATTTGCAAAGGTTAGTTTACCCGTAGGTATATCTAAAATACCCATCCACGCAGTAACGAACATACCCGATTCGTTATTTTCACAAAGTTTTTGGTTGGCTTTTGTAAAAATATCATTAACCGACATACCGCTTTCCGCCAAGTCCTTAATAATCGTCTTAGCCGTCATCATAAACATGGCGGCGGGAATACCTTTTCCCGAAACGTCCGCAACTAGAAAGGCAACCGTGTTGTCGTTAAGTTTATAAAAATCATAGAAGTCGCCACCAACTTCTTTTGCCGCTATCATTTGAGCAAAAATGTTGTAATCTTCACCGTTAGGGAAGTTGGTTGGTAGGGCAGAGAGTTGAATTTGTTTAGCGTATTCTAACTCTTTATCAATACGAGCCGCTGCTTCTGCGATATATCTTTTTAACGTTGCAACTGTTGAATTTATATCGTCTGATAGAGATGCAAACTCTTCGTTTGCGCGAACATCTACCTTAACGTCTAAATTACCGCCCGAAATTTGTGCTAATTTAGAGTTGATAACGCGTAAGTTGTTTATAATTATTTTCTTTATTAATAAATACAAAAGTAAAAAAAGTGCAGCAAAAATCAACACTTGCATAAAGGAGCTTAGCATTATTGATACGTCACGCATTATCGTTACTTCTTCCATCGGCATTGCCGCAATAATACAAAAACCTTCTTTGACAGTATAAACGTAAATATACTTGCCTTGACTTTTTTGATTATAAGGATTTATTATTTCCGTTTCAAAAATCTTCTCTTCGGGTTCTCCTTTTTCCATATTTTCAGATGGAATAATTCCCAACATGGAAATATGATGTTCATTAACGCCCGTTTCGGAAACGATTTTTAAGTTTTCGTCACAAACGGCAATAAAGCCTGTTGCGCCTACGTGACGATTTTTGGTTACGTCAATAATAAACTCGTCTATAGTTGTTCGGAATTGTTTTTGATTATAAGCAACTTGAATAAATCCATCTTCAATTTTCAATCCTGCGTATTTTCTAAGTTCACCTACGGCATTTTTAGAAAAATCTTGCACTAACTCTTCTTTCTCACCTAATAAGTCAAGGAATTGTTTAGGTTGCTCGTCATCGGTTTCGTAAAAATTAAATCCTTCCTTAGTTGTATCGGTGCTCTTTTTAATAATGCCATCATTACCTACTATATTTATTTCACAAATTTCGTATTTGTCGCCATTTTCGTCTTCGCCATGAAGTAAAGTATTTAAATCAACGTTATTATTTGTTTCATACGTTGCCTTAACTTTTGTGGCAACTTTGGTTATTTTCAAATCAGATTTTAATTTTACGTCGGTAACAACGTCGGTCATCGTCGTAGTGAAAGTTTCTTCAACTTGAGATTCCGCTATACCCGTTTGTAAGTTATAAGTAAATATACTTGTTACGGCGTAAGCAAGAATTATACAAAGCAATAGCCAACGTTGAAATGTTTGAGCAATGCCTCTATCTCTACCAATTCGGAAAACTTTTTCTTTACTGATTATTGCTATAATAATGAGAGATAAACCAACGGAAATGGCGTTAGCAATAATCATAGGTATAGTGCATTGTTTTACAAATAGGAAAGCATCGTAAGCCTTATCCATATTCGTAATGAAAATCATAAGCATATGGAACACTTCTAATACGAGCGTAATACCAATTGCTGGCATCCAACCTGCTTTTTTATCGTCGAACATAAATTTGCGAAGAACAGCCGCAATTACACCTGCTAAAAAGGTAGATAGTGAACAAGCAACGGCTGTAAATGCGCTATCAGGATTCCAAAGCACGGTTAACGCACGGAATCCACCGCCTATAAAACCTGAAACGATACCTGCAATAGGTCCAAAAATTAAGCCAGCAGAGATAGGCGAAGCGTCCCTAACGTTCATTGTTGCGCCCCAAATTTTAACACCGAACAAAGATGCGTAAATAGCAGAACAACCAAAAAGCACGCCTATAATCAATTCTTTATAAATTCTTCTTAAATTTTTGAAGCGCGTCTTTTTATCTAAAAAGTAAACGCCGATAACTAAAACAACGTTTAATAAAGCCGCCGAAATAAATTTTATGTATTCTCCCATTTTTATCTCCTACAAGCCTATAAATTTGCTTATTACGTCTGCAATAAGGTTGCCAATAACACCGATTACGGTGAGTAATACCAAATATAAAAACATACTGCCACGGCTTACTGAATTTTTATTAACGTTATAGTAAAAGTTAAAATTACCTTTAAGATTAGTTTCTCTATTTTGTTGCCATTGATATGTAATTACGTCTTCGCTTTTGTATCCTTTAGGTAAAAAGTCTTTATATAAGTTTTCTTCTAACCTTCTAATTCGATAAGCGCTAGCATCGTTAAGTTCGTAACTTTCGTTAACGGAAAGGGTAACGACTGCTTTTTTTAATTTTTGACGATGAAACGCACCAATTTTAGTGATTTCTTCTGGTAAAAGCCTTGCTTCGTTAATACGTATAGAATACCCGAATTTTTCCGCTACGATAGGGGTAGTTATTAAATCTTTTAATCTTTCCATCGCTCTATTCATATCTTTACGAGGAGCAAACACTTCATCTAAGGATTTATGAGGCATTCGCCAAATAAAATACGCTTCGTCATTATCTAAATACGGGCGAAGCTTTTCTAAATCTATTTTTATAAGCGTTCCTTCGCTTAATACAGACGTTTCATAGCCAAGTTCGCCTATGTGAACAATATCTACAACTTTTCCATTGTATGCTATTTCCGAAGTGCATTCGTTCTTTTTATACTCTATAATGCAAGATGAACTAAAAGTGGCTTGCAATATATTAGTATCGTTAAAAAGTAAAGATACGTCCTCAATTTCTTCTTTTTTAACTTCAAATGGAACGTAAACGCTTAATAATTTACTCGCCATTACTCCACGTATACGAATGGCAAAATCAACGTAACTTTTCCCTTTTGGATTAAGCCAATCGTTTATGTATATTGTGCTAACGTCGTCGCCGTCAATCCACACAGCCCAACCATCGTCAGCAAATTTTCTTTGTTTATTTGGCATTTTTTACTCCTTATAAAACTTTAGTACCGGCAACGAATTTTGCCGTTAAATTTTTCTCGTCAAGCCCTAAATACACGGCTCTTTCCATTCTTTCTGCAAGATTTAAAGTTTGAGGATGAGAAAGCACGTTATCGTTTAATACGATAGCATCAAAGTCATACCCATCTTCAAAACTTCCAACTTTACCGAAAAATTCGCCTCCACCTTTAGTTGCAAGATAAAAGGATTCTGAAAAAACTAAAGGCTTATAATTTTCATTAACCATTCTAAAATACATTTTAGAAGATTGAATAGCATCTGTAATTGCCCTAAAAATAGATAAACTATGTCCACCAGCAACATCGCTTCCAAGCCCAACGTTTAGCCCTAAATCCAAATATTTTCGGATAGGCGCTATACCAGAAGTTAAATTCATATTAGATGCAGGACAATGCGCAACAAATACACCGTTTTTATGCATAAGTTCTACTTCTTCATCAGTTGACCAAACGCAATGAGCCATAACCGTTTTAACGTCAACCCCTATATCGTCGTTTTTGCCAAACAAATCATATTCATTGTATGAATCGCCGTAAAAAGAATTTTTAGGGCGCAAAAATTTTACAAAATCTATTTCGCCTTTACTTTCTGAAAGGTGTGATTGCACGGGGATACCGTATGCCATTTGAATTTCACGAAGTTCTTCCATTAATTTATCAGTACAACACGGAATAAAACGTGGAGTTAAAATAGGCTTTGTTCTTGTAAATTTATCTTTAACCGCATTGATCCAGCCAAAAGTTGTATAGGCTGAAACGTCGGCGTTTTTTTCAGTTAAATTATCGCTTGCCTCTCTATCCATATTAACTTTTCCAACATAGCTAATAAGCCCACTTGCTTCCATTAGTTCCATCAACAATTCGGTAGCATAGCGGTGGCGAGTAGCAAATATAACGCTTCTTGTCGTTGCGCTTTCTTTTAATGCTTTAACAAACATATCGTATGCTTTTTTTGCATACTCTAAATCTTCGTATTTCTCTTCTTCGGGAAAGGTATAGCGATTAAGCCAATCCATAAGTTCTAAATCCATACTTGTCCCACGGAAAGCAAACTGTGGAGCGTGAACGTGCATATCAATCATACCTGGAAAAATCAAAGCATCACCATAATCATAAATTGGCAAATTTTTAAATTCATCAGGTATAGTATTAAATATGCCTTTAGAAACACCATTTACACAAATAACAAACGCATTTTCGTGTAAATCAAGTTCTTTTGGATTTATCGTTTGACAAACGTTACCCTTAATAATAAAACTATTATGCATAATAGTCTCCTTTTAATTGCAAAACAATAAACGAAGTATAAAACCATGACTATCGGCCTTAAGTAAATTATTTGCTTCGTATCATATCTTAAAGCCGATAGCCCAAATATAAAAACCAAATTTTTTTTAAATTTTTAATACTAATTAAAGTCCCATTGGACCGTATGGATCAAAGAATTGTCCGTATGCTGCAAGAAATTCAGACCAATAGCTTGCTTTTGCAACGTCGTATTTGTCTAAAACTTTATTTAAATCAGCAACTTTTTGGAAGATTTCTTTAACTTGTGCTTTTTCTTCTTCAGTATATTCTTCGTAGTTATCTAATAAATCTTCAATAACTACTTTAAATTTTTTAACTAATTCTTTTTTTTCTTTTTTCATTTTATTTTCCTCCAATTTATTAATCTTGGTTTTTTATATTTGATTGTTTTTATCAATAGGATTCCTCACCATTGCATAATGCATCACGTCTGTTTTAGGAACGAATTCTTCTCTTTTAAGTTCAAATCCGTAATGCTTATATAAACCTACGTTGCTTTCTTTATTAGTTTCTAAATAAGCAACCATTTTTTCATCATCTAAAAATTTGAGCATAGGTTTCATTAACTTACTTGCAATGCCTTTTCCTTGAGCTTCTTTTTTAACGGAAAGATTAAATAAATACCAATCGTAATTATCGGTAAACTCTTTTTTCAAATTCATAGCGTAATTTTCGTAATTTAGAAGCCTACCTACTAAACCAAAGCCCGAATGAAAGAATAATTCAAGCCCACCACTCAATAAAAAAGGCATAGTTTTATTGCCAGTAAAACCAAAAGGTAGCCAAGCGGCAAAGCCGTTCACTTCGGGGCTATCGGCGTAAATAATGGCATCTTCCGTCATTGTTTTTAATGAAATTTGCATAAGAAGTTTAGACGCCTTTTTATCGTATTTACCCTTTGTGAAATAATTGTGTAAAGGGTAATCTTTATATGCGTCTGCTGCAACTTCAGCCAAATGGTCTAAATCCTTTTTTTGAGCGATATATAGCCCTGCTTTTTCTATAATTTTTTTAGCAAGGGGTATTTCAATTTTTCTAACTAATTTGTCCATTTTATTTATTTCTCCTAGCAATAAATTTATGATAAATAAAACAACGTTGAATGTTATATATCTTGACTGTTTTGATTAATATAATCTAAAAGTTCTTTTGCAACGTTTTCAGCGCTAGCAACGAATTGTAATTTAAACGAGCCGTGATTTGGAACGTCTAAAGTAATGCTACCGTAGTTAGATGAAAATTTGTGGATAATAAATTCACGGATAAAGCCGTGTTGAAAGATATGTGGAACGTCTACGTCCATATAACAGTACGAAAGGTCATTAAGTGAGATTTTTGCTTCTTTTTTTCCGTGGAAATATACAAATTCACCATCAGTTTCAGCTAAAACGTTAGGTAGTTTTTTATAGACGAAATAAGGACGGATAAAGGTAAAATACCCAATCAAGATAAAAAACAACGCTATGCCAATTACAATACAAAGTATAGTTGGGTTTAAAAATAAAGTTGGGTCTAAAATAACGATTGTAACGGGCATAACTAAAGCAAGCGCAATATAAATTACTGCGTAATAAATGAGTACAACCCTTAAAAGCCCAAGATTATCCATTTTCTTTACAAGTGTTTTCATAATTTACATCCTATTTTTTTGCTTTCTTTTCAAGTCTATCAAGACCGTAGAAAAGATAGCCAACCGCCATAAACGCTACTGCTAAAATTGCAACCCACATTAAAACGCCAGGAACACCTAGAGTTTCTAAATTTACAAAGAAGTAAGGGTAGATAAGCGGTGTTGTTGTAGTAGGAATTAAAATTGAACTATTAAAACCTAAAATTATCGCTTGAATAAGAAGGAATATTGCGTATGCAAGTGGAAAACCTATTGAAGCGATAGGGTAATACCATTTACTATTTTTACGTTCGTAGAATAAAAACCAATCTAAAATGTATAAGATAGGTAATACTACGTGGAAAAGTAAACTGCCAACACGCCAGTTCGCTTGAGGGTCACGACCTTCAGCGCCTGCAAGCATAATGTTAAAAACAAGGAAGGTAAGTAAAATACCAAGTATGCCGATAAACTTTAAAAGCGGAAGGGCGGTAACAAAACTATCTTCCTTCTTTTTTGCCGTTTGAATTAAGGCAACGACCATAACTGCAATACACAAGAAGTTGCTAATGTTTGTAAAGTGTACGTAGAAATCCCAACGGATAGTTTTGATATTGTCAAAAATACCAAGGCACGCAATACAGCCTACTAAGCCTAAGGTACAGTAAATTGTTTGATAAATAAGTTGTGCTGTTCTGTTTTTAATCATAAAAATTTTCTCCTTTAGGTTTTATTAAAATTCAAATTATTATTTGAAAGTGTTTTCAATCGGGTGGTCATATTCGTAATTGATAAGCCTTACTCCAAGTTCCGCAATACGCTCTACGTCATCAATCTGCTCGTCGGGATACCAAAGTTCAACTCGTATGATAGGAATCCTATCAGCACCTTCGGGATCGCCCATAAAATACTCGGGATACATAAGAAGGCTAATAAAAATCTTTCCACCATCATCGGTATTGCATATTGGAATAATACCTCCGTCCTGTATATCCCCCTCAAAGTTTTCCTTCCAACTCACAAAAGGGTCTTCATTGACGTTATACCAAATAACGCCGTCGTATTCACACACGTACAAGCCTGATACTGTTTTCTTCTCCCCATTATGCTCATAGTTTACAGTAATATTAAATTTACCTTCCTTTACTTCAGGGCGCGGTACGTTAGCACCACAACCCGTAAAGCCGATTGAGAGCAACAATGCAATTATTACAATAAATATTTTTTTCATTTTTGAATCCTCATTTTAAAAAATCAAAGAAAAGCCGATACACATCATTTTCCAAAAGAGTTTTTAATAGGCTTATCATAATGATAGTCGATAATCTTTAAGCCGTAAACTCCTTGTATCACTTCAGGGTCGTCAGACATTTCACAGGATAGATTATCCTCAGAAGAATACGCTATATACAAATAAGGCTCAATTACCGAATCGGCAAAATCAGGCTCGCCCATAAAGTGAGCGGCAAAAACTCCTAGACTTAATAATATTTCACCGCCATCATCGGTCTCACCCACACACACTGTAGCGTAAAAAGTTTCGTGCAAGTTCTCAACACCCTCAACGTGACCCTCATACTCTCTTGTAAAGCCACCACCCTCAAGAGTGAAGGAACGCCCCGCATATTTACATACGAAAACCCCGGATACAGTCTTAACATCTCCCCACTCCTCGTAGTTGATAGAGAAATTAAATCTTCCCTCTTTAATCTTAGGTGCAGGCTCAATTTCGCAACCTGTAAATGAAGTGAAAAGTAAAACAACAAGTGCAAAAAAGCAGAATAATTTTTTCACAATATATTCTCCTTTAATTTATAATCTTAATTAGAAAACGTTATAACAAAAGCGATGGCTAAAATGACAAATGTAACAAAAAAAACTATTAGCGGGATTAGCATAGACAAAGCAATGCCAAGCATAATCTTTCGCTTTGCTATTTTGTCTTTCGCTTTGGTAAACAAAATTATCATCCATGTCAACATTGCCAAGGTAGCAACAACGGCTATCGCTATTGGGATGTATAGCGAACTATTAAACAATCCCATCATAAATAAAACGTCAACGAACAATTCTACTGCAAGCAGAATAAAGTAAAGTATCTTTTTCATTTTTTATTTTTCCTTATTAACTTAAGAACTATATGGTTATATTAACAAATGCAGAGTTACAAAAGTATTACAATAAAAAAGAACGGCTATAAAAAACCGTTCTTTTAATATACTGCTGTTATCCTATTTAAATTGTAGATAAGCACAAGTTTCGTCTGCCCAACTAAATTGTGTCATATACTCACCCAAAAACTCTGGTTTGCCCGTTTCTAAATAACTAAAATAATCACATTTAATTAAACTTGTATCAACGCGATAAAACGGGGTTTCGTGACAAAACGCAGCGTCAGCACCCACCGTTTTTAAGGTGTTTTTTAAGTCCATTATAAGTTGACGAAGATATGCGGTATTTTTTACGTCGTCACTATCGTCGGGGAATAGGACAGCGCATATTTGCTTTACCGTCATTCCTGCGCCTCTTCTGTCAACTAAAAAGGCAAATAATTCTTTTGTTCTTGAACGCTTAAAGGATACAATTTCACCTTTAACGTAAACCTCAAAATTGCCAAAGCATTTGACTTCTAATAATTTTTCTTTTTTTCTAACACCTTTAATATTATCAATTTCGTTTTGTACGTCTTCTGCGGAAATTGGTTTCATTAAATAGCCCGACGCGTGAAGCTTAAATGCGGGAATAGCGTATTCTTCATACCCCGTACAAAACACAATTTTACTGTTTGGGCGAAGCTTAATAATCTTTTCGGCAAGAGCAATTCCACCCATACCACGCATATTTATATCTAAAAAAGCAACGTCTATAGGGTTTTCTTCTACGTAGTTAAGTGCTTTTTCTGGGTTTGAAAATTTTATAACTTCTTTAACGTCGGGCGAAGCGCTAATAGCCCTGACAAGCGCACGAAGCATCAATTCTTCATCGTCAACTGCTATTACTATCATTTTCCGTCCCCCTTGGGAATAGTTATTAAAACTTTAGTGCCAACGCCTATTTTGCTTTCAATTTCTAAAGTTCCGTTTACCATCGCTTTTAGTCTTCCGCGAATATTTCTTATACCAACGTGTTTTCCTTCATCAAGCAAAACGTTTGTGTCAAAACCAACACCGTCATCTTCAACCGTAACGCAGTAGTTATCATCTGTTTCGTAAGATACAACCTTTATAGTTCCACCTTTTGAAAGTTTCATAAGTCCGTGCTTAATAGCATTTTCAACAATAGGTTGAATTGTAAGTGCAGGGACACGAAAATCGTTCGAGTTCATTTCAAACGAGAACGTCATATCGGGGAAGCGCACGTTTTCAATATTTATATAATGGTGAACGTGCTCCATTTCTTGCGACATTAGGATTGGATTTGGGTTGTCAAGTTCGCCAAAGTTACCCCTTAAATATTTTGCAAAGTTATGAACTAATTCGCCTGCTTTAGGTGGGTCTAATTCACAAAGTTGTTCAATGCTACCAAGCGTGTTATAAATAAAATGTGGGCGAATTTGACTCATCATTGTAGAAACACGACTTTCAGTAAGCTCTGCGTTTAACGCCAATTTTTCGTTTTCGAGTTCTTTAGTTTTTGCAATTGCGTTAATACTGTTAGGTATAATTCTAAGTAAAATAACTATTGCTACTATAAATAGAATCATAAATACATATTGACTCGTAATGCCACCTCGCCATAGACCTAATAGCGTAGCAAGTGCATCAACGCTAAACGCAACTAACGGTAAAAATGCACCTATGTAAATCAATTTGTTTTTGCCTTTTGCGTTAATCAACTCATTTATTGTACATACGATTAGTGCTACGTTAGCAACACTTTGTATTATCGACCAATAACGCCAAGTATCATAGAAGAACACTTTCGTTATCATAGGCAAAATAAAGAATATTGTGTTTACAATCCCTAAGATAAGGCAGGTAACAACGCCTACTTTCTTTGTTTTTTTAAACGACGTTGTAATTAGTGTAGATAAAAACAAGGTGTAAAGCATCATTGATATTCCAAGTATTGAAGTGTTAAAGACTATCGATTCACTCCAAAAAGAAATACCAAAAGAACTATAAGTAAAGTATATGCCTGCAAATAAAATTACAAGCCCGAGTAACCATATAAATTTACTGTTTTTTACGTGTATCAATGATGAAAACAACGCCGTTCCTAAGAACATAACGGATGCAATTATAATTGCAAGCCCTATGTTTCTTTGAGTTGCGCCACTATCTAACACGCCTTTTTCAAATTCAATTGGCGTCCAAAGCGTTACTTTTGATAACATCTCATCAATTGCGTTTTCGTTGCCATAGTTATGTGGATTGTGAATTAAAATTTCTATTAAATGGTCTCTTTCGCTTGTTAAGTTATAAGCCTCCCAATTCACACCGCAAACGGAGTTTCCATAAATAGGATTTTCCATATCTAGCATAAAGGGTTCGCTACCATCTTCATAGAATGTTAAACTGATATGGTCTAAATAAAAGGCAATAGGTATTTCCTCTCTATAAACACCAACGTATTCACCATTTGGCGCTAACATATAGAAGTTACCACGTAAAGTAACGTCGCCTTGCGTTGAAGAAATGTGCTCACCATCTACGATTTCTTGCCACTCGCCATCATCTATACGATATTGTCCCTCAAAATACACGCTAGCGGTATATGCAGGGATAGATTGATTGCTATTTGCGTTTCCGTGCCACAAAAGAAGTATCGAAGATACGATAATAAAAACAATACCTATAATAGGCAAAATCAAACGAATTGATGTTTTTTTAAAAAATTCAATAATCTTATTAATCATTTTTCTCTCTAACAAATTATAAAGTTTCGCCCTAACGACAATTAAAGGATTCCTATTATATTTTAGCATCAAAAGCTTTTTTTTGCAATCGGTTTCGTATGCTCTTAAAATCTTTTGTAGTGCATTTTTTACGTACCAAATAAAATTGTCGTGTTTGCTAACAAACATTATATATAAATAAAGATAGGTTAGAACGTAGTTCGCCCGTCAAATGACGGACAAGTTGTTGTGAAGAAAGGCGGACTGTTTGCCAAATGAGAATTATAAATTAGATAATATAGATTTTATAGATTGTTGACTATAAATAAAAAAAGTGATAAAATAATCGTATATTTATTGTTTAAGGAGTTTTTATGGCTAAGAGTATTAAAGATATTTTAAATATCATTAAAGAAAACGACGTGAAAATGGTTGACTTTAAGATGGTTGATATCAACGGTCAGTACCGTCACGTTACTATTCCTGCTGAAAATTTTTCAGAGGATACTATGAAAAGCGGTATAGGTTTTGATGCATCAAATTATGGTTATGCAGTAGTTGAAAAGAGCGATATGGTGTTTATCCCAGATCCTGACACTGCTGTTATTGACCCGTTCTGTGAAATTAAAACCTTGTCAATGACTGGTAATGCTATGATTATTGGAAAGACCGAGAACGTTCCGCTTGCACAATACCCAAGAAATATAGTTTTAGCCGCTGAAAAATATATGAAAGATTCGGGCGTTGCAGACACAATGCTTATTCTTCCCGAATTTGAATTTTATCTTTTTGACCAAGTTGGTTGGGACGTTTCGCCAAACAGTATTGGTGTTTCTCTTGATGCCGTACAGTCCTATTGGAATAGTGCGGTAGAGGGAAAGGGGGTAATCGTACCAAAACAAAAAGCATATCATATTGCTAAACCATTCGACGTTGCTTACGAGTGCCGTAGTGAAATGTGTTTACACATGAAAGACGCTGGTATTGAAATAAACTATCACCACCCAGAAGTTGCTGCGTCTGGTCAATTTGAAATCGAGCCACAACTCGGTCAAATGTCAAAGATGGCAGACGCTACTATGATGATAAAATATATTATTCATAATACGGCGTTAAAGTACGGAAAAACGGCTACGTTTATGCCTAAGCCTATTTACGGCGAGGCTGGTAGTGGTATGCACGTTCATATGCTTTTATTAAAGGACGGAAAGCCCGTGTTCTCTGATGATAACGGTTACGCAAGACTTTCTGAAACGGCACACTACTTTATGGGTGGATTATTAAAGCATATTGCGTCACTTTGTGCAATCACAAACCCAAGTACAAACTCGTTTAAGCGTTTAGTTCCTGGTTACGAAGCACCTGTAACGGTTGGATACGCAACTTCTAACCGCAGTGCGGTAATCCGTATTCCCGCTTATGCTAAGTCTCCAGAAAAACGTCGTTTTGAACTTCGCAACCCAGACGCAACTTGCAACCCGTACTTCTGCTACGCTGCAATTTTAATGGCAGGTCTTGACGGTATTAAGAATAAGATTGACCCACACGCAAATGGTTGGGGTCCGTACGACGTAAACTTATATCATTTAAGCGATGAAGAAAAGGCTAAGTTAAAACACTTGCCTGCATCTTTAGACGAGGCACTCTCCGCACTAGAAAAAGATTATGAATATCTGACAGCAGGCGGAGTATTCCCAGAAGAACTCATTAAAAACTTTATTAAAACAAAGAGAGAAGAAGTGCGTCAATTGTCGTTGATTCCGCACCCAGCAGAATTTGATAAGTATTATAATATGTAATAAATAAGCCGAGCAGTGCTCGGCTTTTAATATTTTTTTGGAAAATCACGTTTTTAATTGCCTTTTTGATTTATATTTGATATAATTTAAAAGATGATATACGGTGGGGATAAAAAATGATAAAATTACCTAGTGAAAAATGTGTTTTGTCTTGTGTTTTTTCCGTGTCGCATTGTCGAATTTTATGTTTGGTAAAATAAATGAAGTTTTTTAAGACTTCATTTTTTTATAGGAAAAAATATTTTTGGAGGGTTCACAAATGAACAAAAGTGTAAATCTCATTTACGGTGTTAAAGACAAACCTGGCATTTGGAAAACCATAGTCTTTGCACTTCAACAAGTACTCGCGATTTTAGCGGCTACTATCGTAGTTCCTGTAATAGTTGGGAACGGTCTCAGTCAATCAGCTGCTCTTTTTGGTGCAGGTGTAGGTACTATCGTGTACTTGCTCTTTACCAGGTTTAGAAGTCCGGTATTCTTAGGCTCGTCTTTTGCATTTATCGGTTCTATGAGCGCTGCTTTTGCAGGCGCTACAAGTGCATCTGCTGGCTATCTCGGTATAATTATCGGTGCTATTTTAGCCGGTTTAGTTTACGTTGTAATTGCTTTAATTATTAAAGCGGCTGGCGTTAACTGGATTGATAAAATTATGCCTGCATCAGTTATAGGACCTACCGTTGCTATAATCGGTTTATCTCTTTCAGTAAACGCTGTTGGCGATTTATTTAAAGGTAGCGTTACAAAACCTGTAACCGACGCTGTTATTAAATTTAACGACGCAGGTATTCCTTATTTAGATTCAGTAACCAACTTCGTTCCTACCGCAAACATTTGGCTTTGCTTGCTCTGTGGTTTAATTACGTTGGCAACCGTTATCGTTTGTTCTGTATACGGCAAGAAAATGATGAAGATTATACCTTTTATTATCGGTATTTTAGCAGGATACGCAGTTGCAGCAATTTTTACTGCTATCGGTCATTTAACTGATAACGAAACTTTAATGATTATCAACTTTGGTTTATTTAAAGATATGAAATGGAGACCTGACTTTACCTTTGTTGAAGCTTTCAAAGGCTTTAAGGATATTGACGCTGCGTTTATCGGTACTATTGCCGTTGCATACGTTCCAGTAGCTTTCGTTGTATTTGCTGAACACTTGGCAGACCACAAGAACATTTCTTCAATTATCGGTACTGATTTAACGAGAGATCCTGGTCTTCATAGAACGCTTTTAGGTGATGGTGTTGGCTCAATGGTTGGTGCTTTCTTCGGTGGCTGTCCTAACACCACTTACGGCGAATCTGTTGGTTGCGTTGCAATCTCTGGTAACGCATCAGTTGTAACTATAATTACAGCAGCAATAATTTGTATCGTATCAGCTTTCTTTGCTCCGCTTATGACCTTACTTGCAACAATTCCATCTTGCGTAATGGGAGGTGTATGCTTTACTCTTTATGGTTTTATTGCAGTATCAGGTTTAAAGATGATTCAAAAAGTTAACCTTTCTGAAAACGCAAACCTATTTACCGTGTCTGTAATTTTAGTTGCTGGTGTTGGCGGTATGGTATTAAACATCGGTGCAATAACTATTACTTCTGTTGCCTGTGCACTCATTCTCGGAATCTTAGTAAATCTTCTTACTTCAAAAGCAAAGAAAGAAGAAAAGGATGCTGAATAATTTATTTATAGAGTAAAGATTATGAAAAATTATAATAACGTACACATTTTAGACCACCCCTTAATTCGTCATAAACTTGCGATTATTAGGGATAAAAACACGAACACAAAACAATTTCGTGAAATTATTAGTGAACTTGCAACGCTTATGGCGTATGAGAGTTTTAAAGACGTTCCAACTCAAACCATAACGGTTGAAACACCGTTAGAAACGACCACCCAAACGGTTGTAAAAGAGAATTCTATTGCAATCGTGCCAATTCTAAGAGCGGGACTTGGTATGGTTGACGGTATATTGTCTCTTTTCCCTGCGGCAAAAGTAGGACATATTGGTCTTTACCGTGACGAAGAAACCTTTGAACCAAAAGAATATTACTGCAAACTTCCAGTTAATATTGAAGAAAAGGTGGTAATGGTTGTTGATCCAATGCTTGCAACTGGCGGTAGTGCTTGTGATGCAATCACAATGCTTAAAAAACGTGGTTGTAAAAAGATTAAGTTAATGTCCATTATCGGCGCACCCGAGGGCGTTACTAAGGTAGCGGAGGCGCACCCCGACGTAGAGATTTACGTTTCTACTTTGGATAGATGCTTAAACGAACGTTGCTATATTCTTCCAGGTCTTGGCGATGCTGGTGATAGAATTTTCGGAACAAAATAATTAAAAATATAAAAACAAAAAAGTTCTCTCTAAATGAAGAGAGAACTTTTTTTATGCTCAAAAATTTTTATTACGGCTTTCTTATTAAGTCAACGGGTTTTTCCTTAGAAATCTTTATGATTGGGAAAACTGATGAAATAATTGCAGTAAGTAGACTTATGCTAAATATAATGATAAACTGTCTAATTCCAAAGATTGCAAAGGATACGGAAATATTCATTATATTAATAATATACATATTGACTAACATACAACCGAGAGCGGTTATTCCCGTCGCTAAAACTCCGTTTATAATTGCCATAACTATGCTTTCTAAGGTAAATATTGTAAATATATTTTTACTATTTGAACCTAAACATCTAAGTATTCCGATTGTCGGACGCTTGTTTACAACGCTAGTTGAAATGTAGTTAAAGAACATAAATACTGAGAATAATGCTAAAATTATAGATGCGTACAAGAATAGGTCGGCAGATTGACGGATTGTATGTTCGTTGTCGGATATAGTATTTATTACAGGGTTTCCGTACCAATCAAGAGCAAGCCCAGAGTCTGCGGTCATATATTTTGCAATGACTTTAGTGCCAAAGATGTTACTCTTTGGAGAAAGGAATATCTTTTCATAATCGCCTTGCTCAGTAAATACGTTAAACTCGGACATTAACTTTTCGTTCAAAGCAAATCTATAAGTGTACTCGTAAGCGTTAGAATCTATTCCGTAATAAACACCAACGACTTTTACGTTTTCAATAGTTATTTTATTGTCTGACTTTAATTCTGTTTTTGTTATTGCAATGGTTTTTAAGTCACTTTCTCCTTTAATAGAGAAAATCTCTTTTATATTATTAAATCCCGTTTGGATTTCCGACTGTTTAGCGTTTGATTTTGTTATCATATTGTAATTTGCTTTATATGTCGATCTATTTTCCTCTAAATTAGCGATTTCACTCTTAAACAATAAGTCTATATTATTTATGTGTATTAGTACCTCGTCGTTTTTAAGGGGAGTGTCGGCGTTGCCGATAAATCGAAGTGAATTACCAGAGTTAAAATCATTGGCTGAATAAAAGTATTTATTTGCAGAAGAGGTGTTTGTTCCGTTCCTAACGTTCCAGTTGGCGTCTCCGCCAAAAAAGATTGATACACCTTTATTTATGGTATTGTGCAAATATTCACGATATCCATCGGGCATAAATAGGCATTTATATGCGCCTGAGTTAATATAAGACTTAAAATCGTTTGCAAGGTTACTCATAGCGATACTTGATGCAGTTCTAGTAAGTGGTAAGTATTTAGATGGGATTTCTCCACAATCAATTAACCCAACGATTTTGTAATGATTTCCAGCAATGGTTATAATACTGTCTAAAAGGTCGCTATTAATTGCGATAGGTTTTTCGCCCAAAGGTTTACCATCTAAATAATAAACGATGCAATCGGCAAGATAGGTTGATATTGCCACTTCGCAAACATTTTCTGATAACATAGTGTCTATGGACGGGTATTTTCCTTCAACTAGCGTATAGCCTGATTTACCCAACTTTCCAGTTGAAGATATTTCACTTTCACTAAACTCAATTAATCCCGTGATTTGGCTAGTGTAATAGTTTTTACCCAAACTAGGAAGAGAGGTTGGAAGTTCGTTTATAGTGTAAGTACGAGTTGTGCCGTTCGTATTTGTTTCTAGTTGGTAGATGCCTTTTATTGAATAACCCGTTTCATTTTCTATTTGCTTTAATTTTTTATCGGTAATTCTTACGCCGTGAACGTCGCCTAAATCGTTATTTGCGACGTATTTTCCAGCCAACACTACGGTTGGGCTTTCTGACTTTTTAAGTTGATGGCTTATGACGTTTACAGTGCTAAAGTTTGCAATAGTGTCGAAAAGACCAAACACAGAAAAGGCTATTGCGGATAATAAAATAGTAAATATTAATCTTAGCGGTTTAACTCCTAAACTTTTAAGTCCTAAGAAAAATGCACTCTTAAACTTCATTTGGCTCTTTTTGAATTTTACAGGAGTAGTAGAAACAACGCTCTTAACTTCTTTAGTCGGAAATTTTTCTCTATAAGATAGTTTTTCTATAATTTCAATCTTCTTTTTGTTTTTTACTGCACTTGCCAGTAAATCTTTTTCTTTTTCGTTTAAGTCAGCGCCGTTTTTGACAATTAAAGTATCTTTTTGCTCTTTAACGTTTTCTTCTATTTCATTTTCGTTAAAAGTAACGTCTTCAATAACGTTGCCGTCAACCAATCTAATAATTCGGTCTGCGTACTTTTCCGCAAACTCATTATCGTGAGAAACTACGATAATAAGCTTTTCCTTAGATAATTTTTTTAAAATATCAAGTACTTGAATACCCGTGTTAGAATCGAGCGCACCTGTCGGTTCGTCGGCAATAATAATTCTAGGCTTTTTAACAAGCGCTCTTGCGATTGCAACACGTTGTCTTTGCCCACCCGAAAGTTCGTTGGGTTTTCTGCTTTTAAGTTCGGAGATTTCTACTGTTTCTAAAAGATTATTAAACTCATTTTCGTCGGAGCGTTGACCTTGCAACTCCATGGCGATTTTAATGTTCTTTTCCACAGTATATTCATTGAGCAAATTATACTCTTGGAAAACAAATCCAATAAAGGTGTTTCTATAACTGTCGTATTCTTCAGCAGTAAAGTCATTAAACGATTTTCCTAAAAGTGAAATTTCCCCCTCGTCAATACTGTCTAGACCACCGATAACGTTAAGAAGAGTGGTTTTACCACAACCGCTTTTACCCGTAATGAATATCATTCCGTTTTGCGGAAAAGTAATGTTGACTCCATTAAGTGCGGTTACTTTACCAGATTTTGTTTGATAAATTTTCTTTACTTTGTTTAATTCTAACATATTTTCTCCTTGATGCTGACTGTAATATTTTATCATAAAAACAATCAAAAAGCAACTTTATGAAAAAAAGGTGGACTAAAAGCCCACCTAGTTAATAGATAAAATTATCTGTTGTTAATAAGTTTTGTAAGTTCAACAGGCTCAACGATTTTATCGCCCTTGTAAACACGCATATTTCCAGATGCGATTTCGTCAATAAGAACAACTTCGCCATTGTTGTAACCAAATTCAAATTTGATATCCCATAAATCTAAACCGATACTCTTAAGGTCGTCAGCAACGATTTTAGTGATTTTAAGGGTTTGTTCTTTCATACTTTCAAACATTTCAGGAGTCATAACACCCAAAACTGCTAAGCCTTCGCCCGTAACTAGGGGGTCGCCCTTTTCGTCGTTTTTAAACGTACATTCAACGTACCCACCATCAATTACAGTGCCGTCTTTAATATATTCACCGTATCTTCTAATAAAACTTCCAGTTGCAACTAATCTACAAATAACTTCAAGTCCGTTACCGCCTTGCGCTTTACCAAAACATTCGGCAGGAAGAACTTCCATAGTAGCGTTATCTAAGTCTGCAGAAACGTAGTGAGTTTTAATACCTGCTTTTTTTAGCATTTCAAAATAGTAAACAGAAGTTTGTAAGTTTGCTTTACCGATGCCTTCAATAGTTAAGCCAACTGAGTTTTCACCTGGGTCAAAAACACCGTCTTTACCAGTACAGTCGTCCTTAAATTTAAGCATAACGTTTCCGTTATCCATTGCGTATACGTCTTTGGTTTTTCCAGAATAGAGTTTTTTCATATTTTTACCTCTTAAATTAACTTCTAAATTAAATTATACATTTATTATAATAAATTGTCGCAAATTTTACAATTAAGATAAGCCTGTTTTTTAAAAAAAATTAAAAATTTTTCATTTTCTTATTTCAACAGTTGACTTTATCGCTTTAGCGTGCTAAAATACTAAAAGAATAAATTTTAAGGTGACGTGAGATGACGAATTTTCGTATAGACGCATTTGATGAATTGTTTGAAGCGGTTTTAAAACTAAAAGACGTAGAAGATTGCCGTAAGTTTTTTGAAGACGTTTTCACTATTAAGGAATTAGAAGACGTTTCTCAAAGGCTAGAAGTTGCAAAGTTATTAAAAAAGGGGCTTAACTATCAAACCATTAGTAAGGAGACGGGAGCGAGCACGGCTACTATTAGCAGGGTTAATAAGTGTCTTAATTACGGTAGTGGCGGTTACAGTTTAGTTATAGACGGAGATAAATAAAATGGATAAGTTTGATTTAGTATTAAGTGGTGTAGAGAGAGCGGAATATGCACTCCGTTCGCTTTACCTTAAATATGGTTTTTCTCAGTACAAGATGAGTAAATTTGAAGAGTACGACTTGTACGCACAAAATAAAGATTTTTTGGTTTCAGAAAACGTTATAACCTTTAACGATACGGACGGTAAACTTTTGGCGTTAAAGCCGGACGTTACTTTGTCTATAATCAAAAACGGAAAAGACGATCTTTTAGGGGTTCAAAAGGTTTTTTATAACGAAAACGTTTACAGGGTAAGCAAGGGAACACACTCATTTAAAGAACTTATGCAAGTTGGTTTAGAGTGTATAGGAGATATAGACGAGTATGAAATCGTAGAGGTTTTGTCTCTTGCTGTAAAAAGTCTTAAAACACTATCAGGCGAGTTTGTTTTAGATATTTCGCACTTAGAATTAGTAAACGCTTTGTTGGAAAAATCAGGGCTTTCTGAGAATGGAAAAGCAAAAGTATTCAACTATCTTAGCGAAAAGAACGCTCAAGCGGTTAAGATGGTATGTGAAAGTGAAAACGTGCAAAAAGAATTTGCTGATTATTTAAATACTTTAGTTACCGTTTACGGCAAGCCAAGCAAGGTTTTAAGTGCATTAGAAAAAATAAAGGTTTCTGGTGTAACAGAGTGTGTTGAACAGTTAAAAAGAATTATATCCGCACTTTCTTCACTTAATGTTGACCAAAACGTAAATATTGATTTTTCAGTTGTAAGCGACACAAATTATTATAACGGCATAGTATTTAAGGGATTTTTAAGCGGAATACCGACGAGTATACTTTCAGGTGGGCAGTATGATAAACTTATGAAAAAAATGAAGAAAAAGTCTAAAGCGATTGGCTTTGCAGTTTATCTTGACGAACTTGAAACCATTTATGAAACGGATAAAAATTACGACGTAGACCTTGCGATAGAGTACGCAAACGGGGTGGATGCACTTAAGTTAAATAAATTTATTGAAGAGCAAATTAAAAGTGGGCTTAGCGTTATTACAGGCAAAAACATTTCCGATAAAATTCGATATGCAAAACTAATAAAATTTGACGGGGAGGATAAATAATAATGAAGAAAATATTAAACGTTGCACTTCCCAAAGGTAGACTTGGTGAAAAAGTTTACGCTATGTTTGAAGAGGCAGGCTTTCCTTGTCCGTCCATTAAAGAGAATAATCGCAAATTAATTTTTGAAAATGAAGAGGCTGGCGTACGATATTTTTGGGTTAAGCCGTCAGACGTTGCTATCTACGTTGAAAGGGGTGCGGCAGATATTGGCGTTGCGGGTAAGGATATTTTGCTTGAATACCGCCCAGACGTTTATGAACTGTTAGACCTTGAAATGGGCAAGTGCAGTATGGCGGTGGCATCTAAAAGTGATTTTATCGACGATAGAAAACGTACATTAAAGGTTGCTACAAAATTTACTAATATCGCAAAAGATTATTACGCAAAGCAAGGCAGGGATATTGATATTATTCACCTAAACGGCTCAATTGAAATTGCACCTATTTTGGGGCTTTCAGACGTTATCGTTGATATAGTGGAAACGGGGGCAACCTTAAAAGAAAACAACCTCGTCGTTGTGGAAAAATTCTTGCCTATTTCCGCAAGGCTTATTGCAAACAAGGCAAACTTTAAATTTAAGAGCGAGGCGATTGAAAAGATAATGCTTTCATTAAATGAGAGCAAGGAGAAAAAAGATGATTAAAATACTTAACGGCAGTAATAAAGAAAGCATTTTTTCAAGAGTTTCTCCTAAAGTGGACGTGGAGAAAATCGTTTCAGATATAATCTCTGACGTTAAAGAGAGAAAAGACGATGCGTTATTTGAATATACCCTAAAATTTGACAAGGCAAAACTTTCAAGTTTAAGAGTTAGTGAAGAGGAAATTGAAAATGCAATTAAGACAGTCGACCAAGAGTTTCTCAGAATTTTAAAGCGTTCAGCCGACAATATCCGCAATTTTTGTGAAAAGCAAAAACGTGAGGGCTTTGAGTTTATAAATAACGATGGAGCGTTAGTTGGTCAAAAAATCGTGCCTATTGAAAGAGCGGGACTTTACGTTCCCGGTGGCACGGCAGCGTATCCGTCTACCGTTTTAATGGATTCTATTCCCGCACTCGTTGCAGGAGTTAGTAGGGTAGTTATGGTTACCCCACCTGATAAAGAGGGAAAAATCAACCCCGTTATATTAGCCGCGGCGTCAGTTGCGGGCGTAAAAGAAATTTATAAAGTAGGTGGCGCACAAGCCATTGCAGGGCTTGCTTACGGTACGGAAAGCATACCTAAAGTAGACAAAATAGTTGGACCGGGTAACGCTTTCGTGGCTGAGGCAAAAAAGCAAGTATTTGGTTTAGTTTCTATTGATATGATTGCAGGACCTAGCGAAATTATGGTTGTTGCTGACAAAAAGAATAATCCCGAATATATTGCGTCTGACCTACTTTCTCAAGCAGAGCATGATAAACTTGCCTCCGCAGTACTTATTACTGACGATAAAGATTTTGCTAACGCTGTTTCAGAAGAGATTGAAAAGCAGATACCAATGCTTTTAAGAGAGGATATAGCAAGACAATCAATTGATGAAAACGGAAAAATTATCGTTGTTTCAGATATACAAAGTGCCATTGACCTTGCAAATGAACTTGCACCAGAGCATTTGGAACTTTGTTTGGATAATGCTAAGGAATACTTAGATAAAATTAAGCACGCAGGTTCGGTATTTTTAGGAAGAAATTGTCCTGAAGCAATGGGTGACTATATTGCAGGACCAAACCACACCTTACCGACGAGTGGTACTGCGAGATTTTCTAGCGCACTTTCAGTTGATGATTTTATTAAAAAAGTTCAGTACGTTTATTATGATGAAAAGTCGCTTAAAGACACGGCAAAAGACGTTGAATATTTTGCAAAAAAAGAAGGGCTTACCGCACATGCAAAAAGTGCTGTCATTAGAATTAAGGATTAATTATGAGTAAATTTTTTAGCAATAAATATAAAAACTTAACTCCATACGTACCGGGCGAACAGCCAAAAGAGAAGCAGTACGTTAAATTAAATACTAACGAGTCACCTTTTATGCCAAGTGATAAGGCAATTGCGTTAGCAAAAGAACAAACGGAAAAATTAAACCTTTATTCAGACCCTGACTTGATTGAACTTACCGCTATGACTGCAAAAGCAGTAGGGGTTAATAGTGAAAACGTAATTATGACCAACGGCTCTGACGAAGTGCTAAATTTTATCTTTATGGCGTATTGCGATAAAGATAATCCAGCCTTGTTTGCGGACGTTACTTACGGGTTTTATAAAGTTTTTGCAGAGATTAACGGCGTTAAAGGTGAAGAGATTCCGTTAAGAGAGGATTTTTCACTTTCGGTTGATGATTATATCGGCAAAAAAGGCACGGTTTTTATTGCCAACCCTAATGCACCGACGGGTATATTACTGCCCTTATCTGAGATTGAAAGATTGCTTTTATCGGATAGAGAAAGAATAGTCGTTATTGACGAAGCATACGTTGATTTTGGGGGGAAGAGTGCTATTTCGCTTATTGATAAGTACGATAATTTAATCGTCACACAGACTTTTTCAAAATCTCGTTCTATGGCGGGCGCTAGGCTAGGGTTTGGCGTAGCGAACAAGGAAATAATTAGAGATTTAATGAGTATTAAGTACTCTACTAACCCTTATAACGTAAACAGAATGACTGCTAGTGCAGGGGTTGGAGCGCTCCTTGACGAAGATTACTTTAATGAAAATTGTGCTAAAATTGTACAAAATAGAGAGTGGACGAAAAAAGAGTTGGAATCTTTAGGTTTTGACGTTTTACCATCAATGGCAAACTTTGTGTTTGCTAAAAATGATAAAATTAGCGGAAAAGAACTGTATTTAAGGTTAAAAGAAAGAGGTGTACTGGTTAGACACTTTGACAAAGAGCGGATAAAAGAGTATAATCGTATAACGATAGGAAGTTTAGAACAAATGCAAATTTTTATAAAAGCGACGAAAGAAATTTTGGAGGGCGCACAATGAGAAAATCTGAGATAAAGAGAAAAACAGCAGAAACGGATATCAAACTTAAACTTTGCCTTGACGGAAAGGGCGAGAGCAGAATAAACAGTGGCTGTGGTTTTTTAGACCATATGTTGACACTCTTTGCTAAACACGGCAGATTTAATTTAGAAGTTAACTGTAAAGGTGACGTTGAGGTTGATTATCATCACACAGTTGAAGATATCGGAATTTGTTTAGGTCAAGCATTTAACGATGCATTGGGGGATAAAAAAGGTATTTGCCGTTATGGTAATTTTATTCTACCAATGGACGAGGCGTTAATTTTAACCGCTATCGATTTATCTGGAAGAAGTATGCTTGTTAAGGAGTTCGATATTAAAGCTAATAAGGTTGGGGATTTTGACACCGAACTTTTAGAAGAATTTTTACTTGCCTTTACAAGGACGGCAAACTGTACCTTGCACGTTCGTCAACTTTCAGGCTCTAATGCGCACCACATAATCGAGGGTGTCTTTAAGTGTTTGGCACGCGCTTTAAAACAAGCAGTTTCTTTAGATAAAGACTGTTTAGGCGAAGTTCCGTCGACTAAAGGGGTGCTTTAATGGTCGCTATCATTGATTACGGCGTGGGCAATCTTTTCTCGCTGGTTAGTTCGTTTAAAGCAATCGGTGTTGACGCTGTTGCAACCAGTGATAAAAAAGTTATTGAAAGTGCCCAAAGACTGGTTTTACCAGGGGTAGGTGCGTTTGAAGACGCCTCTAATAAACTTTTTTCTTCAGGGCTTGCACAACTTGTTCTTGAGCAAGCAAAAAGCGGTAAACCGTTACTTGGTATTTGCTTAGGTATGCAATTACTTTTTGAAAAAAGTTTTGAATATGGCGAACACAAAGGCTTAGGACTAATTAAAGGACAAATTCGTCCTATTAGTGAAGTAATACCGTCAGATTTAAAAATACCGCATATTGGCTGGAACGCGCTTAAATTCACTAAAGATAATCAACTTTTCAAGTATTTAAAAGATGGGGATTTTGTGTATTTCGTTCACTCATATTACGGTGCATATTGTGACGATAGCGTGATTGCAACCGCAGAATACGGCGCAAATCTTACCGCCGCAATCGCAAAAGATAACGTTTACGGCTGTCAGTTTCACCCCGAAAAAAGTGGAGAAATAGGGTTAAAGATTTTAAAGGCTTTTTGTGAAACGGAGTGTGCAAAATGATTATATTTCCAGCAATAGATTTATTTGACAAAAAAGCGGTAAGATTATATAAAGGCGATTATAAAAATATGACCGTCTATAGCGATAATCCCGTAGAGATTGCACTAGATTTTAAAAGTTGCGGTGCAACGCACATGCACGTCGTAGATTTAGAGGGGGCAAAAACAGGGCAGACCCCTAATATTGAAGTAATTAAGTCTTTAGTTTCGGCAACCGATATGTTTGTGGAAGTCGGTGGCGGAATTAGAAGTATGGAAGTTGTAGATAGGTATATATCAGCGGGGGTAAGCCGTGTTATTTTAGGGACTTCGGCTGTAACCGACCAAGAATTCTTGATTTTAGCGATAAAAAAGTACGGCGATAAAATTGCGGTTGGTGTAGACATTAAAGACGGAATGGTTGCAATCAAAGGTTGGACGGAAAAATCGGAGATTGACGGGTTTTCCTTTTGTGAAAAAATGCAAGACTTAGGTGTTAAAACCATAATCTGTACAGACATAAGTAAAGACGGTGCAATGCAGGGTGCAAATCACGCACTCTATAAACGCTTAAAAGAAGAACTAAAAATTGACGTAATCGCTTCGGGCGGTGTGTCTAGTATGGAAGACGTTAAAAGATTAAGAGAAATTAATTTTTACGGTGCGATTATAGGAAAGGCATATTACACGAAAGCAATTGATTTAAAAGATGCAATAAAGGTGGCAAGATGATTACCAAAAGAATTATACCGTGCTTAGACGTTAAAGATGGAAGAGTTGTAAAGGGTGTAAACTTTAAAGGACTTTCAGACGTTTCTTCCCCCGTAACACTTGGAAAATACTATAGCGATAACGGAGCGGACGAACTTGTATTTTACGATATAACCGCCTCTAACGAAGGTAGGGCAATCTTTACAGATATATTAAAAGAGGTCGCAAGCACAATTTTTATTCCATTGACCGTAGGCGGAGGGATTAATACCTTGGACGATTTTGACCGAGTTTTAAAATGCGGTGCGGACAAGGTGTCTGTAAATTCTGGCGCTATTAAAAATCCCGATTTAATATATCAAGCTGCAAAACGTTACGGAGATCAATGCGTAGTGTTATCTGCCGACGTTAAACGTGTGGACGGCGTGTTTAGGGTTTTTGCTAAAGGCGGAAGGGAAAACACGGGTATGGAGGCAATCGAGTGGATAAAGCGTGGCGTAAATAACGGTGCAGGAGAGATAGTTCTTAATTCCATTGATACTGATGGCGTTAAAGGTGGATTTGATTTAGAAATGCTAGATAAAGTGTGCAATGCCGTTTCCGTACCAGTAATAGCCTCTGGAGGGGCTGGAAACGTTGCACATTTTGTTGAACTTTTCAACGCCTTGCCAAAAGTGGACGCAGGGCTTGCCGCTTCGATTTTCCATTTTGGAGAAGTAAAAATAAGCGAACTTAAAAGTGAATTAAAGAAAAACGGAATACCTGTTAGGGTATAGTGGAGGACATCATGATAGATATAGAAAAACTTAAATTTGACAAGGACGGACTTATTCCTGCAATCGTAGTTGATACCATAGACAAAAAAGTGCTTACGCTTGCTTATATGAATAGAGAAAGTCTAAAAATCACTATGGAAAAGAACCTTACTTGTTTTTATAGTAGGTCAAGACAAGAACTTTGGCTCAAAGGGGAAACGAGCGGTAATTATCAACACGTTGTGTCCATTACCGCTGATTGCGACTTTGACGCATTAGTAATTGAAGTTGAAAAGGACGGCCCCGCTTGTCATTTAGGCGAGGACAGTTGCTTTTTTAACGAACTTTACCAAAACCCTGAACTTCACGGCTTTTCACTTGAGGGGCTCATGGAACTTCTTAAGGGAAGAAAGAAAGATAAACCGGAAGGCTCTTATACTACCTATCTTTTTGAAAAGGGTATAGATAAAATTCTTAAAAAAGTAGGCGAAGAGTGTACTGAAGTTATTATCGCAGGTAAAGCGGACGATAAAAAGGAAACCATTTATGAAATTGCCGACCTTGCTTATCACGTTATGGTGCTTATGGTGGAAATGGGTATATCTCTTGAGGACGTTCACCGTGAACTTGCTTCCCGTCACGTTATAGATCATAAGGTTAAACAGGAGAAAATGACTAAATGATTGACTTTTTAGATACAAATCCTACAAAACAAGACTTTCACATGCATACTACCTTTTGCGACGGAAAGGATACGCCTGAGGATATGGTTTTAAGTGCAATTGAAAAGGGATTAGAAAGAGTAGGGATTTGTATTCACTCCATTTTACCAGATTATGAATTTACTGGTATTAAAAAAGAACTTGCCTTTAAGCAAACTGTGACTGAACTAAAGGAAAAGTATAAGGATAAAATCAAAGTTTACTGTGGCTTAGAAAGAGATTATTATACTGACCAAATTACTGATGGCGGTTTTGATTACGTTATAGGTGCAGTTCATATATTAGTTGTTAACGGCAAAAGTTATTTGGTCGATAGCAGTAAACAAGATTTTATCGATGGGGTAAACGAAGGGTTTAGTGGCGATTGTTACGCTTATATAGAAGAGTATTATAGATGTGTTGCAGACGTCGTCGAAAAAACTAAGTGCGATTTTATTGCACACGTTGATCTTGTTTCTAAGTTTAATGAGGACAACGATTTGTTTGATGAAAATCATCCAAGATACGTCAAGGCTTATAGAGATGCCGTTGATAAACTTGTTAAATATAATATTCCATTTGAAATTAACTTAGGCGCAATTTCTAGAGGATATAGAAAACAACCTTATCCGCTACCATCTGTTTTAGAGTATATCAAAAAAAAGGGTGGCAAATTTATTTTATCTAGCGATAGTCATACAAAAGAAAACGTGGCTTATATGTATGATATATGGAAAAAACTTTTATAGGAGAAAACAATGGCACTTTGGCTTAATGAAACTTTTTTTGAATTTGACAGATGGTTTTTTGAAGTTTTTCACGCACTTGCAAATAATTGTGGACAGTTTTTTACGCCATTTTTTAAGTTTATTACCTTTTTTGGGGATAAGGGAATACCAATGATTATTTTAGGGGTAATCCTTTTGCTTTTCTCTAGAACGAGAAAGGCAGGGCTTTCAGTACTTCTTGCAATCATTTTTGGCTCCATAATGACAAATTTAATACTAAAAGATGCCGTCGCAAGAATTAGACCTTACAATGCAAGTGAAATTTATAGGGAATTTTGGGAATTTGTTAATTATAAGCATTTCAGTTCCTTTTCTTTCCCATCAGGACACGCAACGGTTACTGCAACCACAATGACGGCACTGTTTTTGTGCTTTAATAAGAAGTGGAGTTGGCTGTGTTTAGTTTTTGCTTTTTTAATGGGGTTATCGAGAATATACTTGACCGTTCACTACGCATCTGACGTTTTAGGTGGACTATTGGTTGGTGCAATCGGTGGTGCGCTTGGTTATTTATGTATATCATTATTATATAATAAGGTTATATATAGAAAAGATAACGCATTTTTAAGATTTTTTAAAAATGCAGATTTAATAGTTTTTATAAAAGAAAAAATTAAAAAAGGCTAAAAATAATAAAAAAGCTTAAAAGAACCGCCGTCGGCGGTTCTTTTGTCATAATATGTCGATTTTGCGCATAAGTATAACTATTCTTTTTTGGGGGAAAGTTTATGCGTGAAGATATAGAAAATCGAATTATAAAGGAGGCGGAATACATTGCGGAAACAAAAGCAACCGTAAGACAAACTGCTAAAGTATTTCACTTCTCAAAATCTACCGTTCATAAAGACGTCACTGAACGGTTAAAATTTTTAGACCATGACCTTTATAAAAGTGTTAAAGCTGTTTTAGAAATTAATCTTAAAGAACGTCATATTCGTGGTGGCGAAGCAACTAAACGAAAATATTTATGTAAAAGAAATTGACAATCTTTCATATTTAGTGTAAAATAATACTACAAAATACCTAAACTAAAAGGTGCGCCTGATAGCAAAGGAATGGATATTTTTATTGGAATTAGCAAGACGTATTGGTCTTGATAACTCACGTCCCGCCTTTGTCTATATTGTGGCAAGGGCGTTTATTTTTTAAACGGTTTATAAACTTCGTTATACTGCGTTTCTGCACGAAGCGAACAATCTCAATGACCAGACGGTCTATCTCGCCTGTTCGTCCGTGCGAGCCTTGTCTAACTCGCTTCTAAACCGTTTAATATCACAAAAAGGAGAATATTTATGAAAAAACTTGTAACTATTTTATTAACTTTAATTTTATGCCTAATCTCTTTTTCTACAATTGGATGCATTAGTCCAAGCAATAATGGACCTAAAAATATTAGTTTTTATGCGCCTGACGGTGCACCTGCTTTGGCTATTGCAAAGTTTATAAATGATAATGAAAATTTTGGCTTAGACGGTGTAATCGACTATAAAATAGTGTCTGCAAACGATATTGGTGGGGTGATGTCGCAAGGCAAGGGCGATTTTATAATTATGCCCGTTAATGCTGCAAGTAAACTTTACAAAGCAAAGACTTCTTCGCCTTACGTTATGACGGCTGTAATCACTCACGGCAATTTATATTTGATGAGTAGCGACGGAACGAACTCACTTGAACAGTTAAAAGGGAAAGTGGTAGGGGTAATAGGACAGGGCTTAGTTCCCGATTTAACTTTTAAGGCTATTTTATCTGATAAAGGCTTGATTGAAGACGTTGTGGTTGGAGATACGGCAACTGACGGCAAAATTACTTTACGCTATTTTCAATCGGCTCAAGATATGATTCCATTGTTAAAACAAGGGGTGTTGTCTGTAGGTCTTCTTCCTGAGCCTGCGGCAACAAACTTAACAAAAAAAGCAAACAATAGGGAATGGACTAGGACGGATATTCAAAACTTATACGATAGTGAACAAAAGGCTTATCCACAAGCCGTTTTAATGGTAAGAAAAAGTATTTACGATGCGCAGAAAACACAAATTAACGGTATGGCAGATTATTTTAACACTAATGCTCAATGGATAAAAGAAAATACCGAAAGTGCAATAAAAGCTGTAAATTCTAAATTAGGTGAAGGTATAACCCCAAGTTTGAGTGCTGAAACAATTTCTGCTACCGTTATTGAAAATTGTAAGATTTATTTTAAGTCCGCAAGTATTTCTAAAGATTACGTTAAAACTTACTTAAATAAAATAATATCGGTAAGCGCTCAATCAGCAGTATCTGTAACCGACGATTTTTTTGCGAATTAAATGAAGAGTAAAAAAGAAAAGATATTAAACTTAATATTGCCAATTATAACCGTGGTTACATTGATTTTAGTTTGGGCGGTGTCTTCTGCGGTTATAGATAGCGAATATATACTTCCGTCTGTTAAAGTTACGGCGGAAAAGTTTTTCGCGCTCTTTACTGCAAAAGATTTTTATACGGCTTTTTTATCTACTCTTTTTAGAAGTTTAGTAGCATTTGTTTTTTCCTTTTCAATCGGCTTTATTTTGGCGTTTGTTTCGGTAAAAATTAAATTTGCAAGAAAGGTTATATTTCCAATCATTAGCGTTATGCGTGCTCTTCCGACTATTGCAATCGTTTTATTGTTGCTTTTTTGGACAAATTCTAAAGTTGCGCCGATAATCGTGACGCTAATCGTAGTTTTGCCAACTTCTTATACGCATATAGAAAGCGCACTTTTTGCGCTTGATAAAACTGTTACTGAGGCAGGGAGAGTGGATGGTGCGGATGAAAAACAGATATTTTTAATGGTTGAACTTCCGCAAATAACCCCATCAGTTTATAGTGGAGTTGGTAGTGGGATATCCTTAAACTTTAAATTAATGGTGGCGGCGGAAGTAATTTCTCAAACGGCATATTCTTTAGGGTATTTATTAAATACTTCTAAAGTCTATTTTGAGATAGCGCAAATGCTAGCGTTGGTTGTTGTTTCTGTAATTTTTGGTGTGCTTATAGAAACCGTTTTTAATTTTCTTTCTAAAAAGGCAGGCGAATGGAAATAAAAAAAGCCGTTGCCTATCGCAACGGCTAAAATATGTGTGATTTAAAAATTAACTACTGTATAATCGGTATCTTGCAGGGTGAAATCTTCACCCTGTTTTTTATTTGTATAAATTTCTTTTACACCGTCACTATCGTATACTAAAAAGAACATACAGTCGGGGTAGCGTTCAATAATACGGGTTATAAACTCATTTAATTCATTGCTTTTATATTGATATAAGCAAAGTGCGGTTGTAGACGCATCGTTTATTGCACCGTCAGTTCCAATAATAGTGGCACTGCGAATTCCCGTTTTAGTAGGGTAACCGTCAAAGGGGTTTATTAAGTGGCTATATTTATTACCGTTTGTATCTATGTGAAATCTTTCATAATCACCACTTGTTGAAACCGAAAGGTTATGCATTCCATTTGTGTTTACACTAAGTATAGTTTTGCCCGCTTTTAGTGGGTGTCTAATGCCCAATGACTGTACGGAAAGAAGGGTTAAACTACTTCCGCCAATATTGACGTAACCACTGGTATGACCTGCATTTTTAAGAACTGTTGCAACAATATCAGACGCATATCCCTTTATTATTCCCCCAAAATCCAGTTTAGTAAAATCGTCAGTCTTTTTTAAGGATTTGTTTTGATAGTCAATAACAATTTTGTCAAAGTGGATAAAAGGTAGAGTTTGGTTTATTTGCTCTTTTGTCGGTGGGGTAAAATTTGCGGTAAAAGTAAAAGGTGAAAAGCCCCATAATTTAACGAGTGGATATATTGTAGGATTATAATAACCATCGGTTAAAGTGTAAGCGAGTTGTACTTTTTGTAAAATTTCGGCATCTTGTTCGGTTAAATTGTCAATTTCAGTATCTCTTATTGCATGGTTAAAAGTGTAAATTAGTGAAGACTGTTTGTTTGCATCAAATCGGTTTTCTAAACCTTGCAAGACATTTTTAATTTCCGTGGCGGTTTTGTTATTTATAGGCGTGTCGTGCGTTTCAACGTGGATTGCGGTGTTAAAATAGGTTAGGTCTAAAATACCACCCTGATTTTTTTTGCAAGCGCAACAAGAAATTACGATAATGACCGCTGTTAAAATCCATAAAAATTTACAAAGTTTTTTCATATTTGCTCCGATAAACGGTTTACTTGTTATTATTATATATAAAATTAATTTAAAAATCAAATTTATATTGACAAAGTTCGTGTGCTTTGATAAAATAATAAGCGAATTTTAATTTTTATCGAAATTTATCGATACGGGGACGGAAAATGCACAGATACAAAATAGCAGACGTTGTTTTTGACGCTAAACTCATTTATAAATATACGCCTGCCCTTTGTAAAAATTATGAATACAGCGGGGAGGAGCAACCTGTTTTTACTGCGATTATGACGCAAGATGATATTGCGTATGAAAAAGCGCTTGCGCCCGAGTTTCCAGAGGCATATTTAGAAAGCTTAGCCTTGTTTAGAAAACTTTGCGATTATACTTTAAGCGAGGTGGACGGGATAATTTTTCACAGCAGTGCGATAATGGTTGATAACGAGGCGTATTTGTTTACTGCACCTAGCGGAACGGGGAAGTCTACTCACGCAAGACTTTGGAGAGAAATGCTTGGTGACAGAGCGGTTATGATTAACGATGATAAACCCATAATTCGCTATATTGACGGAGATTTTTACGTATACGGAACGCCTTGGAACGGCAAACACAGACTTGACACTAACGCAAGGGCGAAAATAAAGGCGATTTGTAAAATTTATCAAGCAAAAGAAAATACTATAACCAAGGCGGATAGTACGGAAATGCTTTTGACAATATTAAATCAAACAATCCGTCCAACTGAACTTGATAAAATGGATAAACTATTGAACATAATAGATAAGATGCTAACTAGCGTTAAATTGTACTCTTTAGGGTGTAATATTTCACGAGAGGCGGCAGAACTTTCGTATAATGTAATGAGTAAAGGAGAGGAATAATGAAAATTAAGCAAGGATTTATACTGCGTGAAGTGGCTGGAAACTATATAGTTGTAGCAGTCGGCAGTGCGGTAAAAGAGTTTAACGGCGTAATAAATCTCAACGAAACGGGTGCGTTTTTGTGGAAAAGACTACAAGATGGTGCGGAAGAAGAAGATTTAGTTCAAGCGTTACTAAATGAATACGACGTGGAAGAAGAATTGGCAAGAAAAGACGTTAGGTCTTTTATTGATAAGATACAAGGAGCAAAGTTGCTAAATTAAGGAGTTTACAAACGATGGAAATGCGTGGGTTTGACAACAAGAAATATCTAGAAATGCAGTCTGCGAAAATTTTAGAGCGTATAAAAATGTTTGGTGACAAACTGTATTTGGAATTCGGCGGAAAACTTTTCGACGATTATCACGCATCTAGAGTTTTACCTGGATTTGAGCCTGACAGCAAAATTAAAATGTTGTCACAATTAAAAGACCAAGCGGAAATTTTAATTGTAATCAACGCAAACGACATTGAAAAGAACAAAAAGAGAAGTGACCTAGGTATAACATACGATTTAGACGTTTTAAGGCTTATCGACATTTTTGTTGATAAAGGCTTTTACGTTGGGAGTGTTGTTCTTACACGCTTTGCCTCTCAACCGTCAGTTGAGGCGTTTAAAAAGCGTTTGGAAAATCGAGGCATAAAGGTCTATAGACACTACGCAATCGAAGGGTATCCGTCAGAAGTTGAAAAAATCGTTAGTGACGAGGGATATGGTAAAAACGAATACGTGGTTACTACTCGTCCGCTAGTAGTTGTTACCGCTCCTGGACCTGGTAGCGGAAAGATGGCAACTTGTCTATCGCAACTTTATCACGAAAATAAACGTGGGGTAAAAGCGGGATATGCTAAATATGAAACTTTCCCAGTGTGGAATTTACCGCTTAATCACCCCGTAAACGCTGCGTACGAGGCTGCAACGGCAGACCTTAACGATATGAATATGATTGACCCGTTCCACCTAGAAACGTACGGAACTATGGCGGTTAACTACAATAGAGACGTTGAGATTTTCCCTGTGCTTTCAGCAATGCTTTGTAAAGTGCTAGGAGAATGTCCTTATAAATCGCCTACCGATATGGGCGTAAATATGGCAGGCTACTGTATAATAGATGAGAAAATCGTTCAAGAAGCGTCTAGACAGGAAATTATACGCAGATATTATTCTGCGCAAATTGACGTTCTTAAGGGTGTTATTGGTAAGGAAGTAATTAGTAAACTTGAAATACTTATGCGTAGACTAGGTATAAGTATAAACGATAGAGAAGTTGTAAAGCCTACACTTGAACTTGCTATAAGAACAGGCGGACCTAGTTGCGCACTTCAAACTACGGACGGAACGCTTGTTACGGGCAAGACGGGCAAACTTTTAGGGGCTAGTGCAGCGGTGTTACTAAACGCACTAAAGGCGCTTGCGGGTATTGATGACGAGATAGATATTATTTCTTCAAAGGTTATAGAGCCTATTCAAAAACTAAAAGTAAATCACATGGGAAGTATAAATCCTAGATTACATACAGACGAAGTTTTGTTGTCGCTTGCAGTCAGCGCAGCGACAAACGATACGGCAAAACTTGCGCTAGACCAGTTAGGAAAACTTAAAGACGCACAAATGCACTCGTCGGTAATAATTTCTGCCGTAGATGAAATGACGCTTAAAAAACTTGGAATAAACGTAACTTGTGAGCCAAAAAGACAATAATTGCTAGAGTTTATTGTGCTTTTAGGGACAAAACAACTAAAATAAACATTGACAACTGTGTGTTATTATGTTATAATTTTATAAAGTATGAATATATTTATACCTTAAATTTATAAAGAGGAGTAAAACTATGGGATTATTTTCTAAACTTTTCGGCAAAAAAGAAAAAAAGGCAGAAGTTGTAGCAACTACTGTTGTTGAAGAAACACCTGTTACCGAAAAAAAGGTTGAAAAGAAAGTTGATTCAAGTGTAGATAGCAAACGTCGTATTCCTTTCACTGATAAAATTGGGAACATGGACGAAAAAACTAAAGAATACGTTAACGCTATTAATAATAAGTTCAAGAGTTTGAGAAATATTAATATGCGTGTGTCTTCAAGAGGCGTGTCTTATCGTAATGGAAGAGAACTCATTGCAAAGATGACAATTCGTGGTAAAGCGCTTAAGCTTCACTTGGCATTAGATCCCAAAGCGTTTGATGAAAATATTTATTTCCAAAAAGACTTATCCAACGTTAAAACGCACGTTGAAGTTCCGTTTACTGTTAAAGTAAAGAGTGACAGAGGCTTTAAGAACGCAATGAAGCTTATTGACGCACTTATTGAGAATAAAGGAATTGAAAGCAAGACACGTTTCGTTAAGGCGGACTTGGTTGGTCAATTAGTGAAATAGTAAGCAATAGTTAAAGAATAGAAAAAGAGAGCGAGGCTCTCTTTTTTCGTTAAATATGCATTTTTTGTCTTTATATGCCATAAAAAAATTAGAGCAGGAAAAAAATCCCAAAAAAATTAAAGAATTAGTGCATAAACTGTTGACAAATTTATTTAAGTGTTTATAATAAATGTTAGCACTTGAACAATGAGAGTGCTAAAAGCAAACGGAGGTATTTAAAATGAAGGTTAGACCTTTATTCGACAAAGTAGTAGTCGAGAGCTTAGAAACAGAAGAAAAAACTCAAAGTGGATTTATTCTTCCATCAGCATCACAAGAAAAACAACAGATGGCAAAAATCGTTGCAGTAGGACCTGGTGGGGTTATAGATGGTAAAGAGATAGTAATGCAAGTTAAGGTAGGCGATACTATACTTTATTCTAAATATGCAGGCAGTGAATTCAAGGTAGACGGAAAGGAATTAACTATTATCCGTCAAAGCGATATATTGGCTATAGTAGAGTAATAAGGAGGGCAAAACAATATGGCTAAACAATTAAAATACGGTGAAGAGGCAAGAAAGGCTCTTCAAAAGGGTGTTGATACACTTGCCGATACCGTTAAAATTACCTTAGGACCTAAGGGAAGAAACGTAGTATTAGAAAGAAAATTCGGTGCACCGTTAATTACAAATGATGGTGTTACGATTGCAAAAGAAGTAGAACTTGAAGATGCATTTGAAAATATGGGCGCATCAATGGTAAAAGAAGTTTCTACCAAAACCAACGACGTAGCGGGTGACGGAACGACTACCGCACTTATCTTGGCGCAAGCAATGATAGGCGAAGGCTTAAAGAACGTTGCGGCTGGTGCAAACCCCGTTATTTTGAAAAAGGGTATTGCGGGTGCAGTTGAAGTTGCTGTAAACGAACTTAAAAATATCAGCAAACCCGTTAAAGACAAAAACGATATTTGTCAAGTAGCGTCAATTTCTGCTGGGGATAATACTGTTGGTGAACTTATTTCTGAAGCAATGGAAAAAGTTGGAAAAGACGGAGTTATCACTATTGAAGAAAGCAAGACGATGAAAACCGAACTCACTACAGTTGAGGGTATGCAATTTGATAGAGGATACGCATCTGCTTACATGGTAACTAATACTGATAAGATGGAAGCTGTTTTAGAATCTCCAGTAATTTTAATTACTGATAAAAAGATTTCTTCTATACAAGAAATTCTCCCAGTTGTTGAACCTATCGCTCAACAAGGTATGAGACTTCTCATAATTGCAGAAGAAGTTGAGGGCGATGCTTTAGCAGCGCTTGTTGTAAATAAACTTAAAGGCGTATTTAACTGCGTTGCAGTAAAAGCACCTGGATTTGGCGATAGAAGAAAGGCTATGCTTGAAGATATAGCAATTCTTACTGGTGGTACTGTAATTTCTAGCGAACTTGGTTATGAATTTAAGGACGTAACTATGGATATGTTAGGTCGTGCAGGCACTGTTAAAGTTGATAAAGATAATACGACAATTATCAACGGTGCAGGTAACCCCACAGCAATCGAGGGCAGAAAGCAAGCAATTAAAGCACAAATTGCTGAAACTACTTCTGATTATGATAGAGAAAAATTACAAGAACGCCTTGCTAAACTTGCAGGTGGCGTAGCAGTAATAAACGTTGGTGCAGCAACAGAAATTGAAATGAAAGAAAAGAAACTCCGCATTGAGGACGCTCTTAACGCAACAAAGGCTGCTGTTCAAGAGGGTATCGTTCCTGGTGGTGGAATTGCTCTTATTTCTACCATTAAGGCTTTGGAAAAATACGTTGCAACACTTTCTGGTGATGAAAAGACTGGTGCAGAAATCGTATTAAAGGCTGTTCAAGCACCGTTAAAGCAAATCGCATTAAATGCAGGACTTGATGGCGCAGTTATTCTTAACGAAGTATTAAAGGCTAATAAAACAAATTACGGCTTTAACGCACTTACCAATGAATATACCGATATGGTTGAAAGCGGAATTATCGACCCGACAAAGGTTACTAGAACTGCTTTAGAAAATGCAGGCTCAGTTGCAGGCGTATTCCTAACTACCGAATCAGTTGTAGCAGACATTAAGGAAGAAACTCCTCCTCAAATGCCAGCAGGCGGAATGGGCGGAATGTACTAATCTTGTTTTCCCTATGGGGAAAGCAATAACTAAATAAACAATAAAAGCACACTGCATTTTGCAAATGTAGTGTGCTTTATTTTAACACAAAAAAGACGTTTGAATTATTTCTTAAAAATCTCGACCTACTAATTCGTCTAAACTTATATTATAATAATCCGCTAATTTGATACATTGTTGAATATTAGGAATGCCTTTATCGTTTTCTATCCAACTAATTGTATTTTGCGGTAATCCTGTATTTTTAGATACTTCTTGTTGAGTTTTGTTTTTCATTATTCTAATATCTTTTATATTTTTTCCGTACATAATTTTTATCTCCGAAAAAATAATATCAAAATATTGATATTATTGCTTGACTTATCAAGATATTGATATTATAATTAAATTATCAAGATTTTGATAAACAAACTTCGTTAGTCGCGAAACAAAACTAAAAGCCTAGTTGTTGCTACACAGTTTAAAAACATAAGAGGTTGTTAGATTTTCTAACAACCTCTTATGTTTATTATTTATTAATTATTATTTGCATTCGTCTGCTTTGCCTGCGCAACCAAGAACGTTCTTAAGTTTATGTCTAACGATTTCTTTGATGTTAGCACGTGCAGGTTTTAAGTATTCTCTTGGGTCGAACTTGTCGGGTTTTTCGTTGAAGAATTGACGGATAGTACCGGTCATTGCTAAACGGAGGTCAGAGTCGATATTGATTTTGCAAACTGAAAGTTCAGCAGCCTTTCTGAGTTGTTCTTCTGGAACACCGATAGCGTCGGGCATTTTACCGCCGTTGTCGTTTACCATTTTAACGTAGTCTTGTGGAACTGAAGAAGAACCGTGTAAAACGATTGGGAAACCAGGGAGTTTTTTAGAAACTTCTTCTAAGATGTCGAAACGGAGTGCAGGTGGAACTAAGATACCTTCTTCGTTTCTGGTGCATTGTTCGGGTTTGAACTTATATGCACCGTGGCTAGTTCCGATTGCGATTGCTAAGCTGTCAACACCAGTTCTGGTTACGAATTCGATAACTTCTTCAGGTTTGGTGTAGCTTTCAGCACCGTGTTCAACTTTAACGTCGTCTTCGATACCTGCTAAAGTTCCGAGTTCGCCTTCAACTGTAACGCCACGTTCGTGAGCGTAGTCAACTACCTTTTTGGTAAGAGCGATGTTTTCTTCAAAAGGAAGGTGGCTTCCGTCAATCATAACAGAAGTGAAACCGCCGTCGATGCAAGACTTACAAGTTTCAAAGTCGGGACCGTGGTCAAGGTGAAGAACGATTGGAATTTCAGGACATTCCTTAACTGCAGCTTCAACTAATTTTACGAGATAGGTATGGTTTGCATAAGCTCTTGCGCCTTTGCTAACTTGTAAAATTACAGGAGCGTTTTCTTCTTTACACGCTTCGGTAATACCTTGAACGATTTCCATGTTGTTTACGTTAAATGCACCGATTGCATAGCCGTTTTTGTAAGCTTGCTCGAACATTTTCTTTGAGTTTACTAATGCCATTTGTATGTTCCTCCAAAATATTTTAAATATAAATTTTTTTCAAATTGTTATACAGACCACATATGGTCAAGATATATTATATATTGTTTTTGTCAAATTAGCAAATAAATTTTAAATTTAAATGAAAATACTTTATAAAAAAGCGGTTAAGTAGTATAATATTTTTGATATAATGTAAAAAAGGTGGTTTAATATGCAAGACCAAAGAATTAACGCGCTCGCAAAAGGGCTTATTAATTATTCGTGTGAACTTAAAAAAGGCGAAAAAGTACTTATAGAGGCTAAGGGTATTGACTATATGCTAGTCAACGCACTCGTTAAAGAGGCTTACGCTGTAGGGGCATACCCTTTCGTGGAGATATACGACAATAGGGTTACTAGAGAACTTCTTTTAGGTAATACCGAAGAATACGCAAAACTAAAGGCAAAGTACGACTCTTTCCGTATGCAAGAAATGGACGCTTACATAGGTGTTCGTGGCGGAGAAAATTGCAACGAATTATCTGACGTTCCTGAAAAAAATATGCAGATAGAAAGCGAATTTTATTCCCACCCCGTTCATCATGAACTTAGAGTGAAAAAAACAAAGTGGGTTGTGCTTCGCTATCCTAACCAAGGCATGGCACAACAAGCGGGTATGAGTACCGACTCTTTTGAAGATTTTTATTTTAAGGTTTGTAATCTTGATTATTCTAAAATGGATAGGGCGATGGACGCATTAAAAGCGCGCTTAGATAAGGCTGATAAAGTTAGAATTATAGCAAAAGATACTGATATTTCCTTTTCTATTAAAGGTATAGGCAGTAAAAAGTGTTCGGGGAAACGCAATATTCCCGATGGGGAAATTTATACAGCACCCGTAAGGAACAGCGTAAACGGTGTAATTACTTATAACGCACCGTCAGTTGAGAACGGATTTAAGTTTGAAAATGTTTCCTTGACATTTAAAGACGGCAAAATTATCAATGCTATCGCAAACGATACCGAAAAACTAAACGCTATCTTAAACACCGACGAAGGGGCAAGGTATATAGGCGAGTTTGCTTTTGGAGTAAACCCGTATATAAATCGTCCAATGGGGGATATTTTGTTTGACGAAAAAATTTCTGGCTCAATTCATTTCACGCCCGGCTCTTGTTATGACGATTGCGACAATGGAAACGTTTCGGCTATTCATTGGGATTTAGTTCAAATTCAAACCAAAGAATACGGCGGTGGAGAAATTTATCTTGACGGAGAACTAATTAGAAAAGACGGATTGTTCGTTCCAGACGATTTAACCGTCTTAAATCCCGAAAATTTAAAATAACGCTTATAAACGATTGACTTAATGCGGTTTTAGGGATATAATGTATAAGACGAAATTTGGAAAAAATTTAAAAATTTTAGAAAAAAAATCATATTTGGAGGACATTAGAATGTCAAAAGTAACTAAAGTTGCAATTAACGGTTTCGGACGTATCGGTCGTCTTGCTTTCAGACAGATGTTCGGCGCAGAAGGTTATGAAGTTGTTGCTATCAACGACCTTACCAGCCCAGAAATGCTCGCTCATCTTCTTAAATACGACACAATGCAAGGTAACTACGTAGCTCAAGGTCACACTGTTGAATCTACTGAAGATTCAATCATTGTTGACGGAAAAGAAATTAAAATTTCTAAATGCGCTAACGCTGCTGAATGCCCATGGGCTCAATACGACGTTGACGTTGTTTTAGAATGTACTGGTTTCTATACCAGCAAAGAAAAAGCACAAGCACACATCGTTGCTGGTGCTAAGAAAGTTGTTATTTCTGCTCCTGCAGGTAACGACCTCCCCACTATCGTTTACAACGTAAACCACAAGAGCTTAACTGCTGAAGACAAGATCATTTCTGCTGCATCTTGCACCACTAACTGTCTTGCTCCTATGGCTAAGGCTCTTAACGATTACGCTCCTATCCAATCTGGTATCATGACTACCGTTCACGCTTACACTGGTGACCAAATGATTCTTGACGGTCCACAAAGAAAGGGTGATAAGAGACGTTCAAGAGCAGGTGCAATGAACATTGTTCCTAACTCAACTGGTGCTGCTAAAGCAATCGGTCTCGTTATTCCTGAACTCAACGGCAAGCTTATCGGTGCTGCTCAACGTGTTCCTACTGCTACTGGTTCAACCACTATCCTTATCGCAGTTGTTAAGGGTAAGGACGTAACCAAAGACGGCATCAACGCTGCTATGAAAGCACAAGCTACCGAATCTTTCGGCTACAACACCGACGAAATCGTATCATCTGACGTTATCGGTATGAAGTTTGGTTCACTCTTCGATGCTACTCAAACCATGGTATCTAAGATTGACGATGAAACTTATCAAGTACAAGTTGTTTCTTGGTATGACAACGAAAACTCATACACCAGCCAAATGGTAAGAACTATTAAGTATTTCTCAGAAATCTAATTTTTAAGGGATTATATACTTCGTAATACTTTGTCAAGTATCAAACCACCAACAGTTACGTACAAAAAGTACGCGCCTGTCGGTGGTTTTTCACTTTTCTCGTCTTACTCGTATCTAATTCCTTAAAAAGGCATTCAGAACAAGTGTCTAATATCGCACTCGCAACTAACCGCTTAAACTTTATAAAATAAACAAAAGCAGGTCAACGACCTGCTTTTTTTCTATTGTTTTTCAGTTAAAGTTAGTGTTGTAGTTGTTGCAGTTATTGTTTGTATTATTAAAGGTGTTGAATAAATTACCGCAACCGCTTGTCGATAGTAAGGCTAACAGCAATAATAGTTGTGTAGTGTTTATATTATTATTACACAACAGCAAAAATAAAAGCGCAATTAGAGTTAAGTTATTATTCATGTTTAACCTCCAAGTTTTTTAAAATACGCTCTTTTTCTATTTTATGCGCCATTTATTTTTAAAATAACTTATTCTTATTGTGATAATATATGTTCATTCAATGTATATAAAGGAGACCTATTATGGAATTATTACTTGACAAGAGATTACAAACCTTGGTTAACGATTACGTGCCGAACGGAGAAATTTTAGACGATTTAGTTTGTTTTTTCTCGATTTTTTCCGATTATACGAGACTAAGAATGATTTCCGCTTTAGCAATCAGTGAGATGTGTGTCAGTGACCTATCTAATTTGCTTAAACTTAATCAAACGACAGTATCGCATCAATTAAGATTATTAAAAAATTTAAATGCCGTTACTACAAGGCGTCAAGGGAAAGTTGTGTTTTATTCGCTTAGAAATGAAATATTAAACGACGTTCTTTTAAAGGGTGTGGAATTTTTGGGGTATTAAGTGCTTGTAAATTAGAATAAAATCGGTTATAATGTTAATGTGGGGATAATAGAAGATAAATTACAACATTTGCCAACAAATCCCGGTGTTTACGTTATGTTGGGTAGCGACGGTCAAATAATTTACGTCGGAAAGGCAAAAAATCTTAAAAATCGTGTAAGGCAATATTTTTTTAATACCGTTAAAACCGAAAAGGTTATGGCTATGGTTAAAAATATCGCTGACTTTTACTATATTATCGTTCCGAGTGAGATAGACGCACTGTCGTTAGAAAACAATTTAATAAAAAAGCATAAACCGAGATATAATATACTATTAAAGGACGACAAAACCTATCCGTATATTAAAATCGACTTAAAAGAGCCTTTCCCAACCTTTTCGGTAACGAGAAAAATTAAAAAGGACGGCGCAAAATATTTCGGGCCATTTATGGGTGGCATTTCGGTTAAGTCTGTTTTGGAAATACTTAATCTTGCTTTTTCCGTGCGTCCTTGTGACAAAAAGCTTAATCCCGAAAAGGCTATTAAACCTTGCCTAAATTATCACATTAAAAAATGTCCTGCTCCTTGTGCTGGGTTTATAAACAAAGAAGAGTATGATGCCTTAGTAAATAGTGCTGTAGACTTTTTAAACGGAGAAACGGCTTATGCGGAAAAACTCTTAAAAGAAAAAATGCAAGAGGCGGCAGAGCGTGAAGAATTTGAACTTGCACTTCGATATAAAGAGAACCTTTTAGGGCTTGATAAAATCAAACTGAAAAGAATTACTTCGCTCAATAAATTCTTAAACGCAGACGTATTAGCTTACCGTGCGAATGGTATTTATTCAACCGTAAACCTATTAATAGTTAGAAATGGCAGAATGCTCGGCAGTAAAAATTTTGCATTTGAGAGTGCAACCTTATCTGACGGCGAGGCGTTATCTGAATTTATTAGTAGATATTATAAAAAGGATTCTGATATACCAGACGAAATTATCTCTGCAACAGAAGTTGCTGATACAGACTTATTAGAGGGGTATTTAAAAAAAGAATTTGGCAAGGCAGTTAGTATTTTAACTGTTAAGCAAGGCGTTAGAAAACAGTTAGCCGATATGGCTGGGGTAAATGCAGAAGAGCATCTTTTAACAGCAGTTGATAAAATCAAGCATAAAAACGATATGACTGTTACCGCTTGCAAAACTTTGCAAGAAAAACTTGCCCTTAAAAATTACCCAAAGCGTATGGAATGTTACGATATTTCCAATATTAGCGGTGTTGATAAAGTGGGAAGTATGGTCGTCTTTATTGACGGTGAGCCTGATTTTGATTCTTATCGCAGATTTAAGATTAAAACGGTTGAGGGTGCGGACGATTATAAAAGCCACCAAGAAGTTATGCGTAGGCGTTTAGCACGCCTCTCTTCTGATGCGGAAAAGTTCCCAAAACCCGATTTAATCATAGTAGATGGTGGAAAAGGGCAATTAAGTAGCGTTAAAGCCGTTTTTGAAGAGTTTAATATAACAGATATTGATTTAATTTCACTTGCAGAGCGTGAAGAGGAAATCTTCTTAGTAGGAAATCCTAATCCAGTTATTTTAGAAAGACGAGATTATTGCTTGAAAATGCTACAAAGAATTCGTGACGAGGCGCATCGCTTTGCCATAACCTATCACCATTCTTTGAGAGGTAAACGCTCGCTGTCTTCGGCTTTGGACGGTGTTAAAGGACTAGGCAAGGTTAAAAAGCATGCACTTATCGAGCGGTTTAAGGATTTATCGGGCATAATTTCCGCAACGGCAGAAGAACTTAAGACGGTGCAAGGTATAGGCGACGAGATGGCAACCAATATTATAAATTTTTTAACTAAGGAAGGGCTAAAATGAAATATAAATTATTTTTAAGCGACTATGACGGAACTTTAGGTTTAGCTCCGAAAAACGATATTGATAGCGGAACGCTAGAGGCGATTAATCGCTTTATCGAAAAGGGCGGTATATTCGTTGTTTGCTCTGGGCGTGAAACTTCGTCCATAAATAAAATTTTGAAAAAGCATGGGCTAAAAGGTTTAGTAGTTTCCTTTCAAGGCTCGAGAATATCAGATATTGAAAGTGGTCAAACTATATTTGAAGGTGGTTTAAGTTGCGAACTTGCAATAAAAGCCGTTGAAGAAATCAGAAATGCAGGTCTATCCCCGATAGCGTACGGTGAAGAGGGGTTTTATATTGAAAAACGCTCCCCTTACGTCGAGGTTTACGAAAATGCAACGGGACTAAAAGGCGTTCCTAGCGATATTATCGAGGAGATAAAAAAACAAAAGGGCAACGTCTGTAAGGTCTGTGGACTTGGCGACGACACGCTTGTTAATTTAGCGGTTAAAAAACTTAATCAAGTTTATGACCGAAAGGAAATGGTTTTTAATAGCGGTGCTACTTGTTTGATTGAGGCTATTAATCCTAGTTGCGATAAAGGAAACGCTGTGCGTTTTTTAGCAAAACGATTTAATATTCCACTTGAAAAAGTTATTGCCGTTGGAGATAGTACTAACGATATAGGGTTAATTTCCGGACCGTGGCATGGGGTTGCAGTTGGTGACGGAAAAGAGGAATTAAAAGCAGTTGCAGATGAAATTACAGTTCCATTTAAGGATAATCCTGTAAAATACTTATTAGAAAAATATTGTTTATAGTGATACATAAGATAGGTGAGATATGCTAGAAAAAGACGTGAACAAATTTATAGAACACATATTAGAAGAGGGCGTTAAAAGAACGGAAAACGTGGATAAAAGTGAAAAGACTATTCCCGTGATTGCACTTCGTGGAAAGGTTTTATTCCCGAATACCTTTTTAAATTTTGACGTAGGTAGAGAAATTTCGGTAACGGCAGTTGACGTTGCCGTTAAAAGTGGTTCAGAGATTTTTATTTGCGCACAGAAGAACGCTGCGGTTGAGATTCCTAAAGTAACTGATTTTTTTACGGTGGGAGTGGTTGCTAAAATTAAGCAAGTCATTAGAATTCAAGGCAATGGACACACGAAAGTTAGCGTTGAAGCTTTATATCGTGCGGGAGCAAGGGAAATAAGCGAGGCTAAAAATAAAAACGGCAAGAAATATTTTTCCGCAACAGTATATGAAAAGATTTATACTCCCGTTTCCGACCAAAACGAGGCTGAGGCGTATTTAAGAGTTGCCAAAACTGCGTTTACCGATTATGCATCTGTTAATAAGAATATTTCTAGAGAGATGCTTGAGGCAGTTAGTAAATTGACAGACCCTAACGAATTTATAGATAACGCTTTATCAGTAGTTCCACTAAAAGATGGCATCGTTCAAGCATTATTAGAAACTGACGATACTTTAAAGAGAATTACCGATTTTAAAATGCTTTTTGAAAGAGAGTTGGAGATTGTTAAAATAGAAAAAAAGATTAGCGAAAAGGTTAAAGGCAACATAGATAAGAGTCAAAAAGAATTCTATCTTCGTGAACAACTCAAAGCCATTCACTCTGAACTTGGTGACGATCCAGAAGAAATTGACCAATTAAAAGAGCAAATTTTAGAAAAGAACTTGCCTAAAGAAGTGGAGGAAAAGGCGTTAAAAGAAATTTCTAGACTAAGTAAAATCAATCCATCTTCTCCAGATTATTCTATAATTTTAAATTATTTAGATTGGATAAAGGAACTTCCGTTTAACCAAGTGACGGAAGATACCGAGGACTTAAAGTTTGCTAAAGAAGTTTTAGATAAAGACCACTTTGGTTTAGAAAAAGTTAAGCAAAGGATTGTTGAATATTTGGCAGTTTTGCAATTAACTAAAGAAATTAAAGGTCCTATTCTATGTTTTGTCGGGCCTCCAGGGGTTGGTAAAACTTCAGTGGCGACGAGTATTGCTCGTGCGCTTAATAGAAAATTCGTGAGAATGAGTTTAGGTGGCGGTAAGGATGAGGCGGAAATTAGAGGGCATAGAAAAACTTACGTTGGCGCAATGCCTGGCAGAATTGTTTTTGGGCTTAAAAATGCAGGCTCTTCTAATCCCGTTTTTCTTTTAGACGAGATTGATAAGTTATCGTCGGATATTCACGGCGACCCTGCAAGCGCACTTTTAGAAGTGTTAGACCCCGAGCAAAATACTACGTTTAGAGATAGATACCTAGAAGTTCCTATGGACCTTTCAAAGGTTATGTTTATAACCACCGCCAATTCTATTGACACTATTCCGCATCCATTACTTGACCGTATGGAAGTTATTGAACTTACGGGATACACCAACGAAGAAAAGTTGCAGATTGCTAAACGCTATCTTATACCAAAACAACTAAAATTAAACGGTGTTAAGGAGAGCAAGATAGATTTTACCGACGAGGCTATATCTGAAGTAATTAGTGGTTACACTATGGAGGCGGGTGTTAGAAATTTAGATAGAGAAATAGCGGGCGTAATTAGAAAAATAGCCATAAAAGTTGCAGAAAATTCTCGTTTAAGAAAACAAAAAATTACTGCTAAAGACGTGGAAAATTATTTAGGAATTAGAAAGCATCAAAAAGATATGTCTTTAGAAAAGGACGAAATAGGTGCTTGCACCGGACTTGCGTGGACGAGTGTTGGGGGAACTACTTTAACTATCGAAGTGGGGCTTATGAAAGGTAAAGGTGAAATAGTTCTAACTGGTAAACTTGGCGACGTTATGAAAGAGTCTGCACGTGCGGCAATCAGTTATATTAGGTCAAACGCTAATAAATTTTCAATAGATGAAAACCTTTTTGAAAATACTGATATTCATATTCACGTTCCAGAGGGCGCAACGCCAAAGGACGGTCCGAGCGCAGGTATAACTATGGCAACAGCAATACTTTCAGCATTAATTAAAAAGCCTGTTAAAAAGAGCGTTGCGATGACGGGGGAAATTACTCTCCGTGGTAAGGTTTTAGCAATAGGCGGACTTAAAGAAAAGGCGCTTGCGGCATTTAGACAGGGTATTAAAGAAGTTATTGTCCCAATAGATAACAAGAAAGATTTGACGGAAATCCCCGAAGAAATACGAAAGGAAATTAATTTTATCACAGCGACTAGCGTGGAAGAAGTTTTTGAACGTGCGATAAAATTTTAAGGTGAGATTATGAAAATTAAGGACGCAACGTTTATAACTAGCGTTGCAAGTGCGGATAAGTTTTATAAGACGGATAAACCTATAATTGCAGTTGCTGGCAAGTCAAACGTTGGCAAAAGTTCTCTTATAAACATGCTTGCAAATAAGAAAAAACTTGCTAAAACCTCGGTTACACCTGGGAGAACAAGGTTGATAAACTATTTTGATTTTGGCGAATTCGTGCTTGCGGATTTGCCCGGTTACGGGTTTGCCAAAGTAAGTAAGGAAGAAAAGAAAAAGTGGGGCGCACTTTTAGAGACTTTTTTATCTACACAAAACATACGCCTACTTTTATCGTTAGTTGATATTCGTCACGACCCGACTGCGGACGATAAAATGATGGTTAATTATCTTTATCACTATGCAGTTCCGTTCGTTTTAGTCGCAACTAAGGCGGATAAACTTGGTAAAACTAAAATTAAGCCTAGAGTACAAGAGATTGCCACCGATTTAAAAGTTGGCTTTAGTGATATTACTGCAACTTCTGCAGAGACAGGCTTTGGTAAAGAGCAGGTTTTAACCCTTATTGAACAAGCGATAAGCGTTAAGGAAAGTAGCGAGGAATAATTGCTTTTATGGATTGGTACATAGTCTTACCGATAGTTGTAGCGTCGGTTTTATTTTTAATTTTGTTGCTCTCTTTCGTTTGCTTTCTGTTGACCTTTTATTCAAGAAAAAGAAAACCGCTTAAAGATGATGAGTTCGTTTTAATTCCTGGTAAAATTTATGAAGAATTTCATCCGCAAATGCTTTCATGGATGAAAGAAAATAGGGCAAGAGTTAAAGAAATTATAAAAATCAAGTCTTTCGATGGTTTAATCCTTTACGGTGAATATTACGAGTGTAAAAAAGGTGCACCTGTAGAAATTTTGTTTAACGGATATAGAGGCGATCCCGAGCGTGATATGAGCGGTGCGGTTGAACGTTGTTTTGCACTTAATCATAACGTTATTTTGGCTTGTCAACGTGCGTGCGGAAAAAGTGAAGGTAGTGTTGTTACTTTTGGCGTAAAAGAAAGTAGAGATTGTCTTACTTGGATTGATTACGCAATTAAAAAGTTTGGGGAAGAAGTTAATATCATTATAGGCGGTGTATCTATGGGCGGTTCAACAGTTCTTATGACAGCGTCTAAAAACTTACCCCAAAACGTCAAGTACGTTTTGTGTGATTGTGGTTTTTCCTCACAAAAGGATATAATCAAAAAGGTTATTAAGCAGTTGCACTTACCAGCTTTTGTGTTTTATCCATTTATTAAACTCGGAGCAAAAATATTCGGTGGGTTTAATTTAGAAGAAAATCCACCAATAGAGTCGGTTAAAAAAATAAAAATCCCCACAATATTTTTTCACGGGGATACCGACGATTTCGTTCCATTTTATATGGCGGAAGATTTATTCGAGGCGTGTGGCGCACCAAAAAAATTTATGCGTGTTTCGGGTGCGGGGCATGGTCTTGCCTACCTAAAAGAAAAAGAAAATTACGTTAATTTTATAAGTCAATTTGAAAAGGAAAATAATATATATTAAGGTTGTTTTATGGAAATTATAGCACAAAGGGATAAATTAATAGGTAAACTCTTGTTTGTTTCGGGTATTATATTGACAGTTTTAAGTGTTCTAATGCTGTTTGTTTCTGTTTGGAGTGTCATTGCGTTAGTTATAGCAGTGATATTAGATATTGTAGCAATATATCTGTTTGTTTTATTACCGAAAACGGCGGTCATGTTTGATGGTAACAACTTTATATTTCGTTTTGCATTTCATAGTAAAGTCATAAACCCAAGCTCGATTGAATATTTAAGTTATAATGAAATTGGAGAACTTCATACAAGACACAGCCTGTGGATATCTTTACATATTTTGCAAAATGATGTTCGGAATATTACTGTAACTATTAAAAACGAAGAAATATTAAGCCATTTTTTAGTATGGCCGATTTTAAATGCTAGCGCAGTTAAAACAGAAATGGAGGCAATAAAAGAAAAAATAAATAATATATAGAAAAACGGTGGGCGTGATAAATTATCACGCCCACCTTTTTCATTGTTTTAATTTAAATTTTAACAATTGCGGTGTTTTCACCGTATTCAATTCTATTTCCGTCACAGCAAATTGCATCACAATAATCTAAATATTCCTTTTTACTACTAAATCTTGGCTTAAAGTTTTTAATTGCTTCATAAGCGCGCTTTGCTCCGTCGCTAAGTAAAATTTTAAGCATTGCTAATTGCCACTTTGCACTACCGACACACGCTTTAACGGGATCTACTATATAATAATCGTTTCCGTGACTTTTGCCAATTGCACCTGGGCAATAAGGATGGACTACGGGCATAATGCAAGAAAGGTCACCCATATCCGTACTACCCGTACTTGCTTTATTTATTTCTATAAATTCGCATTCGGGTAAGGCAAGGTTTACAGCTTCTTTAGCAACTTCATTAAGGTCGATACTATTTTTATGTGGTGCATATCCTGGGAAATCTATAATTTCAACATTACAACCTAGTGATAATGCGCTACCTGTTATTGCTTGGTTTAAACGCCTGTTTGCTTCCAACATACTTTCAAAACTCATACCACGAACGTAACTTTCTAAAGTGGCCGTTTCAGGAATTGCGTTTACCATACTGCCACCACTTGTAATAATCGGATGAAAACGGATACAATCCTCATCTTTAAAAGTTTCTCTTAAAGCGTTACATGCAGTTAATCCACAATTAGCAGCGTACATTGCATTTCTTCCATCCCAAGGACTACCGCCTGCATGTGCCGCTACACCTTTATATATAAATTTTTTTGCAATACAACCATTAGAGCCAGGTGTGTTTCTAAACTTTCCCATAGGAGTTGTATGTACCATAAACGCTAAATCAACGTCGTCAAAATATCCACGTGATAAAAACTCACTTTTACCGCCAAAGTATTTAATAATGCCTTGCTTTTTAAGTTCGCTCCTAAATTCTATCTCTAAAAGTTCTTCTGCGGGAACTGAACAAAGTTTTATTTTTCCACAAAACTCATCTAAAACACCAGGTTCTTTTAACGCTGCCGCAAGGCCTAAAAGTGCTGCGCCTTGTGCGTGGTGTCCGCAAGAGTGCACTGCACCCGTTTTAGGGTTTGCTTCTTTATGCGACGGACAGATTACAGAATCAAGTTCACCTAGAATTAATACTGTAGGACCAGGTTTTCCCGTGTCTATAGTTGTATAAAAACCAGTAATATTTTCGGCTAAAGTAAGTGAATATCCTAGTTCAATAAATTTATCTTGCAAATATTTACTACTTTCAAATTCTTTGTACCCCGTTTCAGGGTGTGCCCAAAGCCAACGTTCCGCTTCGAGAATAAGTTTAGTGTGCTTTTCAACTGCGTTTATAAGTTTTTGCATATAATTTTCTCCTTTTACAATGTTTATTATACACATTGACAGCGTGCTTTGCAAGAAAAATGTGGTAAAGATTTAACTTTTTCTATTAATTTATAAATTGTATTGACAACTTTAAGATATAATGCTATAATAATTCAGTAATTAATAACGACGGAGGATAGATTAATGAAACATATTGAAACTATTGAAACTCGTAACCTTTGCGAAAGCGCAAAAAACGGTGGTTGCGGTGAATGCCAAACTTCTTGTCAGTCAGCATGCAAAACCAGTTGCGGTATTGCAAATCAACAATGTGAAAATGCTAACAAAAGCGAAGAAAGCAAGTAATTAGAAAATAAAGTGCCACCCTTCTTCGGGTGGTATTTTTATTGTGTAAAAGAAATATGGTACATCAATATAAACTCGGAAAATATAATATCGTAATTGACTCCTGCTCAGGCTCAGTTCATTCTGTAGATGAAGTGGCTTATGACCTAATCAAAGATTTTGACAAGCTGAGTAAAGAACAAATCATTGATAATTTAGCTAAGAAGTATAAAGGGACAGAGGGCGTTTCTGTTGAGGAAATTAGCGAATGCTATGACCAAGTGCAATTTTTAAAAGATAAAGGCAAACTTTTTGCACCCGACACGTTTGAAAATATGGCGGGAAAACTAAAAGAAAAGACTTCAGGCGTAATAAAGGCTCTTTGTTTGCACGTTGCGCACACTTGTAACCTTAACTGTTCATACTGTTTTGCAAGTCAAGGTAAATACCACGGCGAGCGTGCGGTTATGAGTTTTGAAGTGGGTAAGCGCGCGCTTGATTTTTTGGTGGAAAATTCGGGAACTAGAAGAAATCTTGAAGTCGACTTTTTCGGTGGCGAACCACTAATGAATTTTGAGGTCGTAAAAAAACTTGTAGCCTACGCAAGAAGTATTGAAAAAGAAAAGGGAAAAAACTTCCGCTTTACTTTAACGACCAATGGTGTTTTGATTGACGATGACGTAATTGACTTTGCAAACAAAGAATGTTCTAACGTTGTTTTAAGTTTGGACGGAAGAAAGGAAATACACGACCGTTTTAGAGTAGATTTTAACGGTAATGGCAGTTTTGATAAAATTATTCCTAAATTCCAAAAGTTGGTTAAGGCAAGAGACGGAAAAAATTACTATATGCGCGGTACTTTTACCCATGCTAACCCAGACTTTTTAGAAGATATAAAAGTTATGCTTTCTTTAGGCTTTAACGAACTTTCTATGGAACCCGTAGTTTGTTCTGAAGACGATCCGTCTAAACTTGACGAAAAAGATATTGAAATTGTTAAAAAGCAGTACGAAGATTTGGCTCTTTTGATGTTAGAAAAAGATAAAGAGGGCAAACCCTTTACTTTCTATCACTATATGATAGATTTGACGGGCGGACCTTGTATTTATAAACGCATTTCAGGCTGTGGCTCAGGTACAGAATATATGGCGGTAACCCCGTGGGGCGACCTATATCCTTGTCATCAATTTGTTGGCGAAGAAAAGTATAAACTCGGTGATATTTATAACGGCATTACCAACTTAGATGCGCAAAAAGAATTCTCCGATTGTAACGTTTATGCAAGAGAAGATTGCAGAGATTGTTGGGCAAAATTATACTGCTCTGGCGGTTGCGCTGCAAATGCTTATCATGCAACAGGCTCTGTTAAGGGAGTATATAAAACTGGTTGCGAATTATTTAAAAAACGCATGGAATGTGCTATTATGGTTGCAGTTGACCGCTCATTTAAAGGTAAATAAGTAAATGAAAACGCCTATTTTTGATTTTATTGAAAAATATGCTACAAAAGACAGCGTTCGCTTGCATATGCCTGCTCATAAGGGCGAAAAATATATAGGCGTAGAGCCTTTTGACATTACGGAAATTCAAGGAGCGGATAGCCTATATCACGCAGATGGAATTATAGCGAAAAGTGAAAAAAACGCAAGCAAAATTTTTGGGGCGAACACTTTTTATTCAACTGAAGGATCTTCCCTTTGTATTCGTACAATGGTATACTTAGCCGTTCAATACGCTACGGAAAATGGGGGTAAACCATTAATTTTAGCGGGCAGGAATGCACACAAGTCTTTTATTAACAGTTGTGCACTGTGCGGTGCTGAAGTTAACTGGATATACCCACAAGACAAGAGTAATTATTTAGAGTGCAACGTAAGCGCTGAGCAAGTTGAAAAAGGGATAATAGAAAGTAAGCCAATTGCCGTATATCTTACAAGCCCAGACTATTTAGGAAATATCTTAGACGTTGAAAGTATAGCAAAAGTATGTAAAAAACACGGTGTACTTTTGATGGTGGATAATGCGCACGGCAGTTATCTTAAATTTTTAGAAAAATCTTTACATCCCATTGATTTGGGCGCAGATATGTGTTCAGATTCTGCACATAAAACTTTGTTTGCTTTGACGGGTGGTGCATATTTACACTTAAGAAAAGGCTTAAAATTGCCTGTAAATGTCAAATCAGTTATGGCACTTTTTGGCTCTACAAGTCCGTCTTATCTAACGCTAGCCTCATTGGATATAACTAATCTTGAACTTTCTAAAGGTTATGATTTGCGTTTAAAGGAAGTGACAAAAAGAATACACGAGATTAAGCAAAAGTTAATTAGTTGTGGTTATTCTCTTGTTGGGAACGAGCCGTTAAAGTTAACCATAGAAACAAAAAAATACGGTTATTCGGGTGAAGAGTTTTATAAAATTTTAAGCACGGAAAAAATAGAATGTGAATATTTTGATAGTGACGTTATCGTCATGATGTTCTCTACTTGTAACCATGAGTCGGATTTTGAAAAAGTAGAAAAAGTACTCCTTTCTGTACGCAAACGCAGTGAGATTGATAGAATTGCGCCTAAATTCATAGAAAGGAAAAGAGTTATGAGCATTAGAGATGCTGTAATGGCTAAAAAAAGAGTGGTTAAGGTTAATGACGCTTTAGGAAAAGTTCTCGCATTTGATTCGGTCTCTTGTCCACCGGCTGTACCTATAGTTGTTTGTGGTGAAAAAATAGACCAAAATGCTATAGAGTGTTTTGTTTATTACGGCATAGAAGAAGTAACGGTAGTGGAGTATAAATAAATTTGTAATTAGTGGCTAAATTTCTTGATTTAATTTTTTATATGTAGTATCTTAGTATTATGATTTACGAAAATGTGTTAGAGGCAATCGGGCATACTCCGATTATTAAACTTAATAAGATTAAAGAAAAAGGGTCTGCCGATATTTTGGTTAAATTTGAAGGGCTTAACGTTGGCGGGTCAATAAAAACGCGCACAGCGTACAATATGATTTGCGATGCGGAAAGAAAAGGTCTTATCAATAAGGATACCATTATTGTTGAACCTACTAGCGGGAATCAAGGCATTGGCTTAGCGCTTGTTGGTGCGGTAAAGGGATATAAGACCATTATCATAATGCCCGATTCTGTTAGCGAAGAAAGGCGTAAGCTCGTTCGTCATTATGGTGCGGAAGTAATTTTGATGCATGATGACGGAAATATTGGCGATTGTATTGATAGATGTTTAAAAACTGCGCTTAATATGGCGAAAGAAAACCCCAACGTTTTCGTCCCACAACAGTTTGAAAATCCCGCAAATCCTATGGTGCATAGGCATCATACGGGCTTGGAAATTTTAGAGCAGGTCGCAGGACCTATTCACGGCTTTTGTTCAGGAATCGGAACGGGCGGAACGATTACTGGTATAGGCGAAGTATTAAAAGCACAAAACCCAGATATTAAAATTTGGGCGGTTGAGCCTGAAAACGCTGCTATTTTGGCGGGCGGAACTATTGGAACGCATATTCAGATGGGAATTGGCGACGGACTTATCCCTCCCGTTCTTAATTGTGATATTTTCCAAAAAGTTTGCATTATTTCTGACGAAGAGGCTTTGGCAACTTCTAAAGATTTAGCAAGACTTGAGGGAATAATGTGTGGAATATCTTCAGGAACGAACGTAGCGGCAGCCAAAAAACTTGCAAGAGAACTTGGCGAGGGTAAAACGGTTGTGACCGTACTTCCAGATACCGCGGAAAGATATTTTTCCACTCCACTTTTTGATGGGGAATAATGAAACAAAAAATATTGAAAAAAAAGGCATATTACAAATGATAATATGTCTTTTTTTGTACAAAAAATAAGGGTTTTTTTCAAAAGGTATTGACTTATTATATTATTTATTATATAATATATAAGCGATTTGTGTACAAAATTGCTTTAGTAGGGGTGTGACATGGGCAAAATTTTATTATCTACGCCGACAATGCACGGCGAAGAATTGAAATATATTCAAGAAGCATTTGACAAAAACTGGATAGCGCCATTGGGTTTTAATTGCGATAATTTTGAAACGGAAATGTGCGAATATTTAACGGGAAGCGTGAAAAATTTTCACGCTTTAGCACTTTGTTCGGGTACCGCCGCCTTGCACTTGGCTTTTAAGCTTGCTGGTGTGAAGAGGGGGGATAAAGTTTTTTGTTCGGATATGACTTTTGCTGCAACTGTAAATCCCGTGTCTTATGAGGGTGGCGAGCAGATTTATATTGATTCTGAAAGAGATACTTGGAATATGAGTCCAGAGGCTTTGGAAAATGCTTTTAAGAAATATCCCGACACTAAAGTAGTTGCACTTGCACATCTTTACGGCACGCCATCAAAAATGGACGAGATTATGGATATTTGTGCTAAACACAACGCAATTTTAATTGAAGATGCGGCTGAGGCACTTTCTGCAACTTATAAAGGTAGAAAAATGGGAACTTTCGGTAAGTACAATATCGTAAGTTTTAATGGTAATAAAATTATCACTACCTCTGGTGGTGGAATGCTTTTGACGGATAGCAAAGAGGCTAGGGATAAGGCGTTCTTTTGGTCTACTCAATCTAGAGAAAAGGCAGAGTGGTACCAGCATGAGGAATTAGGGTATAACTACCGAATGTCTAACGTCGTTGCGGGGATTGGTCGTGGACAACTCTTGCATTTGGACGAGCATAGACAGGCGAAAGAAAAGATTTATAGAAAATACCAAGAAGAATTAAAAGATCTGCCACTTTCGATGAATCCCTATTTGGATTATACCGTTCCAAATTTTTGGCTCAGTTGTATTTTAATTAATAAAGATTGCAAAGTTTCACCTATGGATATTTTATATAAACTCCGTGAAAAAGATATTGAAACAAGACCGATTTGGAAACCGATGCATATGCAACCGTTCTATAAGAATAATGATTTTGTTACCGCTGGTGATAACGTTGGTGAGGACGTGTTTAGTCGTGGTCTTTGTTTGCCGTCAGATATAAAGATGACAGAAGAAGAACAAGATTACGTTATTAATGCAATAAAAAGTTGTTTTTAAGGGAAGATTATGGGCATTTTAGAAAAATTAGTTTCAGAGTGGTGGGGGATTTTAATTCTTTGCGTTTTTGCAGTGAGTTTATTGCTAGTTCTCTCCGCACTTTTATATAGACAGTTTTTTAAAAGATTTTACGATTTGGTTTTGAGTGGAATCGCTATAATAGTGCTTTCGCCAATATTGATTATCTTGATTGTAGTTGGTGCGATAAAAATGAAAGGCAATCCATTTTTTACACAACTACGCCCAGGAAGAAAAAACAAGAAGACAGGGAAAGAAAAGATATTTAGACTAATAAAATTTAGAACTATGACCTGTGAAAAAGACGAAAACGGCAATTTATTGCCTGATGAAAAGAGATTAACCAAATATGGAAAATTATTAAGAAGTACGTCACTTGACGAACTTCCCGAACTATTTAATATTTTTATAGGACACATGTCAATCGTCGGCCCTCGTCCACTTTTAGTAGAATATTTGACAAGATATAATGCAGAGCAAAGGCGTAGGCACGAAGTTAGACCAGGACTTACGGGATATGCGCAGGTAAATGGTAGAAATACTGTGTCTTGGGAAGATAAGTTTAAATTTGACATTAAATACGTTGAAAAGGTAACTCTTTTTAATGATATAAAAATTATTATTAAAACTGTAAGTTGCGTGTTAAAAAAAGACGGTATTAGTTCAGAAACATCGGCAACAATGGAAGAATTTAAGGGGAATATGAAAAGTATAACAATATTGTTTACATGCGTGGGAAGACGTGTGGAATTGATTCAATCATTTAGAAAAGCTGCAGAGAAAATTAAAATCAATTTAAGAATTTTAGCAACCGATATTTCAAGCACTGCTCCTGCAAAAATGTTTTGCAATGAAATGTTTATTTCTCCAAGAATAATGGAAGAAGAATATATTCCTTTTTTATTGGAAATATGCAAGAAAGAAAAAGTTGATTTGGTTATTCCTACCATTGATACGGATTTAAAAATATTATCGGAAAAAAAGGAAGAATTTGCAAAAGTAAGCACGAAAGCTTTGGTGTCGGCTATAGATAAGATTGATTTGTGTAGAAATAAAAATTTTACAGCAGAGTATTTTTTAAGTTTAGGATTATCAGCGCCTAAGACCTTTAATAGCGCAGATAAATACAACCTAGAGTTTCCCGCATTTATTAAACCTAAAGATGGTAGTTCTAGTATAAATGCGTACAAAGTTGAGGGGGAAGAACAACTATTTCAACTTGCAAACAAATTGAAAGATTACGTAGTTCAGCCATTTATAGAGGGAGAAGAATACACAGTAGATGTTTTTTGTGATTTTTTAGGCAACCCTATTCTAATAACGCCTAGAAAAAGAATTGCAGTTAGAGCAGGAGAAGTTATTAAAACTGAGATTTGTCAAATAGATGACATTATTGAAGAAATAAAAATTTTAGTTAAAGATTTTCGTCCTTATGGACCTATTACAGTCCAACTTATTCGTGATAAGAATGGTAGAAACTGGTATATAGAAATTAATCCTCGTTTTGGCGGTGGTGTTCCTTGCTCTATTATGGCTGGAGCAAATTCACCTTTGTGTTTATTAAAGTTGCTTTTGGGAGAAAAGATCGGATATATTGATAAAGAGGCAGAAGACGGTGCTTTGTATAGTAGATACGATCAAAGTATAAGGGTTGATAAATGTATAGAATAAATAGTTTGCTGGAATCTTTGCATTATCTTGATGACATCAAAGTTGTTTTGTTTGATTTAGATGACACTCTATATTCCGAAAAAGATTATGTTAAAAGTGGATATGATAAAATATCAAAGCTTTTTCCTGAAATTAGTAATATGAGTGGTAAATTATGGGATGCATTTTGTGCAAAAGAAAAAGCGATAGATTTTGTTTTGAAAAAAGAAGGTTTATATAGTGAACAGAGTTTAAAAAAATGTTTATTTACATATAGAGAACAAAATCCAAACATAACTTTATATCCGAAAGCAAAAATTTTATTAGAAAAATTAAAAAACAAACAACTAGGTATGATTACCGATGGTAGAATAGAGGGACAGATAGCAAAAATAAAAGCATTGGGGATTGAGAAATATTTTAATAAAATAATTATAACAGATGCTCTCGGTGGTATAGAGTTTCGGAAACCAAATCCAAAAGCTTTTATTTTAATGGCAGAACATTTTGGGGTGCATTTTTCAGAAATGGCATACATTGCGGATAATATCAATAAAGATTTTGTGGCGACGGAAAATTTGGGTATAAAGTCTATTTGGTTCGATAACGCTGATGGATTATATTATAAAGGTAATTGATAATGAAAAAAGTTTTGTTTATTAGCAATATTTTATCTCACATAGAAGCATTCCACTTGCCATATTTAAAGTGGTTTAAGGATAATGGATATGTAGTGCACATAATGACAAATGCAAATGGCAAAAAAGTTGATTATTGTGATAAGCTTTACGATATTTGCATACAACGTTCTCCTTTTAATGTTAAAAATTTTAAGGCGTTAAGGTTAGCTCGAAAAATTATTAATGAAGAAAAATATAGCATTATACATAGTCATACGCCTATGGGTGGAGTGATAGGTCGTTTAGCAACTAAACAAATTAGAAGAGAAGGAGCAAAAGTACTATATACTGCACATGGCTTTCATTTTTATAAGGGCGCACCAATAAGAAATTGGGTATTGTATTATACAATGGAAAAATTATTGGCAAAAAATACAGATTGTATCATTACTATCAATGAAGAAGATTATCAATTGGCAAAGAAAAAATTTTCTAAAAATACAGTTGTTGAGAAAATTTCAGGTATAGGAGTGAATTTAGAAAAGTTCTCGGCGCTAACAGAAAAAGAAAAATTAGAACTAAAAAAACAGTTTGGTTATGAAAACAAGTTTGTTTTAATATATGCGGCAGAATTCATCAGTAGAAAAAATCATAGGTTCATTATTAGGGCAACAAAAGAATTAGCGGATGAATGTTCTAATTTTAAAATTATTTTCTGTGGAAAAGGAAAATTACTTGAAGAATGTAAGTTGTATGCTAAAAAACTTGGCGTAGAAAAACATATAGATTTTTTAGGCTTTAGGAAAGACATGCCTGACTTATACAGAATGAGTGATGTGCTCATTTCATCAAGTTTTCAAGAAGGAATGGCAATAAACGTTATTGAAGGTTTTGCCTCTGGGTTGCCAGCCATCGTGTCCGATATTAGGGGGCATAATGATGTTGTTATAAATGGAGAAAATGGTTTTTTATTTTCTAATAAAAACGAGCAGGAATTTATTAAAAATATTTTATATATGAAAAGCAATTTTAATGAATATAAAAAAATGTCTCAAAACGCATTAAGAGATTCTCAAAAATATTCGATAGAAGTTTCTTTATCTGAAATGAATTCAATTTATGTAAAATTTGGTGTATAGGAGTTTAAAATGTATAATCCTCTAGTAACTATAGTAATTCCTGTTTATAATGGCTCGAATTATTTAAAAGAAAGTATTGATTCGGCTTTAGAACAAACGTACAACAATATTGAGATTATAGTTGTAAATGACGGTTCTAATGATAATGGTGAGACAGAAAAAATCGCATTGTCTTACGGAGATAAAATTAGGTATTTTTATAAAGAAAATGGTGGCGTTTCGACTGCACTTAACCTTTGTATAGAAAATATGAGCGGTGAATGGTTATCATGGCTTTCACATGATGACTTGTATTATCCAACAAAGGTTGAGGAGGAGGTAAATTACGTTAGGAAGTTGCTTAAAATAAATCCAGATCTCAATTTAGATAGAGTAGTAGTAAGATGCGCTGCAGAATCCATCGATATTCATGGTAAAACGATACTTAAGTACAATTATAGCGATGTAAAAGAAAAAGAACCGTTGATAGAGATGATTTTAAACAATGTATATAATTATCGCTTGGCTGGTTGTTCCTTCTTATTGCCAAGGAAAGCATTTGATGATATAGGCGGCTTTAACGAAAAAATACGAACTGTTTCTGACGCAGAGTACTGGTATAGATTATTATTTGCAGGTTATGATTTTTATTATTTAGATCGTTGCTTGATTAGAGGGCGAGTGCATAAAAGACAGGTAGGAAAAACAAAAGTATCGACTTTTGATATTGAGGGGAATAATTTGCATAAATGGATCGCAGACCAAATGTATGCAAATCCGCATTATAAGCAAGGTAAGTATTTTTTGCGTCTTGGTGGTTATTTAAGAAAACGTTTAATGCCCGATGCTTCCGCATATGCCTTTGCATATGCAAAAGAACTGACATCGCCCATAAAATTTGCGATTGTTTCATCTTGGTATAAGATTTATTTTTCTGTTATTGGTAAAGTAAGAAATGTAATTAGATGCGTCTATAGGAAAATTAAAGTTAAATAGGTGTATTAAAAATGATTGTTGAATTTATTGGAGCACCATGCTCTGGCAAAACTACAATATCGCACGAATTGGTAAAAACTTTAAAATCAAAAATTAGTGTTTGTGAATCGCAATATAAAATATCTCATGGTGGTTGGGTTAAAAGAGTAACTTATAAGTTTTTTCTGTGTTTAAAATATTTTATAACGAAGCCATTTTATAGTTTTAGGTTGCTTCGTGTCATTAAAAAGCCTAAATTTTTTTTGTATTATTTGACGCTTATAGCATCAAAAGATAAATTTAATGTAACTATTTATGAACAAGGGCTAGGGCAATTTATATGTTCGATGTTTGATGAAAAACCACTTAAAGAAGAATATGTAACTTATTATTTTAATGAATTGCTGCCTTGTAAAATGGATAGGATACTAGTTTACGTAAAAGCATCTTGTGAATCGATTAACAAAAGGATAGAAAAAAGAAATGACAAGACTTTAATATATCACAAACAAAATTCAATTGAAAGAATCATATATGTTGTGGATAATATAGTTGATTTTTGGATAAATAGGTATGGGCGAGAAAAAGTTTATATTGTAGATAATACCGAAGACAAAAATTTGGATGATATTTTGAAAAAATTAAGTGAAAAACTTATAAATGATATTAAAGTATAAAAGTTTATTTTTTCTTAAAATTAATTAAAATATTTTTAAACATGGTAGTGAATGATAAAAATGAAAGTTTTACAAATTAATAGTGCTTGCGGTAAGGGCAGTACGGGGAAGATCTGCGTTGCCGTAAGTGAACTCCTTAATGAAAAGGGAATAGAGAACTATATTTTATATTCTAGCGGGAATAGCGATTATTCTCAAGGTATAAAATACCAAGGAGCATTTTATACCAAAATTCAGGCGTTAAAGTCAAGGGTTTTTGGGAATTACGGGTTTAATTCCGCACGCTCTACAAGAAGATTAATTAGAGAAATTGAAAAAATTAACCCTGATATTGTTCATTTACATAATATTCACGCACATAATTGCAATCTTTCACTGCTTTTTAAGTATTTTAAAAAAGCGAACAAGAAATTATTTTGGACTTTTCATGATTGTTGGGCATTTACTGGGTATTGCCCACATTTTGATATGTTTGGTTGTGACAAATGGCAAAGCGAATGCGGTAAATGTCCACAAAAAAGATATTACAGTTGGTTTTTTGATAAAAGCAAAAAACTTTTTGATAAAAAGAAAAAATTGTTTATTGGGCTTGACTTGACCATCATAACTCCGTCTAAATGGCTAGGTGAACTTGTAAAGCAATCGTTTTTAAAAGATTATCCTGTTAAAGTTATAAATAATGGAATTGATTTAAATATATTTAAGCCTACGGAAAGTAACTTTAAAGAAAAGTATAATATAAAAGACAAGTTCATTTTGCTTGGCGTTGCATTTGGTTGGGGAGTAAGAAAAGGACTTGATGTGTTTATAGAACTATCAAAAAGGTTGGACGAGCGTTTTCAAATTGTGCTTGTTGGTACCGATGATAGCGTGGACAAACAACTACCTAAAAATATAATTTCTATACACAGGACGCAAAACCAAACTGAACTTGCAGAAATTTACACTTCTGCAGACTTATTTGTGAACACTACAAGAGAAGAAAATTATCCAACTGTTAATATGGAGTCAGTTGCGTGTGGGACGCCCGTTTTAACTTTTAATACTGGTGGTAGTCCCGAAATGTTAGATGAAACTTGTGGAATGGTTGTACCTAAAAACGATATTGATAGATTAGAAAAAGAAATTTTAAGAGTTTTTGTCGATAGGCCTTTTGATAAGGAAGATTGCTTGAGTAAGGCAAAACAATTTAACAAAGACGATAAATTTAGAGAGTATATAGAGTTATATTTATAAAAAAGGATAATAGAATGCAAACATTGGTTAAAGAGAAAACTAATAATTTAGTTTATATTTTAGGAGCGATAACAGCTATAATTTTTGCTGTTAATAGGACAATTGGATCGTTGCCATTATTTTTATTAGGCTGTGCTATAATGTTATTTGCACTAATTTTATTAAAATTTGATGATTTGTTTTTATATACTATAATTCTTTTTCCATTTTTGCATGCAATTAAATTTTCCTCAACTTCTGCTGCGTTTTATGGTTATTATTTTATTTTAGTTTCCATTAAATATTTTGTAAAAAATGAATTTAAATTTAAATTTTGTTTTTCTTTGCTTGCCTTTTTCTTGTGTGTAACTTTGACGTCGGTTAAGTATTCAAATTATAATTTAATAATAACCGAGATAAGGGAAGTTTTTTGTTTATTGTTTTTAATAACAATGTTCAATAATGATAAGTATTTGAATAGAGAGTATATAAGTAAAATTTTAGTATGTGCAATCTTTGGTGCAACTATTTCTGCTACTAGCTTTTTGCTTGGCGCAAGACATGAACGTAATTTTGCTACATTAACATTTCCTTGTCTTGTGGCAATTAATTTATTATTATGTGTTTATAATAAAAAAACAACTATCGCTAATATATTGTCTATGCTTATCCTTGCAGTGGGTGCTTTAATCAATAGTTCTAGAACAAATTTTATTATTTTATTGTTGGTTGTATTGGTACCTGTCTTTTTGTTATTTGACAAGGGTAAGGTGAAATATGGAATTTACTCTTTATTCGTTATAGTTGTTATTGTCGTAATAATTAACTTTACATTTTCAGATATTATAGATTCTGTATTACAAAGATTTGAAGGAGATGATGTTGAGACAGGTCATGGTAGAATAGAAATTTGGAAGTTTTATATTAATTTAACTTGTTCAAGTTGGGATAGATTTTTGTTTGGTAATGGATTTTACGCAAATTATTCAAATTTTATAAGTAATCATGAACATAATTCTTTTGTACAAGTATTTTCAAGGTTTGGAATAATTGGTACTATTTTTTGGACGTTTATGTATTTTAATCTATTTAAACAAATAAGTTTTAGAACTGGTAAATTTAAAATATCATCTATAGTTCCATTTTTGTGTTTTATTGGATGTAATATGGGTGTAGGTAATATGGGGGCTATGGATTTCGTATGTTTATACTTATGTTGTTGCTTGATAGTAAGATATTGTAGCATGTCTGGAGATAAATAAAAAGTTTTATGAAAGTAATATTTATTTCTAATTATTTTAATCATCATCAAAAGCCTCTTTCGGATGCAATGTTTAATATGTTGGGTGAAAATTACTGTTTTATTGAAACAGAGCCAATGGAAGATGAGCGTAAGAATATGGGGTGGGGGATTGATGAATTTCCCAGTTATGTAATTTCATACAATGAGTTCATTAAAAATAATAATAAATGCCAAGAATTAATTAATGATGCAGACGTTGTTATTTTTGGCTCTGCTCCTTTTAAATTGCTTAAACAAAGAAAAAAACAAAATAAATTAATTTTTCGATATTCTGAAAGACCTTTAAAAAAAGCTTTACAACCGATTAAGTTTATTCCACGATTTATAAAGTGGAACATTCAAAATCCGAAAAACAAGCCGATTTATATGCTTTGTGCGAGTGCTTATTCTGCGAGTGATTATAGAAAGTTTGGTTTGTTTAAGGGAAAGACTTTCAAGTGGGGATATTTCCCAGAAGTAAAAAAACATGAAAATATTGATGCTCTTATTGAAATAAAAAATAAAAACTCTATAGTTTGGGTTGCAAGATTTATTGATTGGAAACATCCTGAAATCGCAATAAAATTAGCCGAGAAATTAAAGAAAGACGGTTATGATTTTGAATTAAAGATGATAGGCAATGGCACATTGCTTGCTAACGTTTCAAAGAAAGTCGAAGAATGTGGACTCACGGATTGTGTTAACATTTTAGGTGCGATGTCGCCAGAAGAAGTACGCTCTCATATGGAAAAATCAGAAATTCATATATTTACTTCTGATAGAAATGAAGGTTGGGGTGCAGTGCTAAATGAATCTATGAATAGTGCTTGCGTTCCTGTTGCAAATCATGCTATAGGATCTGTGCCGTTTTTACTTAAAGACGGTGAAAATGGTTTTATTTATAAGGATGGAGATTTTGAAGATTTTTATAACAAAGTAAAATATTTGTTAGACAATCCTGAAAAAAGGATTGAAATGGGAAAAAAAGCATATCAAACAATGGTAAATGAATGGAACGCGGAAAACGCTGCTAAAAAGTTTTTAAGTTTAGTGAAATCGTTTTTTGAAACAGGAAAGATAGAAAATAAATTTAATAAGGGCGTGTGTAGTAAAGAGTAGTTTAGGGGTAAAGCATGGATAAAAGAAAAAAGATTTGTGTTGTTACATATTGTGAATGGTCTAGTTATGGCTCTGTATTGCAGACAATAGGAATGCGTTCAGCAATAAGTGATTTAGGTGCAGAAAGTTTTGTTTTAATTGACAATCCTGCACCATTACCAACGACGAGATTTAATTTTAAAATTAGCAAAAATATAAAAACTCTAATAAAAAATTTATTAAAAGTAAGGATTAAAAATAAGATAGAACTTCAATATCAAAAATCTATTCAGTTCATAAATAAAAACGTTGATATAAAATATTATGATAGTTACGAAGTTATAAAAGCACATCCACCAAAAGCAGACATTTATATCGCAGGTAGTGACCAAATTTGGCATCCCAATTTATGTAAACCATTGTTTTTTTTGGAGTTTTTGCCTGAAAATGCTAAAAAGTATTCTTATGCTGCGAGTATGGGTGTGACGGAAGTGCCATGTGAAAAAGAAGAGAAATTTAAAAAATTAGTATCTTCTTTTGATACTTATTCTGTTAGAGAATCAGAAATGATAGAAGTTCTAAGTAGATATACGGACAAAAGTATTTTACATCACATTGATCCCAGTTTTTTTATCGATAAAGATGGTTGGGGTATTTATGAAAAAGAATATTCAATAACAAAACCATATATTTTAGTATTTGCTATTTATTGGGATAAGAAATTAAATAAAAAATTAAAACTGTTACATAAAAAGACAGGCAAAGAAATTGTTGTGATATCTTCTACTATTAATAGGGTATGGGGGAATCGCAAGGTTTATGATGCTGATTGTGGAAACTTTTTGTATTTAATACATAATGCTGATGCCGTTGTATCTTCATCTTTTCACGGGGTTGCCTTATCGCTAAATTATAATAAAAAATTATCAGTAGTTGTAAATCCTAATGCGCCTTCAAGGTTAAATTCTATTATGAATAAAGTTGGGTTTAAAAATGTTGAAATAGAAAATCTGATGGATTTTGATCTTGGGCAGTATGATCAAATTAATTTAAAAATTCAAGAGGAAAAGCAAAAAGGGATAGATTATTTAAAAGGAATCTTATCAAATGAAGAATAGTATTTTAGATTTTGAAAAATGTGCTAATTGTGGTGCATGTTATAATATTTGTCCAAAAAAAGCTATTACTCTAAATGAAAATAATTTATATTATGAATTGCAAGTTGACAACGACAAATGTATTAGTTGTGGAATATGTAAACAAGTTTGTCCGGTAAATAGTCCTATAAAAAATCAAAAAGTCATCAATGCTTACGGCGCAATTCATAACAATGAAGAAATTGTGTTGAGAAGTTCGTCTGGAGGGGTTTTTTCTGCAATAGCACAATACGTGATTGATAATGGCGGAATAGTTTACGGTGCTTGTTATTCTGATGATTTTAAGAATGTTAATATTTGCTCTAGTGAAACACATACTCTTGAGCAAATTTGCCGTAGTAAATACGTTGAAAGTCGTGTAAACCAGTCTTTTTTAGAAGTAAAAGAAAAGTTGCATGGTAATAAACTTGTTTTATATTGTGGCGCACCTTGTCAAATTGCAGGGCTTAAAAGATTTTTAAAAGAAGATTATGATAATTTAATCACTTGCGATTTTAGTTGTGGAGGCTTGCCTTCTCATAAAATGTACCAAGAATATCTTTCTTATATTAAGAAAAAACTTAGAGCAAAAAGTATAACGGAAGTAAATTTTCGGCCTAAAATATATGGTTGGGAAAAGTATGCTATTAAAATAAAAGCAAGTAATAAAGTCTATAAAAAATGGGCGTTTGCAGACGTATATTTTAGTTGTTTTCTAAAACAACGTCTTTCTATTAGAGATTATTGTTACGAATGTAGTTTTTCTAATAATCATTATTCGGATATAATATTGGCTGATTTATGGAAGCATAATTCAATTTCGAAAATTAAAAACGACCATAAAGGAATATCTTTAGTTATAACAAATTCTTATAAAGGAGAGGAAATAATTAACAACTTAAACAAAACGGTTTCATTTACTGTATTAGATAAAGAAGAGGCAAGTTATAATTTAACCGACAGATTATTAAATGAGAAACTTTTTTCCGAACACAAGGACTTTGTAGTAAAAAGCCAAAAAAATGGTTTTATTAAAGCAATGAAGACATACAAACTAGAAAGTTCGTTTATGTTTTGTTGTAGACATTATGTAAAAAAGTTTTTAAGGAAAGATAGATGAAATTTTTAAGTTCAAAAAATAGAAATACAGGTATAATACTGTCATATACTAATACTTTTCTTAATTTAGTTTGTGGGCTATTTTTATCTTCTTTTTTATTAAAACAGTTGGGCGATACTAATTATGGCGTTTATCAAACTATGGCATCTTTTGCAAATTATTTAGTTTTGCTTGAGTTTGGTACCGGTACGGTTATGACAAGAAATTTACTTGCTTGTCGAAATAAGAATGAAGATAAATCGGTAATTGATAAGAATGTGTCAACAATTTGGAGTATTGCTACGTTTTTATCTATCGTTATAGGTATTGTATCGATTGGGTTTTATTTTTCAATTGAAACCATTTACCAAAATTCCTTAACGCCTGAGCAAATTCTCGATGGCAAAAATATTTTTATATTCATAACGATTTTTTTATTATCGTCATTCTTATCTCAAACGCTTAATGGTATTCCGTTAGCACATGAAAATTATACATATACGTCTTTAATTTCTATATTTAAAATCTTGTTAAGGACGAGCTTATTAGTCGTTTTATTATTTAATTTTAAATATGTTATAATTATAGCAATTGTGGATGCTTCTATTAACGCAGGAATAGCAGTTTTTGGTTATATTTATTGTAAATTAAAATATAAAGTCAGTATAAACTTTAGAAATTTTGATAAATTGATTTTAAAAGCATCTTTACCAATGTGTATTGCATTATTTTTGCAAACGATTGTGAACCAAGCAAATAATACAGTTGGAAAGTTTGTTCTAGGAGTTATGACATCTCCAGAAGACGTTACTTTGTATTCAGTAGGTTTGTATATTTTTAGTATTTTTTCTTCTCTTACAACCATACCTGTATCAATGTATATGCCACAAATTAGTAAGGATGTTTTAGAGGGAAAAGAGGGGAAAGAGCTTACTAATACCCTCATTCAGCCTTGTCGGTTAATAGTTTTAGTTGGCGGTTCGGTGTTATTTGGCTTTATTGCTGCGGGGAAACCTTTTATCAAATTGATTTATGGAGAAGAATATTTATTGGCGTGGTTAATTGCAATAATTTTAATGGCGCCTATGTTTATTAATATGTCTAATGCAGTTATTATAAATGTATTAGATATAAAAAACAAAAGACTAACTCGTTCGCTAATTATGATGGTTAGCACCATATTCAACATTGTATTAACTATATTTTTAATTAAAAACTTTGGTCTCATAGGGGCATCAATTGCCACTGGACTTTCTACCATTTTACAGATTATATTACTAAACATTTACTATTACAAAAGAATGAATATAAAAGTTTTATATCTATTTTGTAAAACGTATAAAGGGATACTTTTATATCAAATAATTGGAGCTATAATAGGTTGTTTTGTGTGCACAGTAATTAAAAATTCGATTTTGGCATTTTTAACGAGTGGAATTATTTATGTTATTATTGCTTTTAGCGGGTTCTTAATATTAGGGAAAAATCAGCAAGAAAAAGCGACTTTATCTAATTTACTAAATAAATTATTCAAGAAAAATAATGATAGCAGAGGAGAAGATTAATAATGAGTTTATTTAAGAATAAAACGTTGCTTATTACTGGGGGGACGGGGAGTTTTGGGAATGCCGTTCTTAATAGGTTTTTAAAAACTGATATTGGCGAAATTAGAATTTTTTCTCGTGATGAGAAAAAACAAGATGATATGCGTCACGAATTTCAAGCGAAAATGCCTGAGGTTAGTGAAAAAATTAAATTTTACATTGGCGACGTTAGGGATATCAACAGTGTTAAAAATGCTATGCATGGGGTTGATTACATATTCCACGCTGCGGCATTAAAACAAGTGCCGTCTTGCGAGTTTTTCCCGATTGAAGCGGTTAAAACTAACGTTCTTGGTACGGAAAACGTACTTACTGCTGCGATAGAGGCGGGAGTTAAAAACATAGTTTGCTTATCGACAGATAAAGCGGCTTATCCTGTAAATGCTATGGGAACGAGTAAAGCCATGATGGAAAAAGTTATCGTTGCAAAATCTCGTACGGTAAGTCCTGAAAAAACCAAAATTTGCTGTACTAGATATGGTAACGTTATGTGTAGCCGTGGAAGCGTTATTCCTTTATGGATAGACCAAATTAAAAATGGACAACCTATAACTATTACCGACCCAGATATGACAAGGTTTATAATGTCACTTGATGAGGCGGTTGATCTTGTATTATTTGCGTTTGAACACGGTGTTAGTGGTGATATACTCGTTCAGAAAGCACCTGCTTGTACTATTCAAACTCAAGCAGAGGCCGTTTGTGAGCTTTTCGGTGGAGATAAATCTAATATTAAAATTATTGGCATTAGACACGGTGAAAAGATGTATGAAACACTTTTAACTAATGAAGAATGTGCAAACGCAATCGACCTTGGAAATTTCTATAGAGTGCCGAGCGATAAGCGTGGGCTTAACTATGATAAGTACATTAAACAAGGTGACGTTGAGAGGAATACACTTACTGAATTCAATTCAAGCAATACTAAACTTTTATCGGTAGAAGAAACGAAAACAAAAATAGCGTCGCTCAAATACATACAAGAAGAACTTGCAAAAATTTAATTAAATTGTGCGGAGTTCCGTACTGTAAGAGGGGAAATGAATAAAGAGCAAAAAGCGTTTTTACTTTTAATAAAAAGTGCGTTTACTGATGAAAAATATTTTTTAGATGAAAAAGTCGATTTACGGATAATCTTTTCAATAGCGGAAAAGCACGGTTTAACTTCGCTAATATATAGCGGAGCACATAATTGTGGACTTTTAAATAACGAAGAGATTTCTCAAAACGCTTTTTCTTTAGTATGCAAAAATATGGTAATGAGTGAAATACAAATGTTTGCTTATGAGGAAATGATAAGCGAATTTGAAAAGGGTGATGTTCATTATTTACCGTTAAAAGGCGTAAGACTAAAATATTTGTATCCTAAGCCTGAGATGCGTACGATGAGCGACATTGATATTCTTATAAAGATAAAACAGTATGATAAGATTAAAGAAATTATGGTTGCGTTGGGGTACGAACCCGTTGTGGAAAGTGACCACGAATTGATATGGAGAAGAAAGGCTGTAACGGTTGAACTTCACAAAAGATTAATTCCGTCGTATAACAAGGATTATTTTGCATATTTTGGCGATGGCTGGCAGTTGGCGCATGAAAAAGAAGAAAACAGTAATGAATATTGTCTAAAAGCAGAGGATGAATTTGTGTTTATTTTCTTGCATATGGCAAAGCACTATCGAGATGCAGGTGTTGGGATAAAACATATCTTAGACGTTTGGGTTTTTATGAACTCAAATAAAGAATTAAACTATGATTATATAAAAGACCAATTAATTAAACTCAAAGTTTATGAGTTTTATCAAAACGTTACGAAAATGCTTGATACGTGGTTTAATGGCGAAGAAGAGAGTGATATAACCAATTATATAACTAACGCAGTTTTTAACGGCGGAGTGTTTAGTACTGAAGAGGCAAAAGTGCTTTCCGCCACCTTAAAAGGGGTTAAAGAAGGAAATTCTGTTAAGGACTTGAAAAGGAAAAGATTCTTTACCTCAATTTTTACCCCTTATAAAATCATGTGCGATTTTTATCCATTCTTAAAAAAATGTGCGATTTTATTACCCTTTATGTGGGTGTATCACTTATTTAGGAGATTATTCACCAAGGGTAAACTTAAAAAGTATAGAAAACAAATATCAGAAATGCAAGACGATAAGGTTGATGCTTATAAAAAGTCGTTAAATTACGTTGGTCTTGATTATAATTTCGGAGTAGAGCAAGAAGATTAAAGGAGATGGCCGTGAAAATTTTAGTTACGGGTGCAAAGGGATTTGTAGGAAAAAATTTGTGCGAAAGCCTTAAAAATATAAAAGACAATAAGGACAGAACCCGCCCTAATTTAGTAATTGACGAAATTTTTGAATACGATATTGATAGTAAAGAAGAACAGTTAGATGCGTATTGCAAAGAGGCTGATTTTATTTTCAATCTTGCAGGCGTAAATAGACCGCAAAACCAAGAAGAGTTTATGCAAGGTAATTTTGGTTTTTCTTCTAAATTACTTAATTTATTGGAAAGATACGGTAATAAATGCCCTCTGATGCTTTCGTCTTCTTTGCAAGCGACATTGATTGGTAGATATGACGGAGAATATGGAAGAAGCAAAAAGGCGGGCGAGGAATTATTTTTTGAATATGAAAAAAGAACGGGTGCAAAGGTGTTTGTTTACCGTTTCCCAAACCTTTTTGGAAAATGGTGTAGACCTAACTACAACAGTGCAGTTGCAACCTTTTGTTATAATACTGCAAATGACTTAGCCATAACCGTTTCCGATCCAAAAATCGAACTTGAACTTTTGTATATAGACGATTTAGTTAAAGAAATGTTAGACCTTTTAGAGGGCAAAGTAAATCGTTGCGATTATGATGGGTTAACTCCCGTTGCGTACGATAATGGGCGTTATTGTTACGTGCCTATTACTCATAAAGTTACGCTTGGTGAGATAACTGAGTTGCTTGAAAGGTTTAAAGATCAACCTAAAGCTTTACAAATGCTAGAAATACCAAACGGAAGTTTTGCAAAAAAACTTTATTCAACTTATCTATCTTATTTGCCCAAGGAAAAAGTGGCGTTTGATTTAAAGATGAACGTCGACGATAGGGGAAGTTTTACAGAATTATTAAAGACTGAAAAGTGTGGACAGTTTTCAGTCAATATTAGCAAGCCAAGTATAACAAAAGGACAGCATTGGCATCACAGTAAATGGGAGTTTTTTATAGTTGTTTCGGGGAAAGGCTTAATTCAACAACGCAAAATTGGAACGGATGAAATTTTAGAGTTTTACGTTGATGGAGACAATATTAAAGCTGTACATATGCTACCTGGATATACGCATAACATTATAAATCTTTCGGAAACGGAAAATTTGGTTACGGTTATGTGGGCAAACGAGAAGTTTGAGGTTGATAAACCAGATACGTTTTTTGAGAAAGTTTAGATTTTTGGGCAAGAAGTAGGAGCATCAAGATGAACAATAAGGAAGAGTTCGAAGCAAGGAAATTGCTTTTAAGAATAATAAAAAACATAATAAATCCTAAAGATGAATTGCTTTCTAAGATTGAAATAAGCAACGAAGTTCAAATCGCACTTTACAAAATAGCATCTCGTCAAGATTTAGCGCATTTAGTGGGGTTTGAGTGCAATAAATTAGGAATCATAACAAATAAGAACATAAGCGACCTTTTCAAAAAACAACAGATTATGTCTGTTTATCGTTATGAACGGATTAATTACGATTATCAAGAAATAAAGACGACTTTGTCAAATGAGAAAATCCCGTTTGTACCGCTTAAAGGGGCAGTGATTAGGGAATATTATCCAGAGCCTTGGATGAGAACAAGTTGCGACGTTGACGTGCTTGTTAAAAAAGAAGATTTAGAAAAAGCAGTTTGTGCGTTAAAGAAAAGTAACAAGTTTGTTCAAAAAGGTAAAATTAATTATCACGACGTGTCTTTGTTCTCTCCATCACAAGTGCATTTAGAGTTGCATTTTAACATTAAGGAAAACATTGATTATATCGATAAATTGCTAGAAAAGGTATGGGATTATTGTCAAAGCACAAAAGAAAATTGTTATGAGTATAAGCAATCCAATGAATTTTTCTATTTCCATATAATTTCGCATATACTTTATCACTTTAAGTCGGGCGGTTGCGGAGTGCGTCCATTTATAGACTTGTTTTTATTGCACAAAAGTTTTGCTTTTGATCAAGAAAAATTAAACTTGATGTTGACTGAGTGTGGGATATCTACCTTTTATGAACAAATAATGAATCTCTTAGACGTTTGGTTTAATGATAAAGAACACACTGAACTCACTTTAAGTATGGAAGATTTTATTTTTACTGGTGGTGTTTACGGTAGTAAAGAAAACCAACTAGCGACAAAAAAGAAAACGATAAATAAAAAGAAATATATCTTAAATAGAATTTTTTCGCCTTACGACGTTATTAAAAATAGATATCCGATACTTCAAAAACACAAGTGGCTTACTCCTTTTTATCAGGTGAGACGTTGGTTTGAGAGCTTATTTAGTAAGAAAGTTTACGAACTCAAAAAAGATATAGAGATATATAACAACATAGACGATAAAACGACTGAAAAAATAGATAAAATGTTTAATGAACTCGGTATAAAAATATAGTTACGGAGAAAGATTATGGGGATAAAATTAGATTATAAAGACGTTAAATTTCAAAATAACGGCAAACTTAAACTTTTGATAATTGTTGGGACGCGTCCAGAAATAATAAGACTTGGTGCGGTTATAAATAAGTGCAGAAAATATTTTGACTGTATTTTAGCGCATACAGGTCAAAATTACGATTATAATCTTAACGGTGTGTTCTTTAAGGATTTAAAACTTGATGCTCCCGAAGTTTATATGGATGCGGTTGGTGACGACCTTGGCGCAACGGTAGGAAATATTATAAACTGTTCATACAAGCTTATGAAAGATATTTCGCCCGATGCTTTGCTTATTTTGGGGGATACAAACAGTTGTCTTTCTGCGATTTCTGCAAAGCGTTTGCATATCCCTATTTTCCACATGGAAGCGGGAAACCGTTGTAAGGACGAGTGTTTGCCCGAAGAAACGAATAGAAGAATCGTGGATATTATATCGGACGTGAATTTGGCGTATTCAGAACACGCAAGAAGATATCTTGCCGATTGCGGAATTCCTAAAGAGAGAACTTACGTTACAGGCTCGCCCATGGCGGAAGTTTTAAGAGAAAATCTTAAAGACATTGAAAAGAGCGACGTTTTATCACGCTTAAATTTACAACCTAAAAAATATATGTTGCTCTCTGCACATAGGGAAGAGAATATTGATACTGAAAAGAACTTTTTATCTCTTTTTACGGCAATAAATAAAATCGCACAAAAGTATGACATGCCGATATTATATTCTTGTCACCCCCGTTCTAAAAAAAGATTAGAGGCTAGTGGCTTTAAGTTGGATAAAAGGGTAATTATGCACGAGCCTTTAGGTTTTCACGATTACAACAATTTGCAAATGAATGCTTTTGCAGTTATTTCAGATAGCGGAACACTTCCCGAAGAGAGCAGTTTTTATACGAGCATAGGAAAATCTTTCCCTGCGGTTTGTATTAGAACTAGTACGGAACGCCCAGAAGCGCTTGACAAGGCTTGTTTTGTGATTGCAGGAATTGATGAACAATCCTTACTTCAAGCGGTGGAGACGGCTGTTTCACTTGAAAACGATAAGCAAGTGGGAATTCCCGTTCCCGACTACGTTGAGGAAAACGTTTCAACAAAGGTTGTAAAAATTATTCAGTCTTATACTGGAATCGTTAACAAAATGGTTTGGAGAAAATTTTAATATGCATGGCTCTGTTATAGTTGACAGGGCTACTTAAAAGTGGTATACTTAGCGTATCTTTTCGATGATGCTTTCGGGATTTAATTAAACCGATAGCGGAGAAATTCCGGAGAATCTCTAATTTTAGAGTGCCGAAGGTGCAAGGGGGCAACCCCGAATCTCTCAGGCAAAAGGACGGAACGCATATTCTATATATTGTGTTTACCATTATTCTTTGGAATTGCTTTTTGAAAAGTAATTCCATTTTTTATTTTAAGGAGAAAACTATGGACAAATTTTTGAAATGGCTTGAAACGGCCATTGGTACTGTAAACGGCTATTTAGCAGATTACATTTTAGTAATTTTGCTAATCGGTGTAGGCTTGTTTTTTACAATTAAAACGAAATGTGTGCAAGTGCGTTGTTTTGGACAAGGTATGAAAAACGTTTTTGGAAACATTAAACTTAATGGTAAAAAACAAAAAGTGGGTATGAGTTCTTTTCAAGCAGTGGCAACAGCAATCGCTGCACAAGTCGGTACGGGTAATATCGTGGGTGCAAGCGGTGCTATTTTGGCGGGCGGTCCGGGTGCAATATTTTGGATGTGGATTATTGCTTTCTTAGGCATGGCAACTGTTTATTCGGAAGCGGTGCTTGCCCAAAAGACGAGAAAGGTTAATGATGACGGAAGTATTTCAGGTGGACCTGTATATTACATAAAAACGGCATTTAAGGGAAAGTTTGGTAAGTTTTTGGCTGCGTTTTTTGCAGTTGCAGTTATAATTTGTTTGGGACTTGTTGGCGCAATGGTTCAATCTAACTCAATAAGTTCTGCCGTTGCAAGTGCTGGTAATTATGATTTTGCTAAGTGGGGCTGGATTGTAGGCATAATTCTTGCTATTGTTTCGGGTGTTATTTTTATTGGTGGTGCAAAGCGTATTGCGTCTGTTACTGAAAAAATAGTTCCCATTATGGCGGTTGTTTATTTGCTTGGCGGTTTGATTATATTATGTGTAAATATAACGGCTATTCCTATGGCGTTTTGGATGATAATTAAGTTTGCATTTACACCTCAGGCTATAATCGGTGGTGGAATAGGGGCTGCGTTAAAACAAGCAATCAGCATGGGTGCAAAGCGTGGACTTTTCTCTAATGAAGCAGGTATGGGTTCAACACCGCACGCGCATGCACAAGCAAACGTTAAAACGGCACACGAACAAGGTACTGCTGCTATGATAAGTGTATTTATTGATACTTTTGTCGTACTCACTATGACTGCCCTTATTGTTATTACTTGTCTTTACGTAAACAATGCGGAATTCAATTCTGCAATTAAAATCGCTATGCAAGACCCTGCAAAGTATTCGGACACTTTAAGTGCTTTAGGGTACAATAAAAATGATTTGGTTAAAATTTCAATTACGAGTTTATTTAATAATGCTAGCGTTGGTTCGTTAATCGGTGCTATATTTGTAGCGGTGTGCTTAACTTTCTTCGCTTTTTCGACTATAATAAGTTGGAATTTGTTTGGCGCAATTAACTTTGAGTATTTATTTGGCAAGAAGTCAATGACTATTTATTCTGTGATTGCAATAGTTTTCGTGTTCTTAGGTACTTTCCTTGGCAGTGATTTAGTTTGGAATATAAACGACTTCTTCAACTATCTAATGGTAATACCCAACGTAATTGCATTGATTGCATTATCAAGTATGGTTGTAAAAGAACTAAACGAGAATGGTAAAAAGTCAGTGGTCGATACACCCAATCAAGCACTTAATCAAAATATAAAATAGTTTTTATTATTTTTTTTGAAATATAAACTAATAATTAATAAGGAAACAGTTTGATTTAATATCGAATTGTTTCTTTTTATATTCGCAAATAAACATTTTAGGTGTTGTTTGTTGTGGTAATTTGTTTTTCATAATGATATAATAACAATGCTCGAGTTAAAACAATTAAAATTTTTTAGGAGAATTAAAATGAATACAGATAAAATTTATGCAGAACAAATTGCAAACGAATATGCACCAAAACAAACCTCAAAAGTAAAGGCATTAAAGAGATTAGATGCCAAAGCAAAAAATCCAGCAAATATATTCACCTATACTTTTGGTATAGTGTCAAGTCTTATTTTAGGAACAGGCATGAGTTTAGCAATGGGAGTTATTGGCGGGGGTACGAATTTAATGATAGCACTAGGTGTTGTTATAGGTTGTGTTGGTATTGTAGGTGTCAGTGTAAACTATTCTGTTTACAAAAAAATATTGACAAAATCTAAAAACAAATACGCTAGCGATATTATTAAACTTGCAAACGAAATTGCTAATGAAAAATAATTAGATGTTATTTGCTAAAAACTATATGTGCAATGCTTATAATAAGAAAAGCGAATTTAGATTTAAGGAAATTAAAAAATGGTAAAAAATGAGAGTAAATATTTCTATACAGCACAACTTATGAATCAAGCACTTATTTCTTTGCTTGAAAAAAAGGATATAGAATTTATTACGGTTACTGAAATTACAAAGAAAGCAGGTGTAAACCGTTCTACGTTCTATTTGCATTATGAAAATATTTATGAGTTATTAGAAGAAACGATTAGAAATATAAACGAAAAATTTATAAATTCGTTTAATATAAAAGTACCGCTCAAAATAAATTCGCCCGAAGATGCGTTTTTGATTACTAACGATTTTTTAGTGCCATATTTAAATTTTTGTAAAGAGAACAAAAAAATATTGCAAATAGTTAATAGAAAACCGCAGTTATTTCAAAATAAAGAAAGTTATCAAAAAATGTATAATTTGATTTTTTATCCAGCAATTTGTCAATTTGTAAATGATGAAAATCAAAGAACTTATTTTTTGGAGTTTTTTACACAAGGCGTTTCCGCAATTGTTCATAAATGGCTTGAATTAGATTGTAACACTCAAATAGAGGAACTAATTGATATTATAAAAAGTTGCATAAACTATAAAAATTAGTTACGATTTTGGATAATAAAATACAAATAAAAACCACGGTTAGACGAATCCCTATAAGTGATTCGGCTATTCCCGTGGTTTTTTATCATATTTTTATAAATTTATAAGAAAAGTTATATAGGTTATTTAAGTTTTTTTCTGAGTATTCCACTTCACTTGAATACGCTCTAACAATATCAAAAATATCGTCAAGGCTTTCTTCGTTTAGTATGCTCTTAATTATCCACCACGAAAAGATGCACGCAACCGTTCTTGCTCTGACGGTTATGGTATCTTCTGCGTCGTATAAATGTCTATATAAACTATTGACTAAAAATTGCTCGCATATTAAAGATAGGCTTTCGCTAGTGTTTTTATTAAAACCAATGTTTTTTATTGATTTAAGTCTTTTTGTCCAAGATTTATCAAGCCTTTCAAAAGATAAAAAAGTTTTTACTATTTTATTAAAATCTTTTTCTAAAAAACTTAAATTACAAAAAGATAAAAGGTTTTCTACTCTTTCGTTTATTTCTATTTTTCTATTCTGTAAAATATTTAATGCTTTTTCTCTAAACTCTATTATATTTTTTTGGTTAAAGTCAAGGGGAAAATCCCTTTTATCGTCCGCTATTAGGGTTGGTTCAATTTTATCTTCAAAAGATAAAATTATTCTTGTAGCCTCTTCACAACAAAAGCCTAAGCCCATTTCCACTCTATCATTAAAAAAAGTTCTAAAGCGGGGGTGGTCACGGCAAACTTGACATAAAGAGTTCTCGCCAAGATTTATAATAAGTTCACAAAGTCCCTTTTCATTAAGAAAAGCACATTTCTTGTTTTTATCCGTCTTAAACTTTGACTTTTTAAGGTCAATGCCACAAATTAACGCTTTAGAAAAAGTGGAATTTTCATTTTTATATCTTTCTAAACTATCACTATCAATGTTTATTTCCCATCCAATGCAACAAGAATGTTTGCATTTGTCAGCAATACAATTAAAATTAGGATAGTAATTTAATGTAAACTGTTTCATAACCCTACGCTTTTAGTTTTTGTTTATTTAATTATATAATAAATTTATTATAAAGTAAAAGGATTTTAATATGTTGCTTTAGCGTCTTCCACAGGAAATAAGTACACTTGTGCTACGATAGCAAAGCCGAACGATGGGTTCGCTTGCTACATAGAGATAACAAATAAATATCCACCAGCTAGGCTGGTGGATATTTATTTTTATATTTTATTTATTTCACTTTTATAATTGGTTAAAACATCAATCAACTTTGGCATCGTGTTCTTAAACCATTCAAAAACTTCTTTCCAGCTCGATTCATCTTTTGGCTTTAACTCTACATTTTTTATTGCAATTCTAGAAGCTGTTTTTTCCGACAAGCGTTCCCATGCAACAACATTGGGTGTCAAAGCACTTTCTATCGCGGTTTTGTTTTTCTCTAAGCAATCAAAAGCTTTTTTATTATAATCTTTTTGCGAATTATTAAAATATAATTCTACTCTAGCATCATCATTTGATATAACAAAGTTAAAATACAATCCTTTGCCAAATCCAGCGGATGCGCCTTTCCATGCGTCTTTATTTTCATTCCAAGAAGTAATGTTTTTGAAAATAGTATTAGACATATCATAGCATTCCGCAAAAGCTTTCCAGAATCTAATGTTTCTTTCAATAGCTTTTGTTATTGTAGCCTCTTGCCTCTTTGAGTCGGCCGTTTTACGTGAAAGACTTAAGGCATAATCTTTCATATCGTCTTGAGGCAAAATTCTATCTGTATCAACAATAATTTCATTTTGAAATTTATACGGCTTCAACCTTATGCAAGTAATATCTAGCCCATTAGAGTTTAACCATTGAACAGAAGAAAGAACTTCTTTTCTAAAATTATGTGCTACTAATATTATTTTTTGAGTATTTGACGGATAAATAATATTAGAATCAAACAAAAACTCTTCTATTATTTGTTCCGCCTCCTGAGGTCTTCCTTGACTCAATAAATATTTATTATAGATTTCTATTACATCTTGTTTTGTAAGAGTTGAACAAAAAGAAGCATAATTTATTGCTTGCCAAGTAACATCAACACCCGTATCATCTCTTTTATTTTCAATAACAACTAAATTTCCTTTGTTGTCAATAGCTAATAAATCCAAGCGTCTATTTGTATCCTCAAATCCGTCAAACTCTTTTTGTATAATTAATAAATCATCGGGGTATTCTAACATGTCAGGCGAGTTTGCTATCCATTCTTGAATATCGTATCTTTCTTTTAACCCTAGATCCGCAAATGTAACCTCTTGAATCTTTTGAACTTTTCGTTCCTCTCTACTAACTTTATACATAATTCTCTCCTTTTACGCATTATATCACAATTTTTAGAAAAACTCAATTATATCTATATATAAACAAAAAATAGACACTCTCAAACCATGAAAGTGCCTATTTTAATTGATTTCGCCTTTGCTTTTTTTGGTGACCCCTGCGGGAGACTGCTCCGCTAATGCTACGCAGGACTAAGTCCATCAAAGGAAGTCCGTCAAAGGCGTCCGAACGATGGGGTCGCTTGCTACATAGAGATAACAAAAAAAGTGAGCAACAAGAGTTACTCACCTTTTTTTGGTGACCCCTACGGGAATCGAAGCCGTAAATTTAAAATTTCAACCCCTAAAATCACTAGATTTTTACTAATGTTTTTCTCGAACTGTTACAAAACTGTGACAAATTATTGTTAAAAGTTATAATTAGAAAAAACTCCTATCATTATCACAAAGGTAAATTATAATGAATTATTAAAAAGTTGATTTTGTTTGACAAATATTGTATAATATTGTCAAAAACAGTATAAGAGGACAAAATGAATACTTTAAAATATGAAATTGAAAAGCGTGCTGAGCAAGCTGAAAACCTTAGTTTTTGTTGCGGAATAAAATTATTAAGCATAAAACAAACTATTGCTTCAATGCTTAAAACAATAGGAACTAATGAAATCTTTGAACAATATACGGTTCATGATATTTCTCATATTAACAAAATGTTAAATATAGCAGAGTGGTTAATTCCTGAAACAACTAAACGACAAATGACTAGCGCAGAATGGTTAATGCTTACATTATCAATTTATCTTCATGATTTAGGGATGGTTGTAAGTAAAAAGGAATTTACACAAAGAAATAACAACCCAAAATTTTTAGAATTCAAAGAAAAAACATTAGCATCTACAACTTTGCAATATAGAAAACTTGCGGAAGATGATAAGTATTTATATCAAGAATTTGTTAGAGCAAATCATGCCTCAAGAATAAGAGAATGGATAGAAAACAAAGGGCAATATGATTATGGAAACGCTGAAGATCAATGTCAAATATTAAACGATGCATTACAAGGACTGTTTGAAAAATTTAGAAATGATTTGGGGATGGTATGTGAAAGCCACCATAAAGATGATCTAGAGGACTTTAATAAATATAAAATTTCCAGCAAGTATGGAAGCGACTTACAAGAAACGGTTAATCTAAATTATATTGCTATAATTTTAAGATGTGCTGACTTATTGCACATTACAAATGATCGAACTCCTTCTATCGAAAGAAAACTCCTAGACATTTCTAATCCAACTAGTATTTTAGAATGGGAAAAACAAAAAGCGGTTAGAGCAGTCACAGCTCAATCAAAACGAAATTTAGAAGGAAATATTGACGAAAGTATTACAAAGGATACCATAGAAATTACAGCATATTTTTCTGGGGCAGATACTGCTGAAGCGTTTTTTGGGCTTTCATCTTACTTGCAATACGTAAAAAAAGAATTAGAACTTTGCTGCAAAATAGCTCAAACTGCTAAAAGACAAGAAGGAGCACATCATGAATTTCCATGGAAAAATATAGATGAAAGTAATATTGTGACAGAAGGATTTGAAGCAAAAAAACTAGAGTTCACCATTGCACAAGATAATATTTTAAAATTATTAGTTGGACATACCCTATATAATGACTCTTCTGTTGTGGTTAGAGAATTGTCACAAAATGCAATAGATGCAATTAAATTACAGTCTATTGAAGAAGCAAAAAATCCACGATCTGCATATAATGGAGAAATTAAAATAGACTGGAATGAAAAAGATAGAATATTAAGCTTTAGTGATAATGGTACAGGAATGACAATTTCCGACATAGAAAATTATCTTCTTAAAGTAGGAGCTTCCAAATACAGGCAGAAACAATTTAAGGAGAATTATAAAGATTTTAATCCTATTAGCCGTTTTGGAATAGGAATTCTTACTTGTTTTATGGTCGCAAATGATGTAGATATAGAAACAAAATCCTCATCGGAAGAATGGGTGAATATACTTTGTTTAAGAAATGTTAATGGCAAATATTTATTAAAAAAAGAAAAACCAAATAAAATTAATGGATATATTTCGGACCACGGCACAATTATTAAACTTCATATTCGCTCCGACATTGATATGAGCGACCTAGAATTGAATCTAAAAAAATGGATAGTTCTTTCTGAAATACCTATTATATTAAATATTAATGGTAACAAGGTGTCTATCGGAGCGCAGAGTCTAAAAGAAGTACTTATCAACTACTTAAAAGAAGAAAACTACAACGTTGATGATAAAAATGTAAAAGTTGAAGAGAAAACCATTGGGAATGTAACTATCGCTTGTGCTTTAAAATATAATAATTATATATCAGATTGGAGTTTTTTACAATTTCATTCAATAGATGATAAGTCTAAAGTGATTCCTCTAGGAACATGCGTCGAAGGTATAAGAGTCGAATTTACTACTCCTGGATATAAGTCTAATAATATTTTTGCTATCGCTAATATACGTGGTAGTAAATATCAAACAAATGTTGCTAGAACTGCTTTAGAATACGATTCTAACAATGAGGCATTGAAATCAATATATGATTGCTATAGGCTGTTTATAGAAGATCAGATAAAAAATTTGGAAGACAAAAACTACTCAAAATCTTGGGCGATTCAAGAAAGTGAATTTATTATGTCTCCATTAACGCATAACCTTTATTCTCGTGAAAATAATGAGCCAATAGATGAGAAACTTTTAATAAAGTCATTATCAGATATAAACTGCTTATTTGTCGAAAAAGATGGAAAGAGAACGGTTTTATCAGTTAATGATGTGCTTAATTGTGAAGAAGTTGATATTTTAGATTATAAAATAATTAACGCAATTGAAATGTTGTTTAAAGAAATTTCTACAGATATAACTGTTTCTAAAATGGTCGAAACTGTTTTAGGCGAGAATGTAAGCTCAAGCAATATACCTTTAATTACTAATTTCAGTGAACATAATATACTTCATGATCAAATTCTACAAACTAAAAATGTGACTGATATACAAGTCGATACGACAAAAAGAAAAATACAGCTTACCTTTGGAAATAAAAAAGGGCTTTGGAAATCATACGATATACCTGCTGATTTTTCAAGAAGTTATAGTTTATCGAAAAAAATACATTTACCCACTGGAGATTTTTGCATAAAAGGCTTAAATGATGAAGTTGGCGTAAAATCTGTAGGTGGGATTTATTTAAATAGCGATTCTGAACTGTGCAAATATTTGAAAAAAGTTGCCGACGCTTTTGAGTCTAATTATACAAAAGAAAATCGTATTTTGTTAACCGCATTTTTAGGGTATGTTTTTGATAGCAACTTTTTAGAATATTCATATTCGGAAAAAGACTTTGACTATGCAATTAGAAGAATGACTCAAAGAAACTCACCTTCTATTTATGAACCAACAACATCAAATATGTGGAAAAAAAATTGATTTGGACGAGTTTAAAGAAATTATATTGGTTAAAAAACATACATTGTTTTCACTAGATAATTGGAGCCGATCTAAAAATGTTTATTATTAATTGTTTTTTAATGTTTTAGAAACAAAAAAATATGAATAAGGCTGAGTCACACCTTTCACTAAGTTAATGACTCAGCCTTATTGTTTTTACATAACTATATCCAAACGTAAAGTTATCATTTGCCCTAAAAAAATTATATAATATAAAATTTTAGACCTTTTTCCTATTTATTTTTATAATAACTATTGACAATAAATGTAGAAAGTAGTATACTAATTATGCAAAGAAGGCATTTTAATAATGTGGTGATGTTATGTTTGTAAACGAAATTAAACGAAAATTTAATATAAATGAACCGATTTTTACGGAAGAATTAATGGAATTGTTTTCTCAATATTCTCGTCCGTACGTTTTTCGTATAATAAATGAGATGGAAAAGACCAATGAATTAGTTAGATATACTAAAGGAGTTTATTTTATCCCTAAAAAAACCTTTTTTGGACTATCTACAATTACTGCTGATTCTGTGGTTGAGAAAAGATATTTGAAAGAATTAAATAACGTTTACGGAATTTATAGCGGTTTAAAGTTATTAAACCTTTTCTCTATTACTACGCAAGTACCCAACGTTGTAGAAATTGTAACCAATAACGAAACAATGCGTTGTAGAGAAATTGAAGTTAACGGAAGAAAGTTTATATTGAGAAAATCTCGCTTTGAAATTGATAAAAATAATGCAGATATGTATATGCTTTTACAAGTGTTTAATGATTTAGACGCAAAAACGAAGTTAGATGATTTTGCACAAAGACGTTTAACAAGTTTTATTAAAGAAAAAGGAATTAATCTATCAAAATTATTAAATCTTGCTATGAAGTTTCCAGCAAAAACAATGAAAAATCTAATAGGGAGTGGTGTATTAAATGGAATTGCATAAAAATCCAGAAATGTTTTCAGACGCGGTAGTTGCGGCAAGTGAATATTTTAACGTTGCTCCGGCATTAATAGAAAAAGATTACTACGTGACGTTAATATTAAAACGCTTAAATCAAGAAATTCCTGGTCTACTGTTTAAAGGTGGTACCAGTCTTTCTAAGTGTTATAAACTTATAGACAGGTTTTCTGAAGATATAGATTTAACGTTGGACCTTTCTCATTTTACACAAGCTCCAAAACGTAAAGCCAATAAAGCAATTATTCGGCTTTGTAAACAGTTGGGTTTTGAAATAGAAAACCTAAAAGACGTGGAAGAACATAGTCATGGGCATTATAATTGCTACAATATAGAATACCCTATTCTCTTTTCTTCTTCAGACATTAAGCCTTATTTAAAAGTTGAAATGGTATTTATACAAAAGGCATACCCTGACGAATATCAAATAGCGAATTCATTTATTGAAACGTGGCTTACAGAAACAGGAAATTTAGACGCTGTGAAAGAATTTGGGTTAGAACCATTTGAAATAAAAGTTCAATCATTAGAGAGAACTTTTGTAGACAAAGTTTTCGCTCTTTGTGATTATGCTATGCAAGGTGAAACTATAAGACAATCAAGGCATATTTACGATATCGCAAAACTGTTAACTCGTGTGAATTTATCAGCTCTTTCATTGCCTATGCTTATAGAAAATGTTCGTGCCGATAGAAAAGCAAATAAAACGTGCGTTTCTGCTCAAGATGGTGTAAACATTCCTGATATACTGCAAAATATTATAGATAAGGAAATATTCCGCAAAGATTATGAAGATACTACGCTAAAGCTCTTAACTAAGCCGTTTAGTTATGACGAAGCTATAAGTTGCTTAAACAAGGTTATAGAAAGTTACTTATTTGAATCGGATTACCCAGGATTAATTCGTCCTGACAAATGGATAGAGTATGTAACAGCAAAGGAACGTAAGCGCAATATGCGTGGACGTGGGCCAGAATCATTAAGAGGATTAAATGATATTGGTGTATACGAAGATGCCAAAAAGATCTTTTCTAAAAACAATAATTTTGAAAAATTATATTATGGCGAAAAAGTTTTTAAGGAAGAAGAAAAGGCGGAGCATCAACTAATGCTATATCTTGCTTATTGTTGTGAAGACGATAAAGATAGATTATTGCGAGTTTTTAAGTCGTCTGCACAATATAGAAAAGATAAGCCCAAAGAGCATTATGAAAATATGGCAACCGAATGTTTAAATAAAATAAGAGAAATTAAAGAAGAAAATGCTCCCAAAAAATCTTACACTCCTATAATAAAGAACAAATCAAACGACTGGACGAAATAATTTTATGGAGTAGACTTTTCTCTACTCCATATTTTCTATGCCACACAATATAAAAAAGGGGAATTTAATGAAAGAAAACAAAGCATATAAACTTAACAAAGAAAAACAACTTGCTGAAGAAAAAGGAAAGTATCTTTACTACTTTTACAATGACCAAAAGATAGATTGTATTGCTGTGGATGAAAATCAATGGGAAAAGTTGGTTGCGTTAGATACTGAAATGTATAATAACGAAAGACGGCACGACTCACATTCCGCCAATCTTTCCGATGATATCCAGTATTCTGTTGATAATAATGTAGAGATTATTGAAAAACAAGATTTAACCACTTCTCTTTCGTCCCTTTCCGATTTAGATAGATTCATATATAAATACTTTTTAGACGGATATACTCAATTTGAAATCTCTAAAAAGATTGGCAAATCTCAAAGTTATATCGCTAAAAGATTATTAACCATCAATAAGACCATAGAAACTTCTAAACTTAAAGAAAATGATTTAAGCGATGATGAGATTATAGTTGCAAAACAATGGAAGAAATACGTTAAAAATCAAACCACCGATGACAATGAAGATATTTTGTGGGATATGTTTAGAGTAATTACTCCTATTGAAATACAATGCGAAATAGCATCTTGGTTTTACAGTTATAAAGAATACTGCTACTTTGCCATTAAATATCTTGTATTAAAGCCTTACGAAAAGTTTGATGAATTAGAAGTTGGTAACCGTGTAAACGAGCTTCCTTACGAGGCAAGAGAGTGGTTTTACGATTTCTATGAAGATGAACTGCTTTGTTTTCAAGGGTTATTCATTGCTTTCATGGAAGAAGCCGAAAAGAAAAAGAAGCGCTTAAAGAAAAAACCTTCCGACGTTAATTTTGAAAGGCTTATCCAAAAAGCCGAAGAGATAAGTAAAAGAGTAGACATGTCACTTGACGAATATATCAATGAAAGATTTATACCAATGCAAGCAGAAAAACGCAGCAAGCGTTATGCGGAATACGTTGACAATTCTTACGTTTATTATGTAGATGAAAACGATCCCCGCCCTATTGAAGAGCAAATTGAAACATTTATAGAACATTGCAAAAAACTTGATAAAAAGTTCGGAACAAAAATAATTAATAAAAATTTTAAAAAATCGGAATAATTTCGGCGTATTAATCGCTTGATTAGTAGAGGGTAAAAAACGCCAATATTAAGGAGTGCCTTTTGGACACTCCTTTTTGATTAGCACAAGTGTTAAAACACCTGTGCTTTTTTCCTATGGATTTATGACAAAAATCAGCCCTCGGCAGAGCGAACGGGATACAAAAACGAAGTTTGTATCTTAGTGAGATATGGCTATATTAAAAAGCCATATAAAAATTGCTCTTTTCTAATAATAAACGGCATTATGCCAAAGGAGGTGAAAATTATTAGTTATCAAGTTATAAGAGTTCAAAAGTTTACAAAAAATTCGCTCGGAAAAATCGGTGCGGAAACCGAAAGAACATCAAGGAGCAACCGAAATGCAGATATTGACACGGAACGAACTCCGTTAAATTTGTATTTCAAAAAATCCACAAACGGTATGAACGCTGAATGGAAAAGTATCGTAGAAAAAACAAACGCTACTTTTAAGGACACGAAAAAGTCGGTTGCTTTTGAAGGGATTATAGTAACGTCGGATAAAACGTTCTTTAAAAACTTGGTTACGTGCAAGACGAACAGCCACCACCAAGAGTTTTAGAGTTTTTTAACGACTGCTATAAATTTGTTCTACGAGAAGTCGGTTACCACGGCACGGACGAAAATATTTTGTCTGCCGTAATTCACTTTGACGAAACTAC
>SVIP01000009.1 GCA_015069425.1 Clostridiales bacterium | reverse complement strand
GCTTACAGCCTTGGGAAATGGGCTTATTTAATGCTGAAAAGGGTAAAATACCCCTACAAAGCAATAAAAAACGCAGATTAGGCACAATTTCTTGTATCCTATTCTGCGTTCTTATTTGGTAGTCCTGGCGGGAATCGAACCCACAACGGCCCCTTAGGAGGGGGCTGTTATATCCATTTAACTACAGAACCTTATGTGTATTAATTTAATTTTATCAAATAACACTTTGATTTTACTACAAAAAAAATATGTTGTCAATCTTTAATGAGCAAAACAAAATAAATTTATATCTCATGGTATATAAACTCTTAAAAAAGTTAAAAATTTAGGTATCAACAAGAACCATAAAAAAAGATAATACATAAACTGATAATGGGAAATACTTGTTGCGTTTGGAGATGGATATGATACGAAGAGGTGAACTTTATTATGCAGATTTAAGTCCTGTTGTTGGCAGTGAACAAGGGGGCGTACGGCCTATTTTAGTTGTACAAAATGATACGGGAAATAAATATAGTCCAACTATAATTGCAGCGGCAATAACTAGCCAAATTAACAAAGCAAAATTGCCCACACATATAGAAATTCACGCGCACGAATTCGGGTTATCAAAAGATTCTGTAATTTTATTAGAACAAATACGAACGTTAGATAAAAAGCGATTAAAAGAAAGAATAGGTGAACTTTCCCCGATAACTATGAGAAAGGTCAACACTGCACTTTTAATAAGTTTAGGCTTTAATGAAAGTCAACAGCAAATAAATTAACCCTCACCAAAGTGAGGGTTTTCTATTACACAATTTCGATAACTTGTTCTTTTGCTTTTCTTGATTTTTCTCTTAAAGGAATATCCGAATAACCAAGAGCAACTGCTACGTTACATATTTCGTCGCTTTGCATCGGAACGGCTGAACGAATAAGCGTTTGATCAATCATACCGATTATACAACTTTCAACACCCATACTTTTTGCAGAAAGAGTGGCGTACGCAATCAGTTCGCCTATATCGTATTTTACAAAATGGTTACGATCAAATTTAACACCTGGTTTTAAGACCGCTTGTTTTTCTGCAAAAATTATAAATGCCTTTGCTTTATTTAAAAATTTATTATGTCCATTGCTACCAAGAGCAACTGCCGTTTGTTCCAGTTTATCTTCTGAAGTAACCACGTACATTTTCCACGGTTGTGAATTGCACGCTGACGGAGCAAGCATTGCTTGCTCTGCAATCTTTTGAACAAGTTCTTTATCTAATGGTTTATCATTAAAATCTCTACAAGATTGTCTATTTTTAATAAGCTCTAAAAAATCTTCCATACAAATCTCCTTTTTTATTATTATACATAAAAAGTATGATTTTAGCAAGTGACTTTGTGTTTTTTAAATTAAAATAACGTCAAACGCCGATTTCTTTTTCCTTTTTATATCTTTCTACGGCTTTAAGATATTTTTCAGATAAAATTAAAGAGTACCTTTGTTTTTCTTCATAAGACAAAGTTTCAAAATATTCTTTATCAGTTAGCCGACCTATTGCGTTTGAAACTTCTCCCTCTTCGTCAAGCATTTTTTTAACCTTTACATAAAAAGCGTCAAATTCATCTTTGGTGTTTTTTATGTCGCCACTAACTTTAATTGCGTAGTATTCTTTAATCTTAGACGACGATATGCCGTTTTGTTCTGCACGTGCGATTTCATTAGTTAAATTTTTGTGATAGTTCTGCCAAAAACCCTGTTTCAAACGTTTTTTAGCCTCTTTACAATATTGTTTTAATGATTTTACTTGTTCAGCCATAACAAAACTCCTTATAAATTACCTTTTCGACAAAATTTTACAAATTCTGCAAATAAAAAATAAAATCTACCGAAATATTCGGTAGATTTCACTTAACCTTTAATGTTTCTTTTTCTTGCCGCTTCAGACTTTTTCTTTCTCTTAACGGAAGGTTTTTCATAATGTTCTCTCTTACGGAGATCTCCGATAATACCGTCACGAGAGCACTTTCTCTTAAAACGACGTAATGCGCTGTCGATATTTTCGTTTTCACCAACTCTTACTAAAGACATTCCCTTTCACCTTCCTTTGCCCTTTGGCGGTTCAATGCTAGATTAGTATATCAATACTGTAAAATTTTGTCAAGAAATTAAAAGCCGTTTAATAAAATATTTTTTCAATTTTTTTATACTCAATTTTGCCCACTGTTTTTTGTTTGACTTTTACGAATATAAATAATAAAATAACCTTATATTTAATTTAGGTATGGATTTTATGCAAAATAGACGACACAATTTTCTAATCTTTGCTTGTGCTTTCCTTTGGATTATGATGATGGGCAGTAAAAACGTTTACACCGCCGAACTTGACGTCCTTCAGGGCGTTTTCAACGCACCAAAAGCGGATGTTAGTATGGCGATGACTTGGTATTTTATTACCTACTCTTCTCTGCAAGTTCTCTTGTTTTTTATTCTTGATAAAATTAATATCAAATGGTATTTATTTATCACCATATTTTTATCGGGAATTGTAACTGTTTTAGTTGCGTTTATGACTAATCTATGGAGTCTTTATTGGCTTTTAGCGTTAAACGGTCTTTTACAAGCCGCCGTTTGGGGTATGTGCATTGCAATTTTAAGTAAATATCTCCCAAAAGAAAAAATGCCTTTTGCTAACACTGTAATGAACATTGGAACGGCAATTGCAGGAATTATTTCTTATGGCTCAGCATCACTTTTCGTCGGCTCTGGAATGTGGAACGTGCCATTTATTTTTCTTGGCATAATACTTTCAATTTCAGGTGTTTTATTCTTCCTTGCCGTATATCTTTGCCAAAAACTTCCGACCAATGATAATGAAGTTCGCATAGAAAAAACTACCTCTGAAATTGATTTATTACCTTTAACAAGTAAACTCAAAAAAGCTTTGTTTTTCATAGTTTCATTTATTATCAGTTTACTTATACATAGTGTTTTCTACGCAGGAATGAACTGGATGCCCAGCCTTTTAACTGAAGTACACGCACAAAAGAGTTCTGTTGGTATTTTAATTTCCGTTCTCGCTCCTCTTGCGACTATTTTAGGCTCGGTTTTTGCAATTAAGCATTGCGAAAAATATAAAAATTATATTGCCGTTGCACTAGTTTATATGTTAATTACAACACTTTTCTCTTTATTGCTTTTATTCCTTTTTAACTCAAATATGTACCTTGCAATAATATGCCTTATCTTATTCCTTGTTATAGCAATGGGTGAAATTACAATAGTGTTTAGTGTACTATCGTTAAAGATGAGTAAATACATAAATGCTGGAGCACATTCTGGGCTAATGAACGCCGCTGGTGGTTATGCAGCAGGGTTTGCACCAACTATAGCAGGTGCAATAATAGACGGTTCAAGTTGGTTTTCCTTATATTTGACCTTGTTTATTATTTGTTTTGCACTTTTACTTGTTGTTTTAGGATTTTACTTTGCTACTAAAAAAAGAGCATAATAATAAATTTGTAAAAATTACGGGGCATCGCGTTCAAATGCGATGCCCCGTTTTCGTACTATTTATATAACTTGTTTATACAAGCGTTGCAGCCATTACCGCTTTTATGGTATGCATACGATTTTCCGCTTGGTCAAAAACTATTGACTGTTTGCTTTCAAAAACCTCGTCTGTTACTTCCATTTCAGAAATGCCAAATTTCTCAAAAATCTCCTTGCCTACTTTAGTTTTTAGGTCGTGAAATGCCGGCAAGCAGTGCATAAACTTACATTGCGCCCCCGCATTTTCCATTGCTTTTTTATTTACTTGGTATGGTAATAGATCATTTATTCTCTCTTTCCAAACTTCTTCAGGCTCACCCATTGACACCCAAACGTCGGTATAAATCACGTCCGCACATTTAGTCGCAATCATTGGATCTGTAATAAATTCTAGACTTGCACCCGTCTGCTGTGCAATTTCTTTACACTTATTAATAAGTTCTTGATTTGGGAAATATTTTTCAGGCGCACAGGCAACAAAATGCATTCCCATCTTTGCACAACCTACCATTAAGGAGTTTCCCATATTATATCTAGCATCACCCATATAAACCAACTTTTTGCCTTTAAATGAACCAAAATGCTCTTGTATTGTTAAAAGGTCGGCTAAAATTTGAGTGGGATGATATTCGTTTGTAAGCCCGTTCCAAACGGGAACTTTAGAAAACTTTGCTAAATCTTCTACGATTTCTTGACCGTAACCACGATATTCTATTCCATCAAACATTCTGCCCAATACCCTTGCGGTGTCAGCAATGCTTTCTTTTTTACCTATTTGTGAGCCTTGCGGATCTAAATAAACAGGGTGCATACCTAAATCAGCAGCCGCAACTTCAAAACTACAACGAGTACGGGTACTTGTCTTTTCAAATATAAGAGCAACATTTTTCCCCTCGCAAAGTCTATGCGGTATTCTATTTTTCTTTTTATGTTTAAGTTCTTTTGCGTATTCTATTAATCCTAATATTTCTTGAGGCGTAAAATCTAAAAGTTTAAGAAAACTTTTTCCCTTTAAGTTCATTTTTTTCTCCTTATTTTGCGCAAACTTCCTTTATAGTTTCAATGGCTTTTTTAAGCGTTTCAAACGGGATATTTAGAGCTGGTAACAATCTTACCTTATCTTTTGCCGTTAAACACAAAACCCCTTTTTCAATACATTCAGCAACAACGTCTTTAGCAGGTCTAACAGTTTTTATACCTAGCATAAGTCCCATACCGCTTACACTTTCAACACCGCTAGCATTTTTTAATGCGTTAAACACATATTCACTTTTTAATTTTACTTCATTTAAAAAACTTTCGTCAATACGTTCTATAACGCTTATTGCCCCTGCTGAACATACGGGATTTCCACCAAACGTTGAACCGTGGTCACCAAACGACAAAACATTCTCAGTTTTTTCGTTCATAATGCAACAACCTATTGGAAGTCCACCGCCTAATCCCTTTGCCGTAGTTACTACGTCGGGTTTAATACCATAATTCATATAAGCATAAAGTTCACCAGTTCTTCCGTTACCAGTCTGAACTTCGTCCACGATCATTATTATATCTTGATTATCACAAATTTCACGAACGCCTTTAACAAATTCTTTAGTAAGAACGTTTACGCCACCTTCTCCTTGCACGCATTCAATCATAATACCGCAAACGTTGTTGTTTTTAACTAATTTTTGAACACTGTCTAAATCGTTTGCAATCGCATGGACAAAACCAGTGGTTAGAGGCTGAAAAAGTTCATGGAACTTATCCTGACCAGTTGCTGAAAGCGTTGTCAAAGTTCTGCCGTGAAAACTGTTTTTTAAGGTTATAATTACGTTGCAGTCATTTCCTTTTTTGTCAGCACCATATTTTCTTGCAACTTTTATTGCGCACTCGTTTGCTTCTGCCCCAGAATTACCGAAAAATACTTTTTTCATTCCCGTTCTTTCGCAAAGCATTTTTGCTAATTGAGCACACGGTTCTGTGTAGTAAAGATTAGAGGTGTGCTGAACTTTTGACAACTGTTCTATAACGGCATTTTTCCAATGTTCGTCTGCAATACCAAATGCAGTAACCCCTATTCCAGACCCCATATCTATGTATTCTTTTCCGTCGGGAGAATACAAATAAGAGCCGTTTCCGTACGATATTTCAATAGGGAAACGTGCATAAGTATTTGCTACGAATTCTTTATCGATATTAATATTACTCATAAATTACCTATTTATCTCTAAGTACCATCGTTCCTGCACCTTCGTCAGTAAACAACTCCATAAGAATTGAATGCGGAACTCTTCCGTCCATTATAATAACCTTTTGCACACCCTTGTCAATGGCTTCTATACAACAATCCACTTTTGGAATCATACCGCCTGAAATCACTCCAGAGTCAAAAAGTTGTTTTGCTTGACTTATAGTTATCTCAGGAATAAGAGTACTTGGGTCGTCTTTATCTTTTAATATGCCTGCAATATCAGTCATCATTATAAGTCTTTTCGCATTTAACGCTCCCGCAATAAATGCAGCCGCTGTGTCTGCGTTTATGTTATAAACGTTGCCTTCTTTATCGCAACCAACCGTTGATATTACTGGAATATACCCTTTTTCTAAAAGGTCGTTTACAGTTTCAATATTAACTTTAGTAATAGTGCCAACGTAACCTAACTTCTCATTTTTCATTTTGGCTTCAATAAGTCTTCCGTCCATACCCGAAATACCCATTGCTTTGCCACCTGTTCTCTCGATGTAATTAACAAGTGACTTGTTTATTTTCCCTGCCAAAACCATCTGCACTATATCAACCGATTCTTTATCGGTAACACGGAGTCCGTCAACAAACTTAGCTTCTTTTCCTAGTTTTGACATCATCTCGCTAATTTCCGGGCCACCACCGTGTACTAAAACAACCTTTACACCAGTAAGCCACAAAAGAACTATATCTTGCATAACTTGTTCTTTTAGTTCTTGATTAATCATTGCGTTTCCGCCGTATTTTATAACGACAATTTCACCGTTATACCTTTTTATATAAGGCAAGGCTTGTGTTAATACTTCTGCGCGTTGTGCATTTGAAAAATATTTATCCATAATCTTTTCTCCAAATTTTAAGTACGGTAATCTCCGTTTATCTTTACGTAGTCATAAGTTAAGTCGCAACCCCACGCACAAGAAGAATACTCTCCGTCGTTTAGGTTAACAGCTATAACAATTTCTTTTTCAAGTAAAATCTCTTTGGCTTTTTCCTCTGAGAAATCTACACCACTACCGTCTTTGCAAACTAAAATTTCGCCTTTAATAGACTTAAAACATACGTCAATTTTAGTTACGTCAACCTTTGCACCAGAATATCCTATTGCACAAAGCACTCTGCCCCAGTTAGCGTCTGCGCCAAACATTGCGGCTTTAGTTAAACTAGAACAAATTACGCTTTTTGCTACCGTTTTTGCAGTTTCTAAATCTTTTGCACCTACAACGTTACACTCTAGAAGTTTAGTTGCACCCTCTCCATCGCTTGCAATTGCTCTGCACAAAGTGACGTTTACAGTGTTTAATGCTTTCATAAATGCATTAAAGTCTTCGCCTTCACAAGATATTTTCTCATTCCCAGCTAAACCGTTTGCAAGTACGCAAACCATATCGTTAGTTGACGTATCACCGTCAACACTAATCATATTAAAGGTGTTTTGTATATCGGATTTTAACGCCTTGTCTAGCATCTCTTTTGAAATATTAACGTCACTCGTTATAAATACGAGCATTGTTGCCATATTGGGGTGTATCATTCCGCTACCTTTGGCGATTCCACCAATTTTACAAATCTTCCCACCAACAGTAAACTCTATAGCAACCTCTTTCATTACCGTGTCAGTGGTCATGATACCCTCTGCGGCAGATGCACTTCCATTATCTGATAAGTCTTTCACAAGTTGCGGTATTCCATCTTTTATAGGGAGAATATTAAGTGGTTGACCAATCACGCCCGTAGATGCAACAACTATATCATCACTGTTAATATTTAATTCACTAGCGATAAGTTCACTCATTTTTTCCGCAATTTCAATGCCGTTTGCGTTACAAGTATTCGCATTACCGCTGTTACAAATCACTGCTTGAGCAACTCCGTTTTCAATGTGTTTTTGGGTTACTAAAAGAGGTGCACCCTTAACTAAGTTAGTAGTATAAACAGCCGACGCAGTAGCAGGAACTTGACTATATATTAAAGACAAATCCTTCTTTGTGCGATTTTTTCTTATTCCGCAATGTATTCCACTTGCAGTAAAACCTTTTGCGGCACAAATACCGCCTGAAATTATTTTCATAATTATTCTCCTAAATTAAGCCCTGTAGTCTCATCTACCCCGAGCAGTATATTCATATTTTGAATAGCAGAACCAGAAGCGCCTTTACCTAAATTATCAAATCGTGAAACAAGCAAAATTCTATCTTCATTACCGAACACAGATATTTCCATATCATCTCTACCACGCATAGAAGAGGCAGAGAGGAGTCCGCTTTCGTCTGCACTTTCTTTATACTTAACAATTTTTCCGTTATATAAAGAATTGTAAAGATTTTTAATATCTTCTACACTGCCGTTTATATCTTGTTTAAATAACGGAACGGTTACTTCCATTCCCCTATCGTAATCTGAAACGATTGGGCAGAAAATTGGTTGGTTTTTTAGTTTACAAAGCGCTGTCATTTCGGGTAAATGTTTGTGCTTTTGCGTTAATGCATATTGACGCGGTGCATCAAACAAACTCGGTCTATCTGCGCTTTCATATTCGGCTATCATTTTCTTTCCGCCACCCGTGTAGCCAGTAATAGAAAATGAAGTAAGCAAAACGTCTTCACTTATAACCTTATTTTCTACTAACGGTGCAATAAGAGCAATAAACCCACTTGCATGACACCCGGGGTTTGCAATCCTGGACGAATTTTTAATAATCTCTCTTTTGCCACTAAGTTCAGGGAATCCATATGCCCATTCTGAATTAACTCTGTGCGCAGTTGAAGTATCTATAACTTTTGCGTTTGGATTTTCAATAAGCGAGACAGCCTCTATTGCCGCTTGGTCTGGCAAACACAAAAAAGAAATATCACAAGAATTTAATGCGTCTTTCCTTGCATTGATATCTTTTCTTAAGTCTTCGCTTAAAGTAATTAACTCAATATCTTTTCTATTTGATAGCCTTTCAACAATCTTTAATCCTGTCGTGCCGGCACTACCATCAATAAATATTTTTTTCATTATAACTTACCTTTTACAAAATCAATCTGCTTTTGCACCGATTCGGGTGAAGTACCCCCCTCAGAAATACGCTTATTTACACAAGTTTCTAAACTAATATCTTCATACAAATCTTCACTGAATAAATCAGAGTACTTTTTATATTCAGAAATTTCTAAAGTTTCTAAAACTTTACCGCATTTAATGCAGTCGCCAACAATTTGTCCACAAATTTTATAAGCACTTCTAAACGGCAATCCCTTTTTAACTAAATAATCGGCTAAGTCGGTAGCGTTAATAAAGCCTTTTTGCGCTGCAAGTTTCATGTTTTCTTTTAAAACTTTCATGGTAGCAACCATAGGCGCAAACACGTCTAAGCACATATCAACGGTGTCCGCCGCGTCAAACACGCCCTCTTTGTCTTCTTGCATATCTTTGTTATACGCAAGAGGAAGTCCTTTAAGCATAGTCAATAGTCCTATCAAATCGCCATAAACCCTGCCTGTCTTACCACGAACTAATTCTGCCATATCAGAATTTTTCTTTTGTGGCATAATGGACGAGCCTGTAGTATACGCATCAGAAAGTTCTATAAACTTAAACTCCCAACTAGACCACAAAATAATTTCTTCTGAAAATCGAGATAAGTGCATCATTAAAATTGAGCAAGCACTTGTAAATTCCACACAAAAATCCCTATCCGAAACGCCATCTATACTATTTAATGCAATATCTGTAAAGCCGAGTTTTTCCGCTTCAAAGCGCCTGTCTGTATCATAAGTCGTTCCCGCTAAAGCGCAACTACCGATAGGACAAATATTTATACGCTTTTTTAAATCTTTAAAGCGGTCAATATCTCTTAAAAACATCATAGCATACGCCATTAAATGATGTCCGAAAGTGATAGGTTGCGCGCGTTGAAGATGAGTGTACCCTGGCATAATAGATGTTTTATGCTCTTCAGCTTTAAGAATAATAGCACTCAAAAGTTCGATAATTTTTTGGATTATTGCATCAGTTCTATCACGCAAATACATTCTTGTATCAAGAGCAACTTGGTCATTACGACTTCTTGCCGTATGCAACTTTTTTCCCACGTCACCTATGCGTTCGGTTAAAACTTGCTCAACAAACATATGTATATCTTCGGCAGTGTAATCAATTGAAAGTTTACCGCTTTCAATATCGCTTAAAATACCGCTTAAACCATCAATAATAGTATTCGCCTCTTTAGAAGATATAATGTTTTTAGCACCAAGCATACTTGCGTGTGCCATGCTACCTAAAATATCTTGTTTATACATTCTGCTATCAAACTTAATAGACGAATTGAAATCGTCCGCAAGTTTATCAATAACGCCGTCCGTGCGCCCAGCCCACATTTTTGCCATAATTTACTCCGTTTATAAAAATGAAAATTGTCCTGCGCGGAAAAAAGCCGTGCAGGACGAATTCTTCTTTGTCTTACTTGTTATCCTTATTTACCATAGCGGCAACCTTGATAGGCAAGCCGAAAAGGTTAATAAATCCGTCAGCATCTTTTTGATTGTAATCGCTTTCACCAAAGGTTGCGATTTCTTCACTGTAAAGTGAGTTAGGACTCCATACACCAGCGTTAATCATATTGCCTTTGTAGAGTTTAAGACGAACTTTACCAGTAACTTTTTCCTGCGTTTTGTCTACGAATGCTGAAAGTGCTTCACGAAGTGGTGTAAACCATTGTCCGTTGTATACAAGTTCACCAAACGTGATTGCAAGTTTTTGTTTTTCGTGCATAGTGATTTTATCAAGACATAAGGTCTCTAAAACACTGTGCGCTTTGTATAAAATTGCACCACCTGGAGTTTCATACACACCACGACACTTCATACCAACCAAACGGTTTTCTACGATATCAAGAATACCTATACCGTTTGCACCGCCAAGTTTGTTAAGTTCTAAAATAATGTTTTTAGCACTCATCTCTTTTCCGTCAAGAGCAACGGGTTTACCTTCAACGAAGTCGATTTCTACGTAGGTAGGCTTATCGGGTGCGTCGATTGGAGATACGCCCATTTCTAAAAAGCCTTTCTTTTCGTAAGTAGGTTCATTACCCGTATCTTCTAAATCCAAACCTTCGTGTGATAAGTGCCATAAGTTCTTATCTTTTGAATAGTTGGTTTCTCTATTTATTTTTAAAGGAACGTTATGTGCCTCAGCATATTCAATTTCTTCTTCACGAGACTTAATGTCCCATTCACGCCAAGGTGCGATTATAGCCATGTCGGGAACAAAGTGCTTAAAGGTAAGTTCAAAACGAACTTGGTCGTTACCTTTACCAGTACAGCCGTGTGCAATAGCATCAGCACCCTCTTTGATAGCAATTTCAGCAAGTGCCTTTGCAATACAAGGACGTGCGTGTGAAGTACCTAAAAGGTATTCTTCATAAATAGCACCCGCCTTTACGCAAGGAATAATGTAATTATCAACGTAATCGTCACTTAAATCTAAAACGTAGCACTTTGATGCACCAGTTTTAATAGCCTTTTCTTCTAAGCCTTCAAGCTCGTCCGCTTGACCAACGTTACCAGCAACAGCGATAACTTCACAATTATTATAATTTTCTTTAAGCCATGGTATAATTATTGAGGTGTCAAGACCACCCGAATATGCCAAAACAACCTTCTTAATATCTTCTTTTTTCATAACGTACTCCTTAGAACTTTTAATTTCTTTTGATATTATAAAACATTAAAAAATATATGTCAACGATTTATCAACCATTTTTAAATTTTTTTATGAATATTTTATACGAATATTTATTATTTTTATGCATATAATTATATTTATTCATTTTTAAATGCATATTTATTATTTTTATTCATTTTCTAAATTTGTTATAAAACATATAAAAAACTCCTAACCTTAAAAAAGTTAGAAGTTCTTAAAATTTAATACATATCCTTAATTCCTAAAAAATAATCAGCTGAAACATTAAACGAAATTGACATGTTTCTTAAAATATCATATCCAGGCTTTGCCTTACCTTTTAACCATTCACTAACTTGGCTTTGTTTTACTCCAATTCTTTTAGCAAAAGCAACCTGTGTTAAGTTATTTTCTTGTAAAAAATCTTTTAATATATCACTGAAAATTTTTTCCATAATTATATTATATAGATTTTTCTATATTTTTACTTGACATATAGAATATTCTATACTATAATTATTTTATATAAATTTTACAAGGAGAAATTCTTATGCAAGCATTTTTAACAGCTGGATTTGTCGCTATTTTATTTGCGTTAGCAGAGATAATAGTTAAAAACACAACAAGTGAAACATTTAGAAAAGAAAATAAATTTTTAGCTATGCTATTATGTGTGTTTTATTGCTTTACTTTTTTTCTTAGTTTCCCCATTGGATTTGGCTACATATTAGTAAAACATTTTAAAAATAAAAATTAATTTAAAAGGTGATAAATAATGTTTAAGAAATTTGTAGTTACAGTACTAATATTGCTAAATTGTTTTATGCTATGTTCTTGAACTAATACGGAGAAAAACAAATGAAAATTACAGGAATTATACTAATAACTTTACAAGTAATAGCAATAATATCAAGGATTATACAACAAAAAAGTTTTTTGGAACTTGGTTTTTTAGGTTTAATCGGATATTTTATATTTGGTATTATCGGAATAATCCTTCTTGTAAAAAGTCAAAAGAAAAAGTAAAATAATATGTAAAACCCCTTGTGTATCTGCACAAGGGGTTTTTATTTATCTATTAAGTTTTTATTTAACTGAACGGCGGTATTTTTCCGCTTCCCAGTTGTTGATAAAGTAAACTTCTTTTTCATTCATTTTTGAAACGGTGAGGTTTGCTTTTTTAATTGTTGTTACAACGAATAGATATGCTGCAAGCGTTTCTTCTAAGGTAGTTGCTTGCTTAATATCGGTGTTATAGTAAACGTTATTATCTTTTACAACCAAAGTATTTGGTGAGTGAGCAAGAATATTATTTAAGTAAACGAGTTGGTCGGGATATAGTGGCGTTTCGTCAAGAAGTGCTTTATCTAAAACGTTTGCTTTAACAAAGTTTTTGACGATAGGCGTGTCTGAAACAAAGCCCGTTTCCGTAGCGTTTAAGGTAACTGAACGGAAATCATCTGCTAAATTAAAATAATTTCTTATCGTTTCGTTTACGTCGGTATTAACTGCCTTTACCCTTTCAATATAGTCGCCATTTACAACTAAACCGTGGTTTTTCATAAAGATAACTTCGGGATATTTGCCTGTTTCTTTAACGTATTCTTCAATCTTGTTTTTCATAGCGAGAGTAAGTTCAAAACCTGGGTTAATGTACGGCAAGAAGATGAAGCCAAAATCTTTATCCTTAAAGAGTTTTTCAGCAAGTTCTTCACCCTCCATACTGCAAGTGATAAGGTTTGCATAAACTGAGTGGGTGTGAATAACGTACTTTTTAAGTATTGCGTGAAAACCGACTTCAACACTTGGACGAAGCGTTGCCATGCCCGAAATTTCTATAACTGAGTTTTTAGAAACTTCTGCACTTTCCTTTTCATAGTCTTTTTCTACTGAAAGGTCAACGCTTTCGTAATATTCTTTAATTTTATTCTTGTCTACGGCTACAAACGCAGTATTTTCATTAATATCCACCAAGCGGTAGCCAGATGCTTTTATAAGCATACTGTTACTATTATCAACTTTAACAGAGGTATTTCCACCGCCACCTTGCGTATAATCGGCACGGTCTCCTGCGTATTGTGAAATTACAATTAAATCTTTTATTGCTTTCTGCATAATTTTCTCCTAATATATATTATTTTAGATTGAATGCTTTATTAATGTCTTCAACTTCTTTGTCACTAATCATAACGATATCGCCAATCATTTTTGCGTGAATAATGGTGTTTGCAGTAAACTCTGCAACTTCCAAACGGTCAAAGGCATTGATAAGCGTATTACCCGTACTAATAACACTGTCGTTTTCTACTAGCACTACTGGAGATTTAGTAGAAATCATATCGGAAATCTTTTTGGGGTTAACGATATTTGTTCCAAACGGAACTCTACCTATATCACGCATTGCTATATAAGATTCGGGAATAGTACGACTATCAATAGGGGTATGGGTAACGCCAAACGCCATAAGGTGTTTAGGGTGCGCAACGGTTATTGCGTTTACTTCGGGGTGTTCGTCATAAATCAGTTTATGAAGTCCCACTGAACGACTTGGGCGTTTACCCGCCTCTCTCCAGTTATGTTCTATCCTAACAATATCTTCAGGCTCAATATATTTTCTATCAACGCCGTATGGAGTGATAAGGAAAGAATTTTCATCTAAACGCACAGAGAAAGTACCTTGCGTACTCGTAAACAAGCCTTGGTCGTAAGAGCGGTGAATAAGCGCACACATCTCTTTTCTGAGTTTTCTTTCTTCAGAACTATACGTTGTGGGAATAAACTCGCCCAAGGCGTTTTGTCCCTTTCTTGCGTTGAGTTCAATTTGTTCGTCTGTTAATACTTCGGGTTTGCCCAAAATCGACGCAGTTATACTAATTGATGCGGCAAAGTTCAAGGTTTCAAAACGCTTAAACGCCTCAAATAGGTTATCAGCACAAGTTATAACACCGTGGTTTTCCATTATGACAACGTTTAAACCTTTTTTGATTTCGTTTACAATTCGTTTAGCCAAAGCGTCGCTACCTGGAACTTCGTAAGGCGCAATACCAACTTGACCACAGACTTGGTGCGGTGTAGGTATTATGTTAGTTTCTGGTATTTGACGAATTAAACTATAACTCACGAGTGCCGGTGGGTGTGCGTGTAAAACGGCGGACACGTCCGGTCTTGTTTCGTAAACCAATTTATGAAAAGGAAGTTCAACAGAGGGTTTATATTTCCCAACAACCGTTCCGTCCGGCAATACTTTACATATATCAGACGGAGTGAGAGAACCTTTATCTATTCCCGACGGAGTTATCCAAATATTCCCCTCGCTATCAAGAATTGAAAGGTTACCACCAGAAGTTGTTGTAAGTCCTTTTTGGTATACCCTGTTAATAAGCAAAACTATTTGCTCGGCAGGGTGCATTAAGTTAAAATTCATAGTTTGCTCCTATTTAATGATTATTTTAATATTTTTAAGGATTAGAAACAAGTTGGGCAATGCAGTTAGCGATGCCCAACGAGGTTTATAAACACTTAAAATTACATTTGTTGTCCGCCTGTTACGTTAATAGCCTGACCTGTCATATATCCTGAATAGTCAGATGCTAAGAATACCATAACGTCTTCGATATCTTTGTATTCACAAGAACGCTTCATAGGAACTTGGTTGATGTATTTTGCTCTTACTTCTTCTTCGGTAATGCCTTGGTTTGCAGCATATTGTTTGAATAAGCTGTTTACCCAAAGTGGAGAGTTTAATAGGTTACCGGGGCAAATGCAGTTTACTCTTACGCCTGATTCAGCAAATTCTAATGCTAAACTTTGTGTTAAGCCTACGCCACCAAACTTACTTGCTGCGTATGCACCGTTCTTAAAGCTACCCTTTCTTCCTGACTTCGAGTTGATTTGAATAATAGAACCACTCTTTGCTTCTAACATATAAGGTGCAAATGCTTTAACGGTATTGAAATAGCCGTTGAGGTTAATATTGGTAACAAGACCAAACGCTTCTGGTGAAAGATTGAATATATCACCACTCTTTACGATTGCTGCGTTACAGATAAGAACGTCAACTTTGCCCCACTTTTCGATAACTGCTTTTGCAGCGGTTTCTAATTGATCGTATTTGGTTACGTCAACAGCAAGTGCCATTGCGTCTTTAAGTTTACTTGCAACTGCTTGCGCACCGTCGTAGTTAATATCACAAACTGCAACTTTGCAACCTTCTGCATCTAAACGAAGAGCAAGTGCTTCCCCTAAACCTTGGCTTGCGCCTGTTACAACTGCTACTTTACCTGCTAAATTAATAGTACTCATTTTTATATCTCCTTATTTGTTTTTTATATTGTTTTTCTGCCGATTGCAGAATATTTTTTAACTCTATCTTTGATATTGGGAAGTTCGCTCTTTGTCTTTTCTGAGAACATTCCTGCATCTAAGCCCTCTTTGGTTGAAATTGCTTCATGTCCGATAAGCGCCCAAGTTGCATCTATTAAATGTGAATATTCGGGTAGCGCAAGCGCTGCGCAAGCAAACTTTTGGCGAGGTGAGTTAACGTCTTCACCGCTAATTTCAAACATGCCGTTTTCTTCGCAAAGTTTAGCAAGTCTTTGAAGTTGCGCGGGAGTGTTTCTCGTCGGCATATATGCAACTGTTTCGATACCGATTGCCTTAATTTCTCTAATTAAGTCTGGCAAGAAATCGTCTTCAAACTTTTGTGCCTTTTTATCGCCCGTTACTGAGTCGCCAACGTCCCCTAAATATGCATAAGCAGGGATTGCGCCAAATGACTTTGCTGTTCTTACAAAGTCCTCTGCAAGGGGCATTTCTTCATCTGCATCAATATAGAAAAATGCAGTGTCAGCTTTCAATACGCCCAATAGGTCGTATAAGAAATGTTCGTTATTTTCATCAAGCAAGAATCCTTTTATTTTTTCGCTAACTTTTAGTCCTAAGTCGTTTTCTAAAAAGGCAATAAGACTTTCAGTTCTTCCGAACTTTTTGTCTAATTTAACCGCTAAAGCATATAACAAATGGCGTTCAGTTACGCTTCCGCCATCACGTGCTTCTGAAAGAGGTTTAACGTCTTTTTCAAAATCAAGTTCAATGCCGAACTTACCGAATTTACCAGTAATAAGTTCGCACATTTTAGCATCTCTTTCATATCTTTTTTGTCTGTAAAAATCAAGATATTCATTGAACGCTTTAACGTTTTGCGCTGGAATTCCGTGTGCTGCCATATAAATACAATTTTCTTGGTCTGGGTGATTGATTTTCCCAAATCCCCTATCGAATTTAACTCTAACTTCTACACCGCAAGTTGAACCTAAGCCCAAAATCTCACAAGCCTTTTTAAATTCTTCAACACCAGATAAACTGTCGTGATCCATTATCCCTGCACTTGTAAGCCCTGCGCTATACGCCATATACGCAGCCTTTGTTGGTGAATATGGTGAAAATGAATAAATGGTATGAATATGATTGTTTGCGTCGTTTTCTCTACGAACGGGTTTTTCTTCTTGCTTTTCAACAAGTTCTTTCAAGGCGTTAAGTCTATCTTCTGCCGTACCGCCGTTAAGTTTTTTAATAAGCTCTTGCATATTAACCTCTTATATAATGTTATACAAAAATTATACCCGAAAATGCATTTATCGTCAAGCGTAATTACCGCTCATAAAAGAGTGTGTGAAAAGTTTAATAATCAAATTACAAACATATCATTTTTTCTTTTCAAACTAATCACAAATAATCACAAATAATCACCAAACTGAAAAATTCTCTTTTAAAATAAAAAAGCCCTTGAGCCACTGTTGGCCAAGAGTTCTTTGATTTCCTCCGATTGTAAAACAACTAACAATTAGAATTTGTTATTGTTAAGTATTGATGCGATTGCATATAAATTCATACCTTCAACTGAAAATAACTTTTCATACTTTCTTAAAAATTTACTCATTGTTTAATACCTCCTTTTAATTTGTTAATTTTATATATAAAATTGTTTATTTTTATCATTTTGAGTGATAAATTAACAACATTGTTTTTTGGATGTTTAACATTAATTTCTTATTACACCTGCATTATACATTTAAAATATGCCATTGTCAACAGTTTATGCAGTGTTTTTTAAATATTTTTTAATATTTTTTAAAATGTTAATTTTTATCTTTTAGTGTTTAAATTATACATATTAAAATATTGATATTTATTGTTTTACACAAAACGTGTTAATTTTTAACATTAAAATATAGCCGACGCAAAAATTTGCATCGGCTAAAAATTAATTGATATTGTTAATATTTATTTTCTTACTGACCCGTTACCTTTAATTAAATATTTTTCGGTTACGAGCGCATTTAAGCCCATTGGACCACGAGCATGCAATTTTTGAGTGCTTATACCTATCTCCGCACCCAAGCCAAACACGAAACCGTCACTAAAACGGGTGGACGCATTATGGTAAACTGAAGAGGAATCAATTTCTATCATAAACTTTTCAGCATTTTTTTCATTTTCAGTCATAATACTTTCAGAGTGTTTAGTACTGTGTTCGTTTATATGCTCTATAGCTTCATCTAAACTATCTACAGTTTTAACTGAAATTATAGCAGAGCCATATTCTGTATAAAAATCCTCTTCAGTGGCAAGCTCAAGATAAGGATAATCGTTAATAACCTCCATCGCTTTACTGTCAGCACGAATAACAACTTGTTTTTCTTTCAGTTTTTCAGCAATTTTAGGAAGTGATTTTTCTAAAATATTAGAGTGAATCACCAAAGACTCACAAGCATTGCAAACGCTGTATCTCTGTGTTTTTGCATTAAACACCACCTCGGCAGTTTTAATTATATCCGCACTTTCATCAACAAAAATATGGCAGTTTCCTGTTCCTGTTTCAATAATTGGAATAGTAGAGTTCTCCACCGCAGAACGAATTAGCGACGCTCCTCCACGAGGAATTAATAAATCTACGTATTTATTCATCTTCATAAAACGAGAAGTCGTTTCCCTTGAAGTATCTTCAATAACCGTAATAACATTTTCATCAACACCAACACTGTTAAGGGCATTTTTTATCACGTTAACAATTGATACGTTTGAGAGCAAAGAATCACTGCCACCTTTTAGAATAACTGCATTTGAAGTTTTAAAACATAGCGCAAACGCATCTGCCGTGACGTTAGGGCGAGATTCGTATATTATGCCGACCACACCGAATGGAACTGTTATTTTTTCTATACTTATATCTTGCTCTTTATTTAAATATGAATAAGTTACCTTGTTCAATGGACTGTTTAACTGTGCAACTTGCTCGATACCAACAGCCATACCCTCAATAACTTTTTGATTTAAAGTTAGTCTATCGATAAATGCTAGGGTTGCACCTTTTTCTTTTGCAAGTTTTATGTCCTTAGCGTTTTCGTTTATTAAACGTTCCGCATTATCCCTTAAAGCTTTAGCAACTACTATGAGCGCCTCTTTCTTTTTCTCCTCGGTGAGTGAAAGTAAACTTTTAGATGCTTTTTTTGCTTTTTCACACACCAACACTAAATCAAACATTATTCTTTTCCTTTTTTAAAATTTTTTTAGCAATACGCTTAAGTTTACTTATAACCCTATTCTTAAAATTAAAACACTTAAGGCGAATCTTACGCAAAGTTTTTCTTTTATACCATTTTTCTACTCGGTTCAAGTAGGCTTTATCGGTTACTTCTATATATTTTTTACCACTATAAAAGCCTTCCATTACACCAAAAATTTGTTCATCTTTAACTTTTTCCAAATCAAACTGGCTATCCCCACAAACAATGTATCCCTGTTCGCAAAAGCCTAAAACACGGTGCAAAACCAAAGCACCGTTACTTCGTTCGTAGAAAATAACGGAAAACCTTGTAATTTTATCCTTTTCGGTTTTTTTATGAATAATAACCGACTGCCCCTTATTTTTTAAAATAGGCCACATACTGTTACCTCTTGGGACAAAAGCAATCACTCCGTTTTTTTCAATTTCAATTTTATAATTTGAATCTTTTTGCATACTCTCACACCAATAAACGATATAAGTATAACAAAAGCACGCGATTTTGTCAACGCGTGCAAAATGTTTACAAATAATTTTTAACTTCTTCTAAATCCGTCACCATGTAAGTATATATGTGTTCTTCAGGAAGAGGCGCTTTCTTTTTATTAAACCAAATAGTTTTCATTCCATAATCGTTTGCGCCCTTAATATCCGCAGTTAAGGAATCTCCTATCATTATAGTGTTTTGAGGCGTAGCGCCGTCAATCTCAGCAAAACAAGCGTCAAAGAATTCCTTGCTCGGCTTGTTGTGCCCTATGTTTTCCGAAACGAAAATTTTATTAAAATATTCTAGCAACCCCGCCTTTCTAAGTCTATTTATCTGTTGAAGATAAATTGCGTTACTAGCGACGAAAAGAGTATATTTTTTTGAGAGATATTTAACTATATCAAGCGCACCGTCTACAGGGATTGCTAAATTAAACAAATACTCTCTAAAAAGTTTTTCAACTAATTCCCCGTCGCCAACAAGAGAAAACTCCGAAAGAACTTTTTTAAATCTAATTTTATGCAATTGTTCTCTGGTCAGTTCCTTTCTTTCAATCATTTTCCAAAGCCCATCGTTAATCTTTAAAAACCACGGCCCATACTCTTGCTTATAATTGAGTCCCACTTTGGAAAATGCCATTTCAACTGCCAAACTAGCATTTTTATCAAAATCTAAAAGTGTATCGTCTATATCTATAAATACATACTTAATCATAATATGTTAATCTTCTTTTTTAATATGAACATCAAGTTGATTATATGGAATCTCTATGCCCTCTTTATCAAACTCAAGTTTAACTTTTTCTAGCACGTCAAAATAAACCGTCCAATAGTCCGCACTCTTGGTCCAAACACGTGTTTTAATATTTATGCTTGAAGCGCCGTGCTCTCCTACCCTAACAAAAGGCGCAGAATCTTTAAGCACCAACTCATGACTTTCACATATTCTATATATTATAGATTTTGCCTTTTCAAAATCATCTGCATAACCAATGGAAAATTCAAAATCTACCCTACGGGTGTCTTTTTCCGAATAATTTACTATATTTCCATTTGCTAGAATACCGTTAGGGATATAAACAACCTTATTATCGGGTGTTACCAACTTAGTGTTTGTTAAATGAATGTCTGTAACAGTTCCAGAATATCCTTGTGCCTCAATATAATCATCTACACGAAACGGTCTTGTTAAAATTATCAAAACACCGCCCGCCATATTCGACAACGCACCGTTTACAGCCAAACCAATACATACGCCCAAAGAGGTTACGAGCGCCGTTAATCCACTAGTATCAATCCCCAAATAGCCAACTAAGCAAATTGCAACCACAATTTTTAACCCAAGCCTAAACAGGTAAGCAAGAGTTCGCATAATAGTTTTGTCCGCTTTTTTGTCATTGGCTTTCTTCTCTATTTTTCTCGCTAAAAAATTTATTACCTTAAAGGAAATAAACAAAACGATTAACGCAATAACAATTTTAACGCCCGTCGTTGCCACCCAGTTTGATAACCATTTTAAAAACTCGTCCATATTACACTCCTAATAACTTAATTCAAATATCTCTTTCATTTCCTTTGCGCCCATCGAAACGTAACTCTTTACCGTTCGTGTGTATCCGTAAGTACATAGTTCTACTAACCTTTCTATGCTCTCTTTTGGCACGTTAAGTTCTCTTAAAGTGGTGGGCATTCCAATTGATTTAAAGTATTCGCTCATTTTTTCAATGCCCAACAAAGATGCTTTTAAATCGTCTTCTTCATTTACCCCAAACACGTTACGAGCCAGTCTAGCAAACCTTTGCGGTTTATATTTATATATCCATTTTGCCCAAGCAGGGAACAATACGGCAAGCCCCGCACCGTGTGCAACATAATCAAACTCACCACTTAGCGCATGTTCAAACTGATGTACGGGAAGTGCATTTTCCCTACCGCAACCAGTTAGTCCGTTATGCGATAAACTTGACGACCACATTATCGTTGCGCGAGCCTCATAATCAAGCGGATTTTCCACAGCAATAGTGCCCGCACACATAACCGCTTTTAAAATACTTTCCGATATACTATCTGTCGGTTCAGTGTCCGGATAATCTGTAAAATAACGCTCCAACGTGTGCGACATTATATCAACGACTCCGCAAGCAGTCTGATATTTATTTACTGAAAAAGTAAGTTCGGGATTACAAATCGCAAACAAACATCTATTAAATTCAGTTGTACACCCCTTTTTCATATTGAGTTCTAAGTTTGTTAAAACGGCAGAATTACTCATTTCGCTTCCCGCCGCCGACATTGTTAAAACACAAGCCACCTTTAACGCATCTTGCGGTTTTCTTTTTCCCATAGAAAAGTCCCAAACGTCACAGTCTGCTTTTGCCCCAAGTGCGGTATATTTGCAAGAATCAAGTGCGCTTCCGCCCCCAACTGCAAGAATAAGTTCTACTTCTTCTTGTTTAGCGAGTTTAACCGCCTCTCTAACAAAAGTGATTTTGGGATTAGGCTCCACACCGCCCATTTCTACCCATTCAATGCCGTTTTCGTTTAAAGAATTTATTACAATATCGTATAATCCACTCTTTTTTACGCTTTCCTTTCCATATTGAATCATTATTTTCTTAAAGCCGTACTCTTTTATAATAGAGCCGACTTGTTTTTCATACCCCCTACCAAAATATACCTTGGTAGGCGTGTTGTAAACAAAATTTTCCATTTAAATTATTTCCTCGTATCTATTAAAATTATAATAACACATGTATTAATTTTTGTCAATCTTGGCATATGATTTGACATAAAAAAAACCAAAGCTCTCGCTCTGGCTTGTTGCCCATATCTAAATTACCCTACTACTTCTTTTGACTACTTTTTTTGGTTTGGTTGTATATATGCGTTCTTTGACTTTGACGTAAAACCTAATATATAATCTGCGCTAACGTTATAATATTTACACAATGTAATTAAATGATGAATTGGCAGTTCATTCGCACCCCGCTCATATCGGGCGTACATCGTTTGAGAAGTTCCTAATATATCCGCAATCTCTTGTTGTGTTTTATCATGATCCTCCCGCAAATCTCTTATTCTCTTTATATAACCTGAATACATCCCATACCCTTTTAAACATTATATATTATTATAACAAGCAAAATTAATTTATTTTTAATTTAGTAAATATTTTTATTAAAACACATTTTTTCGCTTGACTTTAGTAAATATATGTACTATAATTAATCCTGCTTTATGTAGTGTTTACTACAAAAATGTTTCTTGATATTTTTGTAGGTGTGGTAGGGGTATTAAATAATGAAAATGAAAGAGGAAATTAGAGCAATTCTAATTGACAACGCCATCCATTTAATTGCAACGGGTGGCTTTGAAATGGCAACGACAAAAAATCTTGCACATTACAGTGAAACAACAATCAACTTTAAGATGAATGAGGTTTACATTTACCGTTTATTCGGAAGTAAAGAAGAGTTATATCAAGCAGCATTTTTATCTTTAGACGAGGAACTTGTACAAGCCTTTCGTAATGCACTGGTAAGCGATTTAGACAACTTCGTTCTCAACACAAAAAAAGAGTTCTATAAATTTTTTCTTAAGGCGTGGGAGTTTTTGTTAAAAAACGAAGAGCGGTGCAGATGTTACGTTCGTTATTACTATTCGATTTATTTTAAAGATAAAGCCTTAGAGTGTCATCAACAAAATTTTAATTCTATAGTTGAAAAATTTTCTATGTTGTTTATCGAAGAGGCAAACGTTAAAGCAATAATGCATAGCATATTCACTACTTTATTAGATTTTGCTATTAGAGTATACAATGGTGAACTTGCTAATGATGAAGAAAACAGACCGCACGTTTTTAACGTGTTATATTGTATGTTGCTAACTTATTTAAAACGCCCAGACGTAAGCGATATAGAAAAACTACAAAAAAGGGTTTTATAAAACAAATAAAAATACTATATAGTTCAGTTTTTAGAATGCGGATTTTATAGGTAGTAGCATGAATTATAAAAGAATTATTTAAAAAGCATTGATTATACTTGTCGACGTGCTTGTTTATACTTTTTTAATTGCAAGTTTAGTCTTTGCTTTATTTTCTTTACTGACAAAAAAACCCGGGGACGGTTTTTTAATTATTATGTTGCAAGTTCTTAAAATAATGTATTTAAAACTTTATGAAATTTATTCATTTGACCAAATTTGGTGGTAACCAAATAGGAGTTAAAGGTCTTAAATCATATACTGGGGTTACTGTAAATTATCCTACAAGTTATACCCACTAAAACAATTAATTTAGCCTTACCCCGACTTTAAGAAATTAAAGTCGAACCCTTACTACAAAGCCAAAGGGCGGAAACGAAAGTTCCCGCCCTTTGGTGTTTTATTTTTTATGTGTTATTAAGCTGTTTTTGGTGGGATAAAAATTGGTAACGACGGCTGTATAAAAGTAAACACAATAAATAGTCCCGTAATTACAATTAAAATTATTATAGATAAAATTTGCAATCTACAAGTAAAATTATTATTTCTAAAAATCAACCATTCAACAAAGTAGGCTATAAACGCTGAAATAAAAAATATCAAAATATTCAGCCAATCGGGCGACTGCCCTATTGCCCCATTATAGGTGTAAAACAGCACGGGAATGGATATAAGCCCAACAAGTATTCCTATTAATTTTACACACCAAAATTCGGGGTATTCTTTAATTAAAAACAGACTACTTATTATGGCGTAAATAAACGACGGAAAAAAGAACAGTTTCATGTGTTCCCAAGTAGACTCATTAATCGCTGAAATAGGTGCAAAAATTATTAAACCTGTCCAATCGTATAAAAAGTGCAATATCGTTCCTAAAACTGCGGTAAAGGTCAATCCCCCGAACTGCCATAAAACAAGTGATCTTTTCATATACTTTCTCCTATTAAATTATATGAAAAGAAAGAAAATATATTCTAATTAAAAAAGCGCTTATGCGCTTTTTTTAATTGTTTTTACTTTATTTATAAGTCCTAATATTCCTTTTGTTGCAAAATATGCACCAAAAGCAAACAATATTGTAAGGAAGAATAGCACTACAACATAAATTATATGCCCTAAAATACCTATTGCTTCCATCAATGCAAGTCTAATATCTTCAACCATACCTAAATTGCATTTATATAAGTTATGAAAATTGACTTCTAAAGAGAAAGACATAATAGTTGCAATTATAACGTAAACTGCTAAAAATATTGCCGTTGCTATTAAATCTTTCTTCACGTCGAACTTATACAACTTAAGTGCTAACGTTAAAATAAAATACAAACAAACAACTAAGTGGAAAATTACGGTATGAAAACTTGAAAAGTTTTTAAAACACTCTTTAATATTTCCTGCACCAAACACAACGTCGGGCATCACTAACATAAACAAGAAAAGCGATGCTAAACAACTAAGCGTTATTGCATCCGTTGTTTTCTTATATTTTCCTTTGTAAAAGGAATGAACTGGTAATAAATACAAAAACAAACTACAATAATGAAAAGGAAGAGCATACAAATCGTACCCACCTTTCATATTATAACCTTGTTTCATAAACTCAAGCGCAAGCAAAATAATGGTTATTATTTGCAACGGCAAATACTTTACTTTTTCGCTTTTGTTTTTCATAAACTTACCGAAAATTACCGCAAATATAATAAACACGATAAAAGACGGCACAATTAAATAAAAATGTTCTTTTGTCCACAATCCCATAATAAACTTTTCCTTTAATTTTATTTTTTAATTTTTAAATCAATACAATTAACTAAATATTGTTTTTAACTTTTACTACCAATTTTTTTACTGGAACTTGTTCCTCATTTAACGCTATGCCAGGCTTATGTATATCGTGTGGAAATAAAATAACGTATTCCCCACCGTTAAGCATACATGAAGTTGGTTTTTCTGCATCAAAGTAAAACTCAACGTCCTTTTCCGGGTTATATTCGGTTTTTATTTTTGAAGAATTGACGTCACAAACCTCTATAACTTCTTCTCCCGATATAACGAATTGAATATCAATATAATTTCTATGTCCTTCATTTTTAGCGTCGTTTCTTAATTTCGATGCATATTCTTGAACAAACGCATAAACGTCAGTTCCGTCAATCTCGTATCTTCCTACGGGATAATTTTCTTCTACTGCCTTTTTGATAAACTCAAATGCCTTTTCAAAGTTTTTGTGAGTGCCAAAATAAAGTGCACAATTACTCAAATTATCTTTAATCATTTTATATCTCCTTAACTATTTCACAATTAGGTCAATAAACTCAAACGTTCTGCAATCCACAAGCCCTCTGTTTGTTAAGCGTGTTTCAGGCAAGCACGCAAGCGGAATTAATGCCATAGTCATAAACGGAGATGGAAGTGTACTTCCCATTTCTTCCCAAGTTCGCTCCATCTTCTCAATAGACGCACTCATTTCGTCAATTGGTCTATCACTCATAAGCCCCGCTATAGGCAATTCAACAACGCTTAGCACCTTTCCGTCAAGCACGGCAACAAGTCCGCCACCACACTCTATAAGTGTATTTGCTGCTAACGCCATATCTTCGTCATTACTACCCACCACTAAAAGGTTGTGTGCGTCATGCGCAACCGTTTGTGCAAGAGCACCTCTCTTTATTCCAAATCCCTTTGTAAAGCCCTTGCCAACCGTTCCAGTTCTCTTATGGCGTTCAAACACCGCAACTTTTAACACGTCTTGCGATGCGTCCGCCTCAATATTGCCATCATGCACAGGGAGAGTAACTATTCTATCGAAAGTTCCCACTTTTGCTGGTATGACTTCAATTGCGTGAACGTCAACTATTTCTCCGTCACATTCTATCTTAAAATCTTTTGCAGTAAGTTTATCTAAATGAACTGAGTTCATTGCTTTTTCAGAATAAACATACGGTGCAAATTCCACTATGATTTTCCCATCTTTTGCGACGTGCTCCCCGTCGATAAACACGTCAGTTACGTGACAAGTCGAAAGGTCGTCAATTAAAACAAAGTCTGCACACTTTGACGGTGCGACACTGCCCAATTCGTGGTCAAGTTGGAAACATTGCGCCACGTTTATAGTAACCATTTGTATTGCGGTTACGGGATCAATACCTTCCTCAATCGCACGGCGAACTATATAGTCAAGATGTCCGTGTTTAATAAGCGTATGTGGGTGTGTATCGTCAGAGATTAAACAAGCATAACGACTGTCTACTTTATTTTCGGTAATAGCCTTTGCAACTTCTTTTAAGTCGTGCCAAGCAGAGCCCTCACGAAGAAGAGCATACATTCCTAACCTCATTTTTGCAAGTGCATCTTCTGCCCTAGTAGATTCGTGACAGCACCTTATCCCACTCGCAACGTACGCATTTAGCCCTGCGCCAGTTTCGGGAAGAGAATAGTGCCCTGTTGGTATCTTTCCTGCTTTAAGAGTTTCCCCAACAATGCCGTGCGTGTGTGGATTTCCGCCTAAAATTCCAGGAAAATTCATCATTTCACCAAGTCCAACACAGCAATCGTAGTTCATTGTAGTAGCAACGTCTTCAGGATCAATCTTCGCACCAGTATCTTCAAATCCGCCTACCGCAGGCACGCAAGACGGAGTGGTAAGCATTGTTTTAAGAGGAGTACGCTTAGCGTCTTCTATCATATAGTTAACACCCTCAAGCCCAAGTACGTTGCATATTTCGTGTGGATCAATAAATACCCCGCTAGTACCATGTGCGACCACGGCTCTTGCATATTCTCCAACAGAAAGCATTGAAGATTCAATGTGGATATGTCCGTCCATAAACGCTGGCGCAAGGTATTTGTTTTCCGCATCAATTATTTTTGTATTCTCGCCTATACAATGATCCGCACAGCCAACTAAAGCAATCCGCCCTTTTACAACAGCGATAGAAGTGTTTTCTATTATTTCACGAGTGCAAACGTTTATAAGTCTTGCATTTTTAATTACAAGGTCGGCTTTTTCCACACCTGTAGCAACCTTTGAAAGCGTAATCGTACAATCCCAAAGTGGATATTTGCAAAATTTATTAATCATAATTTTACTTCTCCTTTAAGAGTTTTAACATTTTAATTATACCAAAATAAAAGCAAAATGAAAAGTGAAAATGAAAAAAAGCTATAATTAACCTAAACTTTATCTTATAATTAAAAAGGGCACTAAATGCTATGCACCCCAAAAGTTAGACAAACTTTTGGGGTGCATAGCATCAGGTATCCTTTTTTAGTGGCGGAGCGTGTGAAACGTAAAACTACTTTTTAAAAATCAATTCAATATCCCCTAAAAGAACATCTGAAAATTTTTCTTCCCATTCATTTTTAGTTCCTTCGTACACTATTTTTTTTATACCAGAAAGAGCTAATATTTCTCCTGATTTCGTACTTTCAGCAAACGCATTATATGGAATTATCTCAACGCTTGTTGGTATATTTAAAGTTTCTATACGCCACAAAGAAGTCCCATAAAAGGTATTATCTATAAGTTTAACAACATTATTAGGTATAGTATACTCCATATTCCTAAATGTCTTTCCTAATGAAAAACCTATAAGCGTTTTTTCTTCTTCATCAAAAACTTGACCTTTAATCATTTTTGCGAGTTTATTACCATATGTATAGCAATGCTGAAACGGAATTGTTTCAATTAATTTTTTAAATTTTTCATCTACACAAAAACCTAAAATTTTAAAATACCAAAAAAATCTTTTTTTATCTATTACATATGAAGTCAAATTTTCCACGCTCGCTTTATATGTATAATAATAATTCAACCAATATCGTCTACACTGGTTTATATCCCAATTCTTCCAAATTATTAATTTTTTATACAACAATGTTATCTCTTCACTGCTCATATAAGAATAATATAGGTCTTTATTTTTTTGAATTTTTTTCATGTATTCCATATCAAATCCATACACATCTAATGCAATAGCGCTATCCCACATATAGTTGGTTCCACCAGACATAACTTTTCTTCCTCTAATAGAATCAATTAAATAATGCAATAGAAAATGCTCTATTTTATTAGCATAAACTAACTTTTCTTTTTTGTTATAAGGTTTAAGTTCATCAATAGTATTCATATATTTAACAATTTTAAAAAAACTTAACTTTGGATTATTCTTTTTTTCTTTTTCATAAAGATCTCTAACTTTTTTTTCCTTCTCTTTAAAATCTTCATCTCCCTTAAGTTCTGCTACTATACCATTCATTTTTATTTCTATTCTATCAAATTGTCTTGCCTGTTTCGTTCTGTTAGCAATATCATCTAATTCATACTCCATTATATGATGAATATCCAACCACTCTTTTCCTCGTGTCATAGGTTTTTCATCATAATCTTTGTCTACCAATCCATATTTTTCTTTTAAAATAGCACAAAGGGCATCATATAGTTCAAAAGCTTCTTTTTTATCCCCTAATTTATGTTTCCATATTTTCCATTTAATATCTAATAGTTTATCCATTACGCACTCCTTTTTAATGATTATATATTAAATATTTTTTAATGTCAATAAAATTTTTTCGTTCAAAAACCTGCTATAAATCCATTTCCTTAAACAATATTTATATTAAAACCAGAAATAGTATTAATAGATACTTTGATTTTACTAACGGAAAGGAACACATCTACGCTTCGCTACAATGGCAAAGCCGAACCAAAGAACCAAACCAAAACTCTTTTTACGCCACGTAAAAAGGACACCGTTTGGTGTCCTTTATCGTGGCGGAGAAAGAGGGACACTCCTCCGTTACACTACGGAGCCCTTGCCTATCTTTGCTTGTCCGTCATAAGACGGGCGAACTAAGAACCGAAACAAAGTCTCTTTCTCTGCCACCAAAAAAAGCACCCATATTTGGGTGCCTTTTGGTGTGAAGGGGCGATAAAAAAGATATTTTCGCCTTTTTTTGTTTGGGTTTGAACTGTCGCGCCTTTTTACATCGTCTGCGTGACGGGGGCTTGCGATTCGTCCTCGGAAAGCGTTTCCGTTTCGTCCT
>SVIP01000018.1 GCA_015069425.1 Clostridiales bacterium | reverse complement strand
ACCGTTTTAATGTATATGCCTGATTATCCTACAATGGCGTCTGGTTTGTACGAAATAGAAGATATTGCAAGGGGAACGGGCGATATGCCTTACTTCTTTGCAGGATTAATAATCTCAATCACCCCTATAATCATATTGTTTTCTTGTTTTTCGGATACAATAATGAAGAACTTTTCAATAGGTGGTTTGAAAGGCTAATTAAATACTAAAAAGAAAAAGCAACCGTGAGGTTGCTTTTTTGTCTGTGGCATTTTATATACTTTTGGGTTTTTATTTAATTAGCCGTTTTATTTTTTTCAGAGTAAATATAGGCTTTGGGTGAAATTCCGTATTTATCTTTGAAAGCCTTGCTGAACGAATAAGGGGACGAATAATTTAGAAGATAGGCTATTTCATTGATTTTTAATTTTTCTTCCATTAAAAGTAATTTTGCCGATTCAAGTTTTTTGTTTTGAAGATATCGGTTTAACGTTCGACCTGTGTTTTTCTTAAAGAGAGAGGATATATAACTGTAATCATAACCAAAACACGTCGCTATTTCAGTTAAACTTTTAATTGAGTTTATATGCGTGTCGATATAGTTCATGACGCGTAGACACAACATTTCAGACTTGTTTTTTATGGTTTTGTTGTATACTTTACCGCTGTAAGTATCGCGTATGAGATATATAACAATCTGATTAAAAATACTTGCTAGTATTTTTTCCGTATAGTTGTTTTCATTGTTTAATTCCATTATGGCGTTAGATATTAAGAAGTTGATTTTTTCATCGCGGAAAACTCTCGTCGTAGGGTCGTGTAAATAATACGAAATATCCGCGAAATTTTTGGTGTATTCAGAGTCGTTTGTCTTAAAGGTGAAAAAATCGAATTCCAAAGGGTCTTCTTCAAAAGACTCTATTTTATGAGTGTCGCCAGGCAACGAAAGATAAATGTCACCCGACTTTACGGCAGTAGGGACGTTGTTTGTATAAATTAGCCCTTGACCGTGTGTAACGATAGTAAGTTCATAATAGTCAAGTTGTATGTGCGTGGGGACTTGTGTTTGAGAATCACCTAATAGACGACCTATTTGGTAAATGTCTATATCGCCGAATTTACGCATGTTGGGAAAAATCTTATTTATATGAAATTTTATCATAGCTTACCTCACTAAAAGCATACCATTAAAAACGCAGACTGTCAATAAAAAGTTGGAAAATTTTTTCGTCATACGCATAGTTTTATAAAAAATACAAAAAATTATTATCTTTTTAACATAAAATTAGTATTTACGGAGGTAATTGATTTTGGTATAATTACAGCATAGAAAAATCACAATGATTATTGCGGGGAAAATTTTATTAAAATCTAAGAAAATTTTTAACTTTATAAGGAGAACAATATGAGAAAAAAACTTTATCAAATGTTGATTGCATTGGTACTATCTTTATCTCTGCTTGTAACTAGCGTAGGTTGTGGCAACGGTAAACAATCGGATAGTGAACAGACGTTACAGATTTATGCTTTTGAGCAGGGCTATGGCGTACAGTGGGTATACGATTTAGCAGAAGAATTCAAAAATCAGGATTGGGTAAAACAGGCATATCCTGAACTTGAAGTTAGTATTACTGACAACGAACTTGCTAACTTTGCAAAAAACCAACTTGATTTAGGCGCGGAAAAGAATACTTACGACCTAATATTCGGAACGGCACTTTCCGATTATGCTGGTGGCGAGCAAATTGCTAATCTCACAGAAACGGTTTACAACAAAGTTCTTCCAGGTGAAGAGCTTACCTATTCTCAGAAATTAAAGGATAGTGTAAAGGCTAATTTCGTTTACCACGACAGAACGGTAGCAGACCCGATAGACGAATATTATATGGCACCCTATCAAGGCGGAAGAACGGGTATCTTGTACAATGAAGATTTACTTGCAGAGTACAAGATTGAACTTCCTAGAACTACCGATGAACTTTACGACGCTTGCGTAAAGATTAAAGGTATGGGAAAAGCACCGTTTATACAGGCGGACGACGAGGCGTATTGGAATAAGCACGTAATGCAAGTTTGGTGGGCTCAGTACGAAGGCGTAGAAGGATACAATAATTTCTATGAAGGAAGAGTAATTGACGACGACGGACTTTCTTCATTTAATGCAGGAATATTTGAACAAGAAGGAAGACTTGAATCGCTTAAAGTAATGGAAAAATTACTTAAGAGATCTTCTGACTCAAATAGCACTACGGAAAACTTCTTGCACTCATCTTCGTTCGGTAGTAACAACTACATGGTACAGCAAACTTCTTTTCTTGGCGGAACGGGTGTTTTTCACATAAACGGGGACTGGTTTGACGATGAAATGAAAGAGAGAAAGGCAGACTTGTTGGAACACGGCGGCAAGGATTACACCATTAAAATGATGCGCACACCTATAATCAGCAGCATTATTAATAACTGTCCCGACGACACCATAGCAGACGACGCTGAACTTTCCGCATTAATTAAAGCGATTGACCAAGGAAAAACCGACCTTAAAGGTGAAGGTTATGACGTGTCGCAAAAAAGTTTTGACAAGATATTAGAAGCTAGATTTATAGTTGACGGGACGAGCGCAGGCGTTTCGGGTGTAGTTCCGGCTTACGCAAAAGGCAAAGAAATTGCTTTTGACTTTATACGCTTTATGGCTACCGACGTAGGTTTAGGCGTGTTTGCTAAAGCTACTTCGGGTGCAACTTTAGATTTCAAATTCAATCTTAAAGCTGCTGCTAGCGACGTATATGACAGCATAAGCGCGTTGAATAAAGACAGAATTGAATATTTCAATTCCGATATGTATGAAATACAGATATTGCGTTCGCCAAGTTCGTTTGCGCTTGTAAAATACGGCAACCTTTCTGCTTTTGCTGACGCTGATTATTTTGGTAGATTTACTGAAATCGGCAATACTAAAACAGCACAACAATTCTATGACGAAACAAAAGCGTATTGGACGGAGGATATGTTCAGAAACGCATTGAGCAACGCTGGTAAGATTTAACATTATCAGATGCGAAAAGGAGACCATCTTTAATGAAAAAAACAATTAAAAGTCTAATTACTTTTATACTTATTTTCAGTTTGACCGTTGTTTCGGCGTGTTCTAAACCTAATGAAAAGACAATAGAGTCTTCACAAGTAGAGTTATGGGCATGTCCTGCAACCGAAAAGATTTTGGCTGACGTGAGCAAAGAAGAGTACAGCAGTATTTCTTCTGAAGCCAAGATAGATATTTTTATGGCGAAAGGCGAGTTTGAAAGCGGTCAAATTATAATATCTCCGTCGGTAGACGTTCCTTATTATAACGTAACCATATCAGATTTGAGTTTGGCTAACGGTGATGACAAAATTAGCGTGGATAATATAACCGTTTACACGGAAAAATATTTTGAAGTTTCAGTCAATTACAACAATAACAATGCGCCGATGGGAATGTATCCCGACGCGCTTGTGCCAGTATCTTCAGTAGTTGAGTATGAACAAAACTCTATACCCAAAGATACAAATCAAGGTATTTACGTTACTTTTGAGACTAAATTAGATCAAACTGCTGGTTTATATACTGGGGAAATGACCTTTGATTTTAAGGATTTTAGTCAAAAAGTTCCAGTATCCGTGCAAGTGTTTGACCTTGCCGTAAGTGAAGAAGTTAGAACCAAGAGCGTATTCCGTGCAAATCTTTGTTGGGAACACGGAGAATTAGATTCTACACAGGCTATGTTTGACGCTTACAGCAATGCGTTGGTTGATTATCGCTTAGCACCTAGTACCATATCAGGTTTATTTTAATCCTAACGTGTTTGCTATTCTATGTGAACAGTTGCTAATAGAAAACGGTGTAGAAATTTTATATGGTACAACACTTGTCGGCGGAATCAGAAATCAGTCGGGCGACTTC
>SVIP01000017.1 GCA_015069425.1 Clostridiales bacterium | reverse complement strand
AAAATAACGATAATAACGGCAAGTACGTACAAAAAGGCGTCGTTATTGTTAAATGGCATAACGATAACCTCCTTAAAATAGAGAATATTATAAAATAAATAATAAATATATAATATAATACCCCACCAAAAGACAAAAATCAATACACAATCGCAAAAACCAAGCAAAAACCAAGCAAAAAACAACACTCCCTCGCTAAAAAATATCAACTAAACAAAAACGACAAAACCGCACAAATAAAAAAACGGACATCTTTTGATGTCCGTTTTGGCGGAGCACGTGAAACGTAAAACTACTATTTTAATCCGTTCATTTTTTGATTTGGTTGTAATCCTGTTGAGCGTGTTCTTTCTATTTCAACAACTTCTGCAATAAAATCAACTGGATAAACGACCGTTAATCCGCTATTTTCTTCATTAATCATACGAACCTTTTTTGTTTGAGTACTCATCAACTGCTCTCGATAAGGTATATATGCGGATACAATACCTATAAGATTTGCGCTACTATTAGTTGGTGTGTCTGCAATTGAAATAAATTCTGGTCTATTAATTACAGGACCTCCTGAGTTTCCAGGGTATGTAGTAGCGTCAATAATGAAGAACTTAGCATTATTATTATGATATAAATGTTCTATTCGAGATATACATCCCAATCTACAAACAGGTGCTTTGCTTATACTGTCAACCAATCCATCATCCAAACTAACAGGAAAACCCAATGCATAAACCAATGCTCCTTCTGTAACGCCACTATTTTTCATTGAGATTTTATTTAATGACTGATTGTCTAATTGAAAGAAGGAAACAATTGCACCATTTTCAATAGCTCCATTTACATTTATTCTATTTGCAATTATATCAATTTCAGGATCGGGATGTTCAGAAAATAATAATTGCTTACCCTTTTTTAATGTGGTTGTACTTAAAGATGTGCCTGTTGCAGAATTAAATTGCAAGTGCAATGCATTACAATTTTTAACAACATGCTTATTTGTAATTAAATATGTTGTATATACTTTTTGTTCATTTTCATCCAATCCCTCATAACGACCTACAATAAAACCTGTCGCAAACCATGTTACTTGGTTAGGAAAAGTTGTAATGCCTAAAACTACTGTTGCTTCCATATAATTTTGTGGTAATATTGCCATAATTATCTCCTTAGTTTTTCTTAAATACAAACAAATACTCGTGAGCGAGTAGTAAGAAATTGTGTTTTATACTGTTCGTTTTCCAAAAGCCTGTTGCTTTACAGTTGTGCTGTTCTTTTATAATAATTTCTTTTGTCTTAAAGCCTGCAAGTTCAAAAATTCGCATTGTTTCAAATGCAAGTGGTTGCACCATTCCGTTTTTACGAGTGTCGCCCATTAAAATAGCACAATATTTCCCTTTTTTAAGAACTCTAAAACTTTCTTCCGCAACTTTTCCTATTTCCATTAAAAATGACTTAATAGGTAAATGAGACAAATCGCCGTCAATATCCTCGCTATATTGAATAATATCGGCATAAGGTGGGTGGGTGCAAACTAGGTCAACGCTTTCGTCGGGCAAATCCAACTTTCGAGCATCGCCAAGGCGAATAGAAATATCTACGCTAGAGTCAAAGTCAAAATTACATTTATTACGAGATAATTCTACCGCATTAGGGTTTATATCAACACCTATAAAATTTCTGCCTGTAAGTTTAGCTTCAACGGCAGTCGTGCCTCCGCCCACAAATTGATCTAAAACTGCATCGCCCTCGTTAGAATATCTTAAAATAACATTTCGGGGAATATAAGGCGACCAATTACCACGATATTTAGCGTCGTGAGTTGCCCATTTACCACGATTAGGGAACGCCCAAACGGTCTTTGTTTCAAGCTCGAAATTTTCGGGTTGTAAGGGGATTTTCTTTGCCATATTATTCAGCGAAAAGCGTATCAACAACGCCGTTTTCCATATCGGAAATGCAATAGATATTATCCATTACGTCAAACGTTTCTTCTAAATTGTGGCGAGCGGACTGCCAACCTTGTCCGTCGGTAAACCAAACAAATGCAAAACCTTGAATTTCTTTTGCCTCTAACGCAATAGTTTTATAACTTCTTGCCGTTTCATTAAGTTTAGATCCACCACTTGAATAAAAATTAGTTTCAATGCCGTAAATAGTAGCACCTTTTTTAACAACGAAATCAAAACGTTTTTCTGCTTTACCTTGGTTTGAGATATTTGAAAGGTCAATAGACCACTTTTTCTCAATGTCTGATATGTACATTTCTTTGAAGTAGTCAACGCCTTTAATTAGACCTGCTTTTTGCAAATAATCTTCAACTAGGTTTTCCATTAAATGACCGCCACGATTTTTACGACCATTGCTATCAAGACCAACTTCAACACCTGTAACGTAATCGACAAGATTATTTATAACGTGATCAGAAATCAAAGAGAAAAGCCCTGTTTTTCTCATAAACATTTTATATTCTTCAACGGAATAGTTCATTTTCTTAAAGTTGAAAAGATATTCGCCGTCGCCGTCAATTGTATAAATTTCACGACCTCTAACAGCTAGTAATACGGGAATACATTTTAATACTTGCGGATAATCCGTAAGCAATTTTTCAAAATCTGTCTCTATATTTTTAGAGCCGATAAGCGAATTAAGAATATTAAGTTCAACCTTAATTGTTTCTACGTTTCCGTAAACTTTGTTAAAGTCAACGTAATAACCGTAATCGCAAATGCTGTTTCTAAACGTTTTTAACCATTCCTTAAAATCTCTTTTCATAAGTATATTATCTCCTTAATAGCGAGTATCGTGGGTGCAAAGATATGTGCCTATAGTTTCAAATAAAGTTTTTTCATTAGGGGCTAAGTCAATTAAAAGTTTTAAGTCTTGTTTTGTTTGATATCCGTAGTTTTGTTGATTATCAACACTTTGTTTTAAAAATGACTTTATCGCTTTTTCTTTTATATGATTTTCAATGTTTGGATCTTGAAGTAGTTTTATAAAATCAAGTAGAAATGTGAAAAAATCTTGTTCCATAAGTATCTCCTTAATTGCAAATAAGCAATTCTTTTATCTTGCCACGGCTGTCGCCTTTACTGTTTATTGCTCTTGTTGCCTCAACCTTGTTTATTGTATATGATTTATAAAGTTCCTCGAAGAATGTATCTTCGGGGTTTACGTTTTGCGGATCAGAATTACTTAACATTATTTTTGCACCGCTTAAATTTATTTCATCAATAAATCTTGCAAGGCGTATTTGTTCTTTATCATCAAAGCAATCAGCATTATATGCTGTAAAGCCTGCCGTTTCGGAAATAGGACGGTAAGGGGGATCAAGATAAACAAAAGTTTCTTTATCGATAAAATCTTTTGAAAGAGTATAATCTCCACAAACGATAGTAACGTTTTGTAAAGCCTCAGATACGTTGCGCAAATTATTTTCATCGCAAATGGTTGGGGTTTTATATGCCCCCATAGGAACATTAAATTGTCCTTTCTTGTTCACACGATAAAGCCCATTAAAGCAAGTCTTGTTTAAGAATATAAATAAAGAGGCTTTTTCAACTGCGTTTTCTTCAGTAATTCGCAAAGAATTAAATCTATCTCTTGCTGTATAGTAATAATATTTACGTCCGTTTTCATCCATAGGAACGAACGCAAGTTGCATTTCGGTTAGTTTATTTACAAGCTCGTCAACCTTGTTTTTTACAACGTTATAAGCGTTGATAAGCTCTTCATTTATATCACTAATATAAAGGCTTTCAAAGTTGTATTTAGAAAGAATATTAAAAAGCAATGCACCACCACCAACAAATGGCTCTGCATACTTTGTTAAAACCTTTTCACCGTCCGCAGGAATATATTTTTCCAACTGTTCAATAAGTTGACCTTTACCGCCAACCCACTTAACAAAAGGCTTTAACTCAACAACTTTTTGTTTTTCGTATCTAATAGTTCGCTTATCAATAGGCTTTTCAGCAGTGCTTGGAATAATCCACATATTGCCGACCATCATTGCGCCGTTAATACGTTCTTCTGCACATAAAATAGCAACACGTCTTTGAGAAATATTCCACTTTTTCGCAGCCTCTTTTGCTGAAATATAACTGAGCATATAAACCACCTCAAATATGATACATATATTATATTCCAAATCTCGAACAATAGCAAGCAAATCTTTGTTGGGTTGATATAATTTACAAATTACTATCGGCACTATGGCGTGTGCTTGTCTTGATGCTCTTTATGCTTTGCAAAATGTTTCGGTCAGCCGCTAAAAACAGTCCACTGGACTGTTTTTTAACGCTCTTGTTCGAATCCTCTCAATTTTTCCAAACAAAAAACGGACATGTTTTGATGTCCGTTTTGGGATATAAGAGGGATTTTTCCGTGCGCTGTCGCGCACTATCGCCTCACTGCGTTCGTTGTCCACGTCGGCGATAACAGTCCACCGGACTGTTCTCTCCCGAAAGCCTGTCGGCTTTCTCCCTCCTTGTTCGAATCCCAAACTTCACAAACAAAAAACCTAAACCAAAAATGGTTTAGGTTTTCCGTGGCGGAGAGAGAGGGATTCGAACCCTCGTATGCGGTTATGCATAACACGATTTCCAGTCGTGCGCCTTAGACCAGCTCAGCCATCTCTCCATAAATGACTTGTTTTAGAGTTTTTGTCCGTCATTTAGTATATATTATCACAAAAAATAATGCAAGCGTTTTTTGCATTTACTTGCATTATTATTTTTAATTTTGAGTTTTTCTTT
>SVIP01000016.1 GCA_015069425.1 Clostridiales bacterium | reverse complement strand
TTTTCGTATTAACCTTTCGTTTAAATATTTAGTCTTTTTTGCTCTTTGCCTTAATGTACTAATTTATTAAGTCTTTCTCGTTTGATATTTCAAACTTTTCTCTCTATGCAGTTGTCAATCTACTGTTTCCTTGACTTCGGTCAAAGTCGGCTTTTATTCTTAAAACCGATTAAATATATCTGCCCGCCTGAGCGGTAGCCTAAATATATTATCAAATATAAACTCTTAAGTCAAGCGTTTTACAAAAGTTTTTCTACATTTTTTTAATTTTTTTTTACTATTTTTTTCGCTCAATATATATAGTGCTTTATACTGCCTTTTAACACAATTTTTGCTAGTTTTTATTGCTTTTTGCTTTTGCCAATGATATAATTATCATAATTAAGATTAATTAATATTTATTGGTGATATTATGGATATAAAATTGCAATGCGAAAACGCAGTAAAAGAACTTATTGAAGTTGCAAAACTTAAAAAAGGTGATATTTTAGTTGTTGGTTGCTCAACAAGCGAAGTTGTTGGAAGTAAAATCGGCACTAATTCCGACCCTGATACCGCTGAAAATATTTTCAACAGTATCTATACTGTTCTAAAAAAGAAAGGTATTTATCTTGCCGTTCAATGTTGTGAACATTTGAATAGAGCAATCGTTACTGAAAAAGATGCACTTCCAATTGCAGAGCCCGTAAACGTTATTCCGCAAAAAAAAGCAGGCGGTTCGCTCGCAACAGTTGCTTATTCAAAATTCAAAAATCCAATTGTGATTGAAGAAATTAAGGCAGATGCAGGAATGGATATAGGCGACACCTTTATCGGCATGCATCTAAAGAAAGTCGCAGTCCCCGTAAGGCTTTCCGTTAAACAAATTGGAGAGGCACATTTAACTTGTGCTAGAGTTCGCCCCAAATTTATCGGCGGAATAAGAGCAATATATAATGAAGAGTTGTTATAAATCGAAAAATAATAAATATCCGCCCAAGGCAATCTGCCTTGGGCGGTTTTATCTTTTGTGTATTTATAAAAACAAATTAGTCTTTATACTCGGTTGTGTAGTTATCAAAATAACCTTGAATCCAAATAATCGGTGTTCCTTTATCGCCTGAGCCTGAAGTTAAGTCACAAAGTGAGCCGATTAAATCGGTAAGACGACGAGGTGTCGTTCCCATTTGACCAACAACCGTGTTATCTTTTTTAGCGATTTCGTTTTTAATTGCTTCTTTTAACGCATCACCTTTCAAATCTTTAAAGTCATTATCAGCAAGGTATTTAAGCTTAAGTTCGTTTGGCGTTCCGTCTAAACCAGCAGTATAAGCCGGTGAAACAACAGGGTCTGCAAGTTCCCAAATTTTACCAACTGGGTCTTTAAATGCACCGTCGCCATAAACCATAACCTCAACCATTTTGCCAGTTTTTTCAAATAATTCCTTTTGAATGGCGTCAACTATGGGTTGACAATCTCTTGGGAAAAGTTTTACGCTATCTTCAGTAGATTTGTTAGAGCCTAAAAGGCCATAATTTTCATTATAACCACTGCCGTTTACAGGGGCATTTAAGACTTCGTCAAGTCCAATAACAACATCTGCGCCACCATTTTTTAATAAGCGTTTAGTACGCGCTCTGGTATGAATATCACAGCAAAGTACGTTCTTAGTGTAAGGAAGTATTGCTTTTGCACTGTTTGCAAAAATGATTTCGCATTCTGCACCTTGTTCTTCAATAAGATTTCTATAATATTCAACGTAGTCAACACCTGTAAAGGTATGTTTTTCGTATCCGAAAAGTTCACGGTATTTACTTTCAGTTAAAACGTCTGTATAAGGATTTACACCTTTTTCGTCCAAAGCGTCAAGACTTACTAAATGGTTACCAACTTCGTCAGATGGATAAGAGAGCATTAAAACAATTTTTTTAGCGCCTTTTGCAATGCCTTTTAAACATACAGAAAAGCGGTTACGAGAAAGTATTGGAAAAATAACGCCAATAGTTTCTCCACCAAGTTTATTTTTAATATCTGTTGCAATATCGTCCACAGACGCGTAGTTACCTTGTGCTCTTGCAACGATTGCTTCGGTCATAGCAACGACGTCACGATTATGAAATGCAACACCTTCAACTTTAGAAGCCTCTAACACTGAATCAGTAACGACTTTAACAATATCGTCACCACTCTTTATAATGGGTGCTCTTACGCCCCTTGATACTGTACCGAATAAACGACTCATAATTTTTCTCTCCTTACATTTAGGAAAATTTATTTTACGGATATATTATACTTATAAATTAAAAAAAGACAAAATAATTTTAAGCACCTTACTATTAGAATTTCTTATATCTCCCAAAAAACAAATCACGCCCGATTAACTGTTTAATCGGGCGTATATATACATTATATATAATATGCGATATTATTTAATAAACTTTTCAAACTCGCCTTTTAATCTTTCAAACTTTTCCAATGCCAACTCATCGTTTTGTTCCTTTATAGAATAATACACTTTAAGTTTTGGCTCAGTTCCGCTCGGACGCATACAAATAAAACTTCCGCCCTCTAATTCGTAATAAACCGCATTGGTTTTTGGGCTATCCAATTCTTCAACACTGCCGTTCGCAAGTTTTTTTATCGCCTTAGAATAATCTCTCATTGCTAAAACTTTTATACCTGCAATCTCACTTAAATCAACCGACTTCATTTTATCTACGACTGCGTTCATCTCTTTCATAGCGTTAAGTCCACTATACTTAACTGAAACGTTGGTATCGTAAACAAAACCATATTTTGCATAAAGTTCCATTAATCTTTTATAAATACCAACTCCATTATAAGCATAATAGCACACCATTTCCGCAAAGAGCATACTTGCAACAACTGCGTCTTTATCCCTACAATGCGTTCCACGCAAGTATCCACAACTTTCTTCAAATCCGAAAAGGTATTTGCGTTTACCAGTATCGTCTAATTGCTTAATCTTTTCACCAATAAACTTAAAGCCTACTGGAGTCTCAATCAATTCAACACCGTAATCGTCAGCGATAAGTTTTGCCATACCCGTACTAACGAAACTCTTTACAACAAAGCCTTTCTTGTTAAGTTTCCCTGTTTCATTAAGGCGCTTTAAAATATAGTCAAGAAGTAATATTCCCGCTTGATTTCCCGAAAGAGTTATAAACGCACCCTTATCGTCACGCACTGCAACACCTAATCTATCGCAATCGGGATCTGTACCAAATACAACGTCTGCCTTATTAAAATCCGCCATTTTAATACCGAGCGTAAGCGTTTCTTTCATTTCAGGGTTTGGCACTTCCACTGTGGAAAATTCGGTGTCCTTTTTTGTTTGCTCAGGAACAAGCATTGCGGAAATTCCCATCTTTTTTAATATAGTCGTAACAGGCACATATCCACTTCCATGAACGGGTGTGTAAACAAGTTTAATATTTTTACCGACTTTTTTTACTTCCTTTCTAGAAAGAGATAGCTTTTTAATTGTCTTATAGTACTTTTTATCTATACTTTTAGGAACGATTTTTACTTTGTTTTCTTTTTCTTCGTCGTATAATATTTTATCTGACAATGCGTCGCCAATTTCTTCAATATATTTAACTACTTCAGCGGTTGCCTCAGGTGGCATCTGTGCTCCGTCCTCACCGTAAACTTTATAGCCATTATATTCTTTTGGATTATGGCTTGCCGTTATCATTATTCCCGCAACAGTTTTTAGTTCTCTTACGGCATATGATAACATCGGTACTGGATGCACGTCGTTAAATATGTATGTCTTTATCCCATTGGTGGCTAATACTATCGCCGATGCGTATGCAAATTCAAAAGACATTCTTCTCGTGTCGTAAGAAATTACAACACCCTTTGACATAGCCTTTTCGCCAAGCGTCTTTATATATTCAGCAAGACCTTGTGTAGCACGCTTAACAGTATATACGTTCATCATATTAGTCCCAAGCCCAATAATACCACGCATGCCTGCCGTGCCAAATTCTAAATCTTTACCAAATCTATATTCTATTTCCTTTTCATCTTTTTCAATTTCAACAAGTTCTTTTATTTCTTTTTCATTAAGTTTATTAGAATCAAGCCATGATTTATACAAATTTTTATACATAAACGAATTTCTCCGCTATTTATTTATTATATTAACTGTTATATTATACATAAATATGGTAATTATGTCAAAGAAATTTTATTTTTATAGCACTCAAATCGACTTTTTTATTTTTTAAAAGTTTTTTCCATAAAAATTTTCAAAAAATAAATTGTAAACAGTTGACAATCACTTATTTTTTAAGTATAATTAGTTAGCATTGTTTCTGGAAAGATGATGCGGGTGTAATTCAATGGTAGAATTCCAGCCTTCCAAGCTGGCAGCGTGGGTCCGATTCCCATCACCCGCTCCATATTCCCTTTAGGGCGAAGGCATTATGCACCTGTAGCTCAGTTGGATAGAGCATCGGCCTTCTAAGCCGAGGGTCAGGGGTTCGAATCCCTTCAGGCGCACCATAAATGGCGGGTGTAGCTCAGTTGGTTAGAGCGCAAGATTGTGGTCCTTGAGGTCGTGGGTTCGATTCCCATCACCCGCCCCATAAAACAAAAACCTATAGGGGTGTCGCCAAGCGGTAAGGCAACGGATTTTGATTCCGTCATTCGTAGGTTCAAATCCTGCCACCCCTGCCAACAAGTACCTTTAGCTCAGTTGGTAGAGCAACTGACTCTTAATCAGTGGGTCCAGGGTTCGAGTCCCTGAAGGTGCACCAATAAATGATTCATTAGCTCAGCCGGTAGAGCACGTGACTTTTAATCACGGT
>SVIP01000008.1 GCA_015069425.1 Clostridiales bacterium | reverse complement strand
GTTAATGAACATCTATACGGTTGAATAAGTATGTATGGCGATAGTTCATTAGCTTTACTTGAATATGCAGGTCTACTCATTATTTTCCCCCTTATCTAATAGTGGTGCAGTTGGTGTAGCAGCAACTGTGGTATCAGTATATTCTTCAAGATTTTCAAAGAGACTTTGTTGATGGAAAGCCACATAATCATTATAAGATTTACCAATTTTGTATTTGTATTCGTCAGGATAGTATTTAACCTGACGTTTTTTCGTTAATCCCGTAACCTTATCTATATATTCGACGGGTTTCGGAGCAAACATAATTGCTTCCGTGAAATCAAAGACTAAAATAAGCCCACGTTCGGTCTGAGCAAGTCTACCAAGTATTTTATAACGACAAGTTCTATCCCAACCCATAAGTTCAAATATACGCTCTACAAAGTCAACGGACGTTATCGTTTTAGAAACGTACACATCCTTTTTTAATCTTGACCATTCAACGGAAGCGCTCTCTTCTTCTTGACAGGGTATAGCCGCTAAACGCTTTTTTGCTCTATTAACGACAGGAAGAATTTGAGTAATTCCCTTGAACAGACGAACAGCAGCGCAGTTAAATTCCATTTTAGATAATTTGAACGTCAATGCAGGTTTTTTTAGCATTGAGAACTGTGTACGTGGAGGAACTTCATAACCGTCAAGATTTTCAAAGGGTAATTCTTGATTTTGTTCTTTCCGTATATTTACGAGTTGCGTGATTAACTCTTGTTCTTTTTTTGAAATTGATTCGCCTTGAAGATGAGCATTTTCCGTTGTGATTTCCATTTTATTTCTCCTTTTATGTTACATAGCAGACAGTAAGTTGTCTAATTCATTTTTTATTTCTATTGGACTTGGAAGTGCGCCTAGATAAATAAGAATTTATAGGTGAGATAATGATTATTTTAATTACAGGTGCATCGCATACAGGCAAAACTGCACTTGCCCAAAAATTGCTCGAAAAATATAAATATCCATACCTGTCAATAGACCATCTGAAAATGGGCTTAATTCGTAGCGGCAATACAGAACTTACCCCTATAGATGATAATGAATTGACCGAATATTTATGGACGATTGTTCGTGAGATGATAAAGACGGCTATTGAGAACAAGCAGAACTTAATTGTTGAAGGTTGCTATATTCCTTTCGATTGGCAGAAAGATTTTGAAAACGAATATCTCAAAGATATTAAATATTACTGCCTTATAATGAGTGAAGAATATATCAGAAACCACTTTGTCGATATAAAGAAATATGCAAACGTCATTGAGAACCGTTTGGATGATGAATGGTGTACGTTGGAAAATGTTTTGGCGGATAATGCAAAGGTGTTGTCACTTGCGCAAAAGTATAATGTAAATTATATTCTGATTGACGACCAATACGTAATTGACATTGATTTAGAGTGATAAATTCCAATTTATTGAGAGGTTAAGAGGAGAAATAGAGTGGAAGATGCAAGAAACAAGTACGCAGATATAATTGATTTACCGCATCATCAGTCTGATACACGTCCAAAAATGTCGAATTATGACCGTGCTGCGCAATTCTCTCCATTTGCCGCTTTAACGGGACACGCTGATTCTATTAAGGAAACGGCACGTTTGACTGACGAATATAGTGAACCGTCGGAAGAAATGAAAGCCATAATGAACGAGAAATTATTGTTCCTTATGGAGCAGTTAGAAAATCAACCTGAAATAACGATTACGTTCTTCAACCCCGATGAAAAGAAACAAGGTGGAGCGTACATTACAATTACAGGTGTGGTAAAGAAAATTAAGACTTATGAACGTCAAATACAAATGACTACGGGAGACCTTATTCCGATAGATATGATATTTGGAATAGACGGTAAGATTTTTAGTGGGATAGATTATTAAGGAGTTTTGTATGAAATTTTTAATAGTTGTGGATATGCAAAATGATTTTATTACAGGAAGTCTCGGCAGTAAACTTGCAGAAGCGATAGTTCCTAACGTTGTAGAGAAAGTAAAGAATTATGATGGCAAAGTAATATTTACGAGAGATACGCATTTTGCTGATTATATGAAATCGCAAGAGGGAAGAAAATTGCCCATTGAACATTGTGTAAAAGATACAGCAGGGTGGGAAATTTGTGATGAGTTAAAACCCTACGTTGAAACAGTAATAGACAAGATTACATTTGGTAGTGTGGATTTGCCGAATATCATTAAAGACTTTGGAAAAGAAATAGAAGAAATTGAGTTGTGTGGGCTTTGTACGGATATTTGTGTAATATCAAATGCAATGATTCTCAAAGCTACGTTCCCCGAAGTTAGACTTTTGGTTGATGCCAAGTGTTGTGCAGGTGTAAGTGTTGAAAGCCATAATACTGCACTTGATGCTATGAGAGCAGTACAAATTGATATTTTAAACGTTGGTTATTATGAAGCCAAACTATAACAACCTATGGAAACTTTTAATTGAAAAAGGAATGACTAAAACTGAACTAAGAGTTAAGGCTGAGATGTCAACATCAACGCTTGCAAAAATGGGAAAGAATGAAGTTGTTTCGATGAATGTCATTATAAAGATTTGCGAAATTTTAGATTGTAACGTAAGCGATGTAATGACAGTAGATAAAATCTCGGAGTAGACTTCTCTATACAATTTATATAATATATAGGAAGAACGCCAACAAGGAAAACAACTTGGCGAACTTGAAAAAGAAGAACGCCAAGTTCGCCAAAAATGCAAAAATTCTTTGGCGAACTTCCCAAATAAGAAAAAGGCACGGTTACGGAACCGTGTTTTTTGTTTGGGAGATGACAGCTTTTTTGTAAGTGTAAGACAGCAAAAGGAAAGACCAACAAAAAGTTGGTCTTTTTCTTTTGTCGTCGGTCACCCGTCGGAGATGAACTATCCGAGCAATATTCTATATTGCGTCGTCGACGCTACTCCGTTTCACTACGTAGGGCTACATTTTATTTCGCCCGAGTCTGTCAGGGGCAGCCACTAGTAAAGGTCTATAAGTGTTTTACTTATAGACCTTTACTAAAATTATAGCAATTTCTTAAAAAGGATAGCCGAGATGCTAATATCGGTGTCGGGATAACTACCTGTTTATATCGGAAATTGTTGGGTTCACCCTTAAAGTTTAACACAGTTAGCGTTGTTTGGAAGTTTGATACGCTTATAAAATTACTGAACCTTTGGTCGTCATAAATTAGGGAAGATGGTTGCGAAAGTACCATAGAACGGCAGCTGTTGCGTGAATTTGCTATTGCGTAACGGTATCTTAAAAGTTAATGCGCGCAGAAGGAACTTCCTCATTATAATAAATAAAAAATAGTTTTAGTTCTACATACATCCCCTAAAAACGAGATTTAGACCTATACATACAAAAAGAAAGAATCCATCAAAGATGCGTGTTTTTCTTTTTGTGTTTATATTCAAATAGGGTATAAAGAATCGTTTCAATATTTATTTAATAAACGATTTTATTTAAATATTTCAATCAAAATAAATTCAAAAATATAAAACAAAAAGTAATAAAAATCAAATATAAAAAACAAGATTAAATAAATATATTGACAAAGCAAATTAATAGTATGATAATGAACGTATAAACTTATAAGGAGTGCTAAAAATGAAATTAATTATTAGTAAGGACAAGTATGAACTTGGTAAAAAATCAGCGATTCACGCGTGTGAAAAATTGAACGAAGCTATTGAAAAAAATGGTAGAGCAAGAGTGTTGCTTTCCACAGGCGCATCACAATTTACTTTTTTTGAAGAGTTTATAAAACAGCCTGTTGATTGGAGTAAGGTTGAAATGTTTCACCTTGACGAGTACGTTGGGATTAGTGAAGAACATCCCGCAAGTTTTAAGAGATATTTAATCGATAGGTTTGTGAGTAAAGTAAATCTTAAAAATGCCTATCTTATTGACGGACAAAAAGACCCACAACAGACGATAGCAGAACTCACTAAAATTTTAGAAGAATATCCCGTAGACGTTGGACTAATAGGAATAGGTGAGAATGCGCATATAGCATTTAACGACCCACCTGCAGATTTTAATGATACCAACGCTTATAAAGTTGTTACGCTTGCTGAACGTTGTTTGCAACAGCAAATCGGTGAAGGATGGTTTAAGAACGTTGAAGAAACCTATAAACAAGCAATTAGTATGACTTGTTTACAAATAATGAAGTGCAAAACAATTATTTGTGCTGTGCCTTACGCGGTAAAAGCTGATGCAATATATAAAACGCTAACCGAAGAATTAACGCCAGAAGTGCCTGCAACGTTGTTAAAAAAACACGCAGATTGTACCATTTATTGTGATGTAGATTCAGCAAGCCTATTAAACGAAGAAACGATTAAAAAATATAAATAAGGAAAATAGTTGCCTGAACTTGATTTTAATAACTTGTGGATTAATTAAATTCAATAAAGAAAAATAAATTAGTTGCAATACATTTAGTTAAAAAATCCACTAGCAATGCTGGTGGATTTATGTTTTAATTCAATGATAAATAAGCAGATTAAGGAGCAAAAATGTTTAAAAAAGTAACACCAGAACAAGCGGGAATATCTTCTGAAAACGTAATAAAGTTTATCAAAAAACTAGAAAAAAACGGGGCTTCAATGCATGGTATAATTTTTGTTAAGGGTGAAGATGTGTTTGCAGAAGCGTATTGGAAACCTTTCCATCAAAATTTTCATCATAGAATGTATTCTCAAACAAAAAGTTTTGTGAGTATTGCAATAGGATTACTGTTAGAAGAAGGGAAACTTGACCTTTACGATAGGATTGTTGATTATTTTCCAGAAAAAATAGACGGAAAAGTACATGAGAATTTAAAAAATCAAACCATACGAGAAATGTTAATGATGACGACTGTGGGTGGACCTAGTTCTTGGTTTATAAGTGAGGATATAGATAGAACACATTTATATTTAAATAGGGAAAGACAAATGCGCCGTTCAAATACTATATGGGAGTATGATAGTAATGGGGCGCAAGTACTTTGCGCTCTAGTAGAAAAGTTATCGGGAAAAACTTTATTGGAATACTTAAGAGAAAAACTTTTTAACAAAATGGATGCGTTCAGTACAGCAGAAATATTAAAAACTAAAAATAACGATTCTTGGGGCGATTCTGCAATGATATGTACCTTGCGCGATATGGTAAAGTTTGGGCGTTTGGTTATGAACTACGGAACGTGGAAAGGTGAAAGATTGATGGGGGAAAAGTATTTGCGCGAAGCGACGTCTAAACTTACGGATTGCCAAACAAGCGCAATTTACTCTTCATCAGGTGAAGGATATGGCTATCAAATTTGGCGCGTGTGTGGAAATGGTTTTGCATTTATTGGAATGGGTGACCAAATTACCGTTTGTTATCCGGATAAAGATTTGATTTTTGCATGTTATTGCGATAATCAAGGTAATCCGCATACAACTCAATTGATATTTAGTGAATTAGAAGATTTATTCGTTGACCAAATACAAGATTCACCATTACCCGAAAATTCTAAAAAAGTTAAAGAACTTGAAGAACTTATAGCAAAATTAGAATTAAGAGCGCTAAAAGGTAAAAAAGATTCGCCACTAAAAGATAGAATTAATGGCAAACAGTTTGTATGTGAAGAAAATTCTACTGGCATTACAAAATTTACTTTTATTTTTAACGACGACTGTACAGGTGAATTTAGATATACTAACGCGCAAGGTGATAAAGTTTTACCCTTTGGGATAAACCATAACGTTTTTGGAAAATTTCCGCAATTAGGATACTCAAATGAGCATGGTGGAGTAACTACAACGGATGGGTTTATGTATAATGATGCTGTTTCTATGAAATGGCTTGGGGATAATTCATTATTGCTCTACGTGCAAATTATAGATAAGTATTTTGGCAATATGTTTATTCGTTTTGGATATAACGATAAAGACGGGTTTGTAGAAATGGGCAAAACGGCGGAAAATTTTTTAAATGAATACGTGGGAAGATTTTGTGTTAAAGAATTAGAAGATATAAAATAAAATGTTTTAAAAGAAAGAACACATAATTTAAGTATTTATATAAATTTTTAGCTTTTTAGAAAAATAATTCTAAAAGTGTTTAAAATTCAAAAATATCAAATAAAAAATAGCGAAACTCAAAAATAAAAAACAATGTTTAAAAAATATATTGACAAAGCAATTTAATAGGAAGATAATGTTTGTACAAGCTTATTTGATTGCGGAATTTTTTCTTTTTTTATTCAAAATTGTGCTAGTAATGGGTCTAAATTGTTTTCTCCATTGCAATGGTGAAATGCCAGTATGTTTTTTAAATAGCATACAGAAATATCTAGGGGAAGACACGCCTATTTTTTTAGAAATTGTTTCTATATTAAGATTGCTAGAATCTAACAGTTTTTTTGCGGCATTAATTTGTAACATTGTTTTGTATTCAAAAATTGTCATATTAGTCGCGTTAAAAAAACATTTGCATAGCCAAGTTTTAGATAGTTGATATTTTTTACTCAAATCATTTAATGAAAAATCTTCAGCGAAATTTTTTTGGATAAATTCCATAATTTTAGCTATTGTAGGGGCGACCGAATATCCTACGCTATCGTTTTTAAAGTTTACTAATGGTTTTACGATATTTTTTTGCGCAAAGAAAAATTGATGCAAAAGAAATCCTAGTTTTAGTGCTATAACCATGGATTTGTTTTTCATGAGAGATTGTTCTAGTTTTATAAGGTCGTTTAGTGTAGTTTTGATATCATTAACGTCGTTTTCGTTAATGGGAATTATCGGAGAACGTTCTAGCATGTTCAAAAAATCAAGTTGAGGTGTTGAAAATAGACTTTCGTCAACGCTAATAAGGTAACGTTCAAACGGTCCGTTTTCAAATTTATGCAATACGTTAGGTCGCGTAACAATTAACGTGTTGGGCTGTATCGTATAGTATTTATTATTACAAAAATACATGCGAACGCCGTCAGTTTGAAAATATAGTTCGTAGTATTTATGTGAATGTGAATACGCCATATTGTTTTCTGTTAATTCAGATTTAGATATTGCAAAAAAACTCATAATGAACCTCACGGTTGTTTAATTTTACTGAAATTTTATATTAAAAATCAAAAAAAGTCAACTAAAAATTATCTGGAGTAAAAATGATAAAAAAAATTTTGTTAGAGAATTGCATTATTTTATATTGGGATAGAGATCCAAATTTTGATAAAGGATACAAATATTGCATATGCTACAACAAGAACGAATTTTATACAAAGAAAACACATTATACGTTAGAAGTTCCAAAGGGAACGCAATGTGTAGAAATTTCAGTTAGTTTGGTAGATGAAAAAAATAACGTATGCAAACAATATGAAGAAGAAAAGGTTTTTTTACAACCATCAAAAAAGAAAATAGACGTAACAAAGTCACCGTATTTTGCTGTAGGCGATGGGAAAACGTTAAACACTTCGGCACTACAACTCGCATTTGATAATTGTAAGGCAGATGAAATTGTGTATATTCCCAAAGGTGTGTTTTTGACGGGAGCGTTGAACATGCATAGTGATAGTGAAATATATATAGAAGAAGAGGGTGTTTTACAAGGAACGTCTAATCCCGAAGATTATTTGCCAAAAATTAAAAGCCGTTTTGAAGGCATTGAAAACTTGTGTTACCGTTCACTAATCAATATTGGAGAATTGGATAGGCACAGCGGATATACGACGAAAAATATTATAATTCGCGGAAAAGGTTCGTTGCTTGGCGGCGGCAAGCCACTTATGCAAAATATTATAAGGAAAGAATTAGGGGGCGAGCCAGAATCTTGGGAAACAATCAAAAAAGAAGAATTGTTTGCTTGGCGATCGCGTGGGCGTTTGATACATGTTGCTAATACGCAAAACGTCATAATACATGGAATTACCGCAGGAATGGCGCCCGCTTGGAATATACATATGATTTACTCTGATAATATAATTACCGCTAGTTGCCGAATCCATTCAGAGGAGATAAATAACGGAGACGGATGGGACCCTGATTCTTCAACAAACTGTACGATTTTCAACTGTGACTTTAGAACTCGTGACGATATGATTGCAATTAAATCTGGAAAGAATCCCGAAGGACATGTTATAGGTCGCCCTAGTCGTAATATTCGTGTGTTTGATTGTAGATGCGATATGGGGCATGGCCTTGCGATTGGTAGCGAAATGTCTGGTGGGGTTGAAAACGTTAAAGTTTGGGATTGCGAAATGGAAAATTCTCGTTGCGGTTTTGAAATAAAAGGCGCAAAAAAACGAGGTGGATACGTAAGAGACGTTGCCGTGTATGATAGTTCATTTTCTATTTTAGCAATTCGTTCTGTAAACTATAATAGTGACGGAGAAGGCGCACCAACGCCACCGATATTTGAAAATTATCATTTTGAGAATATTTCGCTTACAGGTGTTTGTAAAAAGCATACGGGTGAAACTTGGGACGAATCAGCCATTATTGCAAGTGGTTTTGATGAAAAGGGGTATGAGCTTAAAAAGGTAACTTTTAAAAATATAAAAATAAAACGCCGTGAAAATAAAGCCATACATAATTTAGATATTACTTGCGTGCAAGGAATTTCACTTGAAAATATTGTTTGCGAGTAAATTCTTTAGAATAACGAATAGATATAAAAAATAATAAAGAGCAATTCGTAGAGTAGAGGTGTAATAATGACGTACAGTATTATGCATATGGACGTAAGTCATATAGATGAGATTTGCAACGATATAAAAGAACAATACGAAAGTGGCGTATGTGATTGTGTTTTATTTGACGTGCATTTATTTCCCGAAGGGATTCCTGCTATTGATAAAGCGACTATCGAAATGAAGGATTATGACCTTTTTCGCGATAAGTTAGCTTCAATGGGGCTTGAATGTGGCATATTAATTCAATGCACGTTGGGGCATGGTCGTCCTATAAATCAAGTTTCTTCATTTGAACAATATGTAGGTTTAACGACAGGTAAAAATTCTAACGTATATTGTCCTTATGATGATGGCTTTCGTGAATATATTTACGAGCAGGCAAAAACGCTTGCAAAACATAATCCAAAAGAGATTATGTTAGACGACGATTTTCGCTTGTTAAGGGGGGAGTGTGGATGTGCTTGCGCATTACATAGAAAAGCCTTCCAAGAAAAAACGGGTGAAAAGGTTGAAACTTGTGAAGAATTAAAAGATTTGATTTTTAAGCCATCAAACAATCGAAAAAAATATATGGACGCGTATATTCAAACTCAAAAAGAATCTCTTTTAGGCATGGCGCGTATGATTAGGGCAGGGATTGATAGTGTAAATCCTAAAATTCAAGGTAGTTTTTGCTGTTGTAATTTATCGACTGAACATGGTGCTGAAATAGCAAAAATTATGGCGGGACAAAATAATCCGGTTATTCTTCGTTTAAATAACGGGCGTTATTGTGCAAACGGTGCAAGATTATTTAGTAATAGTTCATATCGTTTTGCTCAACAAAAAGAATATGTAAAAAACGACGTGGATTATTTGTTAGCAGAAACGGATACTTGCCCGCAAAATCGTTATAGTACTCCAGCCGTATTTTTACACTCTCATTACGTGGCTTCAATACTAGAAGGCGCAAAAGGCGCAAAGCATTGGATTACACGTCTTGCAAGTTATGAACCGAATAGCGGTAAGGCTTATAGAAAAATTTTATCAAAACATAAAGGCATGTACAATGAACTTATGGAAATCAACGATTCAATTGATTGGAAAGGTTGTCGTGTTCCACTTTTCAAGAAACCATTTTTCGGAGTAGAAAGCCAAGTTTCTGATAAAGGTCCGTCTATACCATACTTCAATTGCTGGTCAAGCAATGTTTTAGAAAGATTGGGATTGCCCGTTTATTATTCGACAGAGCAAGGTGGCGTAACCTTTATTGATGATAGAGCAATTTTTGGTTTTACGGATGAAGAACTAATAGAAACGTTAAAACGTACGGTTGTGTTGTCGGGAATTGCAGCGAAAAACGTGCAGGAAAGAGGACTTGGTAAATATTTGGGCGTAAGTGTACACGAGTGGAAGGGTCTACCGACAAGTGGAGAAATAGATACCACAACAAAAGCAGTATTTGCCGTTCAACAAAAAGCGTGGGAGCTGCGAGTGGAAAGTGAAAAAACAAAGGTGCTTTCTCAAATCTATCATTTAAAAGATGGCGTTGAAAAAATTCCGCTTTTTGCAAGCGTAACGTCATACGATAATGAACTCGGCGGAAAAACTATTGTTTTTTGTGGAACGCCGGACACGCCGTTTACGTTTATGGAAGCATTTTCAATGCTTAACGAATCTAGAAAAGAACAATTTGCAAAAATCTTAAAAGAAAGCGGAGAAATTCCCTTATATTATAAAGACGACGGGGATTTATTTTTGAAAGTCGGGAAATTACCAAATGGCCAATTACTTTGCGCTGTGTTTAATTTGAATTTTGACGTTATGGATGAAGTGTCTTTCGTTGCGGATAAGACGATAATTAGTGTGCAAAGAATGACGGCAGACGGAAAGAAAGAATCCTGTGAGTTTGAATTTGAAGATGGGGTTTGCGTTGTTAAGTCGGTCGTATATCCTATGCAACCAGCAATACTTTTCTTTGAAACAAAATAAAGCTTATAAGATTGAACAAACGTTTAGAGAATTTATAAAACACTTGTTATAAATGTCGTAAATAAAACGCGGCAAAAAATAAAAAAAATAAATTTATCTTTAAGGAGGATAAAAAAATGAAAAGAACAAAAATAACAACAAGAGTTATTGCTCTAATTTTGAGCGTGCTCACATGCTTGTCTATAACGGCATGCGCTGGACCATCGGGTGGTCCTAGCAGTGGTAAAGGAGATAAAAATACTACGCTTATTTATATTGAGCACTTTGGCGGCGGTGTTGGTAGGGTATGGCTAGATGACGCTATCGTGCGTTTTAAAGATTTAGTAAAAGAAAAATCTTATGAAGAAGGTAAAAAGGGTGTTTCGTTTGATATTTCTTCTTCAACCTATACCGATACTGCAACAATGCAATCTAGCGGTAGAAACCTCTATTTTGATAAGGTAAATAACATTAGCAACTATATTGAAAGTGGTATGATTTATCCTATTGATGACATTGTAAAATCTGTTATTGAACAAAAAGAGGGACAAGATGTTACGTTAGAAAGTAAATTGAACGACGAGTATAGGGGCGGAATGAAAGGTAGCGACGGCAAATATTACGTTTTGCCTCACTACGAATTTTATAACGGCGCTTCTTACGATATGGATTTATTTGAAAACGAAGGATTGTACTTTGCTGATTCAAATAATGGCACGGAATATACTTGTGAATTAACTGGAAAAACCGTATATTTCATAAATGAAGATTATAGAACAAAGTCGGTAGGTAACGACGGAAAATCTGGAACCGCTGATGATGGTATGCCAACGACTCTTGAGGAAATGGTTGCACTTTGTGATTATATGAAGAACGAAAAAGAAGGTCTTTCCGCTTTCGTTGTTTCTGGTAATCACGTTGACTACACTCATTATTTCTTGCTTGGACTTTGGGGTGCACTATCTGGTTATGAAGAAATAAGGTCAACTTACACGTTTGATAGCAACGGCAAAGAAATACAATGGGTATCTGGATATAGTGATGAAAATTTGTTTGCAGGAGTAGATACGATTAAAAAGCCGATTGTAACTAAAGAAACAATTGATTCCGCAGATGAAGGTTGGAAAACAACAAAAACGCTTGGTAAATATTATGCAATGGCATTTTTGCAATTGGCACTTGAAAAAGGTTGGATTGATGACAGATGGGAATCAGGAACGTTTATGCATTCTGACGCAATGAACGCTTTCGTTATGAATGGTGTTGGTAAACTTCCCAAAGTTGCGTCAATTATGGAAGGTAGCTATTGGTACAACGAAGCAAAGGGCTATGGAAACTTCCAGTCTTACTATGATAGATATAAGAGAGAAAAGAATATCGGTTGGTTTAATTTCCCCACTTCTTTTGATAAGGCTGTAACAAGTGAAAGTAATGCAAGAGAAGAAGCGTTGGTTGCATCTACCACTTTCGCATTTATCAATGGAAACTTGTTGGGTAAGGAAGAGAAAAAGGGTGTTGTTGATGCATGTAAGGATTTCTTAAAATTCTTATTTACAGACAAAGAACTTGTAGCATTTACTGAAACTACCGGCGTTAGAATAGCTAAAACAGAATATGAAGTAGATTTAGAAAATTCAGGGCTTTCAACTTATCAAAAATCAGTATTGCAATTAGCTCAAAATACTCGTGTAGTATTGCAAGAAGCGGATAATCCCACATTTAAGAAATCACCAACTACGTTTATACACGCTCTCGAGTCAATTGGTTTTAGTCCTGAAAAAAATGGCAGAACGTATGGCACGGTAATTCAAGCAATGCAAACTGCAAAAATGTCGGCGGCAGACTGCTTGGATAGTGTGTCTATTTCTGAAAGTAAATGGATTAGTTCGTATTTGCAAAAATAATAGCGTGCAAGGAGTATATCATGCGTGGAATACAAACAGAAAAAAATTGTGATAAAATCATAAATTATAGAAGGCGAAAACAAATAATTTTTTACGCCTCTTTGGTTGCGCTTCCGTTGTTGCAATTTTGTATTTTCTATTTTTACGTAAATTTTAGTTCTATTTTTCTAGGGTTTCAAGAATATACGAAACTTGGGGAAATGCAAATGGGCTACACGTTTGCGGGGTTAAAAAACTTTTCTGTAGCTTTGGATGTGGTTTTTGGACCTGATGGATTAGAAATGTTGAAAAATTCATCAATATTTTTTGTGGTTAGAATTTGCGTTGGATATGGGCTTGCATTGTTTTTTTCCTTTTACATTTATAAAAAGTATTTTGCATCGGAAATTTTTAGGGTATTTCTTTTTTTACCTTCCATAATATCTAGTATTATCTTTGGATTTATCTTTAAATATCTAGTTAACGACTTTTATGTTGCTTTCATGGAATTGTTTGGGCAAAAGGTAAAAGGATTGTTGGCAGTTACGGCGTCGGCAGAGCAAAAACTAGGTGTAGTTATTTTTTATAATATTTGGGTTAGTTTCGGCATTAGTGTATTGATGTTTAGCAACAGTATGGGTGGCATTGACGAATCTATTGTTGAATCTGCTCATTTGGACGGAACAAATTTAATACAAGAAATGTGGTTTATAACGTTGCCTTGTATTTGGGGTACTTTATCTTCTTTCTTTATCGTATCTTTAACGGGTATTTTTACTGACGGAATGAGCCTGCATTCAATTTTTGGCGACTCTGCACCGGTTAAAGTGTTTGGTTACTATTTATATGTTTCGGCAAACCATGCATTACCTTACGATCAAGTTGATTATTTAAGTTTGCCAAAGATTTCAGCGGTTGGATTAGTTATTACTTTTATAACGGTTCCGATTACTTTGACTGTAAGACATTTATTAGATCGTTTCGGACCGTCTACTGATTGATTGGAGGATAAATGATGAAAAAACAAAAAGAAAAGTCAATTTTAAATAAAATTTTTGTTGGAATTGTGTTTACTATCCTTTTAATTTATACTATTTCTCTTTTCATACCAGTAGTTTGGGCTTTTTTGACGTCGTTAAAAGGATATAACGATTATTCAATCAATATGAATATACTTGGCTTTCCTACGTTAGACCCAAACAATTTTGATAATAGTAGAGAACAATTTTTTCATTTAAAAAATTATCAAGATTTTTTTAAGGTTTTCAAATTTGGTGAAGGCGAAATTCCGTTTTGGAGTAGGGGCGAACAAATTGTGCATTATAGAGGTGCTGTAGGTCCGTTTGGAATGCTTTTAAATACATTGATGCTAACGATAGGCGGTGCATTTTTACAAACTATTGTGCCTGCCATTATGGCGTATGCCCTTGCAAAATTCGATTTTAAACTTAATAAGGTTATATTTGCCGTTTCAATAATTTGTATGACCGTCCCGATTGTAGGTAATTATCCCGCAATGCTTACTTTCCTACGTGATTCGCGTTTGTACGATACAATGCTTGGATATATGTTGATGAAATGCAATTTTGTGGGCATGTACTTTTTTGTGTTTTACGGATTTTTTAAGGCGTTGCCCAACTCTTTTTCAGAGGCTGCTGAAATTGACGGCGCGTCATACTACCGCATTTTATTGTCTATAATTTTACCCTTGTCTATTACAACACTTTCAGCGGTATTTATTATTCAGTTCGTTAGTTTTTGGAATGATTTTCAAACAACATATATGTATATGCCTTCTTATCCTACGCTAATGTATGGATTATGGTTTTTTGCAGTCGCAAAATCTTCAGGTGACTTAAGCCGAATTACTTGGCGTATGGCAGGTGGTATGACGTTAATGATTCCTATTTTAATTGCCTTTATTTTTCTTAAAGACAAATTGATGGGAAATGTGACTATGGGCGGATTAAAACAATAAAAAAATAAGGAGTAAATATGAAGAGAAGAAAACTAATTTCAATTTTAGCTTGCGTTGTTTGTATTTGTTTTGTTAGTTTTGGCGCATCACTTTTAAAAAATAACACGACCAGTGTTTCTGCGCTAAGTTGCACACCTTCTATAACTATAGCCGAAACTTATGCTTATAATATTGATTTTACCATTCCTTCTGCAACAATTTCTTATAATGATGAAGAGATAGAGGCAACAAAGAGTGTGATTATTTTTCCTAATGGTTTAACTAAAACTAATACCGTTCGTTTAGACGTTGCAGGCGAATATAAAGTAATTTATTATGCTACGGTAAATGGAAAGACTCTTTCAGCGGAAAAGAAGTTTGTAGTCGTAAAGACTACCTTGGATACTATTTCGCCAGTTATAAAACTTCAAATTCCCGAGCAAATTGATGCTAAAGTGGCACGTGGAGAAACGGCTAAAATTCCTAATGCACTTGTTGTAGACGATAATTTTTCAGGGGAAGTAACCGTAAACGTATATTATGCTTACGGCACGAAAAATCAAAGCACCGTATACGTTAAAGACGGTTACTTTACACCGCAACAAATAGGTGTTTACGCAATTGAATATAGTGCAACGGATGACTTTGGAAATTCAAGTGTGGAAACTTTGTATTTTAATTGCGCAGTTGTTTCTGACAACGTTTGTGCAAAATTGACGGTTGATACAGCAGTTACATTACCAGCAGGTAAGGTTGTTTCTGTTCCTCAATTTACGCTTTCAGGATTATACGAAGGATATGATGACTACGTAAAAGTTTATGCAATGTTTGATGGTGAAAAAGTTGAAATTTCACGACAAACTAAATTTGATAACGTTGGCAATTATCAATTGCTATACGAATTTGTAACACCGTTAAAAACGTATACCGCAGTTTGTGAATTGACAACTACAGCATCTGAATACGTTACCTTTGAACAACCCGTTTTGCCTAAGTATTTAATCAAAAACGCATATCATTCGTTTGAGGAAATAACGGCGTGGACATATAAACAAAAATACCCACAAAAAGGTGATGTTGAAGTTTATGCATTGGTTGATGGAAATGAAACAACGGCTAAAAAAATTGACTATTTAGGTTATAAACCTCAAGAAGGGGAATACATTCAATTTTTATATAAATGTGGCGAAGAAAGTACACTTTCTGCTGCTATTCCTATAATTGACGTAGGGTACGGCGATAACGATAATTTCAATATCAAAGAATATTTCCAAGGTGATTTTGAAAAGACGGAAAGTGAGGAATTAAAAGGAATTGTGTACGACCCGTTAGCGAAAGAAGGTTCGGTTACTATGGAGTATATAAATCCGCTTTCGTATAACTTCTTTGCGTTTGAGTTTATTGTGCCCAACAAAGGCGATAGTAATACGATAGGTGCAATTACTCTTACGCTAACTGATTATTATGATAGAAACAGTAAAATTATTTTCCGTTTTGAAAATAACGCAGGTTATATGTGTTACTCTTTGAACGGCTCAAAAGCAATTATATCTGGCAAGTCGTTTACTGACGTTAGCTATAATTTCAAATATGACGTTCAAAAGGAAGCTTTTCTTGTAGGTGGACAATATTTCGAAGCGCAGACTTTTACTTCGGATAAACTTTTATTGAGTGTAACGTTTGAAGATTTTAAAGGTGATAATTGTCAACTTGCCGTGCGTAAGATTATGAATCAAGTATTCACGGGTTCAATAAAAGAAGACAAATATAGCCCCAAAATCAACGCGTTTGACTACACGGGACTTTATGAACAGGGAACGATTGTTGATTTGCTTAACGTTGACGTAACGGATGCTTTGTCACCTTTTTATGAAAAGAATTTTTCTTTAACAGTTAAAGGTCCAGATAATCAATACGTAAAAACTTATAATGATTCAGTACGTCTCGATGGTAGCCAAACGGTAAAAAGTTGCCAAATAGAATTGGCTCAATATGGGGAGTATATTCTTGAATATATTTATTACGACCAATGGGGCAGAAAAAACGAAATGGCAGAATCATTCTTTTTCGTTGAAGAAAGGATTGCTCCCACAATCAAAATTAAAGGTCGTGAAGATGGCGACGTTATTAAAGTTGCTTATAAATCAACAGTTAAGGTTGCAGACTTTAGTGTTAGCGATAATGTTAGCTCAAATGATAAAATTATTTCTTTCGTTGAAGTGTACGGACCTGATTACGTTCGTGAAACTTTATCAAATAGAACGTTTTATGCTACAAAAAAAGGTGATTATACGGTAATTTATACAGCGTTTGACGAACTTGGAAATATTGCCGTGAAAACTTATATAGTAAAGGTAGGTTAATAGGTGGACGTTATGAAAAATAAAATTATATCAAAAATTATATGTTTTTGCCTAGTTGCACTTACTTTTACAACTTTTTGCGTTAGCGGATGTAAGTCTGGTGCAGGGAAAACACAAAATAAAGGACAAGTTAAGGTTACTTATGACGGAACGCATATTTATACAGCGCCAGACACTTCTGATTATTTGGTGAAAAACGGACGTTGCGACTACGTGTTGGTAGTTCCAAAAAATGAAAGCGACACCATAAAAGAAGCTCGTAAAGAATTTATTCATTTGTTCAAAAAGGCAACGAATATAGAATTAAACTATATATATGATACAGACTTAACTCATAACGCGTCTAGCCGATATATTTCGCTTGGCAAAACGACTTTGCTTGCAAGTTCAGGTATAGAAATTGACCACGCTAAATTAGGCTCTGACGGTGGAGTGATTTTAACAAAAGATAAATCCATTTACATTTGTGGTGGTCAAGACTGGGGCACGTTATTTGCCGTTTATACGTTTATGTCCATTACGTTTAATTATGAAACATATCATATAGATTGTATGGAAATAGATGAAAACGTATATAACAAAAGTTTAAAAGCGTATGAGGTTATGGATATTCCTGACTTTGCGCATAGGGCTTGCAACAATAATACGATTACAGATTATTCAACGAGTGATTATGACGAAAGTCACTATCGTTATAGACTTCGTCAAAAGGGAAATCGTGCATACACGTTTATGCCAGTATATATTTATCTTGGTGAACCGGAAAGAGGCGGTATGACGTCAACAAACTCAATTTACTGGTTGCCGAAAAATGTGCACAAAGAAGCGCATCCTGGTTGGTATTCAGACAATGGTGATGAACTTTGCTTTACTGCACACGGTGATGAAAAAGAGTATAAATTAATGCTCGAAGAATGTCTTAAAAAAATTAAAATGAGTTTGCAAATAAATACTATCAATAAAAGTCCTCATTTTGATGCGATGACGCTAACTCAACAAGACTTTAACGGCTATTGCACGTGTAAGGGTTGCCAAGACATTTATAAAAAATACGACAATCGTGCTGCTGTACAGTTGTTATTTATGAATGATTTAGGCAAGATACTTGACGAAGCGGAAATTGAGTGGAAAAAGGAAGAAGCCGTTGCAAATGAAGGTAAAGAAGAAAAAGACAAAATCTACTGGGTAAGAGATGAATTTTATATCTTGTTCTTTGCGTATTCATATACGAGCGACCCACCTGCAAAATATGATTTTGAGCAAGAAAAATGGGTGCCTATTGCCGATGAATTAGTGTGCCGCGATAACGTTGGGATTTTCTATGCAAACAGCGGAACTACGTCAAAAAGTTTCTTTTCTGATTCTAATCAATCAGTTAGAGATGGTGCAGAGGGATGGGGCGCTATTACCGATAACATATATTTGTGGCAATACGGAACGAATTTCAGAAACTTTATGCTGATGAACGATTCGTTTAATTATTACACACCTGATACGTACGCGTATTATGCTAATTTCTCTAATAGACAATGGTTTATAGAAATGCAAGCAGGTTCAAAAGGACGTTCTTTAACGGCTTGGCATAATTTAAAGTTGTATTTAGATGCAAAACTTTCTTGGGACACTTCGTTAGATTATCAAACCTTGATTGAAAATTGGTTTAATGCAATGTATAAAGATGCAGCAAAAGCAATGCTTAATGCATTTAAACTACAAAGAGCGTATTTTGCGGGGACGATATCGGGTGACCAACCAATTGTAGGCGCGACGAACGAAATTTTAACCCGTGAAGTATTTCCGTATCCCATGATAAAAAGTTGGTTAAAAATGTTTGATGACGCATTAAAAGACGCAGAGCGTTATAAAATTATTGATGCGGAAGAATATGATAAAATTTGCCAACATATTGAAGCAGAAGCTGTGTCCCCGTTATATATAATATTAAAATTATATGATGGTAAAATCACCACAACGGAAAGAGATGGCTATGTAAATAGATTATTGAGAGATATTGAGTGGATTGATTTAAGAGAAATGTCTTTAAGCGACGGTACGTTGTTGAAATGGTTAGAAAACACGTATGGTGTAAGATAAACGGAGGGTAATTTATAATGAAAATAAATAAAAAAAGATTACTTACGATTATCTTTGTGTCGGTTTTATTGTTAAGTTTGTTTGCAATAGGTTGCAAAAACAAAAACGGGGAAGAAGTTATTAAAGGAGTTCTTTATAAGATAAACGTTTGCGATGAACAGTTAGATGTTTTACTTGGTAGTAGTTGTGTGTTAGACGTAGAGTATAACAAAGTGGCGGGCGTAAATCTTCAATTTAGTAGTGAAAACAATGAAATTGCTACGATTGATGAATATGGAATAATTACCGCACATTCTGTGGGTGAAACAAATATTAAGGTAACTTATGGAAATAAAACGGCTCAATGTTTAGTGCGCGTATATGTAGACGACTATAAACCTATTTTGTTTCTGCCACAAGTGCAACAAGATAGCGTTAACGTCTTCAAGGATTCTTCGTTAAACTTAAATGGAAAGGTATTATTTGCAGGTAATACTTATGATGACGTATCTATTGAATATACTCTTTCCGATAAAACGGTTGGGACGATTGTTGATGGGGTATTCACCGCTCTTAAGGTAGGAAAAACCACGGTAACAGCGCAAGCAACGTGGCGTGGGATGGCTGGTGAAACAATGTATAAAGAATTTTCGATTGCTGTTATTTCCGATGTGCAGTTATACGTAAATGATGGTCAAAGTGGTCGTTTATTGATGTATACGCAAGAAGATGAACCTGTTTCTTTTAAGGTTGGTGGTACGGATAATGACATCGCTATTGATAAAGAACAGATTATCGTAGATTTTGTGATGGGAGAAAATTTGTTATCCTTTGACAAAACGGCACAAACGTTGAAGAGTAAAGGAATTAGTGGTGAAGCCAAAATATTATTGAGTTATACTGATAGAGATGGCGAGTTTTATGAAACGTTAATTTCTGTATCTATAAGACCAACAATTAGAGAATATGGTGAAACTGTTACAGGTTTTTCAGCGATTGATGGCAATGTTGTTATAGGAAAGGCTTTTGCGGAAATTTTAGGCAGTCCCGTTGTAGAGGCTTATGATAAAAACGGAGAAGCTTTAGAAGTTAAAAACGGAAACGTTTACGGCATTGAAACCAGTTCTACTGGTAAAACTTGTACCACTATTACGATTTGTAGCCGAAGCATTGGGTATACGATTAACCTTGAAGGATATACCAGAATAATAGACGAGGCAAGTGATTTATCTATATTCGGTGTGTATAATAGCACCGCCGCTAAATTTGGTGACGCGCAATATCAAGACGGATACTATGTTTTGGGAAACAATATAGATGCATCTAATTATGTGCATCCTGCCACCGGCAATCATCTTGGCGGAACTAATGCGGTAGGGTTATATGGTTGTTTGGGAAAACAGAAAATAGGTTTAACTGGAACGTTTGATGGAAATGGTTACACTATTCACAATTTATCACTTACTCGTTATGGATTATTTGGTTTTGTGCTTGGTGGTACGATTAAAAACGTAGGTTTTGAAAACGTGTTGTTCGTAGGCCCGAATACAGGTTGGGACGGAGGAGGTCAAACCACTTTTGCGCAATATATTGCAGGTGGTACGTTAGAAAACGTATATGTACATGCGGAAAAATTGTCACTAAATCCGAATTTACAAGCATTGTTGTTGTGTGATACGCATGCAACAATAATGACAAATTGCATGTTTGTGTTAGATGAGGACGTGTCATTGCGTTCAAATATGACGGGTTCTTATGGTTCTCTAGGTAGCATGTGGGGTTATTATGGTTATCCGAATAAAGGAAGTGACGCTTATGCAAACGTTTACGTAATATCACCAACGCCCATTTCATACGTTCCCAATACAAGTGCTAATGGTGATAATTCATATACGGTTGATGCTGAAAATAGATTGTTAGACGACGGCTCAAAAAATCGTGTAAGAAAAGGTGTAATTCGTTACGATTCATTTGAAGATATGCGCAATAACAAAAACTATTTTTCTGACGACCAGTTACCTAAAAACGGATATTTTACTTTCTACAACGACTATTGGGATATGTCAAGTGGCATTCCCGTTTGGAAAACGTTAAAAGATAAGACGGGTAAGTGGGAGTCAAATAATGAAAACTATGAAAATTTCCCTGAAGGCTGGATTTAAGGGATTTAATAGAAAGGGTTGAAATTTTTAATAAAAAAAGGAGGTAAAAAATAATGAGAAAAAAACAATATCTTGTGCCATATATTGATGTGTCGTATAATTACCAAGATGATGTATTGTCTATTAGTTCAACAGAGCCTTTGGTCACTGGACAAGAAGAAGTTGAAGATTTCTCAAACAACTGGTACACTTTAACTTAAAAAGGTGCGTTTAGTCGAAACGTATATCTCGGGAGCGAGATATAAAAAAACACTACAAAAAAATAAGGAAAAGAATATGATTAAAAGGAAAACAAAATTTATTTCAATTTGTTTAGCAATAATGGCATTTTGCTTTTTAGGAGCAATAGCAACGATACGAAACGTTGATGCAAGTTCTCAAACTACTGGTAGATTTTATATGGAAGACGGCGCGTCGATACGTATCGCAGATGATTATAGTGGAATTCGTTGGAAAACAGTTGTAGAATACGAATGGTTCAACGAAAATATTACAGAGAACGTAGTAAGTGCAAACTTTGGTACTTTGATAGCGCCTAAAGGAACAGAAATTTCGTGGGAAAATTATAAGGCACAACTTGAAACAGAAGATACCGCGGATGATATGATTGTAAATATTAAAGTGGGTTACAAACAAAGTGCGGGCGATGGAGAAGATACCATATATTATTCTGTAATCAACTATAACAAATTAACTGAAAACTTGGAAAAGGCATACGCTTTAGAATTAGAGGCGGTATCTTACGTAGTATTTAATCAGGGTATGGATTCTGAAGAATTTATTGAGGCTGAAAGAAATGATACCTGTCGTTCTGCAAAGCTTGTATCTAATACGTCTCTATATGCTGGAACAGTTGAGGATATAGATAACAATATTGCAAAAGCAGAGGAATATCAAGGCGAGGCGGAAACGGTTGAACTTGATGAAGAACTTGCAGTAGAACTTGCAAGCGCGCAAAACGAACAAACTGTTATAACTGTAGGTGCTGGTGAAAATGTAGACTATGTAGCAATTGGCGCAAAAAAATATACTAGCGAAGATTATACAATAAACGGTGATGAGTTGACTTTCAATGCAAACGTTTTAGCGCAAGCAAATGCTGGTGCAACTAACTTGGCGCTCGTTTATAAAGATGGTTCAATAAAGAATTATCCGTTTATCGTAGCAACACAATATATTGATGAAGCGGAAGACCTTGCAATTTTCGGTTTGGGCGGTTATGGACAAAAGTCAAAAGAAGGATACGTTCTTTCTGCTTACACAACCGTAAAAGGAACGAAAGATTCATTTAAGAGTCAACCCGGATATTATTTAGTGACCAAAGATATTGATGCAAGCAAGTATACTCATGAATTCGGTGCTTTCCCTGGAAATACTTACATGGATTTTTATGGCTCTAAAGATACAGATGAATACGTCAACTGGAGAGCAAGTTTGGGAGAGAATAAAGACTTAAAGATTACGGTTGGTGAAGTTAAAAACTTTGGTTTAACGGGTACGTTTGATGGTGGTGGACATAGAATTACAGGACTTACCGTAGCTGGATATGGTCTCTTTGGTGCTGTCAACAAGGGAGCGGTGATTAAAGACGTTGCGTTTATTGCATCAAATCTTGGTGCGGCGGTAGAAGATACTAGTTCTTACGTTCAAGGCGTGCATATTTTCCTTGCGCCGTCTGTGTATGATGCTACGATTGAAAACGTATACGTACAGATTGCAAGTATAAAAAATGCTTACGGTACGGTTGCAGGCCCTGCTTTTGCAGATTGGATGCACGGTACTTCGATGACCAACTGCTTAATTGAATGGCAAGCAGCTCCTGCTGAAAGATATATTAATGTTGGTTCTTTCGTTCGAAAGGAAATGACAAAAAATAGTTTTGAAAACGTTTACGTTGTGTCTTCTGCGGCTTTGTCACAAACGCAATCAGGAAGTGGAGAAACATTTGTTGCTACGCCAACATATGATGGCGAAAATACAACTGCAACAAGTAAGGTTGCTGGTGTTCACCGTTACGAAAGCGTTTCTGCAATGAATACCTATTTGACAACTGAAGTTGAAGGAAATAAACCTATACAAGCGTTTGATAATTCTATTTGGACTATAGGTAACGGAATGCTGCAATGGGGTGACACTTGGGTTTACGCTACAGAAAAAATTGAAAGTTTCTCTGCGTATAAAGATGACGCTGTAATTACGCAAACTGAATTGCAACGCGTGTTTGGAACAACTAATACGGTAGAACTTTTATCTGCAATTCAATTAGGCGGACAAGCGATTACCGTTACGAAAGTTGAAAATACTAACGACTATAAAGTGCTTGGTGTACAACCTAACTTTATACGTTCAGACAGTGGTCACATTGACGGCGTTGATTATACACCCATAAAGATGACGGCAATTATAAGTGGAGAAGAAGTTGACCTTGCAGTTCCCGTTAAGGCATATTCACGTGTTATTGATGAAGCAAGCGACTTAAAGATGTTTGAAGCAATGGCACCTGTCGCTACAACTAGTGGCAAATGGGATTTCACTAACGTTGAAATTTTTGACGGATATTATATTCTTAAAAACAACATTGACGCATCTTCTGTTACGATTGATTACGTTTCTGACGTAAAATATAGCGCAGACGGAAAAACTACAGGTAAAGGATATACTAAATGGGGTTCATCTGCTAGAAGATATGATTATCCTTGGAGTGGTATAATAATGGTTGACGGCGTAGAAACCACCTTTAATTATGATACGACTGGATTACATTTCTATGAAATGGGTATGAACGGCACTTTTGACGGCGCAGGATACACGATTTCAGGACTTAAGGTTGATGAATATGGCTTGTTCCCATGGGTTGGTGAAAAAGGTTGGATAAGAAACGTTGCTTTTGATAATATAGCTGCTACTGGTTGGAATCAAAATAGTTTTACTTTGGCTACTATAATCAATTCGGGCGCAAAATTGTCTAACGTATATCTCAACGGTGCGGTTAACAGTAAAACGAATGCATACAAAGGTTTAGTGGCACATAAAATTGCTTCTGGTGCAACCTTTGAAAACTGTATTTTCTATTCTCCAAATGATATTACATCAACTGCTTATTTTGGTTCATTGATGGCTGAAACAATTGCTGATGACGGTGTATTTAACCCTAGTACATGGAGTAACGTATACGTAATTTCTAGTGCAGTATTATGCAACAAAGGCGGTGGAACTATTTACGACGCATCGAACTTTGACGTATCTCTTAAAGTAGATTGTTTGCGTTATGAAAGTTTAGATGCAATGAAGAGTGTAAATACTGACCAAGATACTACCAACGATAACGATTACTCGTCGTTTACTAAAACTGAATATTGGAAATTAGAAGGTGGTATGCCTGTTTGGGCAAATTTACCTGCTACAAACTAATAAAAAGTAAAAGGCTATTGAATACCTCTCCCCAAAAAGGGAGAGGTATTCAAAACCATTTTCTTAAGGAAGATTTCTTATGAGAAAAATTTTAATGAGCATATGCGTTATGCTCGGTGTTTGGGCTTTGGTTTTCTGTTTTAATGGATGTGACAAAATAGGAAACGGAGATGAAAATTCGCTTTGCGATGGAATATTTAAATATGAATATACTACCGATTCTAAAGGTTACGCCGTTGTTGGATTTGCAGAGAAAAAGGCGGTTGCAAATTTAGAAATTCCTGCAAAATACAAAGATAAACCAGTTTTAGAGATTTCTGATTATGCTTTTGATTCTTGTAAAATTGGGCAAGTAACTATATCGGACTCGGTTTTGAAAATAGGTAAAGGCGCTTTTCGTAATTGCGCCGTTTTAGAATTAGTCAAATTTGGTAAAAACGTAACTCTTGTTGATGAAAAGGCGTTTGAACAATGCATAAAATTACGCCAAATTGATATGAACGAAGGGTTAGAAACGATTGCAAGTCGCGCGTTTTATGATTGCAAACGACTAGAAACAATTGAACACCCAAATTCTTTGAAAGTAATTGGCAATAACGCTTACGAAAAATGTGAAATATTGAGTTCGGTTACGTTTGGTAATTCGTTAGAAGAAATCGGCGAATATGCTTTTGCCGGATTAAATGAATTAAAAACTATTGTTTTTTCAGACTTTTCACCAACTGTGATTAAAAATTACGCGTTTTCTAATTGTAACGGTTTAATGAAATTAAATATAGGCAACGGTGTTAAAGCAATAGGTGACTACGCTTTTTATTACTGCGGTAGACTTAATTGGCTTGTGGTTGGCGATTCGGTTACTTCTATTGGTGAAAGAGCGTTTGTTTGTAATGAACTTGTTTACGTTCAGTTGGGTAAAAACGTGCAAACTATTGGTTACGCTGCATTTTATTGTTATAAGCTTGTTGAAATATATAATCGTTCAAATTTGCCATTATCCCCCAAACAAACAGATTATGCTGAATATGGATATATAACTTCTCGCGCGTACCATGTATACGTAGAAGGCGAAAGTTCATATTTGTCGGTTGTGGGTGACGGACTTGTAATTTATACCGAAGCAAATGAAAAAATTTTAATCACGCAAGATGGAACTGATGTGCTGTATGATTTAAAGATTCCAAACGGAGTTACTAAAATTTGGCAACGTGCATTTTACGATAATCAGCGTATCGTAAAAGTTACCATTCCTGATTCTGTAACAGAAGTTGGAGATATGGCGTTCACGTTCTGCAATAAACTTGAAACAGTAATTTTCGGTGACGGAGTTGAAAGTTTGGGCAGTACTGTCTTGGGACATACGTATTATTTAAAAGAAGTAGTTATAGGCGAAAAAATTAAAACGATACCTGATTCAACTTTTTATAATGCAGGTAAATATACGGGTATTCTAAAAGTGTATTATAAAGGTGGAAACACTCAACATCTTTTAATGGAAATAGGTGAGAACAATACCAAACTTTTAGAAGGCAGTTGGTATTATTATTCTAAAATAGAACCCACTAGCGACGGGGCGTATTGGTATTACGACCAATACGGCAAGATAAAGCTTTGGGAAACGACATAACAACGGTTTTTTATTTTAGTCAAATTATTGCAAGGAGTAAAATATGTACAAATACGTAAGATTTCCAGATTTTAAGTTTAAGGCTTTGACTTTAAGTTATGATGACGGTGTGCGCCAAGATAAGCGTTTGATTTCTATAATGCAACAACATGGATTAAAAGGAACATTTAATATCAATACAGGAATGTTTTCTGCTGAATACAAAGGTGTTGAAAATGGAAGAATGACAAAACAAGAAACTTTTGATTTGTATAACTCTTCTAAAATGGAAGTGGCAATGCACGGATATCACCATTTTTCTATGACGCAGATTGATTCTGCACTGGCAATAAGCGACATCCTTACCGATAGAAAAGAATTAGAAAATATGTTTGGAAAAGTTATTAATGGTATGGCGTATGCAAACGGTTTGTGCAACGAAGAATTGCGAAAAGTATTGAGTAAAATAGGAATTTCTTGGGCTAGAACTGCAGGACAAAATGAAAAATTTGATTTGCCCGAAAATTGGTTAGAGTGGGAAGGAACGTGTCATCACAACAATCCCCGATTGATGGAATTAGCCGAAAAATTTGTGCAAATGAAAGAACCTGGTTATTATTGGAGTAGAAAATTACAGGTTTTTTATCTTTGGGGGCATAGTTACGAATTTGACAATGATGGTAACTGGGAAGTAATTGAAAAGTTTGCAGAGTACATGGGTAATCAAGATGATATATGGTACGCAACTAACGGCGAAATTTTTGATTATTTACAAGCCTGCGAAAGAATAAAATTTAGCGCGGATGGTAACTTTGTTCATAATCCAAACGCTATCGATATTTATATCGATTATTTAAATAATAAATATATTATTCCTGCGGGTAAAACGGTTAAATTAGGCTAGTTTTATGGAAATAAAAAAGGAATTTGCGTGGGCTGGTTATCTTGCCTTCACGAAATTCCTTATCAACAAAATTATTAAGTTTTAAGTAATTTATTGCACGCTACGTTTTATTACTTTTTTCATTGTAGGTAAAATGGTTTGATACATGCGATAAAAACCAAGGTCGTTGGGGTGTACGCAGTCAGCGGTACAACTTTCGCGGTCATGTTTTCCGAACAACTTCTCTCCGTCTACAAAGAAAACAAACTTATCGCCTGATTTTTTTGCGTTAATATATATTGAGCGGATATAATCGCGGCGGTTTTTTGCTGTGGCGGGATTTGAATCAAAGTTCGGTTGGGAGAGCATAAGTATAGGCGTTTTTGGATGCATTTTTCTAATCGTATTATATAAATAAGGGTAAGTTGCTTGCAAATGTTCGATAGTTGGTGCGTTATGGTCGTAATCAAAAACGTATGCACTTACATCTAAAGAAGCCAAATAATCAACCATCTCTTTTTCAGCTTTTGCACGTCCTGCAAAGCCAAGATTTATATAGTCGAAGTCAAGTTTTTTAGAAAGTAAGTCAATGTAGCTATTGCCAGTGCGTGAAACCGACCAGCCTTGAGTAATAGACGAACCATAAAAAACAACCGGTTTTTTGTAAGAGTAATTATTTGCTGCTTGTATTTTAGAACCTTGTTGCAAACCTATATATAATTCGTAAACACCGTTGTGATGTGGAAAGTCTAATTCAATAGTTCCAAGACCTTTATTACAAGGCATTCTTAACCCATCAAAAATGATTTTATTGTCAGAGGCTGAATTAAATTGTTCACGATTAGGGTAAATTACGCCACAAAAAGATTGGTCCTTGTACACGGCAAAACCACTTGAAGCAGCACTTGTTGATTGAGTTTCAGGACCTAGAACACATTTGATTGCAACGAAAGGAGAGTCCGTGATAAAACGCAATCTACCGCCTGCGGTCATTGCTGATAAATAATCTACGTATTCGTTAATTTGCAATGCTATATCGTGTGGCATACGGCGAAAACGCTCTTCACTTTTATCAAAATAGATACCGTGCAGAGAAAAGGGTGTTTTTTTTGCATCATACCAAATTACGTCGTCACGGCTTACGGTGGCGTTGACAAAATTACTGTCAATTTTTCTTAAATCCATAATGCTCTCCTAAAATTTTGATATATTAATTATATCATTTTCTTTTGGAAATGTCTACTGAATGGTGCGTTGGATTAGTTGGCTATAAGATTATTGCATTCATATGATGGAGATGAATAAAAAAGATAAAAATTTATACTAAGGAATTAACATGTTAAATATTTTTAAAGTAGGATTTAGTAGGATAAATATAACCCCCATGATGGGGATTCCACTTATGGGTTATTATCAAGTGCGTATTGCAGATGGCGTTTTGGATGATTTAGAAGCAAATGCCATTGCTTATCAGTTAGGGGAAATGAAAACTCTTATGATTTCTGTTGACCATTGCGGGTTAAAACAGGAAATTCTTAATCAATACAGGGAAAAAATTGCAGTAATTACGGGGCTAACGATTGATAATATTTTCGTTTCGGCAACTCATACGCATACGGGACCGGAAACAATATTTGACAGCGACAATGAAAAAGTGCGAGAATATGCTAAAATTCTGCAGACAAAACTTGTAGACGTGGCTTGTTGGGCATTAGCAGATTTAAAGCCTGCAAAAATGGGCTGGGGAATTGGTCAAGCGCCAAATGTTGCATTTATTCGTCGTTTCCGTATGAAAGACGGTAGTGTAAAGACAAACCCAGGTGTAAATAATCCTAATATAGTTGCTCCAATTGGTGAAGTAGATGAAAGAGTTAGTGTGGTTCGTTTTGATAGAGAGTGTGCAGATTCTGTTGTGCTTGTTAATTTTGCTAATCACCCTGATGTGGTAGGGGGATTAAAGATTTCAGCAGACTGGCCTGGACTTTTGAGAAAAAATGTGGAAAAGGCAATAGACAATGTAAAATGTATTTTCTTCAATGGTGTCCAAGGTGATGTTAATCACGTAAACGTCCATCCCACGGGAGGATATTTGAATGATATGTTTGTTGATTTTGATGACGTTGCAAGGGGATACGGACACGCAAACTACATTGCAAGAGTTGTGTTGGGTGGTGTATTGCAAGCGTTTGATAAAGTTCAATATGTAAATGTAAATAAAATAGAATCGAAAATTGTAAAAATTGCTGTACAGACAAACAAGGCGAATAAAGAAGAACTTCTTATGGCTCATAAAATCAACGATTTATACGTTGCAGGCAGGGCAAATGAGCTTCCTTATGAAGGAATGATGTTAACAACAGTTGTGGCAGAAGCTGCAAGAATGGTGCGTTTGGAAAATCAACCGAAAACTTATGAGATGTTGTTAAGTGGGATGCGTATCGGTCCTATTGTTTTTGTGGGTATTCCTGGAGAACCATTTACTAATGTTGGCAGAGAGTTAAAAGAAACAACCGAATTTGAGTTGATTATCCCTATGTGTAACACAAATGGTAAAGAAGGGTATTTCCCTATGCAAGACTCTTATGATGAGGGCGGTTATGAAGCAAGAACGTCTACATTTAAAGCAGGTACGGCGGAATTTATCATTGCAGAAGGAAAACGCCTTATCAAAGAATTGGCAAAATAATTCAAAAAAATTTTAAATCTTATAAATAGTTGTGCAAATTTTGTGAATATTTTTAATGGCTATAAAAGGGAATAAGATATGAAAAAAACATTAAAAGAAAAGAAAGGTGTTATATATAACCCGTATATTGGTTTTACTAGTTTTCAACATTTTCGTGGAGAGGCTTTGTATTCGGATTGTATCACGAACAGAAGTAGTGGTGTTGCAAGTTGTGAAACGGAAAATTATGAATGTTACCCCGTACCTGTTGGTGTAGAAGAAAAAGGCAGAGAACAAGGATATTATCCCGACACTACTGTGGCGTATATCCGTATTTTATGGAAAGAATTTGAACCCGAACAGGGTGAATATAATTACGATTTGATTGAAGACGTTTTGAACAAGGCAAAACAAAAAGGGCAAACTGTAATGTTTAGGCTTATGCCACATAGCACTTGCGCGAGAGACGACGTTCCCGATTGGTTGAAGTTGATTATGCCTTGCCCTGAACGTCCAGACGGAATGAGGGTTAAGGCATCTCCGACAGACCCCAGATATTTAAAACTGTTTAGTAAGGCAATAGAAAAGTTAGGTGAAAGATTTGACGTAAATAATACATTGGATTGTGTTGACGTTGCACTTGGCGGCGCTTGGGGAGAAGGGAGTCAAAGTTTTCCTGAAGAAGATATTAGAGCGTTAATGGACGTTTACGTGCGTGCTTTTCCTCATACCAAGTTAATTGGACAGTTATCTAATACAAGTATGTTAAATTACATAAGTGAAAAGCATAAGATTGGCTGGCGAGCAGATGGAACGGGATGTCCTAGGCATATGAACGAAATTTTCCCCAAACATATTGCTAATATGAAAAAAGAGTTTTGGAAAACAGCGCCAGTATCGTTTGAAAGTTATTGGTGGATTTCGGAATGGTATCGTCAAGGTTGGGATATTGATTCAATTATAGAAAAAACACTTAAATGGCATATTAGCACATTTAATACTAAATCTTTTCCTATTCAATATGAATGGAGAGAAAAAATTGAATACTGGCTTGAAAGAATGGGGTATCGGTTTGTTATTCGTGAAGTTGAATTTCCTGATAACATAAGTGCGGGGAAAACAATTAAAGTATTATTTAAAATAGAAAATAAAGGTGTAGCGCCAATTTATAACAAATTGCCGTTAAAAATTAGAATTAAAGGTGAAAAAACAAAAGAATACATAACGGACGTGGATATAACAAAATGGTTGCCGGGTGAACATACTGAAACAGTTTATTTTGACGTTTTTGATGATATTCTACATGGAAAATATGAATTACAAATAGCAATCGGCGGTGACAAAAATCCAAACGTGCAGTTTGCAAACGAAGGAAAAACGGATGGAGATTATTTTACGTTAGGGGAATTACTTATAAAGGAATAACAATTATGGATATTACTGAAATTGATAAAAATTTAAAATCAACGGCTATTAAAGAGACGGACGTTGTTTGGAAAAATATAAGAGAAAAAGAGTTTTCAATTCACGGAATTTTTTATTCGGATGAAGAAAATCACTATCGCCGTATGCCGAAAGTTATTGCGGATAGCGTAAGCCAAGGTGTTAGCGAATTGTCTACTTGCGCAAGTGGTGGTAGAATAAGATTTGTTACCGATTCTCCGTATATTGCGGTTAAAGCAGTGATTGCAGATATGCCCGTATCATCTAATATTTCGCTTGGTGGACAAAGTGGTTTTTCGGTCTATGCAGATGGAGTATTTGAAGGGAATTTACGTCCCGAGTACACCAACTTTAATAGCGCTAAAGATGGTAAATACGTTTTTGCAAGTTTGGCTTATGCTAGAACTGGTGGAATGAGAAATATTGAGATTTACACGCCACTTTATAATCGCACATATGAAGTTTTTGTAGGACTAAAGGCTGGCAGTAAATTATTGTCCGCAAAAAAATATTCAAATAGTTTACCGATTGTTTTTTATGGCTCGTCAATTACGCAGGGGGGATGTGCTTCACACTCAGGGAATGATTACGTGTCCATGGTTTGCCGTAGATTAAACTTGGATTTTATTAATTTAGGCTTTTCAGGCAATGCAAAGGCAGAGCCAGAAATGGTAGATTATTTGGCGTCCTTAAAAGCGTCTGCGATGGTGCTAGATTATGATTTTAATGCACCTAGTGTGGAGTGGTTGCAGCAAACGCATTATCCGTTGTATAAAAAAATTCGCGATGAACAGCCTAGTGTTCCTATTATATTTATGACAAGACCAAACTTTCTATATGACCCTAAAAATTGTATACCGCGTAGAGAAGTTATTTATAATAATTATTTACGGGCAAAGGCAAATGGTGATGAAAACGTTTGGTTTATAGATGGGGAAACGTTGCTTGGAACAGAAGAATGGGATTCGTGTACCGTAGACAATTGTCATCCTAATGATTTGGGATTTTACCGAATGGCTGAAAGAGTAGAACAAACTTTGCGTCAATGCTTAAGGTACGATAGCATTAAGTAAAACGTGTAAGGTTATTTTATTTGAATTGCTAATAAGAGTATATATTATTTTTTAACTAATTTTAAGGAGATATTATGAAAAACATTAAAGACTTGAAAATTGCCTATATTGGCGGCGGCTCAAAGGCTTGGGCAAGAACACTTATGAACGATTTGGCTAAAGAAGAACAACTAGCAGGTACGGTGCTTCTTTACGATATTGATTATGTGGCGGCGAAAGATAATGAAACTATTGGTAATGCGTTATCTAGTAGAGAAGATATAAAGGGTAAATGGAAGTACGTTGCTAAAGAAAAAATTGACGATGCGTTAAGAGGTGCGGATTTCGTATTTATATCTATTCTTCCCGGCACGTTTAAGGAAATGGAGTCGGATGTTCATCTTCCCGAAGAATATGGTATTTATCAATCAGTGGGTGATACTTGTGGCCCAGCGGGTATTATTAGGTCGCTTAGGACCGTGCCTATGTATGAAGATTTTGCTTTGGCAATAAAAAGATGTTGTCCTAATGCGTGGGTGGTAAACTTTACAAACCCGATGACCGTTTGCGTTAGAACTTTATATAAGGTGTTTCCAGAAATTAAGGCTATCGGTTGTTGTCACGAAGTTTTCGGTACTAAAAGATTAATGGTTAGAATGCTTAAAGAAAAATACGGTATTCAAGCGCAAAGAGACGATATCAAAATCAACGTTTTTGGTGTAAATCACTTTACTTGGGTCAACGAAGCGCATTTTAAGGATATGGATTTAGTACCTATGTATGCCGAATACGTTGAAGAACATCCAAACGGTACGGAAGAAGAATGGGAAGATAACTGGATTCATCTTCCTGATGCTAACAACGCTCAGGTTAAGTTTGATTTGTATAGAAGATACAATATTATTGCCGCTGCAGGGGATAGACACCTTGCAGAATTTTGCCCTGGTAACTGGTATCTAAAAGATAAAGAAACTGTTACCAAATTTGGTTTTACGTTGACCACGGTGAAGTGGCGTACGGATGTGTTTACGAAAGAAAAGGAAGACAAAACTAAAGAACTTCTTGAAGGTAAGCCATTCGAACTTTATGAAAGTGGAGAAGAAATGGTTGCGCAAATTAAAGCACTTTTGGGACTTGGTGATTTTGTTACTAACGTTAATATGCCTAATAATGGTCAAATTCCAAACCTTCCTAACGACGTTGTTGTTGAAACAAACGCTTATTTTTCGGGCGATAGCATTAAACCTATTTTTGCGGGCGAAATGCCCAAGCAAATTAGCGGTTTGACACTTCCTATCATCGCCGAACAAGAAGCTGTTGTTCAAGCAGGTTTAACAGGTGATTATGATTTAGCATTTGGTGCTTTTGTCAATAGTCCAAACATGACAACATCTTTGGATAATGCAAGAGAAATGTTTGATAGAATGCTATATAATACAAGAAAATATTTACCTTTCTACGATGAATATATAGCAAACAAGAAAAAATAAGATGTGTTAATGTTTTTATGTTTCTTCTTACCGACAAGGTTGTGCGGGTGTAAATCTTCACGTTGCATTTACATGGAATATAACAATACGTAGAATTTACGGTTATGCTATTTTAGGGGAAAACCATAACAAGAAATTATTTTTTGTTATGGTTTTTAATAGTGAATCAATATAACACACTAAAGAATAAATTAGACTGAAAGGTACATTTTTTAATTATGACAACTAGTATAAATTGTGTGGAACTAACGATTGATAAACGTCATTTAGAATGGATAAAATATGGGAAATTATTAATTTTCGCTTGTTATTTTGTATACGTTGCTGAACTTGCAGCAAAGTTTGTTTTTGGCGCGGAAATTGCAACTATAATCGTAGAGTTAAAAACCGATAAAGTGAATGCAAGTTTTGCGAATACATATTACTTTATCGTTTATGGATTAGTTCAAGTTATTTTATCGTTTTTGATGGGCAAAATAGATATGCGAAAATATCTTGTTGTGACTTTGCCTTTTGCCGCAATTACCATGATTTGCATGGGGTTTGCAACAAATATTGAATTTATGTGGATTATATTTCCCATAAGTGGAATATTTCAAGCAGGATTATGGAGTGGTATTAACCTTATACTAACCAAGTATTTGCCTGCGTGTTTATTAAACACGGCTAATAGAGTTATAAATACAGGCGTTGCCGTATCGTCAATTATTGCCTATGGAATGAGTGCCGTTTGTGTTTCTTACGTAGGGTGGCGTATGCCATTTTTTATTCTAGGAACTGTATTCTTAATATCTGCAGTATTTTTTGCCTTTGTTGTTAGGAAAACGCAAAATTATGCCGATATACTAGATGACACAACGCTATTTAACGGCGACAAAGATATCGATAATAATTCATTGTTTACGTTAAACACTAGAAAACAAACGGTCGCATTTTATTGTATAAGTATAGTTATGGTGTTCTTGATAACTTCTGTGTATAACTCTCTTTGCAATTGGTTACCTAGTTTGCTTATAGACGTTTTTTCGTTTCGGCAAGACGTTTCCATATACGTTTCGATTTTATCGCCGGTAGTAATGCTTTTTGGACCTATGTTGACACTTTGGTCTTGCGCAAGGGATAAAAATTTTATAAGGCAGTGTTTAATATATTCGTCGATTATTTTGCTTATATGCATATTATTGACTTTTCTTTACCAAACAAACGTAATTTTAGCGGTTTTGCTTTTTGTGCTATACATGGGGCTTGCAAACGGGATACGAGTAATAGTTCTTAGTGTAATAACTTTTCAATTACATACTCAAATAAATGCAGGTACTTATAGCGCAATATCTAATGCAGTTGCGTCGGTTTCATCTGGTGTAATTCCAACGTTTTTTGGCTTTTTAATAGATAGTTATGGTTGGAAAAATGCATTTTCGTTTACCATAATATTATTAGGTGTAATAATTGTTTTGCTGTTTGTACTTATGATTTTAGTAAATTTAATGAATAATAGAAAATAGCATTTTTCAAATTAGTCTTTCGGAAAAGGTGAAGGAATAAAACGTTGTTAGAGCATATGTTTAGTAAGTTGCGAACAATATTTGATAACTTCTATATAGTTAGAAAAATTGCGTTTACGACCAAAAGACTAGGACTAGATGACGGTGAGCATTTGTTAAAAGACTTTTGAACAGGGCAAGAAGAAGACTTTGCTTGTTATAATAAAATACTCTTACCCTACGAAAGTAACCTCTATTACGTTATAAAGAAGTAGTTATTTAGGGAACGATTTATGATTTTTTAAAGTTATAGGTTTATAAAAGAAGAAAAAGAAAATAAGGTTTACACCTTGTCTAACAATAACGGTTTTGAAGTTGACGTGCTTGATTACGGCGCTCGTATAATTAGCGCGCGATTAAAAAACACGAAAGGCGCAGTAAAAGAATTTATCGTTGGTCCTGAAAATCCTGAAGATTATTACTTGACAAAGTTCTCATATAGTGGTGCAACGATAGGTAGGTATGCCAACAGGATAGGCGAGGCAAAATTTAACTTAAACGGCAAAGAGTATTTACTCAATGCAAATCAAAACGGGCATTGTTTACACGGTGGCGGAGATGCAGGGTTTCACAATAAAATTTGGGATTCTTATATTGAAAACAATTCGCTTGTATTAAAGTTGAATTCGCCAGACGGCGCAGGTGGTTTCCCCGGAAATATGACGGTTACTGTAAAGTATTCCGTGGATGAAAACAATTGTCTAAATATAGAATACTTTGCGCAAAGTGATAAAGATACGCATTGTTGTTTAACAAATCACGCATATTTTAATTTAAATGATAAAGATACAAGAGGGTTATACGCATATATAAATTCAGACACAATAACAAAGTTAGATAAAGATTTTGTTGCTCGTGGCGAATATTGCGATATAATTGACACGCCGTATTCCTTTAACCCTGAAAAGCAAATCGGAAAAGATATAAGTTCAGACGATTATTTTATACAGAATAGAAGTGGATACGACACAAACTACTGTATTAAAAGAAATGCGAAAAACAACGTTGAATTTTGCGCTTACGTTTGCGATAAAGAGTCGGGAATGAAGATTGAGTGTTACTCAACAATGCCGGGCTTACAGTTTTACGCAACAAAAAATTCGGGCAAATTAAACGAGCAAACAAAAGATTATAACGGTTTTTGTTTAGAACCGCAATATTATCCAAATTCACCAAATTGTCCAACATATCCAACCACTTTATTAAAAAAAGATGAAGATAGATTTTGCGCCATAAAGTACAATTTTTTTTGTTAAGAGATGTTCTATTGGTAAATTAAAAAAGTAATATTAAAAATTTAGATAAAGGAAAAAGATTTTAATAAATATAATAAAGGAATAAATTATGGAAACTTTTATACCAATGCTTAAAAACGTTATACTGTTCGTTTTGCTTGCAGTACCAGGATATATTTTGGTGAAAAGCAAAGCTTTAAAACAGGAACAATCTGGGGTATTATCAAAACTTTTGATGTACGTAGGTATGCCTTTTCTTATCATATCAGGCACACTAGGCATTTCGTTTAATAAAGAAACGATATCGGGAATGGCGTTTTCGGCGATACTAGGAATTATTTTTACTTTTGTTTTTTTCTTTTTGTCCAAACCGCTTTCAAGGATTAAATCAGTGGAGAGTGTCGACCCGTTGTGGAATAAAAAAAGACAAGGTATTATAAGATTTTCTCAAATTTTTGCAAATAACGGTTTTTTGGGGTTACCACTTGCTGCGGCGGTGTTTGGTTCTACAAGCTCAGTATTTACATACCTAGTCGTATTAAATATTATTAACAACGTATTCATTTATTCCTTAGGAACATACCTTATTTCTGGTGATAAAAAAACGATAAGTCTAAAAAGCACTTTATTAAATCCTGTACTGTTATCTTTTATAATAGGAATAATACTTAATCTTTTAGGTGTTTCAAAGATTGTGCCAGAACTTGTTACGTTTTCTGACCACTTTAAGAATTTGGTAACGCCGATATCAATGTTGATACTTGGCATGAAACTAGCGGGAATAAAATTTAGTTCGATGTTTAAATCTAGGGGATTATATTATGTTTCGTCTATAAAACTGATACTATTTCCCGCCATTGCGGTAGCATTTACTTATCTTTTCACAATGATTGTTTCTACCGATTCGGTAAATTTGATTCTTGCCATGTTC
>SVIP01000005.1 GCA_015069425.1 Clostridiales bacterium | reverse complement strand
CTATCTCGGTAGGTGGCGCTGCCGTGGCAGTGGCTTCATCGATAGTATCATAAACACTGACTGCCGCTTGGAAATAATCGCCTTCCTTGAAGTTTGCCCATCGTGGGTGAATGCGGACAAAGCCTTTTAGGATACCGCTATCTATAACACTCAGTTCTGGAATAAAGGAACGATTACCGAATCTGGCATTTTCAATCATATGCTGAACGGCTATGTAGTCAGCCTTGGACACGATTGCTTCGTGGTGATTCGAGTAGTGGCTCTGCGGACGGTCTCCAAAGTTCTTCTTGGAGAGATGGTCGTGATAGCTTGGGGTGTATGTCTTTCTTGTAATGACATCACCGCAGTGGCGTTCGTTACGTAGAATTTGAATAATGCTGCCTGATGTCCACTTGGTGGTGTTACCTAGGTAAGACTTGCGTTCAAGGGCAATAAAGGCTTTTGCGATTTGCCCGGAGGAGTATCCGAATAGGTACATATAAAAAGCTAATTTTACCGTAGGTGCTTCCTCGGGATTGATGATGAGATTGCCATCCGCATCGTGGCTATAGCCGAGTAGTTTTGGTGTAAGCGGCAAGCCGTGGTCAAGACGCATACGCAGCGAGGTTTCCATACTACGGCTACGGGTGTGCGATTCTTCGTCTGCCATAGTGGCTTGGAACGTGAGCGCCATCTGCGAGTCATCGTTCAAAGAGAAAATAGCCTCCGACTCAAAGAAAACGCCAACGGCGGGCTTGCGTTCAGCGAGGTTGCGGACAATGCCAATGAAGTCGAGTACATTTCTTGCAAAACGGGAGACACTCTTCGTGATGATAAGAGTCAGCTTTCCCGCCTTGGCATCGGCTATCATTTGGTTAAAAGCATCGCGCTTTTTAGTGGAGGTGCCGCTGATACCTTCATCTGCGTATATTTTGACAAGAGTCCAGTTTGGGTGCTTTTCCACGAACTCCTCGTAGTATTTTTTCTGAAGCTCAAAAGAGGTCGTTTGCCTTACATCATCGGTGGAAACACGGACATAAATGCCGACTAGTTGCGGTGTGCTTGTGTCGTAATAATCTGTCTTTTTCTTCTCGGGGATATACTCGTAATTGTCTGGGTCAATCTCCACACGCATTCGACGGCGGACTTTCTCTTTTGCCGCTTGCTTGGATGTTCGCTTTTCTTCATCAATCATCGGTGTTGCCTCCTTCGTCTAAATCATCGGGGAGTAGTTTCCAATCGGGGGACGGCAAGAAGAATTCATCCTTGTGGTCGCCTTGATAGTAGGATGCGAGGGTGAAGATGTCCTCGGAAACGAAGTACATACCAACAGGCGGATTCTGCCGTGCGAGTATCCTTGCAAGGTATGTGATTTCGTGCGGTTTACGTGACACATTCTTGACTTTTTGCGTAATGATAAGGTCAATTTTGCCATCCAAGCAATCTTGTAGCAAACGGCTCCATTCTTTGGCTGTTTCCATATTCGGTGCGGTGGAGCCCTCATCGATATAAAAACCTACAAACTCCCAATTGGGGCATAAGGACAATGTGTCCGTAAAATCCTGTATGTGCTTTTGGAGGTATTCCTCGTCCGGGTATCTCGTTTGATTGAAATAACGGATGTATACTGCCACACGGAAATGATGAGCCGTGTTGGGGCGTTCGTGCTTTATGTTTTGCAGCCAAGCCTTATGCTCGGCAAGCCTCTGTGCTTGCTCGGTGTTTGCTCCAAAGAATGCGGAATATTTCTGTGCCTCACCGATCTGCGCCAAGCGCTCATATACCTCAACTTCATTGCTCATATTATTTGCCTCCATAGTTATAGTTGCAAACATTATAACCGCTTTTTCGACAAAATGCGAATAACTGGCGGTCAGGTTTTTAACCACCAGTTATTGAAACGCAAAAAAATATTGAGGGCAATAAAAAAAGAGTGGGCGCAATACCCACTCCGTTAGTCATCGTATTCATCTTTTTTGGTGTGCATCGTGTTCTTCAATTCACGAACAATCTTGAGGATTGCTTCAACTTCTGTCGGCGTACAATCACCGAGAAGTTCAGCAAATTCCTTCTGATAGATTCGGTTTACTTCGGGAACATCTGGACGCAATATTTCATCGGCAGAAACCTGTAATGCTTCGATGATTTTGCAGAAGGTTGTAAGGAGCATTTCCTTCTTGCCAAGCTCTATATCACTGATGTGCGGCAGAGACACATGGGCTTCAAAAGCCAAGTCTGCCTGACTCATTTTCTTTGAAAGACGTGCAGCCCGAATTCTCTGACCGACTTTATATTCTATGCTGTTCTCATCCATTGTGGCGCACCTCCATAAACCATAGACTATATTTCTATCTATAGTTTATCATTTTCGGACGATTATTAAAATCTTCGGCTGACGATTTAATCGTCTGCGGACTATAATAAATTAGAGAAATTTTTAAATTAATGGAGGTTCTAAATGAAACTTGACTTTTATACCGTCGGTCAACGAATAAGGAGACTTCGTAAACGAAAGAGGATGTCCCAAGCCACCCTTGCGGAACTTACGGATGTTTCGCCTACATATATAAGCCACCTTGAGAACGGAATGAAGTTTATGACGGTGGAAACTTTGATAGCTCTTTCTAATGCCTTGGGGGTATCGACCGACGTAATTTTGTGCGATTCACTCGACAACCAATTAGTGCCGTGTATGGCTGAACTTGAATATCTGCTACGGGACTGTACGAACCACGAAAGAAGGGTTATTTTAGATACCATTCGAGGGCTAAAGCAGTCGTTGCGTGAAAATTATTATCTCAAGAAATAAATATCGTCTGCGGACTATAAATATTCAGTTGAAAAAGTCACAATTATATGCTATAATTGATATATTACCTTTCGATTGGGGGAATATACGTGGCAGAGATAGAAAAGAAATGTTGCTTCGTAGGGCACCGTACCATCATGGCTTCCGAAGAATTAATTAATAATCTCACAAAAACGATAGAAAGGCTCATCGCAGAAGAAGGCGTGATGTATTTTCTGTTTGGCAGCCGCAGTGAGTTTGATGACCTTTGCCACAGCATCGTTACTGCCCTTAAGGAAAAGTATCCCCACATTGTCCGTGTTGCATACACCCGACGCAGCGAGTATGCCGTAAAGGCTGAAGAAAAAGAAAAGATGGAACGGACGTGGGCATCGGTACTAAAAACGGATGTTAAGCTCAAAGACTATGATGCCGAAGTCCAATCCGACAAGGTCTTCTCTGCGGGAAAGGCGTCCTATGTCGAGCGCAATCAAGAGATGATTGATGCCAGTGAATACTGTATTTTCTACTATAACGAGGAATATCTGCCACCGAGAAGAAAAAGGACTAATAGGGATTTAAGCGCCTATCAGCCCAAGAGTGGGACGCGGCTTGCGTATGAATATGCAGTTCAAAAGAGCAAGAAAACAGATAAAGTTGTTATAAATATGTTCGTTTCTACGTGAACGGATTGAAAAGTTTATAATTTTATGATATAATTATTTCTATTAACAGTAACATTTGATTTTGGAGGTACGGACATGGCAGAACAGTATCCTAACCAATATTACGCAGAACTTGCAGAAATGATAATAAAATCTCCCTCTTTGACAACGAAATCGGGAGAGGTCTGTTTTTACGAAGGTAAGGCAAAATCCTATCAAGTAGTATCGAAAATTGTTGAAAAGCCTAAAACCAAGACATCCTTCTTTTGGACTCCTTGGTTCGCGGGCATTAAGCGCAAAAAAGAGGTAGAGGTTCGTCAAGAGCAAGAAACCGAATATTATAAAGGCACTTTGTACATCACCAATATGCGCATTGTTTTTAAGTGCAAGGTGGATGCTTTCGATTTGCCCATTAATGCTATTACAACCATTAAGCAATATCGTGATGGAATCCGTGTTGTTTCTGGCACGAGAGCCTTTGATGTGATGACTAAAGAGGTGGCACAGGTGCTTCACATTATCGAAATAATGAATAAAGCATTTGATGCTCAAGAAAACCAAGCATCGGCTCAAACGACCTCTGCACCGAAATCGACCGCACCGAGTGCATCGGCAACATCAAGTCGTTCCCGTAACGATGATTATGTCATTGCCGCATTCATCCATTACTGCGAGTATGGTGGGAAGCCTATTGGAAAAACGAGCAACGATTATCCTAGCTATTTCAACTATGATTTCCACGTTAATAATCCTGCGAAATACCATCAAAAAGTGGTTGATGAAGGTTATTTGGAGCCGGCACCGCTGTCTGTTTCTCTTGGAAACCTTAAAGTAGACCAACTGAAGCAGATATTAATTGCAAACGGTCTGCCCGAAAAAGGAAAAAAGGATGCTCTTATTCAAAGAATTGTTGAAGGTGTCAACCTTTCCACTCTTAAATTGGAAGTGGTATATGTGCCTACCGATAAGGGATGGGAACATTTGAAAAAGTACGAGTATCTCTTTATCGTTAAGAAATACAACATTACTCCCGCAGAATACGAAGCAAAGCAAGCGGAATTAAATAGTAACCGCACCAACGACATTATTTGGCGCATTCTCAACGATAAATTCAACGAGTACAATATGGAAGGCTATGTGGGCGGAGCGCGCAATGTACTTCTTAGTCAAGCAGAATTGTTGGCTTCCGAAGACAAAAATACTGATGCTTTGTACCACTATATTGCAGTGCTTTATTACGATATGAAGAGCTACGAGAATGGTTCAATCGAGGACGTTTGGCTTGCTCCTGCTATTGTAAAGGCTATTTATGATAAAAAAGAGTTCTATTCTGCCGAAATGGTAGATAGATGTTTTGACAGATATCCTTTGCCGCAGTACAAAATGAGCAAAGCAAAATTCGCAAAGCTTCTCAATTTAATTTTTGAGGATGAAACAATAGACCTTTCCACACTATAAACGCAAAGGAGGCACGCAATGATGAAAAAAATGAATATTAGAATTTTATCACTGTTGCTTGCCTTGGTGTGCTTGCTCGGATGCTTCACGGCTTGTGACAGTTCAGACAGTTCTAGTAAATGCGACCACGTTGAGGGTGCTTGGATTGTCGACCAAGAAGCCACCTATGATTCAACAGGTCAACGACATACCGAATGCACCATTTGCGGTGAAACAGTAAATACCGAGACAATCCCCAAGGAGACTTGTACTCATATTAATTCCAAGTGGATTGTTGATGTAAAAGCCACCCTTTATTCGGATGGCAGCCAACATCTTGAATGCAAGACGTGTGGCAAAAACCTCAAAACAGAAACAATCCCCAAAGAATCGTGCAGCCACATATTCACACAGTGGGTTGTTGATGTCGAGGCGACTCTCACCATAGAGGGACGCAAGCATCTAGAGTGTAATGCTTGCGGTAGAACACTCGAAACAGAGACCATCCCCAAGGAAACGTGTTCTCACATTAGTACCAAGTGGGTTATCGATGAAGAGGCTACACTCGATAATGAAGGTAGTAAGCACCTTGAGTGTAGGTCTTGCGGCAAGACGATACAAACAGAGGTTATTCCCGAACTTTATCTTACCGAATCGGAAATCACCTCAAAATTAAGACCATCGGTCGTTAAGGTTACTTGCTACGATTATGACGGAACAACCGAAATATCGCAAGGCACAGGATTTTTCATTGATAACGTGGGGACTTTTATTACCAATGCTCACGTTGTTGAGGGGTGCTATTTTATAAAGGTGAAGACCTACCTTGGCATAGAACACGAGGTTGATGTGATGTATAAATATAACTACACGACCTCGGACTATGCGATATGCAACGCAAAGAACTGTTTTTCATCCACTCCCGTTGAATTTGCGACATCCGCTGATGTGGGAGATACGGTATATGCTTTGGGCTATCCGAATGATGCTTTCCTATTACGCACCACAAGCGGAGAAATAACAAGCAATAATACAGTGGATGGTACTAAAAATTATTACGCAAACACAGCTTGGATTGACCATGGTAGCAGTGGTGGTATTCTAGCGGATGACAAAGGGCGCGTGTTAGGCATTACTACGGGTATTTTTGCCGATGGTGAATATGCCGCACTGAAGTACCAAGACTTCAAGTTTGACGCGAGCGGCTTTCATATCGGCGGCAAAGCACCTGTGGAGTATTTCCACACCGTGGACGAGGTCTGGCTCGGTTCTCATAATATGGACGAATATTTCGATATCATCGTTCAAGGAACGGCAACTTCGGATACCCGTGTTAGTTACCTTGTTACGGTAGAACTTAAGGATAAATACAAAACCAAAAAAATTGTAATTGATTCCTTTAATATCAGCATCACTGTAAAACTAGACACCGACTATTCGTATACAGAGGTTACAAGCTACGGAACTTACAACCGAACCAAAACCGACACAAACTATTTATATTTCTATTTCTACAACAATTACGAATTATCGGTTGGAGATTTGGTAACCTCATCAAGTTTCATTACGTTGTCATATAGCACAGAATACTATGGAATGAATATTTCCTACGATGCCGATTTCTTCGGTGGTAGCGGAACAATTATTATTTACGATAAATATGGTTTTTAGACCTATAATTGAAATTGAGACCTTTTTCAAAAAACTCATCCGCTTTTTGAACTAACTCATCCGTGTATCCTTTTCGCATATCTTTCACAAAGGCACCTATATAGGTGCCTTACGAATTTAAGCCGATTTTATAACAGTAAAAAATAAAGGATAAAATATGTTTGATACAACTCTATGCTATATCGAAAAAGACGGGGCGTATTTAATGATGCACCGCATAAAAAAAGAAAATGATATTAATAAGGATAAGTGGGTAGGAATAGGCGGAAAGTTTGAAAATGGGGAAACTGCGTTTCAATGTGTTTTAAGAGAGATTAAGGAAGAAACGGGCATTATTCCTTTAAATTTAAGATATCGTGGTATAGTGGAGTTTATATCTGACAAGTATGAAACTGAAAATATGCATTTATTTACAGCCGATGGTTTTGAGGGTGAAATCAAAAAAGAATGTGCAGAGGGTGAACTTGTGTGGGTAAAGAAAGAGCAAATAAACAATTTAAAAATATGGGAAGGAGATAAAATATTTTTTGACCTATTAGAGAGGGAAGAGGAATTTTTTTATCTTACCTTAAAATATAAAGGCGATAAATTAATCGAACATAAGATAAACATAAAAAGTAATTAGCGTAGCAAAATAAAGTCATGGCGTATGAGAAAATACAAATTGCCATGACGGTGCAATTTTTAAAAGAAGGTGGTATTAAACCGCTTTTGATTGGTTGGCTAGATGGCGAAGAATATCCAATAGATAAGATTTTAGCGAGAGAGAATAAACCTAGCAAAACAGGGGTAATTCTAGTTGAAAGGTTTACAGTGTCGATAGATGGACAAATAAGGTATGTCTATTATGATAAAGAAAAAGAAGTTTGGTTTGTGGAAAGAAAGGTATGAGAACAATTTTGCATAGTGATTTAAATAATTTTTATGCATCAGTAGAAGTGTTGAAACACCCTGAGTGTAAAGATATGCCTGTGGTGGTGTGCGGAAGCGTAGAGGATAGACACGGAATAGTACTAGCAAAAAATCAACTTGCGAAAAGTTTCGGTGTTAAAACGGGTGAAGTGCTTTGGCAAGCAAAAAATAAATGTAAAGGTAATTTGATAACCTTTACTGCCGATTTTGAATCTTATTTAAGGGTTTCGGAGGCGGTTAGAAAAATATATGCAAGGTTTACAGATCATATAGAGAGTTTTGGGATAGACGAGTGTTGGTTAGACGTTACAGATAGTTTAAATATTTTTGGAACAGGCGAAGAGATTGCCGAAAAAATTAGACAAACAGTAAAAGAAGAGATAGGGGTAACTGTAAGCATTGGCGTAAGTTATAACAAGGTATTTGCAAAACTCGGCTCAGATATGAAAAAGCCTGATGCCGTTACCGTTGTTACTCCTCAAAATTATAAGAGCACCGTTTGGACGTTGCCAGCAGAAGATTTACTATACGTTGGGAAAGCAACTAAAAGAAAACTCAATATGATAGGTATCCATACAATAGGAGATATAGCAACGGCGGACGAAAAGATTTTAAATAAACTTTTAGGTGTGTGGGGAAATACCCTTTATAAATTTGCAAACGGCATGGACGATTCGCCAGTGATTTCTAATAAAGGGGAGGACAGTGTTAAAAGTATAGGTAACAGTTTAACTGATTATAAGGATAACTATACCTTTGAAGAGGTTAAAACGCTCATACTTTTACTTAGCGAAAGCGTTGCATCACGATTGCGTGAAAGTGGACTAGGAAAAGCAAAAACAGTAAAACTTACAGTTACCGATAATTCCCTTTTAACGTACGGTAAACAAACTAAACTTGAAAAACCAACCCGTTCTGCTGTAGATATTGCAAACTGTGCGTATAATTTGTTTGAGACACTTTACAAATGGGAGCGACCTGTAAGAGGAATAGGCGTTTCGGTTTGTGACTTTATTTTAGGAGCAGAACAACTTTCTTTTTCGTTTGATGCCGAAAAGGAAGAAAAAATAGACAAACTTGATTTAGCAGTCGATAAAATTCGCAAAAAGTATGGCAATAAATCGGTACAGCGTGCGAGAATATTGCAAGATAAAAAATGGTCGTCTGCGGATATTAAAGAAGAACACGTTATTCACCCAAAAAATTATTAGAATAAATAATTAATTTATAAAAAGCATAAACTGTAAGTGGTTTATGTTTTTTAATAGAGAATTATTCCTTAAAATTTTATATAGGTTTTTAACTGTAGTATTGATTGCTTTTTGGATAGTTTTTATATTATTTGCGGGGTATATATCGTTAATGAAAAAAGTTTATCCATTAAAATATCAAGAAGAGATAGTTCGGTATGCAAATTATTATGGAATTGAACCATGTTTAATTTTCGCAGTAATAAAAGTTGAAAGCGATTTTGATAAAGATGCGGTTAGTAATAAAGGTGCTATAGGTCTTATGCAAATAACACCTAAGACAGGTGAGTATATCGCTAAATTAAGCGGAGCAAAAAAGTATGACTTATTAGATGCTGAAACGAATATAAGTTTTGGTTGCTATTATTTATCCTATTTATACGATAAGTTTGATAAAATAGAAACAGTGATTTGCGCATACAATGCTGGCGAGGGAAATGTCAGTGAATGGTTAAAAAATGAAGAGTATAGTAACGACGGAGAAAGTTTAAGAGTAGTACCATATAGTGAAACTAGAGAATATATAAAGAAAATAAAAAAAACTTTTGAAAAATATAAAAAATTATACGGAAATATCCTTGACAAACGCTAAAAATTTGAGTAATATATAAAGGCTAACGCGTGAGGGTGGCGGAATTGGCAGACGCGTACGTTTGAGGGGCGTATGGTTATCCGTGTGGGTTCAAGTCCCATCCTTCACACCACTAAAAACTCAAATCAAGTCTTGTACTTGGTTTGAGTTTTTTGTTATTGTAAAAAAGAAATGGGACTTGAACCCACACATCAAAAAAAGGTGGAAAATCCACCTTTTTCTATTCTTTCATTATCAATCAGTATATCTATAACATAAATTATTTCTTGTCTCTAACGTAAAAGTCGTACAATTCTTCAGTCGCGAAGTGTAACTTTGTAAGTTGATTGAATTTGCTTAAATACATAAAATAAGTTGTTTCTTCGGTGGCAATATCAATAGCGTCGCCTTTTCCTAAGAAATCATATTCTATGTGTAGAGAGTACATTGATGAAACAGGCTTGTTTAATTCAAACGGTTTGCCATCTGCCTCTCCAATAAATGTAAATCCATTTTGGTCGTGTACCATTTTAGCTGTTCCGCAATCAACGAAACCAACTTTTGTTGAATAGTAGTCGCTAATCTTAACTTCATCTTCAAAATGATAAGTGCCGTTTTCAACTTCCTTTTTGACTTCTGAGCGTTCCCAACGATACCAGTCGGGAATGTGTGAAAAGCCTTTATCAGTGTTTACACCGTGTAATCTGCTAAGCGTATCCATTTCCCATTTTGCACCACATTCTTCGCACCAAAGGTGGATACCTTTACTGTTCATCTTAAATTCTTTACCACAAGCGGGGCATTTATATAAAATTCTGTATAGACCATCCGCACGCTCTGGACATTTAGTATGTAAATTGTTTTCTACTTGCCACTTATATTCGTCTTTTTCAAATGCTTTTTCAATTTTAGCTTGAATTTCGTCAATAGATAATTGTTTTAATTCTTCTCTAGTTAAAAGGACGTATAGGTTTGCTTCTTGACGAATTTTTCTATACGGGTGCTTGCTCCACTGTGGAGAATTAATAAAGTTACCGTTTGCCATACACATTACAACTGGCACGTCTGCAAGTTTACAGAACTTACCGAGTGCACCATCCAATCTTTCATTTATACCGGCAAGTTCAAAACGAGCCTCTGGATAGAAAGTTATGGTGTGTTTTTGTTTTTTTATAAATTCAAGCATATGTTTAACGGTAACAATGCCGTGCGTAAATTTACGCTTGGGGATTCCGCCTATACCATACATTAACCAATCGCCACGCCTAAATTCCTCAACAGACATAACCCAGCCTGTAGTTCTAGGCATAATTGCTTTAACAATCATAGGGAAGTCCATAAACGATGCGTGAGTAGATAAAATTATATAAGGCCCTTTAATTTTTCTAACGGCTTTATCAACTTTTATGTGTGCGTTATTAAATAGAGTGAAAAAGGGAGCGGCAACGTATTCAACTAACTTAAGGTAAAAGCGCGGTTTGTTCGGCTTTCTATTCATATTAAATCTTTTTGGTGTTTTTTTCATCAAATAAACCTCAATAAATGTTTTCCATAATAATTATAATAACATAATTGCGTAATTTTTTCAACTATTTTTAAAACTTAAGATAGTAAGCAAAAAAAATGCTTTACAATATATGTAATTTTAAGCAAAAGTTTAACAATATTAATTGCAAGTTATTAAAGTTTATTGTATAATACTACTGTATTTTACTAAAAGGTAATAAATATAATGAAAATTTTAGAAAAAAAGCAAGTGATAAATACGGTTATAGACCTCTTAATTGCTATTATTGCGGGATTAGTCGTTTCAGTTGCATATTACTTTTTTCAAAACAGTAATGGATTTGCTCCTGGTGGGGTGGGCGGACTTGCCACTATGACCTATCATTATTTATTAGAGGCGAATATTAACGTTGAGTGGGCGTACTTAATGCTTGCGTTTAATATTCCAATTTTCATTTTAGTAACCATATTTGTAAACAGAAAACTAGGTGCTTACCTAATACTATATATGTTTGTTCAATCTTTTGGCACAACTTTGTGGAGTGAAGTTGGGTTTAAGCCTTACTGTGCAGAGATTAATGGTCAAGATTTTGAAGTGGTGTTTGCTTGTATTGCAACAGGCGTTATTTCAGGCTTTGGGTTTTCACTCATGCTCCGCCGTTTTGGAGCAAGTGGTGGTACTTATGCTATTTCTGCGCTTTTAAAAAAGGCAAGACCTGCACTCAATATTGCGTACGTATCTTTCTTGATGGATAGTAGTGTGGTTGGTATTTCCTTTTTTGTTTACGGAATGAGAATTACGCCTGTGATTTGTACACTGCTTAACTTATTCGTCGCAAACGTAGTGGTTGACTATTTCTTATCGGGTATGCGAGAGGGATTTAAATTTGAAATAATCACAGATAGCCCTGAAGAATTGTCGCAAGAATTAATTGAAAAATTACATCACGGTGTAACCGAGGTTCGAGTTGAGGGAATGTATTCTCATACCGAAAAATTTATGGTAGTTTGTATTATACGCAAAAAACAAATAGGGGAAATGATGAAAATTATAAAAAAATATCCCGGTTCGTTTGCAAACTACTCAAAAGTAAACGAAGTATTCGGGCGTTTTAGAAAATAATATTTATATTAAAAATAAAAGAGTAGTAAAGGAGAAAATTATGACTTACCTAAAAGATAATTTTTTATTAACCAACAAAACAGCGGAAAAGTTGTACTTTGATTATGCAAAAGATATGCCGATTTTTGACTATCATTGCCATTTACCTGAAGTTCAAATTTTAGAAAATAAAGAATTCAACGACGTCTTTGAGATTTGGCTAAAGGGTGACCACTATAAATGGCGTTTAATGAGAAATTATGGTATTGACGAAGAATTCATTACTGGTAATAAGACAAATAAAGAAAAATTCGTTTGTTATTGCAAAACGCTTGGAACAGCTTTTGGTAACCCTCTTTATCACTGGTCGCAAGTTGAACTGAAAGAATTTTTTAACTGTGAGATTGAAATAAACGAAGACAATGCGGAAATTATTTGGGATTGGTGTAACGATTATATTAAACTCAACAAAATCACCCCTCAAAGTTTGATTGAAAAATCTAACGTTAGTCATATTTTTACAACTAACGAAATTTTTGACGACCTTTCAACCTTTACTAAAATAGCAGAGAAAGATTATAAATTTAAAGTTATCCCTGCTTTCCGTGCGGATAAAATAATGAACGTAGACGCAGTAGGGTATGACAAAACTATAGAAAAGCTCTCTTCAATCGTTGGTGAAGTTAAAAATATTGACGATTTAGAAAAGGCAATCGAAAATAGGCTTAACGAATTTATAAAAGTAGGAACAACCGCTAGCGACATTGCACTTCAATGCGTTTATGAAATTTCTGAAAAAGAAGATGCCGGCAAGGTTTTTGAAAGTGCGTTAAAGGGTGAAAAGATTACCGAAAAACAAGCGGAAGTATTTAAAGGATATTTCACTTATTTCTTGTTTAAGTTATATGCTAAATACGATATAAGAACCGAACTTCATATTGGTGCAATGCGTAACAACAATTCACAAATGCTTGCTAAACTTGGGCTTGATACGGGGTATGATAGCATTGCCGAAGATAATAGTATTCGTCTTATGTCAAGACTTTTCGACAGATTAAACAATGAAAACTCATTGCCAAAGACAATTATATTCAATCTTAACCCAAAAATGAATTCAGAAATAATGACACTTTTAGGTTGTTTCCAAGACAGTAGTGCAAAGGGTAAAATCCAATACGGTCCTGCATGGTGGTTTTTAGATAATAAAGTTGGTATGGAAAAGCACTTAGTTGATTTAACGGCAACAGGACATATCGCAACTTTTGTTGGTATGCTTACCGACAGTCGTTCACTTCTTTCATATCCAAGACACCATTATTTTAGAAGAATTCTTTGTAACTACTTAGGAACGCTTATGGAAAACAACGAAATAACCCAAAACATAGAATTAGTAGGCAAAGTTATTAAAGATATTTCTTATAACAATTCAATCGCATATTTTAATATGAAATAAATTATATTAATACCTTTCTTTAAATGAATTGTTTGGGCGAGAAAAATAAAAATACAAGAAAAAAGGCTAACGAAAAATTTTCGTTAGCCTTTTATGTCGCCTAAAATTAAACGTTAAATCTAAATAAAACTACGTCTCCGTCTTTAATTACGTAATCTTTGCCCTCAGAACGAACTTTGCCTTTCTCTTTAGCCGAGTTGAAACTGCCAAGTTCAACTAAAATGTCGTAGTCAACTATTTCCGCACGAATAAAACCTTTTTCAAAGTCGGTATGGATTTTTCCTGCAGCTTGCGGTGCTTTGGTGCCTTGCTCAATAGTCCACGCTCTAACTTCCTTTTCGCCCGCAGTAAGATAACTTAAAAGTCCCAAAAGTTTATAAGAGGTTTTAACTAATCTGTCAAGACCACTTTCCTTTAAGCCTAATTCTTCTAAGAACATTTGCGCCTCTTCTGGTTCTAACATAGAGAGTTCTTCTTCAGTTTTGGCACAAATTACCATATATTCTGCGCCTTCGCTTTTTGAAAACTCTATAACCTTTTGAACTAATGGTAGAGAACTTTCATCTTTACCCATATCCTTTTCACCGATATTAGCCGTGTAAATAACGGGCTTTGCGGTAAGGAGAAATAGTGATTTTATATATTCTTTTTCTTCGTCGGTTGCAGGTAGTGTTCTTGCTGGCTTTAAGTCGCTTAAATGATTATAAAGTCTTTCTAAAAGTTCAGCCTCAATCTTATATTTTTTATCTCCCGTTTTGGTCATGCTGATTGCCTTGTCTAAGCGTTTTTTAACGCTTTCAGTGTCGGCAAATATGAGTTCTAAATTTATCGTTTCAATATCGCGTAGAGGGTCTATTTCGCTATCTACGTGTGTGACGTTTTCGTCTTCAAAGCATCTAACTACGTGAACGATTGCGTCCGTTTCACGAATGTTTGCTAAAAATTTGTTGCCGAGACCTTCGCCTTTACTTGCACCTTTAACTAACCCTGCAATGTCAACGAATTCAACGACCGCAGGTGTGATTTTTTTAGTGTTGTAAAGTTTACCTAAAACTTCTAATCTGTAATCAGGGACGGCAACAATGCCGACGTTTGGCTCAATAGTACAGAAAGGATAGTTAGCACATTCTGCACCTGCGTGCGTTATAGCGTTGAACAATGTTGATTTCCCAACGTTGGGAAGTCCTACTACTCCTAATTTCATTATAAATCTCCGTAAAAATCTTTTTTGCTTACTCATTATATATTAATTTGTAAAAAATTACAAGTTTTTAGGTTGCTTTTTTTACAAAATATGTGTTATTATATTTATAATACGGAGAAAATTATGGATTACAAAAAACACATTTCTGAAAAACTTAGTATTGACGGAGTAAACTCTGAAGAACTTTATTCATTTATTGAAACGCCCCCGAATAACGAAATGGGCGATTTTGCGTTACCTTGTTTTAAACTTTCTAAAATTTTAAGAAATTCACCTGTTAAGATTGCGGAAGACTTGAAAAATTCTTTCGTTCTTGACCAATATATTTCCGATTGCAATGCTGTAAACGGATACTTAAACTTTAAGATTAACCGTAAAGGATTTGCTTTCAATTTATTAAAAGAAATTGTTTCTGCTGGTGAAAAGTATGGAAGTGACGATATAGGTAATGGAAAGACGATATGTATAGACTATTCGTCAATTAACATTGCTAAACCTTTCCATATTGGGCATTTAAGCACTACGGTAATTGGCAGTGCGCTTTGTAAAATTTACAGATTTTTAGGTTATAAAGTGGTGGGTATAAACCACCTTGGAGATTATGGTACGCAGTTCGGTAAACTTATCGTTGCATTTAAAAGATGGAGTAGCGAGCAAGCTGTTTTAGAAAAAAGGCTTTCAGAACTTACCAGAATTTACGTTAAATATCACGACGAGGCAAAACTTGACCCGTCAATGGATGACGAGGCTAGACATTACTTTAAGTTGATTGAGGACGGGGATGAAGAGAGTAACAAACTCTTTGAATTATTTAAGAAAATTACTCTTGAAGAAGTTGATAAGATTTATAAACTTTTAAACGTTGAGTTTGACAGTTACGCAGGGGAAAGTTTTTATAATGATAAAATGGCTCCCGTAGTTGAAGAACTTAAAGACAAGGGATTAATCAAAATGTCTGAGGGTGCGTCGATAGTTGACTTAGAAGAATACGGAATGCCACCTTGCCTAATATTAAAATCCGATGGTTCGTCACTTTACGCAACTCGTGATATGGCGGCGGCAGTGTATCGCAAAAATACTTATGATTTTGATAAATGTTTATACGTTGTTGCATACCAACAAAACTTACACTTTAAGCAATTCTTTAAGGTGTTAGAATTGATGGGAAAGGAGTGGGCAAAAGATTTAGTTCACGTTTCTTACGGTATGGTATCGCTAGAGAATGGGTCAATGAGTACTCGTTCTGGTAACGTCGTTCTTCTTGAGGACGTAATAAATAAAACCATTGAAAAAGCATTAAAAGTTATCGAAGAGAAAAACCCTGCTCTTCCAGATAAAGACAAGATTGCTAAAGCCGTTGGAACGGGTGCGGTTATTTTTGGTGCACTCTGTAACAATAAGATTAAAGATATAGTGTTTAGTTACGATAGAGTGCTTAGTTTCGAGGGGGAAACCTGTCCTTACGTTCAGTACACGGTTGCACGCTGTAATAGCGTTATCGCAAAGTGCGGTGAATTGGGTGAATTTGACGACGTTGACATGAACAACGACGAATATGAAGTTATTTCTACGCTCGGCAGATTTAGGGAAGTCGTTAAAGCGTCAGCGGAAAAATACGAACCGTCTTTAATTACTAGATACGCCCTTGATTTAGCCACTGCGTTTAATAAATTCTATATGAATTGTAAAATTGCAGTTGAAGATGAAAAGGTAAAGAATTTCCGTTTACTTATAACAAAAGCGGTTAAAGTAACCTTGACAAACGCCTTAACACTTTTGGGTATTGAAACTGTGGAGCAAATGTAATTTTTATGGATAAACTTGTTATTTTTGACCTTGATGGAACTCTTTTAGATACCCTTCCCGACCTAGCATATAACGTAAATAAAATGCTAGAACATTTTATGCTACCTACTGTTACAACTGAAGACGTACGTAGATACATAGGGAACGGGGCAAGAAAACTTGTTGAGCGTTCGGTAGGCGGAATTAAAGACGAAAAACTTTTTGAAGAATATTTTTCATATTATAATAAACTTTACGATGCGTCAAAGAGTTCTAAAACTAAATTTTTCGACGGTATCCCTGAAGTTTTAAGAGAATTTAAGCGTCGTGGGTACAAACTTGCTATATGCACCAATAAACCGCAAACTCCAACCGAAAACGTTTACAGACAATTTTTTAAAGAGTTTGAGTTTGATATGGTCGTGGGGTTGAGTGATAAGGTAGTTCGCAAGCCTGACCCTAGTGCAACTTTAGATATAATTAATAAGTTAGGCGTGCAAAAAGAGAACGTTTATTTTGTTGGTGATGGCGAAACAGACGTTATGACTGCTAAAAACGCAGGGGTTAAAAGTGTTGCGGTGTTGTGGGGCTATAGAGATAAACAAGAACTCCAAGATGCGGGCGCAAATATTTTTGCATTAAAACCGCTTGACTTAATCAATCTCATTTCATTATAATTAATAATATAATCAACTTGCGGTAAGTTTATCATAAGTTTCTTTTTTACACTTATTTTTATTTAGCCATTTGGCAATTTCAAATTTATTTTAAGAATATATAAAAATTTTCAAGGAGAATAATTTTGCAAAGAACATACCAGGCGATAATTATCGGCGGGGGTGCGTCTGGGCTTTTATGCGCAGTCGAACTTTTAAACGGTGAAAACGCTTTGTTTGCTAAAGACGTTCTTATTTTGGAGCGAAACGATAGAGTTGGAAAAAAACTGATTACGACAGGGAACGGACAGGGCAATTTAATGAACGAAAATTTCGGCACGCAATTTTATCGTGGCGAAAAATCCTTTATTTCTGCTTTTGTTGAAAGCACTAATAAAATTGACCTTGAGAAGTATTTATATAATCTCGGTATTCCGTTATGTACCCTTAGTAATGGCAAGAAATACCCCATTTCTAGACAAGCAAGTGCGGTTTTAGATATTATTAGAGAAAACTTAAACTATCACGGCTTAGAAGTAAAAACTGAAGAATACGTAACCGACATATCAAAAAAAGGCGACGTTTTTTTGGTAAAGACCAAAAACAGCGAGTTTTATGCTAAAAACGTGGTTTTGGCAGTGGGTGGTGCGTGTGCAAAACAGTTTGGAACGGACGGTTCTTCTTATAAACTTGCGGAAAAATTTGGACACGTTAAAACCAATTTAATTCCCTCATTAGTTCAATTAAAAACTGATACTTCATTTATTAAAGGACTAAAAGGCTTAAAAGAAATTGCTAGAGTAACTGCATTAGTGGACGGAAAAGAAAAAATGACCGCTACTGGAGATTTGCTTTTTACTGATTACGGCGTGTCGGGAAATACAATTTTTCAAGTATCGGCAGTTTTTTCGGATAAAGGTAATCAAAGTTTAAAAATAGAGTTTTTGCCCGATTTTTCTATTCAAGAAGTGGAAAAACTGATAGAAGAAAAACTTTCAAAAGGATATATTAAAGAACAAGACGTATTGACGGGCTTATTAGTTAAGAGGATAGCACAGACAGTACAAAAACTAGCGAAGAGTAATTCAGCAAAAGATTTAGCATTTGCTATTAAGAATTTTAATTTAAAAGTCACGGGAAATATGGGTTTTAATTACGCACAAGTAACAAAAGGTGGAATTAAAACGGATACTGTTAATCCGCATACAATGGAAAGTAAACTTAAAAGCGGGCTATATTTAACGGGCGAAATGCTAGACGTTGACGGCGATTGTGGTGGATATAACATAACTTTTGCTTTTGCTAGTGGCATATTATCCGCACGAGATATTAAAAACAGACTAAAAAACGGTTAAAACATACAAAATCCCCGTATTTTTTTCAAATAAAACAAAGTAAAATATACTAAAGACAAATTTATAGGAGAACAAATGGCAAAGTTTATAAATTTTAAGGTTTCAATTCTTGAGAGCGAACATTTGACTGTGCTTAGAGAGATAGGTCGTCAAATTGGCGTAAAAGCACCTGCAAGCAAAAAGAAAGAACAACTCGTTAAAGAGATAATTTCTATTCAAACTGGAGAACTAAAGCCTATAGAAAACACAAATAAAGGTGCACCCACAAAGATAAACGTGGACGTCTCTAAATATTATTTACCAAAAGAAAACGTTTCTTACGTTGAAGACTACGTAGAACAGAAACTGTGTTTTAGTGACGTTGCAAAGGGCGACTTTTTGGTTATGGGAGTATTAGAAACTCACGCTTCAGGTTACGGTTTTTTGCGTGTGAATAATTATGAAAACTCTAGAGAAGACATTTACGTTTCGCCTGCAAATATTAAAAAATATAATCTTAGACATGGTGACAAAGTTGAAGGAGTTGCTAGAAGCGTACACGAAAACAATTCTGCTGCACTCCAAGAGGTTAGGGAGATAAACGGAATAGATCCCGAACTTTATCATAAACGCAAAAATTTTGACGATTTAGTGCCTTATTATCCAACTAAGAGATTAAGACTAGAGAGAGAAGGCGAAGAAAACGCTATTGCACTTAGAATGATTGACCTTTTTTCTCCGCTTGGGAAAGGACAAAGAGGCTTAATAGTTGCACCACCCAAAACGGGCAAAACAACCATGTTAAAACTTATAGCGCAGTCTATTGAGCAAAATCATAAAGACGTAACCTTAATCGTTTTGCTTATAGACGAGCGTCCAGAAGAAGTTACCGATATTAAACGCAGTATAAAAGGAGAAGTGGTATATTCTACCTTTGACGAAAGTGCCGAACATCATATTAGAGCGGCAGAACTTGTGATTAATCGTGCTAAAAGATTAGTTGAAGTTGGCAAAGAAGTGGTTATTTTAATGGATTCAATAACTAGGCTTGCAAGGGCGTATAACAGTACGGTAGAAAGTTCAGGGAAAACCTTATCGGGTGGTATAGACCCAATAGCATTGCAAGGGCCAAAACGCTTTTTTGGTTCTGCAAGGAACATTGAAGGGCATGGCAGTTTGACTATACTATCGACCGCATTAATAGAAACTGGTAGTCGTATGGATGACGTTATTTACGAGGAATTTAAGGGTACTGGTAATATGGAAATTCACTTGTCAAGAGAGCTTTCGGAAAAGAGAATTTTTCCAGCGATAGACCTTAATAAATCAGGAACGAGAAAAGAAGAACTTTTACTTAGCGATGAAGAACTTTCAACTGCATATAAAATACGTTCACTATTAGCAGAACGCCCCGAAAACGCTACGGACACTCTAATAGAGATGCTAAAAAAGACAAAAGATAATAACGATTTATCTAATAAAATAGATGAATGGATAAAATATTACCGTAAATAATATGAAATCAAAAAGAAACAAAACAATAGACTTTCCGCTTTCAGAAGCAAAAGAATATACTGCAAACTTAATAGATGCAGAAAAAACCGATATAATACCTTATAATTGTACGGTAATTGGTGATGCATTTGTTGCATTAAGTAAAATTAAGGATAAGAGCGTGGACTTGCTTATAGTAGACCCGCCGTACAATTTGGATAAGAACTTTCACGGAAACGGATTTAAGAAACTTGACTTAAAAGGGTATGAAGAATATACGGAAAAGTGGATTAGTGCGGTAAAGGGTAAATTAAAAGATACCGCAAGTATTTACGTTTGTTGCGACTGGTTTAGTGCTATTACTATAGGGGTTATTCTAGCAAAACATTTTCATTTGAGAAATCGTATAACTTGGCAACGTGAAAAGGGAAGAGGAGCAAAAGCCAACTGGAAAAATTCCATGGAAGACGTTTTTTTTGCAACTGTTGGCGAGGAGTATACCTTTAATTTAGATGCGGTTAAACAGCGTAAAAAGGTGCTTGCACCTTATCGTGAAGACGGTAAACCTAAAGACTGGGAGGAAACCGCAGACGGGAAATTTAGAAACACTTGTCCGTCTAATTTTTGGGACGATATTGCAGTTCCTTATTGGTCTATGGCGGAAAATACCGCTCACCCAACTCAAAAGCCAGAAAAATTGATTGCTAAATTGATTTTGGCAAGTTCTAATGAAAACGACTTGGTTTTAGATCCGTTTGCAGGTAGCGGGACTACGGGTGTGGTAGCAAAAAAATTAAACAGAAACTATATAAATATAGAGCAAAACCCACTTTACTGTGCGTGGGGAGAAAAAAGGCTTAAAGATGCTGAAAACGATTGCTCTATTCAAGGTTATGAAAACGGCGTGTTTTACGAAAGGAACAGTAAACCAAGCAAAAAATAGCAAATAAAAAAATTCCGAAATTTCTCAGTTCGGAATTTTTTTGTGTCTATAAAGGTAAAAAAACAAAAAATTGCGATTATAACTTGAAAAAAAACACAAGATATTGTATAATAAAAAAGATTATAAACAAATTTAGATAAAATACGGGAGAAAATAAATGGCTAAAAAAGCAAACACATACGTTGCGGAAGACATTAAAATTCTAGAGGGGTTAGACGCGGTTAGAATGCGTCCCGGTATGTATATAGGTACAACGGGGGTAAAGGGCTTGCATCATATTCTTTGGGAAATAGTCGATAACGCAGTGGACGAAGCCGCAAATGGATTTGCTGATAAGATAGAGATTAAACTTTATAAAGACGGCAGTGCGTCGGTTGAAGACAATGGTAGAGGTATACCGACAGATATTCACTCCAAAGCAGGGGTTTCTGGGGTAGAAGTCGTATTTACTCAACTTCATGCGGGTGGAAAGTTTAATTCGGATAATTATAATTATTCGGGCGGACTACACGGTGTGGGCGCATCGGTAACAAACGCCCTTTCAGAATGGCTAAAAGTTGAAGTGTATAAAGACAATGCCGTTTACGAAATGGAATTTTCTAGTTATCTTGATAAAGAGAGTGGAAAAATCAAGTCGGGTATTCCTAAAGCACCGCTTAAAAAGACGAGTAATAAAACCAAAAAGAAAGGTTCGTTTATTCGTTTTATGCCAGATAAACGAGTGTTTGAAACTATAGTATTCTCTCCAGAAACAATATTAAAAAGACTTCGTGAACTTGCTTTTTTAAATAAAGGCTTAGAAATAAAGTTTTATGATGAAAATACAGATTATTCTAGGACTTACAAGTTTGACGGTGGTGTAATTGATTTTGTAAAATATTTAAACGAAGGCAAAAGTGTTTTATATCAAGAGCCACTTTATGCGAGTGCAGTTAAAGATAATATTCAAGTAGAATTTGCAATTCAACATACGGACGCTTATGTCGATAGTGTTTATTCTTACGTAAACAATATTCCTACCGGAGAGGGGGGAACACACGAAACGGGTTTCCGTTCTGGACTTACGCGTTCGCTTAACGACTATGCAAGAAGTAGAAATCTTTTAAAAGATAAAGACGAGAACTTATTGGGCGACGATTTTAAAGAAGGGCTTACCGCCATCGTTTCAATAAAGATGCAGAACGTTCAGTTTGAGGGACAGACAAAAACCAAACTTGGTAATCCTGAGGCACGCCCTGCGGTGGAAGGTGTTACGGTAAATGAACTTGACCTTTTAATGAAAAATAAGAAACTACAAAAGGTGTTTGACTCAATAATCGCTAAAGCGTTAAAAGCGGCGTCTGCAAGACTTGCAGCAAGAAAGGCAAAGGAAATAGCGAGAGCGTCAAAAAGTATAGAGGCACAAAATTTAGTAGGAAAACTCGCTGCGTGTTCTGGGCGTAAACCAGAATTGAACGAACTTTTTATAGTTGAGGGTGATTCTGCGGGCGGAAGTGCAAAACAAGCGAGGGTAAGACAGTACCAAGCAATTTTGCCACTTAGAGGAAAGCCACTGAACGTAGAGAAAAAGAAACTTGACCAAATACTTCAAAACGAGGAAATCCGTACTATTATTTCCGCACTTGGCACTGGAATAGGCTCAGAGTTTGATATAGAGAGTTTAAAATTCCATAAAGTAATAATTCTTTCCGATGCCGATCAAGACGGTGCGCACATAAGGGCAATTCTTTTAACTTTCTTTTTCAGATACATGAGAGAGTTAGTCAACGGTGGACACGTTTATATTGGTATGCCACCATTATATAAAGTGCATAAAGGCAACGTGGTAGAATACGCTTATGATGACAACGAATTAGAAAAAAAGAAAAACAAAGTAGGTAGAGGGGCATTAATTCAAAGGTATAAAGGTCTTGGGGAAATGAACCCCAGCCAACTTTGGGAAACAACAATGGATCCGCAAAGTCGTTCGCTCATGCGAGTAACTATAGAAGATGCAGCGGAAGCCGATAGACTAATCACCGTGCTTATGGGAGATGAAGTAGGCGAGAGAAAGAAGTATATTTTCGAACACGCAAACTTTAACAAAGAAGATAAGTTTGCTAAAATGAAACACTCTTGATAAGGGGAAATTAAATGGAAAACGAAAAAGGAATAATTTTAAGTTCGCTTGACGAAGTTTTGAAAAATTCAATGATACCGTATGCGGAAAACGTTATATTGGACCGTGCGCTTCCACGTGTGGAAGACGGACTAAAACCCGTTCAAAGAAGAATTCTTTACGCTATGTATGAAATGGGTTTAACTCAAGACAAACCGCATAAAAAATGTGCAAAAATCGTCGGTGAAGTTTTAGGTAAATATCACCCACACGGCGATAGTTCAGTTTACGGTGCATTAGTCCACCTTGCGCAAGACTTTAATATGCGTTCTCCTCTAATTGATGGACAAGGTAACTTTGGTACGATAGATGGAGACTCTGCAGCAGCGTACAGATATACAGAGGCAAGGTTAGAGGCGTTGTCTTTGGAACTTTTACGAGATATAGAAAAAAATACCGTTGAGTTTAGCCTTAACTTTGACGATACTCAAGAAGAGCCCGATACTCTACCTGGAAGATATCCTAACCTTTTAGTAAACGGTGCAACGGGAATAGCCGTAGGACTTGCAACCAATATTCCGCCACATAACTTAGTGGAAGTAATAAACGGAACAATTGCATATATTGATAATCCTAAGATTTCCTTAAAGGAAATGATGAAATATATTAAAGCACCCGATTTCCCAACTGGCGGATATATTATTGCAGGTGAAGAACTTGAAGAGGCATATAAGACGGGTAGGGGCAAAATAAAGATTAAAGCGCGTGTCAATATAGAAAAAGAAAGCGGAGAAAAGCAAAACTTAGTTATTTCTGAACTTCCTTATCAGGTAAATAAAGCAAATCTTCTAAAAAAGATTGCGGAAATGAGGGAAGAAAGAAAGGACTTGCTTGGTGGAATAGCCGACGTTGTAGACGAATCGGACAGAAACGGTATGCGAGCGGTTATTAAACTTAAAAAAGATGCGGACGCAAAGGCAATTTTAGCATATCTTTATAAAAATACCGACCTTGAGACTTCGTTTGGTATCAATATGGTTGCGATTGCCAATGGCAAACCTTGTCAACTTGGTCTTTTAGATATAATCGGTTATTACGTTAATTATCAAAGAGAAGTAATATTGCGTCGAAGCAAGTTTGATTTAGAACGTGCAAAAGAGCGTGCGCATATTTTAGAGGGACTAATAGTAGCGGTTAAAAATATTGACGAAGTTATTAAGATTATTAAAGGTGCGGAAAATACTGCCGATGCTAGAGCAAAACTTCGTGCAAGATTTTCTTTATCTGAAATTCAAGCAAATGCGATACTAGATTTAAGGTTAGCAAGACTTACTAAACTTGAAGTATATAAACTTGAAGAAGAGCTAGCAGAACTTAAAAAACTCATTGCCGAACTTACCGTGATTATAGGAAGCAAGGCAAAACAAATGGAAGTCGTTAAGAGTGAACTTACTACTATTAAGAAAAAATTTGCAGACGATAGGCGTTCAAACATAATTATCGGCGGTAAAGAAGTAGAAATAGAAAGCGTTGAAAAAGAACTTAAACAAATAGACGATTTTATGGTTGGGTTTACTTTCGGCAAGGCGTTTAAGAAAATGACGCTAAAAAACTTTAACGCAAGCGATAAAACGGCAAAAGAAAATTCTAATCCCGACGATTTCATTAAGTTTGCCGTTAAGGCTAGAACAGATCAAACGCTCTACGCATTTACTAATTTGGGTAACTGCTGTAAAATCGATATGGAGATTGCACCCGAGTGCCGTTATCGTGATAAAGGCTCTAAGTTTACAGATATCTGCAAAGATGCGGAAAGAAACGAATTCCCTGTTGCATTCTTTGCGTCGGACGTGGATAAACTCCCAGAGGGAAATTTATTGTTCTTTACCAAAGACGGCTTAATTAAAAAGACCGAATGGTCGGAATACGGACTAATTAAACCATACTATCAAGCAATTAAGTTAAAAGACGGTGATGAACTCGTTGCCGTTGAACAAGATATGAACGAAACGACGATCGCATTTGTTACAGAGAAAGGGCTAGCACTTAACGCATTAAAGGATGATATTCCATTGCAAGGAAGAGTTGCGGGCGGTGTTAAGGGCGTAAATCTTAATAAAGGAGATTCTATCGTATTTGTTTCGCAAGTTGACGAAGAGGGTGAATTTATTATAGTTTCCGACGGTGGTTTCTATAAGCGAGTGCTTACAGTTGACATAGAACCGATGGCAAGATATAGAAAGGGCGTTAAAATCGTCGAACTTGGAAAGGACGGAAAGGTGGTTTACGCAGGTTGGGTTAAAGAGCCGTTTGATATAGCGGTTGTAGATACTTTCGGTGTTGTGTTTAGCCTAAACACGGAAGACCTTTCAATAGAGGGAAGAACGACTAAAGGCAAAACGTTGAAGAATGAAAATAAAAAGCGTATGCCCGAAAAAGTGTTTAAGTTAATGTAAGTATGGATAAGGTTTTATTAACAGCGCTTGGGGTTGGTGGTGCAACCGTAATAGGTGCGCTGATAGGATTTATATTTAAAAATTTAACACATAAATTTTCCGATATAGTGCTTTCTTTTGCAGCAGGTGTGATGCTTTCTGCCGCTGTGTTTGGTTTAATTATTCCATCCTTAGAAGATGGCGGAAATTGGGGGTTACTTATCGCAATAATTGGTATATTTGCGGGTGCGCTGTGTTTAAATTTAATAGATAAACTAGTTCCGCATTTACATAAAATGTTAGAGCCCGATTGTGAAAGTCACTCAAATAAAAAACTAAATAAAGTTTTACTTTTTGTTTTAGCAATAGCAATTCATAACTTCCCCGAGGGTATTGCCGCAGGCGTTGGGTTTGGTTCAGACAACACGGCTAAAGCAATAATAATTGCTAGTGGTATTGCACTTCAAAACATTCCTGAGGGTATGGTTATTATAGGGCCTATGTTATCAGCGGGTGTTAGCAAAAAGAAAACTTTAATTTTAGCAATGCTTACGGGACTTGTAGAGGTGCTTGGCACACTCATAGGGTATTTTGCAGTAAAAGTTGCATCAATAATACTGCCTTTTGCCCTTGCATTTGCAGGCGGAACGATGCTATACGTTATAAGTGACGAAATGATACCTGAAACACATGCACACGGAAGTCAAAGGGGTGCAACGTACGCACTGCTATTCGGCTTTTGTTTAATGCTCGTTATGGACGTACTGTTGGGTTAATTGTTAAAACGGCTTTATCTAATTTTGATAAAGCCGTTTTCGTTATGCAAGTTTCCTTTTATAAATTCTAATTGCTAGGGCGGTCATATCGTCCTTTTTTAATCCGTCGTTTAGTTTTAATGCTTTTTCCATAATTTCGTCTGCGAGTGTTTGAGGGTTTTTAGCAGACTGCGTGCGGAGAAAATCAATAATTTCACCCGATGAGCCGAAAGCATCGGAAATCCCGTCTGTTATTAATAAAATCATATCGCCGTCATTTAACTCAGTCGTGCAGACCGATGGCTTTAATTCTTCTATAATACCTAAGGGAAGCGAATTTCCTTCAACAATTTTAATGCCTTGTTCGTTTATTATAAATCCGTAAGGTGCACCATATTTTATAAAGTCAGCCGTACAAGACTTTAGGTCAATAACAGACATATCTAGCGCAGTAAAACTATCTTCTGTGTTAATTGATAAAAGCTTATTAACCGTGCTAAGTATAAGTGCGGAAGAAAGCCCTGCTTTATAAAAACTTTCAATTAAAGATAGGGAAACGGAGGAAATGTTTTCAGCCCTATCACCGCTCCCCATTCCATCAGATAAGGCAACGAGCAGTCTATCGTTATAAATGCGTGTTACCGAGTGAGTATCTCCACTTTTTGTTGAGCCGTCCTTTTCTCTTCTAGCAATGCCGTAAACAGCGTCAAATTTTGTGGCACACTTAAAAGTTAAATAACATTTTTCGTCGGAAATTTCCATTTGTTCAGCAATTGTCATATCTGCATTTAGAGTGGAATTTATAACTGACAATATTCGGTTTAGTGAAAATTCTTTCATAACAACGATTAAACTTACCGAAAGTCTTTCTTCTTCTCCATAAATAAGAATTTCACTCACGTTGAAACCACTTTTATATAAATTATTTGCAAGCAGTCTTTCGACTCTGCTTTGATACTTTAAAGTAGTCCCCGTTTCTAATGCTAGTCCCCGTAAAATTTCAGCAACACCGAGTGCCTGTGAGGCGATAAGATTTCTACCGTTATTGATGTTTGCATTTTCTAATAAATACCCCCTATAGTCGCTCAAAAGTTTATTTAAAGCATATAAAATATTGTTAGGTTTTAAACAAATATCTCCAAGTTCTTTAGGTAGGTCAATTAAAGATAATCTTCCCTTAGCAAAACCTATATCAATCATCTTGCTAAGTCCACTAAATTTTTCACTTTCATTCTTTTTGCATCTTGAGAAGTAATCACACTCAGAACAAACTTGTTCGTCGATTTGTTTTTTCATTGCTTGTTTTGCCTTTTCCTCAGTTATTCCGTTTTTCTTAAAGGCGTCAAATGCACCAGCCATTTCAGTAAATACACCAGATAGGTCGTAAAGTTTTCCCGATAACATTTGTCGATTGCGGTTTATTGTTTGTCTGATTAATTGCCGTTCTCTAAAAGCGTACAGTTTTTCTTTTATCAGTATCAATAGTTTGGTGGGGAAAACTGAGAATATAACTGCACCAGATAGTACGGAAACGAATTCTATAAGTGTGTATCCACCATATATATTAAATATCGCTTGTAGCAAATAATCTGAAAAGATAATTGCGATTCCCGCAACGTGCCTAGAAAAAGGGGTGAGCGCATCAGCAACTAATCCCCAAACGGTAAATACCGATATATAAATGATGTTACCTGAATGTATAGAAAGACTTATGCCAAGTAAAGCGGAAAATAAGGTTGCTATTCCCGTTTTATACACAAAACAAGTAAACAAAATTAAAAACACGCAAATAGCACGCCAAACAAACGGAGATAAAAAATTGCAAACTCCCGTACCGAATACTGCTATTAAAATGGATATGGACAAAGTTTCTTCAAAATTAAGTTTATATTTTAAGCCTTTTTCGTTTAGAGCGTTAATTGCAATAATAGCAATCATTGAAAGAGCGACCGTTAATATACTAGTAAAAAGCCGTTTTTCAAGAGAAAAATCAATAGCGGTATCGCCAAGGAAAATAAAACCTAGTAATCCAACTATTAAATAGGCGGACGTTTCAAGTTTGGTTTTTATGTTGAATTTTCTATACACTAAAGAAATAATCATAAATAGAAGACATAAAATAGCCTGCGAACCTAAAAGACCTGGTGCATTTATTATAAGAAAAGAGCCTAAATATAAAAGTGAAGTGGTAATTATAGCACTGCCGTTTGCAAGCACTGCTACGTAAATTCCTGCCGAATATGGCAAAGGCGTAGTTTCAAGATTTGCAAAAACTAAGAAACTAAACAATATGCAAGCGTACTTTAATACACAAAAATAATCTATGGATTTAAAAAAGGTTTTCAAAATTTTTCTCCTTGACCTTGACTTGAAGTGCTTTTAATTATATAATTAAAATGATAAGATATTTTAAGTAATTTTGTAACAAAAACACTAATTAAAAGATATAAAACAAAAACGAATAATCGTTATAACAAAAACTTTTATTAAAACGCTTTTCTATTATGGAAAAGTATTGTAAAATTAAATAGTAAATAAAGAAATTAGGTGAAATTATGATTAAAGTTGGTATTGTTGGATATGGTAATTTAGGAAAGGGGGTAACTCTTGCCGTAAGCAAAGCAAGTGATATGGAGTGTGTGGGGATTTTTACGCGTAGAGACCCATCTGCTTTAAATCCTATAGTTAATTACCCCGTTTATTCAATGGAAAAACTTGGAGCATTTAAAGGGGAAATCGACGTTCTTTTACTTTGTGGCGGAAGTGCTACTGATCTTCCAAATAATACGGCTAACTTGTTAAAAGATTTTAATACAGTAGATTCATTTGATACACACGCAAAGATTCCAGAATACTATGATAAACTTGAAAAGGTAGCAAAAGAAAATGGTACTCTTTCAGCAATTAGTATCGGTTGGGACCCAGGCGTATTCTCGATTGCAAGAATGCTTTTTGGTGCAGTTTTGCCTGATGGAAATGATTATACTTTCTGGGGTAAAGGTGTTTCTCAAGGGCATAGCGACGCAATTAGAAGAATTGAGGGTGTTAAAAACGCAATTCAGTACACCATACCTAAGGAGGAGGCATTATCTGCTGTTAGAAGTGGGCAAAATCCAAAACTTTCTACAAGAGATAAACACCTTAGAGAATGTTTTGTTGCAGTAGACGACGGTGTAGACAAATCTGCTATTGAAAAGGCGATTAAAGAAATGCCTAACTATTTTGCAGATTACGATACTATAGTAAATTTTGTTAGTGAAGAAGAAGTAAGGAGTATGCAACAAAAACTCTCTCACGGCGGATTTGTTTTCCGTTCTGGGAATACAACAAAAGAAAACGCACACTTACTTGAACTTTCTCTAAAACTTGATTCTAATCCCGAACTTACGGGTAGTGTATTAGTAGCGTACGGAAGAGCGGTTGCAAAGATGGCAAAAGAGGGCAAGACAGGAGTTGTTACCGTATTTGACGTGCCGATAAAATATTTATCACCACTAACAAATGAAGACCTCAGAAAAACATTGCTTTAAGGAGGGAAAATGAGAAAAAATTTTGTAAAAAGTGCACTTTGCTTATTTGTTGCAACAATTATGTTATGTATGATTTCGGGGTGCGAACTTGCATCAGAGTTTATCCCAAAAGATTTATGTTTTCATAGTTTTGGTGAGCCAGAAGTCATTAAAGAGGCAACTTGTAATGCTATTGGAGAAGAACTTTATGTCTGTAAATATTGTGGCTACGAAGAAAAACATTTTTTACCAACAACGCTTCACGATTATGATACAGAATATAAATATAATAAAGATGGACATTGGATAAGTTGTAAGAACTGTAATAGCACAAAAGATTTTACTGTACATAGTTTGAGGCAAGACCAAGAATCTTGTACTGTTTGTTACTATGTTAAATCAAAAGTTAAAGAGGAAATGTCTTTCCACTTTATGATGCTTGGCAATGACGAGGCTGGCGATTGCGTTTATATAAAGGCGGGGAATAATGATATTTTAATAGACGGCGGAAGTAATTACGATAGTATTGATGATATTGAAAATTACATTGATAAATATTGTAAGGATAAAACGCTTGAATTCGTTATTGTAACTCACGCAGACCTAGATCATATTGCTTGTTTTGCAGGAAGTACAAACGGTCAAAGTCTTTTTGATAAATATGAAGTTTCGACCATTATAGACTTTCCACTAAGCGATAAAACAACTAAAGCATTTGAAAGATATCAATCTGAAAGGCAAAGTGAAATTGACGACGGAAATAGCGTTCATTATACGGCTTTAGAGTGTTATAATAACCAGAACGGAGCAAAGAGGACATACGATTTAAGTGAGAACGGTAGCTTAAAATTAGAAATACTTTACAATTATTTTTACGACCATAGTTCGGAAGACGAAAATAACTATTCAGTTTGTGCTCTTTTCCATCACGGAGATAGACAGTTCTTATTTACTGGCGATTTAGAAAAAGAGGGTGAAGAAAAACTTGCAGAAAAATACAATTTTAGCCAAGTAGAACTCTTTAAGGCGGGGCATCACGGCTCACCAACCTCTTCTAACGAAGTGTTGTTGAAAGAGATAAAACCTAAAATCTGCGTCGCTTGTTGCTGTGCGGGTAGCGTGCAATATACCGACTATTTGCCGAGCACTTTTCCATCTCGTCCGTTCTATGAAAGAATTTCAGTATATACTGACAAAATTTATGTGCCAATGACTGTGAATCTTGTTGTAAATTCTGAAAAGCCGACTGTAGAGTATAAAGGACAAATAATAACCAACTATAATCGTGGAGATAAACTTGAACCTCTTCACGGAAATATAGTGGTAATATCCGAAGCAGGGAAAGAAGTTTTTGTGGAGTGTTCTAACGAGCAAAAAGTTCTTAAAGATACCGACTGGTTTAAGAATATGAGTGTTTTGTGGGAGCAAAGTCCAAAATTTGACTAAAATAAAAGTAAATTAAAAATGGTGAAAACTGCTTGGTTTTCACCATTTTTAATATTTATTAAAAGACATAAATGGAAAAGAGTGGAATAAAAAGGGAGGTATTACAAACAATAAGTATAAATCATTAAAAAAAGGAGAATATATAAATGAAATCAACAGGAATCGTTAGACGAATTGATGAACTAGGCAGATTAGTTATACCAAAAGAATTGCGTAAAACTTTAAGAATAAAAGACGGTGACCCGTTAGAAATATATGCAAATAAAGACGAATTAGTGTTAAGAAAATATTCACCCGTTTTAACGGTTGGGGTATATGCACAGGCTATTGCCGACGGGATACAAGGAGTTACGGAGAAAACTTGTTTGATTACTGATGGTGACGCTGTGATTTACGTTTCAGACGGCAAGTATAAAGAAATGACAGGGCAGGCGCTTTCTGAAGATATGGATAGGATTTTGAGGGAACGAAAGTGTGTAATTTTAAATAAGTCTGATGGTGCTAATATTATTTCAATAGTAAAGGGGAACGAAGTGGAAGTAGAAAATCAAATAATTGTTCCAATGATATCGGAAGGGGACTGTTACGGCTCAATAATACTACTTGATAAAGACAAAACTTCTCGCTTTTCGTCTGGTGATGTTAAATTATTACAACTTGGCTCTTCCTTTTTAACCGCACAGTTTGCATAAAAATATTAAACCGCAGTTAAAGGCTGCGGTTTTTACATATGAAATTTAAAAACTCCATAATCGGTGGTGCAACGGCATTGGGTATAGGTGCGTTTGTTAGTAAACTTTTGGGCGCATTATATAGAATGCCGCTTACAAATATGCTAGGAAGTAGTGGACTTGGTCTATATCAAATGGTGTTTCCTGTATACTGTTTGTTGCTTGATTTTTCTGGTGCGGGCGTTCCTAACGCAATGGCTAAACTTATTGCAGAAACCGATAAAAATGAAAAACAAAATAAAGCGTTTAATTATCTGAAAAGTAGTATTATTCTGCTATTCTGCTTTGGAATAGTCGGAACACTTTTTATGTCCTTGTTTTCAGGAACGATATCACGATTTCAAGGTAATCAAGATGCAAAACTAGCATATCTTTTTCTTTCTCCATCAGTGCTTTTAGTTTGCTTAATTTCCTGTTATCGTGGTTATTTTCAAGGTTTTATGGATATGAAACCAACTGCCATATCTCAAATTATTGAACAGGTAATTAAACTAATTTTAGGTTTGATTTTAGTCGGCATTTTTTCATTTAACTTAGTGCTTGCTGTATCTGGGGCAACGCTTGCTATTAGTGTATCTGAGGTTGTTGCATTAATATATCTTATCGTTGTTTATAAAAAGCGAAAAGTTAAAGTAGAAAACAGTTTTATAGAGCGAAAAAATCACTTTGGTTACTACGCTAAAAAAATAATAAAAACCACAATACCCATCACACTTGTCGGTATAATTTTGCCAATATCGCACGTGGTTGATACCTTTTTAACAATAAATATTATAGGGCAGTATCGAACGGACGCAACGGCACTTTTTGGATTGTTTTCAGGTGCTGTAATGACGGTTATAAACTTGCCAGTTTCAATTTGTTACGGATTATCTGCAGTTTCGATACCTGCGGTATCGTCTTCAAAAGATGAAGAAGAAAAAGACAGAAAAGCAAAAAACGTAGTGCTTTTAACAACAGTGATCTCTTTTGCTTTTTTTGTAGGTTGTTTTATTTTTGCACCAATTATAATCAATATTTTGTTTAGGTCGTTATCTAATGAAGAAAAAAGATTGGCGGTAAATTTGTTGCGGTTTACTTCTCCTTGTATTTTGCTTTTATCTTTAGTTCAAACTTTAAACTCGGTTTTAATTGCTAAAGGACGGACCTATATTCCGTTAGCAAGTCTTTCGGTAGGCGTTGCAGTTAAGATTTTGTTGTGTGTTGTGCTTTTTAAAAGACCTGAAATTAATATTTACGGTTCGGCAATTGCTTTAATCGCTTGCTATTTTATCGTATGTTTGATAAACTTAATAGTAGTTTTTAAGTTTAAGGTGAGAAATGCAAACGCGTGCAATTACAATCGGCAATACGCAAATTGAAAATAACGTTTTTTTAGCCCCTATGGCGGGGTATACTGATTATTGCATACGCAAATTACAAATTAGGAACGGAGTGGGACTTACCTTTACAGAACTTGTAAGTGCTAAAGGTTTGATTTATGGTGGAAACGGCTCGAAAGAGTTGCTTTATTCAGAGGGTGATGAACAGAAAACCGCAGTTCAAATATTCGGTGCGGATGCATACTATATGCGGTCTGCGTGCGAAAGTGAGAATTTATCACCGTTTAATATAGTAGACATTAATATGGGGTGTCCAGTACCTAAAGTTTTTAAAAACGGAGAGGGTAGTGCGCTTTTAACGGATATTAAAAAAGCGCAAGAAATTGTTAAAGAGTGCGTAAAGAGTGGGAAAAATATAACCGTTAAAATTCGTACGGGAATAAACGATGGGGACGACTGTGCTAGTGAATATGCAAAAATGGCGGAAGATTGCGGTGCGAAACTTATTACTATTCACGGCAGAGTGCGAACGGCGTATTATTCGGGCGAACCTGATTTTAAGGCAATAGAAAAAGCAAAAAGCTCCGTGAAAATACCCGTTATAGCAAACGGAGGGATATTTACGGAAGAGGACGCAATGAATATGCTAAATAAAACGGGTGCGGACGGTGTAATGCTTGCTCGTGGAGCGATTGCCAATCCGTTTTTGGTTTCTAAACTTGTAAAAAAACAAACGAACTGCACTTTAAAAGAATACATATTAGAACATATAAAACTTATGAAAGAGCGATATGCCGATTATAAAGCAACTGTTGAGTTTAGAAAATTTACGCCTTATTATTTTAAGGGTATGACGGGAGTAAAAGATATAAAACTTGCAATTTGCAGTGCAAAAAACACTAATGAACTTATAAATATTATAGAAAACGGGTTGTAAATGTTTAACAAATAAATCTCTAGCAAAATAGAATAATATATACGTCGAATTTGGGGGATTTATATGAAGTTGTGTTTTGCAACCAAAGACACGCTAAATCACGTCTTTGAAGAAAAACTTTCAAAAGTGGCAGGGTGTGACGTTCTAACTTTTGGATTTAACGGCTTAGGACTTGTTAGTTACAAAAAGGAACTTAGCGGAGAGACTGAATATTTTCAGGACGTTGCAAAACTTTCAAAACAACTGTCTTCGGTAGTGATTTGCGGTTGTGATACGGATAATTACGGGGTTTATCGTCACTCAGTCGTAATAGCGGATAGTGGTAAGCTATTGGGCGTGTCGGATATGGCACACTCTTTTGGGGATAGCGAATATGCACCAGGTGGGAATTTTAGGGTTTATGATACTCACGTCGGCAAAATAGGGCTAATTGTTCAAGAAGATTTGTTTTTTCCCGAAACGTCAAGAGTATTAACCCTTTGTGATGCGGACTTATTGATTTGTGTGTTTAAGAAGTTGGAAAATTTAATGCCACAAATTATGATGCGTGCGTGTTCGTTTTCTAACGGTGTGGCAATGGCCGTATGTGCGCATAATTATGCCTGTATTTCAGATATTCGTGGAAACGTAAAGGTTGCAGGGAGTTTGGATTTTATTAACGCTAATGTAAAAATAGAAAAGGATTATCACTTGATAAGTTCAAGACGAAGAGGGCTTTATCGAGATTTTAATTCGGGATACTAAGGAGAATATTATGGGATTTAACGTGGTTTTGGTTGAACCGGAAATACCGCAAAATGCGGGGAATATTGCAAGGACGTGTGCGGTAACAGGTAGTAAACTGCATTTGGTAAGACCGCTTGGGTTTGAAGTGTCAGACAAGTATTTAAAAAGAGCGGGACTAGATTATTGGAATTTAGTAGAGATTTTTTATTACGACAGTATAGAAGAGGTTATGGACAAGTTCTATACTGGTAATAATTTTTATTTTTACTCAACAAAAGCAAAAAAGATACACTCTGAGGCACAATATAAAGACGGGGATTTCTTAGTGTTTGGTAAGGAAACTAAAGGTTTACCTGAAACGCTTTTAGAAAAACATTATGATGAATGCGTGCGTATTCCTATGATGGGAGAAACGCGTTCGCTTAATCTTTCCAATTCTGTGTGTGTAGGCGTGTATGAGGGTTTAAGGCAACTAGGTTTTCCGAACTTTAAGACGGAAGGAGAGATACCAACGAAGTAAAATTAAAAACACCCTAAGTGGTGTTTTTTGTTTTTTCGCAACTAAATTGTTTGACAAAATTAAATAAAATCTTGTATCATTAATATGGATATATTCGTGAAAAAATTTAATTGACATATTAGAGAAAAATTTACAGGAAGGTATATTACGAATGATTTGGAACATTTTCTTTATGTTCGGTGGCGTTGCTGCAATGATGATTGGTATGAAAGTTATGGGCAGTGCATTGGAAAAAGTTGCTGGCGGTGGAATGAAAAAGTTGTTAGGTAAAGTAACAACTAACCGCTTTGCAGGTGTTGGTGTAGGTGTTGCTGTAACGAGTATTATTCAAAGTTCAACCGCAACGACGGTAATGCTTGTCGGATTTGTTAATATTGGGTTAATGACTTTGGTTCAAGCCGCTAACGTAATCATGGGTGCAAATATCGGTACAACCGTTACGGCACATATTGTTTCGCTTTCGGGAATTGGTCAAATTGATATTGGCTCAATCGCTGCAATGATTGGTTGTGTCGGCATATTGATGGCAATGCTAATTAAAAATGAAAAAATTGAAAATATCGGTAATATTTTAGCAGGATTAGGTTTGATTTTCGTAGGGTTAGAGTTTATTTCTACTTACGCAAAATTAATAATGTTTGCGAACGATGGTGGTTCGTTTATCCTTGATGCCAATGGCGAAAAAGTTCCGTTTGAGTGGGTTAGGTTTTTATTCCAAGGCGAGCATTTCCCATTGTTGTTAATAATAATTGGTATAGTTTTGACGGCGCTTGTTCACAGTTCTTCAACTATAACTAGTTTAATGGTAGTATTGGCAAGCATAAACGTTTTAAGTTTTGAAAATGCGCTCTTTTTGGCACTCGGCTCAAATATTGGTACTTGTATAACTTCAATTATGTCGTCTGCAGGTACGCACGTAAACGCAAAAAGAACTGCAATATTCCACTTATTATTTAATACTTTTGGATGTATTATATTTATAGCACCGCTTTGGATATGGAAGGCGGAAGTAACTTCTTTCTTTAGTTCAATATCAAATGACGTTGGACAGCAAATAGCAGTATTTCATACCTTGTTTAACATAGTTACCACTTTAGTTTTATTGCCTTTAGTGCAATACGTTGTTAAACTGACTTGCTTTATAGTTCCAGAAAAGAAAGGCGAAGAAGACGACCGTTTCAACTTTGCTTACATTGACGAAAGATTGTTAAGTACTCCTCCTGTAGCCGTTGGTAACACCAAGAACGAAATTATAAGAATGAGCAAGTATGCAATCGATAATATTAACGATTCTGTAGAAATGCTACTCAATGAAGGAGAAGATAATACAGATGCGATTCATTCTAACGAAGAGGTAATCAATCATTTTAACAAGGCAATCACAGCATACTTAACTAAGTTGATGAGTAAAGAACTATCTGACGAGGATGATAAGAAAGTCGGCTCTTACTATCACGTTGTTTCCGACGTTGAAAGGGTTGGCGACTATGCAGAAAACATTATGGAGTACTCGGAGAGATTGCGTGGGGAAGAAATGGTTTTCTCCGACGAGGCAAAAGCAGAACTTAAAGAGCTTTTATCTTTGGTTAATAGTTTGTATAAAAAAGCAATAGAGGCTTTTGATAAGAGAAGCGTAGAAATATTGAGCGAAGTAGACAAACTTGAACAAGAAATTGATGATTTAAGCGCAGAACTTGAAAACAAACATATCGAAAGAGTTAAAGAGGGTATGTGTACTGCGGAATTGGGTTCGATTTATCTACAGACAGTGTCTAACTTAGAAAGAGTTGGCGACCACATTACCAACGTTGCTTTTAGTATTAGACAGTATAGACATAGCCACGCCTATATAAATAAAGATTTAAAGACAGTATAAGATTAAATCCGCCGTTAAATGTTTGACAAACGGCGGATTTATTTATATAATAAACTAGAAAAGTATTAAAATAGGGTAGTTTAGGTTTGTTTGAATGCTTAGCTATCAATAGGAGAGAAATTTATGAATAAAAAATCAATTAAAGACGTTGACGTAAGAGGTAAAAAATGTCTTGTTAGGGTTGACTTTAACGTACCTATGAAAGACGGTAAAATTACCGATGAAACCCGTATTAACGGTGCACTTCCCACAATTAAATATTTAGTGGATAATGGTGCTAAAGTTATTCTTTGCTCACATATGGGCAAGCCTCACAATATTTTTACCGAGGGTTTTTCTTTAACTAAAAAAGAAAAGAAAGCGGTTGAGGCTCTTCCTGTAGAAGAACAAGCTCAAGCAAAAGCAGAATACCTTAAAAAAGCATTAAAGGATAAAGAGAAATTTACTCTCCGTCCAGTAGCGGAAAAACTTTCTGAAAAACTTGGTCAAAAGGTTGTATTTGCAGAAGACGTAGTTGGCGCAAGTGCAGACGCTGCAGTTGCAAACGTTAAAGACGGTGAAGTTGTTCTTTTAGAGAACACACGTTTTGAACAAGGCGAAGAAAAGAGAGACGAAGCACTCTGCAAAAAACTTTCTACCTACTGTGATATTTACGTAAACGATGCGTTTGGTACAGCTCACCGTTCACACGCAACTACCGCAGCTATTGCTGAATACGGTTTCGTTGATACGGCTGTTTGCGGTTTCCTTATTGAAAAGGAACTTTCAGTTATGGCAGACGCTTTAGAAAATCCCGTAAGACCTTTCGTTGCTATTTTAGGTGGCGCAAAAGTTGCGGATAAACTTAAAGTTATTTCAAACCTTTTGGAAAAATGCGATACACTCATTATAGGTGGCGGTATGGCGTATACATTCTTAAAGGCTAAGGGATATGAAGTTGGAACTTCACTCGTTGACGATGAACAAATCGACTACTGCAAGGATATGATGAAAAAGGCGGAAGAACTTGGAAAAACTCTTCTTCTTCCTGTTGACGGAGCTATTACTAAAGAATTCCCAAATCCTATTGATGCAGAAGTTGAATATAAAGAATGTGCAGTTGACGCAATCCCTGCTGACATGATGAGTCTTGATATCGGCTCAAAGACTGCAGAACTTTATGCAAACGCAGTAAAGAGTGCAAAGACGGTTATTTGGAACGGACCTATGGGTGTATTTGAAAACCCGACTTTCGCTAAAGGAACTATCGCAGTTGCTAAAGCACTTGCGGAAACTACTGCTACTACTATTATCGGTGGTGGCGATTCGGCAGCAGCAGTAACACAACTCGGTTTTGCTGATAAAATGACACACATTTCAACTGGTGGTGGAGCATCACTCGAACTTTTCGAAGGAAAGAAACTTCCTGGTATTGAATGCTTAAATAATAAATAATAACAATAATAAACAAGGAGACTTAAGATGAGAAAACCTATTATTGCAGGAAACTGGAAAATGAACAAAACCGCAAAAGAAGCGGTAGAACTTATCAACAACCTTAAACCACTCGTTGCTAAATCTAAACCTGAAGTTGTTGTTTGCGTACCATATACTGACCTTTGGGCGGTTGCAGAAGCAATTAAGGGAAGCAAGATTAAACTCGGTGCAGAAAACGTTGCATGGGCAGATAGCGGTGCGTTTACTGGTGAAATTTCTGCGGATATGTTAAAAGAAATCGGCGTTGAATACGTTATTATCGGACACAGCGAACGTCGTCAATATTTTGGCGAAACAGACGAAAGTGTTAATATGAGATTAAAGCAAGCCCTCGCTAAAGGATTAAAGCCTATCGTTTGCGTTGGCGAAACTCTTACTGAGAGAGAAAAGAATAAGACCAAGAGAGTATTAAAGAAACAAGTACTTGAAGGATTTAAAGACGTTACCGATTTTAGCGATATCGTTATTGCTTATGAACCAGTATGGGCAATCGGAACGGGTAAGACTGCAACTGCTGAAGATGCAAACAAGACTATTGGCTATATCAGAAGTTTAGTTAAAAAGACTTGGGGTGCAGAAGTTGCTAAAAATCTCCGTATTCAATACGGTGGAAGCATGAAACCGTCAAATGCTAAAGAACTTATGGCTATGAGAAACATTGACGGTGGTTTAATCGGCGGTGCTGCATTAAAAGCAGAAGACTTTGCTGGTATCGTAAACTATAAAGGCTAATATTAGTTAGAAAGGCTGTGCATACAGCCTTTTTAGATAGGATATTATGAACTCTAATTTTCATACTCACACAACGTTATGTCGTCACGCTGTTGGCGAAATGCGAGAATACGTTGAAAGCGCAATAAAATCTAATCTTAAAAAACTCGGCTTTTCCGACCACGTGCCTTATGTGTTTAAAGGAAATTATTATTCTTATTTTAGAATGTATCTAAACGACACTGAGGGTTATGTAAAAAACGTGTTGGATTTGAAAAAAGAGTACGAAAAAGATATAAACATTTATCTCGGTTTTGAAATGGAGTATTATCCATTGCACTTTAATGATACTCTTAAATTTGTAAAATCTTTTTCGCCCGATTATTTATTGCTTGCCCAGCATTGCACAAAAAACGAATATGACGGTGTGTATTCTGGTGGGAATAAGATTTTGAAAGAGGACGTTTTGGATTACGTTGAACAAGTTATATCGGGTATGAACACGGGATTGTTTTCTTATCTTGCGCACCCTGACCTTATTGCGATAGAAAATAACGAGAGTTTTTATCTAGAGCAAATGAAACGTATTTGTTTGAGGGCAAAAGAACTTGATATTCCGTTAGAGTTTAACTTTCTAGGCTTAATGGAGAATAGAAGATATCCATCAAAATTATTTTTTAGCTTAGCAAGCGAGTGTGGAAATACTATTATTTATGGTGTTGATGCGCACAGCCCTAAAGAATTAGAAAGATGTAATTACGCTGAAGAAAAGGCAAATGATTTTCTTGCTGAATTTAACTTAAAAAGAACAGAAAAAATTAAATTGTTAGACGGTACTACCGTATAAAAAGGAAAAGTAAAATGACAAAACCAAATTGTATAATTATTATGGATGGCTACGGCCAAAGTTGCCAAGTAGACGGAAATGCTATTAAATGCGCAAACAGCGTAAACGTTAATGCGTTAATGAAAGAATGCCCAAGCACCTTAATTGGCGCAAGTGGAATGGACGTAGGACTTCCTGAAGGACAAATGGGTAATAGTGAAGTTGGTCACCTTAATATGGGGGCTGGTAGAATAGTTTACCAAGAACTTACTCGTATAACTAAGTCAATTAAAGACGGCGATTTTTTTGAAAATGAAGAATTCTTATTTGCAATCGACAATGCTAAAAAGAACGGTAAAAAACTCCACTTGTACGGACTTTTATCAGACGGTGGTGTTCACAGTCATTTAACGCACTTATTCGCACTAATTGAACTTGCTAAAAAGCAAGGACTTAAAGAAGTGTTTATTCACTGCTTTTTAGATGGTAGAGACGTTTCTCCGACCAGTGGTGCGGACTTTATTAAAGTGTTAAAAGAAAAAACTGAAGAACTTTCTTTCGGGACAATTGCATCTGTTGGTGGAAGATATTACGTTATGGATAGAGATAACCGTTGGGACAGAGTAGAAAAGGCTTACGACATGATGACCATATCTAACGGAGAAACGACTTTAGATGCGGAAGAATACGTTAGAGAGTCTTATAAAAACGGCGTTACCGATGAATTCGTTATTCCCGCACATGTTGTTAAAGATGGTAAGCCTGTTGGTCTTATTGAAGAGGGCGATAGTATAATTTTCTTTAACTTCCGTCCAGACCGTGCTCGTCAAATTACCCGTGCTATGAGCGAAAAGGAATTCGACGGTTTTGAAAGAAAGAGTGGTTTTATCAATCCAACTTACGTATGCTTTACAAGATACGACGCAAGCTTTACTAACGTACGCGTTGCATTTAAGCCACAAGTTTTAACCAACACTTTAGGGGAATATATAGCATCTCTCGGTTTGAAACAACTCCGTATAGCAGAAACAGAAAAGTACGCACACGTAACTTTCTTCTTTAACGGTGGTGTGGAGCAACCCAACTCAAATGAAGATAGGGAATTAATTCCGTCACCAAAGGTTGCTACTTATGATTTAAAACCTGAAATGAGTGCGTATGAAGTGACCGAAAAGGTATTAGAAAAATTATCTTCAAACGTTTACGACGTTGTGATTTTAAACTTTGCAAACTGTGATATGGTTGGACATACGGGCGTATTTGATGCAGCGGTTAAGGCAGTTCAAACGGTTGACGAGTGTGTTCAAAAGGTTGTTGATAAAATTTTATCATTGGGCGGTAGCGCAATAATTACCGCAGACCACGGAAATGCAGATAAGATGAAAGCGGAAGACGGTTCTCCGTTTACAGCACATACAACAAACTTAGTACCATTTATCGTGGTTGGAGAGCAATATAAAAACAAAAAGCTTCGTGACGGCGGTATTTTGGCAGACGTTGCGCCGACTTTCTTAGATATGATGGGAGTTGAAGTTCCTGAAGAAATGTCGGGTAAAACCTTGTTTATTGATTAAAAGTACCTAAAAACAGTTGCACGCAACTTGTTTTTGTGATACAATAAGTAAGAATTTTCATCAATAGCGTTTAATTTTAACGTTTAAGGAGATAATTATGAACATGTTAAATATGCTTATGGCGGCTAGTGGTAATACTTTATGGACAATATGGCACGACTGGGTTAAATACATTTTCCTTGCAATAATGGCAGTTTGTGCGATTTTCATTATTTTGGTTGTATTATTTCAACCGGGCAATTCGTCAGGGGTAAGCGCACTCGGTGGACAAACCGAAACTTTTTTAGGTAAGAATAAGAGCAAGACTTTTGAACACAGAATGAAGAAACTCACGGTTATAAGCAGTATAATCTTTGTAGTTTTGTGTATTGTGTTTGCAATTATTGCGTTGTTTGTTCAATAGAAAAAGTTTTTTCGGCGGTCTGCATAAGACCGCCTTTATTTTTGGAGTTTTATGGCAAAAAGAGAGATTTTGGAAGGGGTACTTTCTGGAAATGAACGAGGTTATGCGTTTTTAATAATAGGTGAGGGTAAGGAAGACTATTTTATTCCGCATCACGATCTTAAAGACGCTATGCATGGTGATACCGTTTTAGCAGAAACCACCGATGGTAGTGGTGAAAGAACGACGGCACGAGTATTAAAAGTTATAAAACGAGGCATTAGTGAACTTGTAGGAACTTATTTTACTTGTAAAAGTGGCGGATTTGTTGCTCCAGACGAAAGAAAATATTATAACGATATATTTATTCCTTTTGGGAAAGGTTTAAGAGCAAAGTCTGGAGATAAAGTCGTCTGTAAAATCTTATCTTATCCTAAGCGCAAAAGCCCCGAGGGAATTATAACTAAAATTCTCGGTAGACAGTTTGATAAAGAAACCGAATTAAAGTCCATTCTTTTTAATTATAAACTAAACGAAAAGTTCCCTAAAAGCGTGCTTGAAGAGGCAAAACAAATACCTTCTATCCTTACGGAAACCGACCTTAAAGATAGAAAAGATTTTAGAAAAGAACTGACTATTACTATTGACGGGGAAGACGCAAGGGATTTTGACGACGCTATTTCTATTAAGAAACTAAAAAACGGAAAGTACTTGCTTGGCGTTCACATTGCCGACGTTAGTCATTACGTAAAAAAGGGGAGTGAAATAGATAAAGAGGCTTTTAACAGAGCAACCAGTGTTTACTTTCCCGAAAAAGTTATACCTATGCTCCCAGAAAAACTTTGCAACGAGGTGTGCTCGTTAAAAGAGGGCGTGGATAGGCTAACACTTTCATGCGTTATGACAATTGACTTAAGGGGGAACGTTATAGATTATGAGATTACGCCTTCAGTGATAAGAAGTAGCGCACGAATGACTTATAATAACGTTCAAAAAATTATTGACGGTGATAAAAAACTTATTAAAGAATATAAAAAAATCTATAAAAATATCATTTTAATGAACGAACTTTCAGACCTGCTAATTGAGAGTAGAGAAAAGCAAGGAAGTATTGATTTAGACGTAAAAGAAAGTGCTATCTATGTGGATAAAAAAGGCGAAATAACCGTACTTCCTGCACCTAGAGATAAAGCGCATAGAATTATAGAAGAATTTATGATTCTCGCAAACGTTACAGTCGCTGAGTATATGTATTATTTAGAAAAGCCTTTTATTTATCGTGTGCATGAGAGTCCGTCACCTGAGCGGTTGGAAAATTTTTATGCTTTTTTAAGTGGTTTAGGAGTACGTTATAATAAAAAGAAAGATCAAGTGTTTTCAAAAGATTTTCAAACTATTCTAAAAAATGCGGAAAACACGCCCGCATACACTTTAATAAATAGAGTTATGCTCCGCTCCATGCAAAAAGCAAAATATTCGCCTATAGACGTAGGGCATTTTGGACTTTCAAAAGAGCATTATTGTCACTTTACTTCACCGATAAGAAGATATCCAGACCTTGTAATTCATAGAATAATAAAGGAATTTTTAAGTGGAAAACAAAATCTAGAAGAAAAATACGGGCAGTTTGTATTTGATGCATCAAGTCAGTCCTCTGAAAAGGAAAAAAATGCAAACGAAGCAGAGCGTGCGGTAGATGATTATTATAAACTTTTATTCATTAGCGGTTACGTGGGCGAAGAATTTGATGGAATTGTTAGCGGAGTTACAAATTTTGGAGTATTCGTTGAATTAAATTCTGGAGTGGAGGGCTTAGTAAAGATTGAAACAATAAAGGGAAAACGTTTTACTTGTGACCAAAAAAATTATACTTTAAGTAACGGAAAGACTACTTATAAATTAGGTCAAAAGGTAAAGATTAAAGTAGTTGGCGTCAATTATGGTGAAAGAAGAGCAGAATTTGTCTTTATATAATTAGATTAAGGCTTGCAAAAGTTATTAAAATGTAGTAAAATATGCTTTAAGGATTAAAAAATGGAAGAGAAAGTAATTTGCCTAAACAGGTCGGCAACTCACGAATATTTTATTTTAGATCGTTTGGAAGCGGGAATCGTTTTAGAAGGGAGCGAAGTCAAGTCGCTTAGACTTGGAAACGTTAACTTAAAAGACTGTTTCTGTGTTATACATAACGGAGAGTTGCTTATAAAAAACATGCACATTGCACTTTATGATAAAGCAGGTGCATTTAATAGCAAGGATTCAAGAAGGGACAGAAAACTGTTAATGCATAAGAACGAGATTTTAAAAGTTGGAGCGAAAATATCTCAAAAAGGCTTAACGCTCGTGCCTCTTAAACTGTATTTTAAGCAAGCGCTTGTAAAAGTAGAACTAGGCGTTTGTCAAGGCAAACATACTTACGATAAAAAGCGTTCCATAATGGAAAAAGACCTTAAAAGAGAAAAAGAAAGAGAAATTAAGAATTACAGATAGAAAAGTTAAAGGAGAAACGACAATGTCAAGCAAGAAAAGAATTGAAACGGTTTGTGTTCAAGGCGGATATACGCCGAAAAATGGAGAACCTAGACAAATCCCTATATATCAAAGTACCACTTTTAAGTATGATACAAGTGAAGATATGGGAAAACTTTTCGATTTAGAAGCGAGTGGTTACTTTTATACCCGTCTTCAAAATCCTACAAACGATTTAGTTGCTAAAAAATTATGCGAATTAGAAGGAGGTTCTGCAGGAATGCTAACTTCTTCAGGTCAAGCGGCTAACTTTTACGCAATTTTTAATATTGCTAATTGTGGTGACCACGTTATTTCAAGTTCTGCAATTTATGGCGGAACATTTAACCTCTTTGAGGTTACCATGAAAAAAATGGGCATCGAGTTTACTTTCGTTTCGCCCGACATAACCGAAGAAGAACTGCAAAAGTGTTTTAAGCCAAACACAAAAGCAGTTTTTGGTGAAACTATTGCAAACCCTGCATGCTCTGTTTTAGATATTGAAATGTTTGCTCGTGTTGCACACGCTAACGGCGTGCCGTTTATTATAGATAACACTTTTGCAACGCCTATTAATTGTCGTCCTATTGAATGGGGTGCAGATATTGTAACCCACTCAACAACAAAATATCTTGACGGACACGGTGTTTCTGTTGGTGGTGCAATTATAGATGCTGGTAAGTTTGATTGGAAAGCACACGCTGATAAATTCCCCGGACTTTGTACACCTGATGATAGTTATCACGGAGTGGTATACGTTGATAAATTTGGTTTAGAAGGAGCATTTATAACTAAAGCAACTGCTCAACTTATGAGAGACTTTGGTTCAATTCAATCCCCACAACACGCTTTCTATATTAACTTAGGCTTAGAAAGTTTACACGTTAGAATGAAACGCCACTGCGAAAACGCTCAAAAAGTTGCAGAGTTTTTAGATAAGAGTGACAAAGTTGAGTGGGTAAGATATTGTGGATTACCTAATGATAAGTATTACGAACTTGGTAAAAAATATTTACCGAACGGTTCTTGTGGCGTGTTGAGTTTCTCTGTTAAAGGTGGAAGAAAAGAAGCGGAAAAGTTCATGAAGAGTTTAAAAGTTGCGGCCATTGAAACGCACGTTGCAGATGCAAGAACTTGCTGTTTGCACCCTGCAAATGCAACCCACCGTCAAATGAACGACGCTCAATTAGAGGCAGCAGGTATTCCACCGACACTAATTAGATATTCATGCGGTATTGAAAATGCAGATGATTTGATTGAAGATATCGCACAAGCTTTAGAGCAAATTTAAAAAAATTTTTAATAAAGGTTATAAAAACAAAGGAGAGAGTTATGCCAATTATAGTTCCAAAAGATATACCAGCATCAAAAATTTTGCAAGATGAAAATATTTTTGTAATGAACGATAAACGTGCTATGCAACAGGATATCCGTCCGCTAGAGATTGCAATAGTAAATTTAATGCCTACAAAAATCGTTACGGAAACTCAGTTGATGCGTCTTTTGTCAAACTCTCCTTTGCAAGTTAACGTTACTCTTGTAAGCACGGAAACTTACGTGGGAAAGAATACTCCGCTTGAACACCTTGAAAGATTTTATAAATCTTTTTCGGAGATTAAGTCACGGAAGTTTGACGGTATGATAATTACTGGTGCACCCGTAGAGGAAATCGAATTTTCTGAAGTAAAATATTGGAAAGAACTTGAGGAGATTTTCGATTTTGCTAAGACTAACGTTACAAGTACCTTGTTTATTTGTTGGGGTGCACAAGCAGGACTTCACTATTATTACGGTATAGAAAAACATATTTTGCCAAAGAAACTTTTTGGCGTATATAAGCATAAAAAGTTAGTAAAATATGATAGACTATTAAAGGGTACTGACGATAGGTTTTTTATGCCACATTCACGTCATACCACCGTTTATGAGGAAGACATTAAGGCTTGTAAAGACCTAGTACTTTTAGCGTCTTCTAAGCAAGCGGGCGCAAGTATAATTCGTTCAAAGGATAATAAGTTTATCTTTATTACAGGACACGCAGAATACGATAGAGATACTTTGGAAAAAGAATATCTTCGTGACTTGGAAAAAGGGTTACCTATTGAACCACCGGAAAATTATTACGTTGACGGAAATAAAGGCGAGATTAAGATGTGCTGGGTTTCAACCGCAAATCTTATTTATATGAACTGGTTAAACCACTACGTTTATCAGTTAACACCTTACGAAATTGATGAAATTTAGCGAGAGAAAAACTCTTGCTTTACGGGGGCGTTCCAGATTCGATTGGGCGTTTTTAGTAAAGGTATAAGCATACCGAAGGCTCGGCTTCGTAAAAACGGAAAATTAAATTTAAATGCTAACAATAACGAATTAGCATTCGCTGCTTAAATTTAAGCGAACGTTCCTCTTTTTCTCGCCCGTTGGGAAAAGAATGAGCGTCAATTAGACGGGGTACTGCTATTCGGGTTTGATTTTGCCCGTTTAGCGGAACTTAAAAATCAAAGGATAATCAATGGTCGCCGATGACCAAGATTATCACGAAAATCAATCGTCGGATAAGTATGTAGAAAATTTTTGCTGGGCGTTCAAGACCGGAGTGCAAGTCTCCGCGCCTCCACCAAAAAAGTCGTATCAATCTGATATGACTTTTTTATCTATTATCAAGCTTATGTTGTTTTTAGTTAATAAAATTATTTGTAATTATACTTGCAAGTTTTATAAAAATATGATACATTTTATTTATCAAATTTTAAGGTGAAAAATTATGGACGGAAAAATTAACAATTTAGCACAGATTGCATCTGTTAGAAGATACGTTTTTACAGATGGAAGAGAAAAGGGCATAAACGTAATTGATTGTGATAACGGAAAGATTCGTTTTCTACTTAACGAGAGTAAAGCGCTTGATATTATGCAAGTTTATCATGAAGGACAAAACGTTTCATTTTTATCAAAAAATGCTTTTACAAAAAGGGAAATACCTTTCATAAATAGATTTGAGGGAGGAATGCTCTATACTTGCGGTTTGGACATCGCTGGCTCAGTTAAAGGACTTGAACCACACGGAACATTACATAATACCCCTGCGGAAATAGTTTATGCAAATATTGATGGGGATGAAATTAGAGTTGAAGCAAACGTGAGAGTTTCCGCTTTGTTTGGACAAAATTTAATTCTTAATAGAAAAATAACTTGTAAACTTGGCGCGGACAACTTTACTATTGACGACACGGTCATAAACGCTGGGTTTTCCGAAGCTAAATATTGCATTTTGTATCATATTAACGTTGGTTATCCAATGCTTGATAAAGATGCTAAAATAAAGTTAGATTATACTAATATAGAGGCTTGTAGCAATTGGGCGAAAGAAAATGAAAGCACGGCGCAACTCATTACCGACAGCGTGCCTTGTCAAGAGGAAATGTGTTATTATTACAACTTAGTGAAACCCGAGGTTTCACTAATAAATGAAAAAATCCAAAAGACGCTAACTGTTACTTATTCGCAGGACACTTTGCCTTGCTTTTTACAGTGGAAAAGCATGGCAAGTGGGGATTATGCTTTAGGGTTAGAGCCATGTACTTCTAAAATAGGTGAATCAATAGAGCATAAAAAGTTAAAAGCAAACGAAGAAGTTAAATTCAAAGTGAATATTAAAATAAGTAAAAACTAAAACAAAAAGCAACGGATTTGTTTCCGTTGCTTTTTTAATCAAAAAAAACCGTACGTCCGTTCTCGACAGGCGACGCCGAAGCGTTAGGATAACAGGTAACTCCCTTAAAGCAACCTCATATCACACGAATCATTCCGCTTAGTGCTGCTGTATTCCTACTCTGACACGGTTCACGGCGACACGTTGCATAAGACCTTAATATCAACGTCCCTTATTAAACGCGGCCTTCCACGACGCAAGCCTAAAACGGCATTCTGCTCCGCTAAGCGAATTGCGGACGACAGGGCATCGCTAACTCCCCGCATAGTACGGCTATAATATTTTAACTTAAAATGCTAAATTTAGCAAGTTATTTTGGGTAAAAAATTTATTTTTAATAAAATTAACTTTACAAAATTCGCAAATATAGTTATAATTAATGAGTAAATCAATTATAGTGGTTTATTATGTTTAAAAACTATAAAAATAGACTAAAACTTTTGGGAGCATAGATATGTATAAGAAAGTCGATACAACCTTAAACTTTCTCGATAGGGAAAAAGAAGTCTTAGAATTTTGGAAAGAAAACAAAATTTTTGAGAAGAACGTAAACGAAAATGAAGGTAGTCGTGAATTTACTTTTTACGATGGACCGCCGACCGCTAACGGCAAACCGCATATCGGTCATATTTTAACACGTGTTATTAAAGATATAATTCCACGTTATCACGTTATGAAAGGCGACCATTGTTTAAGAAAAGCGGGCTGGGACACACACGGTCTTCCCGTTGAACTTGAAGTAGAAAAGGTTTTAGGCATAGACGGAAAACAAGAAATAGAAAAGTACGGAATAGAGCCCTTTATTAAAAAATGTAAAGAAAGCGTTTGGAAATATAAATCTGAATGGGAAAAAATGTCTGACCGTGTAGGTTATTGGGCGGATATGGAAAATCCTTACGTTACTTACGACGATAACTATATCGAATCTGTTTGGTGGGCTATTAAGACTATCGCGGAAAAAGGTTTGTTATATAAAGGTCATAAAATCGTGCCATATTGCCCACGTTGTGGAACAGCACTTTCTTCGCACGAAGTTGCACAAGGTTATAAAGACGTTAAAGACGTTTCTGTATTTGTTAGATTTAAAATTAAGGGCAGAGATAACGCATATTTCTTAGCGTGGACAACTACGCCTTGGACACTTCCATCTAACGTCGCTCTTTGTATGAACCCAAAGGAAGACTATGCGGAAATTAAAGCGGAGGACGGCAGTGTTTATATTCTAGCAGACGCACTCGTTTCTTCACTTTTTGAAAATTATGAAAAACTCAGCGTTAAAAAAGGTTCTGAATACGAATATGCTGAATACGAACCTCTATTTAATTACGCTCAAGGCTCTTTTAAGGAAAAGGCTTATTACGTTGTAAACGACGGCTACGTAACACTCACCGATGGTAGCGGTATAGTTCATATTGCTCCTGCGTTTGGTGAGGACGACGCAAACGTTGGAAGAAAATATAATCTTCCTTTCGTTAAACTTGTTGACGATAGAGGAAATATGCTCGAATGTACCAATGAATTAAAAGGTATGTTCGTTAAAGATGCGGATAAAGTTATCATTAAAATGCTTAAAGAAAACGGCTTGCTCTTTAAAGAACTTCCGTTTGAACACAGTTATCCGTTCTGCTGGCGTTGTGATACACCATTACTTTACTATGCAAGAAGTAGTTGGTTTATTAAAATGACCGCTGTTAAAGATAGACTTATCGAGGCAAATAACTCTATTAACTGGATGCCCGAAACCATTAAAAATGGACGTATGGGTAACTTCTTAGAAAACGTTATCGACTGGGGTTTATCAAGAGAACGTTACTGGGGAACACCGCTACCTGTTTGGGTTTGCGAGAAGTGCGGTAAAATCCACGTTATCGGTAGCAAAAAAGAATTAAAAGAACTTTGTGGAATAGAGGGTGATATCGAACTTCACCGTCCGTATATAGACGATTGTACTTTCGCTTGTGAGTGCGGTGGAACGTTTAAGCGTGAAAAGGAAGTTATTGACTGTTGGTTTGACTCGGGTTCAATGCCCTTTGCACAATATCATTATCCATTTGAAAATAAAGAACTTTTTGAAAGTCATTTCCCCGCAGATTTTATCAGTGAGGCAATTGACCAAACACGTGGTTGGTTCTATACTTTACTTGCAATTTCAACCTTGCTTTTCGACAAAGCACCATTTAAGAATTGTATCGTTTTAGGTCACGTAAATGATAAAAACGGAATTAAAATGAGCAAACACAAAGGTAACGTAGTTGACCCTTGGACAATCCTTGATAAACAAGGGGCAGATGCTGTAAGATGGTATTTTTATACAGGTTCTGCTCCATGGTTGCCGTCAAGATTTTACGAAGAGGCTGTATCTGAGGCTCAAAGAAAGTTTATGGGTACGCTATGGAACACCTATGCTTTCTTCGTTTTATATGCAGATATCGACAAATATAATCCTGCAGAATATAAACTTGAAGATTGCAAGTTGACACTTATGGATAAGTGGGTGCTTTCAAAACTTAATTCACTAATAAAGACTGTTGACCAAGGTTTAGCGTCATATAATATTTTTGACAGTGCAAGAGCGCTTCAAAGTTTCACAGATGACCTTTCTAATTGGTACGTTCGTCGTGGTAGAGAGCGTTATTGGGGACACGATATGGATGACGATAAAATTGCCGCTTATACAACGCTTTACACGGTGCTTGTAACAATGGCAAAACTTTCTGCTCCATTTACTCCCTTTATGGCAGAGGCAATTTATCAAAACTTAGTTCCTAATTTCTATAAAGACGCGCCAATGTCAGTTCACCTTTGCAAGTTCCCAAAAGTAGACGAAAGTGCAATTGATACTGAACTCGAAATGGGAATGCAGAACGTTCTTGATATAGTCGTTTTAGGTAGATCTTGTAGAAACACTGCAAACATTAAGAATAGACAACCACTTCAAAAGATTTTCGTATGTTCTGAAAGGAAGACTGAACTTACCGAAGGACTTTTAGAAATAGCTAAAGACGAACTCAACGTTAAGGAAGTGGAATATCTTCGTGACGCATCTCGTTTTGTTTCATATAGTATTAAACCGCAACTTAAGACGCTCGGTCCTAAGTATGGTGCAAAACTTGGAAAAGTACGTAAATTCTTAGAAACGTGTGACGCATCTTTAGTTGTTGCTACCGTTAAGAATGGGGAAATTTACAAGACGGAATTTGATGGCGATACTTTTGAGTTTGCTTTAGACGACCTCTTAATTTCAACCAACAGTATGGAAGGCTTTATGGCTGCTAGTGACAATGGTATTACAGTCGTTATGGATACGTTGGTAACCGAAGAACTTAAAGCAGAAGGCGATAGAAGAGAACTCGTTTCGAAAATTCAGTCTATGCGTAAAGAGGCAGGGTTTGAAGTCGTAGATAGAATTAATATTAACTACGTTTGCGACAATGCGGAAATCGTTAAAGCAATTAATTCAGACGAATTAAAGAGCGTTGTTCTTGCTGATAGTGTAATTGAGGGATTAACCGACGGCTTTAAGAAAGAACTTGACGTAAACGGTGCTATTTGCACTGTAATTCTTAACAAGGTTAATAAATAATGAGAACTGCTGAATGGAAAGACTACAAAGTTATAGCCACTGGGGACGGATATAAGTTAGAAAGTTGGAAAGACGTGGTTTTGCTTAGACCTGATCCGCAGGTTATTTGGAAGTCTGAAATAAATATGGACGACTACAAAGGACTTTCTGCAAAGTACGTTCGTAGTGAAACAGGCGGTGGCAGATGGCTTATCAAGGGTAAGATGCCACAAGAATGGACGGTTAGTTATAAAGACCTTAAATTCAAGATTAAGCCTATGGGGTTTAAACATACGGGACTGTTTCCTGAACAAGCGGTCAATTGGGATTTAATGACTTCGCTAATTAAAAATGCCAAAAGGGAAATAAACGTCTTAAATTTGTTTGCTTATACGGGCGGTGCAACTGTTGCATGTGCTAAAGCGGGTGCAAAGGTTTGTCACGTAGACGCAGCAAAAGGTATGGTTGAGCGTGCGGGCGAAAACGTAAGGCTATCGGAAGTTCCTGATGGTAGAGTTAGATACATAATCGACGATTGTAAAAAGTTTGTTGAAAGAGAAATACGCAGAGGCAAAAAGTATGACGCTATAATAATGGATCCACCTAGTTACGGTCGTGGCCCTAACGGAGAAATGTGGAAGCTTGAGAACGAACTTTATCCTTTTGTCAGACTTTGCGAACAAGTTTTAAGTGAGAATCCATTGTTCGTATTAATAAACAGTTATACAACAGGACTTCAACCGCAAGTTCTAAAAAATATATTATCGCTTACCATTGGTAAAGGTAGGGTTGGAGAAATCGAGGCGTACGAAGTTGGGCTTAAAACCGAGCAAGACGGCGTGATTTTGCCTTGTGGTAATAGCGGAATATGGATAAACGGTAAATAATTATGGAAGATTTGATTATACTTTATGAAGACAATCATATAATAGTGGTTTTAAAACCCCAAAACGTTCCGTCGTGCGAGGACGAGAGTAAGGACGAAAATATGCTCAGTATCATAAAAGAGTATATTCGAGTAACTTACAATAAGCAAGGCAACGTGTATTTGGGTTTGGTGCATCGTTTAGATAGACCTACTGGCGGTGTAATGGTTTTTGCCAAGAGTTCAAAAGCTGCGTCGAGATTATCCGAACAAATGCGTGACGGTGATTTTGAAAAGAGATATTATGCAGTTCTAGTTGGTACTCCTCGAGAAGAAAAGGCAACCTTAACTCATTACATGAAAAAAAATCCCGTAAACAACATGGTGTACGTTTGTCCGCCATCAGTTGCAGGTGCTAAATTTGCGGAATTAGAATATGAAATTTTAGATACTAAAATGGGGCTTTCTTTGGCAGATATTAAATTGCATACTGGCAGAAGTCATCAAATTAGAGTGCAGATGAACGCAATTGGTACTCCAGTATACGGAGATATGCGTTATGGTGGGGAAAAAGCCAAAAAGGGATATTTATCACTTTGGGCGTATTATTTATCGTTTACGCACCCAGTAAGTAAAGAAAGAATGGTGTTTAGAGTTCAACCACCAAAAGACGTTAATCCGTGGACAAACTTTGAAACGGAAAGAAGCGTTACAATAATAAAACCAAATTTTTAAAAGCAAAAGCGGTGGAAATCCACCGCTTTTTATATAAATAAACCGAGCAATTTATAGCCACCTAAAAGAATAAGGATAAGTGGTGGCAAAAACTCGATTTTTGCAAAAGTATGGGCAAGTCGTGTATTAGCAAGGCTAACCCCTAAATAAATAGCAATTGCGTGAGTTACTGCAATAGTTAAGGGCACGTAAAAAGCATTAAGGCCCATAAGAGATAAAGAGAGATTTGCAAGAGCGCCGTCAAGCCCAACGGCAAAGCCAGTAATAAGCGATTGTATGAGTGGCTTTTTGGTTTTGAGGTCGGTTTTGTTCTTGTTTGCGGTTATTAAGTTGTAAATACCGATTATAATCAATAAAAGACCACCGAGACAGGCGGTTTTATCATTTAATTTGTCTTGAAAAACGACTGTAGCGTAGTTAGTGATTAAACACATAACAAAAACTGTTAATGCAACGATTGAAACGACTTCTAATTTTTTCTTGCAAGAAAATGCCAGAGAAAAACCGCAAACTAACGAATCTATACTTACCGTGATTGCTGTTAATATCAAAAAATATATCATTAGTGATTCCGCCAAGTAAATTTAAACGTTATTTTATTCTATTCATTTTAGGATAAAAAAGTTACTGAAAAAGGCGGATAAAAGCGAATTGTTTGTATAAAAGTTATATTATTTTTAAAAAACCCTTAAAGTGGATTGACAAATAAATTTATTTTGTGTAAAATATGGTAGATATAGTGTACAATAAGGAGTATAGGGCTTTTATGAAAATGGCTAAATCCTATAAAATTATTATTCTTTTGACAGCGTTTGTAATGTCGCTTGCTCTAGCAATCGGTGGTTTTAATTACAATAAAGCAAACGCGTTTACCGCTCCGACAAGCGCGAGCAGTTTTCTTAAACTTGTTTCTGTTGAAGACGTTGAGTTTAATGATGAGAGTCTTGATATTATTCTTACCAAAAATGCAAACAAATTCAGTTTTAAACAACTTGTTATCGACAATTTTGAAATGAATTTTTCACTTGATGGTGCAACGGCGTTTGCAGTTGAACTTTCATATTCTTCTTATTTTGTAAACGGTGCAGAAAAAGATGGTAAATTTGTAAATAGCATTACTAACAAGTTTGACATTGAAAAGAATGGTGACGTAACGGTTGGAATTACTGTTGTTGACAATTTCCCTGTTTTAACAGTTAACGGGGATACGGTGGAAGGTTCAACCGACGATTTCTATAGAATTGGTTTTGCTGATGCACCTGTTGCAAAAATTACCATTATTGTAGAAACTGAAACGCAAGCAACTTTTGCTCTCAAATACGTTGACCAAAAAGTAGTTGGCGGAAACGGTTTGTACAAACAAACTTTTGAATCTAAAGACGGTAAACTTATCGATACTGATACCTATCCTCGCGTAACGTTAGATAAGTCTTTCTTTACTAGAACTGCTGAGGGTGAAAAGAAAATTATTAAGAGTGTATCTAAATTATATACTCCTACAGTTACACCATATTCAGTATTAAATAACGTAAAGAACTCAGATTTGTATTTTGTTTGTCCCGAAGGTTCTGACGTTCAATTCAATACTGATTCGAGCAGACCTAAAAAGATTTTCTTCCCGTCAGTTGGTGAAAGTGTTGCGTTTGCTGTAACTGCAGATGGCCTTGAATACGGAAAATATATTTCAACGTACACTGCTGAGGTTATTGACCCTGAAAATAGCACCGATAATACCGCTCCTGTTTACGTTAAAAACGAATCAGCGCTTAAGGCATTTGAAGATGCTCTTAAAGATGCTATATTAGACGGTGACCACTATATCGCACTCGGCACTGAACTTAATATTCCATCTTTAGAAGACTTGGTGTTTGACGATCAAACTCCTTATTCAGAGTTGTCTGTAAAATTGTATTATAAGAGTGCAACTGAATCTTTAACAAGCGATAAGCTCAGTTTTGACGTTGATTATGCAGGAGATTATACTTTCTACGTTGTATTTACCGACGCTGCTGGGAACGCAATGGAAGTAACCGATTTTATTGATGAAGATGAAGAGGGAAATCAATATATTGTAGACAACGATTTAGTATTCGAATTCTATATAAGCGACAACGCTCCTATTAAGGTAGTTGCACCGACTTCAAAGAGTATTGGTTTTACCGGGGTTAAATTCATATCTCCATCATTTGAAGTAGATGCTGAAGGTTGTAAGACAACTTATAAACTTTATTATATTAGTGATAAGAATGCAACCATACCCGAATCAAAAAGTGCGCTTGAAAGTGCAGGCTGGGTGGAAATTCCAAAGGCATCAAGCATAACTGATAAGAATTATGATAAAGACGGTTTCAATTATGAGACTGTAAAAGCAATCGGTTATGACGGAGAACGTACTTTCATTCCAAATGCAATTGGTTCATATTTAATTGAATGTACAGCAACATCTGAAGTAACGCACAGATCTGCTACTGACTACTCAGTATTAAACGTATCTGGTGCACCTCAAACGGTTAAAGTTCCTAGCAACTGGTTACAAAATAACGTTTGGTCAGTAGTATTCCTATCACTTGGAACACTTTGCCTAATTGGAATTGTAATTTTGTTATTCATTAAACCTAAGGACGAAACCGAGGGCGACTAAGAGTTAAAATAAATTATATGGGACTTCGGGTTTTCCGAAGTCCTTTTGATTAAATGTATGAAAAGTTTTATAGCTGACAAAAATCGCAAACTAAGTAAGCTTGCTTTATATAATATCGAAGACTTGTCTTATACGTCCTTTATGCGCGCACTAAGGAAAAAGGACGTCAAGGTTAATGGTAAACGTGTATCTAAAGACGTGGACTTGCTCGTTGGTGACGTTGTAGAAATTTATTATCAGTTACAAGAAGTAGAAAAATACACAGAGATATTTAAAGACCAAAACGTTCTTGTGATAAATAAAAAATCTGGCTATACGTCAGAGAGTGTATACGAGCAAATCAAGAAAGAGCAAAGAGATGCTCGGTTTATTCATCGATTAGATAGAAACACTGCGGGAGTTATGATTTTTGCACTAAATGAAAGCGCGGAAAAAGATTTACTCAATGGGTTTAAAAATAGAACTTTTAACAAAAAATATCAAGCTTTAGTTGTGGGAGTTCCTAAAATTAAAAGTGCCATTTTAACTGCATATTTATTAAAAGATAAAGAAAGTGCAACCGTTAGAATTTATGACAACCACGTTAAAGGTGCTGTTGAAATTAAGACGGGATATAAAGTTATTAAACAAAATAAAGACACAAGCATATTAGAGGTGGAGTTGTTTACGGGTAAAACACACCAAATTAGAGCCCACCTTGCACATATAGGATACCCAATCGTGGGTGATGGTAAATACGGTGATTTTTCTTTTAATGAAAAGTTAGGGCAAAAAACCCAAAACCTTACGGCAACAGAACTTAAACTTTCATTTAATAAAGATGAATATTTAAGTTATCTTGATGGAAAAACGTTTATTATTAGTGATTAAAAGGGGAGACTATGCCACAAGACGCATTTACTCTAAGGTTTCTTTGCGAAGAACTAAATTCAATATTTTCGGGTGGTAAGGTAAACCGTATAATTCAACCTAACGGTGACGAAATGATAATGACGGTATACACTGGCAAAAGGACTGAAAAACTTTTTATTTCCGTTAATCCTGCCTCGCCTCGAATGGGCGTAACTAATACCGAACGTGAAAGCCCATTAACTGCTCCAAATTTTTGTATGCTACTTAGAAAGCACCTACTTTCCGCAACTTTAGAGAGTATTGAATTAGTAGGGTTCGACAGAATAGTAAAGATAGACTTTATGCCGTCCGCTGAATTTTTCGACTCAGTGAGAAAAACCCTTTACGTTGAACTTATGGGCAGATATAGTAACATTATTTTGACGGAAAATGGAAGAATTTTAGGTGGTAACCGAGGCATTAATATGTTTGATAACGGTGTGCGCCCATTGATAGTTGGGAAACCGTACGTTTTTCCGCCTGTCGGCGATAAAAGATTACCATCTGACAAAGAACTTGTTGGATTGTTTAATCAAAGCGATTTGTCAATTTCAGAAAATATCGTTAAAAACGTGCAAGGAATAGCATTATCCACAGCAAAAGAAATTGAAAAAGAATACTTAGAACAATACAACAATGAGACACGTGGAGAAATACTTTTTGATTATATCAATAACTTTTTATTCAATAAAAAGAAAAATCCTTGTGTTGTAATTGATGACGGAAAAATTAAAGACGTTTGTGTTTTTCCGTATCAACTAATTACAGGTGAAAGGCAATATTTTGAGCAGTTGTATCTTGCAGAAGAATATTATTTTGACAAGAGAGATTATCAAAAAAAATACGAAAATAAAAAGGAAAGATTGTCAAGTATTACCTCAACGGCTATAAAAAAGGCAAAAAAACGTTTAGTTGCAATTACTTCTAAAGAAAAAGACGCAAGTTCTGCCGAAGAAAATAGGATTAGGGGAGAACTACTCTTTGCAAATATATATAGAATAAAACCAGGTGAAAAAGAGTGTGTTTTAGATAATTATTATGATGGTAGTCAAGTTAAAATCTTGCTTGATGAAAACTTGTCGGTTTCTAAAAATGCGGAAAATTACTATAAAAAATATAACAAACAAAAACGAACGCTTGAGGCATTAGTTCCACAGCGAATACAAGCCGAAAAAGAATTGGATTATTTAAATAGTGTTTTAGATGAAATTATTCTAGCTGAAGACGTTGAAGAATTAGGCATTATAAGAAGTGAATTAGAGAGTGCAGGTCTTATACAAAAACAAAACATAAACAACAAAAAAGCAAAAAAAGAAAGCTTTTGTAGAGAGTATGAAGTTCTTGGATTTAAAATTCGCGCAGGACGCAACAATGCGGAAAACGACAAACTTACCTTTACCTCTAAACCTGAAGATATCTGGGTGCACGCAAAAGATTATCATTCCTCACACGTAGTGATAGAAACTAATGGTAAAAAAATCCCTGACGAAGTTTTAATTGTTGCTTGCGAGATTTCTGCTTATTATAGCAAAGGTAGAGAAACAGGAAAGACGGAGGTCGTGTTTACGGAAAAGAAACACGTGAAAAAGCCACCAAAATCAAAGCCGGGTTTTTGTGTTTACGATAATTTTAAATCTATAGTAGTAAACGGCAAAAAGCATTTAGAATTTTGTAAAAACTGATAAAAAAACTTGCCTTTTAAGTGTTATTGTGTTAAAATTAGTAAGAATGTTAAGAGTTAGGAGTACATTATGAAATACACGTTTGAAAAAGCTGAAAAAAGTACGGTAAAAATTACTATCGATTTGACGGCTAAAGAATGGCAGTCTGCTATTGACGCTGCTTATGAAAAAACTAAAGGTAGATACAGTATGCCTGGTTTTAGAAAGGGAAAAGTTCCTAAAAAGGTATTAGAAACTGCTTACGGTGAGGGCGTTTTCTATGAAGAAGCAATCAACCAAGCTTTCCCAAAATATTATTCTGAAGTTTTAGAAAAAGAGCCATCAATTTATGCAGTTGCTGCTCCAGAAATAGATATTAAGAAAATTAGTGAAAAAGGCATTACAATGCTCGCAATCGTTCCCGTTAAACCCGAAGTAGTTTTCGGTGCGTATAAGGGTATAAAGTTCGATAAAGTTGAGTATAATGTAAAGGATGAGGACGTCGAAGAAGAAATTAAACGTCTCCAAGAACGCAATGCTCGTATGGTAGAAGTTACCGATAGGGCAGTTGAAGATGGAGATTCAGTTCTTATCGACTATTCTGGAAGTGTTGACGGGGTTAAGTTTGACGGCGGTACGGCTGAAAAACAAACTCTTGTTATCGGAAGCAAAACCTTTATCCCTGGATTTGAAGAACAACTTATCGGTATGAATATCGGTGATGATAAAGATATTTCCGTTAAGTTCCCCGAAGAATATCACGCAGAGAACCTTAAAGGAAAAGATGCGGTGTTTGCAATCAAACTTCACGAAATTAAGAAGAAAGAACTTCCAGAAATTAACGACGAGTTTATTAAAGATGCAGTTGGTGCTGAAAGTGTTGATGCTTATAAAAAAGAAACTCGTGAAAGACTTGAAAAGCAAAATGCGGATAGAGCAGAACGTGAACTTGAAGATGCTATCGTTAAAAAGATAACTGAAACTTCAGACGTTGAAATCCCAGATGCTTTAGTTGAAAACCAAATCGACAGAATGGTTCAAGAAATGGAATATCGCCTTTCTTATCAAGGTCTTAAACTTGCGGATTACCTCAAATATATGGGCAAGACTATGGACGAGTTCAGAAAAGGTTATACCGAACAAGCAACCGAACTTGTTAAATCACAACTCGTTATTGAGGGAATTATTGAAAGAGAAGAAATCGTTGCTACTGATGAAGACGTTGAAGCTAGAGTTGCTGAAATGGCTAAAAATCAAAACAAACCTGCTCCAGACGTTAAGAAGAACATGAACGCTCGTCAACTTGATTACATTAAGAACGAAATCGTTATTAAAAAATTCTTTGACTTCTTAAAGACAAACAACGAAATTAAATAAGACAAACAAAAGCAATACCGCAAAAGACAAATAATTAGTCTTTTGCGGTTTTGTAACAAAACGAATAAAACGGAGAAAATATATGGATATTAAAAACACTGTTGTACCTTACGTCGTAGAACAGACGGGAAAAGGGGAAAGAAGTTACGATATTTATTCTAGATTGTTAGAAGACAGAATAATATTTTTAACGGGTGAAATCAATGATGCCGTTGCAGACGCAGTTGTTGCTCAGCTCATCTATCTTGAAGGTAAAGACCCTAATAAAGACATTTGTCTTTACATTAATAGTCCAGGCGGAAGTGTTACTGCTGGACTTGCTATTTACGACACCATGAATTACATTAAGTGCGACGTAAGCACAATTTGTATCGGTCTTGCAGCAAGCATGGGTGCGTTTTTGCTTTCAAGTGGTGCAAAGGGCAAAAGATATGCTTTGCCGAACAGTGAAATCATGATTCATCAACCTCTCGGTGGTGCACAAGGTCAGGCAAGTGATATTAAAATTCAAGCAGACCATATAATCAAAACAAAGCACCGTTTAAACACTATTCTTTCTCAAAATAGCGGGAAACCTTACGAGGTTGTGGAAAAAGATACCGATAGAGATAATTATCTTTCAGCAGAACAGGCAAAAGAATACGGTTTAATTGACGAAATTTTCGTTAAACGTCCGTAATTATATAAGTGGAGATTTATGAAAGAAAATAACGAACAATTGTATTGTTCCTTTTGTGGAAAACCCAAGGAATTAACGAAAAAATTAATAGCAGGGCCTAACGGAATTTATATTTGTGCAGAATGTATTGAGGTTTGTAGTGAAGTTGTAAAAGAAGACAACGTTACGGAAGATAAAAAGGCAGAAATTACACTTTTAAAACCGGCAGAGATTAAAGCAAGATTGGACGAATATATAATCGGTCAAGATGAGGCTAAAAGGGTTTTGTCGGTAGCGGTTTATAATCATTATAAGAGGATTAACGCTCTAAAAGACAAAAATAGTGACGTTGAACTTGATAAGAGTAATATTTTGCTTTTAGGTCCTACGGGAAGTGGAAAGACTTTGCTTGCAAGGACGCTTGCTAAAATTCTAGACGTGCCGTTTGCCGTTGCTGATGCAACGACGTTGACTGAGGCTGGATACGTTGGTGAAGACGTTGAAAATATTTTACTTAAGCTTATTCAAAACGCAGACTTTGATATTGAACGAGCCCAACGCGGTATAATCTATATCGACGAAATTGATAAGATTGCAAGAAAGAGTGAGAACGTTTCTATAACTCGTGATGTTTCTGGTGAAGGCGTTCAACAAGCACTTCTTAAGATTATTGAAAGCACAGTAGCATCTGTACCACCACAGGGAGGAAGAAAGCATCCCCAACAGGAATGTTTAAGAATTGACACCACAAATATTTTATTTGTGTGCGGTGGTGCGTTTGTTGGTTTAGAGGATATAATTGCTAAACGTAAAGAAAATGCATCGCTCGGATTTGGCGGAAACGTAGAAAAGGCTAAGGATAAAGCAAAAGAGTTGGTGAGAGAAGTTCAGCCACAAGATTTAATCAAATACGGCTTAATCCCTGAGTTTATAGGAAGAGTTCCAATAACAGTTGGTCTGCATCCGTTAGACGAGAGTGCTCTTGTTAATATTATGACAGAACCTAAAAATGCTTTGGTTAAGCAATATAAAAAACTTATAGGCCTTGATAATGTTGAACTTGAAATAACCGACGGTGCTGTTCACGCAGTTGCAAAACGCGCGATAGAACTTAAGACAGGGGCAAGAGGACTTAGAACTATTTTGGAAAATCTCATGATAGATACCATGTATGATTTGCCATCAGAAGATGATATTGAAAAAGTTATCGTTGATGAAAACGTGGTTACTAATGGAGCAAAACCAACTTTAATCAAGAGGAAAATTGCTTAAAAATAATTTAGAAAACCATGAAAAAACAGTTGACATTATTGTAATGACTTGTTATAATAGTTAGGCTGTGTAATCTGGGTTGATACGGGAAGTTACTTAAAATCGTGAAAACGAAAGATAATTTCCGTTGACAAGTGTGGGGGCTAGACCCCTGCGACTAACTTCAATAGAATTAGTAAAGTCATTCGCAGCGACTTAAAAAATTTAAGTATCGGCGAATGATTTTTTTATTAAAGAAAATTGACACACACGGCAGAGTTTACAGCAAACACAGTAAAGTTAGGTAAAAAAGGAGAAAACAAAAATGGCAAGTCAAAAAATCAGAATTAAATTGATGTCTTACGACACGGAAATGCTCGATCAAGCAGCATCAAGAATCGTTGAAACGATGAAGAAATCGGGTGCGAAAATTAGTGGACCTATTCCACTACCTACAGAAAAAGAAATAGTTACTATTCTTCGTTCGCCCCACAAATATAAGGATTCACGCGAACAGTTCGAAATTAGAACTCACAAAAGACTTATCGATATCTATTCACCAAACGTAAAACTTCTTGACAGCATTCATTTGCCCGCTGGTGTTGATATCAAAATCAAATTGTAATTTATAAACATTATATAATATATATCGGAGGTGAACTTTATCTATGAATAAAGCAATCATTGGCAGAAAGTTGGGAATGACACAACTCTTTTCTGCAGACGGCAAAGTTATTCCGGTAACGGTAATCGAGGCAGGTCCTTGTCCCGTTGTTCAGGTAAAAACTTTGGAAAGAGACGGCTATTCGGCAGTTAAGCTTGGTTTTAGCGAAACGACCGAAAAAGCATTGAATAAACCTCAATTAGGGTTATTCAAGAAAGCAGGCGTAGCACCACAAAAAGTTTTGAAAGAATTCAAACTTGACAGTGCTGAAGAAATGACAGTAGGTTCAGTTGTAACTTGTGACGTTTTCCAAGCGGGCGACAAGATCGACGTTTCAGGCGTTTCAAAGGGACACGGTTTTACTGGTGTTATTAAGAGATGGAATCAACACAGACTAAAAGAAACTCACGGTGTTGGCCCTGTACACAGAGAACCTGGTTCAATGGGTGCAATCAGTAACCCTTCAAGAGTATTCAAAGGAAAGAACCTTCCTGGACACTGGGGTTGTGAAAGCGTAACCATCTTGAATCTTGAAGTTGTAAAAGTCGACAAAGAAAGGAATGCAATCCTCGTTAAAGGTGCTGTTCCCGGTCCTGTAAAAGGAATCGTAACTTTGAGAAATAGCGTTAAAGCGTAAGGAGAAAGATTATGCCAAGTGTAAAATTATACGATATGAAAGCAAAAGAAGTAGGCACTCTTGAACTTGCTGACGCTTTGTTTAATGCCGAATATAACGAATCGGTTATCCATCAAGCAGTAGTTGCAAGACTTGCAAACGAAAGACAAGGAACAAAGAGCACTCTTACCCGTAGCGAAGTTCGTGGCGGTGGTGCAAAACCTTGGAGACAAAAGGGAACGGGTAGAGCAAGACAAGGTTCTATCAGAAGTCCTCAATGGGTTAAAGGTGGCGTAGTATTCGCACCTAAGTCGAGAGATTTCTCGAAGAAAATGAACGCAAAAGCAAAGACTGTTGCTCTCTTATCAGCACTTTCACAAAAGATTAGAGATGACGAAGTGATTTTTATTGATGAAATCAAAGTCGCTGAGGCAAAGACCAAAGAAATGGTAGCATTTCTCAAGGCGTTCAATTTAGAAAAAACCGTACTTTTAGTTATGGACAATGCTGATGAAGCAGTGTTGAGAGCAAGTGCAAATATTCCTGCAGTTTCAACGATTGCAGCAAGCCAAATCAACACCTATGACGTTGTTAAGAACGCAAAAATCGTAATGTCCAAACAAGCTGTACAACAAATCGAGGAGGTCTATGGAGAATAATGGCTGCACACGATATCATAATTAAACCCCTTCTCTCAGAAAAGAGCTATGCGGGTATCAAAGACAAGAAGTACAGTTTTGTAGTTGCTAAAAACGCAAACAAAACACAAATTAAGCTTGCAATTGAAGAAATTTTCGGCGTAAGCGTTGAAAAGGTAAACACCGCAAACGTAAGCGGAAAGCTTAAAAGACAGGGCAGATACGAAGGTTATACGCCTGACTACAAAAAGGCCATCGTTCAACTCAAGGCAGACAGTAAGTCTATCGAGTTCTTCGATTCGTTGTCCTAATATAACCATGGAGGAACAAGAAAATGGCTATAAAAAGATATAAACCGACTTCGTCTGCACGTCGTTTTATGACTGTAAGTGCATTTGACGAAATAACGGCAAAGAAACCTGAAAAATCTCTTCTTGAAGATCAAAGAAAGAGTGGCGGTAGAAACGCACAGGGTAAAATAACCGTTCGCCATATCGGTGGCGGAAACAGAAGAAAATACCGTATCATCGACTTCAAGAGAATGAAAGACGGTATTCCTGCAACGGTAAAGAGTATCGAATACGATCCAAACCGTAGCGCAAACATTGCACTTTTATATTATGCAGACGGCGCAAAGACATATATTCTTGCACCAGTTGGCTTAAAAGTTGGCGACAAAGTTATGAGTGGCCCTACTGCAGACATTAAAGCAGGTAACGCACTTGCTCTTAAAGATATCCCTGTAGGTACAATGGTTCACAACATTGAAATGCAACCTGGTAAAGGTGGCCAAATTGCAAGAGCAGCAGGAATGAGTGCACAAATCATGGCAAGAGATGAAAAGTACGTTACTTTGAAAATGCCTAGTGGTGAAATGAGATATATTCTCGCAGCTTGTAAAGCAACAATTGGACAAGTTGGTAACTTAGAACACGAAATTATCAGAATTGGTAAGGCCGGCAAGACAAGATACTTAGGTATCAGACCTTCAGTACGTGGTGTTGTAATGAACCCATGTGATCACCCACACGGTGGTGGTGAAGGTAAATCTCCAGTCGGTATGCCAGGGCCTGTTACTCCTTGGGGTAAACCTGCTCTCGGTTATAAGACCAGAAAGCATAAAAAGGCTTCTAACAAACTTATCATTACAAGGATAAATTAAGGAGAGCGACATGAGTAGAAGTGTTAAAAAAGGTCCTTATGTAGAACCTAAACTCTTAAAGAGAATAGAAGAATTAAACGAAAAGAACGAAAAGAAAGTTTTAAAAACTTGGTCAAGGTCGTCAACGATTTTCCCACAAATGGTAGGACATACAATCGCAGTATATGACGGCAGAAAACACGTACCCGTATACGTTACCGAAGATATGGTAGGTTGTAAACTCGGTGAGTTCTCTCCAACCAGAACCTTTAAAGGACACGGCGGAACGGAAAAATCTACCGGTGGTAGATAGGAGGCGAAAAAATGGCTAAAAATATGAGAGAAAAGACCGCAAGAATTGCGGAAAATAAAGACAGACGCCCCAGAGCGGTTGCCAAACACGTCAGAATATCGCCTTATAAGGTAAGAGTCGTACTCGACATTATCAGAGGCAAGAGTTATACGCAAGCGGTTGCTATTTTGGAAAATACTCCAAAGTCAGCATCCGATCCCATCAGAAAGGTATTGATGTCTGCAGCTGCAAACGCAGAAAACAATCTCGGTATGAATAAGGATAACTTATTCGTTGCTGCTTGTTTCGCAGATCAAGGCCCAACGCTCAAAAGGGTAATGCCCAGAGCACAGGGAAGAGCGTTCAGAATTTTAAAGCGTACCAGCCACATCACGATTGTGTTGGACGCAAAGGCGTAGGAGGGCGTTATGGGACAAAAAGTTAATCCGCACGGTTTAAGAGTCGGAATAATTAAAGATTGGGATTCTCATTGGTTTGTTGAAAAGAAAGATTTTGCAGCAAACGTAAAAGAAGACAATGAAATCCGCAACGTATTAAAGAAAAAATATTACCAAGCTGCAATCTCAAAGATTGCCATCGAAAAGGCAGCAACAAAAATCACAATTACGATTTATACTGCACGTCCTGGTGTTCTTATCGGAAAGCAAGGTAGTGAAATTGAAGTTATTAAAAAGACCGTTGCTAAAATTTGCGGTGGCAAACAAATTTCAATCAATATTTCTGAAGTTAAGAAAGCAGACGCTGACGCTCAATTAGTAGCAGAAAGTATTGCAGCACAACTTGAAAAACGTGCATCATTCAGAAGAGCAATGAAACAAGCTATTGGCAGATCAATGAGAAGCGGAGTTAAGGGTATTAAAGTAATGGTAAGCGGACGTCTTGACGGAGCAGAAATTGCTCGTAGCGAAAGCTATCACGAAGGTTCAATTCCCCTTCAAACTTTGAGAGCAGACATTGAATACGGTCTTGCAGAAGCACACACCACTTTTGGTGTAATCGGTATCAAGTGCTGGATTTATAAAGGCGAAGTTATCGGTGCGCCCAAGAAGAAGAGTGAAGGAGGCGAAGCTTAATTATGTTAATGCCTAAAAGAGTAAAAAGAAGAAGAGTACATCGTGGTAGAATGACCGGTAAATGTACTAAAGGTAATAAGATAGCTTACGGTGATTACGGTTTAGTGGCATTAGAACCAGGTTGGATCAAATCAAACCAAATCGAAGCAGCCCGTGTTGCTATGACAAGATTTATTAAACGTGGTGGTAAAGTATGGATTGATATATTCCCCCACAAACCTGTAACCAAGAAACCTGCTGACAGTCGTATGGGTAGCGGTAAAGGTTCAGTAGAATACTGGGTAGCAGTAGTAAAACCCGGTAGAGTGTTGTTTGAAATGTCAGGCGTTTCAGAAGAAATCGCAAAAGAAGCTATGCGCCTTGCGGGACATAAGCTCCCAGTAAAGACGAAATTCGTCAAAAAGGAAGTTGTAGCTGAACAAATAAAAGAAGAAGGCGGTGAAGGTTAATGAGAACGAAAGAACTTCACGAATTAACGGTCGAAGAATTAAATACAAAGTTAAAAGAACTTTCTGAAGAATTATTTAACCTTCGTTTCCGTCACGCAATAGGTCAGTTGGAAAACCCTGCAGCTCTTAAAAATTGCAAGAAAGATATTGCAAAAATTAAGACTATATTAAGGGAAAGAGAACTTCAGACGAAGGCGTAGGAGTAGAGAATTATGGAAAGAAATTTAAGAAAAGAAAGAGTCGGTATTGTTGTTTCCGATAAGATGGATAAGACAGTAGTAGTAGCCATCGAAGAAAGGGCAAAACACCCCTTGTATAAGAAAACTATTAAGAAAACTCATAAATTCAAAGCACACGACGAACAAAATGCATGTGGCGTAGGCGATAAGGTACTTATCGTTGAGACCAGAAAACTCTCAAAGGACAAGAACTGGAGAGTAGCAGAAATCATCGAAAAGGCTAAATAAGGAGGCGCACTATGATACAACCACAATCTAGATTAAAAGCTGCAGATAATTCTGGGGCTAAAGAATTGATGTGCATCAGGGTACTCGGCGGCTCTTTCAGAAGAACCGGTAATATCGGAGATGTAATCGTCGCAAGCGTAAAGACTGCAACCCCAGGTGGTGCAGTAAAGAAGGGCGACGTAGTTAAGGCAGTTATCGTTAGATCAACGAGTGGCGTTAGAAGAAAAGACGGAACATACGTAAGATTCGACGAAAATGCAGCAGTAATTATCGATAACCAAAAACAACCGAGAGGAACTCGTATTTTTGGACCGATAGCGAGAGAATTAAGAGATAAAGACTATATGCGTATTATCTCTCTTGCGCCCGAAGTGTTATAAGGAGAAAGACTATGAAAGTTAAGAAGAACGACACAGTTTTAGTTATAACGGGTAAGGACGCTGGAAAGACCGCAAAAGTTTTGACCGCTCTTCCCAAGGCTAACAAAGTAATCGTTGATGGAATCAACGTACAGAAAAAGCACAAGAAGGCAAGAAGTGCACAAGAAGTTAGTGCAATTCAAAACCAATCAGGAGCAATTGATGCTTCTAACGTAATGGTTGTTTGCCCCGTATGTAACAAAGCGACCAGAGTTGCTTATCAAATCGAAGGCGACAAAAAGGCTCGTGTATGTAAGAAATGCGGTGCAGTATTAGACGCTACTAAAGAGGCTAAAGAAGTAAAGAAAGCAACCAAAAGAAAGACCAAAAAAGCTGCGGAAGCAACCGCAGAAGAGAAATAGGGAGGTAAACGGAAATGGCAGAAGCAAACAGAGTTAAAGTATTGTACGACCAAACGGTTATCCCCGCAATGGTAAAGAAGTTCAACTACAAGAACGTAAACCAAGTTCCCAAACTCGTAAAAATCACGATTAACTCCGGACTTGGTGACGTTAAAGACAATTCTAAGAGTGTTCAACTTGCTCAAAAGGAATTGGAATTAATTGCTGGACAAAAACCCGTTTTAACGGCAGCAAAGAAATCAGTTGCAAACTTTAAAATTAGAGAAGGTCAAAGCGTTGGTATGAAGGTTACCTTAAGAGGAACCAGAATGTATGAATTTTTTGATAAATTCATTTCAATCGCACTTCCAAGAGTTAGAGACTTCCGCGGTGTATCAAAGAAATCTTTTGATGGCAGAGGCAACTACTCAATGGGCGTAAAAGAACAATTAGTATTCCCTGAAATTTCATACGACCAAGTAGAAAAAGTAAGAGGATTTGACATTTGTATTACGACGACGGCTAAAACCGACGAAGAAGCAAGAGAATTACTTGCAATGCTCGGATTGCCCTTCGCAAACAAGTAAGGTAAAGGAGTTATAAAATGGCTAAAAAAGCAATGATAAATAAGCAGCAAAAGCCTGCTAAATTTTCCACCAGAGCCTACACAAGATGCAGCATTTGCGGACGTCCGCATGCAGTACTTCGCAAGTACGGAATTTGCCGTATTTGTTTCAGAAATTTGGCATACAAAGGTCAAATTCCTGGCGTTAAGAAGGCTAGTTGGTAAAGGAGGACAGTAAAATGACAGACGTTATTGCAGATATGCTTACCAGAATAAGAAACGCTCTTATGGCTAAGCACGAAACTGTTGAAATCCCTGCATCAAACACCAAAAAAGCAATCGCAGATATTCTTCTTAGAGAAGGTTATATTTCAGGCGTTGAAATTCTTGAAGGTGTACAGGGCACTATAAAAATTACCCTTAAATATGATGGAAACCAAAAGGTTATCACCGGACTTAAGAGAGTAAGTAAACCTGGTTTGAGAGTATACGTAGGAACAGACGAAGTTCCACAAGTACTCGGTGGACTCGGAATTGCTATTCTTTCAACATCTAAGGGTATTATGACCGGTAAAGAAGCGAAGAAAGCACACCAAGGTGGCGAAGTTCTCGCTTACGTATGGTAATAGGAGGTATTAGATTATGTCAAGAATAGGAAATGCAATCATTAATATCCCCGCAGGCGTTACCGTAGAAGCTAAAGACAACGTTATTACTGTTAAAGGACCAAAAGGAACTTTAACACAAGCATACGATTCAGTTATCACCCCAAACATTGAGGGCGCAGTTATCAGATTTACAAGAGCAAACGAACTTGGAACGACCAAGGCAAAACACGGTCTTTACAGAGCACTTTGCGCAAATATGATTAAAGGCGTTACCGAGGGTTTCAAGAAAACCTTAATCGTGAATGGTGTAGGTTGGAAAGTTGCTAAACAAGGTAAAAAAGTAGTAATGAACATCGGCTTTAGCCATCCGGTAGAAATTGAAGAAATCGACGGAATTGCTCTCGATTGTCCTTCACAAACGGAAATTACCGTAAGCGGAATTGACAAGGAAAAAGTTGGTCAATTTGCAGCGATGGTAAGAGGCTATAGAGAACCTGAACCCTACCACGGATACGGAATTCGTTACAGTGACGAAGTTATCGATCGTAAGGTTGGTAAGGCCGCTGGCGGTAAAGGTTAATAGATTTAAAGGGCTTTTAGTGGACGCACTTAAAGTTTTAGTGCGTCTGCCGAGTGCACTTTTAGTGCGAAAAGTTATTAAACAGGAGTAAAAAACTATGATTACGAAAATCAACAAGAATAAAGACAGATTAAAAAGACATAAGAGAGTTAGAGCAAAAGTAAAAGGAACTGCGGAAACTCCCAGACTTTCAGTATACAGAAGCTTAACTCATATTTATGCTCAGCTTATAGACGACGTTAAAGGTAACACCTTGGTTACGGCGTCAACGCTTGATAAAGAACTTAAAGGAACTTTTGAAGGCAAAGACAGAAAGGCGCAGGCGTTCGCAGTAGGCGAACTTCTCGCAAAGAAGGCAAAGTCGAAGAAGATCAGCGCAGTTGTATTTGACAGAGGCGGTTATCTTTACACCGGTCGTGTTGCTAGTTTAGCAGACGGCGCAAGAAAGGGCGGCTTAGAATTCTAAAAAATCAAGGAGAAAAGAAAATGGCAAGAGATAATAACAGAGCGCCCAGAAAGGCGGAAGAAAATGACGGCTTAGTTAAAAAGCTTATCTGTGTAAATCGTGTTACCAAGACTGTTAAGGGTGGTAGAAATATGAGATTTGCCGCTCTCGTAGTAGTAGGCGACGGCGCAGGCAAGGTAGGTTGCGCAATGGGTAAAGCAAAAGAAGTACCCGAAGCAATTGATAAGGCTACGCTTAGAGCAAAGAAGAACATGTTCCCTGTATCACTTTTAGGAACTAGTATTCCTCACGAAGTATTGGGTAAATTCGGTAGCGGTTCAGTTCTCATGATGCCGGCTGCAGAAGGTACCGGTGTTATAGCAGGTGGTCCTGTTCGTGCGGTAATGGAAGCTGTTGGTATTACCAACATCAGAACTAAGTCACACGGAACAAACAACCCCATCAACTGTGTAAAAGCAGCACTTGCTGGGCTTAAAGAATTAAGAACTGCTGAACAAATAGCAGCTATTCGCGGTAAATCCGTCGAAGAAATCAACGGTTAAGGAGGGTACTTTTATGGCAAAGGCAAAGAAAGCTGAAACCGGCAAAATAAAAGTTACGCTTGTTAAGAGCACGATAGCAGTATTGCCGCAACACAAGAAAATCGTAGCGGCTTTAGGACTTAAGAAGATTCGTTCTTTCCGTATCCATGATGAAAACCCATGCATTCTCGGAATGATTGCAAAGGTTAACTATCTTGTGAAAGTAGAAAAGATTTAAGTCGCTATTAACAAATATCAAGGAGTAATAAAATGAGATTAGGTGAATTAAGTCCCGCTATGGGCGCAACGACCTCAAAGAAAAGACTCGGAAGAGGAATTGGTTCAGGTCTTGGCAAAACTAGCGGTAAGGGACATAAAGGACAATGGGCAAGAAGCGGTGGCGGTGTTCGTCCCGGATTTGAAGGCGGACAAATGCCTTTAATCAGAAGAATTCCGAAACGTGGCTTCAATAACCATTTTAGAAAAGTTTACAGCGTTGTAAATCTTTCGGCTCTCGAAGGATTTGAAGCTAACTCCGTAGTGGATATGGAAGTACTTAACGAAAAAGGACTTATCAAAGTCGTTAAGGGAAGCGTAGGATTAAAAGTTTTGGGCAACGGCACTTTAACTAAAGCGTTAACAGTAAAAGCAGCAGGATTCTCTGCAGCAGCTAAAGACGCTATTGAAAAGGCTGGTGGCAAGGCAGAACAAATCTAAACCCACTAAAATAGGGAGGGCAAAATGTTTCAAACAATAATAAATGCGTTCAAAATCAAAGAAGTAAGACGTAAAATTCTTATAACGATTGCGCTTATTTTCGTGTACAGATTGGGTTGTTATATCCCAGTACCGGGCGTAAATACGTTAGATGGATTAAACGAATACACTTTCTTAGAGATAATGAGCGCAGTATCAGGCGGAGCGTTATCTAGCGGTACGTTCTTAGCAATGGGTATTGGCCCATATATCAACGCATCAATTATTATTCAACTTTTAACCGTAGGTATTCCTGCGTTAGAAAGATTGAGTAAGCAAGGTGAAGAAGGCAGAAGAAAGATAAATGCTTATACGAGAATTTTAACACTCGTTCTTGCTATAGCGCAAGCAATAGGTATTTTGGTTGCATTTGGCGGAAACGGTGGTATAGATTTTGGTGCTTTATTTGACGATAAAGGTTTTGGTAAATTCTTAAGTTATGCTTTCTTAGTAATAGTTTATACTGCTGGTGCAGCGCTTACTATGTGGTTGGGCGAAAGAATAACTGATTACGGTGTTTCTAACGGTATTTCGTTATTAATCTTCGCAGGTATCTTATCAACCGCTGGTACGTTGTTACTTGCTGAAATTAACAACCTTACTGTTCCTGGTTTAGCAATGAAAACAACTTGGACATTGATTGGCTTCGTTGTAGCAGCCATTGTTATCTTTGGTGCGATTGTAGCAGTTAACGGTGCGGAAAGAAAAGTTCCCGTTCAATACGCTAAGCAAGTTAAGGGAAGAAAAATGTACGGTGGACAATCTACCCACATTCCGATCAAAGTAAATGCATCAGGCGTTATGCCGTTGATCTTTGCTTTTGCGATCTTAAGTTTCCCTGACTTAATTATGAACTTGTTCCAAATTAAGGACAACTGGTGGCTTAGAAACGTTGGCGCAGGATCATGGGTGCATACAGTTATTTTATGTGTATTGATTTTATTCTTTGCATATTTCTATAACCAAATCCAATTCAATCCTGACGATATTAGTAAGAGTATTCAAGGAAACGGTGGCTTTATTCCAGGTACAAGACCTGGTAAGCCTACTGCAGATTACTTAAGAAGAGTTTCTAATAGAATTACACTCTTCGGTGCAATCTTCCTTGCCGCGCTTGCATTAATTCCGTCTTTAGTGTTTAAGGCAGTTGGTGGAGAAGGCTTGATGAACGTATTTAGTGCTACTGGTTTATTGATTATAGTATCAGTTGCACTTGAATTTGAACAAGCACTTCAATCACAAATAATGATGAAAAACTATAAGGGTTTCTTGAAGTAAAAAACTTATGAAATTGATATTACTTGGCGCTCCAGGTAGCGGCAAGGGTACTCAAGCGGCGTATATTTCCGATAAGTACGACTTGCCGCATATTTCAACTGGCGACATTTTTAGAGAAAATATTAAAAAACAAACACCACTCGGGTTAAAAGTCAAAGAAATTATGGACAGCGGAAATTTTTGTCCTAATGACGTGACTGTTGAGTTAGTAAAAGATAGACTGAAAAACGAAGATTGTAAAAAAGGATATCTACTTGATGGTTTCCCAAGAAATTTGTTTCAAGCAGAAGCACTTGATGAGTTTTGCTCACCAGACCTTGTAATCAATTTAGAAGTGGACTTAAACAAAATTGAACGTAGAATCACGGGGAGAAGGAGTTGTCCTAAATGTGGTAATTCCTTCCACGTGGATTTTATTGGGAACACTAATGTTTGTCCCGATTGCGGTGAAACGCTTATTATTAGAAAAGACGATAACGTTGAAACCGTAAAAGAAAGACTTCACGTTTACAGTGAACAAACTGCTCCGCTTATTGATTTTTATACAAAACAAGGAAAACTTGTTAGTGTGGATGGCGATAAGACGATTGATGAAGTGTTTGAACAAATTGTAAAGGTTTTAGGCTAATGATAACGATAAAGTCCGACGCGGAAATCGCGCGTATGAGAGAAAGTGGTAGAATTACCAAAGAAGTTCTTGATTTAATAGGTAGGGAAATTAGGGCAGGTTTTACAACAAAAGACCTTGATAAACTAGCTTATGAATATATAACTTCTTGCGGTGCATATCCGTCCTTTCTCGGATATTCAGGTTATCCATCATCAATATGCGCTTCAATAGACGACGTGGTCGTTCACGGAATACCTTCTGAAGACATTGTTATTAAAGAAGGGCAAATAGTTAGCATTGACGTAGGTGTTGAATTTGACGGTTGGCAAGGTGACGCCGCTAGAACGTTTATGATTGGCGAAGTTTCACCAGAAAAAAAGAAACTTGTTAAGGTTACTGAAGAATGTTTTTTTAAGGCGATAGAAAACTTGCGTGACGGTACGCCGTTAGGTGATATTGGGTATGCAGTTCAAAGCCATGCAGAAGCAAACGGATTTTCAGTTGTAAGAGCGCTTGTTGGTCACGGTATAGGTCGAGAAATGCACGAAGATCCAACTGTTCCTAATTATGGAAAGAAGGGTACTGGCATTAGACTTAAAAAAGGCATGGCAATAGCGATTGAGCCTATGATAAATGCTGGTGTATATCAAGTGGACTTCATGTCTGATGGATGGGCGGTTAGAACAAGAGATCGCAAGCCGTCAGCACACTATGAAAATACGGTAGTAATAACCGATAACGGAGTGGAAGTTTTAACCTTATAAATGCAAAGTTTGTTTAGTATAGGCGATTTAGCTGAAAGTACGGCTGGTCGTGATAAGGGTAAAATTTATCTATTAATAAAAGTTGAAGAAGACACAGCTTATTGTGTTAACGGTAGAGATAGAAAAATAGATAACCCTAAAAAAAAGAAAATAAGACATTTAAAAAGAGTATCAACTGCAAGATTAAGTGAGTTTGCAGAGAGAATACAAAAGGGCGAAAGCGTTGGGAACGAAAAATTGTTCCGTTCGATAAAAGCTCAAATACAAAAAAAACAGGAGGATTAAGTTTGTGTCAAAAGACGACGTAATAGAAACCGAAGGCGTGATAGTAGAAGCGTTGCCAAATGCGACGTTTACGGTGAAATTATCTAACGGTCACGTAATCACGGCTTATATTTCGGGAAAGCTTCGTATGCATTATATAAAAATTATTCCCGGCGACAGTGTAAAACTAGAAATGAGCCCGTATGATTTGACAAAAGGCAGAATAATCTGGCGAAGCAAAAATTAACATAAACGAATTCCAAAGGAGATAAAAAAATGAAAGTTAGACCTTCAGTTAAGCCCATGTGCGACAAATGTAAAGTAATCAAAAGAAACGGAAAAGTAATGGTAATTTGTTCAAAGAACAAGAGCCATAAGCAAAGACAGGGTTAATCCCACCGACTTAAACTTCTAAATAGAAGTTAAGCGAGAAAATAACCGCCTAGAAGAACAAGTAGCAAACATTCCAAGGCGAAAGTGAATTTAGGTATTGATATAGATATAAAAACAAAAAAAAGGAAAAAATACGGAGGTATTTATCGAAGATGGCACGTATAGCCGGCGTTGATTTGCCGAACAACAAAAGAGTCGAAATCGGTTTAACGTATATTTACGGAATCGGACTTACAACGGCAAAGAAAATTATCAGTGAAACGGGTGTAAACCCTGATACCAGAGTTAAGGATTTGAGCGAAAACGATATTGCTAAGCTCAGAGAATATATCGAACACAACCTTCGCGTAGAAGGTGATTTACGTAGCGAAGTAAGCCTTTCAATAAAGAGACTTATTGAAATAGGATGCTATCGTGGTGTTCGTCACAGAAAGAACCTTCCTGTTCGTGGACAGAGTTCTAAGAGAAATGCGAGAACTAGAAAAGGTCCTCGTCGTACAGTTGCTAAAAAGAAAACGGCAACCAGATAATCGGAGGTAACGGATAATGGCAGCAGCTAAAAGAATCGTTAAAAAACGTAAAGATGCCAGAAAAGTTGACAAAGGTCAAGTACACATTCAGGCATCATTCAACAATACATTAGTAACAATAACCGATATGCAAGGAAACACTGTATCTTGGTCAAGTGCAGGAAGCCTTGGATTCAAAGGTTCAAGAAAGAGCACACCGTTTGCAGCACAAATGGCAGCAGAAGCAGCAGGAAAGGTTGCAAGAGATCAAGGTATGCGCTCTGTAGAAGTTTATGTTAAGGGACCTGGTGCAGGTAGAGAATCTGCAATCAGAGCACTCACCAACTGCGATATGGAAGTAACGTTAATTCAAGACGTTTCACCAATTCCACACAATGGTTGCAGACCGCCCAAAAGACGTAGAGTATAAAGGAGGACAGATAAATGGCTAAATATACAGAATCAAAATGTCGTTTGTGTAGAAGAGAAGGCGCAAAATTATTCTTAAAAGGCGAAAGATGCTTTAAAGGTACTTGTGCTTTTGAAAAAAGACCTGTTGCTCCTGGTCAACACGGTATGAGCAGAAAGAAAGTATCAGAATACGGACTTCAACTTCGTGAAAAACAAAAGTGTAAGAGAATTTACGGCGTACTCGAAGGTCAATTCAGAAAGTATTATGAAAAGGCTGATCGTATGAAGGGTATCACTGGTGAAAACATGCTTTCACTTTTAGAAAGAAGACTTGATAACGTAATTTTCAGAATGGGAATTGGTTCTTCAAGATCACAAGCTCGTCAACTTGTTACACACGCTCACTTCACCGTAAATGGTAGAAACGTAAACATTGCATCATACAGCGTAAAAGTTGGTGACGTAATCGCAGTTAAAGAGAGCAAAAAAGATAACAAGTACTTCTCTGAAATTAAGCAAATGAAAGTTGGCGTTATGCCCAAGTGGTTAGAATTCAATCCTGAAACTTTAACCGGTAAGATCTTGGCTCTTCCTGTAAGAGAAGACGTTGATGTTCAAATCGCTGAACATATGATTATCGAGTTGTACTCTAAATAATTAAAAAAAATTAATAAAATAAAATTTCCGTTGGGTTATGTGGGGGGAAAGTTAAAGTTTTCCACGCTTTGACAAGAATTCCCACAAGCCTGTATCGGAACTATAGGAGGTTGTTTCTTATGATGGAAATTGAAATGCCGAAAATAGCAGTGGAAGAAAATGAAAATAGAAGTTATGCGAAAGTTGTTGTAGAACCATTAGAAAAAGGTTTTGGTTTAACTCTCGGTAACGCACTCAGAAGAATTTTACTCTCAGCACTTCCTGGCGTTGCTATTCAGAACATTAAGTTCGCGGAAGAATTAGGTGTGAAACACGAATTTTCTGCCGTTCCAAAGATTAAAGAGGACGTAACAGAAATTATTCTTAACTTGAAGTGTGTTACTATTAAAACTTCTTCAATGGAAAAAGAGTATACGAAAGTTGTTAAACTCGTAAAAGAAGGCCCTGCAGTAGTTAAAGCAGGTGATATCGAATGCGATGCTGACTTAGAAATACTTAATCCAGACTTGTACATTTGTACAATAGACGAAGGTGGCAAACTTGACTTGACTTTAACCGTAGGTAGAGGCCGTGGTTATGAAGGTGCAGATATGCACAAGAGCGACGTTATTGACGTTATTGCAATTGATAGCATTTATACACCAGTAAAGAAAGTAAGCTATAACGTTACTGCTACCCGTGTTGGACAAAGCGTAGATTTTGATAAACTTACTTTAGAAGTATGGACAAACGGTGCTTTCTCAGGAAGAGATATTGTTAGTCTTGCTGCTAAAATTATGGAAGAACACATCAGTATGTTTGTTTCACTTTCAGAAGTTGGTAATATTGGAATCTTAGTACCGCCAGAAGAAGATAAAAAGACCAGAATTTTGGAAATGACCATTGAAGAAATGGATTTATCAGTACGTTCATACAACTGCTTAAAGAGAGCAAATATTCATACGGTAGAAGATTTAACGAAGAAAACCGAAGACGATATGCTTAAAGTCCGTAACTTAGGCAAAAAATCTCTCGACGAAGTTATTTACAAACTCGAAAGCTACGGCTTAAAGTTAAAGGACAAGGAGGACTAAAAAATGGCAAGAAAATTAGGCGTAAACGCTACGCAGAGATTAGCGCTTATTAAGAATCAAGCGTCTGCACTTTTGTGGCATGGTAAAATTGAAACCACAGAAGCAAGAGCAAAGGAAGTAGCAGCATACGTTGCTAAAATAATCACTCTTGCAATCAACACTTATACTGACACAGTTGAAGAAGAAGTAAAGGTTGTTGACGCTAAGGGTAAAGAAACTACTAAAACGCTCGTTAAAGACGGCAACAAAAAACTTAATGCAAGAAGAAAAATCATGACTTTGGTTAACGATCTTCAAGAAGTAAAGGGCTTTAAAGAAAGCAAACCAGACTTCAAGAAGAGAACCAAAGCTATCAAGTATCCACTCATTGAAAAGATTTTTGATGAATATGCACCTAAGTTTGCAACTCGTAAAGAGGAAAAGGGACAAGGTGGTGGATACACCAGAATATACAAACTCGGACCTCGTAAGGGCGATGCAGCAGAAGTTGTAATTATCGAATTTGTTGACTAATTTTAATGAAAAACACTCGCAAGAGTGTTTTTTCTTTTTAAATTTTATAAGTCATAATAAGTATAGTATTTGTAATAAAATATAGGGAGATGTTGTTGTCGGAATTAAAATCAGGTGAAAGTGGAATAGTTAAAGACTTTTTAAATGAACATAGGTTTGTTTTAAGATTAAATGCAATAGGTTTAACAAAAGACGCAATGGTAACGCTTATCAGAACTGCGCCTTTCGGTGACCCTATTGAAATAAAAGTACGCGATTTCTATTTGGCGATAAGAAAAGAACAAGCCGAAAAAATAATTTTGGAGAAGTTATGAATAAAGTTATAGCGTTAGCTGGAAATCCAAATTGCGGAAAGACCACTCTATTTAATAAACTAACTAATTCATATCAAAGAGTGGGAAATTGGACAGGTGTAACTACTGAAGAAAAAAAGAGTAAATATATTAAAGATAAAAACATTGAAATTGTTGATCTTCCTGGGCTTTATTCCTTATCTACGGATACACTTGACCAAACAAATGCGTTAAATTATTTGACAAAAACTCCGCCCGATGTGATTATAAATGTATTAGACGGGACAAATTTAGAGCGCAATCTTTCATTAACGGTAGAACTGTGTTCGTTAAAAATTCCTATGATAATTGCTGTAAATATGTGTGATCAACTTAATAATAATAACGTACGGTTCAATAAAGATAAACTATCTAAAATATTTAATATTCCCGTAATAAATATATCGGCTTTAAAAGATATAAATATAGACTTATTGATGGACAAAGCAAAAACGAGTAAGGATATCCCGATTCAACTTGATATATCTAAAGAAAAAGGCGAAAATGCACAATCTAAGAGATTTTCTTTGGTGGAGAAGATTACCGAACAGGTATTAATAAAAAAGCCTTTAAGATTAGAAAAGACAACCCTTAAACTTGATAAGATTTTGATGCACAAGAATTTTGGACTACCTATATTTTTTATCGTTATGACTATCATTTACTTTTTGACCATGAAGGTAGGAGGTTTTTTCGGTGTATTTATAAGTAGTTTTTTTGAAAAATTAAGTTATAACACTCAAATATGCTTAAATCAATTAGGTGTAACAGAGTTTATAGTATCACTTGTTTGTGACGCAGTTATAAACTCTTTAGGTGGAATATTGTCATTTCTGCCACAAATTTTGATTCTATTTGCTTTAATTGCAGTAATTGAAGAAAGTGGGTATGCGTCAAGGGTTGCATTCTTATTTGACCTTTTTTTCCGTTTTTTTGGTTTGAGTGGGAAGTCTCTTTTACCTATGATAGTATCCTGTGGCTGTACGGTAACGGGACTTATGTCCACAAGAATTATAGAAGGAGAGAGTGAACGAAAGATGACTATTTTTCTCTCTCCTTTTATGCCTTGTGGTGCAAAAACTGCAGTGTTTGCTTATTTTTCAGCAAGATTATTTAATGGTAATCCGTTGGTCGCTACATCAATGTACTTCTTAAGTATGCTATGCGTAGGCGTTTTCGGTTTTATCTTAAAAAAACTTAAGACTTTTAAGTGTGGCATAGGGGAGTTTTTGTTAGAGATGCCCTATTTAAGAGTTCCTGCAATCAAAGACGTTTTCTCCGTTTTAAAAGAGAAGGTCAAAGAGTTTATGACAAGAGCAGGTCTTATAGTTTTTGCTGTTTCAGTGTTTTTATGGTTACTTAAAAGTGTTGGAGTAAGTGGATATGTAGGCGATAACGTTGAGCAAAGTTTTTTATTTTATTTGGGTGATATCTTAAAATATTTATTTTATCCGCTTGGATTTTTTAATTGGCAAACGGCAGTATCTATAATTTCAGGAACTTTTGCAAAAGAAGCAGTAGTTGAATCGCTAAGTTTATTATCTGACGACGTTAGCGTTTTGTTTAATAATAGGTTTTCGGTTTATGCGTTTATGGCGTTCATTTTACTCTCTCCGCCTTGTGTTGCAAGTTTAGCTACTGCAAGAGAAGAACTGAAAAGCAATAAGTTATTTTTTATGATGATGATATTTCAAATAATAACCGCATATATAGTGGCGTTTATAATAAACTTTATAGGCTTTTTATTTGATGTTAGCGGAGGCTTGCTTTTATCTATAATTATTGGTATAATAATATTATCAAGTTTGATATTTGCAATAAAGCGATTAAAAAATTACAAATGTAACTTATGCGCACATTCTTGCGGAGGAGGAAGAAAATGCCAAACAAAGGTAAAACGCTATACGACTTAATGAGAGAATCCGATAATAAGGAAGAAGATGCTGCGTATCCTGAAGAGTGGGAAGACGAAAGAATAAAGAGTTCAAAAGAAAAGTATTTTGAGTATTACGACGATATTAAGCTAACGCCAAAAGACGATTGGTAAAAAGAAAGTTAAATTTACAAATATTATTTATAATCGCGTGAAAAAATTGTTAAAAATGATTGACAGATAAAGCAAAATAATTTAATATAATAAGTGGATTGAATCTAAAGTTTTAAGAGTCTTTCCAAGCCAATATTCGGACCACTCTAATTAGAGTTGAGGCCATACGGACAGCCGGGTCCACTGCCGATTCGTGGCGATGCCACGTTATTGATTGAGTTAAAAACTCAAATTTTATAAGTTGGTTACTTTATAACCGAATGCGAGAATTCGCAGACTTGTGAAACGGTCAATAAGAGTAGTAAAAGTATTGAAGCTATATAGACTCTAAAACCCATATTTTTTAAAACAATAAAGACAAAGTCTTAATTGTTAATTGTGTGGTATTGAAAGTTTTCGCAAGCTAATGAGCTTGCGTTTTGTTTTTAAAAGCCAAAAAAGGAAAAGCGGAGAAAGAGAAAATGTCAAACAACTCAAAAGAAAAAATAATTGAATTAGTTGGATTAACACGAGAATTTGAAGACGGAATGCTTGCCGTTGACAACGTAAACTTATACGTTAGGAAAGGAGAGTTTATAACCTTTTTAGGACCTTCTGGGTGCGGTAAGACAACGACGCTTAGAATGATAGCAGGATTTGATAAACCGACTGCTGGTAAAATTTTACTTAATGGCAAAGATATAAGTGATTTGCCTCCGAATAAACGCCCTATAAATACGGTGTTTCAGCGTTATGCGCTTTTTCCGCATTTAAACGTTTATGAAAATATAGCGTTTGGGTTAAAGCTTAAAAAAGTAAAAGTTACTTATCAAGACAGCCAAGGAAAAGAAATTGAAAAGATAGAAAAACTTAGCAAGACAGAAATTAATGCAAAGGTTGAAAAAGCCCTCAAAATGGTGGATTTGGAAGGCTTTGAAAAGCGTAGTGTATCAACCCTTTCTGGTGGGCAACAACAAAGGGTTGCAATTGCTCGTGCAATCGTAAACGAACCTAAAATTCTTCTTCTTGACGAACCGCTCGGTGCACTTGACCTTAAAATGAGAAAGGATATGCAATTAGAACTTAAGGAAATGCATAAAAAACTAGGTATTACATTTATTTACGTTACGCACGACCAAGAAGAAGCACTAACAATGAGTGATACAATCGTTGTAATGAAAGACGGTGTAATACAACAAGTAGGAACGCCAACAGATATTTATAACGAGCCTAAAAACTCATTCGTTGCCGACTTTATAGGCGAAAGTAATATTTTTAGTGCTACTATAGTTGGGGATAGGAAGGTAAGATTTATTGGACATAACTTTGATTGTGTAGATGATTTTGCGATTAATGAAAAAGTTGACGTTGTAGTTCGCCCTGAAGACGTTATTTTGTTGGATAAGGGAGAGGGACAAGTAGATGGAAAAATTATCAATTCAATTTTTAAGGGCGTGCATTATGAAATGGTAATGCAGGTTGGCAAAACGGAAATAGTTATTCAAAGCACTGTTGAAAGAAAGGTTGGCGAACAAGTAAGTTTGTTAATTAAGCCCGATAATATCCATATTATGGCAAAAGAATTTTCAACCAATAAGTATGATGGATATATTACCAAGCACAATACCGTTTGCTTTGGTGACGGTGAATTTGAGTGCGATGTTACACAATTGTATAAAGGTTCTATTTTAGATGAAGACGGTTATCTTATTACCGAAGATGGAGATAAAATTGACCTTACCGACGTGGACGTAAACGTTGAGGTCGGCTTAAAAGATATAGAAATAAGCGACCATGAAGAAGATGGCGGTGCAGTTGGGAATATCGTTTCAATGATATATAAAGGTGACCACTATCAGTTAATAGTTAGAACTAGCGAAAACGAAGAAGATTACGTGTTCGATACGGAAGATACTTGGAACGAAAACGATAGGGTAAGCGTAATTATTAAGAAAGAAAACATAAAACTTTCACTAAAGCAGGAGATTAAAAGATGACTGAACAAAGAAAACAGATAAGTAGAACTGATTTTATTGACGATAAAAAGTCAGTAAAAAGAGGTTTTACATTTTCTAGAAAACAATTGTGCATACCATACGGTCTGTTTTTGGCAATGTTCGTGGTTTTTCCATTGTTGCTTGTAGTCTACTATGCTTTTACAGATTCGACTGGAACATTCACTTTTATTAATTTTTTAGATTTTTTTACTGATATGACAAAGATAAGTACGCTAGTGATAAGCGTACTTGTGGCAATGCTAGTGACACTTATATGCTTATTGATATCCTATCCAGTCGCATATATACTCTCTAGAATGAACCAAAAAACGGCGTTTGTGCTCTTACTTTTATTTATAATGCCAATGTGGATAAACTTTGTTCTTCGTGCAATGGCAATGAAAGAATTTTTAAGTTTGGTGCAATTACCATTAGGCTCTTTTGCGAATATAATCGGTTTAACGTACGACTATTTGCCTTTCATGATTTTACCGTTATATTCAACGTTAATTAAGACGGACAGAAGCCTAGAAGAAGCGGCGTTTGATTTAGGTGCAGGTAAAGTTAAGGTATTTACAAGTGTAACGTTACCGCTTTCGTTTTCAGGGATAATAAGCGGTGCAATGATGGTGTTTTTGCCAGTAATGAGTTGTTACGTAATAACGGACACTTTTAGTGGAAGCACAGGCTTTACAGTAATTGGTAAACTTATCGCGTGGTGTTTCTTGGGCGAAAACGGTGCAATGACAAACGTTAACGGCGGAGCAACTATTTCATTGATAATGTTAGTAATTCTCTTTGGCACAATGCTTGCAACGGGAGGATTTAAAAAAGAAAGCACTGGGAGGGGAACTAATATATGATAAAGAAGTTTTTTACCAGAGGCTACGTCTTTTTAGTGTTAGCGTTTATTTATATACCTATATTTATACTTGTAATGTATAGTTTTAACCAAGGCAAGGTAATCGGCGTTTGGGAGAGATTTTCATTTATTTGGTATAGAAAACTTGGTGAAATCAAAGACGTTGTGTTTAACACTATTACACTAGCAGTAGTATCATCAATAATAGCGACAATACTTGGAACGTTGGGTGCGGTGGGCATCTATTATAGCAAAGGTAAATTGGGCAAATCGGTTAAGACAGCATCACAAATTCCAGTCGTAAACTCAGAAGTAGTTACTGCGTGTGCATTAGTTATGTTAATGATAATTTTAGGACTTTCGCATCGTTCAATTTTTGGGTTATACGTAGGACATATCGTATTATCTGCTCCATTTGTAGTTTTGTCTGTTATCCCTAAGTTGAAACAAATGGATTCAAATCTTTACGAAGCGGCATTAGACTTAGGCGCAACGCCTTTTCAAGCGCTTTTTAAGGTAGTGTTACCAGAAATTCTACCAGGTGTTTTTTCTGGGTTTATGCTTGCGATAACTTTGTCTCTTGATGACTATATAATTACAGCAACCTTATCGCCATTAGATTACGACACAATTTCTACAGCTGTATATAAAGCGATTGCTCTTTCTACAGAAAAAGCAAGTGAACAAGTTCCAATTTATAGAGCATTGACGACAATAATTTTCTTAATAACTGTTTTAGCAGTTGTTTTAATGAATGTTCGTTCAAACAAAAAAGTAAAAAACAACGGGAAGGTGTAAGATGACAGAGAGAATATATAAAATTACACGACTTTTCGTTTTGGTTGCTTTATTGTTTAGTATAATTTCTGGCTTTATGGCAAGCCCAGTTTCGGCAGTAAAAGTAAAGGCGGAAGGGGTAGAGAAAGAAATAACTGTTTTTAGTTGGGAAGACTATATTGAAGAGGCTGAGGACGACACAGAAACGGGCGTACTTGAAGATTTTGAGACGGAAACTGGAATTAAGGTTAATTATTATACGTTCGCAACTTGCGAAGAAATGTATAACGAACTAAAGAAAGATCCCACGGCTTGCGACATAGTTTGTCCGTCCGAGTATATGATACTCAAAATGAAAGACGAGGGATTAATTAAACAATTTAATATGCCGGAAAATTATGCTCAAAATGCATCTCCGTATATTAAGAGTGTGTTTGAGGATTTAGGTTTATCTGATGGAGAAAGAACCTATGCCGTAGGTTATATGTGGGGCACAATGGGTTTAATTTATAATATGGATAAATACAATGCAGAAGACCTCAATAGTTGGAGTAAATTGTACGACCAAAAGTTCAGTGGTAAAATTACCATAAAAGACAGTATTAGAGATAGTTACATTATGTCGCTCGGTATTGTGTATAAGGACGAACTCTTATCTCTTAAAGATAAATTAAATTCAGGTGAAATTTTAGAAGCGGAATATAAAGAAAAGATATCAGAAGTGTTTAATAGGGTAGACGAAAAGTCAATAAGAGAAGTTCGTGATGCATTAATTGAACTAAAGAGCAATCTTTATGGTTTTGAAGTTGATGCGGGAAAGAACGATATTTTAACTGGTAAGATTGACGTTAACTTTGCTTGGAGTGGTGATGCGGCTTATGCAATTTATGAGAGCAACGAGGGCGAAGGCTACTCAAAACTAGGTTACGTTGTTCCAGAAGAGGGCAGTAACGTTTGGTTTGACGGTTGGGTTTTAACAAAAGACGCTGACGAAGAACTCGCTCTTGAATTTATGGACTTTATGAGTAGACCAGAGATTGCCGTAAGAAATATGGATTATATAGGCTACACAAGCTGTATTGCTGGCACAGAAGATACGTCTGTATTTGATTATATTTTAGACTGTTACGGCAATGATGAGGGCGAATACACGGTAGATTTAAAATATTTCTTTGATCCCGAGTGTACGACTGATGCGTACGTGGTTAGAACTGACGAAATTGGCAGACAATTTTCCGCTCAATATCCGACAGAGCAAGAAATATTAAGATGTGCAGTAATGAATAACTTTAGTGCACAAGAACTTGAACTCGTAAATAAAATGTGGAACGAGGTAAAACTTATAACGTTATCGGACTTAGCACTTATACTAATACTTGTTTTAATAGTGCTTGTTGTGCTTTTCTTGGTTGCTTATAAATATTTTCCACAAATCTTTGTTATAAAGAAAAAGAACGCAAAGCGATTTGGTCAAAAGAAAGGTTGGAAAGTTGTTAAAATAGAAAATTTTGACACAAATTAAAGGTATAATATGGAAAATTTAAGAAATAAAAAATGTTTTATATGCGATATGGATGGTGTTATTTATCACGGAAATAGACTTATACCAAAGGTAAAAGAGTTTGTTGAGTGGTTAGAAAGTAGTGGTAAAAATTACTTATTCTTAACTAATAGTTCAGAACGCTCTCCGAAAGAACTTGCGCAAAAACTAGCAAGAATGGGGCTAAACGTAGGGGAAGAACATTTTTATACAAGCGCATTAGCGACTGCATCTTATTTGAAAAGCCAGTGTCCCAACGGCTCAGTTTATGTGATTGGTGAACCAGGGCTTACTCAAGCGTTATACGATGCTGGATTTACAATGAACGATATAAATCCCGATTACGTTGTTTTTGGCGAAACCCGTTCGCTTAACTATGAAAAAATAGAAAAAGCGGTAAAGCTTGTATTTAATGGGGCGAAACTAATAGGTACAAACAGTGATTTAACCGCAAAGGTTGAAAGCGGAATTATTCCCGCTTGTCGTGCGTTAATATCTTCTATTGAAATGACGACTGGAAGAACGGCATATTTTATCGGTAAACCTAATCCCTTAATGATGCGCCACGCACTAAAAAAACTCGATTGTCATAGAATAGATGCTGTTATAATAGGCGATAGAATGGATACGGACATTTTAGCTGGAATAGAAAGCGAACTCGACACTGTTTTAGTTTTAACAGGCGTTACCGAAAAACAAGATTTGATAAATTACGCATATCAACCCAAATACGTTCTAGAGAGCGTTGGTGACATTTTACCTTAAATCAATAAAAATTAAAAACACGATATTGCTATCGTGTTTTTTTAATAATCCCAAGAGGGTATGTACTTTTCGTTTGCACTTAAAAAATCTTGATAATAGGCATTTTTAATGTCCAAAGAGAGTGCGTAGTTTATTACTGTGTCGTATTCTCGCTTAGTGGTTTTCCGTTTTAGTTCGGGGAATGCGTCAATATTTCCAAACGGTGTGTATTGGCTCATTATGTTTATATACGCCTTATCTTTAAAATTATTAAACCAATCTAATATTTTTTTGCTATCTGAAGTGCATTGTGGTAGAACTAGGTGGCGTACTATAACTCCGCTTTTTAACATGCCATTTTCGTCTAAAGTATATGGCTTTGAATTAATCATAAATTCAACTGCTTTACTTGCTTTTTCAAAATAATTTTCCTTTCCCGTATATCGCTTTGAAAGTGTTGGCGAAAAGTATTTCATATCGGGCAAATACACGTCCACGTATTCATTTATAACTTCAAGCATTGATAGGTTTTCGTAACCGTGAGTATTGTAAACTATCGGGATTTTAGGTCTATAAATATTAAGCGCATCAATTATCTTGTCTGCATAATGAGTAGGGGTGACCAAGTTTATGTTGTGTGCTCCATCGCTTTCGAGTTTTTTGAAAATTTCTGCTAATTCATTTACAGAAATATCCTTTCCACGTAAATTTCTTGAAAGTTCATAGTTTTGACAAAACACACACTTAAGAGAACAACCGCAAAAAAATACCGTGCCAGAACCGTTTTTTCCACTAATAACAGGCTCTTCGCCTGTATGAAGGTAGTATTTTGCGATGCGAATCTTTCCGTTAGTTCCACACGCTCCCACAGTAGTGCTTTTATCAATATTACATTGGTTTGGGCATAATAAACAGTTCATATTACTCTAATTCAAATGCTCCGGTATATAATTGATAATATTTACCGCGTTTTTCAATTAATTCTTTGTGTGAACCACGTTCAATTATGTGTCCGTTATCTAAAACCATTATAACGTCAGAATTTTGTACGGTAGAAAGTCTATGTGCAATGACGAAAACCGTTCTACCTTGCATAAGTCTATCCGTGCCTTTTTGAACGAGGGACTCTGTTCTTGTATCAATCGAGGAGGTTGCCTCGTCTAAAATCATAACTGGAGCGTCCTTGACGGCTGCTCTAGCGATTGAAAGGAGCTGTCTTTGACCTTGAGAAAGGTTGCCACCATCTGCCGTGAGCATAGTGTTATAGCCATTGGGGAGACGAGAAATAAAATCGTCAGCATAGGCTAATTTTGCAGCCTCAATGCACTCTTCATCGGTTGCGGAAAGTCTGCCGTAACGAATGTTTTCCATAACCGTTCCAGTAAAGAGGTTGGTATCTTGTAAAACGATGCCGAGCGAACGACGAAGGTCGCTCTTTTTTATTTTATTAATATTTATTCCGTCGTAACGAATTTTACCGTCTGCAATATCGTAAAAGCGGTTGATAAGGTTAGTTATGGTAGTTTTCCCCGCACCAGTTGCACCAACAAAAGCAATCTTTTGACCAGGGTGAGCATAGAGAGAAACGTTGTGAAGAACGATTTTTTCAGGGACGTAACCAAAGTCAACGTCAAACATTTGAATATCGCCTTTAAGTTCGGTATAAGTGATAGAGCCGTCAGCCTTGTGTGGGTGTTTCCACGCCCAGTGACCAGTGCGTTCTTCAGTTTCAGTAATCGTGCCGTCGTCAGCAATGTTACATCTAACCAAAGTGACGTAACCTTCGTCAGTTTCTGGTTCTTGATCCATAAGGTCAAATAATCTAGATGCACCAGCGAGTCCCATAATTATAGAGTTAATTTGTTGTGAAATTTGGTTTACGTTTCCAGCAAATTGTTTACTTCTAGGTAAAAAAGCCATAATGGTTGCAAGGAAAGTTAGTTGACCGTCTATATATAGCGGTTGAAATCCGGTGACTGTAAGATTAGGGATTTTGAAGAAAACTAAAAGTCCGCCGACAAAAGCAATCAAAACGTACAAAATATTACCGAGGTTATTCATTATTGGACCTAAGATATTAGCAAAAGCGTGCGCTTTTTCCGCGTCGTGGAAAAGTTGTTCGTTTTTGTCGTTGAAACCATTTATAGTCTCGTCTTCGTGGCAGAAAGCCTTGACAACTTTTTGTCCGTGCATGATTTCTTCAATATATCCCTCTTCTAGGGCGAGGGATTGTTGTTGACGTATAAAATATTTAGCACTGTTTCCGCCCACCATTTTTGTAACAGAGAACATAACGAAAACGCCGACAAAAATAAGGAGTGAAAGCCAAATACTTGACGTGAACATTATTATTAATAAAGTTACAATACTAATAGAAACTGAGAAAAGTTGGGGGATACTTTGTGAAACCAATTGGCGAAGTGCGTCTGTGTCGTTGGTGAAAGTACTCATTATGTCGCCCGTTTTATGCGTGTCGAAAAATTTAATAGGCAACGACTGCATTTTATTAAAAATATCCGTTCTTACTTCGTGAAGGAATTTTTGAGTTATATACGCCATAAGTCTTGTGTAAATGAAGCTACATAAAATACCTGCAAAATATACGCAACCCATAGAAATAAAAATCGTAAGTAAATTATTCCAAACAGCGTCAAGACCTAAATTAAGACCTCTTCCGATTTGGACGATAAGATTTTCTAAAAAGATTGAAGAAGAAACGCTTACAATTGCACTAATTATAAGACAGACGAGAACAATACTTAAAAGTTTACCGTTAGTTTTGAATAAAAATTTAAGCAATCTTTTCATTGTTCCTTTTTTTGCTTTAGGGCGAGGACCGCCTTTCATACCACCTTTACCACGGGGCATAGCCATACCTCTAGCCATTTTGATCACCTGCCTTATTTTGAGAATAGTAAAGTTCTTGATAAATCTTGTTGTTTTGTACTAAATCTTCGTGCGTGCCGATAGCGGTAATTTTACCATTATCCATAATGACGATTTTGTCGGCATCTTGAATAGAGGCAACTCTTTGCGCTATTATAATCTTTGTGGTTTTTGGAATGTATTCACGGAAAGATTTTCTAATTAAAGCATCGGTTTTAGTGTCAACCGCACTAGTCGAGTCGTCAAGAATAAGAATTTTTGGTTTTTTAAGTAGTGCTCTTGCAATACAAAGACGTTGTTTTTGTCCGCCCGAGAAGTTTGCGCCACCTTGTTCAACGTATTTGTCTAGTTCAAAACTGTCAATTTGTGCAAGACTGAGTGCGTGCCTAATTTCGTCATCAGATGCGTTTTTATCGCCCCATTGCATATTTTCCCGAAGAGTTCCTGAGAAAAGTTGGTTTTTTTGAAGTACAACAGCAACTGCGTTTCTAAGTGAAGTTAAATCGTATTCTTTAACGTTTATGCCAGCAACTTTAACTTCACCTTCATCTGCGTCATAAAGACGGGGAATGAGGTTTACCAAAGTAGTTTTACTTGAACCTGTTGCACCTAAAATACCGATAATTTCACCGCTATTTATTTTTAAGTTAATGTCAGAGAGTACGTATTTTTCTGCAGTTTTTGAATACTTAAAGCAAACGTTATTAAACTCTATACTGCCATCGTTAATTTCAGTTATGGCGTTATCTGGAGAGACTATTGAAGACTCCTCATTAATTACCTCAGCGATACGCTTTGCAGAAGCAATGCTTATTATAATCATAACCATAATCATTGAAAGCATCATCAAACTCATGAGCATCTGGAAAGAGTAGGACATAAAACTTTGTAGTTCGGCAAGTTTTAAGACTTTTTCTTGATAATTAATGATGAGCATTGAGCCAATAATATATATCAAAATTAATCCTGTGTAAATACAGAAGTTCATTAAAGGACCGTTCATAGCAACAAGTTTTTCAGCTTTAATAAAGTTCTTTTTAACCTCGTCGCTTGCTTTATGGAATTTTTCCTTTTCAAAGTCCTCTCTAACGTAAGACTTTACAACTCGCATGCCGTGTATGTTTTCTTGAACGGATTCGTTTAGAGCGTCGTATTTAGGAAAGATTTTTTGGAATAACGGCATTGCTTTACTGGTAATTATAGTTAAACCAATAGCAAGTATGGGAACAGTACATAGGAAAATAAGAGCCATTCTTGCGTTTATTACAAAAGACATTATTAATGAAAATATTAGCATAAACGGAGCACGGATAGCCGTTCTAACAATCATCATATAACTCATTTCTACGTTAGTAACGTCTGTAGTTAAACGGGTAACCAAACTGGAAGTAGAGAATTTATCAATATTAGAAAAAGAAAAACCTTGTATTCGTTTAAACATATCTTTTCTGAGGTTTTTTGCAAAACCGCTAGAGGCGGTTGCACAATATTTACCTGCTGCGACACCGCATGCAAGAGAAACAAAAGCAAGTAGTAATAAAACACCACCGTATTTTAATATTACTTGTATTAAAAATTCGGTGTTTCCAGATTCAGAAATGGTTTTAATTTTATCAAGTAAAAGTGTCATTATAAAAGGAATAAGACACTCCATAACTACTTCTAAAGCCACGAAAAGAGGGGCTAAAAGAGAGGGCTTTTTATATTCTCTTACTGATTTTGACAACGTTTTAACTGCGGGTATAAAGCCAATGGTTTCTTTGTTGATCTTTACGTTATCCATAATCTATACTCCTTAAAAGTTTTTATTGTAGGCATTATATGATTTAAAACTTAAAACTATATTTAAAATATAGTTTAACTTAAATAATTATACTTTTAATAGAGCAAACAAGTCAAGTAAAATTCTTTGATTAAAAGCAATTTTAACAGTAAAAATTTAATAGATAAAACCTTTTGTCGAATTATGAAAAAACCTACTAAAAAAAGTAATTAACCATATAAAAGATAAAAAGCCGTGCAAAAGAAGATTGACATCACAAAAGATTTGTTGTATAATAATCAAATAGTGGATTTTTATACTTAAATACAAAGGTTAAATATGAAAAAATTTTTTACGAGTGAAAGTGTAACGGCGGGACACCCCGACAAAGTTTGTGACAACATTTCAGATGCAGTGCTTGATGCGATATTAAGTCAAGATTCTTGTGCAAGAGTAGCCTGTGAATGTAGTGCTACTACTAATTTAGTGCTTATAATGGGTGAAATAACCACAACGGCAAAAGTTGACGTTAAAGAAGTTGCAAAAGAAGTTATTAGGGAAATTGGATATACTGATGAAAATACGGGCTTTTCTGCGGATACTGCTGAAATTATTGTCAAATTAAATAAGCAAAGTCCCGATATAGCAATGGGCGTTGACAGTTCGCAAGAAGATGCGGACGGGGGTGACGTTTACAATAAAATCGGTGCAGGGGATCAAGGCATTATGTTTGGTTATGCGTGTAAAGAAACCGAAGAATATATGCCTCTTCCTATAATGCTATCGCACAAGATGTGTGAAAAGTTAGAAGAAGTTAGAAAGAGTGGGGAACTCACTTATCTTCGTCCAGACGGAAAAGGACAAGTTACGGTTGAGTATGATAAAAACGGCAAGCCTTTAAGGATTGAGGCGATTGTTCTTTCCTCTCAGCACAACGAGAGTGTAACTACAGAAAAACTTAGAAAAGATTTAAAAGAAAAGGTTATTGACAGAGTATTCCCTAAGGAGTATCTTGACGAAAATACTAAATATTATATTAATCCTACTGGTAGATTTGAAGTAGGTGGGCCTAATGGCGATTCTGGACTTACGGGTAGAAAAATAATAGTAGATACCTATGGCGGAAAATGTCCGCACGGTGGCGGTGCTTTCAGTGGGAAAGACCCTACTAAAGTTGACCGTTCTGCAACGTATATGGCAAGATACGTTTGCAAAAACGTAGTTGCCTCGGGATTAGCAGAGGAGTGTCAGGTTCAGTTTGCTTATGCAATCGGCGTTGCAAATCCCGTATCAGTTGTTGTTAATACTTTTGGCACGGGAAAAGTTTCTGATGATATACTTGCCGATATAATCGTAAAAGAATTTGATTTGCGTCCGTCTGCAATTATAGAAAAGTTGCAGTTGAGAAAACCCGTATATCGTCAAACGGCAAGTTACGGACATTTTGGCAGAGATATTTTTGCGTGGGAAAAACTAGATAAAGTTGATGATCTTAAAAAATATCTTTAAAAATGAAAGTAATTGACAAGATAAAAATTTTCTGCAAGAAATATATTTTTAGTAGTGATTGGAGATGTCTCTCTTGCGGTAAGGAGATATTTAAAAACGAAAAATTTTGCGAAGAGTGTTTTAAAAAGTTGCCGTTTAACGACGGACCAATTTGTGATCACTGCGGAAGAAAAGTTGTCTCATTTACAAATTATTGTTCCACTTGTAGGGAAAAGCTTTTATCATTGGATAAGGGTAGGAGCGTGTTTAGTTATGAGAAACCTATAAGTTCAATGATAAAGAGATTAAAATATGGCAATCAAAGATTTCTTGCCGAGTATTTTATTGAACAGTTATCGTTTATATACTTAAAAAATTGTTTTAATGCAAATTTAATTACTTTTGTGCCAATGACCAAAAAAGCAATGCGTCGACGCGGATATAATCAATCGTATATTTTGGCAAAAGGTTTATCGGAAAGACTAAATGTAAAATTATTTGAAAGCGTTGAAAAGATAAAGGAAACAAAAAGACAAGCGACGCTTACTAAAAAAGAAAGACAAAAGAATTTAGTAGGTGCGTTTAAGATAACTGATAAAAAATCAGTTAAAGATAAGACGATAGTAATTGTAGATGACGTTACAACTACGGGTGCTACGGCGGAAGTGCTTGCGGAAAGGCTTAAAAGCGCAGGCGCGAGAAATGTGTATTTAATAACGGTGGCGAGTTTGCCACCAAAGGATAAATATTAAAATTCAAATCAAACTTTAAGGAGTAAGAATAATGGGGTTATTTAGATATATTTTAGGTGGTGAAGCCAGACGTAGTCTAAAAAAGTTAGACAAGATGGCTGATAAAGTAATTTCGCTTGAAAGTAAGTACGTAAATTTTACAGACGAAGAATTGCGTGAGCAAACCAATTTTTTAAAGACTAGATTAAAGTCGGGGGATACTTTAGACGACATATTATATGATGCTTTTGCGGTTGCTAGAGAGGCCGCTAAGCGTGTGCTTAATATGAGCCACTATAAAGTGCAAATAATTGGTGGTATTTGTTTGCATCAAGGTAGAGTTGCGGAAATGAAAACTGGTGAAGGTAAAACTCTCGTTGCAACGCTTCCTGCATATCTAAACGCACTCGCTGGCGAGGGCGTGCATATCGTTACTGTCAACGATTATCTTGCTCAGCGTGACGCAGAGTGGATGGGTAAGGTTTATAGATTTTTAGGCTTAACGGTTGGCGTTGCAGTGTCAGGCATGGAAGACGAAGAAAAACAAAAGGCTTACGCTTGCGACATAACGTATGGAACTAACAACGAAATGGGCTTTGACTACTTAAGAGATAATCTTAAAACGAGCTTAGATAAAATGGTTCAACGTCCGTTATCGTTTGCAATCGTTGACGAAGTTGACTCAATTTTAATAGACGAGGCAAGAACACCTCTTATAATTTCTGGTAAAGGCGGGGAATCAAGTGAAAAATATATTACCGCAAATAAGTTTGTTAAAACTTTGGTTTTAGACAAAGACTTTACTATTGATATTAAGGAAAAGAGCGTTCAAATAACTGAGTCTGGTGCTACAAAAGCTGAAAGTTTCTTTGGACTTAACAATTTTTCAGATATCGAAAACGCAAGTTTATCACATCATATCCAACAAGCACTCAAAGCTAACTATATTTTTAAAAGAGATAATGACTATGTTGTTTCTGATGGCGAAGTAATTATTGTTGACGAATTTACAGGTCGTCTTATGATAGGTCGTCGTTATTCTGACGGTTTGCACCAAGCAATTGAGGCAAAAGAAAGTGTAAAGGTAAGAAACGAAAATAAGACCTATGCAACTATAACTTTCCAAAACTATTTTAGGCTTTACAAAAAACTTTCTGGTATGACGGGTACGGCAAAGAGTGAAGAGGAAGAATTTAGAGCAATATACGGACTTGACGTTTTAGAAATTCCAACAAATAAACCCGTTGCAAGAATTGATATGCCGGACGTTATTTATAAGAGTGTAAACGGCAAAAACAATGCGATTTTAAATGAAATCGTTGAAAAACACGCTAAAGGTCAACCAGTTCTCGTTGGTACGGTTACGGTTGAAAAGTCAGAAGAAATTTCTAAGCTTTTAATCAAAAAAGGCATTAAGCACAACGTGTTAAACGCTAAAAACCACGCTAGAGAAGCAGATATCGTTGCTCAAGCAGGTAGATACGGTGCCGTTACAATTGCGACCAATATGGCTGGGCGTGGTACGGACATCTTGCTCGGTGGTAACCCCGAGTTTTTAGCGAAGAGAAAACTTCGTGAACAAGGCATTGAAGATGACGTGATTGAACTTGCTACTTCATTTGTTAGTGATATCCCTGAAGAAGTAAAAGAAATAAGAGAAAAATATAGAGCAATCTATGCCGACTTTAAGAAGCAAACAGATGCGGAAAAAGTAAAGGTTGTAGAGGCTGGCGGACTTCATATTTTAGGTACCGAACGTCACGAATCACGCCGTATAGATAATCAGTTAAGAGGTCGTAGTGGACGTCAAGGTGACGCAGGTTCTTCAGTGTTCTTTATTTCTCTTGAAGACGATTTGGCAAAGCGTTTCGGTGGGGAGAGAATGCAACACGTTTACGAAATGTTCAAGATTGACGAAGACCAACCAATGCAAGCTAAAATGCTTTCTAGAAGTATTGAAAACGCACAAAGAACGATCGAAGGTAAGAACTTCGGCATAAGAAAACACGTTCTTCAATACGACGACGTAATGAATCAACAACGTATCGTTATGTACGAAGAAAGAATGAAAGTTATTAAGACTGAAAACGTTCATAACGACATTTTAAAACTTATCCCTGATTTTGTAAAATACGTAGTTGGTACGGTTATTAATAACGAAAACAAGCCCGAAACTTGGGATTTAGAGGCTCTTAACAATATAATCGAACTAAAACTTTTACCAAAAGATACTAACTTTATTAATAAAGATATGGTAGAAGATATAGATTATGAATACTTTATTGAGAAATTGATTAACGCTACTATTGCTTCATACGAAGAAAAAATTGAAAGATATGCGGGCGAGGGAATAAACTATCACGAAATAGAAAAGATGGTACTTCTCCGCAATATCGACACTAAGTGGATAGATCATATCGACTCAATGGACCAATTAAGAAAAGGAATAAGCCTTAGAAGTTATGGAAACGTTGACCCTGTAATAGAATACAAGAAAGAGGGATTTGAAATGTTTGAAGACCTCACGGCATCTATTCAAGACGATACGATAACGTTGCTATTAAAAGCGGAATTACAAAGAGTACCACAAAAAGTAGAAGAAAATAAAAATCTTTCTACAAACCAACCGCAAGGTCCGGTAATGCGCCCTAAAAAAGCAGTACAAGAAATCGGCAGAAACGATCCATGTCCGTGCGGTAGTGGGAAAAAATATAAAAACTGTTGTGGTGCAAACAAATAAAGGAAATTTTCAATGATTAAATCTGAAGAATATAGACTTAAAATTAAAGAATTAAAAGGTATCCTAGCGGAAACGGGACACTCTCTTTGACGTCGATAAGTTGCGTATAGAGTTAAAGGAAAAAACAGAACTTTCAGAAAAGCCCGAAATTTATACAGACTTAGCAAAATCACAACAGATTTCTAAAGAAATAGCATCTTTAACTAATAAAGTTTCTGCCTTTGATAAAGCAGAAAAAACGGTTAACGAGGCATTAGAAATCGTCGACCTTGCAGAAGAAGAAAATGATGAAAGCCTTTTAGAAGAATTGGAGGTAGAGCTCTCTTCTGTTGAAAAGAAAATTGAAGAGATGCGACTAACAGCACTTTTAAGAGGTAAATACGATAAGCTAAATGCTCTTTTAACTTTGCATGCAGGTGCTGGCGGAACAGAGGCGTGTGATTGGACGGAAATGCTATACAGAATGTATATGTATTACGCTGAGAAAAATGGCTATACGCTTACGGAACTTGACCGTTTAGAAGGCGACGAGGCTGGTATAAAATCCGTTTCTTTTAAGGTTGAGGGGGACTGTGCCTATGGTTATCTAAAAGCCGAGAAAGGAGTGCATAGACTTGTTAGAATTTCCCCTTTTGATGCTAATAAGAGAAGACACACCTCTTTTGCATCACTTGAAGTTATGCCGGAAATTGAAGATGACGAAGAGATTAAAATTAGTCCCGATGAATTAAAAGTGGATACTTACCGTTCTAGTGGTGCGGGCGGACAGCACGTAAATAAAACTGAGTCCGCTATTCGCATTACGCACTTGCCTACGGGTATCGTGGTTGCTTGTCAAAATGAAAGAAGTCAAACACAAAACCGTGAAATGGCAATGAAAATGCTTATTAGTAAACTTATAGAAAAGCGTGAAGCGGAGAGAATGGAGTTAGACCAAGATATAAAAGGCGAAATAAAGAAAATAGAGTGGGGTAGTCAAATTCGTTCTTACGTATTTTGTCCGTATACTTTGGTTAAAGACCATAGAACAGGCTTTGAAATTACCGACGTTAACTCGGTTATGAATGGAAATATTCAAGGGTTTATTAACGATTACCTAAAGAAATCACAATGAGTTACTTTGAAAATATAAAAAAGTTGCAACTTAAAGAAAACCCAATTATAATGGGAATAGAGACGTCTTGTGACGAGACGGCGGTTGCGATCATAAAAGACGGAAGAGAAATTTTATCTGAAGAAATAATCAGTTCTGCAACCGAACACGCAAGGTTTGGTGGGGTTGTGCCTGAGATTGCATCAAGGACACATACAACGGCGATTTTAACGGCGACAGAACGTGCATTAAAGTCCGCAAACCTTATGCTAGATGATATAGACGCTTTTGCGGTCACCGAGGGAGCAGGGTTATTAGGCGCACTGTTAGTTGGTGTTTCTTTTGCAAAAGCACTTGCTTTTTCTACGGGTAAACCACTTATTCCTGTAAGTCATATAAGGGGGCATATCGCAGCATCTTATCTTGCCGATAAGACTTTAGAGCCACCCTTTATTACTATTTTGGCTAGCGGTGGACATACAGCGATAGTTGCAGTAGACGATTACTATAATTTATCTGTTTTAGGAAGTACTATTGACGACGCTGTTGGTGAGGCGTTTGATAAAGTAGCAAGAGTACTTGGATTGAATTATCCAGGCGGACCAAACGTCGAAAGGCTTGCAAAAGACGGGAAAAACGTTGTTTCGCTTCCTAAAATGCTTAAAAATTATGACGGCGGAGAATATGATTTTTCCTACAGTGGCTTAAAAACAGCTGTTATAAATTTCGTACATAACGAAGAGAGTAAGGGGAATGAAGTAAATAAAGCGGACGTTGCTTGTAGTTTTCAGTGCTCTGCCGTGGACGTATTAGTTAATAAAGCCGTAAAGGCTTGTAAAGAATATGGCTATAACACAATTACGGTGTCTGGCGGAGTGGGTGCAAACGGTTATTTAAGGGAAACGCTTAAAAATCGTGCCGAAAAAGAAAAAATAAATCTCGTTATACCTGAGAAGAAATATTGTACTGATAATGGTGCAATGATAGGTGCAGAGGGCTATTTGCAATATAAAAAACGCAATTTTGCAGACTTAGACTTAAACGCAAAAGCGGTTGTGCCATTAAATTTTAGGAGAAGATAATTATGATTAAACACGTAGTATGTTTTAAATTGAACGAAGGTGAATCAAAGGAAAAAGCGAAAGAAGTGCTTTTAAGTATGCAAGGGAAAGTGCCTATGCTAAAAGGCATAGAAGTTGGAATTGACTGTCTAGGATCTGCACGTTCTTATGACGTAATTTTATCGGTAATTCTTGAAGATATGAATGCTTTAGCAGATTATCAACAAGACAAATACCACGTAGAAGTTGTAAAAAAACACATGCACGCAGTTACAAAAACAAGTGTTTCTGTGGATTTTGAATTTTAATCGAGCGAGTATGGCGGAATTGGCAGACGCGTTAGATTCAGATTCTAATGGTTAACAGCCGTACAGGTTCAAGTCCTGCTACTCGCACCAGTTAAACAAAAAACACCCGAGAGGGTGTTTTTTGTTTAACTGGTGCTATTTATTTTTAATTAATTGTTTGTATTCAGTAGGTGTTTTTCCAGTTTGCCTTTTAAATATTTTAGAAAAATATTGTAAATCCATTATGCCACAGTGTAGTGCAATGGTTTGTATTTGCAAATTTGTGGTGTTCATTAGGTGTTTTGCATAGTTTATTCGTTTTTGTCGTATGTACTCACTAAGTGTTTTGCCTGTTTCTTTTTTAAATACGTTAGATAAATATCCTAGGCTTACGTTTAACTTTGATGCTAAACAACTAGTTGAAAGTTCGGCAGAAAGGTCAGAGTCAATTATGAGAATTGTTTTTTGTACTACTAAAGAATACTTTTTTAAGGAGTTTTTTCGCACTAATTTACAATAACTTGTAAACATATTATTCATTAATGGAGGAATTTCCGATAGGTTGGAGAGGCTTTCTATTTTTCCTGCAAAATCACTTGAAATCTGGTCTAGATGGAAAGGGTGAACTCCACCTTTTTCTGCACTTTTTCTTAAAAGAGTATTCATAATTATACAGTAATTTTTAGCATTTTTAAGAGGATCTGCAACTCTTTTTTCAAAAAACTCATTAGTAAAAACATTGCTAAATCTAGCCTCGGAATTGGGAATGCCCAGTGAAACGGCTCTAATTATTTCATTTTCATAGGCATATCTCCTTTCTAAAGCCTTAATATTTACTAATATATCCGAGTCGTTATCTTGCATAGTTTTACTAATAGGAAAGTCAACTAAAGAATATTTTTGTTCAATTTCTTCCACACTAAAAGATGGAGTATCCCATATCCTTTCGCAAAAAGTGTTAAGCATCGTCAACAAATGGCTTTCCGCTGGTAATATAGGCAAGCTTATGTAATATTCATTTAAAAATCTTTGCTTTTGTGGAGAAATATTATTGTTTTCACAAATGTATAGTAATTTATCTTGTGAAATAGGAGAAGAAAGGAAGGGACCAACACATAGAACTGTATGGGTTGGTGTTTCAGGCAATACTAAAAGTCTATAACAGCGATCGTAAATATCAATTATTTTATAAAGTGTTCTAGGTTTTGTTTTTTTAATAACGTCTTTTAAATAAGTATCGTTATTGAAAAAATCGTCAATAATTAAATTGACGAACGAATTCGCAAATTCTTGCCCGTTAATCTCATAAACGCTTAAATTTGTTTTCTTAAATACGTCTTTTAAAAAAGAGAGTTCGTTAGTGTAATACATAAATTACCAAAGAAAGTTTGTTAATTTATATTATTATATCATAAAAATTAACTAAAAACAATAACTTGATAAAAATATTACAAATTAACATAAAAAATTTACTCACTTTGCATTTTAAAATAAATTATAATAAAAACAAGGGGAAATTAAGGAGTTAGACAATAAATAGTGGTCAACCCCAAAAAAATAAAAGAGGGAATAGTTATGAAAAAACAACCATTGCTAGATGCGAATGGGAAACGCAAGTTTGGCATTCGAGACAGTGTTGCGTATGCAGCAGGTGATTTGGGTTGCAACATGAGTTTTGCACTCAAAGGAACGATGTCTATTTTCTGGACACAGTTTATGGGCATGGATTTATGGTATGCATTATTACTAATAATAGTGCAAGTTTGGGACGCAATAAACGACCCATTAATTGGTACATTAATTGATGCGGATAGACACAAATATAAGAGAAATAAATTTTTAACTTATATTTGGGCGGGCTCTATAGGTTTAATTGTTGGTGGAGCATGTTGTTTCTTGCCATTCCCCAATGCTAAGCCTTGGGCAAAAGCGTTAATATTTATTTTTGGCTACGTAATTTGGGATGCATTCTATACGGTTGCTAACGTACCTTATGGCTCTTTACTTTCTTTAATTTCAAGCGACGTTAAAGATAGAGCTTCATTATCTGCTTGGCGCTCAATCGGTTCTATATTTGGGAATATGCTGCCAATGGTAATACTTCCTTTCATTATTTACGATTCTGAGAACAATCTTATCGGGGAAAGAGTATTTATTGCAGCACTTATTATGGGTGTGCTAGGTTTTATATGTTTCCAATTCATGATTAGAAACACAGAAATAAGGGTTGACCAAGAAGTAATATTAAACGAAGAAAAGCCGAAATTCAACGTTTGGAAAGCATTTATAAATTTTATGAAAAACCGTCCTGCTGTTGGAGCAACGATTGCGGCAATGGGCATGTTTATTGGAATGCAAGGTGCAACTACAGCGGTAACTGTAATATTTCAATCGTATTTCCAGAATGTAAAAATTTCCGGTATTGTTCAACTTTTTGCTATGATACCTATTGTATGTTTCACACCGCTTGCACGTAAAATGGTTGCTAAATATGGCAAAAAAGAACTTGCAACATTTGGGTCTATTTGCTCGGTAGTTGCTGCTCTTGGATTGTTCATTATAACACCTAACAATACGGGGTTGGATCTTGTTCTTTATGTTTTCTTCCAACTCATATATTCATTAGGACTTGGCATATACTCAACCGTATCTTGGGCAATGATGGGCGATGCAATAGACTATAACGAATGGAAGACCGGTAATAGAGAAGAAGGTATTGTATATTCTTTACATTCATTCTTTAGAAAATTAGCTCAAGGTATAGGTCCTGCATTAATTTTAGTTATAATGGTTGCGCTTGGATACGTAGGTGAAAATGAAGGTAATCAAGTATGGCAAGTTGCAATTAATATGAGAGTACTTGTTGCCGCAACATTCTTATTCTCGGCTATATTACAATTTGTTGGACTTGCATTAATTTACAACTTAGACAAGAAAACTCTTGAAAAAAATGAACAAAGAGTTAGGTCGTGAAGAAACCGTGTCTGCTGAAGAAAACGCTTAATACTTAGATAAAGGTGTTCGGTCATAACGATTGAGCACCTAAAATTTATAAAATGAATAAGGAGAGTTACCGTGAGAAAGATAATTAATATAAATGAAAACTGGATTTTTACTAAAAACACTACAGACATAACTATCCGTGATGGGGAAAAAATTAATCTCCCACACACTTGGAATAAAGATGATGGATATGACGGCGGGAACGACTATTTCCGTGGTTCTTGCTTATATTTTAAGAAATTAAACAAACAAGATTTTCCTATTGCTGACCGTTATTATTTAGAATTTAACGGAGCGAACTCATCTGCGGACGTGTTTGTTGGCGGTGAAAAATTAGCTCACCACGACGGCGGTTATTCAACTTGGAGAGTGGATATTACCGAAAAACTTAATGAAGAAACTGACCTTGCGGTTATAGTTGATAATTCTGCAAACGAAACCGTTTATCCGCAAATGGCGGACTTCACTTTTTACGGTGGACTTTATCGTAACGTAAACATTATTGCTGTAAACAATACTCACTTTGATTTAGATTATTACGGTGGTAAAGGCATAATGATTACTCCAATCGTTGGAGAAGAAAAAACGACGGTAGACGTGCAAGTGTTTGTCAAAAACCTTAAAGAAGGACAAAAACTTGTTTATACCGTTTATGATAAGGAAGAAAAAGAAATTGATAAAATTGAAAGTAGCGAAACAAGCGTTACCTTTGAAATTAAAGATGCACACCTTTGGAATGGAAGAAAAGACCCTTATCTATATTGCTTAGAAGTAGAAATAGTAGAAAACGGTGAAGTTATAGACAACGTTTGTAGTCGTTTTGGTTGCAGAACGTTTAAGATAGATCCTGACAACGGATTTATTCTTAATGGTAAGGAATATCCTCTCCGTGGTGTATCACGCCATCAAGATAGATTTGGATTTGGTAATGCTCTTCTTCCTGAACACCACGAAGAAGATATAGATTTAATCATGGAAGTGGGTGCAACAACTATTAGACTTGCTCATTATCAACACGACCAGTATTTTTATGACTTATGCGATGAAAAAGGTCTTGTAATTTGGGCGGAAATTCCGTATATTTCAAAACACATGCCGACTGGTAGAGAAAATACTATTTCTCAAATGAAAGAATTGATTACACAAAACTACAATCACCCATCTATTGTAGTTTGGGGATTATCAAATGAAATTTCTATAGCTGGTTCAGACAACGACCTTTTAGAAAATCACAAAATTTTAAATGATTTAGTTCATGAAATGGACAAGACGAGATTAACTACTATTGCAGCCGTGTCTATGTGTAAAATGGATGACCCTTACTTACAAATTCCCGACGTGGTATCATATAACCACTATTTCGGTTGGTATGGTGGCGACACTAGTATGAATGGACCTTGGTTTGATAAATTCCATGAAATGCACTCCACTATTCCGATTGGCTGTTCTGAATATGGCTGTGAAGCACTTAATTGGCACACAAGCGACCCTAAACAAGGTGATTATACTGAAGAATATCAAGCATATTATCACGAAGAACTTATAAAGCAGTTGTTTAGCCGTAAATATTTATGGGCAACACACGTTTGGAACATGTTTGACTTTGGTGCAGATGCTAGAGCCGAAGGCGGTGAAAACGGACAAAACCACAAAGGATTAATTACTATGGATAGAAAGTATAAAAAAGATGCTTTTTATGCATATAAAGCGTGGCTTTCAGACGAGCCTTTCGTTCATCTTTGCGGAAAGAGATATATCGATAGGGTAGAGGACGTTACAAAGGTAACCGTTTACTCTAATCAACCAGAAGTAGAACTTTTTGTTAACGGTGAAAGCATAGGTAAAAAATCCGCACCAGACCACTTCTTCTATTTTGAGGTTAAGAACGTTGGCGAAAGTGAAATAATCGCAAAAGCGGGCGAACTTACCGATAAGGGCATAATCCGTAAAGTAGATGAAATGAATATGGACTACGTTTTAGTTGAAAAAGGCGCAGTTCTAAACTGGTTTGACGTAAACGCTCCAGTTGGAAAATTTTCACTTAATGATAAAATTTCCGACATTATGTCCTGTTTTAGAGGTAAACTTTGGTTTTTAGGTGTAGGACTTAAAATAAAGAAGAAAATGAATGCCAACAAAAAGGATAAAAATGAAGGTAAAAATTCAGGCGGGTTCGACGTTGACTTAAAGGCTGACGGCGGATTGATGCAAATGATGGGTGGTTTCACAGTATTGCGTTTAACGAGCATGATGGGAATGATGAACGTGTCGTTTACCAAAGAAGAACTTTTAAAATTAAATAAAAAATTAAACCGCATAAGAAAACCTAAAAAGTTAAGATAAAGTATAAAAGCCATCTCGTTCGAGATGGCTTTTACTTTTTACTTAAAAATTCTTTACCTGTTATTAAATAATTAATATAAAATTTAAAAAACCTATTGACTAAGTGATTGAATAGGTATATAATACCTAAAATCATTTGTATGATAATAATTTTTAGCGGTAAGCATATACTTATATGTGCTTATCGCTAAAGTATTTTATTGACAAATAAAAGAGGTGAAATAATGGACTGGGATTTGGTTTTAGTTTGTAGTCTTAGACTTGTTGTGGCGCTAATTTTAGGCTTTGCAATCGGGTATGAAAGAAAAATGCGTTTTAAAGAAGCGGGGATTAGGACGCATACAATTGTATGCTTGGGTGCATGTCTTTATATGCTTATTTCCGTTTTTGCCTTTAAGGGTGCGGATACTTCAAGGGTAGCAGCGCAAATAGTATCGGGGATAGGTTTTATCGGTGCAGGTATGATATTTTATCATAAAGAAATGGTGCATGGCTTAACCACTGCTGCTGGTATTTGGGCAACTGCCGCAATAGGAATGACTGTGGGGGCTGGGTGGTATTTAATATCTCTAATTGCAACTATACTTATAATACTTGTGCAGTGCATAATGCACTTAAACGTAAAAGTGTTTCATTCACATCGTTTTGTTAAAATAAACGTTATATTTATTGATGAGCAAGGAATGGTTAGTGAGCGTATAAAAGAGATGTTTAATGTTGAACGTTTTAACCGTATAAGTGCAAAAAGAGATAATGGCGTTTTAACGTATAGTGTGGTTATTAGTACTGATAAAATAATAAGCGCAAGCGAAATTCATAAATTATTGATAGATAACAAAGAGATAATTTCAATTGTACGTCAAGACGACGATTTTTAGAAAAAACAAATAAAAATTAGCAAACATTTTATAAATTGATTTGAAAAATTTATTGTATATGATACAATAAATATATAAAACAAATATAGGAGAACTTATGATAATATCTATAGGCGAAATTCTTGCCGATATGGTTGGCGAAAGTGTAAACGGAACCTTAACATTTAAATCCTTTTGCGGAGGCGCACCGTTTAACGTTGCGGTAAACGCTAAAAACGCAGGGGCTAAGGTTGGATTTATTGGTAGGGTTGGAAAAGATCCGATTGGCAAGTTTTTAATTGACGAAGCAGGAAAAGCAAAACTTGATAATCTTGAAATTCAAATTGATGGAGAAAGAAACACAACTTTAGCGTTTGTAACTTTAAAAGATGGTGAACGTGATTTTGCTTTTTATCGTCACGACACTGCTGACTTTAACGTAGAACTTGATAGCGTTAATTTTGCTAATTATAAAGATTTGAATATAGTGCATTTAGGCTCTTTGATGTTATCTGAAGAAAACGGCAAAATCTTAGCGCAAAAAGTTGTAGATAAAGCTCGTTCAGTTGGGGCAAAAGTTAGCTTTGATTTAAACTTTAGAATGGATATTTATAGAGATTTTAATGATGCTCTATCTGCATTTAAGCCTTTTGTAGAGCAAGCCGACATAATCAAATTTTCTGATGACGAACTTAGAGATTACACAGGACTTGCGGACGTTATAGATGGGGTTAAAAGCATTTATAGAAAAGACACTTTAGTAGTGGTTACGCTTGGAAGTAAAGGTAGCCTTTATTACATAAACGGCGAGAATGGCATGGTGCCGACGGAAAAAGTAAAGCCTATTGATACGACGGGTGCAGGAGATGCTTTTTTCGGCACGCTACTTGCCAATTTAGAAAACAAGGAATTTACAAAAGAAAACATTGAAAGCGCACTTGTAAAAGCAAACAAAGCAGGTGCAGATACTACTCAATTTTTGGGGGCAATAAAGTTATGAAAAAATTAGATAAAATAGTTAGAGAGCCTATTTTCTTTGAGAGGAATAGGGTTTATAGAATATACAAAGGCGGTATGCCGTATAAAGAACTTTTTAACGATGGTTTTGATGATGGAACGGATAATATGTTTCCGGAAGAATGGATTGCAAGTAAGGTTAAAGCTATTAATCCAAAATATTTTGGCGAGCGTGACGGCGTTTCTAAAATTAAAGATACGGACGTGTTCTTTGACGATTTGTTAAACGAGTACAAGGATGAACTTTTAGGGCATAGAAAGTATGACTGCTTAGTTAAATTTTTAGACAGTGCAGTAAGATTACCCTTCCAAGTTCACCCGACTAAAGAATTTTCTAGAAAGAACTTTAATAGTGAATACGGAAAGACTGAAGCTTGGTTAGTTGTAGCAACAAGACCAGGTGGAAAACTTTATTTTGGATTTAAGGACAAGATGACCAAAGAGCGTTTATCCGAATTAGAAGAGCAAAGCGAAATCGAAAAGGACATAATGGGTGGACTTCTTGCAGGGGTTGATGCTAAAGTTGGAGATATTTGGTTAATAAAAGCAGGACTAATTCACGCAATTGGCGCTGGGTGTACGATAGTGGAAGTACAAGAGCCAACCGATTTTACTATTCAACCAGAACGTTGGTGTGGGGACTATCATATATCTTACAATGAAGAATATATAGGACTAGATAAAGACGTTGCGCTAGATGCGATAAACTACGATATATACGGGGAAGAAGCAAAAGCATACGCAAAAGTAGTTCCAACGGTAGAAATTGATACAGAAAAGTATAAAAAAGAAGTAATGATTAGTTACGAGGATACGCCTTGTTTTGCAGAAGTTAGACATACAATAACCGACGGTGGCGAGTTCACAATGGCCTTTGCACCAGCTGTTTATATCTGCTTGGATGGAGATGCAGTCATAACAGGCGAAAACTATACAAAAGAAATAAAAAGAGGGGATTATTTTTACTTGCCGTTTGTCGCTGAGGGTAAATTTAAGATTAGCAGTAAAACTAAAGCGACTATAATCGAGTGCTTGCCAAGTAAACAAGACTAATCGTAAAATTGAGCGATAAAAATCAAAAAAGAGCGCGGTCTTCGGATTGAATAATTTTTCTTATTGCGGTACAATTAAATAAAAGGACAATAAGCCATAATAAAAAGGGGACGAGATAATGAAAAAAGAGCGCATAATAGAATTAAAGAATTTTTATCACGACAGTTTGTTAAACGATGTAGTACCGTTCTGGGTTAATTCCGATCTAATAGATAAGGAAAACGGTGGGTTTATTACAAGTGTTGATAGAGAGGGAAAGCAATACAATACCGATAAAAGCGTATGGTTTCAAGGTAGATGTTTGTGGACTTTTTCTAAGTTATGCAACACTTACGGTGTGAAAAAAGAATGGGTAGAGGCGGCGGACAGCGGTGCAGAATTTATTAAAAAATACTGTATCGATGAAACCGACGGTAGAATGTATTTTACCGTAACGAAAGAGGGAAAACCAATCAGAAAACGCCGTTATTTCTTTTCGGAAAGTTTTTTGGTGGTTAGTTTTGTGGAATATTATATGCTTAAAGGCAATGCTGAAGATTTAGCCTTAGCAGAAAAATATTTTGACTTAATGTATGCTATCTATAAGGACGGCGCAAGCGATCCGTTTAAGATAACGCCAAAAGAAAATGCGGAGGTAAGGAATTTGCACTCTAATGCAAATCCAATGGTGTTAGTAAGTTCTGCGCAAGTACTTCGTCGTGCAAATCCATCAAATAAGGAAAAATACGACAAAATTATTGCCGATATAGTTGGCGATATGATGACGCTACACTATAAGGAAGATTTAAAGTGCGTCTTAGAAAACGTCAACCTTGACGGTAGCATTTTAGATAATCCCACAGGAAGAACAATCAATCCTGGTCATTCAATAGAAAACGCATGGTTTTTAATGAACGAGGCAAATATTAACGATAATAAAGAGTTGATGGAAAAGGCGCTCAACATGTTAAAGTGGTCGCTAGAAATAGGCTGGGATAAAGAGTATGGCGGAATATATTATTTTAGAGACGTGTATAATCGACCTTGCGAGCAGTTGGAGCACGATATGAAACTCTGGTGGGTGCATAACGAAAGTTTGATTGCGACATTAGCGGCTTACTTAATTACTGGCGATGAATATTATTTTGAGTGGTATGAGAAGTTGCATGAATACGTGTTCAACCGTTTCCCAGACAAAGAGTATGGCGAATGGTATGGATACTTACACAGAGATGGAACAGTGTCGCATACTCAAAAAGGTTCGTTGTGGAAAGGGCCGTTCCACTTGCCAAGATGCTTAATATTATGTGAGAAAATATTAACCGCATTAGAAAAAGGCGAAAAATTACCTGAATTATTATAAAGGATTAAAAAAACAAATAGATAAAAAACAGCCCGTCTGCGTTTTGCAGACGGGCTGTTTTTGTGCTTTTTAGCATAAGGTTTGTCTTAATATCTAGAATTATGTTGTCTATATTGAATAGGGGAAACGTTAAACTGTTTTTTAAATAAACGAACAAAACAACTGTAACTGTCATATCCGACGAGAGAGGAAATTTCTAAAGTGGACTTGTTTGTTGTAGAGAGTAAATCGGCCGCATAGTTTAATCGTTTATTAATCATATATTCAACAAGCGATATGCCAACGTGTTTTTTAAACAATTCTGCGAATCTTGAATGGGAATATCCGGAATTTTTAATTATTTCGTTTGGTTTTTGCGCAAAATATTCAGGACGGTTTAAGTGATGAAGTAAATCCATGAGCCAAGCAGGGTGATCGGTTTGAGATAGTGATAAATCCTTAAGAAGATACGTGCCGAGTAAGAAACTCAAAATCGACTGGCTTACAGAAAGACAAAGTTCAAGATTTTGTGCGTTTTTTTCAGATGGTGAAGTGCTTGCCAAGATATCGTAAATTTCAATGGTTTTTAGTTGAGTTACAATGTGGTTTAAGGTGCTGTTAGATAAATGTACGGAAACTATGCTCTTGCAAATATTTTCATAAAGATTTTTATCAGGGAAAAGAGAACAAACGTATCTAAACTGTTCGTCAGTAAAATATAAGTCTCTGTGACAATGTTCCTCTTGTAATAGTTCAATATTGTGAACGTGATTAGGTCCAACAATAAAAACGTCACCGTTAACAGGCTTAAAAGTTTTACCTAAAATATGATGGTTACAGTTACCGTCAATAAAAAATATAACTTCCCACAAGACGTGCTTATGTGGTGTAGAACCATCAAATATGTTTTTGGTTATTATTTTGCTAGGCGGAATAAGTGTAAGCATAAAAAATAGACATCTCCTTATTTTGGGCATAATTTTAGCATTGTTTTGATTTAAAGTCAAGCAATTATCGTAAAAAAAAGCATATTCCTCGTACAATATGAGTTGAATAGACTTGTTAAAAAATATATAATGTAACCGCAAAAATCAATAAGGAGGATTTTTTGATATGAAAAAGGCTTATTTAAGCCCAGAACTAGTAGAGATGTGGCTTGAAAACGAAGACGTAGTGTTAGCGTCTGGAATATTAAAAGCAATACATCTCGGTAAAGGCGATTGGGGGTACGGCGATGATTTTACGGGTTAAGAAATTATTGATGGTACTTTTAGCAGGCGTATTGGCATTGTCAATGGGAGTAGCCATTGCAATGAATATGCCAATGGTAAAAGCGGATGGAGAGGCTACACTTTCAATTTCTATGGAAAAGGGATTGTCTGTTAGAACAGAAGATCCAATCGGTATCCGTTTTAGAACTTACGTGAACAAAGCGTACGTAGATGCAAATCAAAACGACATTGAAATAGTTGTAATGATTACACCTACTAGAAACATTGGTGATAAAACGTTTGAGGCTGACTTTGGTGGAGATAACGATAAAATCGTTAAGAAAATCGTGTTCAGTAAAGAAAACGGCAATCTAGTAGATGGTATTCTTAATAATGAAGAATACAAAGTACCATGTGATGAAACAAATTATTGGTATCACGCATGTATTGTTGATTTGGACGACAAAAATATAGCAAGAGACTTCAGTGCAAGAAGTTACGTTTTGTATAAGGGCGTTTTGGTAGAAAATTCCTATACGAATATAGCACAAGGTAATGCATGGAACAGTGCAAAAGAGTACTTAGAAGACGATACTGTTATTAAAACAGAGACAGACATTGCAAACGCACAAGCACTCTGTGCGTCTAATATCGCAACAATCACTGGATTTGACGGAGAAACTTATCCAGTAACCGTTAAACGTGGACAAACAGTAGCACAAGCATTAGAGGGTGTTGACCTTGCAAAAGAATTAAACGTAGACGGTGCTGCATACTATAAGGGAATTGTTGAAGATACAAACGTAACTTTAACTGAAGATGCAACCTTTACTGCGAAAATGAACGCTTTGCAATTTACTAAAATGTCTAATGGCAATGGCTATGCGGTGATAGATACAACTATTACTGCTGAAGATACATCAGTTATAAAAGTTCCCAATAAATATAATGGTGAAAGCGTAACAACTGTTGGTAGAAAAGCTTTTGCTACAGAAAGAGTTGGATATCCAGGAGAATATTTACCAAATACAGATATCACTAAAGTATATTTACCGGAGAGTGTTACCACAATACTTGGTAGTGCGTTTAAATCATGCGTTTCTTTGGTTTACGTTGAGGCAAGGGGGTGGACTAGTGCTCCTTACAATAATACTGCGCCTGATGGATCAACCGTTTCTTGTGATAATATTTTTTCGGAATGTACATCATTAAAGACAATAATTTTGGGCGAGTCATTTGATTATTCGGCTAATGCAGAAATATTTTGTACTGATAATGAACAAGAAAAAGGAATTCTTGATATTTATCTTTCTTCTCTTAATGGAATACTTAAAAAGTCAAGTGGTTATAAACATAATTTGTTGAGTGGTAACGTTTACAATTATGATAATGAAGAACCTTATACTTGTGGAACGTGGCATTTTACTGACGCAACTGAAACCGAAGTTGAATTAGCACCTACACACGAATTTGAAAACGGTGCTTGTAAGATCTGTGATGCAGACCAAACTAAAGGAATAATATACACTTATGATGCAACCCTTAATGGTGGTAAAGGCGGATATATGGTTTATAACGACAACAATAGTAATGGATCAAACCCGGATTCCGCTTATACTGGTAGCGATAAGGAAGTTTACGTTCGTGCTTATTATGATGACGGCATTCACAATAGATTGCCTGTAACGGCACTTGGTAGAAGAGCTTTTAGGAATGAGACTGAAATTACTAGGGTTATATTACCTTCAACAGTGACTACTTTCTTAAAAGGTGCAACGTTCAATGGTTGTTCTAAACTTGAATATGTTGACGCTAGAGGTATAACTAATTTAAATGACAATGGCACGAATGGTGATGGGCATTTTAATGGTTGTGTGTCGCTTGAAACTGTTATTTTTGGTGCGAATTTTACTGCTAAAAATAATTCAAACATTTTTAATGCAGATACTGCACCTGAAAAGCCAATACTTAATATTTATTTATATTCAGCAAATGGAACGTTTGAGGTTAGTGCGAATACAGATTTATTTGCGAACAACTTGTTAAGTCGTAAAGTTTATTGTTATGATGAAAATGGAACTTGCGGAACTTGGAAGTTCAATGAAGACGAAAGCGATATTATAGTTGCACTTGATCACGAATACGAAGGTGGTGCTTGTAAGAACTGTGATGCTGACCAAACCGCAGGTTTAATGTACGTTTATGATGCGTCGTTAGATGATGGTAAAGGGGCGTATATGGTGCGTAACGAAGCAGACGATTCTGCTTATAATGGAACGGATACTGTAGTTTATGTTCGTGCATACTATGATGACGGTGTTCATGATAGATTGCCTGTTAGAGCGCTTGGCAGAAGGGCATTCAGAAATGAAAGTACTATTACCCACGTTATTTTACCTGATACTGTGACTGGTATTTATGGCGTTGCGTTCTATGGATGTACTTCATTAAAATATGTTCAAGCTCCAGGTGTAACAAAGTGTGATTATGCAACTTATCAAGACGGACAATTTAAGAATTGTACTAGCCTAGAAGTTGTTATTTTTGGTGATAGTTTCAGTATTCATGGCAATGTAGGTGTGTTTAGTTGTGATACGGCAGTTACGAATCCTAAATGTCATATTTATTTATCATCAGCAGATGGTGAATTTATTAAAGGAAACAACACTACAGAACAACCATTGTTGAGTACTACCGAAACTGTATACTATTACAGTGAAGAACAACCTACTGATACAAGCAAGACCTATTGGCACTATGACGAAACTACTGGATTAGCGGTTTTGTGGAACTAAAATAAAGTCTTTTAGTGCCGTTGCTAATTAGTAACGGCACTACTAAACTAGAAATATAAAACTTTTGGAGGATAATATGAAAAAGACTAAAATTATTTGCTTAATACTTTCTGTATTGCTCTCGGTAACTTCTCTTGCCGCTTGTGGCACAAGAGGTGGCGGTGGACAAGAAATTGACGAAACCAAGTCATTATTAAACATCGGTGTATTTGAAGACGGTGTTGGCTCGTTCTTTGTTGATAAATATATCGAAGACTTTGTTGAACACTATAAAAACACGCCGTTTGAAGACGGTAAAATGGGCGTTCAAGTATTAAAAGAGGCTAAAAAAGACGAATTTAAGGCTGAAACTCTTAAAACCAATATGCCATATTTATCAAACGTGCTTTGGTTTGTACCAGGTTCACCTAACGACTTTTTAGGTGACAATTTAATTCTTGATATTACTGACGTTATGACAGAGAAAATCTATGACGATAACGGAGATTTGGCAGAAGTTACTGGTAACCCTGCAACCAAGAATATTTTAAGCAGTATGCATAGTAAGTATGATGAGTTTATTAATTTTGACGGACATTATTATTCAATTCCGTGGCGTACTTATTTCTATGGTACAACCTATGATGCAGACCTTTTCAATAACCAAAGACTTTACTTTTTAGCAAATGGTCAAATCGGTGCAAACCAAGCTAATATTAATCAAGGTAACTGTTCAACAGGACCTGACGGAGTTAAAGGTACTTCTGACGATGGTATGCCAAATACTTGGAACGATTTTGTAAAACTTATGGACTATATGGTTGGTAAGAAAATTACTCCGTTCACATGGTCTGGTCAAACCGACTATCAAAGACGTGGTTTCTACAGTGACGTTTGGGCTAACTATGAAGGCGCAAACAACTTTGCATTAAACTATAGTTATAATGGAACTGACAGTAAATTAGGGGAAATTAATTCTTCTAACTTCACTAATCTCAAAAATCAAAAGGGCAGACTTGCTGGACTAAAAGCATCTTATGACGTTACTTCAAAGGCAGCATATCACTCTGACAAAGCAGATAAGAACACTTATACTGAGGCTCAATTTGAATTCGCTTACAGTATTTTAACTGACAAGAAAGTCGCTATGTTATTTGAAGGTTCTTTCTGGGAAATTGAAGCAAAGATGACCTTTGACGATATGGCAAAAACCAATCCTGACTTTGGTTACGGCAAGAGAGACTTTAGATGGTTACCAATTCCTAACTTCGTTGGTGTTGACGGTGTTCCAGATCAAACTAAGAGCGTTAACGAAAACGGTGCATACGACAGAGTATTAAAAGGTACTGCTGCTCATAAAACGTCTATTTGTATTGCCGCAAGAGCAGATGTTGAAAACTATGAAACTCAAGTAAAACTTGCTAAATTATTTATTAAGTTTATTCATTCAAGAGAACAACTTGCAAACTTCACCAAGAATACTGGTGGTTGCTGGAGACCGTTTAACTTTACAGTTACCGACGAAGAAATTGCTGAATGGCCAGGTGTTGCTAGAAGTATCTATAAATATTTAGAAGAAGGCGCAACTATCGTTGATAACTTGCCACTTAGCAACTATATTAGAGACAACCAAGAACTTTACGCTGAAGGTCGTTGGGAGTTCAGAGCACCTGGTGGATATAAAGGCGTTTACTACGATCCTATCCAATTATTTATGGAACAAAACAAAAATGCAGTAAACGTTACTGTTCAACAATGTTATAACAGTATGCTTACACAATTCTCACATGATTGGGAATAAAGTCTAATCTTTAATTTTAATTAATTTAGGTACAATATGGAAAAAAGAGAAAATATTTTAAACAAATTTAAATGGTGGCTATATTCTCTAAAAATTGCCGTGTTTAAGCCTAGTAACAAAGAAAAGAAAGAAACTACTATGAGTGCAAAGAGAAAGGAGGGAATATTTTTATTTCTTTTCCTTCTCTTTCCTATGATACAGTTTTTAATTTTCTACGTTGCCTTAAACCTTAACTCTATTTTGTTGGCTTTTAAGACTTATAACAAAATTGACGGTACTTTTTCTTTTGCGGCGTTTACAAACTTTGTCGACGTTATTAGAGATATATTCGTTACTAAAAAATTAATGATCGCTGTTAAAAACTCTGCCATTCAAGCGGGTTTAAGTTTATTTATAATGCTACCTATTAACATTATTACAGCGTACGTTGTATTTAAGAAGGTGCCTTTTGCCGGCTTTTTGAAGATTATTTTGTTTATGCCAAACTTATTATCTTCAATGGTTTTCGTTATCAACGCCAGGGTTTTAATCCACAATGCATTTCCTATTATTTTTAATGACCCGAGTATGAACCTTTTATTCGGTGAAAAGACTGCGTTTTGGACGGTGCTTTTGTTTGGTGCGTGGATGAGTTTTGCTGGTGGATTAGTTATTTACTTATCTGCAATGTGTAGCATTTCTCAAGACGTTTTAGAGTATGGTGAACTTGAGCCGTTGTCCTCTTTTAGAGAACTTGTTTCAATCATAATTCCAATGATTTTCCCAACGGTTATTACATACATAGTCGTTGGTATTGGTAACTTCTTTATAAACCAAGGTTATTTCTTTGCTTTCTTTGGTGGTAATGCTAACCAGTATACTTCTTATGATACTTTAGGTTACGTATTCTTCACTAAAGTAGCGGGGGACGAGGCGACTTATTCGCAATATACCTATGCTGCGGCAGGCGGTATTCTCTTTACACTTATTGTTGCTCCGATTACGGTTATGACCAAATCGTTGCTTGAAAAATATGGACCTAGTGAGGATTGATTATGAGAAATAAAAATAAAATCAAACAAACCTTTGATGCTTTTAAAATAATCGTCTATTCGCTTATTCTTGTTTATATTGCTTCAATGTTATACTTGTTATTTTTTGGCGCACTCAATTCTGTTAAAGATTGGAAAGATTTTAACCTCGGCAATATTTTAGGTTTGCCGAGCAAAGAATTTGGTTGGGCTTTTGACAACTACGTTCGCGTTATTAACGAGTTTTACGTTGAAATTAGAACAAAAACTGGTATTTTTCCCGTCTATATTGAAGAGATGTTCTTAAACGCTTTTCTTTATGCGGTTTCTATGTCTTTGTTCTCTATCGCAACTCAAGTTATGACTGCTTATGCAGTTTCTAAGTATAACTTTAGGGGTTCAAAGTTTATCTATATGGTAGCGGTTGTCGTTATGCTTATACCTATCGTTGGTGCGCTTCCATCTCAAGTGGAATTCGCTCACTTCTTTAATTTTGATAATAGTCTTATTGGTATTTGTATAATGAACTGTAAATATCCTGGAATTTATTTCCTTGTTTTCTACGCAGCGTTTAAGAACGTGTCTTGGACTTATTCTGAGGCAGCGCAGATTGATGGCGCTGGTCATCTTAAAATATTTTTACAGATTATGTTGCCTATGGTTGGCAGTACTATTGCCGCTGTATTTATTTTGTACTTTATTCAGTTTTGGAACGATTATCAATTACCGATGATTTTCTTGCCGTTGAAACCTACTGTTTCTTATGGTTTGTATAAGTTCCAGAACAACGTTAACACTACAATGTCCACGCCGATTAAATTGTGCGCAGCGTTTGTTTCTGCTGTTCCTGTTATTATATTGTTTATTGCATTTAGAAACAAGATTATGGGCAACGTTGCAATGGGTGGAATAAAAGGTTAATTTTGGAGGATTTATGAAAAAAACTATTAAATACGTTTTATGCTTTATATTGCTTTTAGCAATTACGGCAGTTTTCCCGATAGCGCTCGCTGAATCTGCTCGTCCTGTTGAGTGGATAGATATTGTTTGGGGTGATAATTCTTATACAGAAATGGAACTGCCTGACGGTTTTAAAGGCAAATCTTATCCTGTTCCAAACTGTGTGGCTATTGATAATAACGGTGATACAGTTTCTAATATGGAAATTTTCGTTTATGCGCCAGATGGAAATATTGTGGTAGTTGAAAACGATAGATTTGCCACAGAAAACACTGGTGTTTATAAAATTTGTTATTCTATTGAATATAAAGAGTTAAGTTATATAAAAACCATTAACGTTAACGTCGTTGATACTTGTGACGAGTTATTCTATAATGTAAGTGACAAGATTGATAGCGAAGTCGTAACTGGAACGAACGTTATTTTATATGAAGGTGATTTCGGTGGCGGTTTAGGTGACTTAACAGTTGATTGTCAAGTTTTATTTGATGGAGAAAACTATGCTATTCAAGATTTTGGTGGCGAAAAATATTTTGTAGTAAAAGATAGTGGCGTTTATACCCTTTCTTATACGGTTACCGACTTTGTTGGTAATGAAAAAATCCAAACTTTTGATATAACTGCGACTGAATCATTAGTACCTATTATGAGCGAAGTTCCGCTTGCTCTTAAAAACAGAGTAGGGGACATTGTAAAACTTCCAGTTGTAAACGCAAAACTTTATAGCGACGGTCAAGGATATTTAGTTCCTGTAAAAGTTTACTATGATGACGTTGAAATTACCAATACTATGAGTTATACCGCAGAAACTGTTGGTATGCACACAGTAAAATACGTTGCTGAAAGTATTTTTGACAGTAATTATAAGACTGAAAAAGTATATTCAGTTGAAGTTGTAGACCATAACGATTTTGAAAAATACGACGGCACTTATCATTATTTAGATAACTATATTACAACTAATGATTTAGACCACTTCTTTGTTAACGGCATAATGATGATGTCTGTTAAAGAAGGCAAAGAAAGAGGCGAAATTTCATTTGCTAGTAAAGTAAACGTAAACTTTATAGAATTTGATTTTTCCGTTATCGTTGGTAAAGGCGATTTTGAAGGTGTTCGATTTAATCTTGTAGACACAAGAAATGCTGAAGAAACGGTTGAGTTATACTTTGCTAAAAACAATGAAACAAAGCAAACTGACGTATATATTAACGGGGAAAACGTTTACTCGTTAAAATATTTATTCGGTGACGGAGCGTCTGAACTTTCAAGCATAAAAGCAAGATTAAATATTGCGGATAATACTTTAACCAACTTTGAAAACATTGTTTTCGGAAATGTAAAAACCTATCTTAACGGTAAAAAATTCTTAGGTTTTACTAGTGGAAATGTTTATATCACCATGAGTATTGAGGGGGTTAGTGGTGAAAACCAAGTATCACTCACAAGTATTGCAGGCATGAACGTCACTGATAGTGATTTAGATATTGCCGCACCGGTTCGTATTGAAGACAGTCGTTTTAATGCAATTCTATATGCAGAAATTAATGAGGAAATTACTCTTCCTTTTATGAATTGCTATGATTTTTATGATGAAAATATTGACGTTGCATTGAATATTACCTCTCCAAGCAGAACTTCTGTCCATAGCGGTTCGATAACTGATGATTATAAATTTACAGTTACGGAGTATGGTACTTACGTGTTTAGTTACGTTGTAAGCGACTCGAATTATAACAGTGATACCATTTACGGAACGATTAACGTGGTGGATAGAATTGCACCGACTATAACTGTTGATAACATTGATGCAGAATTAACTGTTGGCGAAAAAATTACTTTACCTAAGCCTGTAGTATCAGATAATTTAGAAGAAGAGTTGAGTGTTTTCGTTTACGTTATAGGCGATAACTTTATGGCAACGATGATAAATCTTAAAGATTATACCTATACCTTTAATAAGGCAGGAAATTATACAATCAGATACGTTGTCAGCGACAAAGCAATGAATACCGTTTGGGTAGAATTCAGCGTAACGTGTAGGTGATAAATATGAAAAAAATTATTGTTTTATTATTAACGTTGGTTTTGGGAATGTCATTTTTAATGGTATCCTGTGACAATAAAAAAGAAGACGATACTGATCAAGGTTATCAAAGCAGTAGACCGGCTCTTTATATTGAGCCAGAATCTTTTGCTGAAACTGATATCGTTTTAATTAAAAACAAAGCGACCGATTACGTAATAGTTATTCCAGATAATCCCACTCAAATGGAATCATACGCAGCCGAAGAATTACAGTATTTCTTAAAAGAATCAACTGGTTGTCAAATTGGGGTTATTTCTGATGCGGGACTGAGTTCCGATAACAATGCAAAATACTTGTCTATCGGACAAACTTCATTGATTAAAGCTCAAACTGATATAGAAATTGATATTAAAGTTATGGGCGAATCAGGACCAACTATTATTAGAAAGGGAAACACCGTTTATATGTGTGGTGCGGACGCTTACGGCACGTTAAACTCAGTTTATAAGTTCTTAGAATATCAAATAAACTTTATGGCTTATGCCGTTGATTACGTGTATTACGATTATTTTAATGAACTTAAATTGTTAGATTTTAACTATCAATACGTTCCAACTATTGCCAAGATGACTGCACACGAAGTATATGGTGATAGATACGTTAAAGACGTTGCTAGAATGTATATGGTTTGTGGTGTACAAGCACACCAAAGTAATGCAGAACTATTTAATGGAAATTATTGGAACGGATATTTCTGCCATACAAACCAGTTCTTCTTAAATGCTAACGACGAAAAAGTAAAAGAATTAGAAAATCAATATAAAGAGAACGGAGAGGATAGATATATATACAAAAACAACCAAATTTGTTACACGAACGAAGACGCTATACGTTTATTTAGCGAAAACTTATTTAATGTTTTATCAAGTAATGAAAGTATTAACAGAGTAAACTTAGGTGTAAACGACTATCCTACATCTTGTGACTGTCAAAAATGTTTAGAACAAACGGCTATTTATAATGGTGGTGGTGTATTAATAAGATTCTGTAATAGAGTTGCAGAAAATATTGATAATTGGTTTAAAGAGCGTGGAGAAACTAGAAAAATAGAATTAGTTCCGCTACTTTACTATAATTATATTACTCCACCAGTAAGACTTGATTCTAAGGGTAATTACGTACCAATAGATGATACGGTTTATCCAAGACAAGGGGATATAAGCGTTGGATTTATGTACACACCAATTCTTTCTTGTTATCAACACAGTTATGAAGAACCGTGTGAAACTAATATGCAGAATAGAAGTGACCTTTTAGGTTGGAGTGTGTTTACCAATAAATTTTATATGTATTCTTACGGCTCAAATTTCCCAGGAAAGCATACCTATTTTAATAATATGTCTTATATGGCAGATCAATTTAGATGGTATCATGAAAATGGAATTCGTTTTGAGTCGGTACACGAACAAGGCTATGGTGCAGATTTAGGTGTATTAGATGACCTTAAAATGTTCGTAAGAAGTCGTCTTGGTTGGAATCCGCTTTTGGAACTTGAAGAGGTTGTTGAAGATTTTGTAACTCATTATTACGGAGTAGCAGGTGAATGGATTGATAAATATTACCACGCTACGGCTGATCATACTGAATGGATTTACGATCAAAAAGGAACTGACTGTTTGTATCCTCTTACAACTTCTACAAGTGCACAATACTGGCCAAAGAATACACTTTTAGAATTTGAAGGTTATATTTTAAACGGTATGCGTGCAATAGATAGTAGCAATTACACAGATGCGGATAAAGAAGTTTATAAAGAAAGACTTAACAGAGAATTATTCTTAGTTAGATATAATGAATACGTATATTACAGTTCGGAATTTACTAAGAATGATTTAAAAGTTTTAACCGACTACGTAAACGAAAATATTGTAAAAGATGGATATAATCCTACTGGTAGATCGTGAGGTGAGTAATATGAAAAAATTATTAATATTTTTATTAGTGTTAAGCATGTCGCTCTTTATGTGTTCGTGTCAAGAAAGTGCAAACAATAAAGAATATAAGTATTTTCTTACCGTAAGCGATACAGTAATCACCTTAGAAAAGAACGAACAAGCAGTAATAACAGCACAATATAGTGACAATAAAACGGCAGTTAGTTTTTTGTCTACTGATGCTAGTGTTGCAAACGTCAACTCGAATGGAACAGTATCTGCTGTTGGCGAAGGAACTTGCTATATTGTAATTTCTGCAGGCGGTCAAGAAAAAACTTGTTTTGTTACTGTTCTTGATCCTGTATATACTGCACAGATAGTATATCCAGAAGAGACGTTAATTGTTGGAGCAAAGACAAACGTTGTTGTTTTGATTTATAGAGACGGTGTTAAAATTAATGCTGACGTAGATTGGACGGTAAGTGATTTTAACAATTGTGATATCCAAGAATTAGACAACAATACTATAGTGTTTACAGGGCTTAAAGAAGGCGAATATACACTTAAGGCAGATGCCAATAAGTGTTCAGTAGAATGCGTATTGCGCGTTGTAGCGCAAGGCGTTAACGACTAGGAAAGGGGGCTAAGATGAAAAAAGGTATTTTACCATTAGTGATAATGTTATGTATCTGTATAATGGGCTTTTTTGGCTGTCAGCAACCAAGCAATGGCGTGCAAGTTAGTTTAACAGTATACAGTACGAATGTTGAAATATATGAAAATGAAACACATCAGATAAAATACGAATACAACGGACAAGAAAAAGTTAAATTTACTACTAACGATAGTTCTGTTGCTACTGTAAGTGATAACGGAGTTGTCACTGCAGTAAGCGTTGGTACGGTATTTATTGATGTTAGTTGTGGGGATTTAAGTAAACTTATATCCGTTAAGGTTATAGAACAAAGCGTTGCAATTTCTCTCGATAAAGAGAATATTAACGTGGCAAAGGACTCTGAGCAGTATATAACCGCAAACGTTAAGTATGGTACGGAACTTGTTTCTTCAGGAATTGAATGGACAGTTTCATCTAATGATTTAAGTTTAGTTTCAAACGGAAGTATTGCAAAAATTAAGTCTGCAAGGACAGGTTATTATACTGTTACCGCTACTTATAAAGGACAAAGTGCAACTTGTCAAATAAAAATTGTAGAGAAAAATGCAGTAAAACTTGAAACGCCAATCATTAGTGTTTCAAATTGCGATACTATAACGTGGGCGAGCGTTGTAAACGCAGAAAGTTATAAAATTAAAGTAAACGGAAGCGAATGGAAAGACGTAGACGGACTTCAATATTCTATAAAGGATCTTTCAGATAACTTAAAGAAAGGCGAAAAAATCGAAGTAATGGTTAAAGCCGTTGCTGAAAACAATTTCTCAGTAATGGATAGTAACCATAAGTACGTAGAATTTGCACATGATTTCACTGAAATTGCTTTAAGTGATTACGACTGCGTAACGCTTGGAACTGTTAAGTTTACTTGTGCTAATTGTGAAAGGGAATATACCCAAGAAAAATATTCAAAAGGACATACTTTCGTAGATGGTGTTTGCGTTGATTGTTATGCTTTGCAAGTTCCTGGTATTACCTATGAATATCATGAAGAAACTAATTCATATTGGGTTAAGGCTGCAACAAGTTCTGTTACGCCTAAAGTAACTTACGTCGCAGGAACTTATGATGATGGTGTGAACGGAAGACTTCCTGTTACACATGTAGGGTTAAAAGCATTTATTTCAAATGATATAGTTGAGAAAGTGTATTTGCCTGAAAGTATAACGACGATCTATCCGGGTGCGTTTGAAACTTGTCGTCAACTTTGGTTTATATCTATGGTAGGCGTTAAGGAAATTGATGGCGTTGATGCACAAGCAAACCATTTCTTAGGTGACGTAAGTCTTACAACGGCAATCGTTTCTCCTGGTTTTACTCTTAAAACTCAAGTGTTCAACGATTACTATGAACCTAATTACGTTCCTCAACTTGACTTTTACGTAACGTCAAACGGTTCAATTACTGCATATCGCAGTACTTCAAACTCAATGATAAGTAACGTCATCTACTATTACGATGCAACTGGTACTGCTTGTAATAGTTGGAGATACGGTAAAGATGGTGAAGTAGTTGTAAACTACTCGCATAGTTACGGCAGAGAAGATGATATTTTTGCATGTATTAAGTGTGGCGCATACTATGACGAAGTTTACGCATACGAGTATAACGACACAACAAATTCTTACTTTGTAAAAGGTTTCAAAGGCGCAGCTAAAGAAGAAGTAGTAGGCATTTTAACTGAATTTAACGACGGTGTTCACGGCGTGTTACCCGTTAATGGTGTTGGTAGAAGTGCATTTGCAAATGATACTAAACTTAAAAAGGCAATTTTACCTGATTGCATTGAATATTTATCGAATGATACTTTTGCTGAATGTACCAACTTGACTTACGTTGCAATGCCAGGTGTAACTTATAACGAATATGCACTAACTGGTGGTAACCATTTTATAAATTGTGCAAAACTTAAGGTAACTGTATTAGGACCATCATTCTATTCTAACTGTCAAATATGGTTTGCTAACCCAGGTCCTGCTGAAAATCCTGTAGTTGATATTTATTTGTCTTCTTCTGACGGTAAATTTGAAGCGGCTGGTAATCAAGACTTGTTAACTGGTAACATTTATTATTATGACGAAACGGGTAACACTTGCGGTACGTGGCACTATAATGAAAATAGAACGGACGTTATATTAAACAGTAATCATAATTATAAAAACGGAGCATGTATAAAATGTGGCGCTTTTGAAAGCGTAGATATGACTTTCGGTTATGATGTAGATAAAAATTCATATTACGTTTCAGGATATACTGGAAGTGCAAAAGAAGTTACTGTAATTAGTGAATTCAACGACGGCTTACACGGAACTCTTCCTGTAACAGCAATTGGTAAACGTGCGTTTAGACAAAACACAAATATTACTAAAGTTATTCTTCCTGAATGTATAACAAAGATTCATAACGCAGCATTCTCTGGTTGTACAAATCTAGTTTACGTCGATGCAAGAGGGGTAACTGAATTAAATAGCTATGGAGATGACGGTGACGCACAATTTAATGACTGTACTTCACTTAAAGTTTTGATTTTAGGCGCTTCGTTTGATTCGTCTAAGAACGCAAATCTATTTAATGCGGACACTGCTCCTGAGACAGCAATACTTGATATTTATTTATCGTCAGCAGACGGAACGTTTAGGGTAAGTACGGATAAACGTTCAGACGGAACACTTTTCTATCCTAATAATTTATTAAGCGGTAAAGTTTACCATTTTAACGAAACTGCTACACGTTGTGGTACTTGGTGTTATAAAGATAACACGAAAACTGACGTAAAAGTAAATTTAAATAATCACAATTTTGTTAACGGCAAATGTAGTAACTGCGGATTGTACGACGCAAACGGTGTAATTTATACTTACGTTGAAAGCACTGACAGTTATGAAGTAACCGACTATACAGGAACTGATTCTACTGTTATTGTTTATGAAAAGTTCAACAATGGAACTAACGGTGAAAAACCTGTTACTGCTGTTGCAAGAAGAGCATTTAGACAAAATAAGACAATAGAAAGAGTTATTTTGCCTACAAGCGTAACAAAGATACGTAACGCAGCTTTCTCTGGTTGTACAAATCTGGTTTACGTTGATGCTAAGGGTGTAACAAACTTGAATAGTTATAGTGAAGATGGCGACGGACAGTTCTCAAACTGTACTTCACTTAAGACTTTAATTTTAGGTGCTTCATTTGATTGTTCAAAAAATGCAAATCTATTTAATGCGGACACTGCTCCTGAGACAGCAATACTTGATATTTATTTATCGTCAGCAGACGGAACGTTTAAGGTAAGTGCTGATAAACGTTCAGACGGAACACTTTTATACCCAAATAACTTATTGAGCGGTGTTGTGATGCATAAAGATGATAGTGGTGAAAAGTGTGGAACTTGGAGATACAATGATGATAAGACAGGAATAGTTTTAAGTAAACCTCACGAATACGAAAACGGTGCATGTAAGAACTGTGGTGTTGACCAAACACAAGGCATAATGTACGTTTACGATTCAACTTTAGGTGGTTATAAGGTTTTCAATCCTGGAAATGACGGTAAAGGTGCTGTAGCGTACACAGGTGTTAGTAAAGAAGTTTATGTACGTGCAACCTATAACGATGGCACAAATGATGAAAAACCTGTAGTCGCAATCGGTAAGCGTGCATTTAGACAGACAAGTATTACTAAGATTATACTTCCTGAAAGCGTAACGAAAATTCACAATGCGGCATTCTCTGGCTGTAAGAATTTAACTTACGTAGATGCAAGCGGTGTAACTGATTTAAATAGTTATTCAGATGATGGAGATAATCACTTCGATAATTGTACAGCACTTAAGACCTTAATTTTGGGCGCATCGTTTAATGCAAAAGACAATGCGAATATCTTTAATGCAGATTCTGCACCTAACGTACCTGTTCTCAATATTTATCTATCTTCAGCAGACGGTACCTTTAAGGTTAGCACGAATACCGCTTTATACCCAAATAACTTATTGAGCGGTGTTGTAATGCATAAAGATGATAGTGGTGAAAAGTGTGGGACTTGGTATTATAACGATGACAAGACTGGAATAATATCAAAAGAACAGCATACTCCTGACGCTGATACTTGTAAATATTGTGCTGCGCGCAATTATACAGTAACAGCTTGGGGTGACAGTATAACTTTCGGTGAAGCTACAAGTAGTAACGACAAACGTTATTCTAACTTGTTGTCAGAAATGCTACCTATAAACACAGCGGTAAATAACCAAGGCTTAAGCGGAAGAAAATTAATCGACGAAGGCGTTGTTGATAGTATAATTGCTGATACTTCAGACGTAATAATAATTGCGTTGGGTACAAACGATTATGCGGGTTTCTACGGTGGCCGATATGGTGAAAACGCAGGTTTAGGAAAAATAACTGATACCGATTACGCTAATGCTGAAAGCAAAACTTATTATGGTGCTCTTAACGCTTTGAAAGAAGCATTTGACAAAAAGGACGTAAAAGTGATATTCTTAGCACCTATAGGTATTCATTTGGGTAACCAAAGCCAGCACGGTGGTACTATTGCAGACTTCGGTCAAGCAATTAAAAACGTATTCGGTGACGACACAACAGGTAAATATACAATAGTTGACGGATTAGAAATTATATCTGTAAGCGATATTTGGAACTTCTCGCCAGACGGTGTTCACGTTAATGACGAAGCGCACAAGCTAATTGCTAATGCAATATTTAATGCATCAAAAGATATTTTTGGTATGTCAATCCGTGGATAAAAAATAAACTTATACCGCCATTTTGGCGGTATAAGTTAAATCATATTCCAGACTAAAATTTATAGGCAAACAGATAAAGGAGTATTTATGAAATACATATTACCGCAAAAAATTGTATATACAAGCGGAAAAGTAGAAAACGCCGAAAAGTTATTGACAAGTGACAGAATTCAACTTATTTTAAACGAGCCTAACTTAACTTACGTAGATGGTAAGGCTAGTATTATTTTGGATTTTGGTCAAGAAACGTACGGCGGAATTAGAATACAAAACAATACAATAACTGACAACATTAGATGTTTTGTTAGAGTTAGATTTGGTGAGTCTCTAAACGAATGTTCAGCAGATATATTTGAAAAAAATTCATTTAATCACCTTTCAATTAGGGATTTAACCATAGAACTTGCATATTCAACAGATTTTACTTTTGGAAATACTGGTTTTAGATTTGTTAGACTTGATTTTCTAACGGAAAACTGCAAGGTTGGTATAAAAAACATTTATGGAACTTCTCACATTTATGAAAATGAGAATCTCCTTTATAATTATCAAGGTAATGACGTTAGAATAAAAAATATATTTAATACGGCCAAGCATACAATTGATTTATGCGCACAAGGCGAATTTTTGTGGGACGGAATAAAAAGAGATAATATCGTTTGGATAGGCGATATGTATCCAGAAATGATTGCAATGACAACCTTATATGGTCGTGTTAAAATTATAGAAGATTCGCTTAATTTTGTTATAGGGACAACACCTAAAGATGGGTGGTTTAACGGATTCCCAACATATTCGCTTTGGTATTTGATAATTTTATCAGATTACGCAAAAGAAACTAATGCGATGGATTTTCTCAAGTCGCAAACTGAGATTATCGACAGAATAGTTGGGCAAATGGACGAGTGTGTACTCAAAAACGGCGAGCTTAATTACCCGAGTTATTTTGTTGATTGGCCGACACATAAAACAGAAGATGAAATTCCTGGTGTTAGAGCAATTAACATTATTGCTTGTAAAAAGACTATAGAGGTGTTAAAATTATTAAACAAGGACACGGCTTTAGTTGAAGATATTTTAAATCGTCTTTTGTTAAGACCTATTGAAGTTAAGAGTAAAAAACAAATCATCGCTCTTAAATATTTTGCAATAGGTGAGATATCAGAACAAGAAAAAGAAATGCTTATGGAAGGTGGGGTGAAAGGATTTTCAACCTTTATGAGTTACTTCTTATTTAAAACTGTTGCCGAGTGTGTTTCGCCCGCAATAGCAATTGAGATGTTGAAAGAATATTATGGCGCAATGTTAGACAAAGGAGCGACTTCGTTTTGGGAAGATTTCGATATAGAATGGACGGAAAATTCTTGCAGAATAGACGAATTTGTTAAAGAAGGGCAGATAGATATTCACGGTGATTTTGGTAAATTCTGTTATAAAGGATTTAGACATAGTTTGTGCCACGCATGGTCGTGTGGTATAATAAAATTTATAAAAGAATATTGTTAAAAGCTTAATTTTGACGAAAAAATTAAAGTGATTGACAAGAAAATTAATTGATTTATAATTTTATTTGTACTATAATGATACTAATACGAGCAAGAGGAGAAAAATAATGTTTGGCTTTAAGATGACAGATTATGATTTGAAGGTATATAAGGAAGAATTAGAGCCTTTTTTGCCTAAAAATATAGTTGACGCGCACTCGCACGTTTATTTACGTTCAGATAATGAAGAAATTAGATATTGGCCAGAGAGAGTTGCGATAGATAACTCAATTGAAGATTTAGTTCAAACATATAAAGATATGTTTCCTAACAACACTGTTGTTCCGGTCGTATTTGGAATGAGTGGTGAGGAAAAGTATAATGATAACGCATATGTTGCGCAGTCATGTAAAAAATATAATTATCCCACTTTATTCTTTACTGATTATTATATGAGCAGTGAAGAGCTTGAGAAGCGTGTAGTTGAAGGTGGATTTAAAGGACTCAAACCATATTTTTATCAATGTAGGAAAGGTGTTTCGCAAAGAGATGCTGGTATATACGATTTCATGCCAGAACATCACTTAAAGGTTGCGGACAAGTTGGGATTGACTCTTGTTTTACATATTTCTAAAGAAGATAGAATTAAAAATAAAGACAATGTGAAAACGTTAATGGAAATAGAGCAAAAGTATCCAAATATAAAATTAATAGTTGCGCACATTGGAAGAGCGTATGCTAAAGAAGATTTCGGCGACTCGTTTGAGACCTTAAAACACTCTGAAAAAATGTATTTCGATTTCTCTGCAAATACATTACCTTATGCGACTGAAAAGTGTATTGAATCGGTCGGCACGAAGAGAGTCTTATTCGGTTCGGATTTGCCTATTTCTAAAATGAGAATGTATAGAGTAGTTGAGAACGGTGTATATATTAATGTTATACCTAAAGGATTATACGGTGACGTCAGTGGCGACCCGCATATGAGGGAGGTTGAAGACGCATCAAATATGACAAATTTCATGTATGAGATAATCCGTGGGTTCAAGAAAACTGCTGAAAAGCTTACTCTAACTAAAAAAGATATTGAAGACATTATGTGTAATAACGCAGCAAGTCTTTATAATATTAAATTTTAAAAACATAAAAGAAAAAAGGAGAAACAAAAAATGGGACTTTATGACGAATTTAGATTTAAACCGGCACCTTGGTTGCCACACAGCAATTTACCGCTTGAAGAATTTGAGCGTGTAAGAAACATTAAACGTGAAGATATGGAATACACGAATGAAAACGGCTATCAAGTAAAAATTGTTATGGAACCGTATTCATGCATGTTAATGGATATGATAACTCGTTTAATGAAGAGTGATGTAGAAGACAAGCAATTTGTAATGATTTGCCCAAACCAATATCCTGGTGGATATTCAGCAGTTGCCGAAATGATTAATAAACACAATATTAATCTTAGAAACGTACACGCGTTTGCAATGGATGAATGGGCAGACCAAGATGGTAACGTTGCTCCTTTAACTTATGGCGCAGGTTTAGGATATTCATTCATGTATCACTTCTACTACAGAATTAGAGAAGACTTAAGACCTGACATTTCACAATGGCATACGTTTAATAACGACAATAAACAAACTGGCGTATATTCAAACATGATTGCAGATTTAGGTGGTGCGGACGTTGTTTATACCGCAACCGGTTGGCCGGGACACACTGCGTTTATCGACCCAGGTGCTCCTGAATTTAAGGCTGCTAACTTAGAAGAATTTATCACCTTGAAATCCAGATTAGTAACACAACACCCCTTAACGGTTGCAGAAAACTCACAATTCGGACCTATGGGTGACTCTGGTGACGTTTGGGCAGTTCCTCCTAGAGCAGCAACAATCGGACCATACGACATCGTAAACGCTAAAGAAAGATTTGAATGTCACGCACTCTTGAACAGTGAAGCTGGTTCAAGCTGGCAAAGAATGGTATCAAGACTTGAACTTTATGGACCTATTTCAATGGAAATCCCTGCGTCAATCATGAGACTTGGTAAAGGTATCTGCTACGTTTCAACGGCAATTGCAAAACCGTTCAGTAGCTGGCATTTCGGAATTCAACCTGAAGATATGTAATAAAAAAATAACACAGACTGCCTTTTAGGCAGTCTGTGTATTATAAAAAGGTAAAAAAATGAAAGTAATAGTTAATGCTAACGTAATATTAGAAGACGGAATAATTTTTGACGGTGTAGTAGAAATTAACGGAGATAGAATAGGTAACGTTTGCAAAAAGAGCGAATACACTATTCCAAACGGAGCGGAAATAATAGATGCAAACGGGTTATACGTTGCACCGGGTTTAATAGATATACATAATCACGGTTCGGAAGAGTATTTATGGGTGGATGAACCGTTAAAGTGTGCGGAGCATTTTATTAAGCATGGGCAAACTACAATTTTGCCTACTCTCTATTGTAATTTAAATGCGGAGAGATTAATTGATGGAACAAAAAAAATAAAAGAAACCGCAAAGAGTGGTATTGGCAAAATTATTGACGGTATATATATGGAAGGTCCATATATGAGCGGAAGAGGCAGTAACCAAAAATATATTCTTTGGGGCGGAGAAATTATTAAAGAGGAATATCAACCTGTAATTGATGAAGTAGGCTCGTATGCAAGAATTTGGGCAATTGATCCTGCTAGAGAGGGTATAGAGGGCTTTATGCAAGACGTAAAGGCTGATAACCCTAGTGCAATTTTTGCTTTAGGACATTCTTCAGCAACTAGCACACAGTGTAGACAGGTTTATAAATATGGAGTAAAAGTACAAACTCACCATGGCGATTCAGGAAAGGCAAAAGGTTGTGCACAAGGAACTATTGGTGCAGGTTGTGACGAATTTACTCTTTATAATCAAGATATGTACGCAGAACTTATTTGTGATGAAGTTGGCGTACACGTTCAACCAGACATGATTAAAATGGTCATGAAAGTAAAAGGAACGGAAAGAATAATTCTAATTACCGACTGTATGCCAAAGAGTGGGGATTTTACGAATAACGAAAAGGACGGAATTGTCTTTGGACCAGACCTTAACTATGACTATGAAGGGCATTTAGCAGGCAGTCATTTAACGTTAGATAATGCTTGTAGAAACTTAATGAGACATACAGGACATGGATTATGTCACGCAATTAGATGTGCTTCGTTAAATCCTGCAAAGCTTTTAGGTATTGATGACAAAGTTGGCAGTATTGAAAAAGGAAAAATAGCAAACCTTATTTTGATTGATGGTATGGTTAACGTTAAGTCAGTTTACCTACAAGGTGAAAAGGTTATAGAACAATAAGAAAAAAACTTTTGATAATCAAAAGTGTTTAAAATTATAGGTGTAATATGAATATAAAATTTAACGATTACGGGCTACGTTTTGAAAACAGTGTAAAGAGATGGGATGAAGCAATACCGCTAGGGAATGGCTCAATAGGTTCATTGATATACGGAAACGGACCACTTAAAATTGCTGTAGATAGGCTAGATTTATGGGATAATAGACCAATAAAGTCGGTATATAAAAGAGATTTTAAATATAAAGATTACGCTAGGGCTTGTAAAGGCAATAAAGAAGATTGGCTTTATAAAATCAATAAGTACGATATTCGTCCTCGTTCAAATTTCCCTACTAAACTTTCAGCTGGGAGAATACTTTTAGATATTGGCCAAACAAGTGAAAAAATAGTTTCTGAACTTGATATCGAAAATGCAGTAGCGAAACTTACGTGTAATGATATTGTAGTTACCTCTTTTATAAGTGCAATTGAACAAATTGGTGTTATAAGAGTAAATGCAGATTGTAAATACAAGATACATATACCAACGTATATATCTGGGAATGAAGAAAACTCAGAGGTTTGTCAAGGAGATGGCACGAGTGTAGAGCAACAACTTTTAGATTACCCGGAATCTAAAGTAGAAAAAGACGGAAAATATACTTATTATAAGCAAAATTCTTTAACAGATTACACTTATACGTTGATGGTTAAGGAAGTTAAAAATGGTAAATATACAGATATCTACTTTACTGTTGCAACCACCGACGATAGTCAAGACGTTGTTGCTTATGCAAAGCAAGTTATTGATAACGCTGAGAAAAAAGGCTATGACTTGCTTTTTGTTGAGCATAAAAAATGGTGGAAAAAATACTGGGCTAAATCTAAAATTAGCGTAGGTGATAAAGACATTGAAAAAACTTATTATAGATCTTGGTATTTATTTGCATCAACCAGTAGAAAAGGTGGATACCCAATGCCACTACAAGGCGTATGGACGGCAGATAACGACATGTTGCCACCTTGGAAAGGAGATTACCACCACGATACGAACACGCAAATGTCTTATTGGGGTTATGGCAAAGCTAATAGGCTTGATGAAGGTCGTGTTTTTGCCGATTATTTGTGGAAATTAAGAAATAAATTCAAGAAATTTGCTAAACATTTTTATCAAGTTGACGGATATTTACTCCCTGCCACTTCATCGCTTAACGGCGAATTTATGGGTGGTTGGTCGCAATATTCACTTTCTCCAACAATGACTATTTGGGCGGCAAAAGCATTTGACGATTATTACTATTATTCTGGAGATAAAAACTTCTTAAAAAATAGAGCATATCCTTTCTTAAAAGGCGTTGAAAAGGGTATAAGAGGTTTACTAATTGAAAAAGACGGCAAATATTACTTACCAGTTTCAACTTCTCCCGAAATTTATGAGGAAAAACAAGAAAACTTTAGAATTGGTGTAACAAACTTTGACCAATCGCTTTTACTTTACTTGTATCGTGCTTTAATAAGATTTGCTAAAGATTTAGGTGTAGATAGCAGAGAGTATGAGGAAATTCTAAATAAACTTGATCCGATTTTCGTTGATGATGAAAAGGTGATAATGTTAAGCAATGAAAGAAGAATGCCATTCTCTCATAGGCACTTCTCTCACTTAATGTGCGTATATCCTTTAAATGTATTTAAAAATGACAGTCAAGAAAATGAAGAAATTATAAAAAACAGTATGCTAGAAATTGAGCAACTAGGTACTGGTTGGTGGGTAGGTTTTTCTTTCCCGTGGTGTGCAACCTTATATGCTAGCATTTATAACGGAAACGCCGCTTATGAAAAATTAAGAACTTTTAATCTTGCATATTTGTCACAAAACGGTTTCCATTTAAATGGTGATTATAAAGGTTATGGTGCGTCGCAATGGCATTATAGACCGTTTACGCTAGAGGCACAGTTTGCCTATTGTGATGCTGTACAAGAAATGCTACTTCAAGATAATAAAGGATATGTTGAACTTTTCCCCGCAATGCCAATTAGATGGAATAAAGCGGAGTTTAAGGACTTAAGGGTAGAAAAGGGATTATTAGTTAGTGCAAAATATAAAGACGGTAAAGTAATTTTCCTTTCTATTAAGGCTACTAAAGAAACTAGCGTGAAAGTAAAACTTAACGATAAGATTGAATTGATATCACTTAAAAAAGGCATCAATAAAATTATTTAACGGGAATAATATGGACAAGATTATAGGCTTATACGAAGCAATAAAAATCAATGACTGTGAACTTTTTGTTTTAAATAAAGAGAAAATAAACTTTAAATCTCCGTCAAGTATACATAGCGAAGTTACAGACTGGGCTTATGGAAAAATGATTGAAAGGGAGTGCTTCGATATATCAGATGGAAGTGTGCTTGTTGCTAAAGTAAATTTAGAAAATGCCAATGCAAAGTTTAAGATTAAACTTAACGCATCACTAAAAGAATGGCAAAAACACACTATTGATATAGAGATAAAAGTTAACGGAAAATTAGCATTTTCACAAGAAGACGTTTTGTTTGAAAACGTAAATTTGGGTTGGCCGTCGGTATATTTTGACGTGGATAGTTCCGTGTTCAAAAAAGGTGAAAATATAATTGAGATAAGTACCCGTAACAGTACGGAAAGCGGACTACTCTTGTCACAAGTTCGTGTTTTGCAATTTCCCGAAGTAAAACAAAAAATGCAGGTTTCGTTGCGTAAATACGCTTGCTTAAACGGCGTTTTCGGTGTGGCATTATTTGATAAGGAAAAGCAGTTTGAAATTGTTAAAGATTTAAAAAATTGTACCTTAATTAAAAGCAAATATTTTGATGACTTTATTGTTTTATCATTTCTTGCTAATGAATTGGGAAAAGCACAAGCAACAGCAGTCTTTGCTGGTGAACAGATAACTTTAGTAATGCCAGAGATTGTTGAAAATAAAGATGACTTTTTAATCGGCACGGATAGTGACGACCATCGTCACGATGATTCTGAAGAATTAAAAAGGATTATGCAAACCTTTATTTTTTCAGGAATGGGAAACTTTATTCAATTTAGACCAAAGTATATAAGAAATTATATAACTTTTGCGCCGACCGAATTATTTGAAAAATACGTTGAAATGATGGATATGTTCGGTATGAAATATGGCATTGTTGATTATCAGGATATTATGGCATATTTACCCGAAAAACACTCAGAAAATTTTTATGGCTTCCACGTGCACGAACCATATCATTTCTTTAATACAGGTATAGAAAAGTTGACCAATTTTGGTGGAAAAAATAGTCTATATAATTTTGAGGGATTAAGGAATTCTCAATCTTTTTCGGAGTCAAAAGAATTATTCAAAGAATATCTAAGAAAGACAAAAGAAAAGAATACTAAAAATATAGGGTTAACGTCTGTTGGTGCTCCAAGTTTACTGTGTGTATACGAGGGTGAGGCGGGCTTTGATCGACTTACTATAGAACCCGTTTCAAACGTAAATATTTTAATTGGTGCGGTTAGAGCAAGTTCTGCTAAATGTTGGGGGGCACACATACCCACGGACTGGTATTTTGGTATTCCCGTTGATGAAGTTAAATCTAATAAATATAGGTTGACAATGCAACTGGCTTACTTAAACGGCGCATCATACGTTTATGCGGAAAATGCCTTGTTTAAGACAAATGCTTTCGACAGGCTTGATTTTGAAGATGAACATTGTGTATTAAATAGAAAATATTTAAGAGATTTCTATGAATACACCTTAACACATCCAAGAAAAGGCGACCTTGTGGTTGATAAAGCGTTTGTATTTGGTAGAAACGAATTTATGATGTGGCAGACTAATGACAGAATGGGTGAACTTAAAGAAAAAGATTGGGACATGCCTGTTTGGGGCAAATGGGATAACTCTTATCAAGATTGCTGGCACGCAACAGAGGCTTGGATGCCAATATCAGATAAGCAGAATAGCATAGAGACTCCATTAAATACTAAATTATTTGCAGGAACGCCTTATGGTAGTGTAGACCTAGTTTATGCCGATAACAATATAGAAAGATATAAAACTATTGCCTTTTTAGGCTGGAACACAATGACTGAAGAATTATTTGACCGCTTAGAGCAATACGTTTATAACGGTGGAGAATTAGTAATTTCATATTGCCACTTAAACACTGTTGATAGAAACGATTTAGAGCCACAATTTATTTCAAACGAAAGAGTGGAAAAATTGTTTGGTGCAACTATTAAAGGAGAGTATGAAGCAGATACAAGAATAACATTTAATGACGATACGACTTATTTAATACCAGAAAGGGATAAAATTAAGGCTGTAAAATTTGAATGTGTTTCCGCACAGCCTATTTGTCAAGATAAATACGGCAATGGTGTGATTTTTAAGAATAATTACGGTAAAGGTAAGATTTATTTTGGTGCGTTTAAGGAATATTATCATAAACCTTGGGCAATAAACGCAATGACGCATTTATTGGAGGAAATTGGTAATAGTGGAGATATTATTTGTGATAATAAAAACGTATCATTTACTGTTAGAAAGCAAGACAATGGTAAGTATTCAGTAAGTGTACTTAATATGAACTGTATTCCTAATGCTACTGAAAAATTCAATATTAAATTGTATGGAAAGACTATTTCAGATGAAATTAAAGTCGGTGAAATAAAAGTTTATATTTTATAAATTGTGTCTTTAATAAAACAAAAACGCCATAGCTAGGCTATGGCGTTTACTTTTTTAAATTATTAATTAAATGCAATGGAATCGAAAGTTATTTCCGCTTGAAAAATACCTAAACCAAGAGAATTAAGTTCGTTTTCTATCAGTGTTTTTAATTCGTCTTTTTTATTTTCTAAGTTTTCTGGTAGGGCCAAATCAAAAAACACTTTTGAAAACCCGTCACACGGAATAGTGCGAAAATCGTGTATAGACATTCTTACGTCAACGTTCACTATACAATTTGTTACAGCGTGTTTAAGAATATTTAATTCTTTACTATCGGTTATTACGGGGTCATAGTGGACGGTTAAACTTGTTCCGTACTCTGCAATTTCTCTTTCAAATTTATCAATAAGTTCGTGCACGTATAAGGGGTCTAAGTTTTTATCAATTTCAAAGTGGATTGAACAAAAGGAAATACCTGGGCCGTAATCGTGAATCATAAGGTCGTGATAACCTATTACTATAGGATATTCCTTGATTTTATCTAAAATTAAATCTTTTAAATGGTCGTCGTTTTTTTTGCCGAGAATAGGAGAAGACGTTTCTTTTATTAAGTTAAAACCACTAATCATAATGAAAATTGCAACAGCAAGACCGGTGTAACCGTCAATTTTTATGCTAGTAAAATATTCAAAAAGAGTAGCAAACAAGATGACAGAGGTCATTATAACGTCGTTTCTACAATCCATGGCTGTCGCTTTAAGTGTTGTAGAATCTATTTTTTTAGCAATTGAGTAATTGAAAAAGCAAAGTGCCAATTTTCCAACGATAGAAATTAATAAAATAATTAAAGTCAATACCGAAAAGTTAATGGCTTCTGGGTTGAAAATTTTTTCTATAGAACTTTTAGCAAGTTCAAAACCTATAAACATCACAATAATGGAAACAATTAAACTTGAAACGTATTCAAATCGTGCATGTCCAAAAGGGTGATCGGCATCTGCAGGTTTTTGCGATAATTTAAATCCTATAAGTGCCACCACCGAACTTATTCCGTCAGTGAAATTATTAATAGCATCTGCAATAATAGACATTGATGCTGATAAAACACCAATGACAAGTTTTCCGCTTGCGAGAATAACATTAGCAATAATTCCTATCAAACCTGCCATTTTACCAATTTGTGCTCTAGATTTTTGTTCGCTCATTTTTTTGTTCTCCAAAATTATGGTTTAATTATACATTAAAAGCATATGTTTTGCAAGTTTTTATTCTAAACAATTAGCTTTTGGTAATTCTAAACGGAATTTTATAGCAAGAATTCTAAGTATTACAATTAGAGATATACTTATTGACATTGCTAAAATATTATTTATTAATGGATAAAGTATTGAATAATTAAGTGCGCCTATTATTGATGCTGTGGCATAGAAGTTTTTAACGAAAATCTGCGGTGTATTTTTAGATAAAACGTCTCTTAAGACTCCGCCACCAACACCCGTTATTACACCAATAGTTACGCATATAAAAAGATTTGGACTATCTATAATAGTAAACACGGTATTAGTACCCATAATGGTAAAAAAACCTAGCCCAACGGCGTCTGCAAACATAATTATGGAATGTGTAAGTTTATGTTTTTTTGATATACACTTTTGTATAAAAGGTAAAAAAGTCACAAGCGAAACGGAAATTGCAATTAATGCTGGTAAGGGGTTTAGTAACATAGAGGGGGGATTAATACCCAAAAGTAAATCTCTAATAATGCCCCCACCAACAGAAGTGGTTAAACCCAAAACTGCGACTCCCAAAATATCCATTTTGCTTTTAATAGCGACAGTCGCACCTGAAATAGCAAAAGCGATAACTCCAATAATTTCAAATACGAAAAAAACAGAGTCCATATTTTTAGCCTCCTAAAAAAATATAAACTCTGTCTTGTTACCTGAAAGATTCTTTTCGTTTAGAAAATTGCTTCGTCGGCGACGGTTTTTCCGTCTTTTCCAAAGTGCTGTCCCAAAACGGTCCTTTTACCTGAAAGTGTTACTCCTTCGGTGACGATAAACGTACTCTCCCGCATTGTTCAACCAGCAATTAAATATTACTTTATAATATATGCTTTTGTCAAATGTTTTGCAACTAAATTTTAATAAGTGAGTTTAAGTATTGCATTTTTTCTTTGTCGGGGGTAGGTAAATCTTTGAAAGGGAAATTAATACCTAAATTATCGTATTTAACCTGACAAATTTTCTTAAACGGCAACAATTCAACCTTATCGATACAAGAATAAGTTTTGGTAATTAGATTTAGTTTTTCAATATTTTCTTCCGTATCGTTAATAGTTGGTATAACCACTTGCCGTACGGTTACGGGCAGTTTAATTTGATTACAGTAAGATAAAAATTCAATTACGGAATTAAAATTTGCACCGACGTATTTATGGTATTCTTCTTCACTTGTGTATTTTATATCAAGTAAAACCCTATCCGTTTGTGATAAAAGATTTTTAATCAGTTGATTTAACTTAAATCCCGAAGTATCAAGGCAGGTATTGATGCCGTTTTTGTGACAAAGTTTAAATAATTCACTGCAAAACTTTGCTTGAATCAAAGGTTCTCCGCCCGAAATAGTAACGCCACCATTTTCGCCAAAATATTCTTTAAAACGAACGATTTTGTTTAGCACTTGTTCGGGAGTATAATCTTGACCTAAATTTATATCCCATGTATCAGGGTTATGGCAACAATGACAGCGTAGGGGACACCCTTGCATAAAGACAACAAATCTTACACCCGGACCATCAACCGTTCCAAGACTTTGAAAAGAGTGAATTTTACCAGTTATTTCTATATTACTCATAAAGATTCGTGGAAAGTTCTACTAATAACTTCCTTTTGTTGTTCTTTTGAAAGTTTATGGAAGTTAACGGCATAACCAGAAACCCTAATGGTTAGATTGGGGTATTTGTCGGGATTATTGTAAGCGTCGATTAAAGTGTCTCTTTTTAAAACGTTGACGTTTATGTGATGAGCTTTTTTTGTGAAATAACCATCAATAATATTTACTAAGTTTTCAACTCTTTCTTCATCAGTCTTGCCTAGCGCATCAGGGGTAATCGAGAAAGTGTTAGAAACTCCATCTCGACAATCGTCATAACTTATTTTTGCAACCGAATTGAGTGATGCCAATGCACCGTTTTCTTCTCTATTGTGCATTGGGTTTGCGCCTGGCGCAAAAGGTTCGCCAGCCTTTCTACCGTCAGGTGTTGCACCTGTATTTTTGCCGTACATTACGTTGCTAGTTATGGTTAAAACAGATAAAGTATGTTCAGCATTGCGATAGGTTGGCGTTTTTCTTAACTCAGTAATAACTTTATGAGTTAAGTCTTTTGCTATTGAGTCAACACTGTCATCGTCATTTCCATATTTTGGGAAATAACCAGTGGTTTCAAAGTCAACAATAAATCCCTTTTCGTTAATAATTGGGCGGACTATAGCGTGTTTAATTGCACTTAGAGAGTCTGTTATTACAGATAATCCCGCTACGCCAAAAGCCATAAATCTACCAACTTTTGTATCGTGAAGTGCCATTTGCGTCTTCTCATAAGCATATTTGTCGTGCATATAGTGAATAACGTTCATGGTGTTGACGTATAGATTAGCAAGCCATGGGATATAGACGTTAAGTCTTTCTAAAACTTTATCATAATCAAGTTTTTCATCGTTTAAGACGGGCATTTGTGGCCCAATGTGTATATCAGTGGTGTGGTCGTAACCACCGTTTAATGCTATAAGCAAAAGTTTAGCAAGGTTACATCTTGCACCAAAGAACTGCATTTGCTTGCCTATTTTCATAGCAGAAACGCAACATGCAATAGCGTAATCGTCACCGTAAATAGGACGCATTAAATCGTCGTTTTCATATTGAATAGAATCAGTATCTTTTGAAACTTTCGCACAGAATTTTTTAAATTCTGATGGCAAATCTTTAGACCATAAAATGGTGAGATTGGGCTCAGGGGAGGGGCCAAGGGTATAAAGTGTGTTTAGCATACGGAAACAGCTTTTAGTAACGAGTGTTTTTCCGTTTTCGCCCATACCGCCGATAGCCTCAGTAATCCACATAGGGTCACCACCGAACAACTCGTTATATTCAGGTGTTCTTAAATGGCGAGCCATGCGAAGTTTCATAACGAAATCGTCAAAAAGCTCTTGTGCGCTTTCTTCAGTTAAAACACCATTTTTAATGTCTCGTTCAATGTAAATATCAAAGAAAGTGCTAACTCTACCTAAAGACATTGCTGCGCCGTTCTGCTCTTTAATTGCGCCAAGATAGGCAAAATAAGTCCACTGAATAGCCTCTTTTGCGTTTTTAGCAGGTGCGCTAATATCATAACCGTAAAGAGAAGCCATTTGTTTAAGATAACCTAAGAAAGTTATTTGTTGGAACAACTCTTCACTTAAGCGAATTTGTTCGGTATTTAGATTGTTTAGTTTTAGATTATCTTTATCTTTTTTCTTTTCTTCAATTAATTTATCAACACCATATAAAGCCACACGTCTATAATCGCCAATAATTCTACCGCGGCCATAGGCATCAGGAAGCCCTGTTATAACGTGACAGCGTCTAGCTAGTCGCATTTCATCAGTATAAGCACGGAAAACGCCATCATTATGCGTCGTGCGGTAACGGAATTCTTCTTGAACTTTTTCACTTAAAGAGTAACCGTAGGCTTCGCACGCTTGTTTTACCATACGCATTCCACCAAAAGGATTAACGCCACGTTTTAAGGGTGCATCTGTTTGCATACCAACGATAATTTCATTTTCTTTATCTAAATAACCAGCAGAATAATTTGTTAGTGAAGAAACAGTTGTAGTATCAATGTCTAAGACCCCGCCTTGCTTGCTCTCTTTGTCAAATAAAATTTGTAATTTTTGCATAAGGGCAGATGTTCTTTTGGTTGCTTTTGTTAAAAAGGAACAATTTCCAGTATATTCAGTGTAGTTTGTTTGAATAAAATCTCGTACGTTTATTTCTGATTGCCATAAACCACAATTAAACCCATTCCAATTATCGTGTTGCATAAAACTCTCCTTATAAAAATAGTACAAAAAAGGCAATCCAATTTAACAATTGAATTGCCCAGACGGTCGGCTAAACATCAACACATTCCCCCACAGTACTCTGTGCAATCCGTCAGTCATGTATTGATAGCTTAATTATAACACTCTGAAATATATTTGTCAAGTCTAAATTTGATTTAAATTTTTTATGTTTTATTATAGCAAGTGTGGCGAAAAAAAGTTAAAAAAATAATAATATATTTTGATTTTTTTTGTATAAGTGTTATAATAATTTTAAGATAAAAACATGTGAGATTAATAGTAGGAGTGTAATTAGATATGATAAAAGTTCTTTTTCAAGGAGATTCAATTACAGATGGAAATCGTTATAAAGATCCTGAAACGAGATGGGATTTAAATCATCAAATAGGGCATTCTTATGTGTTTACTGTTGTAGGGCGGTTGGCTTATCAAAATCCTGGGAAATATCTCTTTGTTAATCGTGGCGTAAGTGGAGATTCTGTGGAAACTATCGCAAAAAGGTGGAAGGTTGACACGCTTGATGAAAAACCAGACGTGCTTAGTCTTCTTATCGGAATAAATGGAAACGGAAAAAGAGATGGTAAATATGAAGAAGGCATAGAAGAACATTTAAATAATTTTGAAAAGGGATATAGAGAGTTGCTTTCTTCCGCTTGCCAAGTTAACCCTAATTTAAAATTGATTATAATGGAGCCTTTTGCATTACCGGTCGGTAAACAAAAAGAGAACTATGAAAATTTCATGTTGGTTTTTCGCAGAAAACAACAAATAATTCGTCAAATAGCAGAGTGTTTTAATGCTAAATTTATCCCCTTACAAAAACCCTTAGAAGAATTGGTTGAAAAATCAAAAAATGCATTATTAAAAAGCAATAAAAATATTGATCCTAATGAATATTGGTTATGGGATGGTATACATCCAACCGAGCAAATGCATGCATTTATAGCAGATTTGTGGTTAGAAGCATTTGCTGAAATTATAGCAAAATAAAAAAGTGCAAATATTATTTTTACATGGTCAAAAAAAAACAATTTCTAGTCAATTTTGTATATAGAATAAATTTAAACTATTGACTATAATTATGGGAGATAATGGAGTTTTGTGTGAAATAGAACAATAATACATAGGTGGTTTAAATTGTATTATATTTTGAAAGCACCGCCATATCTTAAATTATATAAAGGAATAATATTGTAGTCAATGTTATGACAAAAATTATCAATATTATATTTTAGACATGAATAAACAATTAAAAGTACTAATGATAGGAGCACATTTAGACGATAATGATTTTGAAGGTGGTGGTACCGCACTTAAGTACATAAAAGCAGGGCATAAAGTGCAATTCCTTTCAATGTGTAATGGCTGTGGTGGACACCATGAGAATACTCCGGAAGAAATTGCAAAGCGTAGGTATAAAGAGGCACAAAACGTTGCACAATTGACGGGTGTGAAATATGACGTGTGGGATATAAACGACTGTGAACTAATGGCAGATTTAGAAACCAGAAAAAAGCTAGTACGCTATATAAGAGAATTTAATCCCGATATCATATTTTCGCATCGAACTAATGATTATCACGCAGACCATCGCAATGCTGGCGTTTTAGTTCAAGATGCATCGTATTTATTGATAGTGCCAAATTTTTGTCCAGAAGTTCCAGCGATGGAAGAAATGCCAGTAATAATGTATTTTAGAGATCCATTTACTAATCCACCATTTACACCAAACGTGGTAATATCAATTGATAACGTTATAGATAAAAAATTTGATATGTACGATTGTCACGTATCACAGGTATACGAGTGGTTGCCATTTACACATGGTGAATTAGATAAAGTACCAAGTGATAAGTTAGAGAGGAAAGAGTGGTATAGATCACCAAGGATACCGAGAGATAAAGTACTATCAGTAGAGGAATTACAAAAATATAAGTCGAAGAATCATAGTGAATATTGGGAGGCAATGTCAGCGGCAAAGTATCGAGACATAATATTGAAATACTATGGGGAAAAGGCAAATGAAATTATATTTGCAGAACCTTTTCAGCTTTCAGAATATGGCAAGCAACCTGATGAGAACGAGATAAGAAGATTATTTCCTTTTTAATATTTTTGTTGTTTTATCAACTTTATTAAAAAAAGAAGTTTTGTAAAACAAAACTTCTTTTTTTATGATTTAAGCTTTATTTTTGTTCTTTTTTGAATAGTTCTGGCGATATTCCAACGTGTTTTTTGAAAGCCCGACTAAAATTATAAATATTAGTGTTTCCCAATTGCAGAGCAACGTCTGTAATTTTTTTGTTTTTTAATAGTTGGTTTTTTGTATAGTCCATTCGCTTTGAATTCAAGTAAGTTTGAATGGTGATTTTGTTGTGTTCTTTAAATCGTTTATAAGTTTTGTTGTGAGTGTGGCAAGTTTAGAAAGAGGGAATCTTCTACTATGATTTATATTTTCATTATTAATCAATTTGTTAAATAACGCATTGCATGGTACAAGTTTATATGGTCAAAAAAAGACAATTTTTAGTCAAGTTTGTGTATAGAATAAATTTGGACTTTTGATTAAAATTAAAAACTAGAAATGTGTATGGATAGAGTTACTGAATAATATATATACAAATATTTTTATAAGCATCATTGTTTGGTTAGATGTTGCGCCCAACGACACAAGGAACAAATTGATAAATACTTATATTAAAGAGCGTGGATTGATGATGAAAAATTACAAATTAAAGGTTAACATATTAGACTTTGGTGCAAAAACTGGAAGCAATCTATTACAAACGGAAAGTATTCAGTCTGCAATAGATTATTGTTTTAAAAATGGTGGAGGAGAAATTCAAATACCTGCAGGGGAATTTATAACCGGGGCTATAAGACTACGTTCAAATATCACGTTGCACTTACTTGAAGATGCAAAATTAATAGGATCACGAAATCCTAATGATTATTTCATATTACAAAAAGATATAATTGAGCCCGTGCCCAATTATATATTAACAAATGAAACAAAAATTAATGGTCGTTCAATAGATGGTGTTCATTATGGGAAAAAGTGGTTTAATTCTTTAATTAAAGTTTATAACGCTAAAAACATAGCGATTATTGGAGAAAAAAACTCAATAATAGATGGACGAGACTGTTATGATGAAAATGGGGAAGAAGGTTTTAGAGGACCGCATTGTATAAGTATCTGTAAAAGTAAAAATATAGATATTTACGGCATCACAATAGTAAATAGCGCCAATTGGGCTTATTGTATTTGGAGTTGCAAGAATGTTACTTGTAAAAATTCAACTATAAAAGCAGGACATGATGGTTTTGATGTGTTTGATTGTGAAAACGTTTTAGTGGAAGATTGTGATTTTTATACTGGGGATGATTGTATTGCAGGATACGCAAACTATAAAGTTAGAATAAGCAATTGTAAACTTTCTTCAACTTGCAGTGCCTTTAGATTTGCGGGAACAAACGTTAAAATTAGTAATTGTAAGGTGGAAGGAAACTCGAAGTTTGTCCACCGTTATACATTAACTAAAGATGAAAAGATAACGGGAAAGTTACTAAGCGACTTAGAGAATCCAAATCATCGTTATAGGATGAAAAGTTTTTATACTTACTATGCAGATAATAGATTAGAAATAATAAAAAAGCCATCAAAAATAACAATAGAAAATTGCACGGTTGAAAATTCAGAGAAATTTTTACATTATAATTATTCTGGAAATGAGACGTGGCAACAAAATAGACCTTTATACGATATAAGTTTTAAAAATATTGTAGTTAAAAATATTTCTATGCCGATGATTGCTTATGGGAGTCAGGAAGAGCCGTTTACTCTTAATCTTGAAAGCGTAGATATACTATTGTCAAATAATTATACAGACGATTGTTTAATCCGTTCTGCCAACTTAAAGAGCGTTAATTTTAATAAAGTATGTGTTAAAAATTTTAATGGTGAAACAGTTGTTAAAAATTATGGTGAGAACAAGGGGAAAATTGCGATAAATTGTTCAGATTTCGGCAACGAAATAAAAAGCGCTATTAAAGAAACAAAACAGGAATTTGTTGTTGATTGTATTTGAAAGGTTAGGATAGAGTAGACTTTCTTTTTTAAGCGCAGTTTGGATTAGGTGTATTTATGGAAAAGGAAAAAGACGTATATAAGTTTACTAGATTAATGTATATTATAGAAGCAGCTCTAGAATATTTTGTTTCAATTTCGGTTGGTGGTGTTTATCTAGCTAAACTAACTTCTTATATAGGAATAAAAGACAGTATTACTGGGATTTTATCTTCTTTTGTTTCGCTTGGATGTGGATTTCAGTTGGTTGCCATATTTTTAGCAAATAAGCGACCAGTAAAGAGGTGGGTAACCTTTTTACACACTATAAGTCAGTCGTTATTTGCAATGATTTATTTAATACCTATATTTAATATTTCAATCCAAACAAAAACGGTTTTATTTATAGTATCACTTTTTATAGCACACGTTATTCATAACGTTGTTAATTCTCCTAAAATAAATTGGTATATGTCGCTTATTGAAAATAATAAGCGTGGTAGATTTACTGCAAATAAAGAGATAGTTTCTTTACTTGGTGGAATGGCTTTTTCATATCTACTTAGTTTCGTTGTGGATTATTTTGAGACTGCTGGAAATATAGAAAGAGCGTTCATTGTTTGTGGAATAGGTGTGTTTTGCTTAATGTTGCTACATAGCTTAACTTTAATATTTTCAAAAGAAAAACCAATGGAAGGAGAAATTGATAATCGTAATTCAAGAAAATCACTTAAAGATTTATTAAAGAATAAGGAATTATTTAAAGTAATTTTAATTTCCGTTCTTTGGAATATGGGGAATTCTACAACAGCATTTCAAGGCACGTATAATATTAAGGAATTAGGATTTTCCTTAACTTTTGTGTCAGTTATTACTATGGTGGGTAGTTTTGCACGTGTTTTATTTTCAAGACCGATGGGAAGATTTGCAGATAAATATTCATTTTCAAAAATGTTAATAGTGTGTTTCTCTATTGCGTCTATTTGTTTTGGTATAAATATGTTTACTGTTCCAACTAATGGAAAAATATTTTACACTATTTATGTTATATTGCATAGTGTTGCAATGGCGGGAATAAATAGTGCTACTATAAATTTAATATACGATTACGTTGAACCGAATCAAAGGGTTCAAGCGCTAGCATTAAAACAAACGCTCTCAGGTTTTGCTGGGTTTTTTACAACAATTATTATAAGTCCATTAATATCTTATATACAGGTTAATGGGAATCGTTTTTTGGGATTACCATTATATGCACAACAAGTAACTAGCATGTTTAGTTTTGTTGTGATAAATTTGATTATAGTTTACATGATTTTTGTGATAAATAAAATCAAGTGTAAAGACAATGAGTAAATGAATTCGGATAATATTTTTAGTAAAAAAGAGAATTGATTTGTGCTATTAGGAGGATTTATGAAATTAAAAGAAAAATTATGGAATTGGGGACATTTAGAAGGAAGTCATAATAAGATTGTACCATTTGAGTGTAATATGAGCCCTGAAGGATTTGCAAAAGAATATGGAATAGAAAATAGTTTTATAGTATCTTATGGCGGAAACATACAACCACCCTTTAATAATTTAGCAAAGAGATTATCTAGTTTAAAACAAGTAAAATGGTCGGTTTTAGGTGATGCCAGTTCAGCATTACCAGACGCTGAACTAGGGAATACCGACGATGTTATTGAAGTGCTAAATTGTGCTAATAACATCAATGGATGCGTTATGGATGACTTTTTTTCACCTGAGAGAATGGAGCGCTTTCCTCCTAAAATATTAAAGAAAATTCAAAGCAAACTTAACCAAAATAATCTTGATTTTTGGTGTGTACTGTATAACGGACGGATAGAAGACGATTTGACAGAATACCTAGAATGTTTTGACGGTGTTTCTTTCTGGATTTGGGGTTGTGAGAAAATCGTAAACGTAGATAAATATCTTGAAAGGTATTTTGAGATAACAAAAAATAAGAAGAGAATGCTAGGGATTTATTTGTATGATTATCTTGATGATAAAACACAGCCGATGGATATAAAACTCTTTGAGTTACAGCTATCTAAATATTTTGATCTTTTAAGAGAAAAGAAAATTGAGGGAATAATATTTTGTTCAAATACAGTAGGAGATGCTCCGCTTGAAACAAATAAGATCCTAAAAGAGTATATTTCAAAATACGGAGAAGAAGAGATTTAAAATCCAAAAGGAAATAAAATGATAAAAATATGAAAAATAATTGATAATGATTTCTTGTGTGTTTGCGAAATTAAAGATAGAGAGTGGTAAGGATAGATTAAAAATCGTTAGTATAGTGAGATTCATATTGAAAATATTATAAACAAAAATTGACAATAACCAAATTTATTGATATAATACGAAACGAAGATAAAGTCCTTTTATGAAAGTTTTAAATATTTCAATTACAACAAAAGTATTAAGACGATGAATTAGAGGGCTTTTACGATTTAAGTGTTGCTAATAATTAAAAAATATTTTCTAAATAGGATGACTTATGGACAATAATCCAATATCATGTTTAATTAAAGACGGTGGTTACACTTCAATTTTTCGTACAATGGCGGTAATTGGCGATAGCCTTGCTTCCGGAGAACACGAATCATTTGACGGAACAAGTAAAAAATATAATGACTATTATGAGTATTCATGGGGTCAGTTTATGGCAAGAAAATGTGGCATGAAAGTATATAATTTCTCTTGCGGTGGGCTTACTGCGAAAGAATATACCCATTACTCTAATATGACGAAAAGTTATATGCCTGAAAAAGCATGTCAGGCATATATTATAGCACTTGGCAGAAACGATATGAATCAATGGGATAAGTACGAGTACGGATTTGGAACAATGGATGACGTTGATTTTGAAAATCCCGATAATAATAGAGATTCATTTGTAGGGCATTACGTTAAAATAATCCAAAAATATCGTCAAATCCAACCAAAAGCAAGAATATTTGTTGTTACTATGCCTGTTAGTACAGGAGATAAAGGTGAAAGGGACGAAAAATGTGATAAACATGCAGAATTTTTGCGTACCCTTCCAAATTACTTTGAGTTTTTATATGTAATCGATTTAAGAAAATATGCTCCTATCCATGACGAAAAATATGTATCTACCCATTATTGCGGTGGGCATCTAAACGCAATAGGGTATTTGGATGTGGCAGACCAAATGATAACTTATATAGACTATATAATAAGAAACAAGCCTGAAGATTTTAATCAAGTTGCATTTATCGGTAAAGGCATACATAATATAAGAGAAAAATGGTAAAAGATGAAGTATAAAATTAGATTAAAAGCATTAAGTAAAAATAGGGGAAGTAAAATATAAACATAGTAAAAGTCAGTGATATTTTTCACTGACTTTTACATTTAAAAAGCGTATCTAAATTATTTACAAGCTTTTTGGCGGAAAGGATGGGATTCGAACCCATGTGCCAGTTGCCCGACAACCGCATTTCGAGTGCGGCTCGTTATGACCACTTCGATACCTTTCCATGAATATATTAAGTTGCAATGTCTAAAAGGCGAAATGCGATTTGCAATCGCAAAAAATTACTTTTTATTTGCTATTTAATTATACACAAAAACTTTTATAAAGGCAAATAAAAAACTAAAGAAAATGTAATACTTGACATTTTTATTTGTTGCGTGTATAATTATATTGATTTAAGGAGTATCTATGCATTATCAACCTATTTTAACGTTTCCATTGTTTGATAAAACGATGAATATATACCTTTATGGGGTATTTATTGCGCTAGGCTTACTTGCTTGTGTTTTTGTGTTATACTTTTACACTTCAAAAAAGAAAGTTCCTAACGATTTGCAAGATTATATATTTTTTATTGCCATTTTATCTATAGCTATTGGTTTTTTGATGGCTAAGTTGTTTCAAGCCTTTTATGATTATATTGAAACAGGAAAATTCGATTTTTATAATGCGGGTTTAACTGTAATGGGTGGTATCATAGGGGGCGCTACTACCTTTATAATTGCTTATTTTTTAATAGGGCATTTTTTGTTTAAAGGGAAACGAGAGGGAATACACTTAAAATATTTTAATGAGGTTTTATTAATTGCCCCATTATGTATTACCATAGCACACGCTTTTGGACGTTTAGGCTGTTTGATGAGTGGTTGTTGCCATGGAGCATATTTGGGAAAAGAATACGTTTTTGGTGGTGTTTGGATGCGCGCGCCTGATACGGGGAATATAGGTTATCACGTTCCTACGCAACTTTATGAGTCGTTATTCTTATTTGTGTTATTTGCGATTTTGTCAATTCTATATTTTAAACGTTATAATATCTTGATGCAAATATATTTAATCTCTTATGGGGTGTGGCGTTTCCTAATTGAGTACGTTCGTACTGACCAAGTTGGTGGCGTTCAAGACGCATTACTTAGACCGTCACAGTGGCAATCAATAATCTTCATATCTATAGGTATATTATTGTTTGTAATTTATCACATTAGACGTGTTCCACTAAAACAACAAAAATAAAAAAGAAGAGCCCGCAAAATTGCGGGCATTCAAAATAAAAAACATACACGAAAAAGGCTTCGCTTATACGAAGCCTTTTAACATTTTAGTAAATTATTATTCAGCAGCTTCAGTTTTTTTAGCTCTAGGCTTTCTTGTTGCTTTTTTGGGTTCTTCACCTTCAGCAGTTTCAGCCTTTTTTGTTGTTTTTTTAGCAGGTTTAACTTCTTCAACTATTTCAGCAACGGGAGCTTCTTCAACAACCGGTGCAACTTCTTCTACAGGGGTAGAAACAGCAATAGCGTCAATCTTCTTTGCAAGTTTAGCTTTCTTGTTTGCAGCATTGTTCGCATGTAAAATATTTTTTGAACATGCAGAATCAATAACAGAGAAAGCATTAGAGAGAGCTGCTTTAGCTTCTTCATACTTGTTTTCTTTGATGAGAAGATCAATTTTTTTGATTTCAGTTCTAACAGCTGAACGGATAGCTTTGTTTTGTTCAGCTTTTTTTGCGTTTACTAAAACTCTTTTCTTTGCAGATTTAATATTAGGCATACTGTATGCACTCCTTAGTTAACTTTTAATGTCGCTAACTATTTTAACATAAAATTAAAGTAAATGCAACTACATTTTAAGTAGATTTTAACCTTTTTAATATAATTTTCACTAAATTTAGTATATTCGTCATACAATCTAATATGAATAACTCATATATAGCAGTTTTAGATAGTGGAATTGGTGGAATATCCGTACTTAAGGATTTAATAAAAGTTTTACCAGGAGAAAAATTTCTTTACTTTGGCGACAATGGAAATGCCCCTTATGGTAACAAAACTATCGATGAACTTACAGTAATTAGTAAAAGGAATATTGACTTAATAAAACGTTATCCAGTTAAGTGTTTGGTTTTGGGGTGTAATACCTTAAGCGTAAACATTATATATAGTATAATGCGCTATTCTGGATTACCGACATTTGGTGTCTTTCCACCAGTGGAAAGAGTTTCTAAAAATAAAAAAACGTTGTTACTTTCTACTTTAAGAACGGCTAAGACGTTTACTTCAAGCGATAATCTACACGTTCTTGGTTTGAAGAATTTAGTTTATGATATTGAAAACAACGTTGGCGACTTGACAAAAATTAACATCGAAAGGAATTTAAGTCTATCAGAAGGCTTTTTTATAAATAAAAAAAATTATTATGACACTATTATTTTAGGCTGTACTCATTATGTTTTTATAAAAAATAAAATTTCTGACCACTTTTGCCCCAAAAATATCATTAGTGGGAATGAATATACCGTTAAAGCGGTATTAGATTTTTTACAAAATAACAAATCATTAGTAAATAACAAGGGTTTTGAAGTAAAATTTATAGGAAACTTTGCCGTCTTTAACGAGCATTTTTATATTTCAAGTGGTCAAACATAACTAAAATCCAACAAAAAAATGCAAAAAATATTGAAAAATTTTAAAAAAAGGGTTGACAGTGGTCAAAATGTGTGATAAAATATCCACATAGTATAGGAGGAGTAGTGTTTCATTTATGTCCGGTAGGAATTACATGCATCAGTTGGATGCCAAAAACAGAATGAGAATACCGGCTAAACTGCGTGAAGAACTCGGTGAGAATTATTCTATCACTGTGGGCACAGGCGGTTGTCTTTACGTTTATACCGCAGAGCAAATGAAAGAAGTTAAAGCGAAACTTACTAACGTAAATAGTTATAGGGACAAGCAGTTAAAAGCAGCGCGTTTTATTTTATATAATACATGGGACGCAGAAGAAGATAAGCAAGGTAGAATTCTTTTACCGGACAATCTTAGAAAGTACGCTAAAATTGAGAAAAACGTTATCGTGTTCAAAGGGCCGAATTGTGTGGAAATTTGGAGCGAGGAAGTTTGGAACGAATATTTTAATGACGTAAACTTTGAAGAACTTGCTGATGCGCTTGACGAATTAACTAATAATGGTTGAATTTAAGCACGTGCCCGTAATGTTTAACGAATGTATGGACGGGCTGAATATAATTGATGGCGGGATGTATTTTGACGGAACGTTAGGTGGCGGTGGTCATTCACACGGCATTCTAGAACGTTCTAAGCCCAACGGAAAACTTGTAGCCACCGACTTAGACACTTACGCAATAAAAAGGGCGGGAGATAGGCTAAAAGAGTTTGAGGGAAGATTTACCTTAATAAACGATAATTTCAAGAGTTTTCCAAAGATAAGGGAAGAGTTGGGTATAAAAGAATTTGACGGTATTTTACTAGATTTAGGTGTGTCAAGTTTTCAATTGGACGATAGGTCAAGAGGATTTTCCTATATGGCTACCGACGTCATACTTGATATGCGAATGGACAAAGAAAATCCGCTTTCGGCAGAAAGAGTTGTAAATGAGTACAGCGAAAAAGAACTTAAGAGGATTTTGACCGAGTACGGTGAAGAAAAATTTGCACATTCAATAGCATCTAATATAGTATCGGCAAGAAAAACGGCGCCTATAAAGACGACCGGAGAATTGATTAAGATTATAGAAAAATGCATTCCAAATAAGTTTAAGAACGATGGACATCCCGCTAAAAGAACTTTTCAAGCAATAAGGATTGAGGTTAACGGCGAACTTGACGGACTGTACGAAACGATAATATCTATGGCTAGAGCATTAAAAAAAGGCGGAAGGATAGCTGTGCTTACTTTCCATTCGTTGGAAGATCGTATCGTAAAACGTGCATTTAAGGAACTTGAAACTGATTGTGTGTGTGATAAAAGCTTACCGATATGTGTGTGTGGAAAGAAAAAAGAAATTAATATCTTGACAAAACACCCTATCACTGCAAGCGAAGAAGAACTAACAAGTAATAGTAGAGCAAAAAGTGCTAAACTTAGAATAGCAGAAAGAATATAATTTTTATTAAACAGGAGAAATCTTATGGTAATCACCAGACGTTCATCTGAAGAAAACACTATAAAGGGTGAAACCCGTGTTTTGGGTGGTATTGGAGTTTTAGAAAGACCTAATACTTATGAAGACTTTGTTGCCGATAAGCCTGCTAAAGAAGTAAATTTAGAAGCCGAACAGGCTCTTAGAAGAAAAAATTTAGAAAACTTGCTTAATTACGACAGATATTCTGCGCAAATGGAAGAAGAGCAAGTTGTTTCTGAGGTTGAAGAAGTTCAAGAAGTTTCTGCTGTTCTTTCTGACGAAGATATTAGACCGACGTCGACTACAATGCAGTTTGGCGAAGACATAGACCAAATTCGTCACGAAATAAACGAACGCAAAAGTAGTGAACAAGTAAGTGCACGTCTAAATAATAGGGGTAAATTAGCGGTTACTCTTTATGCGCTTGTCGTTACTGTGATTTTAGCATTAATAGTGTTGAATACAGGGGTTTTGGCAAAGTTATCAAATATCAACCAAGCAAAAGCAGTAGAACTTAACGAGACAATTGCTAAGTATAATGCACTCCAAGAAGAAATCGCGTCTATTTCAAATAGCGACTACATTGTTGACGTCGCACAAAATGAATTTGGAATGATTAGATGATAGCGTTTAATATAAATATCATTTTAGAATTTTTCATATTTGCCTCCGCAAATTGATTAAAAAGTGTTTGTTATCAAACACTTTTTTCTTTATAATCAAAGTATCGTTTTAAGTTTTATTAATTAATTGAAAGTTTTTTGAATAAAAATAATATATAACAAATAAGGGAGAATAAAAACATAAGGGAGAATAAAAACATTAGCAATTTTTCAATAACGATTTTACGAAAGAGGTTATTTGCAATAATGCTTGCAATAACTTTTTTGTTTTTATGTGTAATAGGTAGATTGTTTTACGTTCAAATTATTTGGGGTGAAGATTTACAAGAAAAAGCAATCGACCAATGGACGAGGGAAATACCTGTGATAGCATCACGAGGTAAAATTCTTGACGCAAAAGGTGTTGTTTTAGCGGATAATGATGATACGTATACGGTGTTTGTTAGAAAGAAGGCGGTTAAAAATATAGAAAAACTTGCACAAACCTTGTCGACAGTATTAGATATGGATTATTCGTACGTTTATAATCGGCTGACGACTACAATATCTAGCGAAATTACGGTCAAAAAGCAAGTTAGTAAAGAAAATATATCAAAATTGTTAAATGAAAATTTAAAAGGCGTGTATTATTCAAGGGATAATACTAGAATATATCCATACAACGAATTGCTTAGTAACGTTTTGGGTTTTACTTCAAGTGATGGTAAAGGGCAGTCGGGTTTAGAATTGTATTATGATAAATACTTGTCAGGTATAGATGGAGAAATACTTTATGAAACAGATATAGTAGGAGTAGAGATAAATGAGGGAAAAGCGAGTTATGTTCCTGCTACTAATGGTTTAAACATAAAATTAACCATTGATTACGACGTGCAACAATTATGTGAAACGGCAATGGAAGAAGCGTTAGAAATACATAAAGCCAAGTCTGCACAAATAATAGTGCTTGATCCAAGTTGCGGAGCTATAAGAGGTCTTTCTATTAAACCAACTTTTAACCTAAACGAAGTACCGAGAGATGATTTAACAGCTCTAAACTCTTTAGGTAGAAACGGTATTATATGTGACGTTTACGAGCCAGGTTCTACATTTAAAGTTTTAACGGCAGCGGCAAATTTGGAAGAGTACTTAAACGGCAATCCAAAAGCTTTTGCACCAGAAAAAGTCTATAATTCCTCAAGATATAGAGTAATAGATGGACGAAAGGTAAAGTGTTGGAGCGATCATAAAAATGGAAAACACGCAGGGTTAACACTGCAAGGTGGATTAAACAACAGTTGTAATCCAATATTTGTAGATATCGCTATGTCGTTAGGAAAAGAAACAATGTATAAGTACATAGAAAAGTTCAATTATGGAAGTGTTACTGGTGTTGATTTTAACGGTGAATCGCAAGGAATGGTACTACCAGTTTCAGCCGTGCAGAATGTAGATTTATGTAGAATTGCTTTTGGGCAGACGATAGCGGTTACAGGATTGCAATTAGCAGCGGCAACATCATCTGCAATAAATGGTGGTGTTTATTATACACCTTATTTTGTGAGTGAAATATATTCAGAAGACGGAATAGTAGCAGAAATAATTGAGCCTAAAAAGAAAGGGCGTGTAATAAGTGAAAAAGCATCAAAAATACTTAGCGAAATGCTAGAGAAGGTAGTTTCTGAGGGTTCTGGAAAACAAGCGTATATAGAAAACTATAAAGTAGCAGGGAAAACAGGTGTTTTTGGTCTTACTTGTGTAATAATAGCAATGAAAAAACGGGGTATAATGGCATAAAAACCATCAAAAAATGCTCAAAATCGTAAAATTACAAAAAAAATCAAGCAAAAAAAGCCCAAAAAGGTAGGAGGGCACAAAAATAGACAAATGGCAATAAATGCCTAAAAAATAGTATTTTTCAAAGAACACAAGATCGTGTTCTTTTTTTGTTTCTAAGGAGGTCTGTATGAGTTGTTTAATGAAATTTAAGTGGGTAAAGTTACCGAGAGAAATAATTCCCCAAAAGAAGGGAATTATGGGTTATTGGATGAAGCTTGCATCACGTGTTGCTTTTAGAAAAGGAGAGTCTTTTTATTGTGGGCACACAAATCAAGTTGAACCAGGAGAGTGGGTCGGTGGCATTATGGGACTAAAGAGCATTCTTGGAGTTAAATCAAAAGAGAAAGTCTTTGCGATAATGGAAAAGCTTTCTGAACTTGGATATATTACATACACATTGGATTTAGAGACAAGGAAACTAAGTTATAAGATTTCAGATTGGGTAGTA
>SVIP01000015.1 GCA_015069425.1 Clostridiales bacterium | reverse complement strand
AGCTGGTGACGGGATTCGAACCTGCGACCTGCTGATTACGAATCAGCTGCTCTACCGACTGAGCCACACCAGCGTAAATTATTCAATTTTTACATTCTTTTTTACAATTTTTTTACACTTATTTTTTTAGTTTTTAAAAAATCATTAATTTTGATACAAATATTAGTTAAAACTGCTAGTTTGACCTAATTATAAATGGTTAAGTAAATAATTACGAATCAGCTGCTCTACCGACTGAGCCACACCAGCACTATTCTTCTCCTAAATTGCTTTCATATATTACCATAAAAACAAAAAAATATCAACGATTTTTAATGCTCGTTGATAAATTTTTATATTTTTTACTCTTTCTCTATTAGTTTCTTTATTTTCTTTATGTTTTTCTTGCCGAGCTTATACCCTTGCTCAAAAGCAAATTCTAAATCCTTAAACTTGAACTGGCTCATATCCCCTAAATCGGGAGCAAGATATAGGTTTGGTTTTTGCTTTTTTCTCTTTAACTTCGCAATCTCTTCGTCCATTACGTCAAAGGTGCGGAGCATTAATCCTATATAATGGTAACGCTCTTTACCAGAAGTTAAGTTGCCCAATACGTCAACAGCTACCACGACTTCTGCCCCCATATTTTTTACTGTATCTATAGGAACTCTACATTTTATTCCGCCGTCAACTAAAACTTTTCCGTCTTTTATAACAGGTCTAAAAACACCGGGAACAGTAGAACTCGTAGCAATGCTTTCTCCGACGTCATCTTCGCCAGAAAAAACAACCAGTCCACCGTCAACTAAATTTACAGCAACACACCTAAATGGTATATTTAAATCGTTAAAAGTTCTTTTTTCTACAAAATAACTGCTGAGTTTTTTGCGCATTTTCTGAGCTTTTAAGAGCGCACCTTCTTTAACTGGATTAAAAGACAAGTCAAAAATATCCGACATCTTAAGTTTTAAAATTTCGTCAATCATAAAATCAGGAGTGTAGCCAGCTGAGTAACATGCACCTACTATAGACCCCATAGAAACACCCGCAATAAAATCAGGCTTAATTCCCTCTTCATCTAAAGCCTTTAAGAATCCTATATGTGCAACCCCACGACTACCGCCGGCACCTAGTGCAAGCCCTAATTTTTTACGCATTTATTCTCCTTATTTTGGAACTGAAGGGTCATCTACAACCACAAACCCCCTAGCCGATAACCAATTAATTGAAAGTTTAATCCACTCTTGGACACACTTTTGTTCGTAACCTGTTTCCATAGTACAAACTGCAAGTCCGTGCAAACCATCTTCAAACATATGTAGTTCAAACGGAACGCCCGCTTTTTTGTACGCAATCGCAAGATCTATTGTATTTTCGCTCGGCACTGCATTATCGTTTACAGTAGTCCAAATAAACGCAGGCGGACTTGATTTGTTTATTCTCTTTTCTATACAAAGGCTCTCGTACATTTCTTCTTTTCCACCCGTAAGGTTAATAAAACTACCTATATGCGGATGGTCAAACGCTGTAATTACGGGATATGAAAAGACTGACGCATCTGGACGAGCAAGCTCTGCCCTCTCTTTTCCCAATACCGAAACTACTTCATTAATATTATACATAGTAGAAAGAGACCCTAAAAGGTGACCGCCTGCAGAAAAACCGATAGCAGCGATATGGTCTTTATCAATTTGAAGTTCTTCCGCATTTTCTCTAATGTAAATCATTGACATACACGCTTCAATTAAACTTGCAGGAAAGGTCACAGGGGCAACTGAATACTCTAAAGTAAAAGCGTTATAGCCTTGCTCTAAATATTTTAGTGCAATCGGTTCTTTTTCTCTATCTGAAACGTACCTATATCCTCCGCCTGCAATAACCAACATTGCCGGTCTTATTCTTTTTTCGTAAATAGAATCTAACACGTAGGTATTTAAATACCCTGCGCCACCCTCTGGGCGTTTTATATTGAAATGTGCGTACAAATCAATTCTTTCCACTTTCATTATTTTTTAGTCTCCTAAATCTTAATTATTTTCTTTTAAAATAATAACACAAACAAATAAAAAAAGCAATGTATACCTTGAAATTTTTTTATTTATTTGCTACAATATAAATATGGCATACCATATTGATACAGGTTTAATTAAAGAAAAATTCAACGAGCAAACAGAGTGTCCGCTATGTGAAATCAAAAAAATTGTCGAGGAGCAATTTTTACACGAATTTCTTAATGATGCAGTAATGGAAGACAATACTAGAATTAGAGTGGGCAAGCAAGGTTTTTGTGCAAAGCATTTCGATATGCTTTTTTCACGCCCGAATAAATTGTCTGTGGCGTTGCAAGTGGGAACTAGACTGGAAAATATCCTACCCATCATCAACGATTCGCGTAGTGTTAAATCAGCGTTAAAACAAGCAAAACAATTAAAAGGAGCAAGTTCTTCTTGCGTAATCTGTGATTTGGTTGAAGAAAGCATGATTAAGTACTATAAAACCATAGCACAAATGTTTGAAAGAGAGCGCAATTTTTATAAAACACTCATATCGTCAAACGGTTTTTGTTTAGAACATTATTCCGAACTTTTAAAATACTCAAACAGTGCAGGCTTTGCTAAAAAAGAGTACGTGCATATCTTAGGCGGAGTTGAAAAGCGCAACCTAGAAAGGCTACAGTCAGAACTTAAAAAGTTCTGCGACAAGCACGACTATCGCAACGCCTTAGAGCCTCTTGGCAGTGCGGAAACGGCACTTCCACGCATACGAGAAAAACTGTACGGCAAAAAATACGACTAAATAATAAAAACAAAATGCCTTGTCAAAGCGTGCTTTGACAAGGCGTTTTTTATAAATATTTAACAACTACATTTTATTAATCACTAAAAAGATTATATATTTTCTCTCTTTTTTTAAAACATAACGATTAGCAAACTTTTTAAAAAGACATACGGAATGTCCCCAAAAGAATACCGAAAAATGTATAAAACCTAATTCACATAAATAAATTTATAAAAAAGGCGAAATTTATTGCAATTTCCTATGGGAAAAGTGCTTTGTTTCGCCTTTTATTTTATTTAATTTGGAATAATCTATAACATATTTGTCCGTCTTGTAAACCAAAGTTCTTTAGAACGTTTTGACTATAGGACGCATTATAAAAAGTAAAATCTAACTTTATCGTATACGTTCCAATGTTAAGAGAGGAAAAGGTGTAAATTTCAATATCTGTTGGGATCTTGTTTTCCGTTGTCCCCCAATCACTTTCAGGAGTGTTTGATAAAAGCGATTTTCCCACTGCATTTATGTTTAGCACATTTCCGTTAAGAGAAACTGAAGAAAGTAAAATCTGCGATCCAAAATAATATTTCTTTTCTCCGCTTATAACTGGCGTCTCGCAACCTTGCGGTGCTGAAAGTATTATCGATAAAGATTCAACTTCTCTATAACAGGTGATTTCCACTATCGATGATACGGTATCACCAGGAAATAATCCCGAAAAATTAATTGACAGATTCTCGTTATTAACTACACCACCAACACTATCGACTTGCGTAATTTCTACTTTTACGCCGTCAGCCATAATAGTATTTCCATCAGCATTTACGTCATCATTTTTTGCAAACCAACCAAAAGAACTTGCAAGATAGCCAAAAATCAACGCTAGCAAGATTAAAAACAATGATATAGTCTTTATTAAAGCGCTAATTAAGGCTTTGTTTTGCATAATCCTCTCCTTTGATTTAATATTTTTATGGCAGTGCCAAATTGTCCGTTATAGATTTTATTTGTGAGCCTTTTACGTGCGCACAATTACTTTGCTCGCAATCGTCTAAGCCTGAAGTATATTCAATACCTAAGTTTGTTTTGATTTTCTCATCGCCACCCACCCATCGGTATATAGAAAGCATTTCATTGTTTATAACGTGCAGTTTCATATCGTCGTCAACGTTAGTAAAATGCACTAAAATGAATGATTCATAATAATACTTCGTTGGGTCTTCTCCAACGTTTTCAGTTCCGCCGTTTTCAGTAGATTCACTTTGCACAGTCTGTACGTCGGTTACCAAAAGCACCTTTTCACCATTATCGTAAACAAAGTCAATATTACCTAAAAGTGAACCGCCAGAGCCATCTCTTCCCACAGAGGCAACGCCTTCTACCCTACAATATGCAAGTTGCATATTTATATTTGATGACGCTGCTAAAATATAAAGCCCCGTTCCTGTAACCTTAAATTCATACGCTAAAAGATAATAACCGCCTTGCAACAAGGTATAATATTTATTTTGTTCAGTATACTCACCCTTATTTGTATGACCATAATAAGCGGTAATATACTGCTTTGTAGCATCAAATGCATTGCCGTTATCGTCAATTAATCTTTGCGAGCGAGGAAGTTCTACCTTTTGAATAGCCCCATCTTCGTCAAACGTCGCAAAGCTAAACCAAGAGGAAGTTTTTTCTGTTCCTTTCCAAATACCAATAAAATGGTCATTGTCTGTACCGTCAAGTCCTAAACCACCAACAGTATTGGTGTGGGGAACTTTAACGATTACTTTAATAGTCGCATAATCTCCAGTAATTTTATTTATATTAAAGGCAAGGCTACCTGTAGGTAAATACACCGAACGCTGATAAGAGCCAGTCCCGACAGGTGCGACAATCATCCCATCATCACCACTTCCTAAATCAACACCAAAATTACCGAAAGTTGCCGCAAGTGTCCAGTTAACAGACTTTTTTATATTGAACATTTTGTTTATGACGCTCTTTCCATTTTCGTCTGTAGCCCAAACTTCTGCACTATCGCCCGTCTTCCAACCAAGCGATTGCAAGGATAAAACCTCATATTTTGTTTCTAATTTTTTAGTACCACCAGAAGTAGACTCCGTTGGGTAAAAAACATACTGATTTGCAGGAAGTCGTTCCGCTTTGTTCTCTTTAGGGTTATACGCATCCTTTGTTGTACTTTGATATTCACCGTCTAATATTTTATAAATTTGAATAGGTATTGCAGTGCTTTCACCAGATTCCCAAAAATCAACAGTGAAGTTAGTTCCATTAAAATCAATTTTAGAACCATTAATAGTTATTTCCCAAGCAGAGCCAGTATAATTTAGCGTTGCATCATAAGAATATTGTGTCCATAAACCAGAATCTTGTTTTTCCCCATAATATATAGAATTACCTAATACCCCACCTAGAGTCTTTTTCAACCCTAAATATCTGCTGTTGTTCTCGGCAGATGATATTTGATAGTTCTTACCGCTTTCGGTAAATTTTACAGCGTAACCTTCTGCTGGTGACTTAAAATTAGTGTCATCGACAGGATAACTTATACTCAATTGATTTTCATTTTTGCCATTTTCATCAGATTCGCTAGGCGGTATTATAGTAATATTTTCTTTGGCTGCAGCACCACTACTACTAGCCGTTAAATTCATGATATAAAATATATTTCCACCGTTAGCTTGTTCTTCTAAATAACCTATAAGATATTGATTACTTGTGTCTATCGTGCCTGTTACCAATTCTAGTCTTTGATAATAATATAACCCCTCTTCCCCAGGTCCAACTTCCCAATCGTTGCCTTTAGTAAGCCTAATTTTATCAACGTTTTTAGTTTTCCAAATATCTTCTATCGTGTCCAAATAATTATCGTCGCTTCCGCTTTTTGGATTTGGTGAAAAAGCAAAAGTGAACACACCGTCAGTAAAATAATAATTAGTCGAAGTAGCATCTCCAACTAATGCTTTGCAAAAATCTTCGGTCACCGCTAAAACGGTAGGTGTCTACCGTTTCTTAACGCTACTTCAAACCCCCTCCCTTTTTCTTTCAATAAAACAAAAAACGGATAGGGTTTTACCTATCCGTTCTTTGTTTGGTTGCAAGGGTGGTGAACCAGCCGAACCGCATTGTCATTTTCGTTAGATATTATCTAATGTTTTTGGCAATCAAAAAGGCTAGTTTGCCACCCTTTATTTTTTTAATTTTTTACCGTAAAAAC
>SVIP01000014.1 GCA_015069425.1 Clostridiales bacterium | reverse complement strand
AATGCCATAGCCAATCCCCTTGAACGCCTTTTCTAACATTTCTTGCGATTTCTTTTCTTGTGCGAGAATTTCTTTCATTTCGCCTTGAATACGCGCCATTTCCGCAGGGAAGTCGATATCCAAATCGTGGTCGATAAACTCGATATACTTGCTGGGTACAAGCGTCCAACCGTTCTTTTCAATTTCGGCTATGCCAACGCTGCGATAGAGTTCGGGTACGGCATAATTCGTTCCGTCCGTGCCTTCACTTTGCCAAGTATGGTAGATTTCTGCCGCGCGAGCAATTTGTGCATCGTCCAAGCGGACTTTCTTCTTTTGTTCGCCCGAAACGTGGTTTTCCGTCCATTGACGCAAGTCCATAAACAGTATTTCGTGTTCACGGTTGCGCAAGGTTCTGCCGTGGTATTCGCCGCCTTTTTTGTTTTGGTTCAAAATCCAAAGGGTTACGCTGATATCCGTCGTAATGAACAGTTCTCGGGGAAGAATGATAATTGCTTCCACCTTGTCGTTTTCAATGAGTTTTTGACGGATAGCGAGCGTATCACTATCGCCCAAAGCACCGTTTGCAAGCAAGAAACCTGCAACGCCTTTCAAAGGCTTTAAGTGGGAGAGTATATGCAAAATCCACGCATAGTTTGCGTTGCTATCGGGGGGCGTAGTATAATCCGCCCAACGGGAATCGTTTTTCAGGTTATCGTCGTACCAACCCTTCAAGTTGAAAGGTGGATTCGCCATAATATAGTCGAAGTAAATACCCTTATGCAAGTCGTGTGTAAACGAAGAATCGCTGGTTTCGCCAAGGTTATGGCTGATACCGCGAAGAGCAAGGTTCATTTTTGCCAAACGATAGGTAGCGGCTTCCTTTTCTTGACCGTAAACGTTGATACGGCTAATATCTCCGTGTTTTTCTCTAACCAGGTCGGTGCTTTGAACAAACATACCGCCTGAACCACAGCAAGGGTCATATAACGTGCCATCAAAAGGTTCTATCATAGTGGCGATAAGCTGAACTGCATCGTGGGGAGTATAGAATTCGCCTTCTTCCTTGGTGGCATTTACAGCGAATTCTTTCAAGAAGTATTCATAAACGCGACCGATTAAGTCTTTTTCTTCACCAAAGGCTTTATGGCTAATTTTATTTATTTCGTCCACGACTTGTTTGATGTCGTTGGGAGCCAGGTTACGCATAGTAAACGTACCTTCCACGAAACAGCCTTTGAGTTGCGTAGTGCTTGCTGCTATGCTATGGAGTGCGGTATCAAGTGCGACGTTGAGTTTGGGCGCAGGAGTATTGATAATGGTTGACCAACGCGCTTCTACGGGCAAATTATACGTGCCATCTGTAAAGGTGGCATCGTCAAAGAACGCCTTAAATATTTCTTCATCATCAGGGTCAAGACCTTGTTCAATAAGGGCTTGACGGAGTTTGACTGTACCGTCTTCGAATTTTTCGCCAATAAAGCGCAAGAATACGAGCGTCAACATCATATCGCGCTTTTCAAAAAACGAGCCCGAATTTCTTGCCTTACGCAAGATATCACGACACTTAAACAGTATAGATTCTAAGTTGATTTTTTCTTCTGTCGTTTTCTTAGCCATTGCTCTTTTCTCCTTTCTTAACTATTTGCTTTTTAATGTAATTCTTTGCCGTTTCATTAAACAAGTCTGCCATACTCATACCACTATCAAGCAAGGCTTTTCTTAGTTCAAGATGAAGTTCTTCTGGCATACGAAACTGCACTTGTTTAGTGCGTTCTTTCTTTAAGGCTTTACGCAAGATAATTCTCCTTTTATGATATCTTAATATCTAGATACAATGATATCATATATCGTTGATTTTTGTCAAGTCGTTCCTAAAAAAAGTTCGCCTTTCGGCAAACTGTTTTTATTGATTAACTGTTTTGTTAAACTACATAGCCTTCTTTCTGAGAAGTAAGGATAACAAAAAAATAAAAAGACTATCACAACGATACTCTGCCATCTTAATATCTGTTGTTTTTCAACGGGAGTAGCGGTGCTTCACGCACCTTTTGTGCTAACGCACAGCGAACGATTTTTGCTTTTCGCAAAATATCGTTCAATTCCAAGGGAGGAAACCAAAAAAAACAAGACTATCACAACAATACTCTGCCATCTTAATATCTGTTGTTTTTCAACGGGAGTAGCGGTGCTTCACGCACCTTTTGTGCTTCGCACAGCGAACGATTTTTGACTAGCGTCAAAATATCGTTCAATCCCGAGGGAGGAAACAAAAAAAAGAACACACAACTCGTGTTGTGTGTTCTTTTTTTGGTGAGCCAATTTGAGCGTAAAACGAACAATTTTTATGCTATTTTTTTGCCAATATCTCTTCTTTTATCATATTGCCTCTAAAATCTCTCGCCCCTTTAGACGCAGTTCCTTGATAGAGGTAGTTGTAAAATTTTGCATAGGCATTAGTTTCTATATCTTTCTCTTTGTTTTCAATTAACAGACTTTCAAAAGCGTAAATATTATCACGGAGGGTATCAATGCTAATTTCTTCAATTCGTTTATTTTGTTTGCACAATTCAACCAACAATGAAAAACTTGCCGCTTTTTTAACGAATAATGAATCTTTTTTCAAATTTAACATCTTAAAAATATCGAAGACATTTGATAAAGCGTATTCCATATCATAACTTCTTGCATAATATTCATTATATAATTCAACGTAAGTTTCAACTTCTTTATTTCCGGAAAAATAAATACCGTTTTCAATAGTTGTCATTATTTGAAGTATAAAATCTAAATCTACCATACGACTAATTGATTTCTCGCCGAAAACAAGTTCAAAAAAGTCTATATTGTTTAATGCAATACGTTTTGCTGTAGAAATATATTCTCCTTGATATTGAGCATATAACAACTCCGTTTGGTTCAATGTATAATCAGTCTTGTTTAATCGATTAAAAATTTCTTTTATTTCGGATTCGGAAATATCGCCCAAATTTCTAATAACAACTTTGTAGTTTAAGAAATCTTTTTTCTCGTCTTCTAATAAATCATTAAATAATTTTACTGATTTAAAATCTAATTTTCCGTCTATATAATCAACTATTGTAGTAAGACGCTGTTGTCCATCCACTACATATTCTTTTGCTGTTAGCGAACACGTATCTATTTCACCTTGACAAAAATAAACCTCAGGGAAAGGATATCCTCTTAAAATAGTATCAATAAACGATTCTTTATCTTTCAGTGTCCAAACCAATCGTCTTTGATAGAAAGGTCGAGTTGCTAGGTCATCTTTTTTAATCTTATTATAAATTTCAATTATAGTCAAATTATTAGGACTCCAATTCATTTTCATTTTAATTTCTCCGTTTGTATAATTTTTATTAATTCATTAATAGAGCGAGTATATTGTTTTAAAAAACTTATTTCATTGCGAAAAACGCCACAAGTTACTTTGCGATTTACTAAACTATTTAAAGACCTAAAAAATTCAAACCATTCTTTTTTCATTTTAAAATCAAATGGGAAAGTGTCAGGTCGAATCCAACCTTTAAAAAGATAGTTTTCAAAAGTATAATAGTCATCGGCGGTCTTATCGCTATATGGGAAATCGCTTAGCCGGAAACCACAAATTTCATCCCAAATATCTCCAAAAAGCTTATCGGAAATAATAGCAAAATCCAAATCGCTTGCTTTAGGGAAAACACTATTTTCAGTTTCAATAAAATCTCTATAATTATTTTTGGGGTTTAGGCTAAACCCTAATTGTCCTGACCCAACAAGATAGATATTTGTTATAGGAATGTTATATTTTTGCGAAATTTTCTTTTTAATGTCGAAAAACAAATCCATTTTATCTTTGAAATAATATGGAACGTTATGTAAAATATGTTTTTCTATTAAATAATTAGCGTTTTTCTCCGCTAAAATATCTTTATAAAAATCGCTATTTATTAAATTTTTGCAATTTTTTGTATTTATCATTCGTTTTCTCCATTTTTATTATAACACTTTTTAAGTACAAATCAATGGAAACAATAGTGTTGTTACTTGAGAATATGACAATTTTTATTGCTAAATTATTTGATTTCTTTTATTTGAAAAGTCCAACCTCTTAAAGCGGATACTGTTCTTCATATTTAAAAATGATATCATTTTTATTATACTCGTTAGCTACATTTATAATATCCTCAAAATATAAATTCACACACATTAATTCAGCATCTGTGTATTTCTTATTCGTAATAGAATTAAACCTAGAACCTCTTGCAATAACTCTAATTTTTTTCATATATTTTTTCCTTTTAATTATTATACTGCTTGATAATGATATGTAATTGAGTGCAACACATCATTATAATTATTTTCTTCAATGTCTAATACGTCGCCGTCATCCCAACCGATAGACAATACGTATAATAAATTTTCAAATGAAAAAATCGTTTCTTCGTTCTCATTTTCAATGTTAGATTTAATACTGTATGTTTTTGCAATCAATAGAATCTTTTGAGCTTCAACATCAACAACCTGAGTATTATTGTTAGGGTGAGCATATCCATAGTGTTGATTTGGAGTTAACGCAATTAAATTCTCTAAATAGTGCATAATTTCAGGGAACTCATTTTTAGGGAAGATATGATGTATTTGTGTCGCAGGAGCAGTATCAGTTTGTCCGTCAATAAATTGCGTAAGCTCCGACAAATTTTGACGTGTGGTTGAAATATAACTACGCAACAATCTTTTTGCACTAGACATCATTTGTTCAAAGTAGCCGTTTCTCACATCAAATTCAGGGTGTAAAATCAACCATTCTTGTCTAGAAATTTCTTTCGGTTTATCTCTATATACATCCCTAAAATTATCACGGTTATACATCATATCCGCTTTAATAATTCTATTAGGTGATAAATTACCTCGTTCAGTTCCTTTCTTCCCATTCTTAAATGCTAAAGGATTAAGGACTTTAGTGAAAATTCGTTTAGGTTCATAATCTTTTTTAACAGGTGTATAGTCGTGATAAAATTGAATAAAACTATCTTTTAATATTTTAAAATGTGTTTTATCTTGATGATTAAAAAAGTCTTCAAATTTTCCACACAAACCGCTATCACGTATAACCTTTTCTATGTAGTTATATAAGAAACGTAAAGCAAAAACATCGTTTCTTGCGATATATTCTAAAACTTCTCTATTTGTAATTTTGTAAAGGTGTCGTGAGGTTTCGGAAATATCCTCTAATATTCCTGCATAACAAAACATTGCCAAAGGTTGAGAAAAGACTTTATCGTATTCACTTTCAGCAGTTGCCTCATCAGTATCAGGTTTAGAATATGTTTCAGCAATGGTTAATTTAGCATATTCGCTTGTCCAAATATCTTTCACGGTAAAAGTTTCTTTGACATTATCCACATAATTCAATACAAAATCAGCAATAGACCAAGTGACATCGGGCGTACATTTTTGGTCAATCCATCGAGCATTATGAGAAATGCGTAAATCATAATTTTTAGAGTTCAAAAATTCAATTATTTGAGAGTCAGTCATTTTTATCTCCTTATACCGAAAAAGCAAACGGAATTATTATCAATGTTTAAAGAACGTGTTCCATAATTTCTAGCAATTCGGTAATATTCGGTAAATTCTTTCGTGGAAAATAATTCTAAATCTTTTTCCGTAATTTCATATTGTTTGTTTTTTAACGTTAATAGAGCAACCGAGCCGTTTGCTATCGTGTTTTTAGGCAAGAAACAAGCTCTTGGTGCGTAGGAAAGATTAGGGACGAGAACAATATTTTCAGCATTTAAAAATCTTGAAACGTGCAAATTGGAAATATCATCCATATAGCAATCATATCCGTCAATATCTATAACCTTATTTGAGCCTATATTTCTAGATTTTAACACTCTGTATTTGCCTTTACTTGAAACCATAGGGTTAACAATTTGCCTATCTCTAAAAGCCTCAAAAACGCCTAATGTTAGGGAATCGGCAAACTCGTCAAACTTTTTATTTCTATACAATAGCCAAACAG
>SVIP01000007.1 GCA_015069425.1 Clostridiales bacterium | reverse complement strand
AAGCTCATTTTCACATTTTTGGGTTGATAAAATGCCGCCAACATAAGCGAACTCATCAACCTGTGCAACTGCTTCCGCAATCGTTGTACCTGTCGCATCCGTACCAGCCGTTGATGTTGCATTTGCGCCGTCAAGATATGAACTTGCGTATATATCCGTTCCGCTTCCTGCGGATGTGGCTGATAAAGATACAGAGCTTTCTGTTGCACCTAATCTTCTTGAAGTGAATTGAATTTGGTTTGTATTAACAACTTCAATATCGCAATCAAGACCCGCATTATTTAAAACTTTAACTATATCAGATATATTCTGAATTACGGTAAAATCAAGATTTGTTAATACATATTGCGTACCGTCAACTGTTACCGTTAAATCGCCGTCTGAAATTAGTTTAAAAGCATTGATTTGAGTTGCTGTAAGAGAAGCAGTCGTAACTTTTGCGCTTGTTGCGTTTGTTGCGCTATACGGATAAACTAAAAGCTGTCCGCCCCCTGTTCTTAAATTAAATGCAGGAGTGAACAGAGCTGTTGCCATTTTAGCCGTTAAAGAGTTTGAGCCGTATTCGTTGATTACATCCTGCGCATTTACAGCCCAGATATAAGGTTCAGCCGATAACGGCGTTTCATTTGAAAGCAAAACTATCGAATTTGTGTTATAATCGCCTAAACCCGAAGGAGTATTTGATAAAGACACATTAATAGTATTGCTAAATGCAATATTACCTGTTGCCATTGGTTTAAAATCCTTTCTGTGATTATGCTTGAATTGTGAAATCCGTAAATAAATCAGTATCGTTGTCTTGTGCGGTGGTTCTAAAAGTTGAATAGTAATCAATTTCGTTTATTTTTTCCTGCCACGTTAAGCAGTTAAAACGTATTGTAAAACGGTTAATATCGCTTCCGCCGTCAAGACCTGATAAATTATTACTTGTTGAAATTTTTGCTATTCTGAATTGATATAAGTCTTGTAGTTGCTCTGATAAAGTTGATGTCAAAGCACTTTGAACTTCCCAAAATCTCTCTCTTGCTTCGTTGTTTCTTGAATAAACATCAATTTGCATTAATCTTTGTTCATTCAGCATCAACCTCTCATAATAATTGCCGTCTTGTTCAAAATATTCTTTACGGTTTGAATAGACGTTATTGCTTACGGTTGATACCGTGATTTGAAGTTTTGGAGTATTAAATAATTTTAAATTTTGCGATTTAATGATTACGCAGGGTATTTCGTTTCCGTCTTTATCTAACCCGTAATTTAATGGCAGATTTAAAGATTGCGTTATTAAATCAACAAAGATTTTTTCAATTTCTTTTTTCATAAGCCGTATAATTGATAAATTTGAAACATTACGGAATCAAATGGAGCTTTAATTATTATTCCTTTGCCTTTGGCAAAAAATATAAGCTCTCTTACGTTTTGATATTCTTGTTTTCTTTTTTCGTTATCGTCGGCAAAGCGCATGCCGTATAAATGTATTTCTTTGTAGCCTTTGAGTATTCCCAAAGCTATTAAATAGCTTGCCGTATTATTAAAGTAATTTCCGCCTAAAAGTTTATGACAATCGTCAAAAGGAAAATTTTGACGGGTCAATGTTGCCTTTGGGTTCGCGCCTTTTGAATGGATATCAACCCATAAATCAACTCTCGGAAGTTGCTCATTGTGGAAATTAAAAGCCCAAATGTCAAAATCAGGGTCATTAAAGGGAGCTTTGAATTTTGTCGGGAGTTTGCCTAAAATTGCAAGTTTAGCTTTACTCATTGTTTTCATAATCTCTTACAAGCTCATATTCAATAAAACCGTTTAAGCTGTAATCTTTTACGCTCATTACTTTATAGCGTTTAGAATTGAATAAAACTTTGTCTTGTGTTTTAAGGTTTAATGTTCCGCTTTTAGCGTGAATCCAAACCCACTCCCAGCTTCTTTGTCCTTCAGGTTTAAATTGCAGTTGTTCATCCCTTAACGGCTGCCAAACTCCCATAAAATTGATTTTGGTTTCAGTTTTGACCGCATCGCCTTCAACAATAGATTGAGTTATTTTAACAAGAGTTAAAGGAACTTCCCAGCCCGTTAAGGTTGAGCTCATTTGAGGAAAATTAAAATTTATTTGGCTCAATGTTCTATTTTTATTAAAGTTAAGCTTGCGGTTGAACATGGTTTGTCTTTCTGATATTATATTTATGTGGGATAGCTCGACGGAGCAAAAAGCGGAATATCCAACCGCCTGCCCACAGATTGTTACTTGGATTGACTATCGGGAGGTAGTGTTTATGAATGATATTATTGGCAAAAAGTTTAATCGTCTTACTGTTTTGAGTTTTCACCACAAGGAGCAATCTTATTATAATAATGGCAAAAAGAACGGTTTTAGATATTTTTACTTATGTAAATGTGATTGTGGAAATGTGTGTGTTGTTAGAAAAAATGAATTAATTAATTATAAAATTATTTCTTGTGGTTGTTATCGCAAAGAGCGTGCTTATGAAACGAATTTTAAAAAAGATAAAATTACTGATAGCAGGCTTTATAATATATGGAGTAAATTAAAAAGTCGCTGTTTAAATATGTCTTTTAAATTTTACAAAAATTACGGTGGTCGTGGAATTAAAGTCTGCGATGAATGGTTAAACAATCCTCAATCTTTTTATGATTGGGCAATAGCTAATGGGTATAATTCAAACTTAACTATTGATAGAATAGATTTTAATGGAAATTATGAGCCATCAAATTGCAGATGGGTAGATATGAAAACTCAATCGAATAACAGACGTAATAATCATATAATTACTTTAAACGGTGTTTCTCATACTCTTTCTGAATGGTCTTCTTTAACGGGCATTGAACAAAGTACAATACGTGCACGACTAAAAAGAGGATGGAGCGAAGAAAAAGCATTAAACCCGATAAAACTTACCAATCAATATTGTTAATTTTTGGTTAAACAAAATTCGCACTCCGTCTTTGGTTTTAGAGATTTATAAACTTTTTTTTCGGTTCTTTTTTGAAGTTCAAAATAAATGTTACTGTTATGTTCGCATTTATTTTCAACAAAATATTTACAGTTTATACATTTATACTTTTTTGCCATTATTTAACTCTCTTAACTTCAACCGTAACGCTATCTCTTAAATCGCCTGTATCGGTTAAAGGCGGATTGTTTGGGTCGCCTAAACGTTGTTTTTTCGTGATTTCGCTTATCGGTTGCCATTTATCAGGATAACCGCCCGTACTAAATGCGGTTTGTACCATTTCAAGAGCCTTAGCGCCGACAATATTAGCCAAATCCTCCATAAAACTGCCGTTTGCTTCGCTTCTTTCTTCGGCTAACAAGGTATCAAGTTTTAAATCGTCTCCGTCAAGTTCAGCGGCATTATAAATATATTCTTTGACATCTTTATTTAATAAAGTGCCTAAAAACGGTCTTGAAGGTATTTCAATTTGTTGCGTGTCTTTTTTTAAATGAATACCTAAAAAATGAAGGTATTTTCTCATTTTATCGGTTACATTAACCGTTGCGCCAAATTCATGAATTGCGCCTAAGGTTGCATTGTTTAAGCCGCTGCCTTCGTGTGTCTGGCTTGCCTGCTCCCCTATAATACCAACTTTAATAGAATATTCCTGCCCTAAATGCTTCATAACGCTTTTAAGGTTTTTATAAGCTTTATCAGCTCCTTTAAGCGATATATCGGGGTTAGTCATAAGTAACTTTGCCTTTTGAAAGGATTATTTGACCGCATAAATACGGCTGAATTAATGTAGCGTATTTAATTCCGTAGCCTGTTGTAGCATAAGCTGATAACGCAGGATTTGAACTTAGCCACGTCGGAATGCTGTAACCTTGTGAAACAGAGCCGACACTTTTTGATGTCATAATCCCGACCTGGTTATTTCCAAGCGCGTTATTAAAATCAACCGTAAGATAATGAGCAACAAGCATACCGAAAGCCGCTCTTGCTTTGTTGCAATCTTCAAACAAACCGGGATTAAAATTGATACTTGCTTCCTGTATAGCTTCTTCTATATCGGTATCATTCGTATAATTTAAAATGCTATCGTCAATCAATTCCCAATCATTCGTATTTGTCGGGTCGTCTGTTGTATTAAGAACTTTACATTTATAAAATAAATTACCGTAATAAACAACCTCTCCCTGAAAATATGTATTTCCCAAAATATAAACAGGCAGATACATCGGGCTGAAACGTGGGAATTGTGCTTTAAATTCTTCTGTCGTGTAAGCTAGCATTTTATTACCTTTTTTTAGATGTTTTTTTGGTTTCTTTTTTTTGTTACTTTTAATTTTTCAATTTCTTTTTTAAGAGCTTCGTTTTCTTTTTTAAGCTCTGCCTGTTCTTTTTTTGCTTCCGCAGGGTCTTTATATTCAACAACATTTTCAGCTAAAAGCCAAATTTTTCCGACTTCATCGGGAACTGAAATAACTTCATCGGGTAAAAGTTTAAAATCGCCGTGAATATAAGTTGCTTTTGAATTATTTTTAAGAGTAATCATTTTTTCGTTTCCTTTCTATAATTTTAAAAGTACGGAAGCGGTTTAATCCGCTTCCGACTTGATGCAGTTTACTTTCAGAGGAGAATAAACTATGTTGAAGGAGCAACAACGTCAAGATAAACAAGAATATTTTTGCGTTTGACCTGCGGTGTTACAAATTGAGCCATACATTGAGAAACCATATCTAAATCGTTAATCGGGAATAAAGGATATGGAGTATATTCAAGAGGTAAATAACCTTCAATATAATCAGGGTCATATTTATAAAGTGCGTATCTAGCACCTCCGCCTGTACCTGCTGTTGTGTTATAACGGGTATAAACGATTTTACCGCCTGCTTCTTTTAATACGTCGTCTAAAATACTTCTTCTTGATAAGCCGAATTGTCCAAATACTTTATCAAGTTTGAAATATTCCTGTTGAGGAAGCATTAAGCGGTCAAACATAGCCGTTGAATTTGTTATGTTATCATAATATGCTCTGATTGTTGCAATAAATGTAGCAAATTCATCATCTGTCATAGCTGATAAGTTTTTACCGTTTAAAGTCGATGTATCAACAACGGCAGAGGGTTGATTCAAAAGACCGTAAGAACGCCCGTCATCAAGTCCTAAAAACCAAGCTTCTTGTAAGCCTAAATCAAATTTTTTCTTTCTTGCTCTTTCTTTTGCGCCGACAAGGTCAAGAGGGATAATATTTCTTGCTGCGATTTCAGCGCCTTCTTTAGTTACGGTATAAGTATCTCTAAAGAAGTTATTAGGATAAGTTTCTTCGCCGATTTCAATATCGGTTTGTCCATCCAGGTTAAACGCTCCTGATGTAGGATTAATTAAGCAAGCCTTAAAATCTATTCCCTGTGCTTTTGTAGCGTATTGAGTAAGGTCGGTTTTAAATGCTCCCATACCTGTTTCAATCGGGGTAAAATCAGATAATTTTTGACCGTTTAATTCGTAATAGTTTGTTTCAAGAACCTTAGTAATTACCTGAGTTGTTGAAGTGATTTGAGTTTCAAAACCCGGGTTTGTTAATGCTTCATTAGCATTATTAACTCTCATTTTTTGTTTGAATTGGTCGAGAGTAAAAGCGCCAATCATATTTTCTTTAGTCATTATTTTGTCTCCTATAATTAAGCTGAAGTAGTTTCAAAATGTAGTTTTACCTGAACAAAATCATCTTTTGCGGCAGCGGAAGTGTTTGCAACGCCTAAAATAGAGTTCCCTGCGGTTGCTGATGATGTTACTTGTCCGTTAACGTCAAAGTATAATTTAGCACCCTGCGTAATCGAAGCGGCTGCGGTTTTGTAAATATAGCTTCCTTCAATAGCCACTTGTGTTTTTTCGTTTGCAACATAAGCATTTTTTCTTACGTCATAAGGAATAACACCGAAAATCGGGTCATTAACTGCCGCTTTTTTAACAACGGGACAATGAGCGTTAGCTACTGTCGTGTCAAGCGTTACAATGTCGCCTGCTTTAAGTGCGGTTGCCTGATTAGGTGATACAATTACATTATGCGGTTGAGGAACGTTTGGCATATATACATAAGCGCCGTCTCTCGGTGTGATTTTTAAATCATTAAGTTGTAAAGCTGTCATATTAGTATTTCCTTTCAAAATTAAAATCTATTGCCGTCTTCAAGTCTTTCTTCTCTTGTCAAAAGTTGTTTTTGACCTTTTGAAGCAGTCGTTGAATTATATATTTCGTTTAGTTTTGCGTAGTAATCGGTTTTTGCGTTTTCTACCGAATTTTTACATTTGTTTTTGATGTCTTCTTTAACGTCTTCTTTAAGGTCTTCAACTTTTTCTTTATCTTTTTCGTCTTCGTTTTTTACCTTTTTGTTTTTAACGTCTTCATCTTCTTTTTTGTCTTCATTTTTGACTTTTTTGTTATCGGCTGTGCCTGCTTCTGATTTGTCATAGCCGATACGCTCCATTTTTCCTATTGCGGTTCTGATTACTTCATCATCACAACCTGCGGATTTCATAATCCCTGCAACTTCGTCGATAAGTTTTCTTTTATCGACATCTTCGTTTTTAACTTCGTCTTTTTTTTCTTCATCTTTGCTGTTTTTAACAAATGCCATTTGTAGCAAAGGTTCAAAAAAAGCCTTTACTAAGTCTTTTGTTTTAATGTTTTCTTCCATTGGATTATTTTCCTTTCGTTTTGTGTAATTTTGTATGCAAATAACCGCCCTAAAATAAGAGCGGTTAAAGGGTATTTATTTTTGTTTATTCGCCTATGATTAACTCAGCAATAGCGTTTAAAATTGTATCGGTTAGGGAGTTTTGGGCTTTGGTGTCGTCTTCTAAATTTTTGCTTAAATCCTGATAAAATTTTGTTAACTTTTCTTCATTTCTGAAATCTTCGATATTATCAAATCCGTAAAGGTCTGCTAGTTTTTGCTCTGCTTTTTCCCAGTCATTATCCTTTTTAAAACCTTTTAATATTGTTGAGTAACCTTTGTTCAATTTTTTTTCAAGTTCTCTATAATATTCCGCTTCTTCATCTTGGGGGATGCTGAAATTATCGGTCAGAACATCGGTTAAGGCTCTGTCAATCAATTCTTCCTGTGCTTTTAAGTCATCTTCATTAATTCCCTGTAAATTGTAATATTCCATAGCATCAAAAGAAACATCTGTTTTTAAATTATCATCTGTTTTTAATTGTTCAAGCTTGTCTTGTAATTTTTTACTTTTTTTTAGATGTTTTTTGACGTAATCTTTTGTTTCTCCCAACGCTCCAGCCAGAATTGTATATGCTTCTTCTCTCTTTTGGTTTTTCCTTTTTTGGTCTTCAACGTGTTTGTTTGCAAATTCTTTTATACCGTCTTTTTTAGATAAACCTTTACGAATAGGTATTTTAGCACCGTCTTTTGTTGTTATCCAACTGCCTATTTCATCATTATTAAGCCAGTTTGTTACTTTGTTTTTTGAATTAAACACAATATTAGCACCTTCATAGCGTGGATTATCAACAAGTGCTAAGTGATTAAATTCACCGTCTAAGAACTCAATATCATAAGGTATGTTGTTTTCCTTACCGCCTGAATTATCCGCTTTTGTAAAGTCATAAGCGCAGGAAACAGACCAACCGTTATTAATTAAATTAATTGCTTCATTATCAAAAATTATGCCGTCGCACCAATACCAACCGTCTTCGGGATTAAACCAAACATTATTAACAATACCGACTTTGTCTTTATCTTCTATTTTATCTTTATGGTTTATGGTTACGGGTTTGCTTCTTAGTGTCCATACAAATTTATCAAGGTTTTCTTTTTTAATTAATGCGTTGCCGAATTGCCCGGGGTAACCTGCTAAACCGGGTTGAATAAAACGGCTTTTAAAGTGTCTCCCTTTGGTCAAATCGTCTGTATCGGTTAAGGTAATTATCGCATTGTTTACTTTTGAATATTGAAGTTGTGGCATTGATTAATTTTCCTGTTAATGTTTTTTCGTTTTTGATTTTATTTCGTCTGTTTTGAAGTTCTGCTAGTGTCGGGACAACTATTTCCATATGACATAAACAATTTTTTATGATATAATTGTGGTATAAATACCAATTATTCACATTTTCGAGGTTAAAAATATGATTATTAAATTCACGGCTAGTTTTATCGACCACTGTATCAAACTCAATATTAAAGGATTGAATTTGTTTGAAATCGCCGAGCAATTCGGCATCAACGGAAGTTATCTTGGTGCCTGCATGCGTAAATACGGGCATAACGTCATCCGTCATAAACGTATTGGCAATAAGTATAAACAACTCCCAAATAAAACGATAAAAAGTATGTTTCTTGAAGGGTGGAGTGTTCAAGCTATTGCAAAGCATTTCAAAGTCGCAAGAGGTACTATTGTTCACCATTTGAATGAACAGGGTATTAAGCATCGCAATATGTCCGATGCTCAAACAGTCAGAATGAGCAAACTCTCTATTGACGAGCGTAAGCATCTTGTCAAAAATGCTAATAATACTCTGAGGAATAAACCCGCCAATGTTGAGAGACTTAAAAAAGCTGCTACATTTAGAGAAGTCAACCCTTATAAGCGTATCTTCGGCTTTGGCGAAGAAGAAATTTACAATATCCTTATCCAACACGGTTTTACTGTCGAAAAACAGGTTGCTTTCGATATTTATAATCTCGACTTGCTTGTCAACCATTCCATCGCCGTGGAAATCTCCAGCAGTTGTCGTAACCCTTTCAGGATTAAGAAACACGCTGAAAAAATCAAAAAGTTGGTCAATAGTGGTTATGGTGTTTTGTGGGTTTTTGCAGGTGCTAAAGATGAAATCATCCTTAACCTTAGCAATTTTGTCGCCTACTTTAATAGAACCTGCACCAACCCATCCTTTATTGGTCAATATAGGGTGATTAGGTGTGGTGTTCAAAGAATAACCCGAACTCGTAACAAGCGTGGTCAATTCGCCTGTGTACCATCTCCGATAAATCCTTTTATAGAAGAAAGGACTAACGATTGGCTCTTTGGCAGGTAAACAATTCCAAATTTGCCTTGGTAGCCCTTTAATACCCAGCTTTTCATCAATAATCGGGGGGTCATCAAAATAAAAGATTTTACCGTAGTATTCTTTATGGAGTTCTCTTTTTTCTTTTGCGGAGCTTCCTCCCCATTTAAAACGGTTTGAGCCTAATTTTTCGTATTGCGTTTTTTGAATAACCGAACCTGCTAAATGGCTTTCATTTTTTGCTAAAAAATATGCCTTATCGCCTGCAATTTTCCAGCGCTTCAAAAAGTATTTTTCAATTTCTGGAACTCTTGCGCCCTTTTGAACCATATTCAATACGTCTTCACGCATTTTAATAATATTCTTTGCTTCCCAATTTTTAACCCAGTATTTCATATTGTAGGTATAATCAGAAGCAATTTTTTTGCTTTGCTCATCAAGCTCAATATTATCAATTTCAAGTTTAATATCAGGAGCGTTTTGATAGGTTTCAGCGTTTAGTTCTGCAAGTTTCTCTTTTAGTTCTGCCGTATCAAGTCCTTTTTTATCGGCTTTTTTGATTTCTTTTTTAAGCTCATCCGCTTTTTTATCCTGCACTTTCCAGTAGCTTTCAACATTTTTATATTCGGCTTTTGGAATATCAATTTTAGGTTTTACAAGCCCTAATTCAATAACGGGAACTTGTTTTTTAAGAGCAGATTTAACAATATCTTTTTCAAGTGTTTTATACATTTCCTGAACTGCAACCGTGATATACGGTTCAAGGTCAATTTTAGATGTATCAAGCGTTGATAATATTGTTTTTATGGCGGACAGTTTAAAAATTGCCTGATTAGCTGCAATAGAGAGCGCTTGTGTTATTTCAAGAGGAATTTTGCTTTTTTCAATAAAATAACTTCCTGATTTATATACTGCTCCCATATTTTCAAGCGTTTTTGCTATATCGTTTGAAAATCTTGTATCGGTTCTAAATGCACCGTCTTTATAATATATTCTATGATTTCTTATAGCGTTAATTAAAGCGGATTTTGAATTAACAACGGAATTGCTTTTAATAACTTCAAATATCGCTTTAAAGATGTTATCAAAGAAATATTTGCGCATACCCGAAGCAACATGTTTTATATAATATTCTTTAATTTCAACCTTATCAAAAGTATTCTCACGCATAAAGTTCGTCTTTTAATTGTTCTTCCATATCGGGAGCAAAATCATCCGAAATATTATCAATTTCATCATCCGAAAATAAAATATATCCGTCTTCGGTTAGTTTTTGAGCTACCTGTTTTGGTGTCATGACCTGATGCTCTAAAAGTGCTATATAATCGGCTAATTTTTTTGAATTAACTTCCGCTTGTTCTTTTTCGGTCATTACCCTAAGCGGTCGCCATTTCGGGCGAAAATCGGTTAATTCTCTGCCGAATAATTGCAGACATCTTAAATTTACAACCCATTTTATAAGGTTTGTCGCAGGCCGTCTTATTTCGCTATCAACTATTGTATTATAGTTTTCGAGGTCGTCTTCACCGCTTGAAAATCCGCTTGATCCTTTGCCGAATATCTTTGAATACGGTCTTTTAAGAGCAGCACAAACCAAATATTGAATTTGAACTATCATATCGGGTAAACCGCTAAAAGATATTTGCTTTTGGTCGTAATCGTCGTCTTTATCCATAGCGATTGACGATTTATAGTTTTTATTTTCGCTTACAAGTGCAAGACGTTTTCTAACAATTCTTTCACCGTTCGGGGATAAAAGAGTTTGTGCCAGTTTTGCAATTTTAACAACATCAATTTTTGCTTCATCTAACAATTCAAGCGTTACGTTCATCGCTTTTAAGTATTGATTTAATGGCGGGATTATTGATTCAAAAATAGATAAACCCCAACCCTGCAACATTGCTCTTAGCTGATACGGAGCTTTGACACCGCTGAATGTTGCAACACGGCTTGAATCGATTAATACGCCCGATGTTGTGTTGCTTTCGAGCGTATCGCAAAAAGTGAAGTTTTTGGCTAATTCGGGGCTTATTCCGTTGCTTTGGCATTGCCAACGGTCGGAAGCAAGAAAAGTTAATTTTTTACCTTTTAAATTGTTTCTATTTAAGGGCAAGCTAAAGTTTTGTTCTGTATTAGCGATTAACACACCGCCCCCGTATAACTGCCCCCAACGTAAGCAATCCATAATAGCGTCTATATCGCCGTTATCAATTAATGCTTGTTTTAGTTCTTCAAGCTCATTTGTTGATAAAGTTTTAGAATCGATTATAAGCCCGTCATTTCTGAAGGCGTCATCCACTATTTGATTAATTGCGGTTTGAATAAAGCCGTTTTGCTTATAAAAATAAGTTAGCTCCATCCAGTTAAGCGTTAATAATTGAGGCGACGTGTTGCTTATCATTATCCCTGCATTAACAAGAGGGTTATTGATGCCATAGCTAGGCAAATTTAGAGCTTCACCCAAACCGTTATTAATTCGGTTATCAAAGTTTTTAAATTGTTTTTTTCTGCTGTAATGTTGCATAATATTTGTGTGTAGTTATTTAATGCGTTGAGCATTAAATAACGAAATCCTTTAACTGCGCCGTTTCAAATTTTAATTTGACAGGCGGAAAATATTATAAAACCTCTAAAATAGATACTTGCCTGTTTGCTATGGTATTATTGATAAGATGCACAAGGGTATCGACAATGTCGTCGTGGCTTTGGCTTAAATCTCTTGTGAATGCTTCACACTCTGCTAAAATCTTTGGGTTATCCCCGTAAAGTTCGCTTTCGGGTAATAAAACCTGACCGCTTGCAATATATTCAAGCACTTCTTCAACTCTTGCAAGTTTATCTTTTGTTACGTCAATCGGGATAACGGGAAGAGCCGTTGTTTGAAAATCTTGTATTAATTGAATACCGCTTGCTTTGTTTTCAAGATATATTGCACTTGCGCTTGTTTTGTCTTTGCGCTGCCAACTGTTATATAAATTGATAGCGGTTCTTTTGAGTTCAGGATATTCAAACCGCCCGTGTACCATTTGCAAAATATGAAGTTTGCCTATATCGGTTACACCGCCAACTAAAAAACAGGTATAATCAGCGTGTTCTTTTGCGCTCATTGCGGTATCACCTGCAATTACAATTTTATTGTAGTTATATTCAACCGCAGGATTATAATATTTGAACCACTCTCTTTTAATAACCGAACCGCCTAAGATAATAGGCTCTTGCTGATATTGTGATTGAAAGACGTAATTATCAACCTGAAGCTCTTTAATTCTTTCGGGGGAGTATTGACTTGGTAATAAACAATTCCCCGCTTCATCAATTAAAGGGCGTTTTAGCGTTGTAAAATTATATTTTGTTTTAAGTATTCCCGATAAGTCTTCAAGATGCAATCTTTGCTGAATACATATAATCGGAACATTTGAATTATTAAGACGGCTCAATAAAGTGCCTGAAAAGTATCTTGTTACTTTATTTCTTAATGTTGTATGGTAAATATCATCGGGTTTATTCGGGTCATCTATAATAAGGCAACCTGTGAAGCCTTTGCCGTTTCTTAGCCCTGCGCCATATCCTGTTATCTGGCTTCCGATAGAAGAAAATAAACAAATTCCGCCCTTAGATGTTACAATCTTTTTAGCTGAATAAGTGTTTTTGCCTGTTTCTTTTTTAAGATATTCCGCCCAAAAATCATCATCGGGGTTTAATTCTTCGTTGGTTAAAACAACATTACCCGGGTACATCGCCTTATAAATCGGATGTTCAAGTATATCTTTTACCCTTGAAGCTATATCAGTTAAAAGGCTTTGAGAGTAACTTGTATAAATTATGTTGCTCTTTGGGTTAATCGTTAAAGCGTAAACCAAAAGATAAGTTGCAAGCGTTGTCTTGCCTGCTCTTGGCGGAATATTTATCGTTAATCTTGTAATATCGCCGTTATAGACTTTTGAAACGTAGTCAAAAAGTGAATCGTGTATCGGTTCAACTACAAATTTTGTCTGTTCAATGGCTTTGAATAAATATCTGAACCAAACCTCAAAACCCTCTTTAATTAGTTCATAGCCTAAATATTCCGTATCAATCATTTATAAACTCTTTGATATGTTTTTGAGTTTCTTTTTTTGTCGCTTCGTCAATAAACACTTTTTGAACTTCAACACCGCCGTTAAGATTAATTTCCTGTTTTTCAGGTTCTTTTGCAATCTTCAACAGCTCAATGGCGTTTTTAAGATTTCCGTTATCAACTTCGCTATTAACGCCCGAAACAACTTTGTCGACTAAATCCCATTCATCAATTCTGCTTCTTAAAGTTTCAAGCAAGTTTCTTTTAATCGAAGCTTCAATTTTGCCCCTGCTTTTTGCTTCGGGGCTTGGTTGGTTTGTGCTTGAAAAGTCATCCGCCTTTTTTAAATTTTCTAAACTTTTTTCATTCATTCTAGGTTTATTAACAATTCTTAATAATCTAAATTGATATACACTTTATATACAAATCTCTTAAATTTTTGTCTAACCTCGGTAATTTTTGATACTTTTTTTAAAAAATATATATTTTTTATATGTTATCAAAACCTTCCCGCAATAAATGCGCTTATAATCGGTATGCTAAATAACCAATCGTCTTTTAAATTATTCGCCCTTTTATTTTCGGCTCTTAGCGTTTCTTCCCAAGCGGATTTTATTTTATCGTCTAATCCGCCTTTAAAATACTTTTCTGCATTTTTATATAAAAATTTACAAGGGATTGCTGCCATAACGCATTTTAGTCCAAAAATTATTATTCATAATAAAAATAAAACCCCCATAATTGAGGGTTGATTATAACTGTGTATTGTCATCTGCTATTATAAAGGATTACATTTTTCCGATTAAAGTTTGTTGCTTAGAAATTAATTCTTTTTCGTTGTTAAAATTGGTTCTAAACGTTTTCCAGACGTTTTGATGTTTTTGATAAGTTCCATAATAAAATGTTTGATTTGAGTTTGTTCCCTGTTTAATATTTTCTAATCGCCTTTTCCAAGCTAAAAATTTATTTTTTGCCACGTTATCATAAAAATATTTGGGTTTGTCATAATTTTCTCTTAGCTCTTCAAACCACCTTTTGCCGCAATTTGGACATTCGTAATACGCTAAATATTTATATTCGGGTTTAAAAATTTCATACTTAAATAATACGTTCGGCTCTGTATTACAACATTTAAAATATAAACTCAAAACCTCTAAAACCCTTTATTTAAAGACAAGAACTTTATACCCGATGCGGAAAGCTTCAGTTATCCTAAGCGCTCTCGAAGTCGGCTTACAAGGAACTACCACTAACCTAGGTCATTTTCATTATACCAAACCTCAAAATACTTTAAAACATTAATTTTAATGACATTTATTTACATATCATGTAAATAAATGAGTTTTTAGGGTAAAATATTTTTATGAAAAATCTGTTTTTAATTCTGACCATATCGAGCGTACTCTCGAATTGGTGTATAGCTAAGCACTTACACCCTGAAAAATATTATCAAAATTTATGGTGCGGAAAATATAACGGCATTATGGAATATGAGCTTAATGACAAAACCCGCATAGATTGTGTTACGACAAATTACGCCGTTGAATTTGATTTCGCATCCAAATGGGCGGAATGTATCGGGCAAGCTTTGTATTATGGAGTTTCAACCAAAAAGAAGCCCGTCTGTCTTTTAATCGTTGAAAAGCCCGAAGATTTTAAATATTTTTATCGGGTTAAAAAAGTAACCGAATTTTTTAAGTTTGATTTATGGTATATAAAGGCTCCTGAGTATGTTTATAAAAATCGTTAAATTTTTTCAAGTTGTTCATAGAGCCAATCTTTGTTTTTATCGGAATATCTAAAATTGTTCTTTTTTAATTTGTCGTAATATTTGTTTATTAAACCATAATATTTCGAATCTTTATTATTTTTTATAAAATCTTCGTAAGATTCTTTAACACTATCATATATTTTGTTTGTTCGGTCATAATCAAAAAGCCAATTTAAATCACTACCGATTAAATAGTTGTTCAGAAATCTTGCCGAAGTATCTGGAATATAATCATAATTTTCAGCTTTAATTGAAGCGATTGTTTTTGATTTTTCTTCTATTTCGCCTAAATCAATTATAGCTTGTTTGATTTCTTTGAAGCTCAACGATTCGCCTTCACAGACGCTTTCATTACATGTATATAATCGTTCAAGTGTATATTTTTCTTGAAGTTCAAGCCATTTTTTCCAATTTTTCGGTATTCCGAAAGTTTTTATTAAACTTGTATAATCAGGTATTGGTTCGTAGCTTCCTTCAAGGTGTATAAAATTAATGCCGAGTTTTTTAAAATCTTCTTTATGATTATCGAAATACTCATTACCTAAATTATAACCGCCGTTATTTGCGAAATAAGTTTTAAAATTGCTTATTTTATCTATATAGTCATCATAGACTTTTTTAAACGCTTCTTCTTTTTTGTTTTCTTTCATCTTCCAAAAATTTAAAGAATATCCTTTCTGTGTTTCTTTAAATTTTATAAAATGGACATTTGCGTTATTTAATAAATTATCTTTGTTGATATTTTTTTCTATTTGTTTGGGGTTTCCAAACTGCGGGGTTTGTCCTGTCAAAAGATTATATCTTATATTTATCGCTTTTAGCCAGCTTATATTATCAATGTTATATTTTAAAGCCCCTAAATTTATTACCATACGGCATTTTAAAGGTTCGTATTTTAAAATAATATCAACTTGGAAGCCAAAAATATTGTAACTGCATTTCAAAGGACAAATTAAAAGAAAATAAAAGACTATTGAAAATATTGCAATTAAAATAATCGGAGCTTTAAAACTTTTTTTCTTGTTTTCAACATTTTTTATTTGTTTTTCGCCACATTCGGAGCAATATACGGAATTATCAGCTATTTCTTTACCGCAAGACCAACAAAACATTTTGACCTCCAATTTTAATTATCGTTTGTGAAAGCCCAAACTAAAGCCACAACCCAACCGACAAATGTCCAACCTAAAAAGAAGTTTAAAATAAATATCGCACAACCGTTTTGCTTTTTTCGGCAAAATGCGACAAATGACGGTAAAAAATATAGAAATATCAAAGAAAATACTAAAAATACACCCCAAATTGCCACACCTGTTTCCATTTTTGACCTCTTTCTTTTACGCTTTTTTATTTATCCGAAAGGATAAATTATGAAAAAATTAAATAATTTAACTTTATCTATTCCTGCTTCCTTTATTTCTTTTAATTTAGCCTTAATGATTTTAATTTGTTTTTTTATTTCCACTTTAACCTCTTAACCTATATTAGCATGCAAATATTGTTATTTATGTAAAATTTTATTAAAAATTCAAATCTTAATCTTTATTTGAAAAATTCATTTAATAACATGATTTTGTACTGTCATCAAAGGAATTAATTATGAAAAGAATTTTATTTTCAGACGCTAAAAGAATTTGGCATATATTTTAAGGCGAAGTTACGCATTTCAATTTTTAAATTTTGCTATTATAGTTTGTCTTTGTATGTTTTGTTTTTATTCTCATCATCAAGAAATGGCAAGAATTAATAAAATCGAAAGAAAAATTGATTTTAGATACTTTAACTTAACCCGAAGTCTTGAAGATATACATCATGTTAGGATTGATACATATCACGGCGAAGTTAAAGAAAGATTAACCCCATAAAAGCCAATCTATTGAAACTTCAAAATTTTGTTTAATTTTAAATAAAATTTCTGTATCTATTTCCATTTCACCGCATTTTATTTCGAGAAATTCTTCTTCTGAAATTCTTAATAATTTTGCCATTTTGCTATCAGCGATATTGTTTTTATCCTGTATTAAATCAAGCCGTTTGCCTATGTTTTCATAACGTTTTAAAAGAGTTGTATCGTTTTGTTTTATAAGAGAATTTTTAATAACCTTATTTTTGGGGTCATTGGCTTTAAATATAATATTTACATTTAATGCTTGTTGTGCAATTTCTGCTTCTTTAATTGTCGCTTCGCTGTTATTAGAAATTCTTTTGCTTATATTTTGCGAACTTGTTCCATACAAATTACCCAAAAATTCGTTTGTAATTTTGGTTTTTTTTAAGTTTTGTAAAATATCTCTAAGCTCACGCAGTAACACTTTTTATTAATTTTCCTACATCATTTAATGTATATTGAAACAAAATAGTTGCATAAAGTGAAACTTTATGTTACAGTGTAATCATCAAAGGACATATTCAAAGGACAAGAGAATGAATAATCCAATAATGACAAGAATAGACGATGAACTTTTCAAATTGCTTGATGAGTATTCCAAAAATAAACATTGGAAAATATCTCAAACAGTTCGAGAAATTGTCGCTCAATTCTTTAATTATGAACTCTCCGCCAATGACGGATAGTTATTTAGTTATAATCAAAACTTATTTTACTATAAAAGCCCCGAAAAAACAATTACAGGGCTTAAAAAAAGTACACATTTGAACTTTGAAAATTTGATATTAAAAAGAGGCTGCAAGCCAAAACTTGCAACCTCCTCCCTACGTCCAGCTACATGAGCCAGATTAGGCAAGTAAGGGAAATCTTAATAAGTATTTTCCTCACTATTCATCACCTCCTTTCGCCTTGGCTCCTTTCTTATAAATACTTAATTTATAAAGATTAACCTGCGAAAAGAGGTTACAACTCATGTAGCACATGACTTTGGAGAATGTCAAATTTTTGACAACTGAATAAAGAGGCAAAACTTCAAAGCCGCCAGCAGTCCCGAATTGTCAGACTGGGCGTTATAAATTAATAAAGACACTGACTCGTAAATCTCGTTTATCGGCAGGGCAGGCTACAATACGGAAGGTAGCAAAAAATTAAAAGGTAAAAATAACAATTCTAAGTTTTTGACACTTCGGAAAGACGGAGAACCCTGCAATCGTTGCAGAAGAAGTTAACCATATAACTTAGCAGGGTTTTAGAACGAAAGTTCTAACAAAGCGGGTATATAGTTCCCCTATTGCCCGCTGACTTTAGGATTTTTGAAAGGGTTTTTATGAAATACGATAAAATTGTTAAAGGCGATTTAGTTATTAATTCAAAAGCTAATTTAAAAATTAATGAAGTCTTTGAAATTAAAGGCGATTTGATTTTAGAAACTGCAATTAATTTAAAAATGCCTAATCTGACATCCTGCGGTGGTTGGGTGAGAGCTAACGAGGGTGCAAAAATAAGCTTACCAAACGTAACTTCAATAGGTGGCTGGGTGAGAGCTTGCCAAAACGCTAAAATAAGCTTACCAAACGTAACTTCAATAGGTGGCTGGGTGAGAGCTTGGGAAAACGCTAAAATAAGCTTACCAAACGTAACTTCAATAGGTGGCTGGGTGGAAGCTTGCCAAAACGCTAAAATAAGCTTACCAAACGTAACTTCAATAGGTGGCACGGTGGAAGCTTGCCAAAACGCTAAAATAAGCTTACCAAACGTAACTTCAATAGGTGTCACGGTGGAAGCTTGCCAAAACGCTAAAATAAGCTTACCAAACGTAACTTCAATAGGTGGCTGGGTGGAAGCTTGCCAAAACGCTAAAATAAGCTTACCAAACGTAACTTCAATAGGTGGCTGGGTGGAAGCTTGGGAAAACGCTAAAATAAGCTTAAAAAAGGATTGTAAAATAAATGATAAAAATTGTCCTGCGTTCAAAACGAGAGAATTTTGTTTAATATTTAATTTTGAATGTTTTTTAAAACTCGGCTTCTTATTTGCTGATGATATTTTAGCTAAAATCATTGAGAAAAAAAGAAATGTCTATAAAATTCAAATTGCAGGCAAAACCGAAACATCTTATTGCTTGATGGTTGAAAATGGCGATGATGAACTTCCAACTTTTTCACACGGTAAAACGATTAAAGAAGCAAGAGAATCTTTAATTTATAAAATATCAAACCGTGATACATCAGTTTATAAAAACTATAAGCTTGATACGGTTGTTAGTTTTGAAGAAGCAATTAGAATGTATCGAACAATAACCGGTGCTTGCGAATTCGGAACAAAAAACTTTGTTCAAAGTTTATCTAAAACTAAAAAGAAATATAAAATTTCTGAAATTATAAAAATTACTGAAAATCAATTCGGAAACGAAACATTTAGAGAATTTTTCATAAAGTAAATCTTCTTATGCAACCGCAATATTAACAATTAACGCTGATGAATTCATTTAAGCGGTTGCTTTTTATTTTTAACACTTATATAAACTATAATACTTGTTACTGGCGGTTATAGGGCAGTCATTAACCGCCTTTTATTTCAATTTTATTTGTCAAAATCATTGCGCCACACTCCGATTTAACTAACAACTGTCATTTAGTGGCGCTTTTTATCGAATTATAACAACGAAAGGAGTTTATATATGTTTATCAAATTAATCAAAAAGGCTTTAAACAAGTTTGATGATATGCGATTGGCTAACGATTTGTACAATGCTATTGCATACAAAAAGAACGTTAATATGCACGTTACGCTTGCAGTATTAACAAACTATGTTGTTGATGAGCAGCTTAAAGAAACGGGCTTATTGTACCGTAAAGACGATGATTTTATTCAAGAAAAGGTGCAACATCTATTTTGGGAGTGGAAAGACGAAGGCATTATTAACGAATTTAACGACTTTGAAGATACAACAAAAAACTGGATTATGGCTTATGCCTAGAAAGGTTAAATTATGCAAAAGATTAGAAACGAAAATTGCCTTGATTGCGGCAATTACCGCTGCATTGATTGCGAACCCGAAGTAGTCGGCTATATGCTAGATGAAGACAGGCAGACGGTTGCGGTTCATAATTGCAACGATTGCAGCGAGTACGATTGTGAGTATTGGGACGATTACAATACCCGATTAGATGAAAGTCAAATTGAAAGCTTTTGCTTAGGCTGCTGCTAGAAAGGATGGGAAATGCAAGAAATAATCAATTTATGCGAATGGTTTGACGATTACACTAAAAAGCTAATTGGTACACTTTATTACGAGAGGAGTTTAGAAAATGGAAAAGATGCTAAAAGGATTAACAAAATTCAAGCTAATAGCAATAATGATGATACTTTGCGAAAACAAGAAAAATATTGACCGCATTAAGTCAATAATGAGAATGGAAATTGACGAGATATAAAAAAAGCCCTTAAATTAAGGGCTTCTCTCTACTAAGAATTAAGAATTAAATAAAGGATAACACAAAAAATGGAAAATTGCAAAGATTTAATAATTGATTATGCAGAGGGTATGGAAATAACAGAACCCTGCATAATTCGAGGTATGCCAAATGAAATTTATCATAAATACCCTGCATTATCTAATTCAGGACTAAAAACTTTAATTGATTGTCCTGCAAAATATTATTATAAATATTTATCGGGCGAATATGAACCAAAAGAAAAACCTTATTTTAAAATCGGAAAAGCCGCTCATAAATATATTTTAGAGGGCAAAGAAGAATTTGAAAAAGAATACTGGCATAATCCGTATTCGGAAATGAAAAAAGATGAGCTTGTTAAACTGGTTTCAACCTTTTACGACGGCAATTTAAAAGGTTTATTAGTTCCCGACCTTATGGAACTTATTTTAAATGAAGCTAATATTGAACCAAAGGCAATTCATTTAACGGCAAGTGAATTAAATCAGGTTGTTTGTATGGCAAGAGCGATTAACAATAATCCCGAATGTAAAAATGCTCTAAGCCAAAAGGGCGAATCGGAATTATCAATTTTTTGGCAAGATGAAAAAACAGGGGTTTGGTTAAAATGCAGACCTGATTTTTTGCCATACGACTGTTTAGACGTTCCTGATTATAAAACAACGGATAGTGCAAAGCCCGAAACGTTTTACGGCTCGTTTATAAAATATGGTTATCACATTCAGGCTGCAATGTACCGTATGGGAATTAAAGCCGTTACAGGGGTTGATGTTCAAAACTTTTTCTTTATCGTTCAAGAAAAAGAAGCTCCGTTTGTAACGCAAATATTTAACCCTGCAACACTTCATATTGTAAACTGGGGCGAAAAAGCGATTTATTCGGGGATTGAAAAATATCTTGAATGTAAGGAAACAGGAATTTGGGGCGGTTATTCGGATAAAATAATTGAGCTTAGAATAGAGCCTTCTCCTGACGATATTATCGGCAATTACGATAAAGAAAACGGAATAATCTATGCCCCTAAATGGATTGATAGCGAACTTATGAAATATGAGGCTTAATATGGAATATACAACAAGCAATTACGCTGATATTAAAACGTATTTAAAAGAAATTGAAGAAAAATTAAAAGCTCCGTTTAGACCTGATGAAATTGAATATAGAATATCTGCTAAAACGGCTGATAAAACAAAAGGCTTAGCAGTTGCATATATTCAAGCAAGAGCCGTTCAAAACAGGCTTGATGATGTCTTAGGTTTTACGAACTGGAAAAATGAAATAATTGAAACCGCTAACGGTAAAATCTGCGGATTATCGCTTCGTATTAATAATGAATGGATAACTAAATACGATGGAGCGGATAATACTAAGATTGAAGCAACCAAAGGCGGAATAAGCGATAGTTTAAAGCGTGCTGCTGTTCAATGGGGAATCGGAAGATATTTATATAATCTACCCGGGCAATGGGTAAAGATAAAAAATACTTATAAAGATAATTACGAAATTGTCGAACGTCCGAAATTGCCTAACTGGGCTTTGCCCGATGAACTCCAACAAAAACAACCTACTTTTAAAGAAATCAACAAAGGGGCAGAAATCAAACAGGCAAAAAGCAAATTGTCAGATGATATTGAAAGTTGTATCGAGGCTTTTGAAAAAATAGGAGTTAATAAATATGAGCTTGAAAATTATCTATGCCTTGAAGCTGACACTTTTACTAATAAGGACCTGGACACTTTAAGAACGGTCTATGGCGAAATTACTCAGCTTGGCAAGAAAAAAGAAGATTTCTTTGCTCTGGTTGAAACAACAAAAAAAGGACAACAAACTTTGAAATTGGAAGAAAAATTGAAAGGAGAATAGAATTATGGAATTTCCAAAAGGGATTTATACAGATACATTTCACGGTGATTATGGCGATATCATCAATATGAGTATTCACGTTGATAAGATTAAAGAAAATCCCGTAAGTGATAAAGGATATATAAAGATTCAGATTAAAAAATCTAAAGAGAAAAACGAATGGTACGCAGTTTTAAATGAATATAAAAAAGGTTAAAAATGAGGTACAAAACAACTCAAAAAATCCTTATTGATAAAAGAAAGCTTGATACACTTATTCGCTTAAGCTGTCCGAAAGAAATTTTAATTGATTTAATTTTTGAAAATAAATTAACTTTAACAGGCGATTCGTTGATTGATGATAATCTCGAATCGCTTTTAGAAATTAAAGAATTTGAAAACTGGGGAGGAAGCCGAAAAGGCTCCGGCAGATTGAAAAAAAATCAACTTGAAAATCAACTTGAAAATCAAGATGCTAATCAAGTTGGGGATAAGGATAAGGATAAGGATAAGGATATAGATAAGGATATTACTTTTAAAGAAGATTTATTTTTTGATAAAAATATTCAAAAAGTTATTTCTTTGTATAAAGAGCATTGTAAAAGTCTTATTCCTATTAAGTTTGAGCATAGAACAAGGGAGCGGTTAATAGAAATCAGAGAGTTTCTTAAGGTCGTAGGGCTTGATTTTAGCTATGTGATTGACTTAATGGATAGAGCTAACAAGCAAAAGGTTTTTTATGATACAAAATCAACCTAAAAAGCCTTATAAAAAACCACTCAGAGATTTATTCGGGATTGGGAGGGGAAAGACCCCAGGGCAATACGAATAGTCAAACTTCAACGGCTGATATTGTGGCAAAAGTACGGGCAAAAAAGGAGCTAAAAGCCAATGATACTTGATGATTTTATCGATAAAATTTTTCGTCGTTATGTCTGCAATACTGATATTGACGAGAAACGAGAAGAATACGCAAGCGGATTATTCCATTTAAGCGGCAAAGTAGATTTTGATTTATTGCTTGACTACGTTTCTAAAAGTAATAAAAAGGATTTCGTTCCGCAAGTATCCGAGCTTTTAGAATGGTCTAAAAGCTGCTACAAGCAGGAATACAAAAAAGGTCCAAGCGGTTGGGTTCACGTCAGAGTATATGACCCGCGCTATAAAACGGTTAGAAGTACGGATTGTTTCCCTGCAACCGATACGGAAGAGCAGATTTTAGCCTGGTATAAAAAACGCTTTAAATGCGACGGCTGGCGAATTGAGGAAATATATGCGTAATGAGTTAGGCAATTTCGCTAATTCAATGGTTCATTGGACAATGCAGGCGGTTGAATGTTACCGAAACGGCTGTATTTGCCGAAATTGCGACGTTAAAATAAAGTCGCAAAAGTGCCAAATGAAAGCAGTCGTTTTGGAACTTGTTAAAATGTTTGGCGAACCGAAAGAGGAAGATTGTAAGAGTTGGAGTTTTAAAGGATATGGAAGAAAAAGAGATATATCTAACCCCGATGGAAACAAAAATACTTGACTTGTTTGCAGACGGAAAAGATAAAGACAAGGTTAAACAAATTTTAGGGATAAGCGCGCCAACATTGACCTCGCATTTGGTGCGCATTTATCAAAAACTTTATTTAGAGGGCAAGGACCAGCTTTTAAGAGCGGTTCTTTGGTATATTAAAAACTATTGGGAAAGGTAAAAGTGAAAGCAATGAGACATATATTAGCATTAATATTAATATTTTTAGCAGGAACAATTTGCTATTTGGCAGGAATACACAAAATACCTGTTTTTGAAGCGTTTATAATAAATTTCTTAATTGGTATTCCTTTAGGACAGTATTTTTATGGAGTATTTTCTGAATGAAAACTGATGAAATATTTAATGCGCTTCTTGAAGATATAATCGCGAACAAAAGACATACAGTTAAAGAACCTGACGGCACTTATCGAGAAGAAACAGATGTTGAATTTAGAAATAGAGTGATTGAAAAATATAGAAAAAGTGAGGAAGAATGACAAACGAACTAGAAGAACAATTTTTTAGAACTTTTGGGATAGAACCGAAAATATACAAAACAGACGGCAGAGATATAGATGACAACGGCGATGTATGCAGTTGGTATATTGAAGAAGTTTACCCCGAAATCACAGACCGTAAGTTATTAGAGATGATTTGTATAATGAATAAACATATCCATAAACATAATGAATATGCTCTTTGCCCTGTTGCTGGTGAAATTTTAGAAGAAGTAAAAAATCATATGCTAAGACTTTTTAATTTCAATCAGCCGTTACTAGAAAAAAATTTTATACAAGAAATCCAACAACTATTTAAGGAGGAAAAATGAGCTATCTATCATCAAAAGGACAATTTAGTATAAACACTTCGATTTTAAAAGACATAAGGGTTAATAATGAATATAAAAATCTTGAATTTTATTATATTGAAAATGAAGAACCTTGTATAATTATGCACTTTGAAAAGCTGGAGGATGCATATACATCTTTAAACTTTTTTAAACAAAAATTAATTCAAGCACAGTTGGAGGAAGAATGAGCAAAGAAATCTTAAAAAATATAACAATTAAACAGTTTCAAAAAGAAGATTTATGTTTAGAAGATTTTAGTGAAGAAAGATTATACGACTATTGCACTTTAGAAGAATTTTACGAAGATATTATCAATACTTTAAGCCAAGAAACAGATATTGTGGAATTTGATAATGCTTGTAAAAGTTTTATTGAACAAGCAAAAAAAATAAAAGTATTTAAAAAACTTCCGATAAGAATTAATTATGGTTGTATTAAGAATTATATTGAAGAATGGTATTACGATAATGCTTCGAGTATAGATTATGACTACGAAGTAGAACTTTCCCAAAAAGCAGAGATATTATTAGAAAAATTGACTAAAGAAATACACAAAGATAATCAAGTATATAGGTCAGGAGTTTTTATTGGTTATATAGATTTAAGCAACGAAGTGCAGGAATATATAGAAGATTATAATAAGGATTAAATAATGAGCGAAACAATCATAAACGGCATAGATGTAAGCGAATGTCCGCTTTTTGACAAAAAAATAGGCTGTTATCATACATTTAACGGCGAATGTGTTAAAGATAGTTGTGCTGTATATAAATGGCTTTTAGAGCATAAACGCTTGCAGGAAGAAAATAAAAAACTTAAAAATAAAAACAATGATTTAATTGAAGAAATCGCAAGTGGAAATATTGATATAGCAATATTACAAAAAGAAAATGAGAAGTTGAAAACAGAAAACGAACAACTTAAAAAACCTTGTTTAGTTATGCCAAAGGTAAATCAATTAGCTGTACCGATTGAAAAATATGAGGAGTTGTATAAAACGCTTGAAGAAATAAGAGAAAAATGCCTTAAAATGTGTAATATTTGCGACAACATAGACGGCGAAACTTATTTAGATGATTGCAATTCAATTTGTGAATACTGCAAGATAGTAAAATTGATTAAAGAGGTTACAAATGAACAAAAATAAAAAACTATCAGATATGACAGTAAAAGAATTTGAGGAATTGTTAAAAAATACAATACCTAAATTGTATTGTCCTCAAACTCAACCATATTGGTATTTTCCTCAAACTCAACAATATCAGTATTTTCCTAATGAAGCTGGCGGTTATCCGCCTATAAATATGAATGATAATGTAAAAGTTACATATTCAACCCATACGGAGGCTTTAAATGAAAACAGTTGAAGATAAATATTTAATTGTTACACAGTTCGATACTATTGATGCGAGGTGTTCTGAATGTTCTACCGCAGGAATAAAGTTATATAATTGTTCTAGTATATACGAATTGGTAAGCAAGATTTCAGAATTTACTTTTTGTGCAAACGTAAAAGTTTTAGGAATGTATAAAAAGATAGATACACTTACTATTGATAAAAATTGCAATTTAAGGGATAAGTAAAATGAAAACAGTTGAAGAAATAAAAAATAGATGTTGGTTTTTAAAAGGTAAAATTGACGGCTTTAATAGAAGCAGAGTTCAAAATGCAGAAGAGAAAACGTGTGTTGAAGCTTGTTTAAAAGAGCTGCAATGGGTTGTAGAGGACAACGAAAATGTGGAAAACAAGTAATTACAAAGGTGAGCAGGTTTGGTATTCGGAGGAAGATATTAAACCGTTTCTTGACCCGTATTTCAAAGGTTTAGATTTTAAAACCATTGCAGAATTAGCAAAGAAAAGTATAAGAATCACGGCTTATAGTTCCGAGCTTGAACATAAACTGGAAGATATAATAGACTTTTGCGATAGTTACAGCGGAACTCAGCCCGATGTAATCGCGGTTTTGAAAGTTATAAAATATCGCGCAGAAAAAGAGCTTATAAATAAAAAACAATAAAAATGTTAATAGCGTATAGATTTTTTATCAAAAATCATCATAAGTAAAATTCTTATGGTGATTTTTTAGTGAGGAAAGATGCAACAAACTTTATTTTATGTTGATAATGAACCTGCAAAAATTATATTCAGGTCAAAATATCAAAAATGGAAATATGAAAATAACTACCAAAAAGCTGATTATTTGTCTGATATAAGATGTAAAAATTGCAAGTATTTAATACAAAGACAACTATCTAAAAATTATTATAAATGTCAGTTATTAGGCGAAAGCTCAAGTCCTGCAACGGATGTTAGATTAAGTAATGTGTGTAAAAATTTTGAATTTATTGTTAAGTAACCAAAACCCCGAAATCATGACTAATACATGAAATCGGGGTTTATTAAGAAATATTGTTAAAGAAAGGATATAAAAATGTCAAAAGTGATAAAATTTAAAACATCATCAGTTAAAAGCTTGCCCGATGATTTAATGAAAATCGGGGAGTTTGTGAAAAAGTATAAATGCGACCGCTCTTATCCTTATAAATTAAGAGATAGGGGAAAATTAACGCTTTATAAAATAGGTTCTTTCAGGGTGTCAGAATCGGAAGCATTAAGGGTTATGGGGAATTGAAAGTGGCAGGCATAAGCAAGAAACGGATTAAAACCAAAACAGGCGAAAAGGTTAAATATACAATAACCTATACCGATATTTTCGGCAAAAGACATACAAGCGGATATTATGACACGCTTAAAGAAGCTAAAAGGGATTTATGGAAATTTGAAGAAGTTAAAACCGATAAAAATATAACTTTTGGGCAGATTTTTAAATTATTTCTCGATAAGGCTAAAATAAAATATGCTTTATCGACTTATGATACATATAATATTTACTACAATAAATATTTAAAACAATTAGATGGCATAAAATACGACAGTGTCAATTCTATTGCAATTCAGGGCTTTTTCTATGAGCTTGAAAAAAATTCAACTCCGCATGTTGCGATGCACTGCTTGAAACTTGCAAGAGCTTCAACAAATTACGCTATCAAACATAAACTGATTGAAAAAAATATTTTTAATGAGGTTGAAAAACCGAAACCGCCAAAAGCGGATATAAACCACTTGACGATTGAGGAATTAAAAAATGTTCTTGAATGTTGTAAAAAATGCTATCGGGAATATTACCCTTTATTGTTTACGTTTATCGGAACAGGCGCAAGAGAGGGTGAAATACTTGCTCTTGAAAAGGCGGATTTCAACTATGAACAGGGTTATATTGAAATTACAAAGCAATTCACCCAAGCAAGACTTGTTTATAAAACAAAAACGGAATCATCGAACCGTAAAATCTTTTTATTTGACGAGCTAAAAGAGGTTTTAAAAGAGCATATAAAGACCTTAAGCCCCGATAACCCGTTATTATTTCCAAGCAAAGCAGGAACGTATTTAAGAGGGGAAAACTTCCGCAAGCGATGTTTTTATAAAATCTTAAAATTGTGCGGAATAAATAAGCGGGTAAGGCTTCACGATTTAAGAGGCTCATATATTGATATGGTTTTATCGAGCGGTTTAAGCGTTAAATTTGCACAAAACCAAGTCGGACATGCAAGAACAGAAACGACATTAAATATTTATGCTCAAAATAATTCTGATATGATAACCGCTGCAACCAACCAGCTCAATACTTATTTTCAAAAAAATCAGCAAAAAATCAGCAAAATAAAAAATGAGGGGAATAATAAAATAATTCCATTCCGCAAAAGGCAGACTGGAATTATCTTTTAAGATTTCGGAACGACAGGATTTGAACCTGCGACCCCTACCACCCCAATACATTTTGGCTATTTTTGATACTTTTGATAATATTGACAAAATCCTTTAAAATTAGGACTTTTAGACAAGTTTTTATTTTAGCGGATTTTGATAATTTTGACACTTTTGACAAGAAAAATCAGCAAAAAATCAGCAAAAAATTTTTTGCCTGTTATCCAAACAGGAACATCAAGCGAGGCTAACTTGATGAGTGGAACTTCCCTCTCACCACTATAAAAATGAGGGGGATATTTAATTTGTTTTTGATACTTTCAAACGGTTACATTTTTTAACCGTTTCAATTTTTATGGAGTTTTTATGGAGAAATATATTAATCAAATTATCCATGCAGATTGTATGGATATATTAAAACAGTTGCCTGATAAGTGTATTGATTTGGTACTCACGGACCCGCCGTATGGTGGCGGTGGGAATACTGAATGGGATAATAAAAAAAAGAGGAAGGTTTGGTGGGCTGTTTGATAAATATGATATTAAAGCCACACGGACAGGTGGAACATGGAGTAAAAAATATCAAAAAGGTGAAGTTAGCGAAAATCAGGATATAAGGCATTGGGATTTTGCACCGACTAAAGAATATTTTGATGAAATTTTTAGAGTTAGCAAAAACCAGATAATTTGGGGCGGTAATTATTTTGATTTGCCTCCTACAAGATGTTTTAATGTATGGCGAAAATTGACAATATCAGAGAACTTTTCAATGGCTATGTGTGAATATGCTTGGTGTTCTTTCAACGCAAATGCGAAATTTTATGAATACGCACCACAAGACCCTACAAGATTTCATCCAACACAAAAGCCGTTAAAACTTATTGAAAGACAAATAGAAGAATATTCAAAACCTAATGATTTAATCCTTGATTGTTTTTCGGGAAGTGGTACAACGGCAGTAGCTTGTCATAACCTTAAAAGGCGGTTTATTTGCATAGAAAAAGATTACGATTATTGGAAAGCATCCGTTGAAAGATTAAAAATTGCGCAGGCACAACAACGACTAAATTTAGAGTTTTAAAGGGCGGCACATTTGAGCATTGTCAAGAGGCTTTGCCGCCACTGGTGATGTTATTATAACAGGTTTTTGTAATTTTTTCTACAAAATCCGCTTATTTTGGAATGGAAATCAACATTTCCCGCACGACTTTTAGCGATATTATTGCATTTTATCGAATGACTTATTAACAAAAATCTGCGGAAATGTTAATTAAAATCTACGTTATTAATTTTGTAACAAACTGTAAATTAAATGTATGATATTTGTTTTAAATGGTTGCAATTTATTCATAAAATGGTATTATGTTAATGTAGAGATTAATGAAAGGACGTTTAAAATGGGTATATCAGTTAAAATTAGTTATGAATTTGAATTAAACGGACAAATTTATTCTAAAATCGGCGCTGAATGGGGAGAAACTGAAAAAGAAGAAGATATCAAAGATTTTAACAATAACGAAAAAGAAAAAAGAATATCAGCTATCTGCAATGCTTTTGGTTTAGATATTGACGAGTACGAAGAAAGAAAAGAAGAATTTAAAAATGTTGTTATGAAATGGGCTGAAATATATGCCTAGCGGTGGCAAACGTCCAAACGCAGGACGTAAAAAGGGCGTTAAAATCGGACACATCAAACCTCAAACTGTTTGCTACCATAGAAGGGTACAGCCCGAATGGGTTGAGCCTTTGGATAAATTGTTAAAAGAATTAAAAGCAACAAAAAACCCCTCTAAAACTAATTAGAGGGGTTGTGAATAAGTATTATAGAAAGGGAGTTGAAATCGGGAGTGATTTCAATAATGAAAACTATCCTATTTTAAAAGGTGGTTGTTTGCGGTTATGGTTTTTATTAAAAGAGATATGAACCCATTTATTGTATTCATTGATTAACTGGTCATATTCGATTCCGCTTTTCACGATAAAATCAATAATCTGCTTTGGTGTCATTCCTTTGACAACAAAATCGGCGGCTTTGCCGTCTAAATGTTGGCTGTTTGATTTTCCGCCCGCTAAAAAATTAACTTGTGAATTTCTAAACCCGCTTGTAATTATCATCGGCTTTTTTAGTTTGTCTCTTATCGGTTGCAGGCAATAAAAAATTAAGTTTAAAAGGTTATCCACCTGTTCAATATTCGGTGTATTATCAATGCCTGCTTTAATTGCGTTGTCGCTATGAACAAGCTCTTTAATTGTGAAATTTAACATTTTCATACTCCTTTATAATTACAAAGCTGTCAAGGATTTCTTGACAGCTTATTTTTTCGCAAAAAGTATAAAGGATAAACCTATTTTAAATCGTCTAATCTCTTATGAGCCGATTTAACGCTATCTTCAACTCTTACCATTCGCTCAACTAAGTTATTATGCCTATCTTGTTTTTTTTCAAGCGTTACAAGTTTTTCTTCAAACTTTCCTAATTTGAAAGCAACATAAAGCCCCTGAATAATTACCGTTAAAAGTATTCCTGCTAATTCTAAACTCATCTACTTCCCCATTTCAAGCACTTCTATAACTGTTTTTATTAACCCTTTAATGTAATCTTTGCCGTTAAAATTCGGCAGATTTACCTTTTCAAACTGTTCAATGTATGCAATAAATTTATCTTTATCAAGAAAATCTTTTAAAGGTTGATTTCCCCTTAAATTATTAAATTCCTGCGTTGCAAGGGCAAGATTAAAGGTTTTCGTTTTTCCGCCGAAGCATTTACAGTTAACGTGTTCAAGGCTTATGTTTTCGGGGGTTAATATTCCGCCGTAAATGCCTTTTTGAACCGTTGGCAGGTTTCCATTTAACCATTCCTTTTTTAAAACGTTCTTTTTAAATACAATAGGGCTTATCGGTTTAATTTCCACTTTTCCACCCCTTTTGAAGCTTTTGAAAATTATCCACGCTATGAAACATCGCCCAGCGTTTAACATCGTTAAATCTTCCGAAATATTCGCACAATGTTTCAAAAATCAAAGTTGAAAGATAACGGTCATAGTTTATAACCCCTTTGTGTTCGCAAATATAATCATGCACGCAACTTGCCAATTTAAAGCGCGGTTCTGTCGCCTGCCCTATAATTAGCCAAGCGAAAGAGGGTACATTTGCGCCGTTCCAATCGTAACCTTTTGGGATTGTAAAATTATAACTGTGTCCTTCGTATTCGATTTTAACCATTAAATTTGCGGTTACAAAAAAAGGTTTTTTAAGTGCCTCTTTTAATTCGCCATTTGTTAATCCGACTAAGCTTTTATCAACTAAAACGCTTTCTGGGTATGGATTATCGAATCGGATTATTACGTTTTTTCTTCCAACTATTAAACAATCATGGTTAATTTCAAAATTGTAGTTTTTCATTTTTTGAATGTTTCTTTTATAAATTCTCTTGCTTCAAAATACAACGGTTTGAACTGCGGAAGAAGTCCGATAAGTTCTTCAAAATCGCAAATAAGATAATGAAGCCTGTTTTTAACGTCAACCGCTAACCCTTTATTTTTATTAATCATTTTTTTAGTTTGCTTAATTGCTTTTTTGACTTTGAAAATAAAAAAGATGTTCATAATTATTCCTTTTTTTACTATAATATTAACGGAGGTTTTATGGATTTTAATTTTGATATTGGTCTTAAAAAAGCACCATTTAAAAAAGAGTATATGTTTTTTTCTATTGATGATTGGTTCTATTCTTTCCCTGACCAAACCTTTAATGCAATATCAAAAAAAGAAATAGAAAGAAATGAACAACGGAATATTTTTAAAAAATTATTCCCCTAATCCGAATATTACATCAACATCATGCGGGGTTAATCCGAATTGACTGCAAAGCTGGTCTAATAGCGGATTTGCTCTTGTAATCACCGTTGCATAATTTAATTCCGCCCAAACTCTATCGTTTGCGTTAATCAGAGTTTCAATCTGTTCTCTTGTGATACCCTTTTCCATGAGTTTTAAAATAAATTCTCTTGGTGTCATATTAGCCATTAATTTGCGGTGTTGTTCTTCGGTGATTTCACTCCATGCGCTTGCGCTTTCGCCCTCTCTTAAAAGTACGGAGTGCGTAAATTGTTCGCCGTCGGTTAAAACATAACCCGCTTCTGCCGTTAATTTTGTTAAAGTTGATGTAATCATATTTAAAACCTTTCTATTTATAAATCAAAGTAAATCGTTACGTTGCCTGCTCCACGACCCCATGCGGTTGAATACCCCGGGCTTGCTTCAATCGCCGATTGATTTACTGCGCCGAAGTGAAGTTCAGTTAAAGCCGAACAACCAGCGAATATTTGTTTACAAGCACCTTGATATGATGAGCTTGAGCCTGCGCCGTAAGTAATAGTATTGAGTTTTGGGAAGTACATTTTTTGTATATAAATATTATTTGCAAAAGTTCCGTAGGATGCAGATGCAGTGCCTGTACAATAGATTTTTTCAAGATTTGGAAATCTTAATATTATTAAATTGCTTTGCGCCGGAAAACAATGATAGAATTGCCCATAATCAGGAGTGTTATTATTTTGTCCTATTCTTTGTAATTTTGCAAAATTAATGCTGTTTAAATTAGCTCTTGAACCTGCCTTGAATGTTTCTTCAAATGCATAATACCCTTCTACTGTTTCTAACGAACTTAAATCTATTTCCGTTGCTAAAATACCAGTAAATGCCGATTTCATTGCACTTACACCACTTACAGTTGTTAATGAACTTAAATCAATAGATACAAGCGAACAACCTGAAAATGCATTTGCCATCGCACTATTGCCGTTTACAGTTGTTAATGAACTTAAATCAATAGAAGTACATCTATGACCATTAAATGCATTTGCCATCGCACTATTGCCGTTTACAGTTGTTAATGAACTTAAATCAATAGAAGTTGTATAATAACCTGTATTTGAACCATTTGTTTCAAACGCACTTTGCATTGCACTTGTACCACTTACAGTTGTTAATGAACTTAAATCAATAGATACAAGCGAACAACCTGAAAATGCATTTGCCATCGCACTATTGCCGTTTACAGTTGTTAATGAACTTAAATCTAAATTTTTAATTTTTTGGCACGAACAAAAATATTCCATGGCGTAATTGCCGTTAATTGTGGTAATATTTTCAAAATTTATTGTGTCAATAGAAGTATTAGCACCAAAGTATCCGTAATTGTTTAATGCGGAACGTAAAGCACCAGCACCTATGTTAGTTGCATTATTTGGCAATGAAAAAACCGTTGCCTCTTTCGGCATTTGAAAAACGCCATTTGCCGATACTTCTCTCGGTATTCCAATACCGCCTGAACCCTCGTAAGTTCCCGTCGTTCCGAGTATAACAACATCTTTTTTTATATTTTCGGGCTGAATGTTATTATCTATTGCACTTGTAACCGCATTAACCGTAACCGTACCATTTCCAGAATAACCGCTATTTACGGTTAAAGCCTGCTGACTTGTTGTCGGAGTTACGGTTCTTGCTTCATTATTCGGTGTTACGGTAATACTTGTTATACCGTTCTTTCCGCTTGATGGTGTAAAGGTTTGACCGTTTGCATTAGTTAAAGATACGCTTCTTGTTTCGCCGTTTAAAACTGTCGCTGAACCATTTATACCTAAGATACTTTTTCCTGCAACTATATTACCGGATTGGATATTGCTATCTATGCTTGCATCAACCGCCGAAACATTAACGGGGTTAAAACCATCAACACCCCCGCTTGCCGTTATGGTTTGAGCGGAAGTTGAGGGAGTTACATTTAAAGAGTTTATCGTGCCACCTGTGGATATAGAGCCTATGGCATTTGGCAAGTTTGCTAAATCTTGTGTAGCGGGGAGTGTTCCACCTTTGTTATCGACCGCAGTATAAGCGTTAGCAACCTTTTGTTGTGCGTTTTCAATAGCTGTTTGAATAGACATTTATTTTTTCCTTATAATGCGTTTATTAGTGTTTCAATGTCTCCGCAGGTGTCATAAAAGAGTTTTGCGCCTACGGCTTTTGTGTTTGTACTGGAGCTATCAACGGAGCTTACAATATCCGTTGCTTGCAAAGCAGTATCAGCTTTTGTACCCTGTGCTGACGTTGCAAATTCGCTTGTATTATGGGTAACAATGTTTCCAAAACCGCTTAAAGTCGTGTTAATCGTTTGAATGTCGCTTTGGTTTGTTCCGATTTGAGTAACAAGTGCAGGGGTAATGCCCGAATCAAGAGCGGTTTGCTGTGCAGGAGTTAAAGGGCTTTCATTGATTTGAAAGCGTGGTTGCCAGCCCGATTTACCGTTTGTCGCCCAAAGCCCTGTGTAGGTAAATTGCCATGCGCCAACCAGCGTATCGCCTGTATAATCGGAAGCATTTTGAACAACCATATAATCGTTTGTTGTCGGTGTTTTGTTGCCGTCATCATCCGCAGGGTAGTCGTTTACATCTGTTGGAACATTCGCCCAAGTTGACCAATTTCCCCTAAAATGCGCTGAATTAGTCTGAATTGCGGAATTAACAAACTGTTTATCCGCAAGCTGATTAGTTGAAGTCGCCTGATTTGGTATTAAATCCTGAATGTCTGAAATGTTATCGGTGTTAGCTGAAATTTTATTATCGAGTTCAATATAATCCTGTTGAACGGTTGAACCCAAAGCGGATAAACGGATATCTAAATCATTAATTAAACCTGAATTAACGGTTATTTTATCGTCTAAACCGTTTAAAGCCGTCTGTGTTGCAGTTGAAATCGGTTTGTTAATATCGGAAGTATTATCAACGTTGCTTAATCCGATTTGAGATTTGGTAACCTCATGAGGATTGTTTAAATCTAAAATATGGTTAGTGATAGCGTCATAATTGCTATTAACACGTTCGCTTAAATCGGCATAGTTATCATCAACCGTTTTACCAAGAGCAGATAAGCGGATTTCTAAATTATCGACTAAGCCCGTTGTATCGTCAATTTCTGCTTGAACGTCGTTAAATTTTCCGATTAAATCGGGTTGGTCCTCAATGTTACCGTATATTCCACCCCAAGCGACGTTACCCGATACGATTTTGAAAGTTGCTTTTAACATTGGCATATAACTCCATTTTGATATTTGAAAGTGATTGAACCTTCGGCGGTTTCCCTGCGCCCTTTATCGTCATAAGTTACGAGATAGCCGACATTAACGTAATTAAGTTTTGCGCTTTCGGTTTCGTCAAAATCAACGTATAAAGGGAATTGCGGATTAACGTAAGGTTTTACGATACAACCCGTTACAAATTCAACCTTTGAGGGTAATGGCGTATCGTCATCAGCTTCAAGTTCTATCATTAAAAAATGTTTATCGTAGGCTTCGGTATTATCGCCTTTGCGTGGCGGAATATAATTAGTTGACATAATTAATCGTTATCCTTTCCACCTCTTCAACGGTTGAAGCGTTATCTATTGCGGTTTTGTATGCGTTCCATTGACCGTAAACGCTTGATTTTTCTTTAAACGTTGCCGAAATTATCAAGATGTCTTCAAGCGTTAAATCAATTTCGACTCCGTTATTCGTTATCCAGCCGTCATAGGTAATACCTGATGAGCAGACATCAAAAGCCGTTAATAAATCCCTTTGTGTTTCTTCTGAGGTGTCAAATTCGCATTCTTTTTCCTGCAGGGTTACGGTAAATTTTTTACTATAACGCGCTTCTTTAGCTTTTTGGCTGTTTTCTTCGTATTTAGCGGTTTTAGCTTTTTTAAGCTGTTCTATCGGATAATTCGGATTTTTGACGATTTTGCCGTTTTTGAACATATATTCTTTTTGATGTTTAAAAACGGTTTCCGATACTTCAATATTTTGTACGTTGGTTGAACCGTAGCTGTCTTCAATCATTAAAGACATATCAACTTTCGTTAACTCGTCATGCGAATTAACGTGCGCATAATAAGTTGTCATAATAAACTCCTAACTGTTTGTGCCTAAACGTCTGTAACCTACAAGTGCAAATTCTCTTGATGTATTTGCATCGGTGCAATACCACTTGACATATCTTTCGGGTCCGACGGGCATTGTAAATACATTTGAGTTATGTCTTCCGTATTTGTTTCCCTGACTTACATGTAATTGATTTCTTGCTGAAGCATTACCGACTTGGTAAATATCGGTTTCAAAATACATACTTCCGCTATCATCGCCGTAGTCGTAAAAATTAACGCTGAACTGGCATAAATAATTGTAATTATCGTTTGGTAAGAAAGCGTTAATGTATCTGATGAACAAACCCGAGCCTGACTCACTACTCAATGAGTGGTAACTTGATACCCATTGACCGTCAATAGAAGAAGATATAACCGAAGTTACATAATCGCTCCAATTTGTCGTATCTGTCAGAGGGTCGTTACCCTGGTTATTGTCTGTATTTGAAAAATAAATTTTTCCGTTCCTTGAACAAAAATTATTTGTGTAATAATCTGTTCCGCTATCCCAAACAGGCACGCCCTGCTGATAAAGCATATTAATTAAATAACTGAATACTTTTAAAACGCCTGTTGTTTCGGGCAAAGGCGGAAATTGCTCTGAGGGAGTTACAGCTCCGATAAACCCTGAACTCCACGCACTTAACGCCTGAATAGTTGCGGGGTCTGTTGTTCCTAAAAAAGTTCCTGCCAGGGCTGAACCGAATTGGCTTATTTGAGGGTCTGAACCCGTTGCAAGTGCTGTTTCCCCAAAAAGTTTCGGTGTAAATCTTTGATATTCCATTATGATATTTCCTCTATTTTTATTTCACAACCAGTTGGCGCAGGAAGCGCCTTTTTAGCAAGAGCAATCGGCATTAAAACGCCATAAGAACTGTCGTAATGGTAAGTTACTTTCATGACATCCCACGTTGTATATACAAGCCCCCCGCTCCATTCAAAAATTGCTTCATCGATATTTTTGCAGGTATGATTAATCGAATTTTTTATAATTTTTAATTTTATAAGTGCTTTAAAATACTCATCGCCTAACTGATTTACTTGTGAACCGACATCTTGCCAATTTTTATAGGTTAAAAATGCCCCCGGTTCATCAAAGTTTGTATAATTTGAAAATCCGCCCTGATAATCGCTGTAAGATGAGTTTTTAATTGTTGAATACAAAGGAAGCGAAAAATATTTTTTCGTCCAAAGAGTTGAACCGCTATAATATTTATCAACTCCTACCCATTTGCCTACAATTTCAAGCTGTTTCCCAAAACTTTTATTAACATCAACCGTTAAATCTCTTATTTGCAAAGCTAAGTTATTTGCAAAAATAAGATTAACAAGTTTTTTAATCAGCTCTCTATTTTCGGGCGCATAGCGATATTGCAATATAATTAAGTCTGCAAAATATTCTTGCAGACTTTTTAAAGCTTCTAAATAGTCCATTAAATCACCGTAATATATATTTTATTTTCATCGGTTCTGAATTTATCGGCAATACTTGAAACAGGGATATACTCACTCCAAGTTCCCTCTGTAAATGCAACGGTAATATCGGCGTTATTCTGCGGTGTTCCCGTATAAGTTATTCCGTAATCTTCAAGTTCGATATTGTTTGCGTTAAATTGCCAGCTGTCTGAAACGTAAGTAAATACATAATTGCCCGTTGATATATTGCCTAAAACTGTCTGAAAAGTTACAACATCAACATCTGCGCCTGTTATTCCCGAACCCGAAACGCTTGCGGTTGCACTTCCGCCTGTTGAAATTAAAACATTAAGAGGATAACCGCCTCCGCCCGTTATATCTATAGCTTCGCTTGCTATTGCCGTTACTTTTGATGTTTCTGCATCTTCCGATATGTTATATATTAAATTTTCTCCTATATTCTTTTTAATTCCGGGTTGATTAATTGCTTCTGCTCCCGATATGGTCTGAATATTAAATTTAACATACAAAGGGATAACATTCGGGCGGTCAAAGTTTATATTTAAAGTCTGCGCTGAAATGGTTGAAATTGGTACGGTTATATTCCCTCTCGTGCCGCATCCGCCTTTGTTAGAATAAATTATATCGGCAATATCTGTGTTTGCTCCGCCGTCAACTATAACCCAAAGATAATGCGCTAGTGTTCCGGTTGAATCGGTCGTATTTGTGTCATTTACCCAAACAACACAATCTTTAACCGTGTTTAAAGCTAAAATCTGCCCCTGAATAGTATCAGCGTTATTGCCTGACTGATTAGCGGTTGAACGGTCTCTGCGTATTCTGAAATCTAAAACGCTTTCTTCTTCAACGCCAAGACTTGTATAACCAACTGTATTATTAACCGATACAATGCCGTCAATTATGGTTAACATATTTGTTATTGTTCCTATTGTCGGAACTATCGCACCTATTTGAGCAGCCCTGAACGGCAGATTTGACACACCTGCAAAAATTGTTGTTGTATCAATTAAATACCATAAATTACCGCTATCATCTGAAACGGTAAAGGCTGTCGTTATATTATCTTCATAAGAACCGTCTAAACCCTGCAAAGTTACTGTTTTTGTTGCAGTTATAGCAATATTTTGAGTTGTATAACTTCCGCCTTTTCTGAATAAATAATTTAGCTGATATTTGCTGTCTTGTTGTGCTTTGTCGCACTTAGAGGGGTCAGTTGCGTTATAAATACTTGCTAAAAGCTCTCTATGGGTTGTGCCTATTGTCGCAAGAAGCTGAGAAAATTGCCCGTCAGGCGATGATGAAGAAAAATCAATTTCTTCACCGTTTGGCGAATATATCGCCTGTAAATCTGATTGAATTTCTGATAATAAAGCAGAATTAGACTTTAAAGAAAGTCCGTCAAAATTTAAACTGTCTGTCATTTTGAACCTTTAAATATTTTGTGTAAAATTTAATTGATAAGGATTTGATGAAAAAACCGTATAAACATTGCAAGAGCAACTGTAAGCTCTTTCAATTACGGAGCTTTGAAAGTCTTGCATGTTCAAAACTCCCCAACGGTTTAATATAATATTTTGTATGTCATTATCTAACAATTCTTTTTGATTTTTTGAGCCTAAACGGGTTAGCCAGTCGATTCCGTTTTGAAGTGCAAAATAACAATCATTTTGAAATTCAAGCAACCCTGATTTTATGCCCTGGTTAATTCCTGCCTGTTCTTTTTTATAAGCAGATAAACCTCTGCAAAAAACCCACGCTCTTTTTGACATATCTTCATTGTTTTTAATTGCTCTAACTAACATTGCCCTTTGCTTCCGTCGTTGGATTATTATTATATTTGTGATAATGCTTTAACAGGCTGATACCACCTGCAACTATATCGCCCGTTGCTTCTATTGCTCCGTTTACGGTTAAATTACCGTTAATAATCGTATTTCCATTAATTGTTATTCCCGTGTCGCTTATTTGGATATTGTTTAAGCCGTAAAAAAGATTTAAGCAATTTTGAAGCGTTGCTATCATGTTCGGCAAACTCAACAACCCTGCGATAAAAATAGCATCTGTTTTTGAGTGTGCTCTTTTATGGGCAAGATTATTAATATTTCCGTTTATATACCAGCTTTCAAGCTCACGGTCATTAAATAATAAAACGCCTTCCATTCCCTGATTAATCGGATGAGTTATCCCGATATTACCCCAGCCGAAAAATAAGACTTTAGCATATATAGGAGCATAGTTTTGAGTTATTGCAGAGCCGTCGTCTTTTAAGCCTATGGTTAATTTATTTGCAATATTGACCTTTGCGACTCTGGTGTTTTCGTCGTAACTATCTACTATTCCAACCCTCACACAATTAATTTCAGAATATTTGATAAATTCTTCAAAACTTTCTAAAGTTGTTGTAAGGTTTGGTTCTTCTAAAAAATTACCGTAATTTAAGCTCATAATTAACCAAAATATAAATTTTTCTGATTTGAAGCTCTTAAAGCTCCGCCTTTTCCTGTTGTTGCTTGAACATGAATATTAAAAGATGTTTTAGTTCTATAAATATAAGTAAATTTATCCCAGGAGCGATTAAATATATTCCAGGCTGATTTTATTGTTCGCCCTTGTATATTAAAATCTATTGCAGAACCTCTTAAATGTGCGCTTCCCTTTGCGGCGTTATTCAAGCTTGCATTATTTTCTTTTGAGCGCCAATTAGATACAATATTTACTTTTGCACCGCCAAAATTTGTATTTACAAAATCGTAGAGCTTTTCAGCTATAACTTTGCAATTTTGCAAAATTTCGGTTGATATTTGGCTATATACCTGGCTTTCGGTGTTGCCCGTTCCGGCAGGAAGTAATAATTGTTTCCAGGTAAAATTCGTATGTCCTACTTTTGTATTCGGAACTTTCCCGTTATTTTTTCTTATATACTGATATACGCTGTAAACATCACCGCCAATTTTAGAATTAACGGGTTCTTTTTCGTTATTCGGTTTAACTTTAATAAACGGCTGTTTTTCGGTTGTTCCCGTTACGGTGTAGCTTCCGTTTGGCAATAATGCACCGACTAAGAAATTGTATCGGGTTTGGCGTGTTCCTGCGACAGCTCCCGATATAGTTCCCGAATGTTGAAATCCTGATACTTTAAACGTTCCTGAAAATTCGCTTGCGGTTTGGCTTTGGACTTCTATTAACTGCCCTACAAAAACATTCGGGTTAAATATGCCCTCTGCAATAATTTCAGCGTTTCTTCTTTGGGGGGTATTAATTAGCCCCGTTTCAGCGTTTAATATTGTAACTCCAATATCAAGAGCTTCATTCGGCATTAAGGTATGAATTATGTTGTTATCAACAAATGTATTACCGCCCGTTATTTCATTTAAGACCTTTAAGGGTTTACCTTCAAAAGTTACGGGAGTTTGATAAGTTCCTTCAAGAGTTCCGATTGAACCCATTTTTAAGCCTGATAGATTTTGAATAATATTTTTATAGGCTTCTTGTTTTGTTGTTCCCGCTTCAAAAGTTACGTTAATATAATCCGTCGGAACTCCTAAATCCAGGCATTGTATTGAAGTTATAACCTCTGTTCCGCTTCTTTTTGAGTATGCCTCTTGAATACGCCCTTTAAAACAAGTTACAAGATTTCCGTTATATCCTGCTTTAAAAGTTAAAATCTTTTGATTTGCCGTATTGAAACGGTCTTGAAATAATAATCCGCCTTTTGCGCTTCTTGTTGAGGGGGCTAAATTATAAATATTAAAATTGCCTGTGTTTGCGCTTGCAAAGGTATTTCTTTCAATAGAAAATTCAACGGTTAAAGGATAGCCGACAGTTACCGTATTAACTCCGTCCGTTACGGATAAAGACCATATACATTGATTTTGTAAACTTGGTAAATTATTAATACTTTGCGTGTTAAGCATTATATATTGTGCTTTCGATTTCTTGTACTTCTTCAGCGCTTAAAATATACATTCCAACTCTGCCTGTTGAAAAATCTGTTAAGCTGAATGGTTCGACGTTGCCCTCTGCCATAAAAGCAAGCCCAAAAGGAATAATATTTTTAAGGTGTCTTAAAGTATTCGGGCTTAAAACTACACGGTTGCCGTTTGAAGTGTAGTTATTATAGGTAAAATCAAAAAACCAGCTTTTTTGAGTTATGAAATAATATAAATTAAATTGTATGTATTCTCCCGTTTCAATCGGCACTTGAAACGATTGGCGGGGGGAGGCGGTTAAGTTGTTGATTAGTTGCATTATAAAGGGTTTCCCCAAAAATCCTGTGTCTTATATTTATAAATTGCTTTTGCATCAGAGTATTTTGTGCTTGCCGTTCCGATTTCCTGCGTTTCAGCTTGTTGGCAGGCGCAAAAGTAAGCTTGTTCTTCTTTGGTTGCTTTTCTTGTTGCCGTTGAAACGTTGCGCCATTGAGTAAATTGAATTTCTAAATCGCTTTGAAATTTACTGTCATTTTGGGAACCCTGAAAATCATTTATTGCCATATTGTTATATTCGCCGTAAGGTGTCCAGATATTGACAAGCTGGCGGTTATCTCTTAAATTTTTAAGCCATTTAATAATTTGCTCCTGATTTGGTTTTTGAGTTTTAATATTTTGAAAATTATTTAATGCTTGTGTAAATATTTGTTTATATCGGTTTACGCTTGCTTCAATCGCTGCAACCGTATTAATTGCAGATTGAGTGTAACTGTCAAATGTAGGCGACAGCATACTTAAAGGGGCAAGATAATCTATAATATTTTTTTGAACAAAATTAGCGTACTGTTTTGGCGGAGTAAAAACAACTTCCCCGATTAAACCGCTTAGAGTATAAGTTACGGGGTTTATCGCCCAGTGGTCTTGTCGGGCTGTGTTATCTTCCATATAGTGAGTTGTAATGGATGACGAAAATTTTATTGTATTTGCTTTTTCAACCCCAAATTTTTCAAAAATATATACATTTCCAAATTCACTTGTAGAAGTGTTAGTAAATAAAATCGCAGGGTTATTGTTTACCTCTTTTACCGTTTCATAATCGGTTGTATCATATAAAAAATCTGAAATTCTGTTTAACATTCTATACTGCTACCGTTGAAAATTGTACCTGAGAGGGAGTAAACGTATTAATCAAACCTTGTGCTATTTTTTCGGTCGGTTGGTTTGAATTGATTGTAAATTGGTTATTTGTGTTGATATTATTAGTGTTTTGAGATAATTGATTTGTGTTAATAGGTGTCATATTTAGGGGTTTATCTTCCGGTCTTGAAAAATACTCCCCTCGTTCATTTGGCTGTACAGGTTCTTGCCCTCGGTTAAACCAGCTCATAACCGTTTCAACCCAAGCGGGAGTTTCAAATTTAAACATGTCCTTAACTTTATCGGCTGCTTGTGAAAGTCCTTCAATAAAATCGCCGAAATAACTTTCGCCACCTGTAAAATAAGTAGCTATATCTTGAAATATTAAGTAAATTGCTCTGGATATGGCTAAAATTGGTTTTAATATTTCAAAAGCATTTGCTAAGGATTTTATTAAGTCCTGCGAAAATTTGACCACTCCTTTAATCGTTTCGGATATAATTTTGAAACCTAACATTATTGGTTTTATTATAACTTTGTATATGCCGTTCCAAATTCTTTCAATTATTTTTGATAGTTTAATAAATGGTTCGGCAAAATCGATTAAAACGCTTTGAGATATTTTTTCAAACTCTAATTTTACCTTTTTAAGTTCAAGCCCGTAGCGGTTCATTTCTTCCCGTTGTTTTGGGCTCAAAAATAAATCGTTTATTTTTTCAAATTCTTCTCTTGACATTCTAAGCATTAAAAGGTCATCGGGAGAAAAACCCATGCGTTGAATAATGTTTGTTGCCTGTACGTCGTCAACCCCTTTTATTGCTTCTCTTACGTTTTCAATTAATTGTTCTACACTCATTCCCATAGGGTTAAAGGCTTTTCCGCCAACAAAAGCAAGTTCCTGATAAGGGGAAATATCGCCTCTGCCCATACGGATATCGTATAAATTGCTTGCTAATCTTGACATTGTTTGAGCCGTTCCCTCAATAGAGGAATTAAAATTAACGGCTGCATTAGCGGAAGCATATTTATTCAGCGACTGAAAAGATAAGCCTGTTGTGCGCTGAAAAGTTATCATTTGCTGATTAGCTATCATTTGCTGATTAGCGGAAGCAAACCGACTTATCAAAATATCCATAGCTTTATAAGCTAATGAAACGGCGGTTATCATTTTGCCAATGGCTTTAACTGTGCCTATAATTTGTTTGTTCTGCGTGGTTATGCTGCTTGATAATTCTTTTGTTTTGTTTAATTTTAAAGAAGTTAAATAATTGTCTCTTTCAAGTGCTTTTGCACGTTTTATTTGTGATTTTTCTCTTGCGGTTTCAGCTTGTTTTTCTTTTTCGTTTAACTCTAATATTTTTTTTGTAAATTCAATTTTTTCTTGATTTTTGCGTTTTAGCGAATCCATTTGTTTGATAGTTTTATCAAGTTCTTTGGTATCGCCTAAAACACCAAGCTGAACAAAAATTTCGCCAATTTTTAAACCAAAGCTCATTTCGTTTCCTTGTTTAATTCAATATAAGTTGCTTCGTATTCACGGGAATAAACCTCAAAATGATAGGATTTAATAACCTTATCAACGGGCATATTTTCTATTCTTTCAGGGTCTCCCCCGCACCATTGCGCTTTTGCTAAAACATAAACTATTTGCTCAAGCTCTGGAAGATTACATTCAACGCTTGGCTTTCGCCCAGCTTCGGAGCAAGGATTGACCACTCGGAAGCCAGGCTTTTCATAAAAGGTTTGAGGTTTTCCTCAATACAAGCAATTATGATTTCGTAATAATCCTCTCTTGCTTCGGGAATTTTATCAAAAAGGCTTTCTGTAATCGCTTCAACGGTGTTATAAGTACAATAGCCTAAGCAATCAAATATTACTTTATTTACCGTTTCTGATATATCCGCACCGATTAAAACATTTTTAATAAAATCTATACATCCCGTAAAATCAATTTCTTTTTCAAGGACATTTTCTTTATTCCCTAAAACTTTAAGCCCTAAAATGTTGTTTTTTAATTCATTTAATAGCACGTTTTTAAGGTTTATTGCGGTTTTATACGGAGCAGGATTTATTACAATTCTGTTACCTGTATTTTTAGCTTTAAAATCTCTCATTTTTTATCCTTTATATCTTATTTACTTTTATGAAATAGCTCTTGAATTATTAGCAAAGAATATAACATATTCCATTACGGCTTGCTGCGTATCGCCATTTACGCTTGATTTAGTGCCGGGGATTTTTCTTATCATACCACCCGATAATAAATAAGTATTATATGAAATATTACCCTGCCCGTCTCCGACTTGTTTTACAACTGAACCCGTTAAAAGAATGGTTGAAGCGAAGTTTTCAGTCTTTGGAATTAAGCCGTTTAATCTTTTATCGGTATCTGATGATATTAAAGGTCTTACGGTTAAGGTTGCGTTTTTGCCCGATTCATTTAAGGCAAAAATAGTATTTCCGTTCTTTCCTGTTGTAGTTGCAATAAGGTCATCCGGAATGTCAAGAGTTGCAATATCGCCATCCGCAAAATCTTTTAAGGGGAGGTCATTTATTATAATCGTATCGTCCCCTGTTAATGTATATGTTGACATTTTAATTATTTCCTTTCGTTATCTTTGAACATTGACTATAACATTTGAGCTGTGGAAAGCACCTGATAATTTAATTGCAATTTGAACAACGGGGGCAATTCTTGCTTCTCTTTCGGTTTGAGCCTGTTTAGAAATCGGTAAAGAATAAATGTAATATCCTTTTTCTTCAATATTTCTTAAAAAGTCTTCGGGGTTGCCGAATGGTATGCTATCGTTCCACGTTCCGGGAGCCATAAAACCGTTTCTTACTCCTTGCAATAATCTCTGTTCGTAAGCGTTCCTAAAGCCTGCCATAGCTGATTCGGTTTGAGGAATTTTAGTGTTTGTTTTTCTTAAATAGTTAGATCCGCTTACTTCAAGAGCTTTTTTGAGCCATAATTCGCCTGTTGCTTCATCCGTGTATAAACCGTTATCAAAAGAATAAACAACACTTAAACCTTCGGTATTTGCAAAAATATCAACGCCATACTGTTTAGCCGTGTTGTAATAAGTTTGGTTTAAGTTTAAATCAGGTTGTATTCCTGTTAAAGTTTTAAGGTTCATTGTTAAGCAAGTGCTATCACCTGAGTAATTAGTTGAAGCTGCGATTGTTGCGTAAGTTGCAATAGCTTGTTTTTCGCCTGATACACCTGAATAAGCTATTAATCTTGTTTTTGTTAATTCCGCTGATTTAATTGCAGCGCCTAAAACAGAGATATTTTTTAATGATTTTGTGGCTTCATAATAGATATGGTCTAAACCCTGTATTGCTGTTGCGTTTGCAATTACAAGCTCATTTTCACATTTTTGGGTTGATAAAATGCCGCCAACATAAGCGAACTCATCAACCTGTGCAACTGCTTCCGCAATCGTTGTACCTGTCGCATCCGTACCAGCCGTTGATGTTGCATTTGCACAGGTT
>SVIP01000013.1 GCA_015069425.1 Clostridiales bacterium | reverse complement strand
GATAATGCATTTCCATAAATTTGCTGAGCCACATCGCCAAAGAAAGTAAACGAACCCCCTTCTCCAACGGCTTTCACCAAAGCTTTTAACATCATCGGTGAAAAATCCTGTCCTTCATCAACAATAATATGCTTATACCTCCTCTCTTTTTTATCAGATAATAAGGTTTTATAAACAGTTATAGCTAAATCATCCCAATCATACAAATAACCTTTTTCTTTGCGTTTATATTTATATGATTCGTAAACATTGTAGAAATATTTACGTTTATCTCTTGCTATATATGTATCCGAACGGCCTACTCTTTCCATGCTGACATATTCTTCTAACGAACTTACCCCAAATCTTTCTAAAAATTCTATCTCTTCTAAAAAGGTGTTTACAGGGCGTAAATACGTAGATTCGGTCGGAGCGCTTTTTCTTTTTTCTTCCACAATTTCGGTTATTATGTTTTCTTTTATATCTTCAGGTAAAATAACATAATCTGTATTTAGCCCCTGACTTTTTAAATAACCCAAAGCAAATAGGTGAAAATGTTCAACCACGACACCTCGCGTTGATGATTGAATTGCATTCATATATGCAACTAGCGCTCTATTAAAAGTTACTACCAAAACATTAGGTGAACCACTTAAGTTTGATAATTTTCTTGCCAATAACAAAGCCATTGTCGTTTTTCCACTTCCGGCAGTGCCCAAAACAACCGTATGCCCACTGGGTGGTAAAGCCAATACTTCTTTCTGTGTTCCTTTTGGTTCTATCAATTCTTATCTCCTTAGTCAAAATAAATTTCTATAGCCCTTTTCATTGCCGTTATGTGCGCAAAAAAGTATTTGTACGTTTCTCTTGAATAAACTTCTTGTAATTGCTTGTCTTTTGCAAGAAAATTAAAGTCAGTTTCTAAAAATCTTTTTAGAACCCCTTCAAAAACTTCTATTTTCTCTTTGCCATATTTTTCAATTATAAGTTCTTTATGAATTTTAATAAAATTAAACACACGCTCAACGTCGTTTTCAATTTGATTTAATCGATCTTCGCTAACGCCTGATGTGTTAGCCGTTAATAAGAGTTCTTCAAATCTACTAAAGCCAAACGCTTCTGAATTATCAATTTTATAGAATTTACCATCTGTACTAATTATATACTGCAAATTATCATCCTGCCACGTAAGCGCATCCAATGCTCTTGATTTAATCAAATCATCTACAATCGAATCATAATCGAAGTTTTGTTTACGATTAACAGGCATAGATTGTATGTATTCAAAAGCCACTACAGGATAACCAAACCCCTCTACTAAATGGCAAGTTTGACATGATATACCCACTTGCTTGGCGATTAAACTATAAACATATTCATTAGCAGGCTCACCATAATCGCCCTTTTTAAGCAAATACTTTTTACCTTTGCCGTCAACCGCTACGCAAAGTTTTCCACTCTGCCCTGCTTTTTTGTAATAATTTTTAATTTCTACAAAATCTGATATATGCATATTTACTGATTAAAATAATTCTTCAATAATTTTTACCATTTCTTCGCCACGAAGTTGTTTTCTAAAACGCACGTTATCAACTTCACGCTGCATTTCTTCAAACAATTTTTTAGCGCAGTCAATTTTACGGTTCTCTTCAGGGTCAAGTTCGGTTTTATCTTTTGTTTCAACTACCAAATTTAACTGTTTACTACCGTCTTTTTTCTTAACAATATACATAAAGTCAGGGCTGTATGTGCCGTCTGCATACGTAGGAATTCTAACCGTACGTTTCGGAATTTTTCCAAAAACTTCAATTTCGGCAATGCTTGATGTAATATCCGTAGTGATATTTTCACGCTCCAACTGCGAATCGTAGCAACAAGCGTCATACAGGTATTTATCCAAAACCGCAATATCGGCAGGGATTTGACCTACGTCCGTACGCACAATAGACTTCTTTAATTTTCCGTCGGAATCGCAAAGCGGATCATTTACTGCAACATCAACTTTTTCATAAGAATAGCGTTCGTTAAATTGTGAAATGAACCAAAGCCTGTATTCATCAACGAATTTTTGTAACGTTTGCTTGCAGAAATACTTTTCGGGAACGGTTTTACCAGTAAAATATTCGCAAAGAGCAGCGTGCATCAACTTAATAGGGATATTCGTTTTTGCTTGAGTTTCTTTTAGGAAGGTAGAATAAGTCAATTCTTTCTTCTCAGTAAACGAACTTCCTACAACTTCTTCAAAATCAACGCTGCCGTCAACGTCAACTTTTTTAGTTCTTGCAATTCTTGTAGTAACTGTCGAACGTCCGTCAATGCCTTTTTCTAAAATTTTAACAATTGCTTGCTTTAAGGTTTCATCATCAATCTTTTCAAAATGCAAATAGTATTTTTGGTTGATGAGTTTCCACAATTTTTCAAGTTTCTTGAAGTTGTCCTCACGGATATTTATGCGCGCAACGTTTTTATTTTTATCGTTGTTAATTTCAACGACCTTACCGTTTGCAAGCGCCTTAAACAAGTCAGGATAATCAGCCATAAAAGCAGCCTTATTTTCTTCGATAAGGGTATAATCCGCAGGGTTAATATAGCGTTTAACCATAATATCCAAAAGGAATTGGTTAATATCAATGTGTTTAGTTTTTGCGTATTTTTCAAGAAATACTTTCGTGATTTTAAGCTCAATATTTGCGTCGCCGTTGATTTCCTTTTTCAATCTATCCGCAAAATCTTTTTCGGAATAGTCGATAATATAACGCAAATACATTTGCTCATCGCTAATACGATTACCGAATTCATCTACAGGTAAACGCAAACCACGTCCAACTTCTTGCAATTTACTGGTTTCGCTACCGCTACTACGGAGTTTTGCAATAACAAATACGTTCGGATTGTCCCAGCCTTCCTTTAACGTCCATTTTGAGAAAATGAAACGTGTAGGCTCAAATTTACCGCTATCGTCCTTAATGCGGATAATTTTGTCCTTTTCTCTTAAAACCTTATTTACTTCTTGACGAACTTCTTCGCTGTCCGTACTGTTATCTTCCGAGAAATACGCCGCTATAGTTTCGCTAATATGAGTAAACGAATATTCAAGGAATTCCTTATATTCCTTGTCTTTTTGATTGCTTGCCGTCGCCAATTTTCCAATTTCAGACGTTAATTTCGCTTTGAGAAGTTCTTCAAACTCTTTTCTCAAATAACCGTCGTCACGGAAAGAATCAATGCTGTCTATAAAGAAGAGTGAAAGCGTTTTAATACGGTTCAATCGCTTAAAGTTTTCACGTTCCTTTTCAAAGTGCCTATCCAGCGCAAGCGAAAGCATCGTTTTTTGATAAGTGTCGCTAAAAACTTGCGGATAAATGGCGTCGCTAACGTGTAATTCCATACCGTTAGAAAGCGTAACTAAACCTTTTTCAATTGTATCAACCATAATCCCCGTAAGGCTGTCGTCAATTTCAGCAAGCGACTGTCCAACGGTCAAATCATATGCCTTTTTTGTAAGTTCGTTCTGTAAGCGTACAGTTTTTGTTTCGCCTTTATTTGCACTAATTGATAAAACTTTGACTTTAACTTGGTCTTTAAGTTTAGACTCTTCCGCAATATATTCAACTTCAACGCCTTTGATGAGGTTATTGTTGAACGCATCACAAGAACCAAGGTTATAAACCACGTTCTCATAATCAAATTTACCTTTAGCAACTTCGGGGAACGTTGCGCCGTAACGAATTACACATTGAGGTTTAATATTGTCGAGCAAGCACTTGAAAGTTTTTTGAGAACGTGCGAATTTATGGGGTTCGTCAATAATAACGAACGGAGCAATTTCACGCAAGGTTTCATACGGCTGGGTATAGTTTCCCAAAAGGGTTTGGTCGTAGCTTGCACCCATCGTAGCGCTCGACGTAAGCATACCGCTGTTTACTAAAAGTACGTCAATTCTATTTCCGCCGATATCCGTTCCATTTGCAAATTCCACAATGGGAGTAGGGAACATTTTTCTACCTTTAACTTTCTTTTGTGGGTCTAATACGTGCAAATACATTTCCGTTCCGTTATATAAAGCCTGTAAATCGGTTTTCATATAACTTGATTTTAAGAAAGCCTTTACGCCTTCTTTAATAGGAACGGTAGGAACTAACAAAACAAATTTATTGATGCCGTAATGTTTATGCAATTCAAACATGGTGCGAGTGTAAACGTAAGTTTTTCCCGTACCTGTTTCCATTTTTACGTCAATATTGAGATAATCGCTGTCCGTATAATTTTTGCGATAATAATCGGGCAATTTATAATCGTCCGCGTAATAGTCGCCGTTTTGTACCGCTTGAATATTTCTTTTAATGGTAGAATCGGATAAATTTATACGCTTACATTTGTTTTTATCTATGCTAGGCGCAAAATCCACACCTGCAAACACGCCGCAAACAGCATTAACGGCATTTAGTTGATGAAGTAAATTATTTTCTAATCTCATAAATATCCCTTATAGTTGAGGTAAATAGTTTGATAATGATTGTAATAACTCAGAATTATTGTCTTGAGCGAGAGAAATTATTTTATTTTGATATATTTTAGCGGTAGAATATCCCAATGTTTTCATCATAACGTTAAGTACATTTTTTTGATTATATATTTTCAAAATTTCTCTATAATCTCCGTTTTGATGTATTGTGTTAAATTTACCTTCAATCGCTGTAATAATATCTGCCAATTTGATAGATGTATTCAAATCCGTAATTTCCTTTTTATATATTTCCAAATCACGTTTTTCAAAATCAAATTTACCAATTTGAAATTTTACTTCAGAATTTATAGCAGATACTTTTTGGAAAGGCAAATCGTGGTCAAATTTCGCTTTTATTAAATCAATGCATTCATCTACTTTGTCTTCCGTTCCTAATACCTTTGCTAGATATCTTATAACTTCTGGCACGATAAATAAATTTTCCACCTCTGCCACCTGGCATACAAATATATTATCTTTTTGTAATTCTGATATTTCTGTATCAGTTCTATAATCCCTATCAACTATACCTTTTACATCATAATGCATATTTAACGTGTGAGTATTAAACGCACGAACACGATTCACAACTTGTTGACAGCCACCACAACCTATAACTTTATAATCTTTATAGTAAGCTTGGTATAATTTTGTATCAAGACTATTTTTTTCACCCTCTACCAATAAAATCTTTTCTTTCGAACCTAAAATTTCTAAAAGTAAAGACTCTGGCAAATTTTCTTCTTCCCCTAAAATATGGTAATCCCAATTTGTTCCATCATAATCTTTAAACCACAATTTTTTTGCATTTGTATGCTCAGCAGCAAACTCTAAATTATGCGTTGCATATATAAAAGTTAAATCAGGTCTTGCTTTTTCAAGCAATCCAAACAATTTATTGATAATAGAATTATGAATATGATTTTCTGGCTCGTCTAAAACAACGAATATATTTTGTGGTAAACAAAGGCATACTGCCAAATAATACAATACATCACGCTCCCCATCACTCATAAAACGTGCTTCATAAGGTTGTCCGCCATTTTTAGTAGTTTTTATTTTCAAATCAGAAATATCTAAGGGACGATTAGGTAAAACAGCATTCCAAATCTCTATTAATTTTTCAGAAACAGATGGTGCTAATATTTCAACATGTTTTTTGGTTTTATGACTTTCTGCTGCTTGCTTTGCCCTTATTTCATCATCTTTATTCTTCTGCGCAAACAAGGCTTTTATTGCTTGCGAACAGTCAACAACAGGCTTAATGTATCGCTCTTGTTCACTCCAACCCCAACGAGACCCCTTTGAAGTAGTATCATTTGCCTGCCCATAAAAAACTTCGCGCATTGAATCTTCATAACTCGAAAGAGAATACTGTTTTTCAAAAACCAAATTTTTTTGAGCTGCAATTCGATGAACTTTTTGTTCATTCAAAATTTCCACTTTCCCACAAAATCTACTTTTGCCAGAGCCATTCGCCCCAACAATGATGATCGATTCTCCTTGTTCAAGTTCAATATTTATGGTCGTGTTAATGGATAAACTATTGGGAATATTTAATTCCAATGTAGTGCCGTCTAAATTTTTTCTTATGAGTTTCATTTTTCCCTCTTAGTATCTAATAATAGGTTCAATTGCATTTCTGTTCTTTAACGTTTTAAGGTTAGAACGGAGCGCAGTGTTTGTAGCGTGACTGAACGCATAGCCGTATTCGATAATTCTATCCACGTTTAATTCATAGGCTTCAATTTTTCTTACAAGTTCAACAATAGCATTATCAGGCATATCGTCAATTAAATATAAACTCGTGCCAACTTTGCTATCCGTAAGAAGATATGCGGTGTAGCCTTTCAAATCAATTTCTTTAACTTCTGCGTTAAAGCCATAACCGTCTTTAATTTTCCACGTTTCAATAATGGTGTCTTTGCCGAATTTGGACTTAATATCTTCCACATCTAATGGCATATTGGGGTCAAAATCAACAATTTTATCAAGCGTTTGCTTATCCGTTGCCCTTAAATAATATGTCTTAAATCCAAGGTCAAGCGATTCCGCCTTTTCAGGATTTTCTTCCGCAATTTTTTTAGCTGCACGGCGAATACGTTCACGACCAATTTCATCAATGGTTTTATAACCAGCCTTGAACTCCTCGCTATTTTCAGCACACTCATCAGGTATTTGCACCATTATAAACTTCTTTTTCCCTTGACTTACATTGCTTGCCATAACAGCATGTGCGGTTGTTGCTGACCCTGAGAAGAAATCCATTACTATACCATTGTCATTATTTTGAACTAAATCGATTAGATATTTAATCAATTCAACTGGTTTAGCAAAGTCAAATGGCAAATCTAAATCTTTCAGTTCCTGAGAACTTATTCTGTTTTCCCATTTGGTTATTAAGTCTACAGGAACGCGTCCTTCCTCTAATCTATCTTCAAGCCAAATTTTTGTATAAATATTCCATTTCGATTGTTCGCCGTTTTCATTAAGCAAAGATGATGTTGTTGTTTTTTTATAATAGATATTACCATTTTTTAATTCTTCTAAATATCTATCGACAGACCATCTCCAAACGCCATCGCCATCC
>SVIP01000001.1 GCA_015069425.1 Clostridiales bacterium | reverse complement strand
GAAACGGAAACGCTTTCCGAGGAAGAATCGCAAGCCCCCGTCACGCAGACGATGTAAAAAGGCGCGACAGTTCAAACCCAAACAAAAAAAGGCGAAAATATCTTTTTTATCGCCCCTTCACAAAAAGTAAGTGAAATCGTCGTTAGACAAATTTCACTTTTTTTTTGCATTTTTTGGACTTTTTAAGCCCTTTTTTGATTATTTTGATAATGCGAAATCATAAACGGCGTGATTAGGTTGTTTAAATTTCCGCAAATTGTTTGACTTCTTTTTTGTAATATGATATATTGTTTAAGAATGTCTATTGTACAAGGAAGTAAAAAGGCAAAGCGAGTACACTTTCGCATTTAAGCAAAGTTTTACCTTCAGTTATGAAAAGCATTGTTGGATTATAGTGTAAGTAGAGTGTGTTTATAATTTTAATGCTTTATTCAATATTATAGGATTTGGTATATATTACTAAAAAAGGAGTTATAGTATGTCTTGTGAACAATCTAAGAGAAATTCCTCTATGGAGTTGCTAAGAATAATTGCTATGCTTTGTATAGTAGTGTCACATTTTTGTGTTCACGGGGGATTTGATTTAGAGCCAGTCCAGTTTTCTTTTAACAAACTGCTAATACAGTGGGGTAGGCTAGGTAATTTAGGTGTAGATATTTTCATTATAATCACGGGTTACTTTTTGTCGGAAAAAGGAACAAAGTTAAAACAGTTGTGTAATTTGTTTACGCAAGTGTGGTTTTATTCAATTACCATTTTCATTGTATTCTCCATTTTTTTCCCGAAAAAGCATCTTTTGATGTCTTATTAAAAACTATTTTTCCTACAATATTTAAATCATACTGGTTCTTTACCGCGTACGTTGTACTGACACTTATATCTCCTTTACTTAATTTATTTATTAAAAACACAAGCAAAAAAATATATATCTATATGTTAATAGTTATGATTGCTTTATGGGTTGTAATTCCTACTTTTGCGAGGCAAAATATGTATGGCGAAGGTTTTGCCCAATTCATAATGCTTTATTTAATCGGTGCATATTTCCGCAAATATCCCGAAAATTTTTTCACAAACAAAACGACGGCTACAATTTTAGCAATAGTGTGTTTTGCGTTACTCCTTTTGTCTACGGTTGCGTTGGATTTTTTAGGAACAAAAATTTCTATTTTTGCTAATCGTGGGGGCTCATTTTATTCTAGAACATCGCTACTTGTTATTGGTATCGCCGTGGCTTTGTTTTCATTGGCATTGACTGCGCCAACGTTTTCTAATCGCTTTATAAACGAAGTTTCTACATGTACTTTTGGGGTTTATTTAATCCACGAGCATTTTTTTATGAGGGATTTGATTTGGGATAAAATATTTCATGTTGCGGATTTTTTTTCATCGCCTTGGCTCTTTGTCTATATGATAGGAGTTGTTTGTTTGGTATTTATAGGGTGTACGCTCATTGAATTTATACGCAAAAAAACTATTGCTTTCCATTTAAGTAACTTGCTATATAAACTTGTTCTATTTTTTAAATCTCTTTTTGAAAAAAGAAAAAAAAGCGAGGAAGTATCGCCCTTCGGAAATAGTAGTGGGAATGAAATGTGAACAAAAACACATACGGCAATAATGGATTTGTTCTCATAAGAGTGTATAGAGACGTTGCTTTGTATAATCGACTTGACGATGATATAATGCAACTAAATTAAAGGCATAAATTAATAGCCTTTTTATGGGTGAAATACAAGCGATTTTAGTCATTTTGTTGTTCTACCCTATAAAATAGGGCGATTTTAGAGATTTTGTTGTACTAACACAACAAAAGAAAAGACCAACAAAAGTTGGTCTTTTTCTTTTGCCGTCGGTCCCCGACGGTGAGAACTGACGAGTGATTTTTGCTTTTAGCAAAAACACGTCGTCGACGCTACTCCGTTTCACTACGTAGGGCTACATTTCATTCCGCCCGAGTCTGTCAGGGCAGAATGAAAAAAGACCACATTTTTGTGGCCTTTTAATTTATATCGCTAAAAAATTCATCAAAAGAAATATCAAAAGTTTTAACAAGTGCAATTATATAACTTGCCTTTGGCTCATTAACGTTTCTTTCCCAATAATCAATGGCTTTTTGACTAACACCTATTATTTTGCCAAGTTGCATTTGGGATAAACCTTTTTCAGTTCTTAATTCTTTTATCTTTAATCCTATGTTCATATTTAAATTATAGAAGAAAACTTCTTGAAATACTTGACTAAGAAGAAATCTTCTTGTATAATTATGTAAAAAGAGTGAGAGTCACTTTAACCAAAGGAGAAAGAAAAGTATGAACGAACAATTTCAAAAGGTGCTTGATTGCCTAAAAAGAAATAAGAAGATAATTATATTTAGTACAATCATATTTCTCGTAATAATTATTATTGCAACTGCTGTATGCAGTGGTGAAAGTGAAGCACAGAGAGGGTATAGGCTTTCAAAAGAAGATTTAGAGATGAGTTTATATACCCCAGATACGCTAGAAATAACAAAAGTATATTGTTTTGAAACAATTTTAGCTGAAAAGCTTGTGTCGAATTCTGTTGATTATGTCTATAAAATTTGCTATTCAGCAGAGAGTAAGGCGGGGTTAAAGATTAATAATGTAGTTTATTATGGGTACAGAGAATATTCAAAATCTGTTATTTACTATGGAACAGACTCTAGTATATTTGATAGTGAATCAACTTTTAATAAGCTTATAAAAATACGATACTAAAATTTAATATGACAGCTATTTTATTAGGAGAAGCCATCAAAATTAAACGCGCCGCACTATTGAGTGTGGCGCGTTTTGTGGTAATAATAGGTAATTTCAATACTATTGAATTTAGTAACCTTTATTTATTAGATTTCTATTAAAAGGTTATTGTATCTGGATTGATAACACTATTTGTTTCAATTGACTTGTATATAGCACGAACGAGTTTAAGAGAGTTGTAACCTTCGCTTAAAGATGATTCGGGTTGAACGTTATTTTCAATACATTCAGCAAAAGTTTCATACATAGACTTGCAAGCAGGCGCTTTGAAATTTTTCATTACGCCGTTGTCAATTTCGCTTAAACCTAATTTCATTTCAGGAGCAGTCATTATCATGCCTTTTTCTCCTGAAAGTGTAAAACCTTCACAATAAATATAATCGTAAATTGCCCAGTTAATGGAGAAGTTTGCTATAACGCCACTATCAAACGTAATGACGGCGTGTGCGCATGCTTCCGCTGATAACCTTTCAGGCATTTTAACCGCTTGGGCATATACTGAAACTGGTTCTCCTAAAAACCATCTCAAAAGGTCTAATCTGTGTACGCCACTACCAATAACAGCGCCACCACCGGCTTTTTCTCCATCACGCCACCAAGAAGTTAGTGGAGGACGGAAATTTTGATAATGGTCAATTCTAGCGCTTAAAAGTTTGCCGAATTTATTTTCTTTTATTAGGTTTTTAATATAAACGTGTTCAGGGAAAAATCTTTCACCAAAACCTATCATACCTATTGTTCCTGCTTTATTAGCAGCGTCAATAATGTTTTTTGCTTCAGCTAAATTTCTAGCGATAGGCTTTTCAATAATAACGTGTTTTTTTGCATTGAAAGCGGCAACACAGTGTTCTTCATGGCAATCGTGAGGACTAGAAATAAGAACGGCATCAATGTCTTTATCTGCTAGCAATTCTTTATAATCCGTATAATATTTAGGGATTCCTAATTTTTCAGCTGTTCCATTATCGGGAAAAACGTCGGCCACGGCTTTAATCTGAAATTTTTTGCTTTTTCTAATTGCTGGGATATGCAAGCTTTTTGAAATCCCACCAAAACCTATAATACCAAGATTTATCATAATTTTTCCCCCCATTTGCTGCCGATAACAATTAATATGCAATCGTCGGTTGCTTTAAATGCGTGCGAATGACCTATTCTACAAATTGATATATCGCCGGCTTTCATTTCGTATTCTTTGTCATCACAAGTAATTATTCCTTTGCCAGAAACTAGATAATAAATTTCTTCATTACCTTCGTGTTTGTGCAAACCTATAGAAACGCCTGCAGGCATATAATCGGAATGCATAAAGTTTAACGTTTCACAGCATAAATCTGTTAAAAGTGATTTGCAAAGTAACGTTCCTTCGCCATCGTGACATTTTTCGCATATTGATGGAATAATGTCTTTGTTTTTGATAATATCCATAATTTTTACTCCTTTATTGCAAAATAATTGCAAATTTGATAATTTTATGATACTATTTTCATATCACATTTTTATTATATCATAGGCAATTTGGTATTTATATAAAAAACTCAACAGAGAAATGTGATAAAATTTTTGATTTTGTGATGTGTGATTATGTTTTCTAAATTTCCCGCTTATACAATGCTTGTAAACTATAAAACTCCTAAATCCGTTATTAAGACTTTTGAGTTTCATCACTCTACTGTTTTTACGCCTTGCTATTATTCAAGAGGATGCGACAGAAAAAATGAAACTCATTCTATATTTCACTATACCATAAAAGGACGTGGTGAAGTTATTTATAAAGGAGAGCGATATCAAACAGCAGCAGGGGAAGGCTTTTTTAACATAATCAATGAAGAAGATTCTGGTTATGGTTATCCCGAAGATAGTAAAGAGCCATGGGAATTTATAGTCGTTTGTTTTGAAGGGGAAACTGTTAGAGATATTGTAAAAGATTTGTTGGAAGAAAAAGTTATCTATAATATAAATGAACCAGAACTTTTTTGTTCACTCTGTAAAAGATTAATTGAACAAAACAATTTGGGGATGAGATTAACTTTTTTTCAAAGATTGCTTGAATTATTATATTCTCAAACTACGTCGGAACAAAAAATCAGTAAAGAATTTCAAAATATTGTAGAAAAAAATTTGTTGACAAATCCAACTATTGATGCAATTGCTTCTCAAATGAAAATTTCAAGAGAACATTTACAAAGAGAATATTCAAAGCAAACAGGAAAGACCCCTGCATATTATTTGAATAAAAAAAGATTTGAAAAGTTAGTGTGTTTGCTCGCAGCAGGTGTTGATGATTTTGAAATAATGCGTACAATGAATTTTTCCTCAATTGCGTCATTATCAGCATTTTTAAAAAAGAATACGGGATTTACGTTAAAACAATATAGAAAACAGGGTTGTTTTATTTAACGTTGGTAAAAATATATGGACAGTATTTATCTTCATGTTTAATTGCAAAAAGTGCAAAGTAGTTTGCAAAAAGTTACAATATAATAAATTGGTGGTTGGTGTTTTCTTTTGCCGTCGGTCACCCGACGGAGATGAATTATCCGAGCAATATTTCATATTGCAGTAGTCGACGCTCATACGCAAATAAATTTGCTCCTGAGCCCTAGTCCGTCAGAGTAGGTCTGTCAAAGTCGGACGAGTCTGTCAGGGGTAGTCAAAAAGAAAGTAAAATTTGTCTAACGATGGTTTCACTTCTTTTTTTGCAATTTTAGGGCTTTTTAAGCCCTTTTTTGATTGTTTTGATAAAAATTTAGATGCGTAAAAATAAAAAATGGATAAATATATACATAAAATTTATATGGTTTTGAGGTTCTATTTAGTAAAAATTGATTAAAATTAGGTAATATAGTTCACACCTTGAAATTAAAATATTAAAGTAATTGACAAGGGATACAGTATTGAGTATAATTTTACGAAATAATTATAAATTTATGATAGTTTCAGGGTTAAATTTTGAAATTAAAGTTAAAAAGGAGATAAATAGATGTTTTTTAAATCAAAATGGATATATTACATTACAGGGGAATATAAATCAGCAGATGACAAATATGGCAATCCGTCGCCTTATTTTAGACATGCTTTTACTATAGATGGTAAGGTTAAAAAGGCAACTCTTTTTGCATCTGCGCTTGGCGTGTTTAAGATATTTATAAATGGCAAAGCAGTTGGTAATGATTATCTTTCACCTGGCTGGGTAAATTATAGGAAAAGACTGCCGTTTTTACGTTATGACGTAACGAATATGCTTGAAGGAAACAATGCAATTGGTGCAGTGCTTGGCGATGGTTGGGCAGTAGGGCATCTTGGTTCTAATTATGCATTCAAGCGTAACGGATATAGCGACCGCATAGAATTTACGGCGTTGCTCCGCATTGAATATGAGAATGGAACAGTTGAAGAAATATCAACAGATGAAACGTGGCGTGCAAGTTCTGGTGCGATTTTAAGAAGCGACATTTATATGGGCGAATATATAGACAATAGATTGAACCTTGGCGAGTTTTCAACTTTTGATTATGATGATTCTAAGTGGGATTTGGCTAAAGAAAGTATATTTAAGTTTACAAGGAATTTATATTTAGACGAAGCGGAAATTCCGCCGATTGTGGTAAAACACACCTTTAAGCCGATATTATTGCGTAAAAAAGAAAACGCATACCTTTATGACGTTACTCAAAATATTTCTGGTGTTTTGCGTTGTGTATTTAAGGGCGAAAAAGGTGCAACGGTAGTTCTTAGACATGGTGAAATTTTGTCAAATGGCGAATTATACACAAAAAATCTTCGTGCTGCTGAATCAATCGATACGTACGTTTTATCTGGCGATGGTGAGGAAATTTTCCGCCCGTTATTTACCTTTCACGGTTTTCAATTTGCAGAATTAACGTTGACGGGGAATGTTGAAATCGTAGATATTATTGCAGAAGCAATGTATTCAGACTTAGAAAGCAGTGGCTCTTTTTCATGTAGTGACGATATTGTAAATAAAGTATATCAAAATGCACTTTGGGGACAAAGAGATAATTTCTTAAACGTTCCTACCGATTGTCCGCAACGTGACGAACGTCTTGGTTGGACTGGCGACGCTCAAGTATTTTGTCAAAGTGCAATGTTTAATATGGATTGTCGCAAATTCTTTGAAAAATATTTGGCGGACATTAGAGATGAACAACTTGGAAATGGTGTAATTCCCGTAGTTGCTCCAGTACCACCCGTAGGTACGTATGCTTATACAGGGCACGAGGCTGAGCCTGGTTGGAGTGAGGCAATAGGAGAAATTCCTTATACGCATTACAAAATGTATGGTGATAAAAAAATTGTTCGTGATAATTTGCCCGCATTGAAAAGATTATTAGATTATTATCAAAAAGATAGCCAAGGATATATTCGTGGTGCTGTTGGTAGGTATGGCGATTGGCTATCTTTAGGTAATACAACTGATTTTAGCGTTGTAGCAACTTTATATTATGCTAGAGCGGCATATTTGGCGACTAAACTATGTGCTGTTATAGGCGATTTTGAAAAAGAATATTATGAAAAATTATATTTATCTATAAAAAATGCATTTTGCGAAAAGTTTATGGATGAAGATGGCAAGATTTTATCTGACACGCAAAGTGCTTACGTTATAGCCTATAGTTTTGGGCTGATAGATAAGGAAATTGCAAAAAAACATCTTGAAAGAAAATTTGATGAAGATGATTGTAAACTTACAACGGGATTTTTAGGCGTAAGATTTTTATTACCAACATTTTGCGATATAGGGCGTAAGGATATAGCATATCGGTTGATAACAAATACAGATTTTCCTGGGTGGGGGTATAGCGTTGTAAACGGTGCAACTACTATTTGGGAGCGTTGGGATAGTTATACTAAAAAATATGGGATAAAAGAAGGGGAAGCTTTCGGTATGAAAGAAGGGATGAATTCTTTTAACCATTATTCACTTGGCTCGTGTACGGAGTGGATGTACTCTTATTGTTTAGGAATTAGACCGTCTTTTGAAAAACCTGGTTGTAAAAAGGTTGTATTTTCGCCTTACATTGATACGAGTGGCAAGATAACTTCAGCTAATGGACATTATGACACGGATTATGGACGAATAACTGTACAATGGAAAAAAATTGATAACATTTATGTTTACGAAGTGGCGCTACCTTTGCAAATTGAGTGTGAATTTAATTTTGAAGCAATGAATATAATTAAAACCGACAATAAAAACGGCAAGTATTATTTTGAATTAACTGAAGAATAATTATAACTTGTCTAAAATTCGTACAATAAAAAAGCCCTAATAGAAGAACACCGAAAAGGTGTTCTTTTCTTTTTTGTCTTAAGTTTCAGTCACAACAAGAATTAGGTCTATTTTTTAAAAATCTTGACTTTTTATATAAAAGAATATATAATAGTATAAAGTTTAAGTTAATTATAATATATTAAAATAGTCATTTTGTTGTTCTGCCCTATAAAAACAGGGCGATTTTAGAGATTTTGTGGTACTAACGCAAAAAAAAGCACCCATCTAATGATGGATGCTTTTCTTTTTGCTTGCCTACGGCAAATCCCAAGACAGCGCTAGAAACTGACGAACAACTTGTTTCAGAAGTTGTAGTCGTCGACGCTGCTCCATTACATTACGCAGAGCTACACTTCGTTTCGCCCGAGTCTGTCAGGGGAAAATAAAACAGACGAGATTTATTCAATCTCGTCTGTTTTATTCATTAAAAAATGCATAAAACGATACAAAATAGAATAATTATGCAATCAAAAAGTTGGACAAAAATGTTACGATTTAGAACTGTCATTTTGCGATTTTCCAGAACAAGTAGGTTATGAACTGAAACGGCAACTTAAAATTCGACAGTTGCGGAAAAATATATCGACAACTGCGTATATAAAGCGATTGAAAGAATTAAAAATTTTTGATATAGTTATGATAAATAAAAAGTAAAGTATTAAGAATCGTATTATGATGAAATACAATTTAATTTAGCTTTTTTGTGCAAAGAATGTATAGACAATGATGGCTGAAATGGTATATAATAAACAAAAAAGGAGAATGAGCTATGAATAAAACGGTGGTTATTACAGGCGGAACAAGCGGTTACGGCTTAGCTATTGCAAAAAAATTCAAAGGAATTGGATATACGGTTCTTATTACGGGGCGCAACGACGAAAGATTGTTTAAAGCACAAAAAGAAAGTGGTGCTGATTTTATTTTCAAACAAGACGTAAAGAGTTACAATGAGTGGCTTGCATTAAAAAAATATGCTATTGAAAAAATGCACAAGGTGGACGTTTTAGTCAATAATGCAGGCGGTGGGGTTTCTATTAAGCCTATTGAAGAGCAAAACGAACAAACGATAAATGATATTTTAGCTTTGAATTTATCGAGCGTTATGTATGCGGCTAACGTATTTGTCCCCGATATGAAAGCAAGGCAAAAGGGTACAATTGTGAATATTTCTTCCGTTTGCGCTACGCACGCGTGGGCAGATTGGTCCGTTTACGCTGCAGCAAAAGCAGGGGTATTGAATTTTACCAAAGGGTTACAGGTGGAATTGCAACCGTTCGGTGTTAGAGCAAGTTGTGTAATTCCTGCATCTGCCAGCACGGGCTTCCAAGAGGCAGCAAATTTGAACGAAACGCAAGATTCATTATCGGTAGAGGATATTGCGGAAACGGTTGTATTCGTTGCAGAGATGCCTGAGCGAGCAATCGTAGAAGACGTTACCGTTTGGGGTATGAGTCAAACTGTTCAGCCTTTATAAAATCGGGGGATTAAAATGGAAAATGGCATAAAAAAATTAAACGACGTTATTGAGTATATCGAAAAAAATATCAGGGAAGAGATAACCTGTAGTGAGTTGGCAAAAATCACAGTTCTTTCCGAGTATGAGTTTCGTCGCATTTTTTCATTTTTAGTGGGTATTCCGTTGGGGGAATATATCCGCAAAAGACGATTGTCGTTGGCGGCGGAAGAATTAAAAAGTGGGAAATACAGTGTGTCGGAAATAGCCACGCGCTACGGGTATGATGAATTTTCTTCGTTTACACGAGCGTTCAAGGAGATGTTCGGCGTTTCACCAAGCGAAGCGAAACAAGAGAAAGTCAAGTTGGAATTATTGACAAAGCCCCGTTTTACTCTCTCTGTTCAAGCTGGAATGGTAATGTCTTATACAGAAGAAGAGTTGCCTGAATTTACCATAAAAGGGGTTTGCGGGGAATCACAGTTGAGTGATACCTGTTGTTGTGAAAGCGTATGGCAAAGGTATGAAAAAAAAGAACAAAAGATAGAAAGTGACGATAATGTAATATATGCCGCTTATGTGAACGGGGAAAGAAACGTGCTTTGTTATATCGGTATGAAAACAAGCACGAAAGATACAGAGGAAGGCTGTTTGCAAATAGATGGTGGGAAATGGCTTTGTTTTGATTTATCTGTTTCTGCATCGGAAAAAGAAATAAATGATTTTTATGAAAGGATTATATTTTCTTTTTTACCGTCGAGTATTTATGAGAAAGATGACAATAGACCGAACGTCGAGGTTTTCGGTCAAGACGAATATTTTATTATTATGATTCCAGTGAGGGCAAAATAGAGATATTTATTCACTCAAAAAGTTGGATAAAAATGTTAGAATTTAGAGCTGTCATTTTGCCATTTTCCAGAACAAGTAAATATTGAATTTTATTATATAATAATAGACCTATAAATTAGCGTTATCGTTTATTGTAAGTACTTAATTTTTATGTTAAATTAACAAGAATTTGCCTATTTTTAACTTTACAAATAAAAGTATTTGTTATAATTGGCGAGGATAAAACGTAGAGGATAGATATGACTACTATTGAAATAATCGGCCAAATTATAGGGCTATTTGGAGTTGCTGTGCTTTTTTTGGCCTATCAAATGAAGGCTAGAAAAATGTTACTATTGCTACAAATGTTGGGCGTGGCTCTTTTTGCAACGCAGTACTTTATGATAAACGCTTTGTCTGGCGCGGTATTAAACACGGTTTGTTTAATAAGAACGATTTTCTTTTATTTTGCTGAAGATAAAATAAAAAATGAAAAGAGTAAAATATTCAGCTCTATTTTCTTTGCTGTTTTAATATGCATATTTGGGGCGTTTTCTTGGGAAGGGTGGTACTCGATATTGATGCTACTTTGCCTTGCGATTAACTCGTTTTGTACAGGTGTTTGCAGTCCACAAAACTTTCGCAAAAGTTTACTGCTAACTTGTGTGCTTGCTTTGATTTATAACGTTATAGTATTCTCAATTGCCGGAATGCTCAACGAATCGATTTCTATAGTTTCGGCAATTATTGGAATTATTAGATTTAAAAAAGAAAAATCTACAAATTAACATAATTGTATTTATCAATCATTCGTATCATTTTTTTACCACACAACAGCTATTTTATGAGTGAAAGACATCAAAAGAAAAAGACCAACAGTAGTTGGTCTTTTTCTTTTGCTATTAAACATTCTCACTATATGTTAAAATCATTAAATACCTTTACAGTTAAGTTGACAGATGTAAACATAAGTAGTATAATTAACTCTAATAAGTACAAACGAGGTTGGTCAAATGAAAACGCAGACGGAAAAGAAAATTCGTGAACTTAAAAAACAAAAAAATGCTATAATTCTTGCGCATTATTATACTCCGTCAGAAATACAAGAAGTTGCTGATTACGTTGGGGATTCCTTTTATCTTGCCAAGATAGCCAAAAATAGTGATGCGGATATGATAATATTTTGCGGTGTTTCTTTTATGGGGGAAAGTGCAAAAATTCTTAACCCTAAAAAGAAAGTTTTAATGCCCGATATTAGTGCTGATTGTCCTATGGCACGAATGGTAAAGCAAGGTAAAATTAAAGAAATGAGGGCGAAATATGAAGATTTAGCCGTTGTTTGTTACATAAATTCTACGGCGGAACTAAAATGTCAAAGTGACGTTTGTGTTACCTCTTCAAACGCTGTAAAAATAGTGAAAAATTTGCCAAATAAAAATATATTTTTTATTCCTGACCAAAATCTTGGTAAATTTGTTGCCGAGAAAGTGCCTGAAAAAAACATTATATTAAACGACGGTTATTGTCCTATTCACGTTAGAATATCAACCGAAGAAGTTTTAGAAAATAAGAAGTTACATCCGAATGCCCTTGTTCTTACTCACCCCGAATGTGAAGAAAGAATATTAAACCTTTCCGATTTTATTGGTAGTACGGCAGAAATTATAGATTATGCAAAGCAATCAAAGAATAGTGAGTTTATTATTTGCACGGAAGATGGGGTAAAATATCAATTAGAACGAGATAATCCTAATAAAACGTTTCATTTTACTCAAACGAGGCCTTGTTGTGTAGATATGAAATTAAACACGCTAGAAAAACTTTTGAAAGTTTTAGAAACCGAAGAAAATGAGATAAAGATAAACGAAGAAATAATTAACAAGGCAATATTGCCACTTGACAAGATGTTGGAGCTTGCAAAATAAGATGATGAAAACAGACGTTGTAATTGTTGGGTGTGGCGCTGCAGGATTATTTTGTGCGTTAAACTTACCCAAAGAAAAGAACATAGTCATAATAACAAAAGATAGTCTTGAAAAGAGCGATTCTTTTTTAGCACAAGGCGGTATCTGTGTTTTGCATGACGACAAAGATTATGATGCCTTTTTTGAAGACACTATGAGGGCGGGGCATTATGAAAATAATCCAGAAGCAGTAGATATAATGATACGCTCGTCGCGTTCAGTTATTAACCAACTTGTAGAATATGGTGTGCGTTTTGAAAAAGACGGAAATGACTTTGCTTATACAAAAGAGGGCGCACATTCAAGACCAAGAATACTTTTTCATGAAGATGAAACGGGTAGAGAAATCACTTCACATTTATTAGAGGTTGTAAAAGGACTTCCTAACGTAACTTTTATTGAAAAGTATACAATGGTAGATATTGTTAATCGCAACAATTCGTGTAAAGGAATAATAGGGCACGATAAAGAGGGCAAATACTCTTGCATTTTAGCCGATTATACTGTATTTGCGACTGGTGGGATAGGTGGACTATTTGCCCATTCAACTAATTATCCGCATTTAACGGGCGATGCCATTGCTATTGCATTAAAACATAATATAAAATTACAACACGTTGATTATATTCAAATACACCCAACCACGTTGTTTGATAAAACGTGTGGACGTGAGTTTTTGATATCGGAATCAGTGAGAGGTGAAGGAGCAATTTTGCTTAATGCAAAGGGCGAAAGGTTTGTTGATGAGTTGCAACCTCGTGACGTTGTTGCTGATGCAATATTTAAGCAAATGAAAAAAGAGGGGAGTCAGCACGTTTGGCTTTCAATGTTGCCAATCCCTGAAGAAGAAATAAAAACGCATTTTCCACACATATATCAACATTGTTTAGAAGTCGGTTTCGACGTAACAAAACAATCGATACCGGTTGTACCATCACAACACTATTTTATGGGGGGAATAGACGTGGATAAAGATGGAAAAACGTCTATGACTAGATTATATGCTGTGGGCGAAACTGCTTGTAATGGCGTACACGGTAAGAATAGGCTGGCAAGTAATTCCTTGCTTGAAAGTCTTGTGTGGGCACAAAGAGCAGCAAGGCACATAGTCGAAAACTACACTTTATCTAATTTTAATGAACAAATTGCAATCGACCAAGGTCAATACGAAAACTATAAAGAAAAATACAAGCAAGCCGTACTTTTGGCAATTGAAAAAGAGAAAAGGAGAAAATCTACAATGAACAACGTAACAATGAAAATGAACGCAGATGATTTAATTTTGAGCGCACTCAAAGAAGATATTACAAGTGAAGATATTACAACAAATTCTGTAATGAGAGAGTATCAAGAAGGGGAAGTGGAACTTATTTGCAAGCAAGACGGTGTTATTGCTGGACTTGACGTGTTCAAAAGAGTGTTTGAACTTTTAGATGTTAATACTAAAGTGATTTTTTATTGCAAAGATGGTGATACCGTCAAAAAAGGACAAAAACTTGGCGTTATTCGTGGCGATATAAGAGTTTTATTATCGGGCGAAAGAACTGCGCTTAACTTTTTGCAAAGAATGAGCGGTATTGCAACTTATACTCGTAATATTGCTAGATTATTTGAAGGCACGAAAACCAAACTTTTAGATACGAGAAAAACCACACCTAATATGCGAGTCTTTGAGAAGTATGCCGTAAAAGTTGGCGGCGGATATAATCATAGATATAATTTAAGTGACGGAATTTTATTAAAAGACAATCATATTGGTGCAGCAGGTGGCGTAAAGCAAGCAATTATGATGGCAAAAGAATATGCTCCTTTTGTTAGGAAAATTGAAATTGAAGTTGAAAATCTTGATATGTTAAAAGAAGCATTAGAAGCAGGGGCGGATATTATTATGCTCGATAATATGTCTATTGAAGATATGAGAGAGGCGGTAAAACTTTGTAAGGGTAAGGCGGAAACAGAATGCAGTGGAAACGTAACTAAAGAAAACGTTGCTCGCCTTGTAGATGTTGGCGTTGATTACATTTCAAGTGGAGCATTAACACACTCTGCACCAATTCTCGATTTATCTTTAAAGAATTTACACGCAATTTAACTGAAGGGGAGAAAATGAATGAAGGTAAATGAGAGACGTAAGACAATCGTAAACTTGCTTTTAGCGAGCAAAACGCCTATTTCGGGTGGCGAATTGTCTGGACAATTTAATGTGTCTCGTCAAATTATCGTGCAAGATATAACTGTGCTAAAAGGTATGGGATACGAAATTCTTTCTACACACAACGGTTACGTTATGCAAAAATCTCCATTGATGGAACGAGTGTTTAAATTAAAGCATACGACTGAGCAAACGGAAGATGAATTAAATACGATAGTTGACTTAGGCGGAACTGTATTTGACGTGTTCGTTTGGCATAAGGTTTACGGTAAAATTTCCGCAACTCTTAATATCTTTTCGAGATTACACGTTAAGCAGTTTTTAGAAGGTGTTAGGACGGGAAAATCTACTGAACTGATGAATATTACGGGTGGATATCATTATCACACAGTTCGTGCTGATTCAAAAGAAATTCTTGACAAAATTGAACAAACCTTATCACGAAAAAAGTATATTGCCGACGGAGAATAAAGTATAAAATTTATGGATAGAAAAAGATTTCAAAAACAACTTGATTTTATATTAGAGGTGGACAAAGAGAAAAATATTTTTCGTCAGTCACATTTGAGTGGATATATTCGTCAAGAAAATGATGCTGAACATTCTTGGCATATTGCATTGATGATTTATTTACTTAAAGAATATGCAAACCAAGAATTCGATGTGGCGAAAGCGATGATGATGGCACTAATTCACGACATTGTGGAAATAGATGCTGGTGATACCTATGCGTATGATACGAAAGGTTTACAAACACAAAAAGAACGGGAAAGTAAAGCCGCTAATCGCATTTTTGGGTTGTTGCCAAGCGACCAAAAAGAGCATTTGATGGAGTTGTTTGAAGAGTTTGAAAAAGGGGAAACTCCAGAATCGAGATTTGCGCACGTTATGGATAATTTACAACCAATTTTACTAAATGATTGCAATGATGGTAAAGATTGGAGAGCGCATGGCGTACATAAATCACAAGCATTAAATAGACAAAAAACTTCCCAATTTGGCTCGCAAGAAATATGGGAGTTTGCAAAAGAGTTAATAGAAAAAAACGTTGAGAAAGGAAATATTAAGGAATGATAAGTAATATTTTCCTTGTTTTCTAAAGTTTCGTTTACATAAAAAAAGATGCTTAAGTTATTATTAAATTAAACAATGAATAAAATATCTTTACAAAATAATTAATAAGTTGTATAATTTAATCATAAGCATAAAATTTTTAGATTAGTAAGGAGCAAAAATGAAAGTTATTATTAAAGAAAATTATCTATCAATGAGCGATTGGGCTGCGGAGCATATTGCTAACGCTATAAATAGTCACAAGGAAAATCGTCCGTTTATTCTCGGATTGCCAACTGGCTCTTCTCCGCTTGGCGTTTATAAAAAACTTATTGAAATGAATAAAGCAGGTAAGGTTACATTTAAAAACGTTGTTACCTTTAATATGGACGAATACGTAGGACTTCCAAGAGAACACGACCAAAGTTACTGGTATTTTATGCACGATAATTTCTTCAACCACATTGATATACCTGCAGAAAATATTAACATTTTAGATGGTATGGCAAAGGATTTAGAAGCCGAGTGCAAACGTTATGAAGATAAGATTGCCTCTTACGGCGGAATTGACCTATTCATGGGCGGTAGCGGTGTTGACGGACATATTGCTTTTAACGAACCGTTTACTTCGTTGACTTCAAGAACGGGTGTTCGTGCGTTAACAGAAGATACTTTAATTGTAAACTCACGTTTCTTTGATAACGACGTTAATAAAGTTCCTAAGACGGCACTTTCAGTTGGCGTGGGAACGGTGTGTGATTCAAAACAAGTTATGTTGTTGATTAGTGGACATAACAAAGCACGTGCTCTTCGTCATTGCGTTGAAGGTGGCGTTGACCATGCTTGGACGATAAGTGCACTTCAACTCCATAAAGATGGAATAATTGTATGTGACGAGCCTGCTTGCGGAGAGTTAAAAGTAGATACCTACAAATATTTTAAGGAAATTTATAAAAACGAAAAATAGTACTCTCAAATATTATCGAAAATTTTGTAGTGCCCTTTAATAAAAATTTAAAATTATATTAAAAAATATTTGACATTCTTTTTAGATAATGTTAAACTTTTTATGTTATTAATATAAAAGCTAAGACGAAGACGGATTCTGTCAAGCGTTTTTCAAAGAGAGTCGGGGACGGTGTAATCCCGATAAAAACCGATGGAAATCTTATCACTTCCGAGCTGAAAACCCCAAAGAGTATTTCGAGTAGGCGTTTTCCGTGTTTGCTACGTCAGTGCATAGGAGTTGTTGGACTCTAAAGTGGTAGTATTATTTAACTACAATTTGAGTGGTACCGCGAGTGTAATACATTCGTCTCAAAGAAATTTGAGACGAATTTTTTATTTTTAATTATTTTTAAGGAGGTATGTAACCATGAACACAAACAACACTTTAACTCAGTTATCGGAGATTGCAACAAGAATTAAGGAGTTGCGTGAGATTATTGGCTTTTCTACAAAAGAAATGGCTGAAAAAACTGATGTGGAAGAAAATCAATATTTATCTTATGAAAGTGGAAAGGTCGACATTCCTTTTTCTTTTATTCATAAATGCGCTTTGGCACTTAAGGTTGATATGACCGACCTTTTAGAGGGTAGTTCTGCACGTCTTTCGACTTATACTGTGACTAGAAAAGGTCAAGGTCAAGAAACTGCAAAAGAAGACGGCATTGATATTGCAAATCTTGCTCCAAAATTTAAAGATAAACTTGCTGAGCCGTATTACGTTACTTACGAGTATTCTCAATCTCAGCAAAATAAACCTATACATTTAACCACACATAGCGGTCAAGAGTTTGACCTAGTTTTAAGCGGTAAACTTAAAGTTCAAGTTGGTGACCACGTGGAGGTTTTAGAAGAAGGTGATAGCATTTACTATAATTCTTCTATGCCTCATGGTATGATAGCCGTTGACGGGGAAAATTGCACTTTCGTTGCAGTTGTTATGTCTGGTGATAATTCTGCAGAAACAGTTGTAAGAAAGAGCGTTATGAACGCAAAAACAAGCGAAAAATTAGTTTGTGAAAAGTTTGTTGATACAAAAGAAGATGCAGACGGTAGGCTACAGTCAATTAAGTTTAAGAACACGGAAACTTTTAACTTTGGTTTTGATATCGTTGACGGAATTGCTGAAAAATATCCTGAAAAACTTGCAATGTTGCATTTGGACAAATATAAAAATGAACGCAGATTTATGTTTAAAGATATTAAGCGTGCATCAAATCAAGTTGCAAACTATTTTACTTCTCTTGGAATTAAACGTGGCGACAAGGTCATGCTCGTTCTTAAACGTCATTATCAGTTCTGGTTCTGTATGGTTGCGCTTCACAAAATCGGTGCAGTTGCAATCCCTGCAACTAATCAACTTAAGGAACACGACTTTGAGTATAGATATAATTCGGCTGGCGTAAAAGCAATCGTTTGCACGGCTGATGGAGATACTTATACTTATGCGCAAAGTGCTGCAAAAAAATGTCCGCAAGTTGAAAAACTTCTTATGGTTGGCGGGGCGAAAGAAGGTTGGCACGATTTTGATAAAGAATATTGCTTGTTTTCAGGAAAATTCGAGCGTTCTAATGATTCTTCTTGTGGTGATGAAGCAGCACTTATGTTCTTTACTTCGGGAACTACTGGCAATCCTAAAATGGCATCGCACAAACACACTTATGCTTTAGGTCACTATGTAACGGCTAAATATTGGCATTGTTGCGAAAGAGATGGATTGCACTTAACCATTTCTGATACTGGTTGGGGTAAATCACTTTGGGGTAAATTATATGGTCAATGGCTTTGTGAAGGAGCAGTATTCGTTTATGACTTTGATAAGTTTGATGAAAACGACTTGCTTCCTATGTTTGCAAAATATAATATCACAACTTTCTGTGCTCCTCCTACCATGCTTAGAATGTTAATTCGTGGCGACCTTTCAAAGTATGATTTATCTTCTATACATCATATGACTACCGCTGGAGAAGCATTAAATCCAGAAGTATTTAACAAGTTTAAAGAAGCGACTGGCTTAGAAATAATGGAAGGATTCGGTCAAACGGAAACTACCCTTGCTATCGCAAATCTGTACGGAACGACGCCTAAAATCGGTGCGATGGGTAAGGCGAACCCACAATACGACGTTGACGTTGTTGACGCTGACGGTAACAGCGTTCCTGCTGGTGAAGTTGGCGAAATTGTTATTCATACCGACAAAGAAGTTCCTTGTGGTTTATTTAGAGAATATTATTGTGACGAAGGAAAAACTAGCGATGCTTGGCATGACGGTTTATATCACACGGGAGATACTGCTTGGCGTGACGAAGACGGATATTTTTGGTACGTTGGTCGTGTTGACGACGTTATTAAGTCAAGTGGATATCGTATCGGACCATTTGAAATTGAAAGTGTAATAATGGAACTTCCATACGTTTTAGAATGTGGTGTTTCTGCTGTTCCTGACGAAGTGCGTGGACAAGTTGTTAAAGCAAGCATTGTTTTAACAAAAGGCACTGAAGGCACTGAAGAATTAAAGAAAGAAATTCAAAAATACGTTAAAGACCATACTGCACCTTATAAATATCCAAGAGTGGTAGTATTCCGTGATGAACTTCCCAAAACTATAAGTGGTAAAATTCAAAGAAATAAGTTATAAAGATTAAAGGCAGTGTAAACTGCCTTTTTTTTGGTTAATTTTATATTTTTGTGGCAATATATTATTATGGGGTTTTATGGATAAAAAATCGGTGTTAAGATTAGTTTTTTCTTGTATTGTTATTTTAACCGTTTTAGTAATTGCCTATATATTTTTTAATGCGTACGGTATAACTAAACTGTCAAGAGAGCAAATACAAGATTATATTGAATCTTCGGGTGCGATTGCACCATTAGTGTTTATTGTAATTTCTTTTTTGCAAGTTACTTTCGTGCCTATACCAGGGGCGGTAACTATTCTTGCGGGGAATTATATTTTTGGACCGTGGCTATCATTTCTATACTCGTATATAGGAATGTTAATAGGGGCAATAGTAGGCTTTTATCTCGGCAGACTTATTGGTAGACCTTTTATAAATTGGGTGGCAGGGGGAAAAGAAGTTGCAGATGGTTGGATTAAAAGATTAAAAGGTAGAGAAAAAGTCTTTCTGTTTTTTGCCTTTTTATTGCCGTTATTCCCAGACGATTTACTTTGTTCAATTGCGGGAATTTTGCCTATTAGTTTTATGGCATTTTTAGTAATGCAACTAATAACTCGTGCGACTTCTATTGGTGGAACGCTACTTTTTATGTCGGGAGAAGTTATTCCTTATAATGGATTTGGCTGGGTATTTATAGCGCTAATTAGCATAATAAGTATTGCTATTTTTGTATTAGGAATAAAGCATGCGGATAAACTAAATGGTATTTTTGATAAATTTATCAATAAACTACTAAAACATAAAAAGAAAAAATAATAATAAAAAAGAAACCGCAGACAGATTTGAAATCTGTCTGCGGTTTAATTATACCGTTTGTAAAAAATATTCTGTAATTAATTCAGGGGATTGGGACATTTTGCTATTAATCCACCAGCGTAGCGTATTGATAAAAGTTTCAGTTATATGGTCAATCCAAAAATCTTCAGGGACAATCGGTGGCTTTCTTTTTTTTAAATTCACCTAGATGCATTACTACTAACTTTTTGACACCGCTTTTAAAATACTCTAAAAATAGTTGATTGTTTTTAGAAGATAAAAGTTTACAAATATTATTGTCGTTTTTCTTAATATGTTTAAATAAGTGTAAAAAAACAAAGTCATTTGCATCACAAGAAAAAATATTAAAATGCTCAGCATTATTATCTGTTTCCGTGTAAAAAATATGGTCAAATAACTCTGAACATAAGTCTTTTAATAAATAATCTTTAGTTTCAAAGTGCGAGTAAAAAGTGGCTCTGCCAACGTCTGCAATTTTAATTATTTCACCTACCGTTATGTTGTTGAAATTTTTCTTTGATAACAAAAAAATAAACGCTTTAAATATTGATTCTCTAGTTTTACGTTGTCTTCTATCCATAACTTACCATACTTTTTGTTGAATTTGTTCGGTATTGAATTTCCTAGTAATATTGTATAGTCTTGATTTCAATTAAATATGTTAGAATATTACCGAACAATATGTTCAATATTATACTTATTGTACTAAAAAGTTATAATAAAGTCAAAGGAGAAGAAATGAAAACTGAAAAAAATATTTTTATAGCATTTATATTAAATTTATTATTCTCAATAGTTGAGGTTGTTGGTGGGATATTTACAGGGAGCATAGCAATAATATCTGACGCTGTGCATGATTTTGGCGATGCTGTTAGTATCGGGCTTTCGTATTTGTTTGAAAAAATAAGCAAAAGGAAACCCGATAAAGTTTATACATACGGCTATGTACGCTATTCGGTATTAGGTGGAGTAATAACTATACTTATTTTAACAATAGGCTCTTTAATAGTTATTTATAATGCGATTAATAGACTGTTTAATCCTATTTTAATTGAATACGATAGTATGATAATTTTAGCGATAATAGGGCTTGTTGTCAATTTTCTTGCTACATATTTTACACACGGTGGGCATTCAATTAATCAAAAAGCCGTCAACTTGCATATGATTGAAGACCTTTTAGGGTGGGCTATAATTTTAATTGGCGCAGTAGTGATGAAATTTACGAATTTTTATGTTTTAGATGGTATTTTATCAATTTTAGTTGCCATATTCGTTCTTTTTAATGCAATAAAGAGTCTAGGTGAGATTTTAGATATGTTTTTATTGAAAGTTCCAAAAAAGATTGAAGTTGGGCAGTTGAAAGAACATGTTTTAGAGCTAGATGGGGTGCTTGACGTTCACCATTTTCACGCTTGGTCATTAGATGGCGAAAATTGTATTGCTACTTTGCACGTGGTTGTAAACAATTATGACGAAAATATTAAAAATCAGGTTAAGGCTGAATTGAACGAGCACGGGGTTTTGCACGCAACGGTAGAGATTGAAACGGTGTCTGAAAAATGCTTGGAAAAAGAGTGTGTTATAAAGCACGAGCATAATCACTGTCACCATCATCATTAATAACAATAAAAATAAAAGTTTAATTGGAATAGAGCGGTATCTTTTTAAAAGATGCCGTTTTTTATTTTTAATGGTTTAAATTATTGCTAAAATCTTTATAATATAGTAAAATAATTTAGTAAGTTAAGGGGAAATTATGAAGATTAAAACAGTTTATAAATCATACGATGAAGTTATGGCTTTGCCAAAAGCCAAAAAAATTAAGCCTAAAAAACCGTCCATATTTTTTAGAACGCTCGTGCGCATGCTTTCTCAAATGGATTTAAGAAAAGCAAGGTTTAAGTTTACAGGTCAAATTGATAAGCGTAAAGGTCCTTACTTAATATTAATGAATCACTCAAGTTTTATCGACCTTAAAATTGCGCACGGAATATTATATCCTATGCCGTTTTCTATCGTATGCACACACGATGCACTTGTAGGAAAGAAATGGCTTATGACAAGAATCGGTTGTGTACCTACAAAAAAATTTGTAAGCGACGTTAGCCTTATAAACGATATGAAATATGCGCTTAAAAAAAAGAAAATAAGCGTTTTGATGTATCCTGAAGCGGGGTATTCGTTTGACGGAAAAGCCACTGCTCTTCCTGAAAATTTTGGTAGACTTCTTAAGATTTTAGACGTGCCTGTTATTTATATTCAAACTAAAGGGGCGTTTCACCGAGATCCGTTATATAACGGTCTTAAAATCAGAAGAGTGCCAGTAAGTGCACACGTGGAACAACTTTTTACAAAAGAACAAATAAAAGAATTTCCCATTGAAACTATTAATGAGAAAATTAGGCTAGCATTTTCTTTTGATAATTTTTTATGGCAAAAAGAGACTGGACTTTCCGTGTCGGAGCCGTTTAGAGCGGACGGATTGGAACGCATTATATATCGCTGTGCAAATTGCAACACTGAGGGGAAAATGCGTGGAGAAGGCACTAAACTTTATTGTGACCACTGCGGTAAGTCGTATACTTTAACTGAATTTGGCGAACTAAAAGCAGATGACGGTAATACGGAATTTTCGCATATTCCCGACTGGTACGAATGGGAAAGGCAAAAGGTCAGAGAAGAACTTTTATCAGGGGAATATACTTTAGACGTTCCTGTTTCTATAGGGATAATGCTTGATTATAAAGCGTTATATATGGTGGGTAGCGGACGATTAAAGCATACTTTAGAGGGTTTTTGTTTGACAGGGTGCGATGGGAAACTTTCCTACACTCAAAAAGCAATTTCTTCCTATGGACTAAATGCCGATTATTATTGGTATGAGATTGGCGACGTTATTTGTATAGGGGATAACAATGCGCTATACTATTGTTTTCCGCCAAAAGATATACCAGTCGCAAAAACACGACTTGCTACAGAAGAACTCTATAAACTTTATAAAATTAACGCTTCTTGCGTTAAAAATATTATAAGCGGTAAAACTGTTACTGAAAATAAATAATAAAGTAATAATTATCGTCTTGTAGTTTTATTGATTTTAAAGAAAAGTTGTGATAAAATAATTATAATTAATTTTTTAGGAGATTAGCAATGGATTATAAAAAGTTGCAGAACGGTAGTGATATTCGTGGCGTTGCCTTAGAGGGTATTGAGGGACAAAACGTAAATTTAACCGAAGATGTTTGTTTAAATATCGGTAGAGGTTTTGCTTTGTGGCTTATTAAAAAGACTGGCAAAACCGATTTAAGAGTTGCGGTTGGTAGAGATAGTAGATTATCTGGTGAAAAACTTTGTAATTGGATTTGTTCTGCAATGGTTGAAAGTGGAATTAAAGTGACTGATTTCGGTATGGCAAGCACCCCTGCTATGTTTATGTCTACGGTAACTGACGGATATAATTTTGACGGTTCGGTCATGATTACCGCCAGCCACTTACCATTTAACCGTAACGGATTTAAATTTTTTACGGCAAACGGTGGGCTTGAAAAGGAAGATATTAAACAAATTTTAGCCTTTGCTGAAAGCGACGAAGTTACGGGACTTAATGTTGGCTCGTTAGCGAACGGTGAATTTATGAATACATATTCAAAAATTCTTGCCGATAAAATTCGCTCGGCAACTGGTGAAGATAAACCACTTGACGGATTTAAAATCGTTGTAGACGCTGGTAATGGTGCTGGAGGTTTTTACGTTGACAAAGTGCTTAAGCCTTTAGGAGCGGACACTACTGGTAGCCGTTATTTAGAACCGGACGGAAGTTTTCCCAACCACATTCCTAATCCTGAAAATAAAGAAGCAATGGAAAGTATTACTGAAGCGGTAAGAGAAAACAATGCTGACCTAGGTATAATTTTTGACACCGACGTTGACCGTGCTGGCGCAGTTTTATCAGACGGAAGCGAACTTAATCGTAATAGAATTATTGCAATGCTTTCTGCAATTTTATTAAGAGAATATCCTGGAACGACTATTGTTACCGACTCTATAACTTCAACGGGACTTGCAGATTTTATTAAAGAAAAAGGTGGTATTCATCACCGCTTTAAGAGGGGTTACCGTAACGTTATAAACGAGTCTATCCGTCTAAACGGATTGGGGCAAGATAGCCAACTGGCTATTGAAACTAGCGGACACGGTGCGTTAAAAGAAAACTACTTTTTAGACGACGGTGCATATTTAGTAACAAAACTTTTAATCGAACTTGCACGCGGAAGAAAAGAGGGTTATACCTTAGAATCTTTGATAGAAACACTTGCTGAACCAGCAGAAAGCGTTGAGTTTAGAATGAATATTTTATTAGAAGATTTTAAGACTTACGGACAAAAGGTAATTGATGAACTAAACTTATACGCAATGAAAAAGGACGGTTGGTCACTTGCGGAAAACAATTATGAGGGTGTGAGAGTAAATCTTGATAAAGACCACGGAAACGGTTGGTTCTTGCTCAGGTTATCGCTTCACGATCCGTTGTTACCGTTAAATATCGAAAGTAACGATAAGAGCGGTGCAAAAAAGATTGCTACTGAACTTGCAGAATTTATTAAGAATTACGATAAACTCGATGCTAAATCTCTTTTAGAATTTGTAAAATAATATAGAGATAAATAAAAATGGGTGAGCATATATCATATATGCTCACCCATTTTAGTTGTATTTTAATTCTTTTTATAAACATAACTGCGCATACATTTATAGAACGCTTTAACGTCATTTGCAAAATTTTTGTGTTCGAAAATCATTGAAAGTGCAAATGACAGTGGCGTTACAAGAATAAATACTGGGAAAATCATCCAGAACCATGGCCAATATTTTTCCTGCCCTGCAAATTCACCGACTGGAATTGTTTTGAAGAAATCTGGACAGAAAGGTGTAAACAATTTGCCAATTCCGTCGTCTGGTCCCCAAATAAAGGAATTATTTCTCCAATTTATATTAAACATATCCGAGTTTCTTAAAGGAATAAATCCTAACTCGCTTTGCAATACTTGATTTATAATTATAAAAAGCATAAGTGCTAGTAAGCCTGTTGGAGCGCAGAAAATTCTTTTATATGAAATAGTATGTACTTTAAGCAAAACCATAAGTAATGGTACGGCAAGCAACATCCAGTGATGGTAATAAAACCTTATCGTATCTAAAGTTTCGCCAATCTTGTCTACTTTTTCAATAGGCTCAACTGGATAAATGAGTGCAAGAAAGCCACTGATTACACCGATATAAAACATATAATCTTTAACGCCTTTGTTTTTTGAGAAAAACAAGAAAGGGAAAAGGGCAATATTAGCACCGCAAATATTAACAAACCAAGATTCGCTTAATTTGACCGATTCTTTTACGGAATAAGGGGGTATAAACACTTTTAAAAAGTGTAACAATAATCCTAATGCAAGAAAAGAAAATAGAACAGTATTTTTAGTTTTATCGCTTTTATTTCTTAATGCAAAATATAAGCCGACTATTGCGCCCGCTGAAAGAATTAACCAAAAAAAGTACCAAACGTTAAACAATTTAATAATCATAAACTTTTCCTCTTAAGAATAATCCTATCTAAGATTTTAAAATCAAAGATAGGAGTATTTTACTAATAATTTATCAGTTTGTCAATAGGTTTTTACAATTAAAAGTCTATTTTTATATGATTAAGTTTAGAAAGTTCTGTATTTAATAAATTTAAGAAAGCCTCTCTGTCAACCCCTGTTACTAAATCGACTTGCCCATCTTTAGTAAATTCTACTAGTGTTTTACCAGGTGCGTCGGTTAAATTAACGGTTACGTTAACTTTTTCAGTAGTAAAAATTTCTGGATGTGTAAGTGCTAAAAGTGCGCATACGTCATTAGTTGCCACTCGTTTGTCGGGGAAATTAGGTTCCCAATACATAGAATACATTTTATTCATAAGTTTTCCTACGTCGTTTATTTCTTTAAGTCCATCTACGTATTTTTCGTCCAAGTGCGCAATTCGTCTGCCTACGTTTGACGGCAACATTAGTAATGGAATTTTGCTGTCAAGTACAATCTTAAAAGCCTCTGGGTCAAAGGATATGTTAAATGAAATGTGGTCGGGATATCCTTTCACTCCGTACGGAGAGCCACCCATAAAAGCAATGAGTGGAATTTTATTAACTACGTCTGGATATTTTTTTATTAATAGACCGAAGTTTGTTTGAGGTCCTAAGACGAGTGGGATTATATCTCCGTCGCCATTAGATATTATTCTATAAATTTCATCAACAGCGTGTGTCGTTACTACTTTGTGTTTGGTTTGACCTTTTGGTGTGTAGCCACCAAGTCCACTTTCTTGGTGGATAAATTCTGCATTTTCGCTAATTCGTTCCATTGGTACGTCTGAACCTTTGGCGACGGAAACGTCTACGTCCAAAATATCTAAAAGGTGTAAAAGATTGCGTGTCGCTTTTTCAATGCTGACGTTTCCAGCGACTGTGCTCAAAAGTTTAACGTCTACTTTTTCGCTAAATAGTGCGTAGATTAAACACACGGTATCGTCAACACCAGGATCTGTGTCAATTATTAGTTTTAATTTTTTTTCGTTCATAAGCACTCCTTTTAAGCCAGTATATCGAACGGATAAATTTTCTTTCTTATTATATTGTACTTTAAAAGCAATAAAAATGCAATACTTTCTTTAAAATAAGCCCCAAGGTGTCCGAACCAAGTTGATTTCCAACCGAGAGTAAAACAAAAAAGTAGTCCGATGACTACTTTTTTGTTTTGGCACCCCCAAGGAGAGACTGCTCCGCAACTAATTGCTACGCAGGACTAAGTCCGTCAAGGATGTCCGTCAAAAGGTGTCCGAACCAAGTTGATTTCCAACCGAGAGTAAAACAAAAAAGTAGTCTGATGACTACTTTTTTGTTTTGGCACCCCCAAGGAGAGACTGCTCCGCAACAAATTGCTACGCAGGACTAAGTCCGTCAAGGATGTCCGTCAAAAGGCGTCCGAACCAAGTTGATTTCCAACCGAGAGTAAAATAAAAAAGTAGTCTGATGACTACTTTTTTGTTTTGGCACCCCCAAGGAGAATCGAACTCCTGTTTCCGCCGTGAGAGGGCGGCGTCTTAACCGCTTGACCATGAGGGCGTAAAATATTAAGTTGTTTCTGTTAGAGTTCGCTTCTCCTTTTACGGAGAGACAACACTTTTTGCGAGAAAATTTTTATTTTTATTTTGACTTTTATATATTAGCACAATGTTTCTGTTTTTGCAAACGTTTGCACGCTGTTTTAAAAAATAACCTGCATTGGCCGACGAGAAAGTAAATAATAACCCGTTTTGTTAACAGGCGAAAACCGCGCTTATTGCGTCTGCATCTCTTTTTCAATAACCGGAAAAAAGCGACGGTTAAGAGCACCGCTATTCAATATAGACAAACGGTCTTCTTTTATATTATCTGTGGATTTTTTTAGCTTTCTCTATCGCACCATGAAGGCTAAAATTATTGTATCAAATTCTTTGATATTTTGCAACGATTAGTTTGACTTTTTTAAGGTATTGTTTTAAAATTTTATTAGATTTTTGAAAAAGTTGTAAAATTATGGAAAGATTGGTTAATTTTAGGTTAATTCTTTTTATTGCCGTAAGTTTTTGCTTGGGGATTTTTTGTGCTTTTCTTTTTCTCTTTTCCTCTATCTTTTACGGCATAATCTTATCTATATTGTTTGTCACCGCATTGGTTTTATATTTTATTCCTTATAAAAGAGGGGATAAGTTAAAGATAAAAGCGGTGTTTTCTTTTTTGTTGGTTTTATTTTTCGTGTTTGGTGCGTTCAACTTTAATTTTGCTATAAAGGACTTTGAAAAGGCGGACTTAAATGGACACGCTTATTCTGTTGTTGGAAAGGTAAAAGAGATAGCGAATACAGATTTGGGCATTAGAGTTTTACTAGGGGATATTGAAGTTGACGGTAATGTAAAAGGCAAACTAAAATATAACGCTTACCTTTACTTAAGTAAGAACACGAATATAGAAATGGGAAAGGTTATTTCTTTTAATACTTCTTTTAGTGACAATAAACTCATTTACGAGGGAAGATTTTCTGCTACAACCTTGTTGCGGAAGATAAAGTATACTGCAACGCTATATGAAGAAGAGGTAAAAATTATTGACAATCGTCCAAATATTTTTGAAAAGACAAATTTGTTTATAAAAAACACACTGTCTAATGGCTTAAGTGGAGATGAATTTGGCGTAGCATACGCACTTTTAACAGGACACTCGGAATTTATGGGTGACGACACCTTGACTTCTTATCGAAAGGCGGGTGTTGCACACATATTTGCGGTTTCTGGTTTGCATATAGGATTTTTAGCAACGGCAATTGGGTTTTTGCTTGCTAAATTTAGAGTTAACAGACTTTTAAGGGTAATCATAATTTTCCCAATCTTGCTTTTTTATTCTGGTGTGTGTGGTTTTTCGGCATCATCAATTAGAGCAACCATAATGGTTACCGTGTCTCTGCTTGTCGCCATCACTGGAGAAAGGTATGACGGGTTGACTTCTATTGCAATATCAGCGTTAATAGTTTTAATATATTCTCCTGTGCAGTTGTTCTACGTTGGGTTTCAACTTTCTTTTACTGTAGTATTAGGAATGATGATTTTATCTAAACCGATATCAAGACTTCTGCACTTTTTGCCGAACAAACTAGCTACTGTTTTGAGTACAGTTTTATCTGCTCAAGTTTCCGCAATCCCAATAAGTCTTTATACTTTCGGTTGGTTTTCTTTTATTTCGATAATTGCAAACCTAGTATTTATACCTATTGTTTCGGCTATATTCGTCATTTTAATAATCTCCGTTTTAATAGGTGGCGCATTTAATATCGCCACCATCGTGTTGTTCCCTGTAAAGTACGTGTTAATGCTTGTGAATTATTGTATTACTATATTGGACTACGATATTTTTATAGTTGGCGGGTTTACTTTGTCCGTCTTTTCTGTGTTTTATTATGTTGCAATAATAATTGCAAGCGATATTATAAATTTTAGAAAAATTGCAAAAATTGTGAGTATTTTGTTATCTGTTGTCATCTGTTTAGTGGGTACGGTTTGGGTTAATTTTAAAGAGTATAATACCACAAAAGCGTACGTAATTGGGACGGGGACGATTTCTGCAACTATGATTTATACCCCGAGCGAAAACACTTTAATCGTTAGTGACTTAAATTATGTTTTTAATATTTCTAGATTAAAAAGAATAAACAATTTTGGCATTACAAAAATAGATAACGTTATTTTAATGAACGGATATAACGTGGATGCACAAGTCTTTTTAACCAAACTTAGAACGTGTTTTGCATTAGATAAGGTGTTTTATTATGGTGAAAAGAATGAAAATCAAGAAAATATTATTGATAAATCTTTCCCTGAGATTAAGATGTACTCGTTTTTTGACGAGAAATTGCCTATTAATAGTTTTGAATGTGCTTATCTTTACGATGGTAGAATTCTCGACTGTGAAATAGAAGATAAAAGCGTATTGATATTTTCCGTTCCAAGTTTAGACGAGCCGTTTGTGAACACTGATAAAAATTATGACCTAATAATAGGTGGAAAACTATATGAACGTATTTTTGCCGTTTATTCGGCAAAGGATAAAATTTCTTATCGACGCTCAATAACTAACATTGATGCAGAAACTAATGGAAATTTGACCTATAAATTCGACCAGTGATAACTTAATTATTATACTGATTATAAAAATATTTAAAATAAAAGCCGACTAATATCGTTGCAAAAGCAAAATAAAAATGATAAAATATATTTGTGGGAGTTTGGCTTTGAAATATACTGAGTTTAAATTGGCATTGGGGGAAGGAAAGAGTTTCCCTGTATATTTATTAGAGGGCGAGGACGCGTTTTTTAAAGAACGCGGTTTAAGTTTGCTCGTAAATAAATTTGTATCAGAGCCTAATCTTAATTTGGTAACCCTTCCGTCAGATTGTTCTTGTGATGAACTTATAACTTCTCTTAACGGCTATCCGTTTATGAGCGAGAAAAGAATGACCGTTATAAGAGATTTCTATCCAAAACAAGATTTTTTTAAGGGTGGACTTAATAATTATTTAGAAAACCCGTCGGATTATAGTGTTTTGGTTATTATAAATGATAAAACTTTGGACGCGTTTAAAAAATTTGACTGTGTTTGTGTAGTTGAATGCAATAAGGCGGAAATGCCCTTACTCGTTCGTTGGATAAAAGGGGAATGTGCTAAAAATTCGGTTACAATTGACGCTGAGACGGCAAGTGTTCTGGCTGAATATTGTTCATCAGATATGACTAGGATAGAAACCGAAACGAATAAACTTTGCTGTTACGTTGGCGAGGGCGGTGCAATTACTAAGACGGAAATTGACGAAATGGTTTCTAGGGATACCGATTATAAAATTTACGAGATGACCGATTATATAGCAAAAAAGCAGTTTGATTTGGCGCTTTTTGTTATTAAGGATATGCTCTCAAAAGGCGAATCGGCACAGATGATAATAACTTCTGTGTATAATTACTTTAGACGACTTTTGCATGCGTCAATTAGCAATATGACCGCTACTGAATTAGCAAAATGTTTTAGTATTAAAGAATATCCCGCAAAAAAACTTTTAGAACAATCTGCAAAGTTCAAAAAGCGTGCCCTTAAAAGTGCGGTGGATACTTTGACAGATGCGGACTACCGAATAAAGAGCGGACGAAACGATGCAGATGAAATGATGTGGTATTCGGTATTTAAAATTATGACTGATTAAAGGAGAAAAAATGAATTTAATCGAGAAGGTTTCTGCCGTATGGAACAGTTTTTTAGGTTCTACGGATATAATGATTGCAGTTCTTGCAAGTATTGCTGTCTTTACCGTTCTTTATTACTATATGATAAAGTTCTTGTTTGATAACAATTCTGGCTCGATGGTAATGCTCCTATGTTTTTCTATGATAATTGGGGCAGCGGTTTTATCTTTTGTGGAAAATATTAATAGCGCCATTTATCTTATAATTCCAGCAATGTTTATCATTGCGATTATGGTCTTATACTCTGTGGAAATAAAGCGTATAATTTGGGCTCATAAAAACTCTAAATTTACCGATATAAAACACGGAGACGGCATATCTTATGACGAAGAACGAATTCAAAAATGTATTTCAGAGATAATTCGTGCTCTTCAAAACATGTCTAAAAACGACGTGGGGGCGATTGTCGTTTTGTCTACAGGAAACGTTCCGTCGCAAATTTTAGATAGTGGCGTACGTTTAGAGAGCGATATTTCAAGCGAACTAATAGAGAGCGTGTTTTTCCCAAAAACTCCACTTCACGACGGAGCAATGATAATTAATGGAACTAAAATAGTTTCAGCAGGGTGCTTTTTACCACTCTCTCAAAACGTTGATAATATTCCTAAAGATTTAGGTACTCGTCATAGGGCTGGTATAGGCGTTACCGAAACGATTGACGTTATTTCGTTAATTGTTTCAGAAGAAACGGGTATTATCTCTATTGCAAGAGCAGGAAAAATTACTAGATACGCAGATTCAGAAGCGTTAAAGAAAACGCTTGCACACTACTATTGGCAAGAACTTGAAAGTGCAAGAAAGTAAGGAGTAAGGTTATGAACGATAAAAATTTTCAATCGCCTGAAACACAGGAAGGAAAAAGCAGAGCAAAAATATTTTGGAAACATATCGGATACGTTGCTATTGCATTAGTTTTAGCAATTGTAACCGTTGTAGTATTAAATTTTAATAGATAGGGACATTATGAAAAACTTGGCTATTGGTGCAGATGAAATTTTATTACCGAAAGTTGACGATATGTCAGCGTGGGCGTGTATAGCGTGTGACCAGTTTACTAGCGAAAAAGAATACTGGCAGGAAGTAGAGCGTTTTGTTAGTGGTAAGCGTACTACTTTAGATTTGGTTTTACCTGAAATTTACCTTGATGGTAGTGAAGAAGATAGAATAGCAAAAATAAATTCAAATATTAAAGAATATTTAAATTCAAACGTATTTAAATCATACGGAAAGGGATTTATTTTAACGGTTAGAAAAACTCCGTTCGTTGAACGCAGAATTGGGCTTGTTGGGGTAGTGGACCTTGAGGAATATGAATATAAGCCAAAGAGCAATTCTTTAGTTAGGGCAACAGAGGGAACTATTGAGGAGAGAATTCCGCCTCGTCTAAAAATCAGAAAAGATGCAGACGTAGAATTCCCACACGTTATGGTTTTATTTGACGATGAAAAACGTGAGATAACTGAAAAACTCTATGAAAAAAGAGCCGACTATAAGAAAGTTTACGATTTTACACTTAATATGGGTGGCGGTAGTATTGAAGGGTATTTTATAAATGATTATGAAGAGGTTTTAGGAAAGTTTGAAAAACTACTTGAAACTGACAGATTGGTTAAAAAATACGGTAAAGACGATAAATTCTTGTTTGCGGTTGGCGACGGAAATCATTCTTTAGCAACGGCAAAAACTCATTGGAACAATCTAAAACAAACTTTAACGGAAGAGCAGAAAGCAAACCACCCTGCAAGATACGCTTTGGTTGAGTTTAACAATATTTATGACGACGGAATTTATTTTGAACCAATATACAGGTTTGTTTTTGGAGTAGACGTCGATAAATTTATTAACGGGTTAAAATCAATTGACGGCGGAAAGATGAAAGTGTACGCTGACGGAAAGGAAACCTGTTATGACGGAAAAAATAGTTTGCCTGAAGGCATTCGTTCGGTAGATGCGTTCGTTAAACAATATTTAATTGAAAACGGTGGAACGGTTGATTACGTTCACGGTGAAAGCAATATTAAAAAACTTGTAGATGATAGAAATGATGCGGTTGGAATATTGTTTGAAAAATTAGACAAATCAGAATTATTTAAATACGTTTCTGCAAATGGAGCGTTTCCAAGAAAAACGTTCTCTATGGGGGAAGGTATTGAGAAAAGATATTATTTAGAAGGAAGAAGGATTACGAAATGATAAAGGTATGTAAATTCGGCGGAACGTCTATGGCGGACGCAAACGCAATTAGACAAGTAAAAAGTATAATAGATTCTGACAGTAGCAGAAAGTTTATAGTTGTTTCTGCACCAGGTAAACGTTTTAAAAACGATATTAAAATCACTGATACGCTTTATCGTTGTTATGATGAAGTTGTAGAGTGCGGTTCTTGTGCGAAAAGTTTTGCCATTATTCGTGAGAGATTTGTTGAAATTGTTAAAGATTTGGGGATAGACCTTGATATCGAAAGTATTCTTGATCAAACTGAAAATCAAATTAACGAAATTAAAAGTGCAGGTTTTTCTGCATCTCGTGGAGAATATTTGAGTGCAATTGTCGTATCTGCTTTCTTGGGCGTTGAATTTGTTGATGCCGCAGAGATTATTCGTTTTGACAGTCACGGTAAATTAAACGTTGACTATACGGATGATAAAGTTTCAAGCAGGCTTGCAAACTCAGAAAGAGCAGTAATTCCTGGTTTTTACGGCAAAAATTTCCAAGGCGACATTATGACTTTCTCTCGTGGGGGTAGTGACATCACTGGTTCAATTATAGCACACGGTGTTAAAGCAGATCTTTACGAGAACTGGACTGACGTTAGTGGCTTTTTAGTTTGTGATCCAAGATTGGTTGAAAATCCAAAAGTTATTAATCAAATTACATATAAAGAAGTTCGTGAACTTTCTTATATGGGTGCATCAGTGCTTCACGCAGAGGCAATCGCACCAGTAATGAGAAAGAAAATTCCTATAAATATTAAAAACACCTTTAAGCCGGAAGATAAGGGTACTATGATTGTTCCTAACGACCAATATAAGCCCGATGCTAACGACTCGGTAATTACTGGTATTGCAGGAAAAAAAGATTTCACCGTTTTATTGATTGAAAAATCAATGATGAACTCAGAGGTCGGATTTATTCGTCGTGTTTTATCGGTAGTCGAGCATTACGATATTTGTGTTGAACATTTACCATCTGGTATTGATACTTTATCAGTAGTAGTTGAAAGTAGTCAGTTAAAAGAGGGTGTATTAACTGATCTTGTAAACGAAATAAGAGAGAACGTTAAGCCTGATTACGTTCACGTTATTGAAAACATTTCATTAATTGCAACCGTTGGACACGGCATGGCGAGAAGAACGGGTACCGCTGCAACATTGTTTACTGCACTTGCAAATGCAAACATAAATATTAAAATGATTGACCAAGGTTCTAGCGAGCTTAATATTATTATCGGTGTAAACAACAGCGATTATGAAAAATGTATAAACGCTATTTATAATGCTTTCATAAAATAGTATTAAAGAGTGGCTTTTTGTGTAAAATTAGTGTTAAAACTTATAAACTTTAAGGTTTGGGTTTGTGTTAAAATATAAGTGTAAAAAGTAGCTGAGAAAAAAGCGATAATAAATATATGGAGAATGAATAAAATGGACTACGCAAAAGAATCATTAAAATTGCATGGGCTTTGGAAAGGTAAAATTGAAGTTGTTTCCAAAGTAAAGGTAGAGAGTAAAGAAGATCTGTCATTGGCGTACACTCCGGGGGTGGCGCAACCATGTTTGGAAATACAAAAAGATTATAATAAGTCTTTTGAACTTACGGCAAGGGGGAACACTGTTGCGGTAATAACTGACGGTACGGCTGTTTTAGGGCTTGGAGATATTGGACCTGAGGCGGGTATGCCTGTTATGGAGGGTAAATGCGTATTATTTAAGAGTTTTGGTAACGTTGACGCTATTCCTCTTTGTGTTAGAAGTAAAAACGTTGACGAGATAGTTCAAACTGTTAAACTTTTAGCGGGAAGTTTTGGTGGTGTAAACTTAGAAGATATTTCAGCACCTAGATGTTTTGAGATTGAAAAAAGATTAAAAGAAGATCCCGAAGTTGATATTCCAATTTTCCACGACGATCAACATGGAACGGCTGTAGTTTGTGTTGCGGCTTGTATAAATGCATTAAAGCTTGTAAATAAGAAATGGGAAGATGTAAGCATTGTATTTAGTGGTGCGGGAGCTGCGGGCGAGGCCATCGCAAAACTTATGATATCTATGGGCGCAAAAGACGTCGTTATGTGTGACAGTCGTGGAATTATATACAAGGGAAGACCTGAAGGAATGAATTCTGCAAAGGAAGAAATTGCAGAGTTTACCAATAAACTTAACAAAAAAGGTTCACTTAAAGACGCCGTTGTTAATGCTGACATTTTCGTGGGTGTAAGTTCACCTGGAGTTTTAACTCAAGAAATGGTTAAAACCATGAAAAAAGACGCCATCGTTATGGCAATGGCAAACCCAGTTCCGGAGATTATGCCAGACTTAGCATTGGAGGCAGGCGCAAAAGTTGTAGGTACTGGTAGAAGTGACTTCCCAAATCAAATAAACAACGTTTTAGCATTCCCTGGAATATTCCGCGGTGCGCTTGACTGCAGAGCGACAGATATTAATGAAGAAATGAAGATTGCTGCAGCGAAAGCCATAGCCTCGTTAGTTTCTGACGAAGAACTTAAATCGGAGTATATTATACCAACGCCTTTTGATAAGCGTGTTGGGCCAACTGTTGCTAAAGCTGTAAAAGATGCCGCAATCAAGACTGGTGTAAACAGAATTTAAATATAAATAGTACTTCCCTTTAGCGAATAAAACCGCTAAAGGGAATAATTTTAAAAATTAGGTATTATTTTTGCTAAAAAAGTCGGCTTAAAGCCTTGCATTTTTAAAGTAAAACATATATAATATCTAATGCTAAGTAGCGAGATGAAAGATTGATTAGATAAAAAGTAAATAACGGGGTGTAGCGCAGTTGGGGCGACGCGTTAAGCAAAGCGTCCAGTGGACGGTTTGTAGCTAAAGCCCACGAGTGTCCTTATGACACGAGGGCGGGAGCGCCTTGGGTGCTACCATTAGAATGTGGTAGCGAGATGAAATATAAATTAAAAGCAAAGTAAATTACGGGGTGTAGCGCAGTTGGTAGCGCGCTTGGTTCGGGACCAAGAGGTCGCGTGTTCAAATCACGTCACTCCGACCAAAAGGATAGAGTAGGTTATTGCCTACTCTATCCTTTTATTTGAGTAATTTATTACGCGAACTCTTGTAGTACCGAACCAAGCAAATAATATTGCTTGACTTATGTAAGTATTTATGATAAAATAATGCTTATTTTACTAATTTAGGAGAAAGATATGGACAATCCTGAAATTTTTATTATTATGGTGCTCTATATGTGCGTCGTTGTAGGAATAGGTGTTTATTTTTATAAAAGAGCACAAAAAAGTTCTGAGAACTACTTTTTGGGTGGACGTTCTTTAGGGCCATGGGTAGCAGCAATGAGTGCAGAGGCATCGGACATGAGTGGGTGGCTACTTATGGGGCTTCCTGGTGTTGCTTACTGGTGTGGTCTTGCGGATGCTTTTTGGACGGCTCTCGGTCTTGCTATCGGTACGTATGTAAACTGGCTTATTGTAGCAAAGAGATTGCGTAACTATTCGCAAATTGCGGGTAATTCAATTACAATCCCAGACTTTATTTCTAACAGATTTAAAGAAAAAAAGAAAATTTTGCTCGGGATTTCCGCATTATTTATTCTTATATTCTTTACGGTATATGCGTCAAGTTGCTTTGTAACAGTTGGTAAACTATTCAATACTCTTTTTGGTTTTGATTATCACGCTACACTTATAGTAGGTGCGCTCTTCGTTGTTGCTTATACACTTATTGGTGGTTTCTTGGCAGAAAGTGTGTCAGACTTCATGCAAGCAATAGTAATGATACTCGCACTTGTTGCAATGATTGTTGTTGGCATAGTAAACGCTGGTGGCTTTGGCGCAGTCGTGGAAAATGCTAAAAACATTGACGGTTTCTTATCTCTTGGTGAAATTGCTAATCCAATTGTTGATGGTAACAAAGTGCAACAAAATATTGCAGGTGTTCCGCTTTTTGGGTCTGCAAATAATTATAGTGTATTAAGCATGGTGTCTATGCTTGCTTGGGGACTTGGATACTTTGGCGTTCCGCAAGTACTTCTTCGTTTTATGGCTATCCGTAAGCCGTCGGAAATTAAACGTTCAAGAATTATCGCTACCGTTTGGTGCGTAATTTCTTTAGCTGCAGCAGTAATGATTGGTATAATTGGAAGAACGCTTTTCCCCGCAAGCGAATCACTCAATACCGCCTCAAAAGCCGAAAGTATAATTATTGTTATGTCAACCGAATATCTTCCCTTAATAGTTGCAGGACTTATTATGGCGGGTATTCTCGCCGCTACGATATCTTCGTCAGATTCGTATCTCCTTATTGCATCTTCTTCAGTTTCAGTCAATATATATAAGGGGATTGTTAAAAAGGACAAGGCAACCGATAAACAAGTTATGTGGCTTTCAAGAATTACCTTAGTAGTTATCGCATTGGTAGGTATTATTATCGCGTGGAACGAAAATAGTGTTATCTTTAACTTAGTATCGTTTGCATGGGCTGGTTTTGGTGCAACTTTTGGACCGATTATGCTATTCTCTCTCTTCTGGAAGAGAACTACACGTTCTGGCGCAATAGCAGGCATGGTTGCAGGTGCTGTAAGCGTATTCGTATGGAAATTAGTGTTAAACAAATTCCTTTCAGGAACGATTTCTATATTTGGTATTTACGAACTTCTCCCTGCGTTTATAATTTCAAGCATCGCTATCGTGGTAGCATCATTGCTTAGCAAAAAACCAGATAAAGAAATAACCGACGAATTTGACAAGGCTAAAAAGGGCGAATTGCAAACCGCTATTTAATTAAGATTAAAAATATCGAATTAAATAATTTAACTATAAAAGCAAGCGTAAAGATTTTTCTTTACGCTTGCTTTTTGAAAAAATAAAAAATTTCAGTAATAAAAAGTTGACTTTGTCATAAACATTATATATATTATATATACGCGCATGAGAGAGGGCTTAATTCGGGGTTTGAAAAACGGCTTGGAAATATTTAACAAATTGTTGATAACTTTGCAGCGATTGTTGAAAACATGATTTCAATGCTGAAAATGATAAAAAACTTAAAGAAAAAATAAAAAAATTTTCAATTAAACGCTTTACAAACTTTCGGTGCATATAGTATAATAGTCGATGGCTTGGAATTTTGCCAAAAAAAGGTAAAAATTAATCCAAGTATACTATCAGAAAAAAGTCCGTGTGCATTACATCAAAAGAAATAGCGCAAAAACTTTGGGTGTTTATTGCGTGGCGGAAATAGGGAATAATTAGTTTTTAGCAAGACCTTAAATTGATAAGGTTGTGTTTTTTTTGTTTCCCAAAAAATACCTTAACAAAATAGTATTTTTTATGAAAAAACACTTGACATCTATTTATTAATGTATTAAAATATTAACGATGGTGTAGACTTTGTGGCGCAGCAGGTTGTAACATTATCGAAAAATATTGTCTACATACGGTTTGTTGGTAGGTTTTAGGGCTTAACAATTGGGCGGTGTGTGACGAAGATGACAGTAGACTGTCGAAAAAATATTTGCGAAATAAAAAAGGAGAAAAATAATATGCAAAAAAGAAAATCATTTTTGATGAAGCTTCTTGTATTGCTTACCGTTGTCTTCTGTACCTTCGCATTGGCATTTGGTATGGTCGGTTGCGCCGCCGATGGTAAAGATGGTGCTAATGGTAAAGACGGTAAAGACGGTGTAAGTATTGAGAGCGTTTACATCAATGAAGATGGCGAGCTTGTTATCAAACTTACCGACGGAACTGAAAAGAATGCTGGTATAGTTAAAGGTGACAAGGGTGACCAAGGTGGCACTTTTGATTCAGAATGTGATTGTGATTACGTGATGCACGAAGTACGTACTGCAACATGTACTCAAGAACAAATTCTCTTGAATATCTGTACAAAGTGCAATGGCTACGAAGTTGTAGTTGGTGAAAAGAATTCTAATAATCACGTTAAGTATGAATGGGTACAAAATGATGCTGGTTTCTACGTTGAAGAAGAGACCAAAGATATCACAGATCATCCACAAACTGAATTAGAAATAGCAATGAAGGCTTGTCCTGAACAGACTTGTAACCTTTGTAAAGCTGATTTAAAGGCTCATGCAGAAACGGAAGAGGTTCCTGTTTTTGAAAGCAACCCTTGTACTGCAGAAAGTTTAGTTATTGATGTTTGTGTAAAATGTGGTGTACATGTTAGCGAAATTCATCCGTCTCCAGCAAAAGGTCATAGCTTTGAATATGCGAGTGATGATTATGCAACTGCTGGTTGCAAAGAGTTCAATGTGACTCTTAAGTGTAAAGATTGCCCTGAAACAACTGTTGTTAAAGCCGTTAAAGATGCTGGTGAAGCTGAATCTGTTAAGGCTGACTGCTTAAATGGCGGTTATGATGAATATGAATATTCTTTCAACAATGGCTTAAAGAAAGGTGTTGATGTTAATTACGCTGAATCATCTGCAGTTATTAAGAAGAATGAAACTGGTGCTACCGGTGAACACGTTCTTACTAATGGTACTTATACTTTAGGTTTCAAAGCTTATGATGATAAGGCGCCTGTAACTGAAGAATATACCGTTGAAAGACAAGAAGCATTAGATGCTTTGTTTGCTGACGAAACGATTGCTTGGAACGTAGATAAAGAGCCAAACTGTAAAGATGCAAACTTTGCTGTATTTACTTGTGGTAATGACGAATGTGGTAAGACTGTAATTATCAAGTTGAATTTCAAACACAACTATGTTGAAACCAAAAAGACTTGTACTGATGATGGTAAATATACCTGTTCTGAATGTAATGGTTGGTATACCGCAGATGATCAAAAAGCAACTGGTCACGTTTGGGGATTTAAGTCTTTCAATGCCAGTGCTCAAACAATAACCGTTGAATGTTCTGTATGTAAAGGAACAGAAACTGTAAACGCTGTTCGTGTTCCTGAAAAAGATGTTGAAGCTGAAAACTGTCAATCTAAGGCATATGAAGCATATAAGACTACTGGCTTAACAAACGGTGTTGATCTTGCTAAAGAAGTTGTTATTGAACATAAGCACGAAGTTTTCCCTGAATTACAACATTCATTAAGAGGAACTGAATTTAAATTCTATGCATTCAGTGATACTGTAGGCGCTATCGGAAATAGAACTTATGATTTTGATCCAAGATTAGCTGATTTCTTTGATGATAATGACGAATATAAGTTAAGTTGGAACAACGGTGATCCTGGTGATTGTATGCATAGTGCTTATGCTGTTTACAAGTGCGATGATTGTAACAAGAGTATAGTTATCAGCTTAAAAGGTGAACATCAACTTACTGGTGATCCTACTGTAAATGCTCCAGGATGCGACGTTCGTGGTACTACAACTAAAAAATGTTCTGTTTGCACAAACGATGTTGTTATCGATTCTGTAGATGCAAAGGGTCATACATTTGTTGCTGATGAAACTTCTTGGAACGCATTTATTGCTGATCCAGACGCAGGTGATATAGTTAAGTTTGTTTGCAAGTGTACTGAAACCACTTCTAAGGAAATCAACCTTGAAGCTAAGATTAAGTCAACTGCGGACGCTACTGGTTGTGTAACTGGTAAGATTTATACTTTTGAATTTAAGCATGAATATAAAGTTCAAGCAGCTCTTGATGAAGATGATTCTTCTAAGTGGACTCTTGATAAAGTATTTACTAAGACTTATGAATATTCAGATACAACTGGTACTCATAGAGTAGGTGACTGGAAGTATACGATTACCTCTGCTAATACTGAGTCAACACCTGAAATTGAAGCTTTAATTGATGCTGGTAAAATTACTTGGAATATTGGTAAACCTGGTAACTGTACAGAAGCTAAACTTGCTGTATTCAAATGTGAAGATTGTGGTGTAACAGTTGTATTTAACTTAAAAGGTCACCATGAATATGATGTAACTAATACTGATGTAAAACACAAGACTTGTACTGAAGATGGTTGGACTAAAACTTACTGTACTGCATGTAAGACTTATATCCTAACTGCTACTGATAAAGCTACTGGACACGAACTTTCTTGGAAGTTCACTACAAATATGTCTGTAGCAAATAACGTTTCAAATCCTGGTGTATATAAAGCTGTATGTAATGCAGAATTAAATGCTCCTTGTACTTATAAGCCAGTAGCACTAGCTAAGAAAGTTGACGCTCAATCTCGTGAAGCTACTTGTTGTTATGCTGGTGTTCATACCTATGAATATTATCATGATGTAAATGCTAATGGTGTTATTGATTCTGCTGATGTAAAAGTACATACTGACTCAATTGTAATGCCTATAACTGGTGATCATGATTTTAATCCTGCAAAACTTGCAACTTATGTTGACTTTGATGCAAAAGTAGTTTACGTATTTGTATGGTGTTATAATGGTAATGGTCAAGATTTGGACAATGACGGTGCAAACGATGATGCTAGATACGTACTTGTTGCTAAGTATAACATAGCTGACGGTGCATGTGCTGATGCTGAAAACCATGAACTTACTGAAGTTTACAACAATGGCGAAATCAAGGTTGTTGTATGCGGTGACGAAGAAAAGGCTTTCATTGTCGAAATCAAAAAATAATGACTCCTGCTGCGTAAGTAGAAGAAATAGAAAAAACCGCTTTTGCGGTTAAACAAAAAAAGTGATACTCTTTTGAGTGTCACTTTTTTTGCTTAAATTCATAAATATTTTTATACTAATTATTTGCTTTAATTTATTTATTGTATTATAATAATATTTGTTGCTCAAAAACTAATATTGAACAAGTAACAAAGGAGTGTGTTATGAAGTTTTTTAACATACATATTGAACGTTCTGAACGCATAAATCTACAAAACATTGACAAGAATAGATGTAAGTACGGGTATCTTCTTATCTTTGCTTGCTTTTTCATTTATATGTCAAGTATGGCTGCAAAAGGTATTTTTGCTGCGGAACAAAAGTATATTGCTGATTTATGGCTTAACGGTCAAAATCGTCTTGCTAGTATGGCGAATACTTTCTATTTTGTGCCTTATGGTTTAATTCAAATTGTTTTATTTTTCATTATGAAGAAAATAAACATTTTCAAATACGTAATTATTACTGTTCCGATTGCTGCTGTTTCAACTATTTTAATCGGTACAGCAACCAACATTTATCAAATTTGGATTTACTTTGGGCTCAGTGGCTTATTTCAAGGAGCAATTTATTGTGGATGTAACTATGCATTAACACAAAATCTACCCACCAAACTCTGCACTACGGCAAATATGGTTATGAACACGGCTTACGCTCTAGGCACGGTTTTAGCATATTCAATTTGTGCGTTAAGTTTAAGTTTTAATCAAGAAGGATTGTGGCGTTTACCTTATTTTATAATAGGCGGAATGTTCTTGCTTTCCGTTTTAGTGTTTGCTTTGGTTTTAAATAAAGCAAAAAGATTTAAACACATCAACGAAATGATGGATGCTAAAATTTTACTAGAGGAAAAGAAAAAAGACGCCAATGTCGACAAGCCTTTAATTTCTATTGATACTAAATCTAAAACAATAATATTTTACACATTGCTTTTATTAATCACTTTTTTAGTAACGTCTTTATATTATTCAGTTATGAACTACGTTACAACCTTGCTAGTTGGTATATATAAACTGCCTGATAATATTTCAATATACGTTTCAATTATTGCGCCCATTGCAATATTTTTAGGGCCTATGATGACCATATCTTCTTGTGAAAAAGATAAAAACTTTATAAGACAAGGTGTTATTTTTCTGTCAATTTTATTGCCTATACCTATACTTTTATATTTCTTATATAATGTGAATATTATTATAGCACTAATTTTAGTCCTTGCATTTGTTGTACTTGCAAATGGAATTAAAGCAATTTGTATTAGTATAATTGCTTTCAAAATGAAAAATCAATTAAATACAGCGGCGTTTAGTGCAATCACGAACGCAGTTGCATCTATTGCTGCAGGGGTTGCGCCAACTGTTATAGGTGCTATAATTGATGCATCTGGTTGGCAGACTGCTTATCTTACCATATTTATAGTTGCGTTAGTTACTTTAATTATAACTTTTATTGTTAATGTGTGCGTGACAAACTCTAATAAAAAATTACAATAAAATTTAACTAAAATAAACCGTTCTAAAAGAGCGGTTTTTTTAATTTTCACAATAAACTTCCTTTTTTCATAAACTATTAAATGGAAAAATAAAAAAGGAGTTTATAATGAATCCGTTTAAAGAAAAACCGAAAAGTATTGAAAAATCTTTTCAAAATTGGCAACAGTTATATCCTAAACCTTATGACAAAAGAGAGGTTGACCCATACACTAAGTGCCGTATAATTTTAATGAACGGTACGGAATTTGAGGCGAACTGGTTTTCACACCAACTTGCAAGGCATACTTGTGACAATGAGTTAAGGCAAGAAATTGCACTAACTCGTGCGGTTGAAAAACAGCAACAAATTAAAATTTCTTTACTTAAGCCAAAGGACGAGAGTATTTTAGAACATACTATTGGTTATGAACAGTTAGCCGTTGACTTGACAAGTGAACTTGCTAAGCGTGAACTTGATTGTGACGTTAAAACTGCGCTTGATTTTGCATTACTTGAGGACTTTGACCATTTGTACAGATATGCAAACCTACTTGAAATGGAACAAGGGGTTTATGCTGAGTGGCTTGTTGGGAGATATACTGAGATTATGCCTGGTAGACCTACAATTTCTCATCACAGATATCCGAAAGATAACGTAAAAAGATGCATAAATTCTAAAACGAGTGACGTGCAGACCGTTCTTAATACAATGATAATAACAGCAGCAGAGCAACAGACAATGAATTATTATATGAACGTGACTAATTTTGCGAATTCGGATATTGGCAGACGTTTATATGAAGAAATTGCTCTAGTTGAAGAGGAGCACGTAACTCAGTACGAATCTTTAATGGACGGAACGGCTACTTGGCTTGAAATGTTATTGTGGCACGAGTATTGTGAGTGTTATTTATACTGGTCGTGTTATTTAACCGAAACTGATGCTTACATAAAAAATCTTTGGGAAGAAAATTTGCTCTTCGAAATTGCACATTTACATAAAGCAGTAGAACTTCTCGAAAAATACGAAGGGAAAGATTACAATTCCGTTATTAAAGATTGTGAATTCCCAGCGCCTATAGTTTTACACGAAAACATTGACTATGTTAGAAGGATATTGGGCGATACTGTACAGTTTACTTCTAACAGAGAAAATTACGTTAAAGTTTCTTCTCTTAATAAAGATGCGGATTTTTTCCGTTATCAAAATATTGTTAATCCAACTACGGATATTGTTCCGTCACATAACGTAATTGAGAATTCAATTCGTCGTCGTGGCGCTGATTATCGTTATCAAACCGCTCCCAATCCTATCCCTGAGCTTAGAGACCGCAGAGAAGATAATACTTCGGTTGGAAGAAAGCCTAATGCTGCACCGTCAACTTCTTTCTTCTGTAACGATTAAACTTTAATTCTAGTACACTAATGATTGCGCATATTTATATAAAATCCGTTGACAAAACTATAATATTATGTTAAAATACTGTAGAATAAAGACGTTGAAGAAGAGTTCACGATTAATTTCCTTTTAGAGAGGTGGTGGTTGGTGTGAATCGCTAGGTGGTTTTTCGTTGATGTAGCTTCTGAGTCGGGAAGAAGAAAGCTTGTGCAAGTAGAACTTCTCCGTGATTGCTGCGTTAATGCATAGGAATTGATGGATTCCGAGAGTGGCGGGTTTTCCGCAATTTGAGTGGTACCGCGGGTGTGGATTATAACGCTCGTCTCAAAGAAAATCTTTGGGGCGAGTTTTTTTCGTCCAAAAAGGAGTTTTTATGGAAAAATTAACCGGTCTTGATTTTAAGATTAAGGAGATGGCGGGGCGTATCAGAGAACTTCGTGATATCGTTGGGCTTTCTGTTAGCGATATGGCTAATAAAACTGGTGTATCCGAGCAAGAGTATTTGATTTGTGAAAATGGGCAAAAAGACCTTAACTTTGCCTTTATTTATCGCTGTGCTTTAGCTCTCGGGGTAAATGTTACCGATATTATTGAGGGCTATAGCCCTAAACTTAAAGGTTATACTGTTACACGTTTAGGCGCTGGGCAGGAAATCGCTAAGGCACATGGTATGACTTATTATAACCTTGCCTATGCTTTCCAAAACAGGATTGCTGAGCCTCTTTATGTGCGCAGTACCTATAGTGAAGATGCACAAGGCAAAGATATTGAACTAACTACTCACGCTGGACAAGAATGCGATATCGTCGTTGATGGCTATCTTATGGTTCAAGTTGGCGAACATAAAGAAGTTTTAGGTCCTGGGGACAGTATTTATTATGATAGTGATACTCCGCATGGCATGATTGCGGTTAATGGTAGAGACTGTGTCTTTTATGCTATAGTTTTAAATCCTACGGGAGAGCCTATTCCTGAACTTTCTGAATCTCAAAAACTTATTAGCAAAAAAGAAACCAAAGTTGTTAAAGATGACAAAGCACGCATTTATAAAAATTACATTGATACTATTGAAGATGAGGATGGAACGCCCACTTCTATCAAATTTAAAAACACTGAAAAGTTTAATTTTGCATTTGATTTAGTGGATGAACTTGCTGACAGAGAACCTGAAAAACTTGCAATGTTGCACGTTTCTAGAGATAAAACAGAGCGTAGATTTACTTTTAAGGATATAAAGAGAGAATCTAACCGTTGTGCTAACTACTTTAAGTCTTTAGGCATAAAGAAAGGGGACAAGGTCGTTTTAGTCTTAAAGCGTCATTATCAGTTCTGGTTTGCTATGATTGCGCTTAATAAACTTGGCGCGATTGCGATTTTAGCAACCAATCAACTTCAAGAACATGATTTTGAATATAGATTTAAAGCGGCTGGTGCTAGTGCAATTATTTGTACTGCAGATGGCGATACTGCGCACCAAGCAGAAATTGCGATGGAAAAATGCCCTGACATGAAACATAAAATCATGGTTAATGGCGTTAGAGATGGTTGGAGAAACTTTGACGAAGAATATCTTCTTTATTCTACGCATTTTAAGAGAACAGCCGAGACGCCTTGTGGCGACGATCCTATGTTGATGTTCTTTACTTCTGGTACAAGTGGCTATCCGAAAATGGCACTTCACAACCATAAGTATCCTTTAGGTCATTTCCACACGGCTAAATATTGGCACAATGTTGATCCAGATGGATTGCATTTTACAATATCTGATACCGGTTGGGCAAAATCAATGTGGGGTAAACTTTATGGGCAATGGCTTTGTGAAGCGGCAACTTTTGTTTATGATTTTGACCGCTTTGATGCCGCAGATATTTTGCCTATGTTTGCTAAATATAAAATAACCACTTTCTGTGCACCTCCAACAATGCTCAGAATGCTTATTAAACAAGATATATCACAATATGATTTTAGTTCAGTTAAACATATGTCTACTGCTGGTGAGGCTCTTAACCCAGAAGTGTACAGTCAGTTTGAAAAACTTACAGGACTTCAAATTAAAGAGGGCTTTGGTCAATCCGAAACGACAATGCTTATAGGTAATCTTGTCGGTAAACCGCATAAGATTGGATCTATGGGTAAACCTGCACCTGTTTACGACATTGATATTATTGACGAAAATGGCAATTCAGTTCCCGATGGTGAAGTTGGTGAAATTGTTGTAAACGTTAAAGAAGGTGCACCTTGTGGTTTATTCTGCGGTTACTATCGTGACGAAGAAAAGACCAAAGAAGTTTGGCATGACGGATTTTATCACACTGGTGATACTGCTTGGAGAGACGAGGATGGTTTCTATTGGTACGTTGGCCGTGTAGATGACGTTATTAAATCAAGCGGTTACCGCATAGGACCATTTGAAATCGAAAGTGTTATTATGGAACTTCCTTACGTTCTAGAGTGTGGTGTTTCGGCTGAGCCAGACGAAGTGCGTGGACAAGTCGTAAAGGCAAGTATAGTACTTGTTAAAGGCACTGTGCCGACAGAAGAGCTTAAGAAGGAAATTCAAGCTTACGTTAAGGCGAAAACTGCGCCCTATAAGTATCCAAGAATTGTTGTGTTCCGTGATGAACTTCCTAAAACTGTTAGCGGTAAGATACAGAGAAATAAGTTATAATTATAAAAAAGAGCGAGAAAAAGCGCTCTTCTTTTAGGGATTTTTTAGCCAAGATAAAAGACTAACGAAAATTTTCGTTAGTCTTTTCATTTTTTGCCTTGCAAAACACACAACTTTGCCTGCAAAGTATAGTGTGCTACACTTTTTAATTTAGAATTTATGCAATTTAATTTTTGCAAGTCCGGCTTCGGAAGTTTCTCTATAGGATGATAAAATATCCTTACCTGTCTCTTTCATTGCAACAACAACATCATCAAATGAAATTTTTCTTGACCCCCATAAAAAACTTGAAAGATTTGCGGCGTTAATTGCTCTCATTGCAGCAACAGCGTTTCTTTCTATGCATGGAATTTGAACAAGACCACAAATAGGATCACATGTAAGACCTAAATGATGCTCAATTGCAATCTCTGCCGCATATTCAATTTTATCAATACTTAAATTTTTAAGTTCTGCCAATGCTGCAGCGGTCATAGCGCAAGCTGTTCCAATCTCTGCTTGACAGCCACACTCAGCGCCTGATATAGATGCATTTGTTTTAATTAAGTTTCCTATTAAACCAGCCGTTAAAATCGCTTCTATGATTTTTGCATCACTATAATTATGTTTTTTTTGCTGATATAATAATACCGCAGGTAAAACACCCGCAGCACCACAAGTGGGAGCGGTTACAATTGTTTCACCAGAAGCATTTTGTTCTCCTACTGCAAAGGCATAGGCACAGACCAATCTATTTTCTTTAGTTTCGTTTGTTTCATCAATGTGTTCGTTTGCAAAGAGGATTTTTGCTCTCTTTCTAACATTAAGTCCGCCAGGAAGGTAGCCTTCGTCTTGCAATCCCTTTTTTATGGAATTTTTCATTGCATCCCAAATTTGTTTTACGTATTCAACGATATTATTACTCTCTTTTTCTATTACGTATTGATAAAGTTTTAAGTTATTTTCTTTGCAATATTTAGAAATTTCACTAAATTTCGTTTCTTTATATACTATTTTGTGCTCTATTTGTTCACCATTAAAAATTAAACTACCTCCACCAATACTTAAAACTTGCACCTTATCGATAATTATATCATTAGCACCTAAAGCATATAACTCCATAGTATTTGGATGTGGAATATCAGTTTTAATTATATTAAATTCAACCTCACAATGCGTTGGGGATAAAGTTTTTTTAATAACAACGTCTGTACCATGTCCTTTTCCAGTTTTTGCTAAGGAACCAAAAAGAATTGCCTTAAATTTTAGAGCATTCTTATTTCTATCTCTAAATATTTTGCAAGCACGTTCTGGTCCAATAGTATGTGAACTTGATGGTCCTCTTCCGATTTTATACAACTCGATTAGAGAGTTCATCCCTTTAATTTCTTCGTTATTAGTTTTTGAAGAACTTTCATAAAAAAAATCGTTTATAGACACACCAAATATTTTAGATAATAAAGAAAGATTTTTAGCTGTTGGTTTAGTTTCGCCAAGTTCCCATCGCGATACGGCTCTATCGCTAATGCCTAACAATTTCCCAAGTTCTTTTTGAGAAAGATTTTTATTTTTTCTTAAAGTTTTTATCAAATCTACATTAATATAACACATTTCACACCTAAAATTCTTTTTTTATATATTATATAACATTTTATTTGAATTATAAAGTTATTTAAAATAATTAAAATATAAAAAACTCAACTGGCAGTTGAGTTTAATTATAAAAGAATTTTCCTTATTAATATTAAAATCCCTAATGGAAGAGCGGTAATTCTCGCTCTTTTTTTTGTAAATGTATGTTAACTGCATGCTTTTAAAACAAAAAAACACCAGATACAGGTGTTAAAGTTTAGCAATATGTTTTTATAGCTAGTTGTTTTTTTGTAAGCGGTTAAACTTTTCCGATTATACTACAACAAAGCCGAGAAGATTTCTTGACGGCTTAAGACGTAGGATACTGATTTAATACGGAAATTATTCAACGGGTTTTGCTTTTTCTTCTTCAAACGCTGAAAGAATAACTTTGATAAGTTCTTCTCTTGTTTCCGTTTTAATCGGGTGCGCAATATCTTTATATTCGCCGTCGCCTGTTTTTCTTGATGGCATAGCAATAAAATAACCTTCGTTGCCTTCGATAACCTTGATGTCGTGAACTACAAAACAGTCATCAAAGGTAACTGATGCAACAGCTTTTAATTTGCTGTCGTCTTTTTTGACAATGCGTACTCTTACGTCTGTGATTTTCATTTTCGTTACCTTCCTTAACAAATATTATATATATTTTATCATATTATTATATTAATTTCAATAGGTTTTTAAAAAAAATATTAATTTTTTTAAAGTTTTTGCCATAAAACCCTCAAAAAACGCATAAAATATCGTATGGACAAGATTTTATTGAATAATAAAAAAGTTAAAATTCATTTTACTGGTATTGGCGGTGTATCTATGAGCGGTCTTGCTTGTTTTTTATCGGAGCAAGGACTTATTGTTAGTGGTTCAGATATTAATAAAAACGAGAATTTTTCAAAGTTGTCTGAATTAGGAATAACCGTTTATTCAAAACACTCTGCAAGTTACGCTAAAAACGCTGACGCAGTAGTCTATACTTCTGCAGTAGGTCAATCAAATCCTGAAATAAAGTTTGCTAAGCGAAAAAATATTCCTTTAATTAAAAGGAGCGAACTGCTTGGCAGAATAATGGAGGAGTACAAGCGTTCGATTGCGGTGTCGGGTAGTCACGGAAAAACTACGGCAACTGCAATGATTGCAGATATGCTCATTTTATCAAACATGAATCCAACGGTATTCTTGGGTGGGGAAAGTAGTTCTTTTGGAAATTATAGGTTAGGTGAAAAAGATTTGATAGTGGCGGAAGCCTGTGAATATCAGCGAAATTTTCTTGACTTAAGACCAGATATTTCAGTTATATTAAACGTTGATAACGACCATACGGATTGTTATAAAAATGAACAAGAGATTGTTAATGCTTTTAAGACCTTTTCAAAAGATACTTTATGTCTAATAAATGCGGACGATAAACACGCTGATGAATTTTTTAATCAGTCTACCGTTACTTTTGGTATAGAAAATAGAGCTAATTTTAGTGCTAAAAATCTATCTTATAACGGTAAGGGGTATTCTTTCACAGTGTGTGCTTATGACCGCCCAGTTGGCAGGATCAAGCTGTCATTAATAGGCAGACACAACGTTTATAATGCACTTGCTACTTTTGCGCTTTCTCAAGTATTAAATGTTCCTTTTTTAGTTGTTAAAGACGCTTTGGAAAACTTTGGCGGTATAAAACGACGTGCGGAATATTTAGGGAAGATAAAAGAAGTAGAATGCTTTGCAGATTACGCACATCACCCACGAGAAATACTTGCGACTTTAAATGCCTTTCGTGATTTAGGGGAGGATTTTGCCGTTGTGTTTCAACCGCATACATATTCGAGAACAAAAAGTTTAATGGTGGATTTTGTAAAAGTTTTAGAAAAAGAAAAAACAATTATTTATAAAACTTATCCTGCTCGTGAGAAATTTGATAGAGAGGGGAGCGAAAGTGTGTTGTTTGAAAAAATATTTGAAAAAAATCGTCAAGCAATGCTCGCCTTAAATAAAGATGAATTAGAAGAAAAAATCGGACAAATAGATGATAAAGTAAAAAAGATAATATTTTTAGGAGCGGGAGATATTTACGAAATTTCAAAGGAAATAATCAATAAAGACAAGTCATAGTAAAAAAGATATATCTATTATAACCTAAAATTTATGCAAGATTTTTCCAAAAAAAGCAAAAAACATTTGTAAAAAACGCACTTTTAGTGTATCATATAAGTAATAAACATAATAGGAGAGAATCGGCAAAATGATACAGAAAAAGAGAAAGATTTCGATTTTAGGCGCAGGTAACGTAGGTGCAACAATTGCATATGCATTGACACTTCAAGGGGTTTGTTCAGAAATAGTTTTAGTTGATATTAATAAAGAAAAGGCAGAGGGTGAAGCACTTGACATTACTCAATGTGCCGCTTGTGTACCTGCTTGTAAAATTTGGTGTGGGGATTATGCAGACGTTGCAGGTTCTGATATAGTTATTTTAACTTTTGGCGTTGGTAGAAAGCCTGGTCAAACAAGATTAGATTTGGCTGGAATTAACGTTGGTATCTTAAAGAGCGTTATTAAGGCAAATGATTTTAAGAAAATTGCTCCTGACGCTTTATACGTAGTTGTTTCTAACCCAGTTGACGTTATGACCTATGTTTTAATGAAAGATGCTGGTTTAAGAAAAGAACAAGTAATCGGTACTGGTACTTTGCTTGATTCTAACCGTCTTATCCAAGCAGTTGCTTCATACTGTAAAGTAGATGCATCTAACGTAAATGCTTACGTGTTCGGTGAACACGGTGATGCTTGTATGTCTCCTTGGAGTCTTTGTACCGTTTGCGGTATGAACATTAGAGAATACTGCACAAAGATTATGGGCGTAAAAGAAGATGAACTTGAAACTGAACTTAGCAATATTTATACAGGAATGGTTGCTGCAGGTTCAAAAGTTATTAAGGCTAAGGGTGCAACTTTCTATGCAATCGCAGCATCTACCGTTCAATTAGTTAAGGCATTGGTTTCTGATACTGAAACTATTTTATCACTTGCAACTTATCTTGACGGTGAATATGGAGCAAAAGACCTTTGCACGGGTGTTCTTTGTAAGGTTGGTGGCTGTGGCTTAAAGGAAATTATCGAAGTTCCGCTACCTGAAGAAGAAATGAAATTATTCTCTGAAAAACTTGCATCTCTTGATGCAACGTTTAACGCATTGAACGTTAGATAGTTTGGAGTGTAAAAGGGAGTAGTTAGCGCAATTTTGCGTGTGCATTATCGTCAGAACGACTTTTGTCCGGTAATGCAAAGTTACTTTGTAGTGATTTTAACAAGACTTTTATTGCTATCTGCAATAAAAGTCTTTTTTTTGGTTATACTTAAAGAAAATAATTGGAGTTTCAAATGAAGATTTTTGTTTTAATTTTATTTGTTATAATGTATATTTTGGTAATTGCATTGCCCAAATATAAGCCGTACGTAACGGGTGTAACAGCCTTGATTTTGGCAGTCGCTTGCTCGATTTCTGGCGATATGCTTTGGCATGAGGCGGTTAGCGGTGCAATCAATTATAATGTTGTAATGATGCTTGTTGGGATAATGATTACTGTTGGACTTTTTTCTGAATCGGGTATGCCCAATAAACTTGCAGATAAACTAATATCAAGTATACCTAACGCTATGTGGGTTTTGGTATTGCTTTCAGTTTTAAGCGGAGTAATTTCTGCGTTTGTTGATAACGTTGCTACCGTTTTAATGCTCGCACCTATCGGTCTTGCAGTTGCTAAAAAAGTTGGCGTTTCACCTATTCCTGTTTTAATAAGTATTGCTGTTTCAAGTAATTTGCAAGGTGCAGCAACCTTAGTAGGGGATACAACCTCTGTTATGCTTGGCGGTTTTGCCGATATGGATTTTATGGAGTTTTTCGTGCTTGACGGTAAAATTTCTATTTTCTTTGCGGTAGAATTAGGCGCGCTTTTAACTGTTCCAGTTCTAGTATTTATTTTTAGAAAACAAAATAAAAAATTTGAATATATTTCAGAACAAATCAAAGTTACAACACTTTTTCCTACCTACATGTTGATTTTGAATATATTGTGCTTGATGGCATGTTCGTTTATTCCTTTTCCTGAGGGCTTTGTTTCTAGTCATATAAATGGTTTAGTTTGTCTAGGGTTTGGTATAATATGTTTAATTTATCATATTGCAACGGCAAAGAGGGTTCAAAATGGCAATGATTATGGTAATACAGAGTTTATTGGTGGAAAGAGACAAGCGGTTAAAACCGTTATAGGAACTATCGATTTCCCAACCGTTTTATTCTTAATTTTCTTATTTATTATAATTAGAGCGGTAGAATCTGTGGGAATTATCAACGATATAAGCGAAATGTTCGTTAAAGTTGGTAGTAAAAATATATTCTTACTATATACTCTCATTGTTTTTGCATCTGTTCTTATTTCTGCATTTATTGATAATATTCCCTACGTGGCAACAATGTTGCCGGTAATCCAAGGTTTAGTTGCTGGCTTAAATGCACCATCTTCTACGGCTTATTTGCTATACTTCGGTCTTTTATGTGGTGCAACGCTTGGCGGGAATATTACACCTGTTGGGGCGTCTGCAAACGTTGTCGCTATCGGTATGCTTAATAAAGAGGGGTATAAAGTTAAATCATCAGACTTCTTTAAAATTGGAATACCATTTACGTTAGTTGCCGTACTTGGTGGATATATATTAACTTGGTTGGTATGGGGATTATAATTTGTCATTAATAGAATAAAAAATCGCACGGAGAATTTCCGTGCGATTTTTTATTGTTTTATATTGTATTCGATAAATTTTCTTGCTGAAAGCGAGAGGTAATGATTTTTCTTTTGATATAAATATATATTTCTGACTGTCGACTTGTCGGGAAGTTTATAGTAGTAAATTTCAGGCGAGGCGCCGATACGTTTAACTAATGTGTCGCTAACAAATGAAATGCCCATACCTGTGCAAGAAACGTTATAAGCGGTTACCTGTTGGTCTAAGTGGAATATGGTTTTAGGTTCAATTCCGTACTTTCTAAACAGTTTTTCGGCTCGTTTACCTGTGTCGTTTTCGTGATTTAATAATATAAATTTTTCATTTCTAAACTTTTCAAGTTCTACGCTTTTAGCATTTTCTAAGTGTTTATCTAACTTAATATCTTCCGCAGACATACGGTATTTGCTTAATTGGTTGTTGATTTCTAATTTTTTAGGAACGGCAAGCAAAATTCTCTCAGTTGTGTAAATTTCAGAAATTATATTTTCGTCAGTTACAGTGGCATTGTCGATAACTAAATCAAGATTTCCCATACTTAGTTTATTCATTAAATTTTTGGTGCTGTCTTCGAAAATTTCAAACTTAATTTTAGGGTGTTTTTTGTTAAATTCTGATACCATTTCAGGTAGCATAAAAGAGGCAAAGAAACTACTTCCGCCAAGCTTAATTGTGCCGGCGAGCAGATTTGTATGGTCAGAAACGTATCTAGCAAAATCATTTTCTTTCTCTTCAATTTCTAATGCGTATTTAACGTATTCTTGTCCAACTTCAGTCAACGTTACGGGTGTGCTTGACCTGTCGAATATAGGAGAGCCTATCTTTTCTTCAATCCTTTTAATTGAAGAGGAAAGCGAGGGCTGTGAAACAAACAGAGTTTCCGCCGCCTTTGTAAATCCTTTTTCTTTTACTACTGTTAAAACGTATTCTTTGTTCCTAAACATTTTTACACCAATAACTTAAAAGTTATAATAATTATGATTTTATATGTATTTGATTATATCACATTTTTGTAGTATAATCAAGTCATAGAAAGAAAAATTATTTTGGATTTTATAAATGTGTGAATTTAGACTAGAAAATGATTCTATAGGTAGTAAAGAAGTACCAATTGATGCGTATTATGGCGTACAAACATTAAGGGCTTATGAAAATTTTAGGATAAGCGGAACAAAAGTACATTCAGAATTTATTAGGGCTATTATTGAAATCAAAAAGGCGAGCGCTATTACTAACGGTGAAGTTAATATTATTGATAAAAAAATCGTTGAAGCAATGGTGCAAGCATGTGAAGAAATACTAAGCGGGAAGTTCTTAGATAATTTTTTGGTTGATGCAATACAAGGCGGAGCAGGAACTTCTTTGAATATGAACGCAAATGAGGTTGTTGCAAATCGAGCAATTGAGATTTTAGGTGGAAATAAGGGCGACTATGCGATTGTACATCCAAATGACCACGTAAATTGTGGACAATCGACAAACGATGTTTTCCCAAGTGCAGGTAAGATTGCGACGATTAGATTGTTAGACAAGGCTATAGTTGCACTTTCAGATTTTTATACTGCTTTGCAAAGAAAAGCAAAAGAATTTAAATCTGTTATAAAGATGGGAAGAACTGAAATGCAAGATGCAGTGCCAATTAGTTTCGGGCAAAGTTTTTCTGCTTATGCATCAGCAATTAAACGTGATATAATCCGTTTTAAGAAAGCTAAAAAAGAATTGTCTAAAATTAATATGGGCGGAACGGCAATTGGTACTGGTATTAACGCTGATAAGGATTATATCAAAAAAATCGTACCAAATCTTGTCAAGATTACTGGTTTGGATTTGTCGCAAGCAGATGATCTTATAGATGCTACACAAAATTTAGATGGTTTTGTATACGTTTCAGGGATTGTCAAATCTTGCGCTACAACACTTTCTAAAATTGCAAACGATTTAAGACTTATGTCTTCAGGACCAAGAACGGGTTTTTCTGAAATTAATTTACCGCCAAAACAAAATGGTTCATCGATAATGCCTGGAAAGATTAATCCTGTTATTCCAGAGGTAATAAATCAAATAGCATTTAATGTGATCGGTAACGATACTACAATAACACTTGCAGTTGAGGGGGGACAGTTAGAATTAAATGCATTTGAACCTATAATTTTCCATTGTTTATTTGAATCCCTTGAAACCCTTACTAATGGTGTCAAGGTATTTAAAAAGGATTGTATTGATGGAATTACTGTAAATGTAGATAACTGCGAAGACGAGGTTGAAAGGAGTATTGGTATCATTACCGCTCTTTGCCCTTACATAGGTTATACCAAGGCATCTAAAATAGCTAAAAAAGCGTTAAAGGAAAAAAAGAACGTTAGAGAAATTTTGATTAGCGAAAACATAGCCTCGGTTGAAGAATTAGACAAAATATTAAATCCAAAGAATATGATTTAATTTCGTTGTTTCTCGCAAAGGTCGTCATAATATTTTGCGTAGAAAAGACAAAAAGGCAGGTTTCACCTGCCTTTTTGTATATGAAAATTTGAATATTAATTTACAGAACTTCTACGCCAGAGGGGGAAAACATAAAAATATTTTTTCCCATTTCATACACACCACCGCCCAAAGCGTAAATTGCGCCAGATAGCATGTCTAAAACTCTTATAGCGGTATCGGTCTTAAGCATAGTTAAATGAACAATCGCATTTTTTCCCGAACGTAAAGTGTCGATTATAACTTCAATATCTTTATAACTTTCAGGACTAAATACAGCAACAGGCGCATCTTTTCCAGTTTCTAAAGTATCGTTAAAACTTAGCCTTGAAGTGCGGTCGGTTTTTGTTTTAGGTTCTTTCCCAAAAATATCGAATAATCCCATATTTATTTTACTCCGTAGTTTCTTTCTCCAAATATAGTCCGTCCAAGTCTTATCATGTTACTTCCGTTTTGTATAGCGATTTTATAATCGTTACTCATTCCAACTGAAAGATAGGTAAACGGTAACCCTTTAACTTTAATTTCATCAAACAAATTACGCATTTTTTTTGTTAACTCTGCTAAGAGTTGTTGGTTATCAGAGTGGGGAAGCATTGCCATAAGCCCAATAATGCGTATGTTAGAATATTTGCTAGCAATTTCAAGAACGTTTTCTTTAGCGTTAGAAAAGTCAAAGCCACTTTTAGAAAGTTCACCTCCGATATTAACCTCTATTAAAACGTCTTGTATAAGATTTCTCTTTTTTGCGACTTTATCAATTTCTTCGGCTAGATGTATGCTATCAACAGAGTGGATAAGTTCAACTTTTCCCACTAAATACTTAACCTTATTAGTTTGCAAATGCCCTATAAAGTGCTGTGACGCACCACTAATGAACTCAGTTTTTTGATTAAATTCTTGTACTTTATTTTCAGCGACTACCTTTAGTCCATAAGAGATTGCCTCGTTTATTGTTTCATAGGTCATAGTTTTAGTAGCGCCAACAAGTGTTATTTCTTCGCCTAAATTATTTCCGCTTGATATTTCGTTTAATACTTTTTCAAGGTTTTCTTTAAGCATTTTATCTTCCGTTAATAACATCGGACATATTATATAGTCCAACTTTTTTGTTAACTAAATATTTTGCTGCTTTAACAGCGCCCTCTGCAAAGACACTTCTATCGGTTGCTTGATGGGAAAGTGTAATGGTTTCAAAATTACCTGCAAAGATAACTTCGTGTTCACCGACGATATTTCCACCCCTAACTGCGTGAATACCGATTTCATTTGCATTGCGCTTTCCACAAATCCCTTCTCTGCCGTAAACGTAAAATTTGTCGCTATCAACTTCTTTAACTGCGTCTGCAAGCATTAAAGCCGTGCCACTTGGTGCATCAACTTTATTGTTGTGGTGTTTTTCAATTATTTCCACGTCGAAAAGAGAGAGTGCTTCTGCTGCCTTTTTAACAAGGTCAATTAAAACGTTAACGCCGAGCGACATATTACCAGAACGGAAAACTGCAATTTTTTCACTTGCAGTTTTGATTTTTTCTATCTGTTCTGCAGTGTAACCAGTTGCACAAAGAACGGCAGGGATATTATTTTCTAAGCAAAAACTTAAAATATTATCAAGACAAACGGGTGCGGAAAAGTCCACAACGACGTCTACTTTTTCCTTTATACTATTAAAGTTGTCGTAAATTGGGTAATTAGAGTTAGAGAAGTCTTCTTTAATATCTACACCGCAAACAGCCTTAATATCGTCCGCAACGGCTACCGATTCGAAAACTTTTTTTCCCATTCTTCCGTTTGCACCTGAGATTAATAGGTTAATCATAATAACTCCTAAATGTTGTATCCAAAATCTTTCAAAATTCTAATCATATCGGCAGTATGTTCTGGCTCTAATTCGGTTAGGGGAGCACGAACGATACCTTTGCCTAATCCGATTAATTCTGATGCTTTCTTTACAGGTATTGGATTTACTTCAACGAACATAATGTCTATAAGCGGGAGGAGCCTTTCTTGAAGCTCATACGCCTCTTTATTTTTTCCAGCAAAATATAATCTTGCAACGTCGCCAACTTCTTTTGGTGCAATATTTGATGCAACCGAAATTAAGCCCATAGAGCCGATTGACATCATTGCAAGGTTTAAGTTGTCGTCACCTGAATAAAGAGCCGTCTTGCCACGGATTAAACGTGCGGTTTCACAAATTTGCTCCATATTGCCACATGCCTCTTTTATTCCACCAATGTTTTTGTGCTCTGCTATTTCTTCCATTGTGCGTGGGAGAATATTTACACCTGTTCTTGCAGGAACGTTATAGCATAGAACGGGAATATCGACGTTATCACAAATATCGTTATAATACTTTACTAAACCTTTTTGAGTACATTTATTGTAGTAAGGTGTAACGACAAGCAAACCGTCTGCACCGATTTTTTGGGCAAGTTGGCTTTTTTCTATTGCTTTTTTAGTACAGTTACTGCCTGAACCTAAAATAAATTTAACTCTGCCTGCAATTTTATCATAAGAGAATTTTGCAATTCTATCATATTCTGCATCAGTAATAGTGGGGGCTTCGCCAGTAGTTCCCAAAATACAAATAGCGTCTATATCGTTGTTTATCTGATATTCTATTTGTCTGCCGAGTGCATCATAATCCACACCGTCTTCTGTAAAAGGTGTAATAGCGGCAGTACAAGTTCCCTTAAAAATTGTTTTATTCATACTTGCTCCTAAAAGGAATTATTTTTTAAATGCGTTAAGTGCGATTGCTTTTTCTGCAATTTGAACTGCGTTGGTTGCGGCACCTTTTCTAATATTATCGGCAACACACCACAAGTTAATACCACTTTCAACAGTTTCGTCCTTTCTAATTCTTCCAACGAAAACTTCGTTTTTGTCTTCTGCGGTTAATGCCATAGGATAAACGTTGTTTTTAACGTCGTCTTGAATAACAACGCCTTCAGCGTTTGCAAGAACAGCCTTAACTTCTTCAACGGTGCAAGCCTTTTCAAACTCAATGTTGATAGATTCGCTGTGTCCATAATAAACGGGAACACGAACGCAAGTTGCCGTTACTTTTATGGATTGGTCGTTTAAGATTTTCTTGGTTTCAAAAATCATTTTGTCTTCTTCTTTGGTATATCCGTTATCCATAAACACGTCAATGTGGGGAATACAGTTGCCAAAGATGGGGTATGGAAATTTTTGAGGTGCTTCACCGCAAATTCCACCTTTAAGGTCGTTAAAACCTTTAACGCCTGCACCTGAAACGGCTTGATAGGTTGAGTAAATTACTCTTTTAATTTTAAATGCCTCGTGAAGTGGCTTTAAAACTACCATTGCTTGAATAGTAGAACAGTTTGGGTTTGCAATGATGTTGTTGTGCCATAAAATATCGTCGGCATTACATTCTGGAACTACTAGCGGAACTTTTTCGTCTCTTCTCCAAGCACTAGAGTTGTCGATAACTAAAATGCCGTGTTTTGCGAAGATAGGTGCAAATTCCTTACTAACGTCACCACCAGCAGAGAAGAGTGCAATGTCAATATTTTTGCCCTCAAGATTTTTTTCCGCAAGTTCAATAATTTCATGGGGTTTACCCATAAAGTCTATAGTTTTTCCCGCAGACTTTGCAGAAGCAAAGAGATAATAATTTTCTACAGGAAGATTTTTTTCACTCAATACTTGTAAGAATTTTCTTCCGACCATTCCAGTTGCGCCTACAACTGCTACGTTGTACTTTTTCATACTTATTCGTCTCCTAATACATTATATACGCTTAGTGTAACAAACTAATTAAAAAAAGTAAAGTTTTTTTTGCCTAATAGCCGATTTTTATTTGTAAAATATTGAAAATTAGTATATATTATAAGAAAGACTTTTAATTTGGATAACTTTAAGTAATAATTTAGCGGATATTTAATACTGCTAAAAAATATGACGGAGATTATAATGGGTAATTATAGGAAGAAAAACGGTGGATTAATAAACCGCCTTATAATGGGTAAAGAGAAGTCGGAGGGTTATGCAAGAGCCTCTCTTCCGTCGAATAGATGGGAACTCTTTTGGGATATTTTTAAAGGAAGATTTGGAAAACTTGTCACTATAAATCTTCTTATGCTCGTGTTCTTTATTCCGTTGTTCTTGTTGTTGTTTGTTAGATACGTATCTCTTGCAAATTACGGGGCAATCTATCCCTTTAACCAACCATTTGGTATGGGCTTTCAAGCGATGGAGAATATGACGGGATATTCTGAAAATATCATTTTTACCGTAAACTCAATCACGCTTTTATTTTTACCGATAGTTGCTATAATTGCTGCAATTGGTGTGGCTGGTGGTGCATACGTTATAAGAAATATGGTTTGGACGGAGGGTATTTTTGTTTCAAACGATTTTTGGCGTGGAATTAAACAAAACGTTAAGCAAATAATTATAATAGCACTTCTATATTCTTTGGTATTTTATCTTACGACCATAACGACGTCTTTCGCTGATTGGATACTTGCAATCAACCAAAGTAAAAAGTGGCTTTTTATTATTTCACAAGTTATCTCATATTTGTTTTTAGCGATTTTTACCATTATGGCTTTCCACATGATAACTATGTGCGTAACTTATGACTTAAAGATTGCTCAATTAATTAGAAACTCATTTTTATTCACTATCGGGCTTTTACCACAAAACGTGTTTTTCTTAGTATTAGGCGCTATTCCTTTCTTGCTCTTGTTGTTTGGAACTTTCTTTGTGGCTATGGGCGTAATTTTGATTTTACTTTTCGGTTTTTCTATGTTACTTTTAATATGGACGGACTTTTGTCAATGGTCGTATGATAAATTTATCAACGACAAAGTTCCAGGTGCACAGAAAAATAGAGGTATTTACGAAAAGATTAAGGAAAGCGACTCCGGTGCTCTCAAACAGTATAGGGAACAAATGGCACTTGCTGGGCGTAGTTCGTTAAGTTCTAAGCCGATTAAACCTATTACCGATGAGGAATTAACAATAGCCGAACTTCCAGTATCGTTTAACCGTAACGACATTGAAAAATTAAACCAAAGCAAGCGTGCTATTTACGAAGATCACGAACGTTACGTTGAAGAACACAAAAACGATCCAGAATTCCAACAAACTGAAGAAGAAAAACAGATGGAAAAGGAACAAGAAGAAAGACGTAAACGTATTGAAAAAGCAAAGAAAGAACTTTCAAAACGTAAAGATAAATAAATTAAAATTGTTACCTTTTTGGTGATAAAACCAAATAAATTTCAAAACGCTTTGGTTTTCCAAAGCGTTTTAACTTAAAGGCTTTTATGAATAAACTACTTAAAACTATAGTATTTGACAATCAAATTACACTTTCCGTACTCGACACTACAGAGATGGTTAATAAGGCGATAGATATTCACAAATTATCGCCAGTTTGTGCTGCTGCACTAGGGCGTACACTTACTGTGTGTACCTTTATGTCTAGCAACCTTAAAAATAAATCGGATAAACTTTCGGTAACTATTGCGGGGGACGGTGTTGGTGGAAAGATAACCGTTTGTGGTAATGGCGATTTAAACATGCGTGGTTTTATTGACAACCCACAAGCAGATCTTCCATTAAGACTTGATGGGAAACTCGACGTGGGCGGTGTTGTTGGAAGAACGGGCAGACTTACCGTTATTAGGAGCATGGGACTTAAAGAGCCGTATTCGGGAAGCAGTGAACTGGTTTCAGGCGAGATTGCGGAGGATTTTACGGCGTATTACGCATTTAGTGAACAACAGCCTACAGCCATCGCATTGGGTGTTAAAATTGGTACTGACTTAAAATGCATAGGTGCTGGCGGTGTTATTATGCAAGCACTCCCTGGTGCTAGTGAAGATGCACTGATTAAAGCGGAAAACGTGGCAAATGAGTTGAAAAACGTTTCTACGCTTATTCAAGAAATAGGGGCGGAGGGCATAATTAAAAAATACTTTGGCGACGTTTCTTATAACGAATATTACCCAGAATATAAGTGTCTTTGTAGTAGAGATTATATAGAAAAGGTGCTTATCTCGTTAGGAAAAGAAGAACTTTACGATATAATTGATAAAGAAGGTAAAATTACGGTGGACTGCCAATTTTGTGACAATAAATATGAATTTACAAAAGAGGACGTTGACGGGTTAATAAAATAATATGGGCAAAGTTATACTGTTAGATAAAAACGTAAAGCCGTATAGGAAAATTGCCGATAGTTTTGCTGAAAATGAAAATTTTTTGCGTGCATTGGAGTTTTTACTTTCTGCGAAAAATATCTCTTTTAACCTTGACGTTATAGTCGATATTGCCGACCTTTACGCCGATATGGGGTTGCTTGAATTATCGAATAAATATTGGTATATTTATTTAGATAAAGCACCGAAAGATAAGGTTTCCGTAGCGTACGAAGAGTTAGCCATAAATTATTTTTATATGGATAATTATCTTGCGTCAAGTTTTTATTTTCATCAAAAGTTGTCGGTTGACGGATTTATTAATAAAGAGGGCTTAGGTCAAGAAATTTTAGACTTTTTTTCTGGCGAGGAGTTAAAGCGCTCTGCGTATAGGGTTGTTTACCCATTTGATAAAGCCGATTTTTCTTTTGACAAAAAGCGTGCAAAAAGGGCAATATCAGTTGGCGCTTTTTCTGAGGCGGTGAAGATATTAAAGGATATTCCCGAAGAGTGTAGAGATGAAGAAACAAGTGGAGATTTAGCCGTTTCTTTATTTATGAGTGATGAACTTGACGAAGCGGAAAAAGTTTGTAGATACTCACTTTTAGCCCATGGCGAAAACGTAACTGCATATTGTAATCTTTCCACTGTTTTCGATATGAAAGAAGACCTTGACAACAGTGAATTTTATTACCGCAAGGCGCTTTCAGTAAGGAAAGGTGATAAAGGCGAGGTCTATAAAATCGCCACTTGCTCAATAGAAAGAGAAGACCATATAACTGCTAACGAGTGCCTTAAAAAAATAGTTGAAGAACGCCCGTACGAATTGCTTATGCGGTTTTTCTTAGGGCTATCTTTTGCTAACTTAGGGGATTTTTTTGGCGCAGAAGAACAATTAAAATACGCCTATAAATTAAATCCCGATGACGTAGTAATAAAAGAGTTCTTAAAAATAATAACCGCTATGAATGAGAGTGGAAACGATAGCGAAAATTTATTACCATTTAAATACGTTAAAGAACTTCCCGAAAGTAAAGAAAAAAAGTGGAAGAAAAAAATTCGTGACACTGCTAAAAATTCAGAAAAAATGTCCTCGATGGTTAAAAAGTCCGAATTTAAGGATATGATTGTCTGGGGGCTATTTAATAACGATAGCGCGGTTATGCGTGATAGTGCGTTTATATTATCTACAGTCTACTCTCCGTACTGTAAAAGGGTGATATTAGATGCTCTTCTTAATCCAGATGGAGGAGAAGAATTAAAAAGACTTTTAGTATATATTTTAATTCTTAAGGGAGAAAAGGAAAAATTCGGACTGGTTGCAGGCAGTTTTTATCTAAAGTTCAAACCCAAAAAATTAGTCTGTGAGAAAAAGCCTGACGGTGGAATTTATTTGTCCTCTTACGCACTTTGTGTTTCAAGGATTATTTTTAACGACGTTGAGGATTTAGATAAACTGGCATATTCTTGTGATAGGGTATATAAATCTTTAAGTGATAAACTTTCTCCAGACGAATTGACCAACGAAGAGTTGGGTGCTCTAATCTTGTCTGAGGGGAAACTTAAAAGGCTGTCTGACGACAATGCTGTTATGCGGTTTTTTGACGTGAAAAAAGATAAATTTGACAAGTTAAAACAACTATTAAAAGGAGAAAAAGATGATTAAAGTTATAGACGTTGATGTTCTTTTTGATAAATATATTTCCGATTACGTTTACGGTAATATAGGAAAGGTTAAACCCGAAGAGATAGAAAACAAAATTCCTGAGTTATATCTTGAATTTGGGGACACGAAACTTAAAGAACTTGGAGGTAAAACGCCTAACGAATATTATAAAAGTTTTTCGGCAGAAGAACTCATTGATTGTCTTAAAAAGCACCTAGAAAAAGGCGTTGCGGTATCTGATTTTTTGTGTGAGGCGATAACTTGTGACAAGAAAAACGAAGATGCTTTGACAAATGCTCTTTCAAAGGAAAACGATGAAGAGTTTATTTTATATTTAATGAATATGCTAGGTGAATTAGGTTCAAATAAACCCTTAAGACGCTATCTTGAGTTTATTGCGTGGGATTATAGCGAGCCTATAAAAGAACTTGCAACAGAACTTCTTAAAGAAATGGCAGAGCAAGTAAAAGAAGAAGTGTTAGCCTTGTTTGCGGAGGTTACTGATGGTATTAAGGCGTATTTAACCGAAATACTTTCCGGATGTAAAAATGATGATAGGGTGTTCGATATTTTAGTGGCTGAGTTTATGAAAAGACAGGATAACGTGCCTATTTATGCTGGGTATTTAGCAAAGTACGGAGACGAGAGGGCGTTGCCCTTTTTAATGGCGTCAATAGAGCGAGAAAATATCAGTTATGCCGATTTTGAAGAACTTAGGTTTGCTATTGAGGCGCTAGGTGGCGAATATAAAAAAGAACGTGATTTTTCTAAAGATAAAACTTATAAGCGCATAAAAAATTAATTAGCAAAATTAAGGGAGTTTACGTAAAATAATGTAACTTCCTTATTTTTTACGAGGCGAAAGTGGAAAAAGAAAATGTTGGAAATAGAAAAGTTAATTTCAAGACGGTTTTAAGATTGTTTTGCTTTGCTTTTTATATAAGTGCCGTGTCTTTTGGGGGCGGTTTTGTTTCCATATCTTTAACCCGTGAAACTTTCGTTAAAAAATTAAAGTGGGTTACTGATAAAGATATGACCGATATAAACTCTTTGGCTCAAGCCTCTCCTGGTGCAATCGCCATAAACACAACAATGCTTACGGGATATAAAATAGCAGGAATATTAGGTGCAATTTTTTCGGTTATCGGAAGTATTATACCGCCAATGTTAGTTATCACTGCGCTTTATTATTTTTACGATGCTATCAAAGAGTTTGTTTTTATCGCTATGGTTATGAGAGCAATGCAAGCAGGGGTGTGGGCGGTGGTTTTAAGCCTCATAGTAGACTCGTGGCGTGCCGTTATAAAAAGTAAAGATGCTTTTGCTATAGTTTTGTTAGCAGTAAGTTTTTTAGTAAACGCTTTATGCTTGTTTTTCTTTTCTTTAAGTGTCGTTATTTATACTATTATTTTAAGCGGAGCGCTTGGCGCAACCTATTCTCTTATTAAAAAAGAGGTAAAAGACAAGGAGGGAAGTAATGATATATCTTGAGTTGTTTTTTGCATATTTACAAATAGGTTTGTTTTCAATTGGCGGTGGGCACGCATCTATTCCCGTTGCACAGAGCGTGGTTGTGGATGCTATGGGCTGGTTAAACTTAAAAGAGTTTACCGATATGATAACAATCTCAGAAATGACACCTGGTCCGTTTTCTGTAAACTCTGCAACTTACGTAGGATTAAAAATGGCGGGGATTTTAGGAGGAATTATCTCTACACTAGGTTTTTTATTGCCGTCAGTAGCAGTCTGTTTGTCCATTTATTTACTAATAAGAAAGTTTAAAAACGCACGAATGGTGGATGGCTTTATGCAAGGGATAAGACCTGCCGTTTCAGGTGTTATATCTTCCGCTGGCCTCACTATTTTAATTTTTGCCGTGTTTGGTGCTAATACTTTTTCTGCATTTAAAACTGCCTTTTCTTTTGATTGGATAAATCTGATTTTAGGTGTAGGGACTTTTGTTTTGATAAGAAAAACCAAAGTCAATCCTATTTTGATGATTTTACTTACGGGAATAGTTGGGGGTGCAATATATTATCTACTTAGTTTCGTATAAAAATTTGCGATAAGGATTATAATACTCTTAACCATTAGGAGGAGTATTTATGTCTAAAAAGAAGAAAAATAAGGTTGTGAAACTTACCGACGAACAGTACGGAGCATATATTATGGCGTTAAAAGATGAACGCCCACCAAAACTTGTAGAGCAAACGCAAAAAGAAGAAAAAAACCAAGAATAAAAAGTTGAAAAGAACACGGCATACACGCCGTGTTTTTTGCTTTTAAGGCAAATTAAGGAAAATGCGTATAAAAATTCTTGAAATTCCTTTTAAATAGTGGTATAATACTTAAGTATTATTTTAAAGTACTATGGAAAGGTGCATATTATGAAAAGAACCGAATTAAGAAAAATTTTCAAATCAGCTGGTGATTTCGGCGGGCAAAAAGTAACCGTTTGCGGTTGGGCAAGAACTATAAGAGACAGCAAGTCTTTCGGGTTTATCGAACTTAACGACGGCTCTTATTTTAAGAACTGTCAGATAGTTTTTGATCGTGAAAAGGTTAGTAACTATGATGAAATAGCAAAACAAAACGTTGGTGCGTGTCTTATGGTTACGGGTACTCTTATTTTAACACCCGAAAACAAACAACCGTTTGAAATTAATGCAGACAAGGTTGAAGTTTTGGGAACTTCTACTCCCGAATACCCCTTGCAAAAGAAAAGACATACTTTAGAGTTTTTAAGAAGTATGCCACATTTGCGTCCAAGAACTAACACTTTTAATGCAGTGTTTAAGATTAGAAGTGAGGCGGCTTTTGCTATTCATAGTTTCTTTAACGAAAGAGGCTTCGTTTACGTTCATACTCCGATTATTACTGGCAGTGACTGCGAAGGTGCTGGGGCAATGTTTCAAGTAACTACGCTTGACCTTGACAGCGTTCCTTTAGAGAACGGCGGGTGTGATTATAAGCAAGACTTTTTTGGAAAAAAAGCAAGTCTTACCGTTTCAGGACAACTAGACGTGGAAAACTTTGCTATGGCGTACGCAAACGTTTATACTTTTGGACCCACCTTTAGAGCCGAACACTCTAATACCGTTCGTCACGCAGCGGAATTTTGGATGATTGAGCCTGAACTTGCCTTTGCAGACCTCTCTGACGATATGGACTGTGCGGAGGCTATGGTTAAATACATTATCGAAAGAGTTATGAATACTTGCGAAGAAGAACTTAATTTCCTTAATAACTTCGTTGACAAAGGACTTATTGAAAGACTTAACAACGTTAAAAACAACGAGTTTAAGCGTTTAACTTATACTGAGGCTATTGAAATTTTAGAAAAGGTAAAAGACCGCTTTGATGCACCTGTTTATTGGGGGTGTGACCTTCAAAGCGAACACGAGAGATATATTACCGAAGAAGTATTTAAAAAGCCAGTTTTCTTAACCGATTATCCAAAGGAAATAAAAGCGTTTTATATGCGTCTAAACGACGACAATAAGACGGTTGCTGCAAGCGACCTTTTAGTGCCTGGTATTGGCGAACTTATTGGCGGTAGTCAGCGTGAAGAAAGAATGGAAATTTTAGAAAAGAGAATGGCTGAATGCGGACTTAATGCAGAAGATTATAAGTCATATCTTGATCTTCGTAAATACGGTGGTGTAATCCACTCTGGTTTCGGCTTAGGCTTTGAGAGAATGATTATGTACCTAACGGGTATTTCTAATATTCGTGACGTTCTACCTTTCCCAAGAACGGTTGGAACACTTGAAAACTAAAGAAAATTACGGTGAAATGTTATGAAAATTTTAGTTGACGCTTTCGGTGGTGATAATTCTCCAAAGGAGATAATTGCCGGTTCAATCAGCGCACTTGAAGAGAATAAAGAATTTGAGTTAGTGCTTGTTGGAAAGAAAGAAATAATTGAAGAAGAACTCAAAGGCTATTCCTTTGATAGTGAACGTGTGAGTATTTTAAATGCAGAAGAGGTTATAACTTGCGAAGAAGAGCCGACGGTTGCTATTAGAAGAAAACCGAACAGTTCAATATCAGTTGCATTTAAGGAACTTAAAGAAAACTCTGAGGCAGGTGCGTTCGTGTCTGCTGGTTCTACGGGAGCGGTACTTGTTGGTGCGACCTTAAAACTTGGTAGAATTAAAGGGGTGAATCGCCCTGCGCTCTGTCCATTACTTCCTACAATTGTTGATGGAAAACAAGTTTTACTTTTAGATTCTGGTGCAAATGCGGATTGTAAGCCTATAAATATGGTTCAATTTGCGCTTATGGGCTCAGCATATGCGGAAAGCTTAGGCGTTAAAAACCCAAAAATCGCTCTTTTATCTAACGGAACGGAGGACGAAAAGGGCAATGCATTAAATCACGAAGTTTTTCCAGTACTAAAATCACTTAAGAGTATAAACTTTGTTGGAAACTGTGAGGCTAGAGATATCCTTTCAGGGGAATACGACGTAATCGTTGCCGACGGATTTTCAGGAAACGTTGCTCTCAAGTCTATGGAAGGTGCCATTGGCGTTGTGTTAAAGAGTATAAAACAAGGCGTTTACGGCTCTATTAAAGGGAAAATCGGCGGTTTATTTTTGAAAAAAACCTTTTCTTCCTTAAAGGATAAACTTGATTATAATAACAAAGGTGGTGCATTGTTTTTAGGAGTTAATAAACCAGTTATTAAAGCGCACGGTTCTTCAAAGCGTTTGGCAATCAAAAACACCGTTTTACAGGCGGTTGAGTATGCTAAATTTAACATTTCAGAAAAAATAACCGAAAAACTTAATCAAGAAGAAATAAAAATCGGGGAATGATATGATATTCGATATTGACGGGTGTGAAGAAAGAATAGGTTATCATTTTAAGGACAAAATGCTCCTTAGACAATGTTTTACACATTCTTCTTACGCTTATGAACATGGTGAAAACGATAATGAACTCTTAGAGTTTTTTGGGGATTCTATTTTGGAATTCGTTGTCACCGAGTATTTATACAAAAACGGTAGGGGAGACGAGGGAAAACTCACGGTAGAACGTGCGGAAGTCGTTTCTAAGAAACCATTACTAACAGCGGTATTAAAACTTGGATTATACGAGTTTGTTTTACTTGGTAAGGGGCTGGAAAACAATAACCGTTTGGAAGAAAAATTATATTCTAGTATTTATGAAGCGTTGGTTGCGGGAATTTATATTGACGGTGGAATAATCGCCGCCAAAAATTTTATTAAAAACACGCTTATAAAAGAATACGAAACCAATAAAAAAATTAAAGAGAAAAAAGAAAAGAGTGCATCTAATGCCGACTACAAAAGTAAACTTCAAGAATACGTTCAAAAAAATAAGTTAGGAAGCATAGCGTACGACCTTTTATGGAAAAAAGGGCCCGACCATAAGCCGACCTTTCGTGTAGTGGTAACGCTTAACGGAGCAAGGCTTTCAGAGGGGGAAGGGGCAAGTAAAAAGATTGCAGAAATGCAAGCAGCGAGTGTTGCGCTCAAAAAAATAACTAAACAGGGTGGTAAAAACAAGTGAATTTCGAAAAGGTTGAAATTTACGGATTTAAATCGTTTGCCGACAAAGCCGAAATTAAGTTCGGGGACGGTATAACAGGTATAGTTGGACCTAACGGATGCGGTAAAAGTAACGTTGCCGATGCTATTCGTTGGGTGCTTGGTGAACAGTCTGCTAAGACTTTGCGTGGCTCTAGCATGCAAGACGTTATATTTAGTGGTACACAAGGGAGAAAATCGCTTTCTTATTGCGAAGTTTCTTTATACTTTGACAACTCTAACAGAATGTTCAGCATAGATTATAATGAACTAATTATAACGCGTAAACTTTTCCGTAGTGGGGAGAGTGAATATTATATTAACAAGCAACCGGCAAGACTTCGTGACATTGTCGAACTTTTACACGAATGCGGTATCGGTAAAGAGGGTTATTCTATTATTGGACAAGGTAAAGTTGAAGAAATTATGTCCGCAAAACCCGAAGACCGTCGTTTAATTTTTGAAGAAGCAACAGGTATTGCTAAATTTAAGACGAGAAAGAACGAGTCGGAAAGAAAATTAGAACGTACGCACGAAAATCTTGTTAGATACGTTGATATTTTGACTGAAATTGAGAACCAACTTGCACCACTTGAAAGACAAGCCGAAAAGGCAAAAGAGTTTAACGAACTTTCTGCACAATTAAAGCATCACGAACTCAATACTTACATAGCAAAAGTAGACGGTGTAGAAAGTGCTAAGAATAAAATTTATACAAGAATTAAAGGTCTTGACGAGGCAAACGCTCTCCGTCAAGGCGAATTAAATGACGCCCAACAAGAGTACGATAAGATTTTTGCTGATATATCAGATGCGGATATTCGTCTTAAAAATCTAAATGATGAACTTTTAGAAAAGCGCGTTAGTATGGAAAAATCTTCGGGCGCAAAGCAACTTTACGAACAGAAAATTTCTTATCTTTTAGGGCAAATTGAGCGTGCTGAAAAAGAAATTGAAGAAAATAAGAAGTTAGTTGACGAGTGCGGTTTGTCTTTAAAAAACAATGAGCAAACGCTTGCTGAAGATAGAGAAAAATTGGTTAAATTACAAGAAAAAGCAGAAAAGCTTTCCAAAAGGTTGTTGACACTAACCGAAAAGATTACGCTTGGTGAAGAACTTGCAAATGCTAACCGTAAAAAGATTATCGAATCAATAGAGTCTCTTTCTGATATTAAACTTAATAAAGGGGCGATGTCGATTGAAAAGAATAATTTAGTTGATAAACTAAATGAGCTTACTGCTAAGATTGACGAACTTTCAGTCAAGAGAGATTCGCTCTTTAATGAAAAGGAAAGAGTTGATAATTCTATCAATGAACTTGACCGTTCTGTTTTTGATTTTAAAAATCAAATTGAAGAAAAGGAAAATCAAGTTAGAGAGTGTAATGAAGAAGTTGCTAAAGCGGACAACAGTATTTATTCTCTTAACTCAATCGTTGCAACCCTTGTAACTAAAGATAATTTCTATAAATCATTAAAGGATAATTACGAAGGGTATGCTCCCGCCGTTAAAAACTTACTAAATAAAGCAAAAGAAAACGGCGAACTTAAAAAGCGTATTAAAGGCGTTGTTGCAGAACTTATTAAGAGCGATAAAAAGTTCGATATTGCGCTGGAAACGGCACTTAGTGCGGCGGCACAAAACGTTGTTACTGCAACTCCTGACGACGCTAAATATTTAATTGAATACTTAAAAGTTAATAAGATGGGAAGAATGACTTTCCTTCCGATAACTTCTGTTAAACCTAGAGAACAAAGCATTTCCGTGACAAACGCACTTTCTGAAAGAGGGGCTTTAGGTGTCGCAAACAAGTTGGTTACTTATGATAAAGAGTATGAAAACGTAATTTCCAATCTTTTAGGAAACACGCTTATCGTTGATACTTTAGAAAATGCGACTAGAATTGCGGATAAGTATCGCTTTGCGTTTAAAATGGTTACCTTAGATGGCGATGTGTTTACTACTCAAGGTGCAATGACTGGTGGCTCTAGAAGAACTGATACGGTTGGGCTTTTGTCAAGCGATAGAAAGATAGAAGACAACGCATTGCAATTAAAAGAAAAAAGAGAAGAAATGCAATCGCTTAAAGAGGGCAAGGTTGCGCTTGAGAAAAAGCGTGATAGAGCGATGGACGAACTTACCATGCTTGGTGACCTTTATAATGGAAAGCGTCAACAAATTCTTGTTGAACGTGAAAAGCAAGCATCTTGCGAAAAATCTCTTTCTGAAATTGGCCGTGAAATAGAGTCAATGACCGACCTTATTGATGAGGTAAGGGCAAGAATAAACAAACTTGATTCGGATTTTGAGGCTGTTCAAAGTGGTGGCAAAAAGTTAGAACAAGATAGGGAAAGTGCATCTAAGACGGCGGATATTCAACAAGCTGAATATGATGCGTTAAGAAAAGAAAGAGAGGAAATTTCTACAGAGAGTACCGAACTGCAAGTTGCTATTACCGAACTTAAAGGAAAAATAAATTCATTAGTAACGGAGAACGAACGCTTTAATAAAGTTATAGCCGAGGCCGAGTTTAATAATGAAAATCTTAAAAAGAGTAACGTTGGTGCGGAAAGTATTATAGAAGAACTTCGTCGAGACCAAGAAAAGGTTGCTCTTACCAAAGAAGAACAAGACTACATTAATGGTATTCGTGACAAGATTGAAAACATTGAAAATTACAAGACGGAACTTCGTGATAGGTTAAATAAAAATGACGAAAAGAAAGCTACTTTAACAAATCAAATCAACGAACTTTCCGAGAAAAAACACGCAGAAGAAATTGCGCTTGCAAAAATTGACTCTGACTTAGAATATTTGCAACAAAGTATTTGGGAAGACTATCAAGAGACTTACGAGACTGCGGTTAAGGTTAGAGAGGAAAATTACGATGCAAGCTTTGGAGAAACGGAGATAAACCGATTAAGACGCAAGCGTTCGTCACTTGGTGCAATTAATGCGACGGCTATTGACGACTGTAAAGCACTTAAAGAACGTTATGAAGAAATGACCACTCAAAAAGAGGACCTTGAAAAAGCAGAAAAGGACCTTAAAGAGGCCATTGATAAGATTAAAGGGGAAATGCTCACTCAATTTGACGAGGGCTTTACTAAGATTAACGAAAACTTCCAAAGAATATTTAAAGAACTCTTTGGTGGTGGTAGGGCAATGCTCCAAATGGATTATACGCAAGTGGAAGATAGGCTCGAGGCAGGTGTGGAAATCGTTGCCGAACCACCGGGAAAGAAATTGCAAAAACTTTCACTTTTATCTGGTGGCGAAAAGGCACTTACTGCTATTGCAATACTTTTTGCAATCTTAAAACTGCGTCCTATGCCATTCTGTGTACTTGACGAAATTGAAGCGGCTCTTGACGAGGCTAACGTAGATAGATTTGCAAGATATCTTAAAAAATTTAGCCAAGAAACGCAGTTTATAGTTATCACGCACAGAAAGCCGACGATGGAACTTGCGGACGCACTTTTTGGTGTTACGATGCAAGAAAAAGGCGTTTCAAAGATGGTTTCCGTTAAACTTGCAGACGTTGCGGAAATTACAGGCGACTCAACTTTAGCTTAGGTAAATTAAGGAATAAAATGGGATTATTTAGTAAATTAAAAGCGGTTTTAAGTAAAACTCGCGACGGATTAAGCAAAAAACTTAACGAATTATTTTCAAAAGATAAAATCGGTGATGATTTTTATGATGAACTTGAAGATATTTTAATTTCTGCAGACGTTTCGGTTAAAACCACTATGGAAATTGTGGACGAAATAAGAGATACTGCTATAAAGGAAAAATGTAAAGACAAAGATTACGTCGTTGAACTCTTAAAAACCGAACTTTTTGACACGATTAATTATGCGGACGCACTTTCTATTAAAACCCCTGCTGTTATTATGGTGGTTGGTGTAAATGGTGTTGGTAAAACTACTACTATAGGTAAACTTGCAAATAAGTTAGTTAAAGAGGGTAAAAGCGTTACTATTGCGGCGGCGGATACTTTCCGTGCGGCAGCATCAGACCAACTTTCCGTATGGGCTGAGCGGGCTAAGGTTAGAATTGTTAAGCACTCTGAGGGGGCAGATGCTTCCGCTGTCGTATTTGATGCAATTGAGTCTAGCAAGGCTAGAAAAACCGACGTTTTAATAATTGATACCGCTGGAAGATTACACGTTAAAGCCAATCTTATGGAAGAACTTAAAAAGATGGATAGGGTTGTTAAGCGTGAATATCCTGAGGCAAACTACTATAAACTTATTGCGCTAGACGCTACAACTGGTCAAAATGCTTACAATCAAGTGGAAGTATTTAACGAGGCGGTTGGTATAGATGGCATAATTTTAACTAAACTTGATGGTACGGCTAAAGGAGGATTTATAATTTCTCTTTCATACGAATTAGAAGTCCCAGTTGCGTTTGTGGGAACGGGTGAGAAGATTGACGATATAGAAGATTTTGATGCAAAAGAATTTATTGAGGGTATGTTCTAATATAAATTGTTTTATATTATGCATATGATAAGGGGTAAGTAAATTATGAAAAAGGTATTTGTAAAGTTCTTGATTTTTTGTATAGCACTGTGTTCAGTGCTATCATTTTTTACGGCGTGTAATGGTGGGGAAAATCAAAAACCAATGCACAATCATGAATTCAACAAGCAAGTAGTTAAAGAAGCGTTTAAGGAAAGTGATGCGACATGTACGGAACAAGCAAAATATTATTATTCGTGTGAATGCGGAGAAAAGGGAGATGAAACCTTTTTATTCGGCGACTTAAAAGAACACCAATATACAAACTGGAATAGTAGAGAAGAAGTTCACTGGAAAGAATGTATATGTGGCGATAAGAGTACGGAAAGCGAACATATTTTTATAAATGGCGTGTGTGAATGTGGTTATGAAAAATTAAAAGAAGAACACGTTTGTAACTATAATGAACTAAAGTACAATGCCGAAAGCCATTGGATGGAGTGTTCTTGTGGTAACAAAAAAGGTGTTGCTCCGCACCAATGGACGTCTGTTTCTGAAGATACTGAAATGTGTTTTGATTGTGGTATGACAAAACACATAGTTAAACCACACGAACATAAATTTAATCAACTTAAATTTAATCAGACCGAACACTGGTATGAGTGTGATTGTGGTGAAAAAGAAAGAATAGCTCTTCATATTCCAGGAGACGAGGCAACGGAAACAACTGAGCAAACTTGCACAGAGTGTGGTATTATTATAACTCCTGCGTTAGGACACGTGCATAGTGAAAATTTAATCAAACAAGATGCTAAGCCCCAATCTTGCACTGAAGAGGGACGTATTGAGTATTATGTTTGTTCTTGCGGAAAATGGTTCTTAGATAGTAGTGCTACAACGGAAATAACCGATGAGAATAGTATAATTGTTGAAAAAGATAAGCATAAATTTGAACAAATAAAGTATAACGAAATACAGCATTGGACTGAGTGTGAGTGCGGTGAGGTCGATGGTTTAGAAGGGCATAAAGGCGGAAAAGCGACTTGTAAAAGTAAGGCGTTGTGCCAAGTTTGTAACGAGGCTTACGGAACGCTAGCCTCATGTGTATATGTCAATGGTTATTGTAAATGGTGTAATGAAAGAGAAGTTCACCTTTATGGTAGAGAGGGTAATTACATTTACTTTGGGAAATATCCCCAAAGCCTAAAAAAAGACAATGTAATTGTTTCTTTAAATAAAAACTCAAACGGTTACTATACTGGTAGTGACGGAGAAGAGTATGCTAAAGTGGTGGCGACACCATTTATGAGTACACATAATAAATTTAGTAATGGTTCAAAAATTGAAGATAATGCTGTATATTATTTTAAGGTTGAACCAATAAAGTGGAGAATTTTAAGTCAACAAAACGGCACTGCATTATTGCTTTGCGAAAGCATAATAGCAAACGGACAATACGACGATAATTCAAATAACTATAAAGAAAGCACAATTCGTCAATGGCTTAATGATGAGTTTTATAATACTGCCTTTAGTGATTTGGCACAAAAAATTATATTGACGACTACCATTGATAATAGTGTGGAGAGTACTGGTTGGGAAGAAAATCCATATGTATGCGCAAACACGCAAGATAAGGTTTTCTTATTAAGCAGAAAGGACATTTCTAATACAAGTTACGGATTTGATTCTGAGTATATGTTTGACGAGGCAAGAGAGAAAACTACTACTGACTATTCAAGAGCGACGGGTGCATGGATAAATTTAGATCTCAAATTCGGCAATGGTTATTGGTGGTTAAGGTCACCTCACTATGTTTATAATAATCATCAATACCGTGTTTATAGTGACGGCAAGGTTGATTCTTTTAATTTTGATAAAAACGTAGGTGGTATTGTTCCTGCAATAGTAATCAAATTGGGCGAACCGATAAAGTTCCACGATTTTGGCACGTTGAAACATAATGAAACAGAGCATTGGTATGAGTGTGAGTGTGGTGAAAAGAAAAATTTAGCAACACACAATGCGGGTGCGGAAGCGACGGAAAATACAGATCAAGTTTGTTCTACTTGCGGTATAGTTATGGCTCCTGCGTTAGGACACGTGCATGATTTACATTTAACAAAAGTAGACTTTGCAGAGCAAAGTTGTGAAAAAGAGGGTAATATAGAATACTACGTTTGTACTTGTGGTAAATGGTTTACCGATAATAGTGCAACAATTGAAATAACTGATAAAGATAGTGTTATAATCCAAAAAGACGAACACGACCACAGTAAACTTAACTATGACGGGGAAAATCATTGGTGGGAATGTAAGTGTGGGGACAAAATAGAGATTAAACCACATTCGGGCGGAAGTGCAACGTGTAGTAAGAGAGCAGAGTGTGGCGTGTGCGGAAAAGAGTACGGTAATTTTGGCGAACATACATATAAAGATGGTTGGATTGTTACAGATACCCACCACTACAAAGAAACTACTTGCGGTTGTAACGTAAAAGGCGAGTATAAAGAGCATTCGTCAGACGGATCGGGTTTTTGTGTTTGTGGAAAAGCCGTTTCTTCAACGAGTGGTATAGAGTACGAGATTTCTAGCGACGGTACTTACGCAATAGTTGTTGATTATAACGGCAGTTGGACAAAAATTAATATCGCTCCAACTTATCAAAACTTGCCTGTAAAAATAATTGACGACGATGCATTTTGTGAGACGAGTATAAGGGAGATAATAATTCCTGCAAGTGTTACGAATATAAATTTTGGTGCTTTCCAACTCTGTAAGAATTTACAAAAAGTTACTTTTGAAGAAAATAGTAAGTTAGAAAAAATAGATGAATATGCGTTTTATTACTGTGAAAGTTTAGTCAACATTGAAATTCCTGCGAGTGTTGTTTCAATATGTCGTGGTGCTTTTAGTCGTTGTGCTAATTTACAGAATATAAGTTTTGGTGAAAATAGTAAGTTGATTGAATTGGAGTTGAGTGCATTTAATAACTGCGATGCATTGACTTACACTGAAATTGATAATTTAAAGTATATGAAAGCAAACGATAACCCTTATTATCTTTTATGTGACGTACTAGATACAAGTTTATCTAGTTATAAAATTCAAGAGGGAACAAAACTTATAGGAGAAAATACTTTTTCTGATTGTAATAATTTGCTTAATCTTGAAATTCCTGCGAGTGTAATTACTATATGTACTAATGCTTTTTCGAATTATGCGCAAGAAACAGCTTTGCAGAGTGTTACTTTTGCTAAAAATAGTAACTTGCAAAGAATTGGCTTTGCTGCGTTTGCTGGGTGTGAGAACTTAACGGCAATAGAACTTCCTGCTGGATTGAAGTTTATTGATGGTTACGCGTTTGATTTGTGTTATTCACTTAATAAAGTAAATTATTTGGGGACTATAGACCAATGGGTAGAAATTGATTTTTATAATTATAGTTCTAATCCTTTATACATTGCAAAAAACTTATATATTAATAATGTACTTGTAAAAGATTTGAAATTAACAACAGCAACAAAGATTAAGCAATTTGCATTCTATAAGGCTAATTGTTTGGAAAGTGTAGAAATTCCTGCTAGTGTTACAAGCATAGAAATGTATGCGTTTTATTATTGTGCTAATTTGCAAAATGTAACTTTTGCTAAAAATGCAAAAGTTACGACTCTAGGCGAAGGTGCGTTCTGTATGTGTGAATCTTTAAAGAGTATAAAAATCCCCGCTAGCGTAACTTCTGTTGATATTTACGCATTTGAATATTGTAATGATTTAACTGATATTTATTGTGAGGCACAATCTCAGCCCAGTGGTTGGAGTGAAAGTTGGAACATTAACTGCTATGCAACCGTGCATTGGAATTGTAAAGAAAATTAAAAAAATCATTCCGACAAGTAAAAATGCTTGACATAAAGGTTAAAATCTGTATAATAGAGAGGTGTAAAGCAAAAGTGTTTTACACCTTTTTGTTTGATTATGGAAAAAGATTTAGAATTTATAGAACTTTTTGAATTGTATAAAGACCTTTTAACGGAAAAACAACGTGAACTTTTTTCTTCGCATTATCTATTTGATTTATCGCTTGCGGAGATTGCAGAAGAAGAGGGTGGAACGAGGCAAAGTGTATACGACGCTGTTAAAAAGGTTAAAAAAAAGTTGCTTGAATACGAAAATGCGCTTAAAATTAAAGAGAAAAAAGACAAGATTTTTGCTCTTTTAAGCGATATTAATGATGAGAAAATCGCAACCGCTTTAAGGGAGATACTGGAAATATAATGGCACTTTTTTCGGGATTATCGGATAAACTTAATCATATTTTCAGTAAACTGACAAAGCACGGCAAACTTACTGAACTTGAAATAAAGACGGCTATGCGTGAAGTGCGTATCGCACTTTTAGAGGCGGACGTCAATATTAAGGTCGTTAAAGAGTTCGTTGCAAAGGTGTCAGAACGTGCGGTTGGACAAGAAATTTTAAAAAGTTTAAGCCCAACGCAACAAGTTATTAAAGTTGTTAACGAAGAACTCATTTCATTAATGGGTAGTAGTAACAGCAAACTTAATTTTACCAATCCTCCTACTGTCATAATGATGGCTGGTTTGCAAGGTGCTGGTAAAACTACTCTCGTGGGTAAACTTGGTCTAATGCTTAAAAAACAGGGCAGAAAACCTCTTTTAGTTGCTTGTGACGTTTATCGTCCAGCGGCAATTAATCAACTCAAAGTAGTTGGCGAAAAGGCGGGTTGTACTGTTTTTGAAAAGGGACAAGGAAACCCTGTTAAAATAGCCAAAGAGGGTGTTCAGTACGCTAAATCGTACGGATTTGACACCGTTATTATAGATACTGCAGGTAGACTTCAAATCGACGAAGAGTTGATGAAAGAACTTGAAAATATCAAGCAAGAAGTTAATCCCTCGGAAATATTGCTCGTCGTTGACTCAATGACCGGTCAGGTTGCAGTAGAAGTTGCAGATACTTTTAATAAACGCTTAGAAGTTACTGGTTTAGTTTTGACTAAACTTGACGGTGACACAAGGGGTGGTGCAACTCTTTCGATGAAAGCCGTTACGGGCAAGCCTATTAAATTCTGTTCTGTGGGTGAAAAACTCGGCGATTTAGAGCCGTTCTATCCCGATAGAATGGCAAACCGTATTCTTGGCATGGGTGACGTTTTATCGCTTATTGAAAAAGCACAAGAAGCGGTTACCGAAGAGCAAGCAAAGAAGATGGAGAAAAAGTTTAGGGAAAATTCTTTTACCCTAGACGACTATCTAACTCAGTTTGAAACGATGAGTAAGATGGGGGGAATAAAGGACGTTCTTGCAATGCTCCCTGGAATGGGCGGAAAATTCAAAATTCGTGAAGAAGATATTGACGAAAAGCAGATGCTTAGAACAAAAGCCATTATTCAGTCAATGACTATGTATGAGCGTGAAAACCCATCTGTTTTGAACTTTTCGAGAAAGAATAGGATTGCAAAGGGTAGCGGAACGAGTGTTCAAGAAGTAAATAGGTTACTTAAGCAGTTTGAACAGACAAAAGTTATGATGAAACAGATGAAAAATAATAGATTTTTTAAAGGTTTCTAAAAAAGTAAAAAAATAAAAAATATAAATAAATTACATTTAAGGAGAAAACTAAAATGGCAGTAAAAATGAGATTGACCAGAATGGGCGACAAGAAATCACCCTTCTACCGTATCGTTGTAACCGATTCGAGAAACGCACGTGATGGAGCGTATATTGACAAAGTAGGTCACTACAATCCTACCGCACAACCCGCTGAAATCGTAATCGACGTAGAAAAGGCAAAAGATTGGATTAGCAAGGGTGTTCAACCTACTGAAACAGTTAAGAACATTCTCGTAAACAAGGGCGTTATCGAAAAATCTGCAAAACTTTCACCTGCTAAAACGAAAGTTCGTAAATCTTCAAAATAATTTGGGATTTAAGGAGCAGTTATGATAGAACTTATTAAATATGTAGTCGGCCGTTTTGCGGAAAATCCCGATAAGGTCGAGTATATAATTGACGACGACGGAAAAAACGTTTCCGTAACGGTTATTCTTTCATCTGACGACATGGGCAAGGTTATTGGACGCAAGGGCAAAATTGCAAAGGCACTCAGAACTCTCGTTCGCGTTGGCTCAGTTAAGGAAAACAAAAAGTACAATATTGAAATTGAAGAACGCGGGGAAAAGGAATAATTTCCCCGTTTTTCTTCCTTGTTAAGTATGATTGATACCCTAAAAATTGGTCTTATCGTCAAACCGCAAGGTATTCGTGGTGAATTAAAGGTTCAGCCTTTAACGGACGATATAAACCGCTTTAAAAACTTAAAAGAAGTTATTATTGAAGATAATACTTATCGCGTGTCTAACACTGTAATTGCTGGTAATATGGTGTTAGTTTCGCTTGATAGTGTTATTGACCGCAATACCGCTGAAACTTTCCGTGGTAAGTTTTTGCGTGTTACTAGAGAAAACGCTATTCCTTTACAAGAGGGTAGATACTTTATTACCGATATTATTGGTTGTGCTTTAATGGTTGAAGAACAAAAAATCGGGGAAATTATAGACGTGTTTTCAGCAAGGACGGATATTTTTACAGTTAAGTGTCTGGACGGAAAAATTATGCGTTTCCCTTTCTTAAAAGATGCAATTATTAATATTGACGTGCAAAGCAAAAAAATTGTAGCGAATAAAAAACGACTCTCGGAGATTTCGTGTTATGAGGATTGATATTTTAACCCTTTTTCCCGAGATGTTCTCACCCCTTAAAACCAGCATTATCGGTAGGGCGGTTGAGAGTAACAAACTGGAAATTAACGTAGTAGATATACGTGAATATACATTAGACAAGCATAAAAAATGTGACGATACACCATTTGGTGGTGGAGCGGGTATGGTTATGATGGTTCAGCCTATCGCTAGTGCTATAGAGGCAGTAGACCCTAACCACGAGGCATTAAGGGTTTATATGTCACCAAAAGGAAAAACCTTTAGTCAAAAGGTGGTTTTAGAGTACGCTAAGCTAGATAGACTTTTACTTCTTTGTGGACATTACGAGGGGGTTGACCAGAGGGTTATCGACCTTTTTATTGATCAAGAATTGTCTATTGGCGACTTTGTTTTAACGGGTGGAGAAATTCCCGCAATGGCAGTTGTTGACGCGGTTGCAAGATATATTGACGGGGTTATTAACGGAGAATCCTTAAAGCAAGAAAGTTTTGCCAGTGGAATGCTAGAATACCCACATTATACTCGTCCACAAGAGTTTATGGGGCTTAAAGTTCCTGAAGTTTTAAGGAGCGGAAATCACAAAAAGATTGACGAGTGGCGTGCTGAAAGAGCTAGAGAAATTACCGAAAAAAATCGCCCAGACCTAATAAATAAGGAGTAACTATGCAACATTTACAATGGTTTCCAGGGCATATGACTGCGGCAATGCGAATGATGGAAGAAAATCTTAAAGCCGTAGACGGAGTTATGGTTGTCCTCGACGCTAGAGCGCCTAGGGCGTCGCTTAATTCTAAACTAGATAGGCTTTTTTCTAATAAAAAGGTTCTATACGTCTTAAATAAAACCGACCTTGTTGAGACAAAGGACGTAAATCGTACTATTGCCGAATTTAAAAACGAAAGTAAAGAAACGGTTGCAATAAGTGCGATGGATAAGCGTGCTGTTGATTTACTATACGCAAAACTGTTTTCGCTACTTAAAGATAAACTTGAAAGGAACAAGGAAAAAGGCGTTTTTAAGCCTATAAGATTTATGGTCGCTGGAATTCCCAACACAGGAAAATCAACCATAATAAACGCACTTTGCGGAGGGAAAAAGGCTATTACAGGCGATAAAGCGGGCGTGACAAAGGGTAAGCAATGGGTAAGACTTCGTGAGCTTGAACTTTTAGATACACCGGGGACAATGCCCCCTGCTTTTGAAAATCAAACCTTAGCGAAGCACCTTGCTTTTATTGGTAGTATGAACGACGCAAATATAGATTTTAACGATTTGGCGTTTGAATTACTAAAGGAATTAAAAGAAAAATATCCCAATTTGCTTAAGAGTAAGTACGGAATTGAAAATACTGAAGTTGAAACCTTAGAACTGTTTGACGCTATCTGCGTGCGTCGTGGTTTTTTACGCCGTGGCGGAGAATATGATTACGATAGATGCGCAGTTGCTATTATCGACGACTTTAGAAAGGGCAGAATAGGTAAAATTATTTTAGACTAAGATGGATAAATTAAGTTACGAAAGAAAACATATTGAAAAGGGCTTAAAACTCGTTGCTGGTGTAGATGAAGTCGGGCGTGGTCCGCTTGCAGGACCAGTCGTGTGTGCCTCTGTTATAATGCCACTAGACGATATAATAGACGGTGTTGATGACAGTAAAAAACTTTCAGAAAAAAAGCGTGAAAAATTAGCTGAAATTATTAAGAACAAGGCGGTTGCGTACTGTATAAAGGAGATTTGGCAAGACGAAATCGACAGTATAAACATTCTTAACGCCGTTAAAAAATGCATGACTGAGGCGGTGAACGGATTGACTGTAAAACCCGATATTACCTTGGTTGACGGTGTGGATACGAATCTTTCTATAAACGCAGAGTACGTAATTAAGGGTGACGCTAACAGTTACACGATTAGTTGTGCGTCGATACTTGCAAAAGTTTATAGAGATAATTTAATGGTGGAATACGCTAAAGAATTTCCCGAATATGGATTTGAAAAACATAAAGGGTACGGGACGAAAAGTCATATAGAAAAAATCAAGGAGATAGGACCTTGCAAATTGCACAGAAAAACTTTTATAAAAAATTTCTGGGTAGAGCCGGCGAATTAAAAGCAGGTGAATATTTAAAGAAAAAAGGTTATAAGATACTAAAAACCAATTATAAGACGCACGTGGGCGAGATTGATATAATTGTAGAAGACGACGGGGTAATAGTTTTTGTTGAAGTAAAGACGCGCTCGGGACAGGAATTTGGTAGTCCAAGTGAGGCGGTTACATTTAAGAAACAAGAAAAATATTATAAGGTCGCACAAGAATTTTTAGTAAAAGAGAAAAAAACCGATAGTATTTGTCGATTTGACGTGATAGAAATTGAAAACGGACAAATAAATCACATTTTAGATGCATTTAGTATGTAAAAATGCTTGCTATTTACTAAAAAATGTGGTATTATAATAAACGCTTTGGGCGTTCCTCTTGCAAAAATTTGACAATGAACGTTTAATAAAACGGAGGTAAAAGCATTATGAGTAGTATTATTGAAGCTATCAATCAGGAAAACGTAAAGACAAGTATTCCCGAATTTAACGTTGGTGATACCGTTAAGGTAATGATTAAGGTTATCGAAGGTGATAGAGAAAGATTACAAGCCTTTGAGGGAATCGTTATCGCTAGAAAACACGGTGGAATTTCAGAAACCTTTACCGTAAGAAGAATTTCTTTCGGCGTAGGTGTTGAAAAGACTTTCCCAATCCACTCACCAAAGGTTGCAGACATTCAGGTTGTTAGAAAAGGTAAAGTTCGTCGTGCGAAACTTTATTATTTACGTGCAAGAACTGGTAAAGCTGCTAAGGTTAAAGAAGTTAAGAGATAATAACGAAAGATTAAGGACTTACCCAAAAGGTAAGTTCTTTTTTTATCGCTGGCTTTTTTATCGTTTTTTGTTATAAAGCATTTTACTTTTGTTTTAAAATATTATATAATTATATAATACTAAGTGCAGATAAAATAATAAAGTAAAAAAATAAAAGGGAACTAAAGAGCAAATGATTGCAAAAATTTGCAGTTTTGCGCTGATAGGACTTAAAGGAATACCAGTCAGTGTAGAAGTGGACGTGAATAACGGATTGCCTGCTTTTGAAGTAGTGGGACTTGCGGATACTGCCGTTAAGGAATCAAAAGAGCGCGTGCGCTCTGCGATAAAGAATAGCGGAAGAACTGTGCCAACTCGCAGATTAACCGCAAATCTTGCCCCTGCTGACGTTAAAAAGGAAGGCTCTGCTCTTGATTTGCCTCTTGCTATAGGAGTGTTGGTTGCTAGCGGTCAATTAGTTGCAGACACTTCAGATATTGTTTTTTTAGGTGAATTGTCGCTTGACGGTTCTCTTAGAAGAATAAACGGTGTTTTACCCATTATTATTTCCGCACTTTCACACGGTTACAAAAAGTTTATTATTCCAAAGGACAATCAAATCGAAGCCTCTTACGTTAAGGGGGCAACTGTTTATGCCCTCAATAATTTAAGCGAGGTTATCGACCACTTGTCAGGATTAAAGCCTTGTGTGCCAATTGAAAAACACGAGTTTTTAACAAAAGGAATTAAGAATTCTTACGATACGGATATTTGTTTTGTTAAAGGACAAGCTGTGGCTAAGCGTGCTTTAGAAGTTGCCGTTTCTGGTGGGCATAATTTACTTTTTGTCGGTGCTCCTGGTACGGGAAAGACTATGCTCGCAAAATGTATTCCAACCATAATGCCCGATATGACTTTTGAAGAGGCGTTAGAAACGACTAAAATTCATTCTGTATGCGGATTGATTAACGATAAGGACGGTATAGTTTTTTCTAGACCGTTTAGAAGTCCACACCATACTGCAACGAGTGTTGCGTTAACGGGTGGAAGTTCTAATTTAAAGCCAGGTGAAATAAGCCTTGCACATAACGGGGTTTTGTTTTTAGATGAAATGCCCGAGTATAATAGGTCAACCTTAGAGGCTCTTCGTCAACCTTTAGAAGATAGAATTATAAGTGTTTCAAGAGCAGTAGGGACTATTATTTACCCTGCAAACTTTATGCTTTGTGGAAGTATGAACCCGTGTCCGTGTGGTAATTATGGAAGTAGTGAAAAAGTTTGTACTTGTACACCACAACAAATAGAAAAGTATAAGGCGAGAATTAGTGGACCGCTATTAGATAGAATAGATATTCAAGTGGAAGTTGATAGCGTTAAGTACGCAGAACTATCTGATGATAGTGAACAGGAAAAATCTGAAACCGTAAGAGCACGCGTTAATAGGACGAGAAAAATACAAGAAAATCGTTTTAAGGACGATGGGATTTTGACTAATAGCGATATGGGTGAGCGTCACATAAAAAAATACTGTAAACTTACACAAGAATGTGAAAATATTTTAAAAAATGCATACGAAAGTTTGCATTTATCACCTAGAGCACGCAGTAGAATTATAAAGGTGGCAAGAACGATTGCCGATATGGCACTTTATGATGAAATTCGCCCTGAACATATTTTAGAAGCGGTAAGTTACCGACATAATTAAAAATGAATAATTATACGAAAGAAGAACTCGCTTGTATTTGGGTAGATAGTTTTTTGTGCCTTGAATACAAGTATAAAAAAGAGATAATTGAACTTGTAGGCAGTGACAGCATAAATAAAGTTTTTCAAGAGAATAAAGATTATCTTGAAAAACTTATTGGTGCGGAAAACTTTAATACCCTAATAAGTTCTTCCAATAAGGAATATTTAACGTTTGTTATAAAGGGATTAGAAAGTAGGAAAATAAAGGCGATAACTTTTGTTTCGAACGGATATCCAGAGGATTTATTAAACGTTGAATGTCCACCGTTAGTTTTGTATTGCATAGGAGAAACTAAGCTACTTAATGGGGAAAACTTTTCGATTGTTGGAAGCAGGAAAACTTTGCCAATCTCTCTTAAACTTGCAGAAGACTTTGCAAAGGAGTTATCTTCTGTTGGCTTTACTTTAGTTACGGGGATTGCCGAGGGTGTAGACAGTACCGTCCTACATACTGCTATTGAAAATGGCGGAAAGGTCATTTCGGTTATAGCGGGCGGAATTGATAATATTTATCCAAAGAGTAATGCTCATCTTTTAGATAAAGTTTTAGAAAAGGGGCTAATTATTGCTGAGTATCCACCAGAAATAGTTCCAAAGCCTTACCATTTTCCCGTTCGTAATAGAATTATTGCGGGATTATCTAAGGGCGTTTTAGTGGTTAGTGCGGGGAAAAGAAGTGGAACTCTTTATACCGCAGAATACGCAGATCAATTAAGTAAACCAGTATTTGCAATTCCGTATAGTGTAGGTGTGTCATCTGGTGTAGGTTGTAACGACTTAATTAAAAAGGGTGCGATACTTTGCGACTCGCCTGAAGATATTCTAAATTATTTTGGAAAGGAAAAAAGTGAAGAGGGATTAAATCTTTCTTTAGAAGAGAAAAATATAGTATTAATACTTTCTGACGGAGAATTGCACGTGGAAAAACTTTGTGCACTTCTTAACAAAAAGGTATTTGAAATAACACCGTTTTTATCTATGCTTGAGATTAAAGGCTTAATAGTTAAGAGCGGAAACGTGTACGGGCTTGCCCGTAACAATTTGGAGGTATAAATGCAACTCATTATAGTCGAATCACCACATAAAGCAAAGACGATAGAAAAATTCTTAAAAAGCGATTATAAAGTTGACGCGTCCAAGGGGCACATCAGAGATTTACCCGTTAATTATATGGGCGTTAGTATTGCTAACAATTTTGAACCGCATTACGTAATTTCTCCCGAAAAGAAACAAGATATTAAGCGTCTCGAAAGTTTGGCACAAAAAGCTGAAAAAGTTTTTCTTGCAACCGACCCTGATAGAGAGGGAGAGGCAATTTCTTGGCACTTAGCCGAAGTTTTAGGTTTGGACGAGAATCAACCAAACAGAATTGAATTTAATGAAATTTCTGAAAAAGCCGTTAAAAAGGCATTAGAAAATCCAAGAAAGATTGATAAAAATTTAGTAGACGCTCAGCAAGCAAGGCGTGTGCTTGATAGAATCGTGGGTTACAGTATTTCACCCGCAGCAAGTTCAAGGCTTAACGAAAACCTTTCTGCTGGTCGTGTCCAATCGGTTGCGCTTAAAATGGTTGTTGACCGTGAAAGGGAAATAACTGCGTTTAAGCCACAAGAATATTGGAACTTAAAAGCCGACGTTGAGCCAAACGGAAAGAGTAACTTTAAGGTTTTACTTGTTGAAAAGGCAGGAAAAAAATATAAGCCTAGCTGTGAACAAGAGGCGCTTGAAGTTGAAAGATTTATTAAGAGTAATCCTATTTTTGTTAAGGACGTTAAGCGTGCGGTTATGAAATCCCACGCACCTGCTCCTTACATTACCAGTACTTTGCAACAAGACGGCTCTATTAGATTAAATTTGACCGCTCCACAAGTGATGCAAGTGGCACAACGTCTTTACGAGGGTGTGGAAACTCCTCGCGGACACATCGCACTTATCACTTATATGAGAACGGACTCTGTTAGAATTTCACAAGAGGCACAAGCAAGTGCGTTAGAGTATATTCGTGCACAATATGGAGAGGATTACGTACCATCTAAACCTAACGTGTATCGTTCTAAAAAGGACGCTCAAGATGCCCATGAGGCAATTCGTCCTATTGATATAAATAGAACGCCAGAAAGTGTTCAGGATATACTTGATAAGAACCAATATAAATTGTACAAACTTATTTACGACCGTTTTATTGCGTCACAAATGGCTGAGGCTAAATATGACAGTGTGTCGGTAGACGTCTCTTGCGGTGATTTCGGACTTAAAACAAGCGGTAAAACCTTGATATTTAAAGGCTATACCGCCGTTTATGACGACACTAAAAAGGAAGAAGATGAAGACAGTGGCAACGCTTTGTTACCTGCTCTTTCAGTAAACGAGGGCTTAAAACTTAACGCTATAACTAAGGAGCAAAAGTTCACTAAACCACCCACACGATATACTGAAGCGACGCTCATTAAGAGTATGGAAGATAAAGGTATTGGTAGACCGTCTACTTACGCTACTATTATGGCAAAACTTTCGGATAAAAAGCGTGAGTACGTTAAAAAAGAGAAAAAATATCTCGTTCCAAATCCTATCAGTTATGAGCTTATAGATTTTTTGGTTAAGTATTTCCCCGATATTATGGACATTTCTTTTACGGCTAAGATGGAAGATGACTTAGACGATATAGGCGAGGGCGGAAAGGATTGGAGAAAACTGGTTGCTACCTTTTACGGCCCGTTTGAAGAACAGTTAAGAAATGCAAAAATCACGAGTGTATTATGTGAAAAATGTGGTGCACCAATGATAATTAATAGTGGTAAATACGGCAATTATTACGCTTGTTCTAATTATCCAAAATGTCAGAACATAAAAGCGGTAAACGAAAAGGTTGCCATTCCCACAGACAAAATTTGTCCTAAGTGTGGCGGAATGATGGTGGAAAGAGAAGGAAAATTTGGTAAATTTCTTGCTTGTTCTAACTATCCAAAATGCAAAAACACAGTGAGTATGACAGAGTCAGTTGGAGTTTGTCCTGAATGTGGCAAACCAACTAAAAAAATGACCAGCCGTGGCGGAAAGCTCTTTTACGGTTGTTCAAATTATCCAGGTTGTAAGTTTATGAGTTGGGATATTCCGACGGGTGAAAAGTGCCCTGAGTGCGGAAGCTATCTTATTAGCGTAGACGGAAAGGTTAAATGTTCAGGAAAGAATTGTAAATATACACAAAAATAATGCGGAAAGTTAAAATTATAGGTGCTGGGCTTGCAGGCGCGGAGGCCGCTTATTACCTTGCGGAAAAGGGTATTAGCGTAGACCTATTTGATATTAAACCTAAAAAGTTTACACCAGCACATCACAACGAAAATTATGCGGAGTTAGTTTGCTCTAATTCACTTAAGAGTAACGACGTTTATGGAAACGCTTGCGGACTGCTAAAAGAGGAAATGCGTCTTTTAGGTTCTATGGTTATTTCCGTGGCAGACCAGACAAGAGTGCCTGCCGGCAACGCTTTAGCGGTTGATAGAGAAAAATTCGCCTCTATCATAACTGAGAAATTAAAAAATCATAAAAATATCAATATTTATTCTGAAGAGGTTACCGAGATAGATTTTGATGAATATACTATAATAGCAAGTGGTCCACTTACAACCGACACACTTTCTCAAAGTATAAGTAAAATCGTCGGTGACGGGTTGTCTTTCTTTGATGCGTCTGCGCCTATCGTTGATTTTGAAAGTATTGATATGGACAACGCCTTTTTTGGCGATAGATACGATAAAGGAAACGGTGACCACATAAATTGTCCAATGGACAAAGAGCAGTACTTAGAGTTTATTGATGCTTTAAGAGGCGCGAAAAGAGCAGAATTGCACGGTTTTGAATCCACGGCTGTTTTTGAAGGTTGTATGCCGATTGAAGTTATGGCTGAGCGTGGGATTGACACTTTGCGGTTTGGTCCGCTTAAGCCGGTTGGACTTACTAATCCCAAAACGGGCAGATGGGCGTATGCGTGCTTACAATTAAGGAAAGAAGATGAAAATGGAAACATGTACAATTTGGTTGGTTTTCAAACCAATTTGTTATGGGGCGAACAAAAGCGCGTGTTTTCTATCATTCCAGCGCTAAAACGTGCAGAATTTTTGCGTTATGGAGTTATGCATAGAAATACTTTTATAAATTCGCCTAAGTTTTTAAATATTGATTATTCGTTAAAAGATTATCCAAAGACTTTTTTTGCAGGGCAAATTACAGGCGTTGAAGGGTATGTTGAAAGTGCGGCTAGTGGTTTAATGTCTGCTATATATTTGGAAAGAAAAATTAAAGGTAAAAAAGAAGTATATATTTCAGACACCACTGTTTTAGGTGCTTTGGCAAGATATATCACTACTGAAAATAAAGATTTTGAACCAATGAATGCAAACTTTGGTGTTTTACCGCCTTTAAATAGGGTTGTTAAAGATAAAGCACAAAGAAAAAATGCACTAGCAGAGAGAAGTCTTGAAAGTGTGTCTGAGTTTATTAAGGAGATTAATAATGATTGAATTTAGAGGAACGACAATTTGCGCGGTTAAAAAGGACGGAAAGACGGCAATCGCTGGTGACGGACAAGTAACCATGTCGCAATCGGTTATATTTAAAAACAATGCGGTAAAAGTTCGTCGTATTTACGATGGAAAGGTTATTTTAGGGTTTGCAGGCTCTGTTTCAGATGCTTTTACACTTACCGAACGCTTTGAAGAAATGCTCAGCAAGTATTCTGGGAATTTAATGAGAAGTGCGGTAGAACTTGCAGAGTTGTGGAGAAGTGACAAGGCGAGAAAACTAGAGGCAATGATGATTACTGCCGATAAAGACACCTTGTTAGTCGTTTCTGGTACGGGTGAAGTTATTGAACCAGACGGTGGTGTTTGCGCTATCGGTAGTGGCGGTAACTATGCTTTGGCGGCGGCAAGGGCACTCCGTCAAGAAACTGATTATTCAGCAGAAGAAATTGTAAAAAAATCTCTTAAAATTGCAAGTGAAATATGCGTGTTTACGAACGACAATATAACTTGTGAAGTGTTATAAGGGGGCAATATGAATTTAAGTCCAAAACAGATAGTTGCAGAGTTAGATAAGTATATAATAGGTCAAGATAGTGCGAAAAAAGCAGTTGCTATCGCTCTTCGCAATAGATATAGAAGAAGTCAACTTCCAGTAGAACAAATGGAAGAAATAACTCCAAAAAATATTATAATGAAAGGACCTACGGGTGTAGGTAAAACGGAAATTGCAAGGCGACTTGCAAAGCTTGTCGGTGCTCCTTTTGTTAAGGTCGAGGCTACTAAATATACCGAAGTTGGATACGTTGGAAGAGACGTTGAGTCCATGGTTAGGGATTTAGTAGAATGTTCTGTTAGATTAGTTAAACAAGAACGTTTTAATAAAGTTACCGAAAAGGCAGGCGCTGTAGTAGACGCAAAATTAGTTAAAATTTTAGCAGAAGTTCGTCGTTTAGATAAAGGAGAAACTCCGCAAGATATTTTTGAAAAAAATATTGCTGAGGGACTAAAAAAGGGCTATTATGATAACGAAGTTATCGAAGTCGAAATTGCAGATAATCCTAAGCCCATGGAATTAGTACCAGGTGGTGCAGAAATAAGTATTGGCAGTATATTTGGCGACATGATGCCCAAAAAGAGAAAAAAGCGTAAACTTTCTGTTAAAGAGGCTAGGAAAATTTTACTTCAAGAAGAGGCTGATAAATTAATTGATAACGATTCTGTTAATGAAGAAGCAATTCATCGCGCAGAAAATGAAGGTATTATCTTTATTGATGAAATAGATAAAATTGCGGCTAAAGGTAATAAAGGCGGTGGGCAAGACGTTTCTAGAGAAGGCGTTCAAAGGGATATTCTTCCTATCGTTGAAGGCTCTACCGTTATGACTAAGTATGGCGCAATAAAAACAGACTATATATTATTTATTGCAGCGGGGGCTTTCCACGTTTCTAAAGTGAGCGATTTAATCCCTGAACTTCAAGGAAGATTCCCAATACTTGTGGAATTAAACAGTCTTTCAAAAGACGACTTTATAAAGATATTAACAACGCCACAAAACGCAATTACCTTGCAATATGCAATGCTCTTAAAAGTGGACGGCGTTGAACTTAAGTTTACCGATACGGCTATTGAAGAAATTGCGCGAATTGCAGAAGACATGAACGCAACAAGAGAAGATATTGGGGCTAGAAGACTTCATACGGTTATGGAACAATTAATTGAGGAAATTTCTTACCAAGCGTGTGGGGATAAAGAGCAAGAAATTATAATAGACAGACAATACGTTGCCGATAAGCTTGGTGGCGAAACAAAAATTAAAGATCTCAAAAAATTTATTCTTTAAGGAAAATACAGATATGATAAACGTACCTAAAGGAACTAAAGATGTATTGCCACAAGATAGTTATAAGTGGCAGTTTGTAGAAAATAAAGCTAGAGAAACGGCTAAAGTTTTCGGCGCAAGTGAAATCAGAACGCCGACTTTTGAGCATACTGAAGTTTTTTTGCGTGGGGTTGGCGAAACAACTGACATTGTAAACAAAGAGATGTATACTTTTAATGATAAAGGCGGTAGGTCAATAACCTTAAAGCCAGAGGGAACAGCTGGCGTTGCAAGGGCTTTTGTGGAAAACGGTCTAAGTAATAGCGTTTTACCTGCAAAACTTTTTTACATTACCCAATGTTTCCGTTACGAACGCCCACAAGCTGGAAGACTTCGTGAGTTTCATCAATTTGGCGTGGAATTTTTAGGGGCTAAAAATGCTGATATTGATGCGGAAGTTATTATTCTAGCAAAAACATTTTTAGAAAGTGTTGGCATAGAAAACGTCGTTTTATATATTAACAGTATTGGTTGCAAGGAATGTAGGAAAAAGTATGAACAAGCGTTAAAAGAATATTTTAACAGCAACTACGACGGCTTATGTGCACTTTGTAAAGATAGACTTAATAAAAATCCTTTACGAATTTTAGACTGTAAAAACGACGATTGTAAAAAGATTAACGAGGGCGCACCTAAGATTTTAGATTATATCTGTGAAGATTGTTCTAATCACTTAGAAACGGTTAAAAAATTATTAGACGTTGCCAACGTTAGTTATAAAATTAATCCTAATATCGTTAGGGGGCTTGATTATTATACTAGAACGGTATTTGAGTTTGTTTCTGAAAATATAGGCGCACAAGGAACAGTTTGTGGTGGCGGTAGGTACGATGGACTTATCGCTGAACTTGGTGGACAAGACGTGCCTGGTATAGGTTTTGCCGTAGGCATTGAAAGAATTTTGATGTTACTTGAAAACACCAACAAGCAAATTGAAAATCCTAACAAAGTTAAAGTTTACCTTGCACCTATGGGTGAAAACGAATTGGTTAAAGCGTTTGAACTTACTGCTAAACTTAGAAAAGAGGGGATTAGTGCGGACTTCGACCATATGGGAAGAGGTATAAAAGCACAGTTTAAATATGCAGACAAAATAGGCGCAAAATTTGTTGCGGTTATCGGTTCAAACGAATTAGCGTCGGGAGTTGTTAGAGTTAAAAATATGCAAGAGGGTACGGAAACTGACGTAGCCTTTGATGACCTTATTGAGTTTGTTAAATGAAAGAATTAGGATTTGTTACTAAGATAGATAAAGACAGAGCAGTAGTTAAAGTCGACAAAAAAGATGAATGTAGTAAGTGTGGACTTTGCATGTTTCCTAAAAATGCGAATAGTATTGAGTTTAATGCAGTTAATGAAGTTAACGCTAAACAAGGCGATACTGTTATTATTGAAACTACAAAAGACACAAAACTTATTAGCGCACTTTTAGTGTTCTTAGTTCCGCTTGTTTTGATAGGTTTATCTTGTGTAATTACTTATACATTTTTAAATAATGAAATTTGGGTGCTTATTTTTAGTGTAATATTCATAATTTTGTGGTATACTATTTTAGCGGTTATAGATAAGAAACTTAAAAATAAAAAGGATTTTTGTCCTCATATAATTAGCATTATTGAAAATAAAGGAGAAAATAAAGATGAATGATATTAAAGAAATATTAGGAAAAGAAGAATTTGCAGGAGTGCTTTTGGATAATAAATTAGTACTTGTAGATTTTTATGCTACTTGGTGTGGTCCTTGCAAAATGCAGTCACCGATTCTTCACGATTTTAAAGCAGAAATAAAAGAAAAAGTAGAAATTATAAAAGTAGACGTAGACCAAAACCCCGACATTGCAAAAGATTTTGGCATTTTATCAATACCTACGCTGTTGCTTTTTAAAGAGGGCGAATTAGTGGAAAAGTCGGTTGGACTTTCTACTAAGGCACAATTATCTGAAATGATTATTAAACATATTTAATATAAGAATATTTATTGCAAAGGAGAAATAAAATGATTGATTTAACTTCTATTAAATTAGCAGATCCCGAAGTGTATGAAGGATTACAAAAGGAACTTGTTCGTCAAAGAAATAACATTGAACTTATCGCAAGTGAAAACTTTGTTTCTGAAAACGTTATGATAGCGGCTGGTAGTATGCTTACTAATAAGTACGCAGAAGGCTATCCAGAACACAGATATTACGGCGGTTGCCAATGCGTTGATATCGTAGAAAATCTTGCCATTGAGCGTGCTAAAAAATTATTCGGTGCAGACCATGCAAACGTTCAACCACATAGTGGTGCAAACGCAAACTTTGCAGTTTATTTTGCAGTTCTTAAACCGGGCGATACCATTATGGGTATGAGTTTAGCACATGGTGGTCACTTAACCCACGGTAGCCCTGTTGCCGTTTCTGGTAAGTATTTTAATGCGGTTGGTTACGGTGTTAAAGAAGAAACTGGTGCAATTGACTATGACGATTTAGAAAAGAGTGTTTTAGAAGTTAAACCAAATATTTTCGTATGTGGTGCTAGTGCATATCCCAGAATTTTGGACTTTAAGAGAATTAGAGAAATCTGTGATAAAGTTGGTTGTTACATGATGGTTGACATCGCACACATTGCTGGTCTTGTCGCAACTGGACTTCACCCAAGCCCCGTTCCGTATGCAGATTTTGTTACCACTACTACTCATAAGACTTTAAGAGGTCCTAGAGGCGGTATGATTTTATGTAAAGAAGAATATGCAAAGGCTATTGATAAGGCAGTGTTCCCTGGAACTCAAGGCGGTCCTTTAATGCATATTATCGCTGCAAAAGCAATCGCGTTTGGCGAAGCATTAAAGCCTGAATTTAAGACTTATCAAGAACAAATCTTAAAGAATGCAAAGGCAATGAGCGAAAGATTCTTAGAACTCGGCGTTAAACTCGTTTCTGGTGGAACGGATAACCACTTAATGCTTTTAGATTTATCGGACAAGGATATTACGGGTAAAGAATTAGAACATCTTCTTGATGAAGTTAACATTACCTTAAATAAAAACGCAATCCCATTCGATAAGCAAAAGCCGTTTGTAACGAGCGGTGTTCGTATCGGTACGCCTAGCGTTACTACTCGTGGATTTAAAGAAGATGATTGTAGAAAAATTGCAGAACTTATCACAGAAATTATCAACAAGAAAGAAGACGCATTTGATTTTGTTCGTGCTGAAGTTAAAAAACTTATTGACAAATATCCCTTATATGAAGGAGCAATAAAATAAATGTACAGTTCAAAACTTAACTTGCTTGAAACGGAAATAGCAATAAAGTTTATAAAAGATACGTTTGAAAAGGAACTTGCTAAAGCGTTAAAACTTACAAGAGTTTCCGCACCTCTTTTCGTTCAACCAGAAACTGGACTTAACGACAACTTAAACGGATTTGAGCGTGCTGTTAAATTCGATATTTTGACGCTAAAAAAGGAAGTTGAAATCGTTCAATCCCTCGCTAAATGGAAGCGTATGGCTCTTGCTAAATACGGCTTTGAGCCAGAAACGGGACTTTATACCGACATGAACGCTATTCGTCGTGACGAAGATTTGGACGCTATTCACTCGGTTTACGTTGACCAGTGGGATTGGGAAAAAATTATAAATAAAGAAGATCGCACCTTTACATATCTTAAAAAGACGGTTAAAAGTATTTATAAGGCTTTAAAAAAACTTTCTGTTTTGGTTAATAAAAAGTATCCTGAAATCGAAAACACTTTGCCTGAGCAAATTACTTTTATTTCAACTTTAGAACTTGAAAAAGAATATCCCAATTTATCTAGAAAAGAAAGGGAAAAGGAAGCCGCTAAAAAACACGGTGCAATTTTCCTTTACAAAATAGGTTGGCCACTAAAGGATGGAAAACCACACGATGGCAGGGCGGCTGATTATGACGACTGGAAACTTAACGGTGACATTATCTTGTGGTATGACGTTTTGGGTATAGCTTTAGAAATCTCATCTATGGGAATTAGAGTAGATGCCGATAGTTTAGTTAAGCAATTAAAGAAAAAGGGTGAACTGAATAAACTTGAAAACCCATACTGCAAAGATATTATATCTGAAAAACTTCCGCTAACCATTGGCGGAGGGATTGGGCAGTCAAGACTGTGTATGTATTTTTTACACAAAGCACATATTGGCGAAGTTCAATCATCTGTTTGGTCGGATGAAAGTATAGAAGAATACGCTAAAGCGGGAATACATCTTTTATAATGGAAAAATTTGATAGAGTTAAACTGCTTATTGGCAGTGAAAATTTTAATAAACTACAAAACTCGTCGGTTGTGGTTTTTGGCGTTGGAGGCGTTGGTGGTTATACTGCTGAGGCACTCGTTCGTAGCGGAATAGGTAAAATAACTTTGTTTGATAACGATAAAGTTGCTTTATCCAATATAAACCGTCAAATTATTGCGACGACCGAGACTTTAGGACAAGATAAAATTAAGGCGGTAACAGACCGCCTTTTATCTATAAATCCAGACTTGAAAATTGAAACACATAATGTTTTTTATCTTCCTGAAACGGCAGATGAGTTCAATTTTAAGGATTATAGTTATATTGTAGACGCAGTAGACACAGTGACCGCTAAAATCGAAATAATCAAAAGAGCAAAAGAGTGGGGTGTTCCCGTTATTTCTTGCATGGGGACGGGTGGAAAGACAAATCCAACAATGCTTAAAGTTGACGACGTAGAAAAGACTAAAGGGTGTCCACTTGCTCGTGTTATGCGGAAAGAACTAAAAGAGCGTGGAATTAAAGGCGTCAAAGTCGTTTATTCAGAGGAGCAAAATATTATTGCGGACGGAGAAAAGACGGAAAATAAGGGGAAAGACAGAACAGCTCCGCCTAGTATGATTTTTGTTCCCGCAACCGCAGGACTAATACTGGCAAGAGAAGTTGTTTTTGACATTATAAATAAGGAGTAAATATGAAATATTTAATAGCATCAGATATTCACGGTTCAAATTTTTATACTGAGAAATTAATAAAAATTTTAAGTGAAGAAAAAGCAGATAAACTTATACTTCTTGGTGATATATATAATCACGGACCAAGAAATCCTCTCCCCGAAGATTATGCACCGCTTAAGGTTGCTGAAAATCTTAACGCTATAAAAGAACAAATGTTAGTAATAAAAGGAAATTGTGATAGTCAAGTTGACACAATGATTTCTAATTTTGATTTTATTGAAGAAGTGGTATTAGTTAGCGGAGGGAAGAGTGTTCTTTGTACGCACGGACACGTCTATAATAAAGATAATAAACCCAAGACAAAATTTGACGCAGTCGTTTACGGACATTTCCATACTGGATTTATTGAGAAAATAGACGGTGTGGTATTTGCAAATGCAGGCTCAATGTCACTACCTAAAAACGATACTCCTAACAGTTATTTAATTCTTGATGAGGGAAAACTTTTCTTAAAAGATTTAGATGGGAAAGTTATTGTTCAACAAGACATTTAATAGATAGAACAAAGTTATCGCCGTGGTTTAACATGGCGATTTTGTTTTTTAAAAGTTTTACAAAATATTTTTAAGGGTATATATATTAAAACAACCTGTTGACATTTTTTTATTTTGTTATATAATAAGTTATAAGTTTTCTGCTAGGGGGATGTTATGCTATCTGTAAAAAACATAACAAAAATTTACAATACTAAAGGTGGAGTTGGGGTAAGAGCACTTGATGACATTTCAATTGAGTTTAACAATACGGGTATGGTATTTTTGCTAGGTCGTAGCGGTTGTGGTAAATCTACTCTTTTAAACATCGCAGGTGGCCTTGACGTGCCCACTTTTGGGGAGATTATTCTTAATGGAAAAAGTAGTAAGGATTTTACAGTTACTGATTTTGACAGTTACAGAAATACTTATGTTGGTTTTATTTTTCAAGAGTATAATATATTAGAAGAATTTACAGTTGAACAAAATATTTTGCTTGCGTTGCAACTTCAAAATAAAAGCAGCGATAGAAATGCCGTAAACGAAATTTTATCTCAAGTTGATTTAGTGGATGTGAATAATCGGAAACCGAAAACGTTATCGGGAGGACAAAGACAACGCGTAGCAATAGCAAGAGCATTGATAAAAAATCCTAAAATAATCCTCGCAGACGAGCCTACTGGGGCACTTGATTCAAACACAGGTGAACAGATTTTCGAAACGCTTAAAAAATTATCAAAAGATAGGCTAGTTATAGTAGTTTCGCACGATAGGGGTTTTGCAGAAAAATACGGGGATAGAATTATTGAACTGTCTGATGGCAAGGTAATTAGCGATATTAGTAAAGAATTTTTAAAAAATTACAAGACAAGTGAAAACGTAACCATTAATGATGATGTTATAGTTGTCAAAGACTGGGATAGAGTTACGGAAAACGAAGCCGAGCAGATAATTTCAACTTTAAAAAAATTGAAGAAAGAAACGGTAATTTCCTTAAAAGAAAAAGAACTTAAAGAAATTAAGAAAATTTGTGGTGTTGAAGATAAGGAAAATGCTAAATTCTTAAAAACTAAACCTAAAGAAAATAGGGATAATAATTTAGAACAAACGCAGTTTATTAAATCAAGGTTGCCTTTTCGACACGCTTTGAAACTTGCGTTTGATGGGATAAAAAACAAACCGATTAGATTAACATTTACGATATTGCTTGCCGTTATAGCGTTTACTTTTTTTGGAATTTCTTCAGTTTTAATGATGTATAACCCAAATTTTTCTATTGCTGACGCTATTTCAAAGTCGGATTATTCAAATATTATTTTGTATAAAGAATATGTTGCTTATTATGAACAGACACAGATAGGGAGCAATAACACTGAATATGTTACAGAAAATAAAAACGTTTCTTTAAGGACGGCATTTACGCAAGAAGAAGTTGATAGGATGAATTTAAATTCTGTTGGGTTAAAATTTGCGGGGATAATGGATTTTGGTGCATATGAAAATGATTATGAGAGCGTGAATGGCTATAAAAGCAATAGATTGTCTTTAGGTAATATTTCGATTGATTATGATTACGCTAGATATTATAATGTAGGAACAATTTTGGGTTTTTCCGATTGTGGTGCGGAATATTTAAAAAAATGTGGTTTTAGGTTGCTTGCAGGTAGATATCCTGAGAATTATAAAGAGATTGCAATTCCCGAATATATTTACGAGATTTACGAACATTCAAAAAATACGGATATAGAAAAGCCGAATTTCAACTATAATTCTCCTAGTGAGATAATAAATCAAATTATAAACGTAAACGGTACGGAATTTACTGTGACGGGTGTTTATGACGTGGGGGATATTCCTTCAAGGTTTAACGAACTGTTGAATATGAAAACAAAAATGGACGCAAATTCAATTGTTTCAATGGTGACTGAATTAAAAGATTTGCTTGAGAATAGTTTTCATACAGTAGTTTTCGTTTCTCCAGATTTTTACGAGCAATATAAGTTCGCAACTGTACGAATTGATTTTAAAACCGTTTACGGCATTATAATTTCAAATGATCCTATTGAAACAAAAATTTCTGACAGTCGTAGTGAAACCTTTTTAACTCCTAAATCAATTTGGCAAAATGATCATTTAGTTAAGTTTTACGATTTAAGCGGAAACGCTATATCTTTCCCCGACTTTGCTGAAACGGACGTCTATATTTCAAGTCAAGTGTTAATTGCTCGTTATGCAAGAGAACTTAAAAATGAATTAAATACGGGAAAATATACTGATGAAGATTGTTTATTGCTTAAAGAACTTTTAAGTAAGCAGGATGCAAGTACCTCAAGACTCAGTGTTAAAGAAATGCAAATTATAACTGAAAATATTTTTACCGTATATGAGAAGGTTTTTGATGAAAAACTTATAATAAATGATAAAGTTTACGCTAAAAATTTAAGAGATGAAAAGGTTGATTTAAATGTTAAAGGTATTTACACGTTTATAGGTGGAATGACTACGGTTGATTACGGTTACGCTGTTTCAGACGAATTTATAGATAAGTATACGGTTGAGAATAATAACTCTGGTATTGTTTTGCACCAATATTTTACAGATTATCAAATGGACGTTAAAAAAGAAAAATATGGTTCTTTAATTACTGCAACCGATAAGAGTATGGCTCAATCATATTTTATGCTAAGTGGTGGTAAAAACGGTGCAACTTACGTTATGAATAATGCAGTATATAAAACAACTATGGGAACGGCAAGAATAATTTATGAAATGAAACTTTTGTTTTATGCTTCGGCCACAGTGTTCGGATTATTTGCGGCACTAATGCTATTCAACTTTATAAGCGTTTCAATATCGTCAAAAAATAAAGAAATAGGTATTTTAAGAGCAGTTGGTGCAAGGAAAATAGATGTGTTTAGTATCTTCTTAATCGAAGCACTGATTATTACTTTAACTTGCTTTATAATTTCAACCATTTTAAGCGGTATTGCTTGTATTTATATAAACGCTTACACAATAACGTCAGGTGTGAAGATTTCACTTCTAAATTATAAAATAGTAAATGTTTTGATTTCCTTTGGAATAGTTGTAATTGTTTCAACACTTGCAACGATATTGCCTGTTAGTAGAGCGGCAAGAAAGTCTCCAGTGGATAGTATAAGAACGCTTTGATTAAAATTAGCTACTAGAAAATAAAAATGGTGAGAAGCAAAACTTCTCACCATTTTTATTTGATGTTATTATTTAAATTTCTTTAATTGTTTTTCTTGGGCATTTTGCTACACATGTTAAACAACCCGAACATTTTTCGTAATCAATTTTCGGTAGGTTATTTTCCATAGTTATTGCATTTTCGGGGCAGTTTTTAGCACAAAGTCCACAACCGATACAACCAACCGTGCAAGCTCCCATTACGTCTTTACCACGGCATTTTGTTGAACACGCCACGTAAACTTTTGCAGTAACAGGGATTAATTCAATAAGATTTTTAGGGCATTTTTTAACACATGCTCCACAAGCGGAGCAAAGTGATTTATCAGTTTTAGCAACACCGTTATTGATTTTAATTCCGTCGTTTGTGCAAACCAAAGCACAAGTTCCGTCACCCAAACATCCTTCGGGGCAAACCTTTCTACCACCTTGGAAAGCGTTTTGGAAGTCACAGCCTTTATTTCCAACGTAATCGTATTTGTCTTTTGCGTTGCTACCGCCCGCACATCTTACCACTGCAAAAGATTGGGCTGACGCACTAAAAGGAATTCCCAAAACTTTAGCAATTTGTTCTTTTTCTTCGTTAGCGGTTGCACCGCAATCGTTTATACTTGCTTTGCCCTCAGCGAGTGCTTTTGCAAAATCTGCACATCCTGCGTATCCGCAACCGCCACAGTTAGCGCCTGCTAAGTGTTCAGATACTGCTTTTGCTCTTTCATCTTCTTTAACAAAACAAAGTTTAGATACTAAAACGATAAGTATTGCAAATATGACTGCTATAACCGCAACAATACCAAGTACTGTAAATAAAGATTGAACGTTAATTGGTCTAAGTAAAAGATTAAACATTTTTTCTTCTCCTTATATAAGTGCGAACACGTAGAATGCCATAGCAATAAAGCAAGCTGCTATCATTGCAATAGGGAAACCTTTTAAGCACTTTGCAATTTTAAGCCTTGCAATTTTTTCACGCATACCGCTCATTAAAACAATAGAAAGGGTAAACCCAAGTCCAGCAAAAATTCCGTATAATACTGCGTAACCCATATTCATACTGCTCTCCGCAATATTAATTAGCGACGCAATTTGCGCAGAGTCGATAACCAATTCTGCAACTCCCAATACCGCACAGTTAGTAGTGATAAGTGGTAAATAAATACCCATAGCGTTATAAAGAGTAGGTGAGAATTTTTTGAGTGCCATTTCAATCATTTGAACAAGTGATGCAATTACGAAAATGAACACGATGATTTCCAAATACTCTAAACCTAGTGGTACTAAAATAAAAGTGTAAAGTGGATAGGTGATTAGGCAAGTTAGAGTCATAACGAAAGTTACTGCAAGCCCCATTCCGAGCGCACTCTTAAAATCTTTGGAAACACCTAAGAAAGGACAAATTCCTAAAAATTGTACTACTACAAAGTTATTAATAAATATTGCAGAGACTATAATCATTAAATATTCCATATTAAACCTCCGCACCAATCTCGTTTACAGCGAGAGTTTTTTGTTTTTTCTTTTTTTCAATAAGGTTTGAAATTAGTGCAAACAATGCGATAAAAATACCGTAAGTGAAGAACGCACCCGCACTTTGTGCAAAAAATCCAATTTGGAAATCCCAAAGTTTAACACCAAAGATTGCACCGCTACCTAAAAGTTCCCTAACTGCACCCATAAGTGTAAGAGCAAGAGTAAAGCCTAAACCCATGAACAAACCGTCTGCTGCAGACGCAAGAATGGGGTTCTTGCTTGCAAAACTTTCCGCTCTTGCAAGTATTATGCAGTTTACAACTATAAGCGGTAAATATAAACCTAAACTTTCGTAAATATCGGGAAGAAGTTTATCAAGCAAAAGTCTAACAATGGTTACGAAAGTTGCGATTATTAAAACAAATGCAGGTATTCTCACTTGATTAGGTATTATTTTTCTAAGCAAAGAAATTAGTACGTTACTGCAAATCAAAACGAAAGTTACCGCAGCACCCATGCCGATTCCGTTCATTGCCATAGTGGTTAGAGCCAAAGTGGGGCATGTACCTAAAACAAGTTTTAAGGTCGGGTTATTAGTAAGTATTCCGTCTTTAGCAATTTTCTTAAAGTTGGTTTTCATTACTCCATACCTCCTAAGTAGGCAAGAACACAGTTGACTGCGTTACAAGCAGCGTTTGCGCTATAAGTTGCGCCAGTCATCGGAGCGGTTAACCCTTCTCCGTTGTTTTTAGGGGAGAAAATAGAATTTTTATTTTCGTAGTCAAAAGTAACGTCTGTAAAGGTACGGAAATATTTTGCATCAAACTTACTCATAAGAGTTTGTTTTTCATATCCGTCCAAAACGATTTTCTCAATTTTATAGCCCTGTTCGTTTTTAACTACTTTAAGCCATAAAGTTATTGTTCCGCCTTTATAACCATTTATTCCTGTAGACTTAAATAAAGTTTCATCGCCAATTTCAAATATTTTTTCAATATAACCAAATTGGTTTTCTTCTCTTTTGCTATTCTCAGCATCAGCGTCCAATATTACTTCATAACTAGGTGTCGTGTCGTAAAATTTGCTTATTGCTCTTGCCGTTCGCTCTTCTGGAGAGACAAATAGCACGTCGTTAAGAACTGCCAATGTTCCGCCTAATACTATTAAAAGACCAAGTAAAACTGCAGTGCATTTAAACCAATCGCTCTTAAAAAACTTTTTCATATCCTTTTAAGCCCCCTTTACCTTTTTAACTTTTTTGTAGCCAAAGGGCTTATTTATAACGAATTTATCAATTAATGGAACAAATAAATTCATTAATAAAATTACAAATGAAACGACTTCAATTCCTGTAGCTTGTCTTAATCCTGCCGTAACCAAACCAAGTGCAACAAAGTATATTACGTTGCCAAGCGTGGTGTTTGGCGTGGTGGTATAATCGGTTGCCATAAAGATAGCGCCTAGAATTAGTCCACCAGAAAGAATAGATGGTAAGAAGTATGCAAAATTAAATCCATTAAGTGCAACGGTAAATAATCCTGCAACGGCTATGTAAATTATTGGATAACCAATATTAATAATTCCCATTACCGCTAAATAAATTCCACCAATGATAAGTGCAAGTTTACAAGTTTCACCGATACACCCGCTAAGACCTGTTCCCAAGAATAAATCTAAATTTGATAGGGTGGGTAAGGTTCCGTTTGTGAAAATATCCGTTAAAGTGGTAGCGCCCGTAGTTGGGTTAAGCGTTACTCCGCCAACAAGAGAGCCTATGGTGGGGGCAATCCAACCACTTGCCATAACTGAAGTAAATGACATAAATGCGAAAACTCTACCTGTTACCGCAGGGTTTACAAGGTTTTTGCCCGTTCCACCGAAAATCATTTTTACAACGATAATTGCAAACATACTTGCTAAAATTGGAACGTACCAAGGTGTTTGTACGCCTATCGAAAGTCCGATAAGAAGCCCTGTTACGCAAGAAGTAAAATCAAAACCTTTTATAATATCGTTAAGCTTTTGTTTTGCAATTAAAAGATAAACAACTTCGCTTAGAATTGCACTAACTAGCGACAAGACTAAAAGTAAAAGCGCTTTTAATCCGAAAAGGACTACGCCCATAATACAAGCGGGCATTAGTGCGATACAGACGTGAATCATTATTTGGCGTGTCGTTCTCGGTGCTCTTACGTGCGGAGAAGAAGAAAATTTATAAATTTTATCTGCCATTTTGTTTCATCTCCTTTATTTTAGATTTTGCCATAGATATACTTTGAACGAGTGAACGCTTAGCGGGACAGTTAAATGCACACGAACCGCACTCAATGCAGTTCATAGCACCGTATTTTTCCGCATTAGCGAAATCTCCGCTAAGTGCGTAACTTTCAATATACATTGGCATAAGACGCATAGGACAATTTTTTGCACATACACCGCAGTTAATACAGTTTGTGGGCTCTTTTAAGCAAGTTTCTTCACTTGTTAAAAATAAATATCCAGAATTGGTTTTTCTTGTATAAGAATTAATACCAATCATACCTTTGCCCATCATCGGTCCACCTGCAATAATTTTAACAGTTTCGCCTACAAGTCCACCGCAAAATTCAATTATATCTTCTAATGGTGTTCCTATTTGAATACGCAAGTTTTTGGGTTCTTTAATTCCGTTACCACTAACTGTAAGCACGGTTGAAGATAAGGCTTTGTTGTCTTCAATTGCGTGTTTGATTGCAATAACCGTCTTTATGTTTTGAACGCAACAACCAACGTCAAACGGCATCTTGCCTATCGGAACTTTTCTGCCAGTGGTGCAATAAATCAAGTGTTTTTCACTGCCCATAGGGTATTGCTTTTTAAGTATAACGACGTCTAAGTCGTCATATTTAGAAAATGCCTCGATTGCCTTTGGTTTATTTGCCTCAATACCTATAACTATTTTCTTTATACCAAGTGCTAAGGCACAATATTTTGCGCCCCTATAAATATCTTCGGTATTTTCAATCATTAAGCGGTAGTCACAGTTAAGGTATGGCTCGCACTCTGCTCCGTTTATAATAAGCGTGTCGAGTTTGGTTGAGGGCGAAAGTTTAACCGCAGTGGGGAAACCTGCTCCGCCAAGACCAACTATACCTGCAAGACGAATACGCTCGATTATGGTTTTAGGCTCAAAGTTTTCAATGTTGTCAAAGAAAATTTCTTCATCTCTACCATCGTTTTCAATTACGACGTGTTTCATCTTGATTCCGCTTGCTGTAACGATATCCTCAATAGCGGTAACCGTTCCGCAAACCGAAGAGAACACGTTTGCGGAAATCACACCGCTTTCTTTACCGATAAGTTGTCTTTTGGTGACTTTATCGCCAACGTTTACTATCGGGATAGCAGGTGCACCGATGTGCTGATTCATGCTAATGTATACTTTTTTGGGCGCAGGCATCTTTATGATTGGATTTTCTGCACACAAATCTTTCATGTCCGGCACGTGAATTCCGTACCGATAACGTTTTCCTTTTCTAATACTCAATTTATTCTCCTTTTGTTAAACGCCCGTTAAATATTTTTCTGGGAGTTTTTTCATAATTAAATATAAAATAAAACCAACAAGTAAGCCCGAAACTGCGCTTATAATGGTTAAATACGGTATAAAAACTAAAAATTCCAAAGTGTTCGTGACTAGACAAAAGATGGCGGTTTGAATAATTATGTTTAATACTGCCCCAAAAACACTTATTGATAATAGGCTTGTTTTTTTAGCGTAATATATGAATATGATTTCTATTGCCAAAGATATTAGCCCCGACGGGATTGAATACATAATAGCAGAAAGGTTTCCAGAGAACAGACTTCCAACTAGCGTTTTAATTAAAAGAACGCAAATTCCATGCCACGGACCTAGAAGTAATACCGATAAAAGAATAAAGACGTGTGAAAGCCCCATTCTTGCCCCGGGTAAAATTATTGGTGGAAACAAGTTTTCTAACATGAAAGTTAGCGTTGCTAAAGTTGCAAACACTCCCGCAAGACAAACTTTTAAAATCTTTGTTTTTCTCATATTTCACCAACGACAGGGGATTTAAATTCTTCTTTCAGCGGGGAAATTTTAAGTTTGTGTGGCGCACAATAAATAGTTCCGCTTGTCTTAATTTTGGGGAAATGCACGCAATCTTTGGAACTAGAACAGTTACTTTCTATTACTTTAGCGGTTTTTTCCTTTAAGTCAAACTCAATTAGATTATATCCGTTTTTATCTTTAGTTAGTATTTTAACTTGGTATAAATCTTGTTTTTTTTCAACCGACACCAAATCGCTATAATCAGACTCAACAACGATTTCTTTATCGAATTCCAAAATGACAGCAATCTCTCCGTCAACGCTTATTTTAAAGCCAGTGTTTTCTTGGCTGTTCTTTGAAAGTGGAACAAGTATAAACAAAGATACGATTAATAATAAACATACACTATATATGATGATATCAGCCTTTTCAAACGGCTTTCTGTTTCGTATTTTTTCCACTATTTTTTCTTTCAAAACCCAACACTCCCACTTATAATATATTTTAACAAATATAAACGATTTTGTCAATTAGCATAAAAAAGTTATTAATAAAATAAGTTTTTTTTGCAAACATTTTATAGTTATAATAGGTATAATTTTAACTTATAAAGCTTTGTTTTTGAATATATATAAAATAGTGATAATAAATATCGTTTTGTATAAAAAATTCTTAGTAAAATGCTTGCAAAAAACCAAGATTTTGTTTAAAATTAAGATAATGGAGAAAATTAGATGTTTGCCTGATTCTTTTCCCATAACAGTCACTTGTGCGTCGGGGGTAGAAAAGGTTGTAAAAAGTGAATTAAAGCGTTTAGGTTATGACGACGCACCCGCCCTTAACGGGACGCTAACTTTTAACGGCGATATGCTTGCCGTTGCAAGGTGTAATATTTTTATGCGTTCAATTGATAGGGTATATATTAAACTTTCAGAGTTTATTGCAACAACTTTTGATGAACTTTTTGAGGGCGTGAAAAGTTTAAAACTAGAAGAGTTTTTCCCCGAAAATGCAAAAATTACAGTTAATGGAAAGTGTGTTAAGAGTAAACTTTTTGCAATTTCGTCTTGTCAATCGATAATTAAAAAAGCCATTGCCGATAGACTGTGTGGACACTATAAAATAAATCGTCTTTTAGAGAACGGAGCGCAGTACCAAGTGGAGTTTTCAATTTTTAAAGACACTGTATCTTTGTATCTTAACACCAGTGGTGTTGGGTTGCATAAGCGTGGCTATCGTGATTTGGTTGGAATTGCACCTATTAAGGAAACATTAGCCTCGTCTTTATTGTTACTTAGTGATTTTTATAAAGATAGACCTTTTGCAGATCCCTTTTGCGGTTCTGGAACGATAGCGATAGAAGGTGCGAAAATAGCGCTCGATATTGCAGGCGGAATAGGACGAAGATTTGCTTTTAACGACTGGAAAAATTTCGACCAAAAGTTATTCGATATGGCTTTTACAGAAGCAAAAGATAGGGAAAATAGGGGTAGAAATATTGAGTTTTATGCATCTGATATTGACCCGAAAGCTATTGCTCTTGCTAAAAGGCACGCAGAGAGAGCGGGACTTAAAGACAAGATTAGATTTGAAGTAAAAGACGTTAAAAATTTTGTTTCAGATTATAAAAATGGGACTATCGTCACTAATCCACCTTACGGAGAGCGTGTGTACGACAAAAAAGAGGCGGAAGAGTGTTATAAATCTTTTGGCAAAGCGTATGCAAAATTAGACGGTTGGTCGGCTTTTGTTATTACGAGTGCTAATAATTTTGAAAAACATTTCGGCAAAAAGTGTGATAGAGAAAGAAAACTTTACAATTCGAACAAAGAGTGCAAATTTTATTATTATTACGGCAAAAAAGGAGAGAAAAATGGTTAACGGTAAAATTTTAGTTGAACAACTTTTAAGATATGCGGAAAAGTTTTTGCATTTAGAGGTGCGTGATGAAATTTATTTCCGCAATTTATTGCTTAGGGAATTTAATTTAGACGAGCCAAATGAAGAAACGATAGATTTATCCTTTATTGACAACCTTACTGTTCCCGATCAAATAGTATGTGATCTAGAAAAATTTGCGTTAGAAAATAACCTTGTTGAAGAGGGAAAAGAAAATCTTTACAGCACTTATATTTTTGGATTGCTATCACCACTTCCGTCAAAGGTTAATGAAACTTTTTATAGAATTAAAGAAAAAGAGGGTATTGAAAAGGCTTGCGAATACTTTTATAATCTCTCTGTAAAGAATAACTACGTTCAAAAAACGGCAATAGAAAGAAATCTTAAGTGGGAATATCCCGACGGCGACAAATTTTTAGAAATTACCGTTAATTTAAGTAAACCAGAAAAGGACAACAAGGAAATTGCAAAACTTTTGACCGCACCTAAAAAAGCCAAATATCCTGCTTGTTTATTGTGTAAAGAAAACGAGGGATTTGCAGGGACTCTTACTCACCCTGCACGTGAAAATATTCGCACGATTTCATTAAAATTAGGCGGAGAAGATTGGTTTGTTCAGTATTCGCCTTACGCTTATTATAACGAACACATGATTGCCATATCAAATAAACACGCTCCAATGCACATTGCAGAAGATACTGTTTGTAAAGTTTTGGATTTTGTGGACTTTTTCCCCAACTATATGATAGGTTCAAATGCAGCATTGCCTATAATTGGCGGTTCAATTTTAAATCATGAACATTTCCAAGGCGGTGAACATTTAATGCCTATGCATAAAGCACCTGTTAAGAAGTATTTTAACAGCGAAAAATATCCTACGGTAAAAGTGGGTATTGTTGACTGGTACAACAGTGTCGTTAGATTGGAAAGCGAAGACAGAGAATCAATCCGTTTGTTTGCTACTGATATTATAAAGGCTTGGGAAGTTTATACTGACGAAAAATGCGATATATTTGCAAAGACGTTGGACGTAAAACACAACTCCTTATCACCCGTTTGTAGAAAAGTTAAAAATACTTATATAATAGATATGATACTTAGAAACAATAGAACTAGCGAAGAATATCCAGATGGGATATTCCACGCTCACCCAGAGTATCATAACATTAAAAAAGAGGGTATCGGCTTAATAGAGGCTATGGGATTATTTATATTACCAGGTAGACTCAAAAAACAACTTTATATGATTGCTGAAATTCTTTGTGGTCAAGTTCCGTACGATGAAAAGGCTATTTTCAATAAGGAAAATTATTTATTCGCACATAGAGATATGATAAAAGAATTAATGCAAGGCGGTTTATCTAAAGATATTGAGGACGCACAAAAACGCGTGGAAGAAAAAGTAAACGTAACTTGTAAAAACATACTTTTAAATACCGCTGTATTTAAGCCTGATGATAACGGGGAACAAGGTTTTGTTAGGTTCCTAAATAGTTTAAATATTAAATAGGGAGTAAAGAAATTGATAATAATAAATCCAAATAAGAAAAAGGTCGACATAATTATATTAGCAGGGCAATCCAATGCAGAAGGAACGGGAATAGGGAAAAGTAGCGTTCCGTGGATACCTAGAGAAGATATTTTAACGTTGAAAAATGAGTTTTTATGGAGTGCGGGAAAACATCCTGACGGTTATGAATACGTTGTCGTTGATGCGGATGAAAAGGCACATATAGAAGTGGCAACTGAAAGATATGACGGAGAATTTAACCGTGGATGTTTTGCTTTAGAATTTGCTAAACTTTACGCAGATAAATACTTAGAAAAAGACAGACAACTGCTTATAGTGTTTGCACCAGTTGGCGGAACAGGCTTTTTTGCTAAGCATTGGGGTGAAGGTGAAATTCTATATAACAGAATGTTGGATATGGTTAGTTCTGCTCTTAAGATGAACGAAGAAAACAGAGTGGTTGCTTTTTTATGGCATCAAGGTGAACACGAAGTTGATGATGGTGAAATTAGATTTACCCCTGAAGAGAATAAATCTGAAGGCAAATATAAGTATTATAAGAACAAAGTTGCTTGTGTGTTTAACGCAGTAAGAGATAATTTTGGCAAGGAAATTCCAATAATATCAGGAGAATTTTGCAACCATTGGTCGAAAGATCATTCATCTCAAGTAAACGCCATATATAAAGCACAAGTTGATTTGTTTAAGGATATGGGTAATGGAGAATTTGTTAAAGCAAGTGATTTAAAAAGCAATGATGAAGAAGTTGGCAATGGAGATTATATACATTTTTGCAAAGAATCACTTCGCATTTTAGGACAAAGATTTTTTGAGGCATACGAAAATATAATTAATAAATAAAGGAGTAATAAACTATGAACGTTTTAGTAACTGGTGGTGCAGGATATATAGGTTCGCATACAAGCGTGGAATTGCTTAATGCGGGGCATAGTGTGGTTTGCATTGACAATTTTATGAACAGCAAGTACGAGGCTGTTAAAAGAGTTGAACAAATTACAGGCAAAAAAATTAAGTTTTACGAGGGTGATATTAGGGATAGAAAAATACTCGATAAAATTTTTACTGAAAATAAAATTGACGCAGTTATTAATTTTGCTGGGCTTAAAGCGGTTGGTGAATCTTGCGCTAAACCTTTAGAGTATTACGAAAACAACATAGAGGGGCTTTTAGTTTTAGCTTTTGCTATGCGTGATTACAACGTTAAAAACCTAGTTTTCTCATCGTCTGCTACGGTTTACGGTAAACCTAAGAGCGTTCCGATTAAAGAAGATTTCCCACTTTCAACTTCCAATCCTTATGGAAGCACAAAATTGTTTATCGAATATATACTTAAAGACCTTTATTCTGCTGACAAGTCATTTAATATTGCTATTTTAAGATATTTTAATCCAGTAGGAGCGCATGAAAGCGGTTTGATAGGCGAAGATCCAAAAGGTATTCCAAATAATCTTTGTCCGTATATTACGCAAGTAGCGGTTGGAAAGAGAGAATATCTTGGGGTATTTGGTAACGATTACGATACGCATGACGGTACGGGGGTAAGAGACTTTATTCACGTTGTCGATTTAGCAAAAGGTCACGTTTTAGCGGTTAATAAACTTGCTGAAAATCCTGGATTACTTATTGTAAACCTTGGTACTGGACAGGGATACAGTGTTTTAGATATGCTTAAAGCCTTTGAAAAGGTTACTGGTAAACCAATACCATATAAGATTATGCCACGTCGTCCTGGAGATATAGACGAGTGTTATGCCGACCCAAGTTTAGCAAAAGAAGTTCTAGGATTTAAGGCGGAAAAAACACTTGAAGATATGTGTCGAGACGCAATGAACTGGCAAACGAAAAATCCTGACGGTTACGGCGAATAAAAATATTATAATTTCTAATAACGAAAACGGCAATTTTGCAAAAAAATGCATATTTGTCGTTTTTTTGTTTGTTAAATTATTGCAAAATTGATAAAATCGATGTAAAATATAATTATTGAAAATTCAAAAATTACTAAGAAAGGAGTTTTTTATGAATTTAGGCTATGTTCGATGTGCGTCTTATACTCCTGAGATAAAGGTTGCGGACGTAAATTACAATTTAGGCGAAATTAAAAAAGGTATAGATAAAGCAAAAGAGTGTGCTGTGCATATTTTATCTTTTCCAGAACTTTGTTTAACAGGCTATACGGCTGGAGATTTATTTTATCAAAAGACTTTGCTTTTAAGCGTTAAAAAGGCAATTATAGAAATTGCAGATTTTACTAAAGGCAAGAACTTATTAGTTTTTATCGGTGCGCCTATTGAAAAAGACTCACTTGTATACAATTGTTCGGTTGCAATTTCTGACGGGGTAATATTAGGAATAGTACCTAAAAGTTATTTGCCTGATTATGATGCTTTTAATGAAAAAAGGTATTTTTCTAGTGGGGACGATAAGATTTCTTACGTTAACTTAAAAGAAATAGAAAGTGAAGGTTTAATACCTTTTTCTAGAAACATTATTTTTGCAGATGGAAAAAATGATTGGTTAAAAGTTGGCGTGGAAATTTGTGAAGATTTATGGACGGCAGTTCCTCCATCTTTATATCACGCATTGAACGGTGCGAGAATAATTGTTAACCATTCTGCTAGTCCTGAATTTTCTGGACGCTGTGAAGTTAGAAGAAATTTAGTAAAAAGCCATTCAGAAAAAGCCGTTTGCGCTTATATATATTCTAATGCGGGTAACGGTGAATCAACAACCGACTGTGTTTTTTCAGGGCATAGTATGATTTGTGAAAATGGCGAAATTCTAAACGAAAGTCAGCCCTTTACTAGCGGACTAATATATGCGGATATTGACCTTGAAATATTAAATTATAATCGTTCTAAGATTTTTAACCAAAAATTTGATATAAAGGAAAAAGAATATTTTACAGTAGGTTTTTCTTTAGATATTGAAGATTTTGCAAGTGACAGAGTTTATGATAAAACTCCGTTTATTAAAAAGGGCGAAGAAGAATTTTTAATTACAGCACAAGCAAGCGGTTTAATAAAACGTATCACACACGTCAATGCAAACACTGTTGTTTTGGGACTTTCTGGGGGGCTAGATTCTACCCTTGCTTTAATAGTTGCAGTAAAAGCAATGAAAATGCTTAATCGTCCGCTAAAGGATATTCTAGCAATAACTATGCCGTGTTTTGGAACAAGTTTAAGAACTCTAGATAACAGTATTGCACTTGCTAAATCTTACGGTGTTTCTCTTAAAAAGGTGGATATAACAAAATCGGTTAAACGTCACCTTAAAGATATTGGACATAGTGAAAATTTGCACGACGCTGCGTATGAAAACGCTCAAGCTAGAGAGCGCACCCAAGTATTAATGGACATTGCTAATATGTGTAATGGCTTGGTTATTGGTACGGGGGATTTATCAGAACTTGCTCTTGGTTGGGCAACGTATAATGGTGACCATATGAGCATGTATGCGGTTAACGGTTCTGTTCCAAAAACTCTAGTTAGACACTTGGTAAATTATACCGCTAACACTAATAAAGGTAAACTAAAAGCCGTATTACTTGATATTTTAGATACTCCAGTTAGTCCTGAACTTATTCCGTCCGAGGATAAAAAAATTAAACAAGTAACTGAAGATATAGTCGGTCCGTATATTTTACACGATTATTTCTTGTATTCAATGATTAAAAAGGGCTTTTCTCCTAAAAAGATTTACTATACTGCTGTTAATACCTTTAAGGGAGAATTTACAGATGAAACAATATTAAAATGGCTTAAAACTTTTGTTAGAAGATTTTTTAATCAACAATTTAAGCGTTCTTGTATGCCCGATGGTGTAAAAGTAACAGAAATATCTCTTTCACCAAGAACTGGCTATAAAATGCCATCAGACGCTGTTTCAAAATTATGGCTTGATGAATTAGAAAATTTATAGGTTGTATATATTAGGTTATATATAATGTTTGTGTTTACGGTAAGTTTTTACTTGCCGTAATTTTTTTAAAAGATTTTTTAAAAAATTTTAAAAAACCCTTGACAAAACGTTTTATCTTTATTATAATAATAGTAATCATTACTGATAACGATTTGAAAAGGAGGTATTAAGATGCGTTATTCAAGGCAAAGAGAATTGATAACTGAAATCATAAAGGGCAGAAGTGATCACCCGACTGCTGATATGATTTATAGTTCAGCAAGAGAGTTTGAGCCTAATATTAGTTTAGGCACGGTATATCGCAACTTAAAACTTCTTACTGACGAAAGGGAGATAATTACCCTTGAAACCGAAGATAAAAGGTTGCATTATGATGGAGACACGTCACGGCACAGTCATTTTATCTGTAGCAAATGTGGTAAAATAATAGACTTGTTTAAGCCAACTAAAACTCCTGACGAGATTGAAGAGTTGGGATTAAAAGTAATTGGTGAGAAATGTGTTTATTACGGACAATGTATGGATTGTTGTAATGATATAGCTGAATAAAAAATAAAAATATATATAGGTTAAAAAACCAAAAGGAGAAATTATGAAAAAATTTGTTTGTACTATTTGTGGTTATGTTCACGAAGGGGATTCTGCCCCTGCTAAATGCCCAACATGTGGCGCACCTGCTGTTAAATTCAACGAGCAGAAAGAAGGTATGGCTTGGGCTGCTGAACACGTTGTAGGCGTTGCTAAAGGTGTTGATCCTGAAATTATTGAAGGACTAAGAATGAACTTTGCAGGTGAATGTACTGAAGTTGGTATGTATCTCGCAATGGCAAGAGTTGCTCATAGAGAAGGATATCCAGAAATCGGTCTTTACTGGGAAAAAGCGGCTTATGAAGAAGCAGAACACGCTGCTAAGTTTGCTGAACTTTTAGGTGAATGCGTTACCGATTCAACCAAGAAAAACCTTGAAATGCGTGTAGAAGCAGAAAATGGTGCAACGGCTGGTAAATTTGAACTTGCTAAAAAAGCAAAAGAACTCAATCTTGATGCTATTCACGATACCGTTCATGAAATGGCAAGAGACGAAGCTCGTCACGGTAAAGCATTTGAGGGCTTATTAAAGAGATATTTTAACAAATAAGTTTTGAGGGAATAGAGATGAAAGAGAATTATATGGTTTGTAACTGTGCGCAAGTTGACTATAATTCAATTGCAACTGCTCTTGAAACGCACAATAAATTAGAAAACGTTATCGATGTTTTTAAGGAAGTACAAAACGTAACCCATTGTACCACTGGTTGTGGTGGTTGTTATCAAAAAGTTTTAGATGTTATATCTGAAGTTTTAATGGGCTAAGATTTCGCAGATAAATAAAACGGGATAGTTCTCTATCCCGATTTTATTTTTAAAGTTGTAAAATTCGATATATTTTTTAAAAATGACTATTGACAAAATTAAATATTAGGAATATAATGTTAAAAAAAGGAGGTTTTGTTTATGACACCCTTTCAAATAATTTTATTTTGTATTTCTGTAATTATTTATCTTTTGGGCGGATACGTTTGCGGGCGTATTTGTGTAGATATTGTTCGTGATAAAAATAAAGAAATGAACGAAGTTATGTGGTTTTGGGCAGGATTTATTTTTAACGTTGTAGCAGTGTTTATGACCTTAACTGTTAAAGATAAAAACAAATGATAATTAAGTGATTATTGGGCGAGTGCTTTTATAAAAGTACTCGCTTTTTCTTTTTTATGGGTGCGGTTTATCATAACCGTGCCCTTTTTAGCATATTTTATTTTGTAGAAGTTAAGTGATTTTACAAATTTCGATAAAATTCGACAAAATAACCTTAAATTCGATATAAGGAAAAAGATAAAATGTATTTCACCGTCCTTTCCAAAAAAAAGATATTAAAAGTAGTAACTGCTTTTCTTATTATTGTTTTATTAACCATTTTAGTACAAAAGTCTGGTGCCTATCAAGTCGTTACTGGAAGTGCGACAAAAAAACTACCAATATATTATGTAAGCACCGAAGAAAAGAAAGTAGCAATTTCTTTTGACTGTGCTTGGGGAACAGATTATACGGAAAAACTCTTATCTATAATGGAAAAAGAGCAAGTAAAAAGCACTTTTTTTATGGTGGAATTTTGGACGAAAAAGTATCCCGAAATGGTTAAAAAAATTTCAGACTTGGGGCATGAAATAGGAACTCATTCCGCAACACACCCTTATATGAGTAAGTTAGATAAGCAGTCGATTATAAACGAACTGACCACGTCAAGAGTGGCGATTGAAGAAATTACTGGTAAAAAAGTAGAAGTTTTTCGTCCTCCGTACGGGGATTACGACGACCTTTTAATTCAAACGGCAAAAGAATTAGGACTTTACACTATTCAATGGGACGTAGACAGTTTGGACTGGAAAAATTTATCCGCAAACGAGATAAGTAATCGTGTTGTAAACAAGGTGAAAAACGGCTCAATAGTGCTTTTCCATAATCAAGGATTGCACACGGCAGATGCTTTGCCTCAAATAATTAAAGAGTTAAAGGGGAAAGGTTATGCTTTTGTGCCAATTGGCGAACTTATCTATCGTGATAATTATTATATGGCGGTAGATGGAGCACAAATTAAATCATAGGAAATTCATTGGAGGAAATATATATGAACTATTTACAAGAAAAAAACAACAAAGTATTTATCAGTGGTGAAATCGTTACAAACGCAGAATTTTCGCACGAAGTATACGGCGAAGGTTTTTATGAAATGAACGTACTGGTAAAAAGACTGTCGGGGCAGGGAGATATTTTGCCTGTTACCGTATCGGAACGTCTTATTAACGACAAGGATTTGAAAGTTGGGGTTACTATAAACGCTTTAGGTCAATTCCGTTCGTATAATAAATTAGTTGACGGAAAAAGTAAACTTATGCTTACGGTTTTTGTTAGAGAACTTCTAGATGACGTTTCGGTTAAAAATCCAAACAACATTGTGCTTACAGGTTATATCTGTAAACCACCTATCTATAGAACGACTCCGTTTAATAGAGAAATTGCAGATATTTTAATTGCTGTTAACCGTTCTTATAATAAATCTGATTATATTCCGTGTATTGCTTGGGGTAGAAATGCGAGATTTGCAAAAAACCTTGCGGTTGGAGAGCATATTGCGGTTAGTGGACGTATTCAAAGTCGTGAATATCAAAAAAGAATTACTGACGATGACGTTAGGACACTTACGGCGTACGAAGTTTCCATAAGTAAACTTGCAGCCTATGAGAATGCGGAAAATTTTGACGTGGATGAAGAATTTAACTTAATACAATTTGTACAAAGTGAAACGGATAAAGATTCCGCATATGCAGACTAAAACAAAGAGAGCCAAAATTCATTTTGGCTCTCTTTTGAATTATTTGGTTGTTTTTAATTGTTGGGTTTTTTTCTTAATACTAAGAAAAGCGATGTTCCTAAGATACAAATAGAAATTATAATTAAAATTATAACGTTTCTTACTGTTGTCTCTGCTTTATTTTTAATTGCGTTTACGTTTATATATCCTTCAATAAATTCATTTTCATTTATTTGGATTTTTACTTTGTAAACGCTTTCGCCTTTTTCTGTTATTATAACTTGTTCGCCATCATTTAGAGAATAAATACTTTCACCACCTAAAAGTGCGTCTATATAAACGTCGGTCTTTTTGACTGTTTCAATACTATACTCTTTCCAAGAAAAATCTTCCGCTAATACTGGAACGGTAAATGATACGGGAATATATCCTGAATAATGATTTCCGTTTACGGTAAATGATGCAAAATAAAAATAAATATCAAGAGTTTCTCCGCTTTGTTCTCTTGTTAAAAACTTAACGGTGGAGAGGGGGGAGATTACTGTTGATTTTGTCAACCTAACTAAATTGCCGTTATCAGTTAATGCAAAATTAATAGGCATATAGTCAACTTCAGTTTCATCAATATCTTTTAATATTATCGGAATATAATAAGCGTTAACATCGGTAGCAACGTATGCTTTTTCGGGTGCATCAGTAAATTTGGGTAACGATAAAGTAACTTCTTTATTGTTTACAAAAACAATTTGGTTTTGTCCTGCTAATACCGATAGCGTAAGTTTATCGCTCATCTTAATATCGCAAATGTGTGCGTATTCGGACTGTTTTTCGGCAAGTCCGATATAAATAAATCTGTCACCATCTTTTTCTCTTAATACAGAGTATACGTTTGCACTTTTATCTACAGTTGCAATTTTGAGAGCATCTTGTTTGGTGGTATTAGACGTTGTAATAAAATCTTTATTTGATACAGTTACTTCGCTTAGCGATAAATTATCAAGTGCTTTCGTTTTGCAAACGTATTCTTTTCCGTTGTAAAGTAGGTATACGTTTTTATTTTCAAAACTCATAGCGAACGATTTTATTTTATCGCTAGTTTCCGGTGGGGTAATACTAGATGACTTAAAGGTATTGCCATCGTAATAACTAATGCCGTCACTAAGGACGAATAAAACACCACCGAGATCTGTAGACATTTTCTTTATATTTTTAATAGTGCCTATCGCTTTTTCAGAATACTTGTTACTTTTTTCGTAAAAGCAAATCTTTCCGTTACTGTCCGCTAAATATATATTTCCAAACACGTCCACAGTCATTGCAGTTGCGTTAAAGTCGCTAGTTAATACTTTTTCGCTTAATTGTCTATCGGTTTCAGATAATTTATAAACCAAAGTTTCTTTGTGGGTTACACCCTCTAGTCTAATTAACAATACGTAATAGTTTCCACTTTGATAGCAAATTTCTTGAATAACGTAATTAAATACGTCAATTCTATCAGACAACGTTCCGTCTGATAGGTTTAACATTTTTAAATAACCGTTGTTTTTTTCGTGATTATAAGAGAGTAAAACCGTGTCTTTGCCGATAGCAATTGTGTTTGGCATAGTTCCCTTAAATGTATCTATCTTAGTATAATTTTTAAAGTTACTTCTATCGTATGGATTTTCTGTTTCAGTTTTAGTTATTAAAAGTTTATTTTCATCGAGAACGGCTACGTTATTATTGTAATATTCGATTGAGACTGCATTTTTGCTAGTGCGGTTATAGGCAGTTTTTCCACTTGCGATTGCAAAGCCAGTAAAGACTAACTGGTCTTCTTCAATCTTAAATTCTTGCACGGCATCAAGTTCAGTGTCGGTCAAAAGTAAGTTTCCGTTTTTAAAATTGATACCGCTAGGGGAAATAAGATTCCCAAGTTGATAGTCTTTATCAAGTTCTGTAATAGTTAGAGTGGTTTTTTCTAAGGTTGATATGTTGAGTTTAGTTACGTGTGTTTGATTTTCGGTTAAGAAATAAATATAACTTTTATCCGCTATCATTTTAGACGGAACGTCGGTTGATAAAACGACAGGTTCCTCATTAGTTTTTGTAGCGGATAATTTACAAATACCGTTAGAGTTGTAAAAGAAAATTTCATTATTATCATTAATCGCAACGGGTTTATCGGCATCTAATGAAAAGGAAGATGAATAGTTAAACCCATTATTATTTATTTTATATACTTCTGCTGTTCTGCTATACGCAGCAATTAAATATTCTTTATTGACGTCAAAGTAGTTGCCACTTATTTGGGAGAGTTCAAGTTTATTAAAATTATTTAGTAAAGAGATAGAATAAATACGACCAAAATCTGATACGAGTAAAGTGGCATTGTCAAATTTTTTCACTTGCTTTATTGCACTAAAACCGTCAAGTTCAGTGTATTTTCCATCATAGTATACATACAATTTTTGGTCACCACTAGCGATTGCTGTTACGTCGTCGTCAGAGTAAACGTCAATAGGGGCGTTTAAAGTCTTATATTGCATGTTGTCTACAGGTAAAAAATATTCAACCTGTGCGCTGTCCGCTTTTACAAAACTAAAAGATGCGCTTGCAAAAAAATAACAGAGCACACTCGCAAAAACTAACACTATACATATTATTACTTTATTTATATTCCAACCGATTTGTTTCATAATTTACATTTTATCACATAAATTACCTTTTGTCATTATATTTCGACTTTTTATTTTATATTTTTACACTTTTCCTATTCCAAAATATGGAAATTATTTTTAAAAGTCAGTCCAATATGACAGACAGTGGCATATTAAAAGAGTAAAATTAAATAAAAAACAAACAAATGTTCGTTTTTAGTGACATAAAATATTGCATTTGAAATTTTTTAAAAGTATAATTGCGGTAACGTTGACGTGAAAATTTTTAACTGACAAAGGAGACATTTATGAACGTATATTATGCAAAAACTGCGCTTTATGCATACCCAAATTTAGAGGCGGTTGCTGAGCAAATTGATGAACACGTAGAAAGGAGCGCTGTTTCTTCGATGGATAATTATAGCCCGTGTATTGAACAGTGCCAGGCAATCGTGGATTTTACATATCAAAAGGACTGTTTATTTGCACTGAAATTACTTATTGAGGACGCTCTTATCAAACTTAAAAAAATCGAAAGAGATTTAATAGGGTATAAGTATTTTAGAGAAAGGAACAATCAAGATTTAAGTGGTATCAACCTAAAGAGTAGGGCGTACTTTAGACGACAAACAATCATTATTGCAAAAATTGCAAAAATTTTAGAAAACTTAGGCGCAACCGATAAATGGTTTGAAGAAACTTGTATGAACGTTGATTTTTTCAAAAATTTACATAGACATACCATTGAACACGAAAAATCTTATGAAAAGCCTAATAAAAAAGAACAAAGTGAAAAGAAAGAAAAAAACACGGAAGTTTCTAATATTGCAACTTCTCAAAATCGACTAATTGCATAATTATTCATAGTCGTTTTCATCGTAGTATCCTATTGCCACGGCTTTTGTAGGCTTTTTATTTAATGCTACAACAAGACCGACTATCCCAGCAAAAACTAGGCATAAGATAATAGCAATTTTTAATGTAAGTAAATCTTTTCCACTATTTGTATCTGTTTTTATTTCTTCTTTTGGGGGGTCTTCGGGCAAGAAAGTTAGTTTATTTGGGTGGTTTGCAATAGAAAAGGGATAAACGTCGCTTTCTCTTACGTAACCTAAACGATTATTATACGAACAGTAATAAATTATTTGCTCGCCCTTTGTTAAGGAGCCGTAATATTTTAGTTTTCGTTCAGCAAATAGATATTGTACTGGTTCTTGTAAGTTACTATCTCTATATAATACGGCTGTAGTAGCGGTTGTTAATTCTAATACTACGTAAGGATTTATTACGGGAAGTTTATCGTCGTAAAGAAGTTCTGTTAAAACGTAGCCGTCAAGCCCCGCTGTGCCTCCTAGACCGTAACACTCCACGTGCGTGTAAAGCCCCTCGACTTTAAGTGGTTTAACGTAGTAAGTGTACGGTAGATAGAAAAGAGGCGTGGTGTCGTTTACGGTTTTATAAAATGCAGTATCTTCTGTTATAACTCTAAGGTATTTAGTTGGCTCTGAGTTTACCGTTACGGGATAAAAAGGTAAAAACGACGACAATATTAGCATTAAAATTAACGGCATTATTATTAATCGTTTCATATTTCCCCCTTTATTTGACGGTAAAACTGATTATAAACCTAACAAGTTAGCGTTTACGGGGGGAAAACATCATATAATAGAAATTATTGTCAAAAAGCAAGTGTATTAAAAAATAAAAACTAAAATTATAACTGTTTTAGTTATAATTAATTCCTTTTATTTCGCAAAAAAAGACGAGAGGAAGCCGAATCCCTTGTGGGGACTCGGCTTCCTCTCGTCTTTTTGTCGTTATCAATAGTTAAGTATTTATTTTAAGTATTCTTCAGAATTTTTCCAGTACTCTTCGGTTTCAACAGGCTCTTCGTCTAACTGCCAAAACTGTGTCATCATTCGTTCTTTTACAGGGTGTTGTGCACATTCTTTCATATATTCTTTGAGGTTATCTAAAGAAATTTTATTGTTTGGATTAAATTCAGCAGAATTTAAATAATTTATTATAAAGTTTGCTAAATTCATGCTTGACGGTTCTTTTTCGTCCATATTCGTTAAGTTTAATCCGCAAACTAAAAGATTACCATTTCCAACCTTTAATTCAAAAAGGTAAGAAAAGTTTCTTAAAGTCCTATCATATTCAAGTTCGTGCATATTGAAGATGGGTGATGCGTCAAAACGGTCACGACTGTTTTTATCCGTTCCACTAATTAAAGATTTTACCTTTATAGGGAAGTCGTCAAGAACAATTTTATCGCAATCTTCGCTTATTACTGAATAATTAAAATCATAGTATTTGCCAGTGTTAAAGCCAAATTTATTAAGTAGCTCATTTTCGCAAATTCCACCAAAATTAGTTCCTCTATCCCAAATAACAGGCTTAAATCTATTCCAAGTTGCCTTAAAACTGTATTGAGGGTTAATCATATCTTGATGTTTTAGGTGTCTAGTCCAGTCATTACGATATACTAGACAAACGTTTTTGCCCTTGTCAAGGCTGGAAAATGCTTTTTCAACATTGTCGGTTATAACTATATTTTGGTTTTCGTAATTGCAAAAATCTTTATATGTAAGTTCAAAATAGTGTGGATAAATCCATAATTTATAATAGTTATAAGCAATTTTACTACCATTAGCCTTAATGGTGCAATAAAGAGTGTAAAGTTTTGCTTGCTCTAATTTAGGAAGATTGAAACTTAAATTGTCAATTTTACTTAATCCTTTGTCTAGTTTTATATTTTTAGTATGTTCATAAACGCAAGTGCTATCTTCATTCATTAATTTGTAAATGATTTGACCATCAACAAAATCGTCTTCTCCGCAGTTTGATAGATAAACGGGAAAGTCTACCTTTTCATTTTCATAGAAATTGCGTTTTGAAAGTTTTACCGATACAACAATATCGCCGTTAAAGGTCAAAAAATCTTCAGAAGAAATTAAGTCATCATCAAAACAGTCAACAACTCCATTTGAGTTTTCATATTTATCGGTATCTGCAAATTGCAAGAAGTGAAATCCACCTAAAAGTCTACTGGTTCTAATCTCCTCGAAGGCTGTTTTCCAACATTCAAATTGAAAAAGTTTACTTGCGTAATAGAGTTGGTCATAATTATCGGAAAAACCCTTTTCGTTAATCATTTTAAGTTCTTCATCTATCCACCAAGGAAGTTCAGTTCCGTTTTTAATGAATTTTTCCTTTAATTTTTTGAAATCTCTTAAAGCGGTGTAGTGGCAGACTTCATGTGCGATTAACGGCACGGTAAAAAGGTTTTCATCCTTTGCAATTTGCTCTTCGGTAAGCATATGCATAAAACTTAAGTCATCGAACATTTTAGAGTGTTTATTAAAGGGGAAAAAATAACTCATGTGTTGGACGTCAATGTCGACATTCTTTCTTCCAATTTCTCCCCAAGCACAAGTATCTAAAAACAACCTTGTAGAGTCGGTCTTTTTGATAAGTTCACCAATTTCTTCAATTCTTTGTGGTTCGACTAATGATTTTAATTCGTTGCCAATACAGTATACTGCAAGCGACGGGTGGTCGTAAAACTCGTCAATAATCCCCAAAATAAACTGGTCGTCAACAAGGGAAACTTTACCAAAACTCATTTCTGATAAATTGTCGTATTCTGAAGTTCTCAATTCAATGTGAATTAGCATACCTAATTCATCTGCAACTTCAAATAATTCCTTTTTGGGAATAGTTGTGTGAAATCTAATATAGTTAAATCCATACTTTTTTGCTTGCAAAATGTTTTTGCGGTAAAAATCGTATTCGCTTAAATTTTCGTTGTTTAAATGTTCGTGCGCTCTTGCACCACGAATATATCCTTTAATAAAAACTTTCTTGCCGTTTATTAGCACATTTTTCTTATTCTTCGAAATAATTCTTGCACCAAACTTACCGCTTATTTTCGTTTGACCTTTTAAGTGATAAACGGTTGCATTGTAAGAGTATAGGTTGGGATTTTCTATTGACCAAAGGGTAGGTTTTTCTATTTCAAACCGTTTTGTATCGCTTTTATCAGAAAGCGCAAAAGAAAAAGTTAAAACACGCCCCGTTTTATTTTCGATTAAATCAAGGTCGATACCCTTTAATTCACTTTCATCTGAAGTAACTGAAAGTGTAAATTTGCCAGTTAAATCTTCTAATTTTAATTTTAAGTTTATCCCATTAGTTTTCATATTTGACCTACCTAAAATTTATATTTTAATTATAACACGAAAAATTTAACTTTTAAATGGAAAATATTACTGTATATACTAATAATTAGCACAATATTACGAAATTAAAATCCCTTAGGTAATTTGCCTAAGGGATTTTGTCATTACGATTTAATTGATTTTACGCCTTTATGTCAGGGAGACTTTTTAGCCCTTTATTAATATCTTCTTCGGTGGGAATATAATCGCTCATTTCACCGTCGTTGAACTTTTTATAAGCATACATGTCAAAGTATCCCGTTCCAGTTAGTCCAAAGACTATGGTTTTTGCTTCGCCCGTTTCTTTGCATTTCATTGCTTCGTCTATCGCAACACGGATTGCATGCGAGGATTCGGGGGCGGGAAGAATGCCCTCAACTCTTGCAAACTGTTCTGCAGCACTAAAGACTTCGGTTTGTTCTACCGATCTTGCCTCCATAAGTCCTTGGTCGTAAAGTTCAGAAAGGGTAGTGGTCATGCCGTGGTATCTCAGTCCGCCAGCGTGTGTTGAAGAGGGGATATAACCATTTCCTAAAGTATACATTTTTGCGATAGGGCAGACTTTGCCAGTGTCGCAATAATCGTATGCATATTTACCACGTGTTAAGGTTGGACAAGACGCAGGCTCAACTGCTATAATTTGGTAATCGGCTTTACCTTTGATTTTTTCTACCATAAACGGAGCGATAAGCCCGCCAAGGTTTGAACCACCACCTGCGCAACCTATAATTATGTCTGCTTTAATTTTATATTTATCGAGTGCTGTTTTAGTTTCTAAACCTATAACGGATTGATGCAAAAGTACTTGATTTAGTACGCTACCTAGTACGTAACGATATTCGGGATTTTTAGATGCAGCCTCAACAGCCTCTGAGATTGCACAGCCGAGAGAACCAGTTGTACCAGGGAATTCTTCAAGAATTTTTCTACCAACAGCCGTTGTCTCCGATGGAGACGGGGTAACCGATGCACCGTAAGTACGCATGACTTCACGACGGAATGGCTTTTGCTCATAAGAACATTTAACCATATAAACGTTACACTCTAATCCAAAATAAGAACAAGCCATAGAAAGAGCCGTTCCCCATTGACCTGCACCCGTTTCAGTAGTAACGCCCTTAAGTCCTTGCTTTTTGGCGTAATATGCTTGAGCAATTGCAGAGTTTAATTTGTGTGAGCCAGAAGTATTATTGCCCTCAAATTTATAGTAAATTTTTGCGGGAGTGCCGAGCGCTTTTTCTAAGCAATATGCCCTAATTAGCGGAGCAGGACGGTACATTTTATAGAAATTGCGGATTTCTTCCGGTATATCTATATAAGGTGTCGTATCGTCAATTTCTTGTCTTGCAAGTTCTGTACAAAAAACTTTAGAAAGTTCTTCTTCTGTGATTGGCTTTAAAGTTTCAGGGTTAAGTAATGGTGCGGGTTTTTTGTCCATAAAAGCCCTTAAATTTAACCATTTTTTAGGAAGTTCTTTTTCTGAAAGATAAATTTTGTAAGGAATTTGTTTTTTCATAACCATTCTCCTTTGTTATTTTTGTATTTTGTCTAATACTTTAGTAGTTGTTAATACTCTCATAATAGCAATAGCAATGAAAACACCTACTAAACCTTGTACGATATTATACGGAACGTTTATTATTGATGCACCAACAGATATAAAGAATAAACTTTCATAAGCAAAATATCCAAAAGCCATAACTATTGTGCCCGCAATTCCTGCTAAAATTTCCGATATAATTTTCTTCTTAGTTGTTTTAAGTAGTATTGCATAAGTTAAGTATGCGGTTATAGCCATTAGTGCTTTAATAATCAGCGTTCCGGGTGCATAGGTAATGTATCCAAAAGTGTCGGCTATTGCAGAGCCGATTCCAGCGGCTAAAGTTCCCAGAATCGGTCCTAAAATCAAAACGGATAAAAAGATAAAAGCATCGCCTAAATTTACGTAGCCGTACGGTAGCGGTATTCTAATAAACATAGTTGCCACGATAATTAGAGCAGTAAAGAGTGCTGTTAAAACGAGTTTTTTCGTATTGATTTTTTGCATAATAGTTTTCTCCTAAAATATAAAATCCCGAAGAGCAGAACAACTGTTCTTCGGGACGATAATTACTACCGTGGTGCCACCCAAATTGACTATAAAGTCCACTTTTATTGCGTACAATTATACGCTCTGCCTTTTTACGGGTGCAGTTCCCGTCGATTGCTACTTGCAAAACTTTGCGTTCGTTCGCCCTCAGAAGTCCATTCAAATTCAGTCTTTTTATTGCAATCTCACCATCTGCAACTCTCTAGAAAAAAGGTAAAGAATTTTACTTACTCTCCATCATAGGTTTTATTTCATTTTCTTCATTATAACTTCATAAATCTAATATGTCAAGCGAGTGAAAGAAAAATCTTTTTTATTTTGCATGTTTTTTGGTGTTAAAGTATTGCTTTTTGAAAATGGCTATGTTATAATACCGAAAAATATGTGGTAACTTAATAGAAAATCAGTTTAGAATTTTTGACTAGTTTGATTTAAGAGGTGCTTTTATGTCAAAGGATGTTACTGAAACAGTTGAAGAACAAAGTCAACAAATAACAGGCAAAAGTAGACACGTAAACAATAAAATTCCAGATTACGAGTCTTTTTTTAAAGGCGAAGACTTAGTAGGAAACAATGAGGGTAAAGGATTTGTTGGGCGTTTGCTTAACAAAGATAAAAAACCTATTATTTGGGCGAGTTTTCTTTTTTTATTTCAAAACGCACCAGTGTGGGTTATGCCCCTTATTATTAGCGACGCAATAGATTTGTTGGCAACAAGACCAGAAAACTTTATTTTTAGAATAATTATTGACGCCATTATTAGCGTTTTGTTAATTTTACTGAACATTCCAGTTACCGTTTGGCGAAACGGAATTCTTAATAAAACAATCCGTTCTCGTTCTGCTGAAGTTAAACGTGCTGTAGTTAGAAAACTTCAAAAACTTTCTATTACATATCACCGTGAAATTGAAGAGGGCAGGATTCAATCTAAAATTTTAAGAGATATTGAGGGAATTGAAGTTTATTATAGAACCTTTTTATTTAATTTTATTCCTTATATAATAAGCGCAATTATTTCTTCTACTATAGCGATTGTTAAAAGTCCAGTTGTCGCACTTTTTTTTATGGTAATTATTCCTGCCAACTTGTTGCTCTCTTACGCTTTTAGAAAGAAACTTAAAAAGGACAGTTTTGTTTTAAGAAAAGAAAATGAACAACTTTCTGCAAAATTGACGACCACCTTACAAATGATGCAACTTACAAAGTCACACGGTCTTAATAAACTGGAAGAACAGGAAGTTGGAAAACGCTTGGAAGCAGTAAAGCATTCAGGGTTAGTGCTTGATAAAACTAATGCCTGGTTTGGCTCAGCGTCTTGGGTTTGTTCGCAAATCTTTTCGGTTGGATGTTTGTTCTTTTGTGTTTTTATTTGCATTAACGGGGTTATATCGTCGGGTGAAGTAGTGTTATTTCAGTCACTCTTTAATTCGATTAGCGGTTTAATTTTAACGCTTATTGCTATTTATCCATCTTTGGTTTCAGGGCGTGATTCAGTTAGGTCTATTGCGGAAATTATGCGTGCGGACGACGTTGAAGTTGATAAAAACAGAATAGTTGTTAAAAACGTTGAAGGTAGTTTTATCTTTGAAAACGTTTGTTATCATTACCCTAACAGCGACAAACTTGTTGTTAATAATTTTAATTTAAGTGTTAGACAAGGTGAGCGTATTGCTATCGTCGGCTCTTCAGGGTCAGGGAAAAGTACGGTTATGAATTTAATTATCGGACTTTTGTCACCGACAAGTGGAGAAATTTACATAGACGGCGTTCCAATGTCGGAAATGTCTTTGCAATCGTATAGACAATTCTTGTCAGTCGTACCGCAAAATAGTATTCTTTTTTCGGGAACTATTCGTGATAATATTACTTACGGATTGAAAAATTATGACGAGCAAGAATTTCAAAAAGCCGTTAAGGATGCAAATATCACGGAGTTTTTGGATTTGTTGCCAAACGGCATTGATTCTCAAGTTGGAGAACACGGTGACAAACTTTCTGGCGGACAAAAACAGAGAATCTCTATTGCGAGAGCATTAATTAGGAATCCCAAAATTTTAATTTTAGACGAGGCAACTTCCGCACTAGACAACGTGTCTGAGTATCACGTTCAAAAGGCGATTGATAAACTTGTGCATCAACGAACCACTTTTATTGTCGCACATCGTCTTTCAACCATTAGAAATGCTGACCGCATCATCGTTATGGAAGAGGGAAAAATGGTTGAAGTGGGAACTTATGAAGAGTTGATGGCGTTAAACGGCAGATTTTGCGAGTTGGAAAGAATGAGTAGAATTAGAGAAGAAGAGGCAAAAATAGGTTTAGAAGCATTATAAACAAGCCGACTTAATTTAATAAAAACTATAAAAGCACGGAAGTTTTTTCCGTGCTTTTGTGTTTGTATGTCTTAATTTAATTGGTTGTGGATTTGTGGGCAAGGCAAACATAGATACAATTGACGTTTGTTTGCCGACTTTTCTTCACGATTTAAGATAATGTTTTTACGAATTAACCTATTTTGCTGATAAAATTAAGGCAAATGAAGAAATAAAAGAGATAAGTTTAAAACTTGGCTTTGAAACGCTTGACTATTTGCTCGGTGTGATTAATAATAGATAATAGAAAAAATATTTAAATAGGTGAAAAAATGAAAATACTTGCAATAGGATGTCATCCTGACGATTTGGAAATAAACTGTTTTGGTACGCTTGCAAAATTTGTTAAGCGTGGAGATGAAGTTTATGTGTGCGGTATTACTAACGGCGATCAAGGGCATTATCGCATATTGCCTGAAGAACTTGCAAAAATTAGATATGAAGAGGCAAAATCTGCAGCGGAAATGATTGGAGCAAAAGAATACTACAATTTGGGTGTGCATGACGTGCTTGTTTCGAGATACGACATGGTTGCACTTCATAAACTTATAGATTATATTAGAAAAGTTAAGCCAGACGCTATTATCACTCAATACCCAGATGATTATATGATGGATCACGTTGAATCAAGTGCTTTGGTAAATAGGGCGGCGTTTATGTCCACACTTCCACATTATTGTACAAAAGAAGGCGTATATCCTGAAAGCGTTCCGTCAGATATTCCTATTTATTATATGTCTGCAGATTCTATTCCCGTATTTACAGGAACGGATTACGTTGATATAACGGAAGAAATGGAAGTAAAACTTAAGGCGATGGCGTGCCATAAATCTCAATTAGAATGGCTTACCGAACATGATGGTATGAGTACTTTAGATTATATTAAATCTTTGGGTTCGGTTTTTGGAACGTTATGTTGCACTAAATATGCCGAGGCATTTAAAATGTGTGAACACGCTCAAAGAGGAACGGCTAAAAATATTTTACCAAAATAATAAATTATATTTTATAATAATAAGCGGTGCATCGTCAAGATGCACCGCTTATTATTTAATTATTTTTAGAAATTATTGTTGTGTGTTTCGCAAATTAATTTTTGAATTTTTAACGCCTCTTTTGCGCTAACTTTAGGTTCTCTATCATTTATAACCGCATCGTAAAAATCAGAATTTTACGAATGTGTTGAAAGGTTCAGTAGTCCTTACCGTCTGTAAATTGTACCACCATTTGTTGTTTTAGCTGTTAAAACTTCGCCGTTGTTTAAGGGAATGATTGCGTGGCCATAATCTATTACAACTTTACCGTTTTCATAAGATACAACATCTACTTATCTTTCTTCACTTTCAATTTTGTTGGTTTTTAGATGTTTTAACTCATATTCAGTTGGTGCAAAGCCCGTTTCTTTTTTAAAAATGCGTGAAAAATAAGCTAAATCGTCAAAGCCAGATAATTCAGCGATTTCAGAAATTCTAAGATTATTGTCTTTCTTTTTTAAAATTAGTTGTTTAGCTAAAGCTATTCTCTTGGAAGTTAAAAAATTCGACGGAGAAATTCCGTGTTCTTGTATAAAAATTTTCCGCAAATACTCTTTTGATAACGGTATTAATTTATATGCATCGTCAATATCGAATTTACTGTCCGTATAGCGTGCCATAATCTCGTTTGCTATAATTTGTGTTTGTTTACTTGTGGTCGATTCGTTTAATAGGTGATTTAAAAATTCAGTTATACAAGTGTAAAGAGAGAGATTGATGGGGTGATTTGCAGGCAAAGAATGCGCATAACTATGCAATAACTTAAAAAGCGAATAAAAATCTTTAGTTAATGCTGATTCTTTAATTAAAAATATAGTGCTAATTGACGGTGTCCAATCTTCAATCGTACAGTGAATATTTTTAAAACCCGAAGATGAATAATTTAGATGTTGCAAGTTTGGTGGAATGCATATTATCTCGCCTTTTTTGTACTCAACAACGGTGTTGTCTTGGGTTTTAATCTTTCCCAAGCCTTCGGTTACGTAAATTATTTCCCAGTAATGATGCTTGTGGGAAGTGACTGAAAAGGTTTTTAAATGTTTTTCAATATAATTAACTATTGCCATGACTTTATTGTATCAGTCATGCTCTAAAAAATCAACACATTTTTCTATATTCTCCAAAAAAATCCAAACCAAATACTAAATAATATAGGCATCTTTGTCTAAAAAGTCCAAAATTATTGCTGTTTTGTGTTATTAGTTGATCTTGAAAAAATAATTACAATATTGTATAATATAATTATCAATAATTAGGGTTAGTATATTATTAAAAAATAGCGTAAGTCTTTTAACCGAAAGTAAAAAAAGGAGAAAAATGCTTAACTTAAAAATATTAGACAGTAAAGGGAATGTTAAACTTGCAAAAAAAGGAAGTGCTCTTCACTTCACTTACGACGAGGTTTGGGAAGTTGGCGACAAAATAAAAGTTTTGCTTGATGGTTGTGATTTTATTAGCGTAAAACTTGACGATACGCTAAGAGAAAGTATCGTATATTTACCGTCAAGAAGTTTTGAGTTTGTTATCCCAAATGAAAGTGAACAGTTGGCTTGTTATAATAAAAACGCCTTTAAGGGTAATAAACATAATATTGTAGTAAGGGAAGTTGAGGACGAAGAAATTTACGGATATAGAAACATAGCGCTTAACAGTCACGATTTAAGAGGAAAGGCAAGAAGTTATCCACACGCAAGTGCAAATTTTGTCACGAGGGACGAGGCGTGCTTTTATGAAAGGAACGCAATAGACGGCGATTACGATAATCAAGGGCACGGGGGATATCCTTATCACTCTTGGGCTGGTGGAGCAAGAAACGATTTAGAGTTTACACTTGATTTTGGAAGAGAGGTAGAAGTAGATAAAATAACATTTTATCTTCGTGCGGATTTTATCAAAGACCATTTGGGCGAACCACACGATAGTTACTGGAAGTCAATCGACATAGAATTTTCAGACGGAGAGATAGTACAAGGCAACTTTGTGTTAGATAGAGATACTTTCCCAAGTGAAGAAAATAGAAAGGGAAAAGTAGTTCAATTAAAAGATAAAAAAGTTACTAAAACAATAAAATTATATAACTTTGTGCAAGCGACAGAACAGTTGTCGTTTGCAGCATTATCACAAATAGAAGTTTATGGAAGATATATAAAGGAGAATTTAGATAAAATGGAAGTAAGACAAGCAAGTAATGCAAAAGACGTAAAACACTATACGACTGAAAGATTAAGAGAAGAATTTCATATCAAAAATCTTTTCACGAAAGACAATATCAGAATGGTATATAGCCACATAGACCGTATTATTACGGCAGGACTTATGCCTGTTCGCCAGATATTGAAGTTAGAAGCTGGTAAAGAACTTGCAGCTGACTACTTTTTACAAAGAAGAGAAATGGGCTGTATTAACGTGGGGGGCAAAGGTATTATAACAATTGACGGTGTAAAATACGAAATGAACCCAAGAGACGGCATTTATATTGGTATGGGAAATAAGGATATCACTTTTGAGAGTGTTGATGAAAACGCACCAGCAAAATTCTACGTAAGTTCATGTCCTGCACACACGAGTTATCCTATCGTTAAGATAGATATAACCAAGGCAAAGAAAGTACCTTGCGGTAGCGTGGAAGAATGTAACAAGCGTGTTATCAATCAATACATTCACCCAGAAGTTATTAAAAGTTGTCAACTTGCAATGGGATTAACTCAATTAGAAGTTGGCTCAAACTGGAATACAATGCCTTGCCATACACACGATAGAAGAATGGAAGTGTATATGTACTTAGACATGGGCGAAAACGACGTAGTATTCCATATGATGGGAGAGCCAACCGAAACAAGACATATCATTATGCATAATGAAGAGGCTGTAATTTCCCCGTCTTGGTCAATTCACTCAGGTGTTGGCACTAAGAACTATTCGTTTATATGGGCGATGTGTGGTGAAAACCAAGAATTTACAGATATGGACTTTATTGAAACGAAAGATTTATTGTAATTTTTTGGAGAAAATGAAATGGAAAACATATTTAGTTTAAATGGTAAAGTTGCTTTAGTTACAGGTGCTGCACACGGCATAGGTTACGCAATGGCAAAAGCTCTTGCGTTGGCAGGGGCAAAGATTGCTTTTAATTCAAGCAATCTTGAATCAATGGAAAAAGGGCTTGAAAGTTATAAAGCCGATGGTATTGACGCCAAAGGTTATGTCTGTGACGTTACTGATGAAGTTGCGGTTACAAAAATGGTTAAACAAATTGAAAGTGAACTTGGCGTTATTGATATTCTCGTTAACAACGCAGGTATTATAAAAAGAATACCCATGTGCGATACAACTTTGAATGAATTTAAGCAAGTGATAGACGTTGACTTAGTTGCACCCTTTATCTGTGCAAAAGCAGTAATACCGTCGATGATTAAAAAAGGTGGCGGAAAGATTATAAATATTTGTTCAATGATGAGTGAATTAGGTCGTGAAACAGTTTCTGCCTATGCTGCGGCAAAAGGCGGACTTAAAATGCTTACTAAAAACATTGCAAGTGAATATGGTGAATACAATATTCAATGTAATGGTATAGGACCGGGATATATTGCAACGAGTCAAACTGCACCGCTTCGTGAAAGACAAGCAGACGGCTCACGTCACCCGTTTGATAGTTTTATAATAGCAAAAACTCCTGCCGCTCGTTGGGGTAACCCAGATGATTTAGCAGGACCTACTGTGTTTTTAGCATCAGATGCTTCAAACTTTGTAAACGGACATGTTTTATACGTTGACGGTGGTATTTTAGCATATATAGGAAAGCAACCTAAATAATAGCGAATTAAAAGTATATCAATTTATTTTAAGCCTAATAATATAAACGAAAGATAATTAGAAATCCCGATGTCTGATAAATTTATAATGTCAAAAAATAGTTAATTTTTGTGGAGTTAATTGTTAGAATAAGTCATTTCACTTGACATTAAAAAGTGGTAGTGATAGAATGTAAAAAAAATTATCTGTGGTGGTAGACTATGTTTGGATTTCAATTAACTGATTATGATAAGAAAGTATACGAAGAAGAAATAAATGAATTTGTGCCTCAAAATATTGTTGACGTGCATACTCACGTTTATCCTTTAAGTGTAAAAAAGCCTAAAAAAGGCCCTGTTTATTGGCCAGCAAGAGTAGCGGTTGATAACACTATTGAGGATATTGTACAAACCTATAAGGATTTATTTCCAAATCAAAAGGTTGTGCCTGTAATTTTTGGCTCTCCTAGTGCGTATTTAGATCAAAGCAATGATTATTGTTCAAGAGTTGCAAAAGAATATGGTTATCCCACTCTTTTCCTTTCTCATTATAACGATTCTGCGGAATTTTTAGAAGAACAAGTAATTAAAGGTGGTTTCCAAGGATTAAAGCCATATTTAAACAACTGTAAAGACGGAGTTCTTGGTAAAGACGCAAGAATATTTGAGTTTTTATCACATGAACATTTAAAGGTTGCCGATAAATATGGTTGGAAAGTAATTTTACATATTTCTCGTCCAGATAGATTGAAAGACCCACAAAATATTAAAGACTTAATGGAAATTGAACAAAAATATCCAAACGTTAAATTAATCGTTGCACACATTGGACGTGCTTATGCTCCTGAAGATTTAGGCAATGCTTTTGACACGTTAAAACATACAAAAAACATGATGTTTGATTTTTGTGCTAATACTTTACCTCTTGCAACAGAACAAGCTATTAATGCGGTTGGCACTAAAAGGGTAATGTACGGAACGGATATGCCGATAGCAAAAATGAGAATGTATCGTATCTCTGAAGATGGATATTACATAAACGTCATTCCACGTGGACTATATGGTGACGTAACGGGTGCGGAACACATGAGAGAGACGGATGAAGAAAACGTTACGAATTTCACTTATGAAATAATTCGTGGGTTTAAAAAGACCGCAGAAAAACTTTCTTTAACAAAAGAAGATGTTGCGGACGTTATGTGTAATAACGCTGCAAATTTATTTAACGTGAAATTTTAAAGGTAAGCTATGAAATATTCTATTGGTTTAGATTTAGGTACATCATCTGTTAAAGCCGTTTTGTTCGACGGAAAGAGCGTCGTTAAAAAAGCGTCTGCACCATTTTTAATTAAAACTTGTAGTCTTAGCGATGGCGCTGAATATTTAGGCTTTTCGATTGAAGATTATGCTCAAACGGTTTTTAGCGTTATTAGTGATTTGGCTAAAAGTGTTGATGGTAACATTTGTGGTATTTCAATGGCGTCGGCAAGTGGTAATACTGTCGTTTGCGATAAGGACGGTAACGCTTTAATTGATGCATATTCTTGGACAAATCCTGCTTGCAAAGAAGAAAGTGATAGCGTTTATGGAGTAATTGACAGAAAAGATGCTGCTTATGTTTCTGGCTGGGGGTATTCAAATACCTTTCCGCTAGCACATTTAGCGCATATTAAAGTACATAGTCCAGAAATATTTATTAAGTGCGATAAAATATGTATGTCAACTGAGTACTTGCTTTTCAAAATGACAGGCAAGTGGGGAATTGATAAGTCAACGGCTGTTCCATTTTATTTATTGGAGCAAGAAACAGGAGAATATCATACACCGTACTTAGATAAACTTGGCATTAATAAAGAGCAATTACCTAAAGTATATGAAAGTGGAGAACTTTTAGGAACAATTACAGAAGATTTTTCTAATAAATACGGTTTGGACAAAGATTGTAAGGTTTTCTTGGGAAGTTTTGACCATCCCAGTGGGGCGATTGCAAATAACGTGATAAGTGAAGGTGAACTTTTACTTTCTTGTGGTACGAGTTGGGTGTTGTTTTTCCCTTATCACGATAGGAAAACGCTTATCGAAAATAGACTTTTGTGCGATACTTTTTTGAGCAAACAAAAAGGTTTGTGGGGCGGAATGTCTTCGGTTGCACAAGTATCTAAAAAAATAGATTATATCATAGAAAAAAACATTGCAAAAGAGAACAAAATACAAATATTTAACGAATGTGCTGAAAAAGCCGAGCGTGGTGCTGGCGGATTAATGATTAATCCCGTTACCGATTTTGATAATGATTTTTCTAAGTATTCAAAAGAGAATATTGCACGAGCATTAATGGAGGGTGCTGCTAATTTATTAAGTGAAAAACTTGATTATTTAAGAAGTATTGGTATCGAGTTTAATTCGGTTAAGATGGCAGGAGGTCCTTCACAAAGTAAACTATGGGTGGATATAATACGTTACGTTATTAATAAACCTGTTGAAGTAGTGTACGGTGTTGATAGTGGTGCAGTTGGAGCAGCAATAAGAGCGTTTATAAAATAAAATTAATAAATTAAAAGAAAAAAACCGCATAAAATGCGGTTTTTTTTTCGTTGATTATATGATTCAGATGATTGAATAAAGTTATAATTTAAATCAAATTTAAGTGCAGAAAACTTATACCTGGTCGCTGGTAATATAAAATTTGATTTGACTTGCAGTTAATTTTTTGCTATTATATGCACTATGATACAGAACTTAATATGTATTTTTTATTTTGTTAATCCAAAATGTAAAATAAGCAAAGGAGAGATTAAATGAAAATAACAGTTGCAATAGACTCCTTTAAAGGAAGTTTATCCTCTTTTCAAGCGGGAACAGCAATTTCAGAAGCAGTTAAAAATGTTTTTTCAGAAGCGGAGGTTTCGGTTTGCCCACTTGCAGATGGTGGCGAGGGAACAATGGAGGCGATAGTGTTATCTAATGAAGGAGAAATACACGAAGTATCTGTTTTAAACCCAGTTGGTAAAAGAATAATTGCAAAATATGGAATCATTCCTAAAAGGAAAACGGCTGTAATTGAGATGGCTACTGCCGCAGGGTTGACACTGATTGAAGACAAGGAAAGAAATCCTTTATTTACAACCACCTATGGTGTAGGAGAAATGATTTTAGATGCTATTAATAAGGGCTGTAGAAAATTTATTGTTGGTATTGGTGGTAGTGCAACAAACGATGGCGGTGTTGGAATGTTGCAAGCATTGGGCTTTGATTTTTTAGATGATAAAGGTAAACAAGTTTCCCATGGCGCGATAGGTTTAAAAACTCTCAAAACTATAGTAACCGACAATGCAAATAAGGATTTAAGAGGTTGCGAATTCTTGGTCGCTTGCGACGTGAAAAATCCACTTTGTGGTGAAAATGGGTGTTCGTCTGTTTTTGCTCGTCAAAAGGGTGGCACGGATGAAACAATTCCTCTAATGGATGAGTGGTTAAAAAAATATGCGGAGTTGACCAAAGAAATATATTCGTTCGCAGATAAAAATGCCGAGGGAGCAGGAGCAGCAGGGGGGTTAGGTTTTGCATTTTTAGCATATTTGCGTGGTAAAATGCAATCTGGAATAGAACTCGTTATAAAAGAAACTAATTTAGAATCTTTTGTCAAAGATGCTGATATCGTTGTAACGGGTGAAGGTCGGTTAGATAAACAAAGCGTTATGGGAAAAGCACCCATAGGCGTTGCAAAGCTTGCAAAAAAATATAATAAAAAGGTAATAGCCTTTTCAGGTTGTATAGGAGATGGAGCAGAAAAGTGCAATAGTGCAGGTATTGATGCATATTTTCCTATCTTACAAAAACCTTGTAGTTTAGAAGAGGCGATGAATACAGATAATGCATATTCAAATTTAAAAGCCATGGCAACGCAGGTTTTTAAATTGGTTTAATAGTATTAAAACTAAGTTTGTGTTGTAAGTTAAAATATATTAGCGCCCCGAAAAACATTTGTTTTTCGGGGCGTTTTTACATTTTATTTTTTAACATTAGACGGAAGAATACCAAGCGTTTTTTTGAAAACTCTAGTAAAATAAGAAAAATCTGTAAATCCACACTCTTTTGCTGCTTCTAAAATTTCTAAACCATTAAGAATTAGTGTTTTTGCCGTCTGACATTTTACAAGATTAATATAATCAATTATAGATATCCCCGTCACTTTCTTAAAAGTATGAGAAAGATAACTTTTACTAAAATAAAGTTGATTTGCCACGTCTTCAACCTTTAGTTTTTCTTTATAATTCTCATTAATGTAAGTTAACGTGCTTTTAACAAGTTCCAATTGTTTACTTGCGACTTTGCTTAGATTAGGTTTGGTTAAATATTTTCTATTAAGATGTACGAAAAGAGACATTATTGTTGATGTAATTGCAATATTTGAAAAATCATCGTTCTTTTGACTTTCCTTTATGATTTTTTCAAAGAAAGCAAGGCTTTCTTCATCATTTAATTTTTTCTCAAAAAATGCAGTTTCTGAATAAAGATTATTGTTTTTTAAAAATTTATTTTCTACAACAAGAAAATAATAATCGGCAGTTGTAGACGTGTGGTTAAAGGAATGAATTGTATTTGCATTAACGAATATAAGTTCTCGGTCACTTGCTGTAAAAGTCTCGCTATTAAAATTAAATTCAATAGTTCCTTTTATAATGTAGATGAGTTCTACAGCATCGTGCCAATGTAGTATTGTATTTTTTGATGCGTGTTCTAAAAAGAAAATAGAATTATTTTTAAAATGGACGGTGTTGTTTTGATAAAGTATTTTACTTAAATTACTGCAGTTGTTTTCTGGTTTCATTTTATATTTCCTTTATTAAATATTATCTAGTGTTTTTTGATTATCAACAAATTAATGTTATATTATTGTAAACAAAATGTCAATATAAAAATGCTTAAAAAATTAAAAAAATTGATATTTAAAAGCACGATAGTACCAATAAAAAGCCTAATCGTGCATTGACAATTAAAATTTGCTTTGATAAAATGAAATTGTAAATTTTCAGCTTAAACTGATTTTTATAAATATTAAAAAGAGAAAAGGAGACTAAATATGGCTTATGAACTGAATTTTAAATTTGCACCAGCAGAATGGCTTGCTTTTAGAGATGAAGAGGTTCTCTTAAATGTAATGAAAGAAGATTTTTACGCTAAACAAGGTAAGAACTTTGAAAATCCGAACTTTGAATTAAAAGTAGTTTCTGACGTGCACAATTATTTTGCTATTGATCTTATGCAAAGAATACGAATTTCTGATATTAAAGACGAGAAATTGGTAGTTATTCTTCCTACACCAGAAAACCCTGTGTTTATTAATGTTGCGGAAATGATTAACAAATATAAAATTAGTTGTCGCAATGTTCACGTTTTCTTCTTATATGAATATGCTAACGAAAAAGGTGAAGTTGCACCATGGCAAAGTCCCTATAGTCGCACGGGGCAATTTATGAAGTATTTCTACAATAAAATAGAGGCTTCATTGCGTATGCCTATTGAAAATATTCATTTTTGGACAGATGAAAACGTTGCCACATATTCAGAAGAACTCAGTGCATTAGGTGGAGCAGATGTTGCTTACACAGCACTTAGTTGGTCGGGTGGTATTGGCGCAATTGATTTTGAATCTTTCCCTGCTAATGACATAAATGAATTTCTTTCTATGGGTTCTCGTTTAGTTACGCCTATGCCAGAAATGATTGCTCACGATTCGCTGCGCGGTATGTTCGGCTGTGCAGGGGATATAGCGAATGTTCCTCCAATGGCTGTAACAGTTGGACCTAAGGACTTAATGTCTGCTAAAGAGTGGATTGACGTTGAGTATCTAGTTGGTTGTGGTGGAGTTTCTCACCAAAAATTCCCACTTCGCCTAGCAATGTTTGGTCCGATATCGGAGAAAAATCCTGGCTCTATCATGCGTTTAAATAAAGGAATTTGTTACGTATCTGAGGAAGTTGCTGTTCCACCAACAACTTTGCCTGACTATGACATATTGGAAAAGATAGCTCAAATAAAAGCTAAGGAAGAAAAGTAAGGAGAGAAAAAACATGAATAGAAGTTTATTTGATTTTAAACCAAGTGCTTGGCTTCCAACTCAAGATAAGGCAGTGCTTGAATATTGTAGAAATATAAAGAGAAGTGAAATGGAAATAACCAACAAAAACGGTTATAGTATTAAAGTTGTTCCTCATCCATCTAGTGCGGTTGCTTGCGAACTTTTTGACTGGATATATAAATCAGACGTTATGGATAAGAAAACCGTAATTGTTTTCCCAAACTCATGGAAAAATATTTACACTGCAGTTGCGCATATGTGCAATGAATTTAACGTATCAGCAAGAAATATTCATACTTTCTGCATGGATGAATACGCAGATGAAGACGGAAACGTTGCGCCTATATCTTGGTATCGCTCGTTAGGCGGACACTTTATGACTGAGTTTTATATGCAATTTAGGGAGGATTTAAGACCACCACTTAAACAAATGCATTACTACACTAATGAGAATATAAAATCATATTCAGATATGATTGCTGAAGAAGGTGATGGTGGAGCAGATTTGTTACTTTCAGCAACAGGATGGATTGGTCATACTGCGTTTGTTGATCCAAACACAAAGGCATTTAAGGCTGATAATCTTGAGGATTTCCTTAAGATAAAAGCTTGCTTTGTAGATAATCACCGTTTGACAATTCAGCAAAATTCTGGTGGTAACGCTCCGTTATGGCACACGCCACGATATTCGGTTTCTATTGGCCCGTACGATGTTTTACATGCACGTGAACATCTTGAAAGACACGACTTGCAGAGTGTGGGCGGTTATTCAGCATGGGAAAGAATGATATCTAGACTTCAACTTTACGGACCAGTTTGCATGGAAGTACCAGCATCGATTTTCCAACTTACTAAAGGCACTATTTATGTTAGTGAAGATATGGCGCGCCCCATTGAACCGATGGAACTTATCGAACTTTAATTTATAATTATTGTATAAAAAAGATATAAAATTGTTAGAAATTAAAGGTGTTGTGCTAATATTAACATAATAAAAAACAAGTTGCAAAAATTTAAGATAAAAAAGGTTGGTATATGAGTGATTTAATTAATTTGTACGATAAGAAAGTATATGAAGAAGAATTATATGATTTTCTGCCCGATAAAATTGTTGATTCTCATGTTCACATATTTTTACCGGAACATAGTAAATTGAAAAAAGCTGGTGCAGTAAATGGTTGGACAAATTATGTTTACAATGAGGCTAGCATTGAAGAATCTTTGGCTCGCTATGATGAACTTTTTCCAGGTAAAAAAGTTGTTCCTGTTATTTTTGGCACGCCTAGTGGATTGGTACTTGAAAGCAATGAATACGTATCTAGGTTAAGTAAAGAAAAAGGCTATCCAGCACTATTTATGAATAAGTTTATAGACAGTGCCGAGTTTATAGAAGAACAGGTGATAAATGGTGGGTTTCAAGGCTTAAAACCATATTTGAACAACTGTAATACTAATGTGAAAGGTGCAGATGCTGATATATTTGATTTTTTACCAGAAGAGCATCTAAAAGTATGTGATAAATACGGTTGGAAAGTCGTTTTACATATTTCTAAAAATGATAGATTAAAAAATTCAACTAATATAAAACAACTAATAGAAATAGAACAAAAATATCCAAACGTAAAACTTATTGTTGCGCACATAGGCAGAGCGTATTCGCCTGAAGATTTGGGTGATGCACTCGAGATATTAGCCTCAAATACAAAAAATATGATGTTTGACTTTTCTGCAAATACTTATTCTTATGCAATAGAAAAGTGCATTAACTTAATGGGTAGCAAGAGAGTGCTATTTGGAACGGATATGCCTATTGCTAAAATGAGAATGTACAGAATAAGTGAAAATGGTAATTATATCAACGTTGTACCAAGAGGTATGTATGGAGATGTATCAAATGATATCCATATGAAAGAAACAGACGAAAAGAACGTTACTAATTTCTGTTATGAAATATTGCGAGCATTTAAGAAAGCGTCAATAAATCTTTCGCTTTCTAAAGAAGATATTGATGATATTATGTGGAAGAATGCAGGCGAACTTTACAGTATTAAATTTTAATAAAATAATTATAATATACGTATAAGCAAACGTAAGAAGTGTTAAGTTTAATAAGTACGTATTTGAAAGGAAGATCTACAGTGAAAGCAATTATAAATACAAATATTATTCTTGAAAAGGGAATAATATTTGATGGTGTAATCTTATTTGAAAATGATAGAATATTAAAAGTTTGTAAAATGGTTGATATTGAAATCCCAACGTCCACTGATATTATAGATGCAAACGGTCTATTCTCATCACCTGGACTTATTGATATTCATAATCATGGTTCAGAAAATAATTTTTTTATTGATAATCCCGAAGAATGTTGTAATCATTTTTTAATGCATGGTCAAACTACGGTATTACCAACTTTTTATCAAACATATACAGCACAAGAAATGATTTTGGGGTGTGAAAAGTTAAAAGAGTTTTCGAAAACTAGCAAGGGAAAAATAATCAAAGGTCTATATATGGAAGCGCCATATATGCGTTCAGGAGGAAGCAACATGGCACTTTTTAAATGGGCTGATGAAATACATATCTCAAAATATAAAGAACTTGTGGATAATATTGCTAACTACGTTAAAGTTTGGGCGATTGACCCTGCAAGAAAAAATATTATAGAGTTTATGAACTATGTAAAAAGTGTAAATAGTAATGCTATTTTTGCTTTTGGACATTCTGGGGCAACGTCGGAGCAATGCGAAAAAGTTGCTAATTTAGGCGTAAAAGTCCAAACTCATCACGGTGATAGCGGAAAACCTCCAAAAATAAATCAAGGTAGACATGGTGCAGGGTGCGACGAATATACGCTTTGCAACCCCGATATTTACGCGGAACTAATTTGTGACCAGAACGGAGTTCATCTATCGCCTTATACAATAAATTCAGTTATTCGTGCTAAAGGTGTAGAAAAAATTATTCTTATTTCGGATAGCTATCCAAAAACTGGTGATTACACGAATGCTGAAGAAAAAGGTGTAAAATGGGGCCCCGACCTTAACTATGATCCAGAAGGATGGCTTGCTGGGAGCCATTTAACATTGGATAGTGCTTGTAGAAACGTTATGTCTTATACTCCTTACGGCATGTGTAACGTTGTACGCATGGCTAGTTTAAATCCTGCAAAACTTATTGGCATTGATAAGGATTACGGTTCGATTGAAGAAGGCAAAATTGCCGACATTATACTTGTTGATAGTGCTTTCAATGTTAAAAAAGTCTTTTTGGAAGGAAAGCAAATTTTTTAATATTTATCCACTGTATTAGTAAAAATAGCTGAATTTTGGAAGTTCTGAGCACTATTGCAGAAGACATAAAGCTTTTACTCGACAAACTTAATATAAAATTTGAGCCTTATACTCTATTGTGTTATGCATAATGTTTATAGGGCTTTTTTATATGTTATTCAATACATAGATTTATCTGAATTTTTTTCTGTATTCAGTAGGAGTTATATTGTAACTTTTTTTAAATAATTTGCAAAGATAATTTGCATTGTCAATGCCAACTTCTTTTGCTATTTGGGAAAGATTTTTATTGGTAGAATATAAAAGATTTAAAACTATACTTAATTTTTTATTCATTATATAATTGTTCAAACCATCAGGGAGTTCTTTTGAAATTAAACTATACAACTTTGTTTTTGAAATGTAAAGATTTTTACAAATGTCATCAACTGTAATTTTATCACAAACATGTTGATCGATATATGAATATAAGTCTAACATAAAGTAATTTGCTTTTTTAGCAATAAATTGATTAATTGTAATATAATTACCTATTGCTTTTAGAATTTCTGCCGCCGATAGAATTTCATCAGTAGGTCTAAGTTGTATCTTTTTTAAATAATTTAGAGAATTATCATCAAGTTTACATACGTTTTGGCAAACTTTTTTAACGTGGTTAATCAATTGTTTTCTTGTTGCATATTCAGAGGTTTGCCCAAACATAATATAACCTAAAATTATATCGTTGTCGTCTATTAATGGCAAAACAGCCTCTGTTAAGCCGGCATGACACTGATTTATATATAAACCTTTTTTTGCTTTGCAATTTTCACAAAAAAATTTAACGCATTCTTCACATTTGCTCTTAAATAAAGGATGCGTTTGAATGTATGAACAAAATAATGAATCTTGTTCTGGAAAAGATATTATTTTTTCATAGTTTTCGTTGAATACAACTATTTTAAGTTTGGTTAAAGTATAAAAAGATTTTAAAGTGTTAAACAATAAATCTGTATTTATATTTATTTCGGTCATTTTATTTCCTTATCCAACTATTTTTTTAAATAATACAAAAACAAAAAAGAAAAGTCAAACGAAATGGTAAAATAGTTCTAATTTTTAGCAAAAAAATACAATTTGATTTAGTAGGTCTTGACAATAATTATTAAGTGTTTATAATAAAATTTAAATGATAAGTTCTTTAAAAACTTGAATTAAAAGTTAAAGGAATACTATGACAAAAATACAAAATTTATTACAGGCAACGTCTAAAATTTATGATGGAATGCAGATAATGAAAACGGAAAAACAAATTAAAAAGTACGTTATGTCTGTTTATAAAAAAGAACTTGGCAAATTCTCGTTTAAGGGGGATATAGTTGCTGGAGAGAGAGCTTCTTTAGGGGAAGGTGATGCAAGCGATTATCAGATAAAGCAAGGAGATTGTATTATACTTGATTTGCTACCGAGGAAAGATGGTGTTTGCGTTGATACAACGAGAACTTTTTTTGTTGGAAAGCCAAGCAAAGAGCAAGTTTATATTTATAATCTTGTTCGTTGTGCGTTAGAAGAGACAGAAAAAATTTTAAGGCCAAATTTAAAGGCGTGTGATATTTATGATTTTATGAGACAACGATTAATGCCTTTTGAAAATACTTTTTTTCATCACGCAGGGCATCTAATTGGGCGTAAAAGATTGCTTCAACCTCAATTTTTACCAAATAATACAAAAGCCTTAAAAGTTGGGGATATAGTAACATTAGAACCGGGCATATACATTAAAAATAAATTTGGCATTAGGCTTGAAAATGATTACATTATAACTAAAAACGGATATGAAAAATTATTTGATTATCCGCTTGAAATAGAAAAATTTATATTAAAATAGGAAGGTGTTTTATGAAAATTACAGATGTAAAAACATTTATATTAAAGCAAGATAAAATTGAGATTATTGGCGATGGAAGTCAAGATACAATTGTTGTTTTAGTTGAAACTGACGAAGGTATTTACGGTATAGGTGAAATTGATAGTTCTCCGTATGTAATGGATGCAATTATAAAAACACCAGCGTCACATATGGCTTGTTTTGGACTTAGAGACGTTTTGATTGGCGAAGACCCATTAGACGTTGAAAGACTTTGGAGAAAAATGTATGATAAGTCAATATATTATGGTAGACGTGGTGCAGGTATACAAGCAATAAGCGGTGTAGATATGGCATTGTGGGATATTATCGGTAAGAAATACGGAGTTCCAACAGCCAAAGCACTTGGTGGCGTTTATAGGGACAAGGTTGAAGCTTATTGTTCCGTTTTAATGCCTGGCACGGAAAAAGAAGTTTATGAACTTATAGAAAAGCACATGGCTCCCGGACATTATAAGGGTATTAAATTGGGCTGGGGTGCGCTTGGCGAAAGTTTTGAAAAAGACGTAAATTTAGTTAAATGGTGTAGAAAGGCTCTTGGCGATGATAAAAAGTTAATGATTGATATCGGTATGCGTTGGACTGACGTTAAGGGAGCAATGAAAGCCGTTAAAGAGTTTGAAGAGTATGACGTTTATTGGGTAGAAGAACCGTTTCATCCAGATAATATTGATGGCTATGCAAGACTCAATAGAAATACTACTACTAGGATTTCTGGTGGTGAAGAAGTCGGCACCCTTCATGAATATAGAGAACTTTTAGAAAATGGATGTGTTGATATTGTTCAACCAGATATGAGTCGTTGCGGTGGATTAACTATTGCAAGAAAATTAATAGACCTTGCTGAGCAATACAATGCGACTGTAATTCCTCACGCATTTAAAACAAACATTTTGATGAGTGCAACACTTCAATATATAGCATCACTTCCTAACGCTTGGTATCAAGAGTTCTGTGAACAAGAAACAATTTTAAGAAAGACACTTACAAGTCCAATTTTTAAGATTGACGACGATGGTTTCGTGCATATTCCTATGACAAAAGGTTTAGGAATTGATTTAAATTACGATGCAGTTAAGAGATTTAGCGTAAAAGGATAAGATTATGAGAGATATTAGAGGTGAAATCGGAGTTACTGTAACGCCATTTATTAATGGTGAAAAACCGAACTATGAAGAAGTAAAAAAACAAGTTGAAGAACTATGTAATACAGAGATAGACGGAATTTTTCCTTGTTCTTCAACAGGAGAGTATCCAAAACTTTCATTTGAAGATAAAATCAAAATGATGGAAGTGGTCAAAGAAGTTAACAAAGGCAGAAAGTTTTTAGTTGCTGGAGCGTGTGCTGTTTCATTAAACGAAATTAAAGCGTATATCGACAAGGCAAAAGAATTAGAATATGATGCGTGTTTAATTTGTCCACCATATTACTATCCGTTAAAACAAGATGAAGTTTTGTCTTTTTATAAAGAAGTGTGTGAGTATGCTGGTGAAATGAGAATAATTGCATACAACGTGCATTTTTTCACAACGGAAATTATGTTAGATACTTTTAAAGAAATGCTAAAAATTCCAAATCTTGTGGGTATGAAAGATTCTTCAGGAAATTTGAAAAAAATTTCTCATGAGTGTGATGTTGCAAGAAAGTTAAGACCAGATTTTATTATTTATTCTGGTACTGACGATTGTTTATTACCATCGTTGATTGCTGGTGTTAAAGGAAGCATGACGGCATTTGGTGCTATTTTCCCAAATACTATTAAAGAAATATACAAGAATTATCAAAATGGAAATTTAGAAAAAGCGATGGAAGTACAAAGAAGTATATTGCCGTTGTTGCGCTTGGCGGATAGTCTTGTTTTCCCAGATGGCTATAAGTTAGTGGCAAAAGCGAATGGCTTAGACGTTGGTGAAATATCTGTTTTATCTAACGTTGATAAAGCTGAAGATTTATACTTGCAAATGAAAGATGAAATAAGGAAATTAAAATCATGAACGCACTTGTTTGGTATGGAGAAAGAGATGTTCGATATGAACAAACTGCCGAGCCGAAAGTTAAAGATGGGTGGGTTAAATTAAAGGTTCTCGCTACTGGTTTCTGTGTTACTGAACATCATATTATAACGGGAAAGATTACTTTATGCAATCCACCGCACATTTTAGGACATGAAATATGCGGTGAAATTGTAGAAGTTGGCAACGGAGTTGAAAATGACGTAATTGGTAAGCGTGTTGTAGTGGAAACTTACGTTGGTTGTAATGAGTGTGAATTTTGTAAAAATGGTATGAGACATTTATGCGACGCAGGGGAAATAGGTTATCCACCTTTTAATGGAGGGCATGCAGATTACGTGTGTGTTCCAAGGTCTTGTGTGCATTTTTTACCAGATCAAATAAGCGACAACGAAGCGGGGATAATGGAAGCCGTTGTTTGTCCGTTCGGTGCAATTATGTCCTCTAACGTGGCGGATAAAACTGTACTTGTTTATGGTGCTGGTGTTGCGGGATTGTCGTTTATTCAAGCGGCTAAACTATATAACGCAAGCAAAGTTATTTGCGTTGTGAGAAATGATGTTAAGAAAGCACAAGCGTATCATTTTGGTGCGGACGTAGTTATAGACAGCTCTAAAGAAAGTGTTTTACAAAGAATAAAGGAAGAAACTAATGGACTTGGCGTGGATTATTTTGCAGACGCAACTGGTAGTGAAAAAATAATAGCCGAAAGTTTTAATTATATTAAAAAAGGCGGAAACATTATTCTTTATGGGTTACCGGATAAAAGTTTTAGTGTAAAACTTCCTGTTTTTGACGTTATTCTAAATCAAATTAACATTTGTGGATACACTGGAAATTCATTAGCATGGGAAAAGGTTATTGAGTTTGCAAAAGATGGCAAACTTAATTTAAAAGATATGGTTACTACAGTGTTGCCGTTAAATCAAATAAATAAAGCGATTGAAATTTTGGATAACAAGCCAAAAGATATGATAAAAATAGTTTTAAATCCGTAAAATATGAAAATAGAGTTTGATTTATTAGAAAATAAAAAAATTGTTAATTTTAAAAATGGACTAGGCGAATTGTATTTGAAAAAGGTTGAAGATAATACTGTTAAAATTATGCAAAGTGTTTTAACGGAAGGTTCAAGTATAGGCGAACATATTCATACTGATGACAGCGAAATTATTTACGTCTTATCAGGCGAAGGTATTGCTATATGTAACGGCGAAACTGAGCAATTAAAAAAAGGCGCAGTTCATTACTGCCCTAAAAACAGTTGGCACAAAATAATAAATTCCGCTAAGTCGGATTTGGTTATGTATGCAATAGTAATTAAAAATCTATGATTAAAAAAGAACTTTTTGGAGAGATAAATGGTAAAAGTGTTTATGCTTTTACCTTGGAAAATACATATCTTAAAGTAAAAATATTAAACTTTGGTGGTATCATACAATCGCTAGTGGTAAAAGAAAAAAATCTTGACGTAGTTTTAGGTTATGAATCTTTAGATTGTTACGTCGCAGATAAAAATTACTTCGGTGCTATAATCGGTAGGACGGTAAATAGCATAAAAAATGCTAAACTTGATTTTCTTGGAAAAGAATATTTGCTTTCCAAAAATGATGGCGAAGATCATCTTCATGGTGGCGTAAATGGATTAAGTAAAAAGATTTGGAATTACAAAATCAATGAAGATAGTTTGATGTTATCTGCGTCGTGTCTAGATAAGGAAGACGGCTACTTAGGTAATTTACAAGTTAAGGTTTTATATGAATTAAACCAAAATTCACTTTGTATAAATTACAGTGCGATTTGTGATAAAGATACACCATTTAATATAACTAATCATAGCTATTTCAATCTTGACGGTATAGGCGATATATTTAACCATTATTTTAAGTTTAATTGTTTAAATAAAGATAATGAATTGAATAGCGACAATTTACTTAAAAAAGAATATGATGAAAATATAGATATTTATGGAGAGGGGGTTAGGGAAATTTCTAAAGCTTATAGTCAAACAACAAACATTGAACTAAAAGTTTTATCAGATATGCCTTGCGTACAGTTTTACACGGCGAATGAGCTTGGCAAAACAAAAGGAAAAAGAGAATATAATCGTAACAATGGGTTTTGTGTTGAAACTCAATTTAATCCTCAAGACGTAATAAAAGGAAAAGTATATTTAGAAAAAAATAAAACATTTAAAACTAGCACATTTTTTATTTTTAACATATTAAACAAATAATACCCCCTCAATTATTAGGGGGTATTTTCAATAATTTAGTTTGTAAGCGATGCCGTGCGCTGGGATTTATATTTTTGTGGTGAATATCGATAATTTTATAATCTTAATGCAATATAAAAAAGATAAAATGCAATGTTTTGTAATTTAATTATGCTAAAATTATTATAAAGGAGATAAAATATGAAAATTGTTGCATTAAACGGATTATTAGGTTATGGCTATAGTGAAGAAGCGTTAAACGTTGCTTTTTCTGAAAAAGTTGATTATCTTGGTGTTGATGCTGGATCAACAGATCCTGGCCCGTATTATTTAGGTAGCGGGAAGTCATTTACTGATCGTGGGGCTGTAAAAAGAGACTTAATGCTAGCGCTTCCCAAGGCATTGGAGCATAAAACACCTTTTATAATCGGAACTGCTGGTGGTGCAGGAAGTAGCGAGCACGTTGCTTGGCTTAAAGAGATATTGCTTGAAATTGCAAAAGAGAAAAGTTTAAATTTTAAATTAGGCACTGTTTTAAGTGACGTATCAATCGATTATGCTATAGAAAAGTTTAATGACGGTAAAATGATTGCTATGAGCGAAGAATTTACTGCCGAAATAAAAGAAAGTAAACGTATTGTTAGCCAAATTGGTGTTGCACCAATAATAAAACTTCTTGAACAAAAGGTAGATGTAATTTTGTGTGGGCGTGCATGCGATACTGCGATTTATGCTGCACCATGTGTTTACGAGGGATATGATGAGGGGCTTGCTTTTCACATGGCAAAAATTATGGAGTGTGGAGCTATGTGTTCGGAACCAGTTGCAGCGGCAGATGTTATGCAAGCGTACATATACGATGATTATTTTGAACTTCGTCCAGCTAATCCTATTAGAAAATGCACTGTGGATAGAGTGGCTGCACATACTTTATACGAACAATCAAATCCTTATCTTATTTTTGAACCAGATGGAGTATGCGATTTAACTAATTCTAAATTTGAGCAAGTAGATGAACGCACTGTAAGGGTAAGTGGTTCGGTTTTTCATGAAGCTGAGGAAAAGACGCTTAAACTTGAAGGAGTAAAAATTGCAGGTTACAGAACTATTTGTCCTGCAACAATTTATGACCCTAAGACTATTGAAAATATAGATATTATAATAAATACGGTAACAGAATTCGTTAAAGAAAACACAAAAGACTCATTACCTAAAGATAGCTATAAGATTTTCTTCAAGACTAGTGGCGGAAAAGAAAGTTCTATGGGAATTATGATAGACGTTGTTGCTAAAACGCAGGCGTTCGCTGATACAGTTTGTGCACTCGCTAGAAGCAGAATGTTACACTGTGATTATGAAGGTAGAAAGTCTTCGGCTGGAAATCTTGCTTTTCTTTTTTCGCCTTCTGATATTCACGTTGGCGAAGTTTATGAATTTTCAGTTTTCCATCTTGTAAAAGTAGATTCACTTCTTGAAACTGCAAAAATAATTGTCGAGGAGATTTAAAAAATGAAGAAACTTATCGATTATACAAAAATACTTAGGAGTAAAAACGCAGGACCGCTTTTTATTACTTTTGATTTGATTTTTAACAATTCTAACGATATGGAATACGTTTCGGAAAATTTAAAAAAAGAAATGATTGCAAAGGCATACGGGGTTGCGGAGAATAAAATAGATATAATTTGCTACAGAGTAGTTAATTCTATAAAAATCACCTTTCCAAGAAAAAATATCAGTGGCTGTTTAGCGGATAATGATATATATGGTTGTCAGCAACATATGCCACTTGCAAATATTGAAATATAAAAAGGAATAGAAAAATGTACGCAAATAAAGACTATATTGTAAATTTAAGGCGTGAAATTCATCAATATCCAGAGATTGGGTTTGACCTTGAAAAAACGATAGCGGTAGTAGAAAGAGAATTAAATGCTCTTGATATACCGTTTACAAATAAGTATGGCGAATCGAGTGTCGTTGGGTTTATAAATCCTAATAAAAAGCATTTCACCATAGGTATTCGTGCTGATATGGATGCTTTAGCAATTGAAGAAAAAAATGATATTTTCTATAAATCTAAAATTGAAGGGCAAATGCACGCTTGTGGTCACGATGCACATACGGCTATGCTTTTGGGAACGGCTAAAGCGCTTAAAAGCATGGAAAAGGACTTAGATTGTAGAGTAGCTTTAATATTTCAACCAAGTGAAGAAGGTGTGCGAAGCGGAGCACAGGAACTTGTAAATGGCGGTCTAATGGATGAAATTGACGTCATCATAGGTCTACACGTTGAAAACTGGTTGAGGTCTGGTTGTGTGGGTGTTTGTAGTGGTAGATCTATGGCGTCTAGTAGGAATTTTAGAATTGATTTTTATGGCGCTACTGCACATGCAACACTTCCTCACACGGGAGTGGACGCACTTGCCGTGGCAATTCGAACTTATAACAATATTCAGTATATGACCAGCCGAGAAATAAATCCATTTTCAAAATTCGTCTGTTCAATAGGTAAATTGCAAGGCGGAACTACTCAAAACGTTATTGCTGATCATGCGTTTATGCTTGGAACGATAAGAACGTTTGATATGGAAGTTGATAGTTATATAACCAAAAGAATTGAAGAAATTGCTAGAAATTCTGCCGACGAGATAGGGGCAAAGGCTGTGTTTGATACAAGTCTTCAAGCTCACGTGCTATATAACAATCCTTATCTATCAACTTTAGCGCTTAACTCTGCTAAAAAGGTTGTTGGAGAAGAAAACATTGCTAAAATGCCAGAAAAGTTGAGTTCTGAAGATTTCGCACAGTATCTTGTTAAAAAACCAGGCGTTTATATTCGTCTCGGCACTAGAAATGAAGAAATGGGATGTGTAACGCTTCCTCATAATAATGACTTTATGATAGATGAAAATGCACTACCAATTGGTAGCGATACGTGTGTCCAATTTGTTTTAGACTACATGAAAGGAATTGATACACAAAAAATATATAATTCAGATGAAAGAGAGAAAAACAATGATTAAAACAGAAATTTATGAACAAGTTCTTTTTGAAACAATTAAACGTGGCGCAACTGAAATATCACCAGACGTTAAGGGTGCGTTTGTAAAAGCAATAGAGAAAGAAAGTAATCTCGATGCGAAAAAGGGTCTTGAGGCAACTCTAAATAGTATGGAGATGTCAAAAATAAGAGAAAATCCACTTTGTGTAGATACAGGTTGGCCTATTTTTTATTTCAAAGTAGGTAATAATTGCGAACTTGAGGGAGGGTTCGTTGAACTCGAAAATGCAGCAAGGCGTGCGGTAGCAAAGGCTACGGAATTAGGATATCTTAGAGCGACGATGAAACATCCATTAACTGGATATGACCCCGGTAATAATATTGGTATGAACATTCCAGATTTTACATATAAATTCGTTGATGGAGATTTTATAGAAATTTCCTATGCTGCAAAGGGTGGCGGAAGTGAGTGTTTTGGCGGTACAAGACATAGAATTGTTGCGTTTGCAGACGGTGTTAAAGGCATAAAAAAATTTGTAGTGGATAGTTTTGTTGCGTCAGCAAGAGCAGGTGCGGTTTGTCCTCCGTCAGTACTTGGTATAGGTATTGGTGGAACAGCAAACGTCGCTGCTAATCTAGCAAAAGAAGCAGCATGTTTAAGAACTGTTGGATCAAAACACCCAGATCCAATGTTTGCAGAAATAGAAGAAGAGTTATATGATGCACTTAACAGTCTTGGAGTTGGAATTTTGGGTGCTGGTGGCGATACTTCTGTGCTTGCAGTAAACGTTGAGTATGCGTATACTCATATTGCAGGAATTGCGTGCGCAACAAGTACGAACTGTATGGTTGCTCGTCGTGCGTCAACACGTATAAATGCCGACCAAACAGTTGTTAAAATGCAAAGCCCAATGTGGTTTGGAGATAGATAGGAGGTAAACTTATGGCAGAATATCATTTAAAAAGTCCACTTACGGACGAGGACGTATCAAAGCTTAAAATAGGTGATACAGTTTATATAAGTGGAGAATGCTTTACGTGTCGTTCACGACTTCAAAAGTATATATTTGATGAGAAAAATACTTTACCATTTGATACTAAGGATAGAAACGTTTTAATTCATAACGGACCTATTGTTATTAAGGAAAATGGCAAATGGAAACTTATGTCGTTTATGCCTACGTCTAGTATTCGTTTTGAGAAATGGGGAGCGAAAAGTGTTGATGAATGGGGATTAAAAATGATTATTGGAAAAACAACCATGGGTGAGGAAACCGCAAAGATGATGAAAGAGAAGAAGTGCGTACACGTTTCCCCTCGTTCTGTTAGTCCTAATTTATGGATTGATTCAATTGAAGTTCAAGACGTGCATCTTTATGATGAATTAGGAAGAATAGAAGCTGCGTGGTTTTTTAAGTTAAACGAACTAGGTCCTTTCATTGTAGATATTGACACTGAGGGCAATAATTATTTTGACAAATTAGATGAAACTATCGCTAAAAGAAAAGAAGCCGCTTTGTCAAAATTGGGTGTTGACAGTGAATTTAAATACACTAAGCTCTATTGATAACCCTTTTGTTTTGATATAGTTTTAAAGATTAAATATTTATAATAAAACACCGCAAAGATAAGCGTATCTTTGCAGTGTTTTATTATTCGTGAAATTTTCTTTTTATATATAGATGTTAAAGTTTTTTGCTAATTGCATTCTTTTGCAAGTTCAGCAAAATCATAACATGATTTCATAAAGAAACTACCCGGCACACCGTGAGGAGCAAAGGGAACCATAGATAACTCCTTTTCGCAATTGGCATGAGTATATACTGAATAAACATATTCAGGTAAACATATTTTATCTGCAAGAGCAATACAAAATGAGGTGGGAACTTTAAGAAGTGATATTAAATTATTAATGTCAAAGTAGGTTAGAGTGTTTAGTGCTGCGTCGGTATATTGGGGATTAGCATGTAAAAATGCGTGAGTGCTTTCAAACACTCCAGTTCCAGCCTCAACACGCTTGTCTATACAACAATAACTGGTAACAACAGTATAACATTTTTTGACCTTTCCGCTTAGAGCAGCCGCAACTACTGAAAGTGCACCGCCTTGACTACCACCAAAGGTAATTATTTTGTCGGTATCTACTTCTTCAAAGGAAGCAACTACGTCTACAGCACGTATAGCGTCAAGATAGATGTTTTTCATATAGAATTCGTGCTGGTCAATCAAACCACGAGTCATTATTCCGCCCATCATGTCGCCCATACTGTAATTAGCTTTATCAACAGTTTCGCCACCTTGAGAACGAACGTCAATCGAGAAACAAGCCACGCCACAGGCAAGATATTGCACGTTTACAGATTTTCTTGCACCGCCACCATGATAATCAATTACACAAGCATGCTTTTTCTTCCCGTCGTTAGGAACTGAAAAATATGCTTTTACAATGGTATCGTCGTGAGTGTTATATTTTACTTCCCACGTAGTAATATTAGTATATGGAAAGTCTTTTATTTTACGCTCTACCACTAATTTCTTTTGTCTAAGTTTTTCAAGTTCAGATTTCCAAAATTCCTCAAAATCATCGTTAGCTGTTTGAGGAATAATTTGATTTTTAAGTTTCTCTTCTTTGTTGTTTTCGTAAATCATTTCATTTACTCCTTTATATTATATAGTTTATAATAGGAAAGTTTTTTAATCAACCATAAAAGTTAGTATTAAATAAATTTTCGTTTGAACTTTCCTTAAAGTAATTTCATTTTATCATACAGATAAATAATTTTCAATGCAAAAAGTGTAAAACAATTTGCATTTTGTCCAAAGAAATAGTATAATAAAATAAAAAAAATAGAAGGTTTTAATGGATATCAAGAAATTCGTTTTATCGTATTATTCAAACGCAACAGAGGACTTTTATATTAAAGAAATAACTAAGCCAAGAGAAGCCCTTTCCTTGCACACGCATGAGTATTATCAGATATATTATGTGAAAAGTGGCAAGTTGACTCACAGCCTTGAAAATGGTAGCGCAGAGTTAAAAGCAAGAGACGTGTTTATTATACCACCTAATATGCCTCATTATATAAAAACAGAGTCAAAGGACTTGTGTTTTTATTCTATCTGTTTTATGCCATCATATATTATTGACATTGTTAAATCAAATAAACTGGTCGCTGATTTTATGCACTGCATTACAGACCTTTCAAACGGGCGTGTCGAACCAAGTTTAACCTTATTGGCGGAAGATATTGAACTTACGGATACTTTGGTTTTGAAAATAATGAAAGAATTTTCATCAAACACAATCGGCAAGGTCGCTTTAATTAAATCCTCGCTATCGCTTATACTTTCTATTTTTGCTCGTGCTTATCTTGGGGCGCGAGTGGAAAACGTCCGATTTTCTTCGGATAGAGAGATTATATTGCACTGTCTTGGCTATATAAAAAATCATCTTTCCGAACATATAACGCTTCAAGAGATGGCAAAACGAACTGCGATGTCGAAATCGTCCTTTTGTAAGAATTTTCGTGAAATAACAGGAGAGAGCTTTAATAATTATTTAAATAGGGAAAGAGTTGAGAAAGCGGCGACTTTGATAAAGTCTGGCAAACTCGTTATTTCGGCAGCTATGGAATTGGGATATAGTGATATTAGTACGTTTTATCGTAATTTTAAAAAGCATTTCGGTATTTCACCTAGTGAATATAAATAAAAAGTTTATTTAAGTTTTATCTAAACAATAATTTGAAAGTCCCTGCTAAAAGTTCATTTTAGTAGGGACTTTGTTTTAGATTAGTTTTATTTGCTCGTTGTAATTATAAACAGCCAAAGGGGTGATAAATTCTATTGAGTATTCCGGGATATTTTCCCAAGTATTGATGCCGATATTAATAACACCAGAAGAAGATTTTGTGTAAATGTAAACGCCTGTTTCTTTTTTGCACCCCATATCATCATACGATTCATCGGGTACGTAATTTTGGTGATGGTCATAAAAGATATTGTTTTCAATTACGCATGAAGATAAATTATCAATTTCAATTAAATAAATTATACGGCTTTTAATGTCTTTAAATGTATTGCCATAAATTTGGCAGTTTCCTTTTCCTTTTCCTACTTGCATTGCGTTATATGCAATATTTTCAAACACACAATTTTTAACTGTTAAATTATCGTAATTATATAGTCTTATTGCGGTTTCTTTTGATGACGTAATATCAATAAATTCACATCTATCAAAAGAGATGTTCTTAATTGGCGATTCACATAGTACACCGAAACTAAATTTACAATTTTTAAAAGATAATCCGTTAACGTCAGTTTTTAATTCGGTATGAGATTCGAACTCTATGTTTTCAATTTTAGTGTTTGTTAAATTTCCACATTTTAAACCGTTTAATATTGTACCAGTTTCGCCATAAATAGTAATTTCATTTAATGACACTTGCAAATCTGATGAGTGTTTTCCGCTTTTATATACGATTACGTCTCCTGGTTTTACTGCTGAAAGAATAGAGTTAATATTATAATCAGTCGTTTTTATTACAAAATCTGCAGTAATTTCCGACTGTGGATCAAAAATTTTATTACAGGTTTTACAAGGATAGCCAATTGTAAGAATTCCGTTTGCTTCCCGATAAGTAATATTATAATTTGCTTCGCATGTATGAGAAGGGGCGGGGGGATTGGTTTGAGAATTATTATCCTTGTCTTTATTGTTGCAACCAACTAAAAGATGAGAATTTGTTATAAAAATCAAAAAACATAATGCTATAATTAATTTTTTCATGTACACCTCTTCCGTTTAATAAATAAATGTTTTTATAATTATAACACACGGAAAATTGGAGTAAAGTGCTAAAATTGCATAAAAGATTGCGTTTTGTGCAATAAAACAAGTCTGTTTAATTACATTTAGTAGCTAAACAGACTTGATTACGTTTATTTATTTTTGTTTTTTTTCTTATTATCTATTTGAGGTGAGTTTTTAAGGAATTTTTTATATAAACGATAAAACGTTGAATAATCGTTAAACCCAAGAGTTTGATATACAGAAGATGGTGAGGCACCTGTGTGTATAAGTTTTTGGGCGTGTAAAATTTTCTTAAAATTTATATATTGTTTAGGTGAAATATTTAAATTTTGTTTAAAAGTATGAGAAAGCCACGATGTTGAAATATAAAAATGTTTAGCTAAATCCTCTAAGTTAGAACATTCAAATATATTGTTTTCTATATAATCAAGTATATCCTTAAGTAGTGGATTAGTTATTGTAGATTGTGTAGAGGGGATATATGATGAATGATAATATTTTAATTGTAATAATATGATATTTACAATGTTGGTTACAGCAACGGCGGCATCTTCAGTTGAATATGTTTGTGCGGTTTCTGATAACGACATAAATAAAGTGTTAATAAGTTCTGAATTGTGTGGAGAAAAAAACGATGGCAATTCATTAAGTTTTTCCAGTAAAAAAGGTGGAATTATATCGTTTGGGAAAGTTATCAATATTCTTTCGTAAACCTCGTTGTTTTTTGGCATGGAGAAGTGAAACATTGTTGGCTTAATAAGTAATAAATCTCCAGCCTTTAACTGATAAGTCGTATTGTTTACAAAAAAATTTGTGCTACCGTTTACAAGGTAGTACAATTCCCATTCAAGGTGCATATGGTTAATATAATGTTCCTTTTTTGAAACTGGTGAAATTTTGTGTTCTAAATGATAATTTTCTTTAAACGAATAAATCATATTTTAATTATAGCATATTCCTTTTTTAGTTGACAAGGAAATTAAATATAATAATGCAAAAATTGCAATGTTTTTTGTTGAAATAGCAATTTACATTTGATTTTTTAGTGATATAATTAGTGTATAAAATTTATTCGACAAGGTGTTTATATGAAAGATCAAGTAACCGCAATTATAGTTGGATGTGGACATAGAGCAAGAGAATATGCCGAAACGGCAATAAAATATTCAGATAAATTTAAAATTGTTGCGATAGTAGATCCCGACGAGCATATTTTAGAATTAAACAAATCTAAATTTAACGTACCAGATGAAAGATGTTTTAGACATATTGATGAAGTTTTAAAGTTGGGGAAAATTGCAGATTGCGTAATTAATGGTACAATGGACAATTTGCATATTGAAACTTCTATACCATTTTTAGAACAAGGCTATGATTTGCTTTTGGAAAAGCCCATAACAAATAATGCAAAAGATTTATTAAAATTAAAAGAAATAGTTGACAAATATCATAATAAAGTTATGGTGTGTCACGTTCTTAGGTATTCAGATTTTTATAAAGAAGCAAAAAAAGCTATCTTAAACGGAGAAATAGGCGAAGTTGTTCATATTGAAACAACCGAACGTGTAGGTGTTGCACATAACTGCATCTCGTACATAAGGGGCAAGTGGAACAACGAACAAGAATGTGGCTCGTCTATGTTGTTAGCAAAATGTTCTCATGACATAGACTTAATCTGTTGGTTTAATAACGCTACTAAACCCAAAAAAGTTTCTAGTTTTGGTGGTAGAAATTTTATAATACCAGAAAAAGCCCCGAAAGAATCAGGTAATAGATGCATTGTCGATTGTCCACTTGTTGATACTTGTCAATATTCAGCAAAAATGATGTGTTTAGAAAGTAATGACTATTTAGGACAATATCCTTGGCAATGCACAGGAAAAGAGTGGTATGAAGTTTCCAATGAGGAAAGAATTGAATCCTTGAAAACTTATAATCCTCACGGTGAATGTGCATATAAAACTAACGCCAACGTAGTTGACCATCAAGCAGTTATGATAGAGTTTGAGAATGGTTCAACCGCTACTCACGGACTATTGTGTTCAGCACAAAGAGCAGGAAGATCATTTTATATTCTCGGCACACACGGAGAAATCGAAGGCTGGGGTGGCGACGGAAAGATTTATATTAGAACTTTCGATGATGTTAATCGCAAAAATATCGATAAAGGCAAAGAAAGAGTTATAGATTTTAAGAATAGAGACCAGAGTGAATCGGGTGGCCATTTTGGTGGCGACGAGTTGCTTGCGCATGACTTTGTAAATTATATGCTAGGTGCTGAACCATCTATAAGTTGCACCTCGTTAGATGATTCTGTAAACGGACATTTGTGTGTGTATGCAGCAGATTTATCTAGAGTTTCAGATAGAAACGTATATATTGATGAGTTGAAAAACAAATAATATTACTAATTATTAAAATTATAAAAATCAAAACAGTCCTCTAAAATATGAATTAATTAAAAAATTCTCGCTCTGCTGAGCGAGAATTTTTTAATATTTTAATTATTCTTAAATTTTTTCAATACTTTTTTTACTGTTTCTTCTATCCCAATTTTTTCGATATAAAATGGTATATTGTCAAAATATTCGTGTAAATTTTGCTTAAATATTACGGTTTTACTATTTTTATCTAAACCATATACGGACTTCCATTTGTCTAAATAAATTTCTTTGCTAGACGTGCCTATTTTTGTAATGAGTGGCTTTTTATTTAGACCAATTATTAAATTATTATCTGAATAGAAAGAGGGGTTTGGATAAACGTTATCTTTATAAGAATTACCATAAATTTTTTCTTCTTCTGCAATAAATACGTTTTCTTCAAACAGTGCGATGTTATGGTTTTCACGCATAGATACGTTTATAATGTTTCGTTTTCCAAAAGCAAAGACGTTGTTTCTTATTACATTTTCATTGCCTAGGTGTACGTGCATAGAAGCAAGCATTGTGTTATATACTACGTTGTTTTCAAAGGTTACGTAAGAAGTTCCTTCATCTGCATATAACCCATACGTACCGCCGTGTTTAGATAAGACGTCGTGCACTATATTGTATTGTACGACAGTACCTGGTTGTTTCCCTAGAAGATATATTGCACCCATGTCTGAAAGGGGACCCATACCTATGTTGTAAACGTGGTTATGCTTTATTAAATTTGAGTGAGAATTACTGTCGTCATATCCCCATATCCAGCCAACTGAAATACCTGTATAATTTATATCGTGTACAGTATTGTTTGAAATTTCGTTATAAGAAGAATGACACAATAATATACCGCAAGATGCGTAATAGCGTCTACCACAACGGTAAATATGATTGTTACTGAACACGTTGTGAGTACATTGCTGTTCTTTTGCTTGGCTTTTGTCTGCACCGAGAACTTTAATGCCACCTCCACCTAAATCATGAATGTCACATTTTTCCACTCTAATGTTTTGGCAAGCTGAGATTAATTCTATAGCATATAAGCCTAATGCATAAAATTCACAATCATAAATGCTACAATTATCCGCATTTTTAAAACGCATTGCTCCAAATGAGTACGCCCATGACTGCTCATCGGATGCATAAAGCCCATCTTTTAAATTTCTGTTTTGACCTATGTAATCACCTTTAAACAATTTCCAAAGATGGAATTGGTACATTCAACAGAGGGCGCTGCGAATTTAGAACATAACGATAAATACACTTTGCAACTAACAGTTGAAGGACTTTTAAATCCTATAACCTTAACTGAACTTTCAAATAAAAGAGGGTTTGAGGCGGTTAGTATGACTTTATATATGGACAGCGGTTATATATACGAACTTAAAAACGTTCAAGTGTTTAGTCAATTGATAACAGACGTTCAAGATTTATACTCTATTTTTGGGCAAAAAGGAAAATTGAACGGTTATTATGCATTAGGTGAACATATTGATGCAAGTACGGTAACACTAACTGGTGCGAAGAGAGGAAATCAAATGTTTACGGGCATATTTGACGGTATGGGATATACGATAAGTAATCTTGACATTTCAACAGCAACGTCAAATAAGGGTTCGTTATTCGGTGTTTTGGATTCAAATGCAGTAGTAAGAAATTTAGGAATAGTTAACGTAACGGCAAACGGCTCTTCGGTAATAGCAGCAGGTGCAGGATATAACTTATGTGATTTTGGCGGATATCCAGCGCCGATGATAAGTAACGTATACGTTAAAGTATCAGAAGAAACCACAGATTTCTATGGCATAGTAGGTCATGGCCCTAATGCAACAAAAGGACATGCAAGATTAAACAACGTAATTGTAGAGTATACGGGAAATATAACGGGAGACGATACAAAAACAGCAAAAGGCGCATTTATCGGATATACTGATTATTTAACTGAAGTTTCAATAGTTGCAAATGACTGTTATTTGATATCAAGAGAGTATATAACGACGTTTAATAATGCAGAAGCATATACTTTTGGAAATATTAAGAGATATGACAGTATAACAGCAATGAGAGCAGCGGGAAATGACTATTCTACGTTTAACTATTGTTGGACAGTGGTTGGCGGTGGAATACCAGTATGGAAGAAACTTTCTGGTACGTCTACCATTCCTGTTGATAATATGAATAGAGCATATTCGACAACTGATGGAACGCTTGATTTAACTGGAATTAACGTAACACAATCTGAAATAGTCGCTGTTGAAATTAATGGCTCTAAACTCGAAACACCTAACGGTGTGTTCCCGTCTATGACTCTATTGCACTCAACTAAGGGCGCTGAGAACTTTGCACATAATTCAGAATACACTCTCCAATTGACAATAAGAGGTATAGAAGAACCTATAGTTCTAACAAAAAGTGCAGACGGAAAATATTTTGATGCATTAAAGTTTAAAATTTACACAAATGATGGGTATTTTATTCTTAATAACGTACACGTTTATAGCGACGTAATTAGTACACCTGATGAACTTGAGGCATTTTTCGGACAGTCAGGAGCGTTAGGTGGGTATTATGCATTGAGCAATGATATTGATGCAAGCACGATAACACTAACTGGTGCGAAGAGAGAACATCAAATATTTACTGGTATATTTGACGGTATGGGATATACGATAAGCAATCTTAACATTTCATCGTCGACTAGCAAAATAGGTTCACTTTTTGGCTCTATGTCAGCAAATGCAGTAGTAAGAAATTTAGGGATAGTTAACGTAACGGCAAACGGCTCTTCGGTAATAGCAGCAAGTGCAGGATATAACTTATGTGATTTTGGCGGATATCCAGCGCCGATGATAAGTAACGTATACGTGAAAGTATCAGAAGAAACCACAGATTTCTATGGCATAGTAGGTCATGGACCTAATACAACAAAAGGACACGTAAGGTTAAACAACGTAATTGTAGAGTATACGGGAAATATAACGGGAGACGATACAACAACCGCAAAAGGCGCATTTATCGGATATACTGATTATTTAACTAAAGATTCAATAGTTGCAAATGACTGTTATTTGATATCAAGAGAGTATATAACGACGTTTAAGAATGCAGAGGCATATATTTTTGGAGATATTAAGAGATATGACAGTATTACAGCAATGAGAGCAGCGGGAAATGACTATTCTACGTTTAACTATTGTTGGACAGTGGTTGACGGTGGAATACCTGTTTGGGGAGGCGATCTTGAAGACGACCCGATATTACCACCGTTGCCGACAGATTTTGGTGTTGGTGACTTTAATATAAATTGGTTAAAAGCAGTGTCTTAATAACAAAAGGAAACTTAAATAACGTGGCTTTATGCTAAATGCAATATAAAAATATAAAGGAGGTAAAAATAGCCACACACAATAGTAATTATAACGTGTGTGTAGAGTGTATTGTTGTTTAGCATAGTATTTTTGCAAATATAAAAAATTAAAAAGGAGTAATTTATGAAAAACTTCAAAAAAATTTACGTCCAACCAGATATTTATATGCATGCAAATTTTGAAGACGTAATATTGACGTCAAGGCTAGGGATTGGTAATTATAATATAAATTGGTTGGCTACAGAAGAGGAGGAAAAAAGCTTATGATTAAAGGCAAAAATAAATTTTTAACGATATTACTATGTTCGTTTTTTTCCTGTGTAGTATTATTCGGTATTACTTTATTATCACCGAATATGACAAAAGTTAGTGCTAGTGGTGAATTGAGTAAAGATTTTTATGTAACTGGTGCACAAATTAGAACTGACGATACAGTTGCGGGAATAAGATACAATATCGTAGTTGGTGAGGGCTTGTATAATAGTTTAATTGAAGCTAATGGTCAAGGCGCTAAGATTGATTTCGGTGCGTATATAGCGCCAACTGAAGATATTGATAACATTGAAGCTTTGAACGCTAGTTTCCCCGAAGTTTTACCTATCTTAAGTAAAGGAAATGGAAACTCTGACATTTCAGATAAAATTGAGTTTAAAGACGGTTATGCAGAATATCAAGTAGCAGTAATGTATGATATTGATAAAATGTTAGATGCCATTAAAAACAACGAAGACCTTAAAACAAAAGATGATGCAGCTCTCTTAAGACAAGCATTTAAAATGGACTTGACAGCAAGACCATTCTATAAAGTATATGGAGAGGTTAATGGAGAGGTTAAGGAGGGCTATGGTGGCACAGCCGATCGTTCTATGCGTGCTATTATGGACGCCGCTGTAATCGACGGACATGTGACAGATAGCCAATTAATTGGTCAGTATCTTGGCAACATAACCGAATCTGATGAAACGGTATATTATGATGTTTTAAGTGGACAACTTCAAGGATATAAAGCAGAAAGTGACGTTACTTATGCATGGAAGGGTAAACCCGTTACGTTAAAGGCTAGCCAAGACGTATTAACTTTAGAAGGTGTGGGCGAAGTTGAATCTGGTGAAGATGCTTATCTTTCTGTATTCGATGAAAACTGCAACGTAAAGAGAATTCCTGTTAAGTGCATAAGCATAATTGACAGTGCTGAGGATTTGAAAACAATTTTTGATTCTCCTGATGAGGAATTAAATGGATATTACAAGCTTGCAAAGAATATCGATGCTGAATCTGTAAATCTTTCTGGCGGTATTAGACAAAATAGCTTATTTACCGGTACTTTCGACGGCTGTGGATATACTATAACAAATCTTAACGTATCTGGCACAAGTGATAATAAAAATGGTTCATTATTTGGTCAAATCAAATACCCTGCAGTAATTGAAAACGTTGCTTTTGAAAATGTAACCGCAGATTACGCTGCCGTAATTAGTAATAAACTTATAACAAAAAATATGTATGATTGGTCAACTGGTAGTGCAGTACCACAACGTCCAGTTATAAAGAACGTCTATATTCAAGTTAAAGATGGCTCAACAGGTTTTAGAGGAGTTATTGCAACAAAAGATGTGCAATCTGCATTCTATCCAGTAATTGAAAACGTTGTAGTAAAAGCGTTAGAATGTGACCGTGGTGGTGCTAACGAAAATGTAGGGTCTTTCTTTGGAAGCGACTGGTTTGTTGAAAAAAGCTCAGGAGACACAAGTGTTCTTAAAAACAACTACGTAATATCTAATTTAGAGTTAAATAACTATTGGGGTATTGCAGAATATGATACCTATACAGGCATAAAGAGATATGCTACAGTTGAGGCAATGCAAGGTGCAACAAACGATTACTCATCATTTAGTGAAGATTATTGGAATACCGATAGTGGAATTCCTGCTTGGAATAATACGACTTCTATTCCTGAAATAGATGCTAAGGAAAGAGTATTTGACTTAAGTGCTAAAAAGTTAGACGTAAGTGGTTTAGGATTTGAAGAAAAAGATATTACCGCAATTGAAATTAACGGTGTTAACTTTGCAGTAACAGATGGTGTGCTCCCTGAATTAACTATAACAGCATCAAATATTAACGCAACGAAACGAGTAACCTTGACGGGTGACAACTTATCATACGTAACAACGTTTGAAGATGCAGTTCCTGCAATATCAGTTAAGGTTACTTCAAAAAAAGGCACAACAACTTTAACTAACGTAAAAGTATACAGTCAAGTAATTGACAATGAGACAGAATTTGAAAAGTTATTTAAAGCGCAAGAAGATTTAAATGGTGTTTATGCTTTAGGCGCAAATATTGGTGTAGGAACAACTTTAGACCTTTCTGGCGGTATTAGACAGAATAATATATTTACTGGTATATTTGATGGTCGTGGTTACACAGTTAAAAATCTTAACGTTTCTGGTGCAAGTGATAATATAAATGGCTCATTGTTTGGTCAAATCAGATACCCTGCAGTAATCGCAAACGTTGCTTTTGAAAACGTTTCTGCAGATTACGCTGCGGTAATTAGTTCGAAACATCTTCGTGAATACGATTGGAATACTAATCCGTTAGTTCCTTTACGTCCAGTTATAAAGAACGTATATATTCAAGTTGAAGATGGCTCAACAGGTTTTAGAGGAGTTATTGCTACTGTTGATGGTGGTATGAAATATCCTGTGATTGAAAATGTAATAGTTAAGGCTTTAGCTTGCAAGCTAGGTGCTCAATATAATCAGGGATCATTCTTTGGTAGTGAAACTATTGTAGATAAGAATCAAAGTGTAGGCGATACGGACGTTCTCAAAAATAACTACGTAATATCAAACATGCCGTTAAATGACTATTATGGTTTAAGCACAAGTAGTTATCCAATATATGATAACATTGCAGGTATAACGAGATATGCGACAGTTGAGGCAATGCAAGGTGCAACAAACGATTACTCATCATTTAGTGAAGAGTATTGGGAAATTGTTGACGGAATTCCTACTTGGATTAAGAAGTAGAACAAATTAAGCAAAATATTGCACGCTACCATAAAAAATTTATGGTAGCGTGTAGATATATTTTTTTAGAGGTGAAAAATGGAAATATATTGCGCACAACTTGACTTGGCTAGACAAAAGGAAAGTGTTGAATACGTTAAAAGTTATGCGGACTTTATTAAAAGTTGTGGATATAATACTTTATTCTTATATCTTGAAAATGCAGTGCGTACTGAAAGCACTTGGTTTTTTAATGAAAAAGATACATATTCTATTGAAGAAATGTCCGAAATTGTTAATTATGCAGAAAGTATTGGCTTAGACGTTATTCCTTGTTTTGAAGTGCTTCCGCATATGGAAAAATTCTTAGAGTATAAAGAATTAGAACATTTAGCAGAATGTATTGACGGAAAAAACAAACGCTTTAACGATGGTTATAAAAACGGTACTTGTGCGTGCGTTTCTAATCCTAAATTAAAGGAGTTTGTAACAAAATATATTTCTGAAGTGTCAACAATATTTCATAGCAAGTATATACACGTTGGGCTTGACGAGCCGTTCGATTTTGCTGAATGTGAAAGGTGTAAAGAGCAACTTCAAAATGGTAAAACGAAAGCAGATTTATTTGCTGAATACGCACTATTTTGCCATGGTCTAGTTTCTAGTCTTGGTAAACGCATGATGATGTATGACGATTTTTTTGAATATTATGACATTGCAGATAGATTGCCAAAAGACGTTATTATAACTAGTTGGAGTTATGTTTTTGTTGCAGACGAACTGCCGGGACATTGGACAAGTAGGGTAAAAAGAGATGCTTTTGCTTATTACGATAAACTAGGTTTAGAATACATGATGCTAGTTTATTCACACCATTCTTCATCTACTTATAACGTAGATTCAATCTACAATAATTATATTAGAAAATATAATGCAAAAGGTATTGTCGCTACGGCTTGGTGTCATTCGGAAAGTTTCTATTTTGGGTCGTATCCCTTTATTGAATATACCGTAGCACTCTTTCAAGGTAGAATAAATAGCCGTGAAGACGCAATTAATATATTCGCCAAATATTGTGATGGAAATAAGGAAATTGCAGAAATTTTATACACGATAAATTTACCTGCACATTTCTTTTCGCATAAAAACTTTGGCGTGCTTTGTGAACGTGATTATTTGATTAAATTTATTCAAAAACGAGAGTTGGATTATTTTATGCCAAAACTTAAGGCATTTAGGAACTCTTGTAATAACGACGTTTATATTAATATTTATAACAACATCTTGGCTTGTTATCTAGATTATGAAATTCAAGCTATTGGTGCAGAGTTTTACAATCAAGTGGAAATGGGATGTGTAGATAAAGATGTCCTAATTAATAAACTTGAATTTATTAAAGATGAATACGCTAAAATTAAAAGCGATTTAGATAGACTTTGGAACAAATATCGCAATGGTATTGAGAGTTTCAAAGGTGATTTAGAAAGAAAATACAACGGTTATAATAATTTAATTAATAATATTATTAACGTTATTAAAAATAATACGAAAACTGGATTGATGTTTTTGGATTTAATGCTTCAAGACGGCTTTTCCACAGTTAAGTCTGAACCTAAAATAAAATATTGTGGGGAAGAAGAAAAAAGTATATATATTGGAACTCTTAAGCCAAGTCTTGTGGTTTATGATACTTGTGGAACTTATTCATTAAAGTTTCTTATAGAAAATAAGAAAGTTGAATACATTGTATTGAGTGTATTCGGGGAGGGTAATCAATACGTTGAAAACGTTCGTGTTCTAACGTGTGGTGATAAACGATTGCCAACAAGCGTTGAAACTTTATGCGGAAATGTTATTAATCCCGAAAAAGTTTTAAAATCTGATAATTCCTTTGCTGAACTTGGATATGAAAGTGGAATAGAACACGCAAACGATTTATCGCTTGCAAGTAAAATAAGTGCGATAAAAATATTTTTTAATTGAGGAAGAAGAAGTGCGAAATTTTAAAAAAGATAATTTGGAAGTTTACATATATAGAAATAGGCAACTTATGGGGGATGCTGCTGCAAAAGATATAAGTGATTGTATTAAAGGTGTTTTGGCAAATAAATCTGAGTGTAATATTATTTTTGCCGCTGCACCCTCTCAAAATGACGTTCTTGGTAGTCTTATTCTAAATAAAGACATTGACTGGTCTAAAATTAACGCTTATCACATGGACGAGTATATTGGATTGGAGGAATCCGCTCCGCAACGCTTTGGTAATTTCTTGAAAAACGCCATTTTTGACAAGGTTCCATTTAAAAGCATTAATTATATTGCTTATTCTGACAATACGGATGATAACATAAAAAGATATCAAGAGTTATTGTTGAAAAATACAATTGATTTAGTTATAATGGGTATTGGAGAGAATGGTCATATTGCTTTTAATGACCCACACGTTGCGGATTTTAAAGACAATAAACCTATTAAGGTCGTTGAATTAGACAACATTTGTAGACAGCAACAGGTCAACGATGGATGCTTTGCTTCTATTGAACTGGTGCCTACTCACGCCCTTACTTTAACTGTACCTACTTTGTTTAATGGTGGTAATCTTTTTTGCATTGTACCTGCTAAAAACAAAGATAAGGCTGTTTACGAAACTATTAATGGAAGCATTGACGAACATTGTCCTGCGTCAATTTTGCGTTTGCATAAAAATGCAAAACTTTATTTAGATGACCAAAGTTCTGCACTATTATAATTTAGGTGTTTTATGATTGATAAAGAATACGGAATAAAAACAGGAAAGTGGGGACCCTATAATAAGGAGTTTTTAGGCGTTTGCCATATAGCTGACGAAAATAAAGGCGCTACTTTTAACGTGGAATTTTTCCCTGGTATTCAACGACAAACGGTTTTGTGTGACCCAATTAATATGGTTGATGCCGGCGTTAAAATGTGGGGCGCTAACTGTGACCTTACTTATTTTGTTTACCGTTATGAACTAGAGTGGAAGGACAAAGTTTATTGCGATATTGCCTTTAGCATTAAAGATGATAATAAAATTTCTGTCCAATGCAACTTCGTTAATAATTCTGATTTTGAGCAGAGTTTATCTTTAGACGTTTGTCTTTCCTTAAATTATCCAACAAATTTCTATTATTACGATATTGTTGGTTATAAAAAAATTGACGAATACTTTATTGATGATTCAATGATTTACGTTGATGCTGTAGATTATCAAAGTATTTCAATTGGCCAAAAAATTGCAGAAGACGGTTTTTATTTGGGTGAGGCGTTCGTTAATAATTCAACAAATAAGGGAACGGCTATAAGTGATAAGTTTTTTGGGCATGATAGTACGGATTTTTTATCGTATAAATTTTGCAAAATAAAAACTAATTCTATCGGTTTAAGATATAAAAGCAATAATGATATTACCATAGCTTTGGAAGTTTTAGGTAAGAAGCATTTTATTGATTTATGTAAAACAGAGGGTTTTGGTTTTTATGTCTTTAATTTAGATGAAACTTTGATTGATGAAATTAAAGTTTATTCTAACGGAAATAAATTTACTTTAGATTGTTTGATAGTTGGCAACAACGTTGGCAACGCAAAGTTTGAACCATTTAAATATGATGTAAACCCTATATTAAATAATATTGAAAACGGTTTGCAAGTAGAGTATAACAATGTTTTAAATTCATATTTTATTTCGTGGGATACTGAACCGACAATGTTTAGAAAGTATTATACGGATAATATTGGTATTACATTAAAAAAAGATATACACAATTCTTTGTTTAATAATATTCCTAGTGCTAATCCCACTTTCAAAATTTATCAAAATTTGCATACCGATTGTATTTCAGTTGGCTCAAGAAGTAATAAAATTATTAATTATTATATTTCAAACGATAAACCTAGTAAGCAATTTTTCTCAAACGCTCAAAGTGTTTTTAAGTTCAACACAAACCAAGATGGTAAGGATTTTGCTTTTTCACAAAATATGTTGGCTTATAATACCTTGTTGAACGTCGTTTATCCCATATATAACAGAAGAAATTTTATCGTTCACTCTACTCCGGGTAGGTTATGGAATTCTTTGTATCAGTGGGATAATGGTTTTATAGGTTTGGGGCTTGCAACTATTGATTTTAATCGTGCGTATGAGTGTTTAAATACTTATTTAACACCAGAAAACGATATTCATTCTCCATTTGTCTTTAGCGGTACTATAATGCCGACTCAAGTTTTTTTGTATGATGATTTAATCAATAATTTTAACGAGAAAGACAAACTTGAAAAATTATATCCGCTAATGAAGAGTTATTATATGTTCTATTCTAATTTAAAAAACGACTCTTCTCAAATGAAGTCTGGACTATTAAAATGCTGGCATCTTGTTTATAACTCGGGTGGTTGGGATGACTATCCGCCACAGAAAGCTTTGGACAATAGATTTAATGGTATTGAAAATCTTGATGGCGCTTGTCCTGAAAATACTACGCCTGTTATAACCACCGCCGTAACAATTTTAATTGCAAAAATTTTAAGGAAAATAGCAATTTTATTTGATAAAAAAGATGACGTTGCTATCTTCGATAATGATATTGTTTATTTTAGTAAAGCAATTCAAGAAAACTGTTATGATGAAAGTTCTGGCTATTTTCAATATTTAGTTCACGATAAAAACGGTAATCCTAAATGTTTTTTTAAGCATGATAAAGAAACATTGTTTAATAGTGGATTTGATGGTATTTATCCTTATATTTCCAACATAACGACAGATGAGCAGTCATCAAAAATAATTGACAATATAAAAAATGGCTTAATGACTGAATATGGCGTAAGCGTTGTGGATTTAAGAGCACCTTATTATTCTTCTAAAGGTTATTGGAATGGTAATATTTGGTTTCCGCATCAGTGGATATTATGGAAATCGTTATTAGACCATTGTGAAACTGAGTTAGCAACGGAGATTGCGTTTAAAGCACTTAATGTTTGGAAAAAAGAGATGGATGAATGTTATCGCTCTTCTGAAAACTTTTCAATTGAAACGGGGAGAGGTTGCGGTTTCCATCAATTTTCAGGGCTTTCTACTCCGCCGTTATTATGGTATAAGGCTTATTTTAATAAAGGCTCAATTTCAACAGGTTTTCTAACATCTATATTTAACAAAAATCTTGAACTTGATTTATCTAATATAGAATTTGATTATATTCAAGAAAGGGATAAATCTATGATTTTGATTTGTTTAGATGAAAATAATTATAATTTTTACATTAATGAAAAGTTAACCGAGTGTGTTAAGGTAAATAGTTGTTTATATTATTTATTATTACCTGGACACGAAGGACACGTTAAAATTACAAGGAATTGATTATGATTAAGATTAAAAGCGATAAAATAATTACCGAAAAAGGTCTTTTTGACGGCTTTGTCTATATTGTTGATAATAAAATTTATTCCGTTAGTAAGGAAGATATTGATTCGCAGTCTTTTTATGATTATACGGGTAAATATGTTTCTCCTGGGTTTATCGATATTCATACTCATGGTGCTGGTGGCTATTCTTTTTCTAATAGAAATAGCGAAGATATTATTAATGCTTGCGATTTTCATTTGTTACACGGTACTACGTCCATTTTACCAACAATATCTTCTTTGCCGATTGATGAAATTAAATCTTCAGTAATGAATATTGCAAAAGCAATAGAATCAAAAAAATGCAAGTCAAATATTATTGGGGCGCATATTGAGGGACCTTATTTTTCTCTTAGGCAATGTGGCGCACAGTATCCAGATTTTATAACTGAACCAATTAAAGAGGATTATGAATCACTCATTAATGAATTCGGTAAATATATTAAACGCTGGTCTTTTGCTCCTGAAAGGGATAAAAACGGAACGTTTTGTAAATTTTTAACTCAAAATAATATAATTGCATCTGCCGGTCATACGGATGCAATATATCAAGATATGAAAATTGCGATAAATAATGGTTGTAACTTAGTAACGCATTTATATTCTTGTACTTCAACAGTTACTAGAGAGAATGGATTTAGACGACTTGGAGTTATTGAAACCGCTTTTTTAGAGGACGATTTATTTGTAGAAATAATAGCAGATGGCAAACATCTGCCTCCTGAACTTATAAATATGATTATTAAAATAAAGGGAACTGATAAAGTGGCTTTAATAACTGACAGTATGGCTATTGCGGGGACAAACTCTGTTGCGGGTGTTTCAGATGGCACTGAATATATAGTAGAAGATGGCGTTTGTAAGCTTAAAGATAGAAGCGCTTTTTGTGGTAGCGTGGCAACTGCAGACAAACTTGTTAAAGTCCTAATTAACGAGTGTGGTAAGGATTTAATAACTGCTGTTAAGATGATAACTAAGGTTCCTAATGAAATATTGAAACTAAATAAAGGTGAGATTGCAAAAGGGAAAGATGCAGACTTAGTTGTTTTTGATGACGATATTAATATTAGTAGTGCCTTTGTCGCAGGAGTAAAGGTGATTTAAGGCCTTTTAAGAGCTTGTTTTAATTTGTTGTTTAAAGAGGTAATAATGAAGATTAAAAACATATATATTAAAAATTCAAATGTTTCTTTTGGCGGTTTGTTCAACGTTGTTTCAAAGGATTTTATTATTAACGAAAGTTGTTTAAAAGAAAACAAAATTTCAAATGAAAGTGAAATTTATCATTATCAAAAAAACAACCTAGATATTGTTGCCGAATTTATTAAATCTGATGAAATTATAGTAAGAAAAGATTTTATTGTTAATAATAGCGATAAAACAATTATATTATCAAAAATTTCTTCAAGATTTGCGTTTTATGGAAATAATTATAGTGTATATACACAAAGAAATTCTTGGCAAAATGAAAACGTTGGCAGTTGGCAAAAGTTAAATACAAGCATTGTTGCAGAAAATTTTGGTTCTCGTAGTTGTGCAGGCGCAACGCCGTTTGTTTCTATAAAAGATGACTTATCTTCACGAGTTATAACTTTTAACGTCTTACCAAATTGTCGTTGGAAAATACAAGCAAAGGTCGTTCCTATAGAAGATTTATTGTTTGCTACTGTTGTGGAAATTGGTTTTAACGACGAGGGGTTGACGTTGGAACTTAAACCTGGTGAAAAACTATATTTACCGCAAATATACATTACTGACGGTACTAATTCAGTTGACTTTGACGCATATAAAATGCAACGAAAGTGGTTGTTAGATAACGAAAAAAAGTCTTTACCAATTATATATAATAGTTGGCTTTATAATTTTGACGGTATTTCGTTTGATGCGTTATATAATCAGGCTGTACAGTGTTCAAAGTTAGGCGTTGAATATTTTGTAGTAGACGCAGGTTGGTTTGGTAAAGAATTAAAATGGCGTGAAAGCGTAGGGGATTGGGAAGAAAATGATGATGGCGCTTTATGTGGAAGATTGAAAGAACTATCTGATGCTGTACATAGTTTAAAAATTAAATTTGGCTTGTGGATGGAACCACAGCGTGCAAACGTAAATTCTAAAGCGTATAAAGAAAATCCTAATTTTTATTTTGATGTAGATGAACAGGATAAGTTGTTAGACTTTGCTAACGCTGAAGCAAGGGAGTATATTTTTAACAAGACTTGTGAACTTATTGAAAAGTATAATTTAGACTTTATGAAGTTTGATTATAATGCTACAGCATGTTATGATGCACGCAATTCCGCTTTTGTGAAATACTATGAGGGACAAAGAGACTTCTTTGAAAATTTAAGGCAAAAATATCCAAATCTATACGTTTCATTTTGTGCATCTGGTGGTCAACATTTAGATTTAGAAACATTCAAATCTTGCGAAAGTTACTGGTTTACTGATAATCAAGGGCCTATTGATGGATTGAGAATTTATAAAGATTACGTTAAAAGAGTACCTTCATTTGCGATAGAAAAATGGCTTGTTACTGGCATATGTAAAAACGTGCCTATTTATACGCAATTAGTACCTAAAGATGCAGTAGTTTATTGTAACAATGCAACTTGGACGGACGTTACAAAAGTTACAGACGATTATGCGTTTGAGTTTTTAAAAGGTGGTCCTATCGGTTTTTCTTGTGATTTGGTTTCTTTACCAAATGACTATAAGCTAAAACTTAAAAAGTTTATATCAAAATACAAAAAAGAAAGAAATTTCTTTAAAAATGCTATGGTTAAACTTTTGGTTGACGATGAAAATATTACTGTTTTGCAATATTTTGATAATAATTATACAAAAAATTATATTCAAATATTTACAAAGAAAATTTTACAAGACAATATTATAATTTATCCTGTTGTATCGCCATCAAAGAGGTATAAACTTCACGAGGAAAAAGTTTTAGGCGTTGACATTATGAATAACGGCATAATGTGTAGTGGAATAACTCAAAACGATTGCGTAGTAGTTGAATTAAATAGTTAAAATCTAATTATTTTTGGAGTCTAGATATGTGTAATAATATTACTGGGGAAGACATTATTAATTTTTTGATTGGTTTAACTGATAAAAGTATACAAAGGGACATAATTTTAAATGGTAATCCTAAAAAAATAGTAAAAAAAGTTGCATCGGTATTTTTATTAACTATTGACGTTATGAATAAATGTATTGAAGAAAACGTTGATATGATAATCGTTCATGAGGGTGCTTTTTATCACGAACCTAAATATATAGATTTACTTCAAGATGAAATTGCTTTAAGAAAAAATGATTTGCTAAAAAAATCAGATATATTAATTTATAGATTCCACGATGTAGCACATTATGTTTTTCCCGATATTATTTTAAAGGGTTTTTTAAATGAAGTTGAGTTAGGATTTAATGCCGATGACTGCTATATGCTCTCTTTCGGTTCGAAAGGTATAATGTTAAAAGATTCATTATCTATTAAATATATTATTTCGGAAATTAAGCAAAAATTAAAGTTGGAAAAAGTAAGGTTTTTTGGGGATATTAACAATAAAGTTAGATGTATTCATTTTGGCTTAGGGCAGTGTTTAACTGATTATAATTCACTTTCTAAAACTGAGTGTGAACTGTATATTTGCGGTGAAGTATATGACTTGCCAAGCGGTTCGTACTGTGCAGATGCTAAAGCATTAGGTCTAAACAAAAATATAATCGCATTAGGGCATTATTCGTCTGAATTTTTGGGAATGAAATATTTTGCAGAATTTTTAGCGAACAAGTTTAATAATCTCCAAGTCGATTACGTTGATTGCGGTGAATTTTTTGAGTTTATCTAATGAGTGGAGAAAGGAATTTTGTTGTGAAAAGAGTTTATTTGAGATTTCCTGGTTTTAAATCAAAGGCTGTAACTATTAGTTATGACGATGGTGTTAAAGGCGATAGAAAATTAGTCGAAATTATGAATGAAAACGGATTGAAGGGAACTTTTAATCTAAATTCAGGTTTATTTTCTAAAAAGTTTAAAAATGATAATTTCATTATTGAAAGAATGAGTGTTGATGATGCCTTGTCTCTATATGCTGATTTTGAAATAGCAATTCATGGCCATAAACACGCGCATTGGGCAAATATAAATTTTGTTGAACTAATTAAAGAAATTAAGACAGACAGAATTAAGTTAGAAAAAATTTTTAATAAAATGATTATAGGCTGTGCATACCCTTTTGGCAGTTATAACGACGATATTAAAAAGGTATTGATTAACCACGGAATAAAGTATTCAAGAACTGTTTTGCCGACTAATAATTTTGAACTACCAGTAGATTTTTTATGCTGGAATCCTACTTGTCACCATTCAGAGCCAAGTTTAATACAGCTTGCAAAAAAGTTTGTAAAAAGTAATGATGAAGCGCGTAGATGTCAACCCAAAGTGTTTTTTGTTTGGGGACATAGTTATGAATTTGAAATATTCAATAATTGGCACGTCTTTGAAAGGTTTGCAAAATTTATAGGTGGTAAAGAAAATATTTGGTATGCAACTAATGGACAGATTTATGAATACGTTCATGCGTATGATAGCTTAATTTGGGGATGTTGTGAGAATTATGTGTATAATCCAACTTCAACACAAATTTATATTGATTATTACGGCAATCAATTTTTGCTTAAATCTGGGGAAACAGTGTATTTAAAATAATTTTTATAACGAATAATAGGGTTAAAGTCAATGAATTATCGTATTGAAAATAAAAATTTAAGAGTAGATATATCTGATTTGGGGGCAGAATTGCAATCAATCTATGGTAAGACAACTAAGTTTGAATATTTATGGCAAGGAAACCCCGAATTTTGGTCCGGAAGGGCGTACAATCTTTTTCCGATATGTGGTAGGCTTTATGAGGGAAAGTATACATATAACGGAAAAGAATATAAGATGGGGATTCATGGTTTTGCAAAAAACATGATGTTTGACGTGGTTAATAAAGAAGATAATTCAATTGTTTTTGAATTGAAAACTAATGAACAAACTTTATCTATTTATCCCTTTTGGTTTTGTTTGAGAATTAAATATACTCTTATTGATGCTAAGTTAAAACAAGAAATTGAGATCGAAAATAAAGGAATAGAAAATTTATACTTTTCTTTTGGTGTGCATTATGGATTTAATATCCCATTGTGCGATGATGCTAAATTTGATGAGCATTATATAGATTTTATCAAAGAACAAAATCTTATTAGGGAACTTGGTTCGTCTAATGGTTTATGTTCAGGCGTTGAAGTTCCATACGATTTACAAGAGAACAGATACTTGCCGTTGAGTCACAAATTATTTGAAAGCAATTCTATTGTTTTAAGTAATATAGGAACTGACGTTACGCTAAAATGTAACAAGACTAAACGGTATATAAATTTATCCTATAAAGACGTAGAGCATTTAGTTTTATGGCATACGCTTAATACTGAAGCCCCTTTTTTATGTATTGAACCATGGCATGGTATTCCATCTTACGATGGTATTGTTGATAAATTGGAAACAAAAAGAGATATTATTAATTTGCAAACAAACAGTGAGTATGAAACTTTTATAGAATTAACTTTTAACGAGTAATATGAAAGGGTTTTTTATATGAATAATTTTTTACTACTTGTATCTGGCTTTTTGTTTTCTTCGGAATTTATTTTCACGAAATCATATGAAAGATATATCGGGTCTACATACAAATCTACAGTTCATTTTATATTTATTACTGGTTTAGTAATGTTTTTAATGTTGTTTATTGTAAATGGCTTTCAAATAAGTTTTTCATTTGTTTCAATTTTGTGTGCATTCTTGTTGGCTCTTTTATATATTATAGCAAATGTTGTTTCTATAAAAGCAATTTCTATTGGGTCGCTTGCAATACTAACTTTGTTTAATATGTCGGGTGGAACAGTAGTTCCGTTTATGGTTGGCGTTTTCTTTTTAAATGAGGAAATAAATTTAGCCAGTGCATTGGCTTTATTTTTACTTATGTTTGCCTTGTTTTTACCACTATTTAAGAAAAAAGACAAGTCTGAAAATAAAGTAAATGCATTATTTATTATTTTATGTGTTTTAGTTTTTGCATTAAATGGCGCAAATGCTACGGTGGGTAAGTTGCATCAAATTAATCCTAATAGCGTGGGCACATTAGATATGCTGACAATTAAATATATGTTTAGAACTTTTTTTGGACTATTAATGCTCTTTACTGTCCGGACTGGAAATAGTTTTAGGGGACTTTTAAATAAAAAAAGTATTGTTTGTAGTTCTGCTTATGCTATAGTACATTGTGTTGCAACTGTTTTGCAGTTGTTCTGTGCGGTTACTGAAAATGCATCTTTAGTTTATCCGTTAATTACTGGTGGCTCTTTATTTTTTACGCCTATATTGGCTTTAGCGATATTCAAAGAAAAGTTGGATAAATGTACTATTTTGCAAATTGTAATTTCTGTTGTTGCAACAACATTATTCGTGATTTAATAATTATTGTAAATAAATAAAAAGGAGAAAATGTTAAATGAAAATATTATTTTTTGGTGACTCAATAACTGAGATGTGTAGAAACTATGAAACAGACGATGTTTTTGGCTTAGGTAATGGATTTGTTTTTTACGTCGCTGGAGATATAAAAAGCAAAGATCCCTCTGTAGAAATAATAAACCGTGGTATAGGTGGAAACAGAATTGTTGACCTTTACGCTAGAGTAAAAAGAGACGTTTGGAATCTTAAACCAGACGTGTTAAATATTTTAGTTGGTGTAAACGATATTTGGCATGAAATTGATAGGCAAAACGGTGTAGATCTTGAAAGATTTATAAAGGTTTATGATATGCTTATCTCGGATACGCTAAAAGAGTTGCCCAATTTAAAAATAATTATTTGTGAACCATTTGTGTTAAAAGGGATAGCAACGGAAAAGAATTACGAAAGATTTTTAGAGGTTAAAGAATACGCAAAAGCGATTAGATCACTTGCGGAAAAATATTCACTTGAATTTTTACCTTTACAAGAGAAATTCGACCAAGTGGCAGAAAAAACTTCTCCTAAAAATTATTTATACGACGGTGTCCATCCTGATGTTGCAGGGGCTAGACTTATTGCAGACGAATGGATGAAACTTTACAATAAACACTTTCAATAAAAGATTAACCAGCAATACCTTGTAAGGTATTGCTGGTTAATCTTTTATGTGGGAAATTTAAATTAGTTGGCAATAAACACAACGTTTATTTTTTAATTAATTATTTATCTTTTCAATAGTCTCCATGTATCTGCATGGGGAAAGGCCATACTTCATTTTAAAAGCATTACTATAAGCCGCTGGCGTTGCATAATTAAGCATAATGCTTATATCTTTACTGCTTTTATTTTCAAGTAAATATTTTATAGATAATTCAAGCCTTTTATCGTTGTAATATTCTATAGGTGATTTGTTAAAATTTTTTTTAAAAATCCTATTTAAATGTGCTTTAGAATATGAGAATTTTTTATTTAAATTTTCCAAATTTATTTTTTTATTTATATTTTCATCGATATATTTTTTTAGTTCAATTGCAATAGGATTTTTCGTGTTGGATTCGATTGCTTTTTCAGTAAAAATATAATATAAAATTAGGTTTACAAAGTTTGCAACTAGATTATAATCAGCTGTTGAAATATATTTTCGTAAAAGAGAAATAGTATCTTTTAAAAATGGTGTATTTTCTACATCTATTTCAATAAGAGAATTAATAGAGGGAGATGTTGTGGCGTGTATGTAAGTATGATAAAGTTGATTGTTTGGATTATCGTAAAGCGTAAACGTTTTTTTAACTGGGAAGATATATATGTGGTTTTTCTTTAATAATATAGTTCCTTTCTCATCATTATAATATGCCGTACCATCAATTATATAATATATCATTGAGAAATTTACATAAATGTTTTTGTAGAACCAATTTTTATGAGTATAACCTTCATCGGCTCGAGAAATATTAATAACTTTCATATATTAATTGTAAATCATTATCGTGTTTTTGTCAATCATATTTATTTTTTACATTATAAATGTGTTTATTTTTTGCAACTATACGATTGTTTTTGGTATTGCTTTTATATTATAACCCTACTATAATTTAAAAGTAAGATCGGTACAAAAAGAGCGCGGAGAAAATAAAATGAATTTTGGTGAAAAAAAGATCAATACAGTATTAGGTGAAAAAACAGCCGATGAGCTAGGAGTGGTAGCCCCACATGAACACGTATTTATAAATTTAACGGCGTTTTTTGATAAACATTCGGTGTATAATGTTGAACATCCCGAAAGTGAGAAAGTTAGCATAAAAAACCTAGGCACATTAAATTTAGATCCGTATGCTTTAAAAGATAATCTTATATATGAGGATTATGATGTTCAAAAAGAAGAGATATCTTTTTTTAAGCGTGCAGGCGGCGGAACGGTTGTAGATTTGACATTACCAGGTATAGGGCGTGATCCATTAAAACTTAGGAAGATGTCTGAAGAAACTGGTGTGAACATTATTATGGGGACAGGTTATTACGTAAGTAGTACTCATGCTCCGAAGGTGAAATTGCAAAGTGAAGAAGAAATGTCTGCTGATTTTGTAAAAGAATTAACTGTTGGGATAGAAAGTACAGGCATAAAAGCAGGAGTTATTGGGGAAATTGGAATAAGTGAATTTTTTAATGATGATGAACGAAAGGTTTTACGTGCAAGCGCAATTGCGCATCATAAGACGGGTGCTCCTATAAATGTCCATATTAATCCTTGGACAACTAATGGAATTGAATCAACCGACATTTTACTTAGTGCAGGTGTAAATTCGAAATCAATATGTATTAGTCATATAGATGTAGAAAATAATTTAGATTATATATATAAACTTTTAGATAAAGGAGTTTATATTGAATTCGATAATTTTGGCAAAGAATATCACGTTAGAAGGGAAGTGCGAAATTCTGGATACGGATTATTCGTTTCAGATATAGAGAGGGTTCAGCTCATCAAGAAGTTGGTCTCTGAGGGGTATGAAAAACAATTACTTTTAAGTTGTGATGTGTGTTTGAAAAATTTGTTAAAAACTTATGGTGGTTATGGTTATGACCATGTGTTAAAAAATATATTACCTATGCTAGATGAAATAGGGATAACACAATCTGTAATTAATAGGATAATAAAAGAAAATCCTAAAAAATATCTTTTTGGAGGAGAATAAACAATATGATAATGTCAATACCAGATTATGAGTTTAAGGAAAGAATAGTAAAAGCGCAAGCGTTAATGGCTCGTGAAGGCTATGATTTTATATTGTGTTACGGAAACGAGGCAGAACCGCAATATGTGCGCTACTTTTCTGATTATTGGCCATCTTTTGAAACAGCAGGTGTATTAATACCTCAAACGGGCAATCCATATTTGCTTATAGGGCCAGAAAGTCTTACGTACGCCACAGATAGATCTAAGATAAAGAATATACGTTTGTTAAAAGCGTTTAGAGAATCGTCAGAGCCAGAATATCCAGGGAAAAAACTCGATACCTTTGAATCAGTTTTTGAAGAGGTCGGTATAAAAAATGTAAATCGAGTTGGTGTCGCAGGATTACCGCTTATGACAATAGGTGTTTATGAAGCACTTAGTCAATCTATTTCAAAATTTGGTGTCAAGATTGAGAAAGCGGACGCACTCATTGCGGAATTACGCATGATAAAAACAGAAAATGAATTAAACTGTATGAGAAGTGCCGCACTTATTACTAAGCAGACATTTGATTATGTTTTGGAAAATATAAAAGTTGGAATGACAGAGTGTCAAGTGGTTGGACTTGCTTTAGGTAAAATGCATGAGTTAGGAGCGGAGAGAGAATCCTATCCATTATGGGTTATTACTGGCGAAGGATCTAATCAAGCAATAAGTAGGCCACGTCACAAAAAGATAGAAAAGGGAGATTTGACATTTTTACAAATAGGAGCGAGAGTTGCTGGCTATGCATCTAGTATTGGTAGGCCTGTGGTTTTTGGGAAAATGACAGACGAACAAAGAAAGCTTATCGATACAGCGTATAAGATTCAAGACTATGTGCTTAGTACGATTAAAGAAGGTGTTAAGGCTAGTGATGTTGCGAAAATGCATGAGGCGTTTGTTAAAGAAAAAGGATATGGCGATTGGTTATTATATGGACCATGTCATGGAAATGGGCAGATGGAAGGAGAGGCGCCTTGGATAGAGACAACTGCAGACTTTCGATTGAAGAAGAATATGACATTTTGTGCGGATATATTTTTGGGATCAAACGAGAAAAAGGTAGGTTTAAGAATTGAAGATGTTATTAGAGTTACCGAAAATGGTGTTGAAAACCTTACTGCATATCCTAAAGAGTTTTGGAGCCTTTAATTTTTAACGTTTAAGTGGAATAATTGAAGTTCATAATGTTTATATAAAAAAGGAGAAAATAAAATGAAACAATTAAAAGACAAATTTTGGATATGGGGGCATCCACCAGCATCTTGCAATGACTACAATGTGGGTGAAAACAAGTTTGATGTTACGCCCGCACAAGGAGCACGTTATATGGGGGCTAAGAACATATTTTATGTGGCTTTTGGGCATCCAATGGATATTTCGGAATATAGCAAAGATATGCAAGGTATTAATATGGTTGGTTTAGCGGTTGAAAATTGGGGGGAGTTAAAGGCGGATTGTTTGAAAAAAACACTTGAATTATCTAAACAATTTACTAAATTAGACAGGTTGGTTTTTGACGATTTTTTTGGCGCAGTGGGTGCGCCATATAGAATGAATTGGCTTGATTATACCATTGAAGAACTTGTAGAAATGAGAGATAAGATTCACGAAATAGGATGCGAGATGTGGGTTGTTCTCTATCAAGCACAATGTAATGACGAGAGGGTTTCTCCGTATTTAGATGTTTTCGATGGCGTTTCGTTTTGGTTTTGGAATGAACCAACAATAATAGAATATCATAAAAGTATAGCTTGGTTATTAGAAAATACTATTGGCAAAAAGCGTCTAGTAGGTTGCTATTTGTTTAATTTTGGGTTAAATAAGCCAGCAACACCCGAACTTGTTAAATATCAACTTGATTGTAATAGATTGCTTATAAAAAATGGTCAAATTGATGGCGTGATATTGCATAACAATGCTTTAGGAGGAATGAATCTTGCTGCTTATGAAGAAGCAAAAAAATGGATGGATGAGTTTGGTGACGAGCAAATAGATTAGAGTATTGACAAAATAAAAATACGATTAATAGAGAAATCATTTACGAAGTGGGAGATGCCGTAACTTTATCAATATTCTTTAATACCACATATAATGGTAAAGAATATAGAGCGGGAATGTTTGATGGTGCAGGGGATAGACTTATTGCAGACGAATGGATGAAACTTTATAATAAACTTTCTCTAAAAAATAATTAAAAAAGTCAAATCTAATAAAAAGAACCTCCTAAAAGTGCATAACTTTTAGGAGGCTCTTTTTTTGGCGGAGAGGAGAAAATTCGAACCAAAATATTAAAATATAAAAACATTAGAATTTCGCTAACGAAATTAAGATTTCTTTTCCCCAATATTTCCCCAAAAATCCAATAAAAATTTGCTAAGTTTAAATTAGGCTATTTTAGTAAGAGTTGATTTTTTTGTTACACTGGGAGAATTGTAATATTAAAATCAAAAATGATAAAAAAAACATTTTTGACATTTACATAGGTTTTTTTCTTTGTTATAATTATACAAAATTAAAGGGGAAATTAAGTGAGAAAAATTAAAATTGGACAAATTGGCATAGGTCATAATCATGCTGAGGCTAAAATGCTTGCGGTAAGAAAATTTCCTGACTTGTTTGAAGTTGTTGGATATGCGGAAACGAATGACGAGTGGATTAAAAGTCGTGGGGGCATCGTAGCATATCAGGGACTTGTTAGATATGAAGTTGATGAACTAATTGACAAATGTGATGCCATTTTAGTAGAAACTGACGTTTGGAATTTAACTGAAATAGCTAAAAAGTGCGTGCTTGCTGGTAAACATATTCATTTAGATAAACCTGCAAGCGCAAATTTGGAAGATTTTAAATCAATGATAGATATTGCCGAAGTTAAAAACTTAGTTGTTCAACTTGGGTATATGTATCGATATAATCCCGCAATACAAAAAGCTATAAGCCTTGTTAAAAGTGGTGATTTGGGCGAAATATATTCTATAAATGCCGAAATGAGTACTTGCCATTCTGCTCAGTACAGAAAATGGTTGAAAAATTTCAAGGGCGGAATAATGTATATTCTCGGTAGCCACATGGTGGATTTAATCGTTTATTTACTGGGAGAGCCTAAATCTATTTCTGCGTTTTTGAAAAAAACAAATCAAGATGGAATAGATGTTGAAGACAATAATTTTGTGGTGTTAGAATATGATAAAACTATTGCACGCATTTACGTTTCGTCGGTTGAAGTTAATGGCTTTGGTAGGCGACAGTTCGTTGTTTCGGGGAGTGGAGGGACAATAGATATTAAGCCGATTGAATCGCCGTGTATTATCAATTACAGCGATAAAAAAAGTATTGATAATATCTATATGGATGATAAAGTCACAGAGGTTTTGCAAGACGATTTGGCGTATGGAAGATATGACGAAATGATGAAAGATTTTTATGAATACGTTGTCGGTAATAAAGAAAATCCGTATTCATACGAACATGATTATTTGGTGCAAAAAGTTTTAATGCAAATTGTTAACAATAAATAAAAAATTAAAAGGTGATAAAATGAAAAAAGTTCTTGTTGTTGGAGCTACAGGGGCAATGGGAAAGTATCTTGTTCCAGAGTTGGTTTCTTTGGGGTACAAAGTTGTTGGATTAACTATTGATGACGTTGTAAGTAATGATGAAAACGTTTTATACGTTAAAGGAAATGCTATGGATAAGGCATTTTTAGAAAAAGTTCTTGAAGAAAAATTTGATGGTGTTGTAGATTTTATGACGTACAGTATGGCAAATTTTTATGATTTTATAGAGCTATATTTAAAAAATACTCAGCACTACATTTTCTTGTCTTCTTGCAGGGTTTTTGCTGATAAGGAAGTGCCTGTTAAAGAAACTTCACCAAAACTTATTGATTGCTCGGAAGACGAAAGGTTGTTAAATTCGCAAGATTACTGTATTTACAAGGCGAAACAAGAAAGGTATTTAGTAAATTCTAATTATAATAACTGGACAATCGTTCGTCCTGCGACAACTTACGGGACAATGCGTTTGCAGTTGGTCACGTTGGAGTTTATAAACACGGTGGCAAGAGCTCTTGAAAATAAAAAAGTTGTTGTGCCGATACAAGCAAAAAATAAACCAGCAACGCTCAGTTGGGGGGGAGACGTTGCAAAAATGATAGCGAGAATAATGTTTAAAGAAAAGGCAAAGCGTGAAGATTATAACGTTTGTTCTGCGGAAAGTAAGACGTGGGGTGAAATTGCATATTACTATAAAGAGCTTGTAAATTTAGAGACCGTTTGGGTGGATAAAGAAGATTACCTTACAATTATTGACCCTGAAATAAGTGATTGGTGCAGGTGGCAACTTGAATATGCGAGAATGTTTCGTAGAATTTCCGACAACTCTAAAATCCTTGAGCTAACCGGCTTAAAACAAGAAGAATTAATGCCGTTAAAAGAGGGACTAAAAATGGAAATAGCGAATATACCACAAGGGTATATTCCGCCCAAAAATCCTATCGGTGAGAGAATGGATGAGTATTTAAAAAGGAATGGATTATAATAAAGAAAAGGCGCATATCGTTTGTACGATAAGCGCCTTTTTAAGCTTGTTAAATAAATATATCAATCACTTTTTGGGAATATTTACACCTGGTTTTTGGTGGTGGGTTACGTATTTAGAGGGACTTATGCCAAAATGTTTTTTAAACATTTTGGAAAAGTGATAAATACTGTTGTATCCAACAGAAATTGAAATCGATTCAATGCTGTCATAGTCCGTTTTTAACATTTCAGCAGCTTTTTTCATGCGGAGCATATGTAAATATTCCATTGGTGCACAACCATAAGATTCGGTAAATATCTTTCTAAAATACGTATAACTAACCTTAGCCAAAGAACTTAAAAATTCACCCGTTATATTAGAATCGTTATAATTTTGAACCATATAATCCACGGCGGGCGCAATTTTTTCCGTTTTGTGAGAAGGAACATATTTTTTGTTTTCTGATTCTAATAATAAAACTAAAAGTTTATATACAAGATGTAGTGCCTTAATATTATAATGAGGGGGTTTTACCACAAGCAAAGTTTGTATTTTGTTAAATAATTCTATGATTTTTGAGTTGTCTTTAACGTGAAAGGAAATTATAGAATCAGCTGTAGTTTCTGAATCAAAATCGATTAATAAACATTCGCCACCACTACTATTCCAAAAATAGTTTGCGCCTTTGGGTAAAATTACAATATTATTTGCATTAGATATTGTTTCTTCTCCCTTGCAATTATATTTAGTTTCGCCATTAATTTTAATAGAAACACCCCAATATAACCTATCTTTCTTGGTGGTTGATACGTTTTTTTGCGTGTGTATTCTATTTGCTGAAACGACGTTTTGAATTGACAAATTCGATAAAAAGTTCTTACTCATAATTCCCCAAAAAACTAATTTATATCAATTTTATAGCAACATTGTACTATTTAATTTAAATTATGTCAAGGGAAAGTTGAAAACATATAGTGTTAAAAATGACAAAAAGACAATAATGATATCCAAAAAATCTTGACACTCATTTTTAAAACAGTATATGATAATATTGTAAAAAGTAATTTGGGAGATTTTTTGTGAGAAAAAGTTTTGCTACGTTGCAGGCCCCTGTGTGTGCTGCGGTAATTAGAGAAAAGACACCAACGCAAGCAATATTTGCTATAAAGAATGCTGAAATTAATGGCGCTACGGCGTTTGATTTGCATTTGTCGTGTTTAGAAGAAAAGTATAGGACGGTCGATTGTATAAAGAGCATTGTTGAATGCACGACTAAGCCTATGCTTGGATTAAACTACAATATAACAGTAGATAAAGGCGGATATGAGTGTAGCGAGGAAGATAGAATTGCGCTTTTAATGATGGCTGTTGATGCTGGAATTGCTGCTGTTGACTTTCAAGGATATACCTATGATTTACCATCAAGGGACGGATACGTCGGTAAAAAAAAATATTCGTTTACTACTAACAATCCAAAAGAAGTTGTGACTGATGAAAGCATTATCAAAAAACAAAAGGAATTGATTGATAAGGTTCATGAAAAAGGAGCGGAGGTTTTGCTTAGCTGTCATCCGAATGTTTTCATGACAAAAGCACAAATTATAGAGCTCGCTAAATTTTTAGAACAAAGAAATCCTGATATTATAAAAATAGTCACGCTTTGCAACACTGACGAAGAAATGATTGAAGCGTTCGACACAATGGTCGCTTTGAAAAAAGAAATTAAGAGCGTAAAAATTCACTTTCATTGTAATGGAAAGACGGGGAAACTTACTCGTATTATAAACCCACTTCTCGGTGCGTATATGATTTTTTGTGTGGACAATTATGCGGAAGGTCATACGGTTGACCAACTACATTTAAAAACGACCGTAGACGTAATTGAAGGTATTAACAAGTTGTTGTAATTTTATTTAATAATTAATAAATGAATAGAAGAGAAAAATAAATGAATAGAAGAGAAATTATTTTTGAAAAGCCACAAAAGGTAGTTTATAAAGAAAATCCTTTGCCTATTATGACGGATGAAAGTGTTGTCGTAAAGATGCATTATACCGTAATTAGCGGAGGTACGGAAAGAGCTAATCTTATGGCGGAAAAAAATACTTGGAATAAGTTTCCTATGACAATCGGGTATTGCGGTGTCGGGACAGTAAAAGATGTTGGCGCTTTGGTAAAAAACGTAAATATCGGAGATAGAGTGCTTGTATACCATGGCATACATACGTCAATCAACGTTGTTCATTATAGTAACGTCACAAAGGTAGAGGACGAGGAAATTGATTCGTTGGAGGCGGCGTTTGTAGTTGTTGCATCTATGGGGCTTGGCGGTGTTAGAAAATTAGAGTTTGAACTTGGCGAGTCTGCAATGGTGATGGGACTTGGTCTTTTAGGAATATTTGCCGTGCAGTTTTTAGCTCTCTCTGGTGCAAATCCCTTGATTGCAGTTGATTTAAATAAAGAAAGGCGAGATTTAGCTTTGCAACTTGGTGCGGATTATGCACTTAATCCTGCTGACGAAGATTTTGTTGAACAAGTAAAAAGAATAACGAAAGGCAAGGGTGTTAATGCTTGTGTAGAAGTTACGGGCGTTTCAAAGGCAATGTCTCAGGCGCTTGATTGTGCTTCAAGAATGGGTAGAATTTCCCTTTTGGGTTGTACGAGAGTGTCGGACTGTGAAATTGACTATTATCAGAAAATTCATTTGACAGGGGTTAAACTAATAGGTGCGCATAATTTTGTTAGACCGAAAGAAGAAAGTTATCCGCATCATTGGACGCATCATGATGATTGTAGAGCGATTTTGGATTTAATTTCTGCTAAAAAGGTGCAGGTTAAACCTATTGTTTCAAGAGTGGTAAAACCTGAAACAGCACCTGAAATTTACAAAGAACTTTGCGAAAATAAAAATTTCCCGATAGGGACGGTTTTTAATTGGCGAGAAGTTAACTAAAAATAATAAGTTTTAATTTAGGGAGAAGCTAAATATGAAAGCAATGTTGGTCAACGAAAAACAAGGACTCGTTTGGACAGAAGTAGAAAAACCACAACCAAAAGGTGATGAAATTTTAATAGAAATATATGCGGTTGCGTTAAACCGTGCAGATTTATTACAAAGAAAAGGAACTTATCCATCACCTAAGGGCTGGCCGGCTTGGATGGGTTTGGAAGTGGCTGGTGTTGTTGCTGATATGGGCGAAATTGCCAAAGAAAAAAGTTCATTAAAAGTTGGCGATAAAGTTTGTGCCTTGTTAGGTGGCGGTGGATATGCTGAATATGTTTGTGCTCCGTACGGTATGGTTATGCCGATACCTAAAAATCTTACACTCGTAGAGGCGTCTGCACTTCCAGAAGCGTATGCTACTTCATACCTTAATCTTTTTTACGAAGGACATTTAAAACCTGGTCAAACTGCTTTTATACCTGCGGGGGCGAGTGGGTTAGCAAGTGTTGCAATACCTATGGCAAAAGCGTTTGGTGCTCGTGTCATAACTTCGGTGTTAAGTGATGAAATTGTAGAAAAAATAAAATGTTTAGGCGCAGACGTCATTATAAATTCTACATTACAAGATACTTCTGAGGTGTTGAAAAAGGAAGAGGAAAATGGACACCCTGTAAACGTTTCTATGGACTGTTTGAGCGGTGAAATGTTGGGTAAAAGTTTGCCTTATATGGCGGACGGTGGATATTGGGTGGTTATTTCTACTCTTGCAGGGATTGAAACTAAAGTTTTATTGCGTCCGTTATTAACAAAGAGTTTACACTTAGTTGGCAGTATGCTACGAAAACGTTCTTCGGAAGAAAAAGCAAACTTGCTTTCAGAATTAGTTGAAAAAGTTTGGCCAAAGATTGAAAGTGGACAAATGCAACCGTCGGTTTATAAAGTTTTGCCGATTGAACAAGCTTATGATGCACACATGATATTAGAAAGATGCGAAAATATTGGTAAAGTTGTATTAGAGGTTAGAAGTGAACTTTGATTGCATCATCAAAAACGGTAAGATATGGAACGGTTATGAATTTTTAGAAGGGTTAAATGACGTAGGTATTGTTGGTGATAAAATTAGTAAAATTGGCAACAACATTATAGATGACGCAAAATTTATCTTCAACGCAAATGGCGCTATCGTGTCTTGCGGATTAATCGATTTACATGTCCATATAAAGGGTTGCGGAAGTGAATATTTCGGAATGCCGGCAGAAATAAGTTGTTTTCCGTTTGGCGTTACAACAGCTGTTGAAGCGTGGACGGATAGAGACGGCACTAAAATTTTAGATAATATGCTTTTAGACACTTTTGTGTTTTTAGGTGTAGGAATTAGCAACAATCACGCAGATTTTAGCACGGTGGAAAAATTGATTTCTGTTTATGGAAATCGTGTTCTTGGTGTTAAACTGTGTTTTGATAAAAGCAATTTAGAAATTATTGATGAAACCCCTTTAAAAGAAACTTGTGAATATGCAAAAGAGAAAGGGTTAAGGACTTTGGTTCATAGTACGGGCTCTCCTGTGCCTATGAAAAGGGTGTTTGAAATATTAAATAAAGGGGATATATGTACTCACGTTTTCCACGGAGGGGAAAACAGCATTTATAATAATTTTGAATGTCTTAAACTTGCTAAGGATAAAGGAATAGTTCTTGATAATGGCATGGCAGGTGGCGTTCATACTGATTTTTCCATAGCAAAGAGGGCTATTTATAACGGTCAACTTCCTGATACGATAAGTACGGACATTACAAAAGTAAGTGCGTTTATACGAGGTGGAAACTATGGAATGACACTTTGTATGAGTATTATGAGAAAGTTAGGAATGGAAGAGGAAAAAATTCTTAAAGCCGTCACTTCTACTCCTGCAAAAATAATAAATCAAGAAGATTGTAAAGGTAAACTTGATATTGATAAAAAAGCGGATATTTCAGTTATAGATTATCGGAGTAGCCCTTTCAAGATATATGATAAAGTGGGTAATTGTGTGAAAAACGATTATTCTTACGTAAATTTATTGACGATTAAGAACGGGCAAGTTGTGTTTAGGGCAAATATTTAAGGGTGTATGGAAAAGAAAGAAAAGAGGACAATTTTATTAGCTCTATTCATTATGTTGCTGTGGGGCTCGTTATTTCCTTGTGTAAAATTAGCGTATAAAAATTTTACGATAGATTCTTCTAATCCTGCGAATTTGTTGTTGTTCGCTGGGGTAAGGTTTTTAATATGCGGGGCTATAATTTTATTATTTTGTTGTACTCGAAAGAAAGATTTGAAGTTGCAAGGCGTTAGAAATTGGTCAACCGTTTGTTTGATAGGGTTGATATCAGTTGTTTTGCATTATAGCTGTACGTACATAGGACTTGCTAAAACGGATAGTTCAGAAACCGCACTATTAAAACAGTTGGGCGCATTGATTTTTATAGCTTTTTCTTTTGTATTTTTTAAAGAAGATAAGTTTTCAATATGGAAATTGATGGGTGCGTTTTTAGGTTTTGCGGGCATTGTATCGTTAAATTTTGAGTCTTTTTCAATTGAAATAGGAATAGGCGAAGTTTTAATTATTATAGCGTCTTTTTGCACCGTAGTATCAAGCTTGGTCACAAAAAAACGAGCAAGTAATATAGATGCGGTTGTCGTTACAGGGTATTCGCAGTTAATAGGTGGAATTGTTCTTTTCGTTGTGGGAATTTGTGCTGGTGGAAATTTGGGCGAATTTTCTTGGGCAGGCATGGGAACGTTCTCATATATTTGCATTGCATCTATAATAAGTTATTGTTTATGGTACGGCATATTAAAAAACAGTCATTTATCCATACTATTTATAATTAAGTTTACCGAACCGTTATTTGCATGTGTATTCGGTGCGATATTATTGGGCGAAAATATATTTAGATGGCAGTATTTGATTGCGTCGGTTTTTGTTTTGTTGGGTGTGCTTTTAGGTGCAACGCAAAAGGAAATTAAAAACAAGAAAAAGGGTAAAAAAACGGATAAAGTTCAGCAAGGTTTGGACTTAGCGAACGACGTGATAAATTGAAAATATTTATTTAAGAGAGGCGAAAATGAATTTTTTGAAAAAAATATTAAAGAGAGGTGTTATATTCATGTTGGTTAGCTCAACTATACTTGCTTCTTGCGCAAGTTGCAATGGGGGTAATGATAAGGACGATAGTCAAACGACTGTTGTTGCAGATTATGACCCAAACAGAGGTATTGATTTTAGTAGTGAGAAAAAACACATTGTTAAAGACGGCGTTTCTCTTTACAAAATTGTTCATCCTACAAATACTGACGAGGCAACTGAGTTTGCAGCGAAGGAATTATATACTTTTATCAATAAAATTACAGGTATTACGGCTGAAGTTATTGAGGAAAGTGCTTATAACGGTGTGGACAAGGTTATTTCTGTTGGGGAAACAAAAATTTCTTCGCATATAATCGCTGATAGCGAGGCATTAAATAAAGACGGCTTTATTATAAAAACCGAGGGGGATAATCTTTTTATTAAAGGTTCTTATCCAAGAGCAACCCTTTATGGCGTTTACGATTTTGTTGAAAAACTTTTCGGTGTAAAATTTATTGCGGTAGACTACACTTATATTCCTAAGGCGGACGAGTTGTTCTTTTATTCGTTGGATATAGTTGAAAAGCCAACTTTCGCTATTAGAAGTTATTACGCTGAAAATATTATATACGACGGCTTGCATGCTGCAAGAATGAGAATGGTTGCGCCTTTCGATACGAACGAACCACAATATGGCGGCGGATATCTTACCGACTGGAACGTAAACCAAAATCACTCTTTCTTTGAATATTTACCACCTAGTAAGTATGCTGAAGCGCATCCTGAATGGTATAGGCTTTTACCTGAAAATCCACAGAAAGGTCAACTATGTTTGACAAACGGTATTACTGATGACGGCAAAATTGACTACACTAAAGAAACTAGCGTTATTTTAGAAATGCTCAAGAATGTTAAAAAGGCAATTAGAGAAAATGAAAACATTAAATATTTGATGTTAGGGCAACAAGATAACAATCCGTTCTGTGATTGTGAGCGTTGTAAAGCATCTTACGAGCGTTTTAATGAAACTTATAGCGGTACGCTAATGGTCTTTATTAACTTAATAGCCGAAGAAATTGAAAGATGGGCAAACGAAGAACTTAATGGTAGAAAAATTAACATTGTGACTTTTGCTTATCAGTTTACAGAAAAAGCACCAGTGGTTGTTGATGGAGATGAAGTAAAGCCTATTAGCGAACAGGTTAGACCGAGAGACAACGTATATATTTTGATAGCACCTATCAATTCTTGCTTCTATCATCCTATGTTTGACGGAAGTTGTACGAGAAACGCTACTTCACGTGCACTCATTAACAACTGGAACATTCTTACCAAAAACATAATGATTTGGGACTACAATATAAATTACGTTTACCATCAATGGTATTTTGCTAATAAGGGAGTTATGAAAGAAAACCTTATTGCTTATGAAGAACGTGGTGTTCATATGATTATAAATCAAGGAGCACCGAGAGAATCGAAATTCTATCAAGCAGATTTAGATAACTACATTTTCTCTAAACTGCAATGGAACCCACATAGGGACGTTAATAAACTTGTAGAAGAATTTAACCATTACTATTATGGCAAGTATCACGAAGTTGCAGATAAGTATTATGAATTGATGGAACGCCATTTTGCTGTTCTTGATGCGAAACAAGGTTTCCACACCGATTTACATGATTGTAACGATGGATTCTTCCACGCTGAAAATTATCCGATAGAATTCTTAGAACAAGTAGAGAGTTTGGTGCAAAACGCTATAAATGACGTTGATAAAGATACGGAATTGACTGAAAAAGAAAAACAAGAACTTAAATTCCGCTTGACAAAAATTATTATTACGCCACAAATGATGCTCTTAAAAAATTACAATTACTATTACGAATTTGGTGAAAAAGAATATGCTAAAAAAGTAATTGATAATTTAGAGTATCTTGGTGCAAAATATTATGCGGAAAAAATGACGTGTACGATTGCAGAGTTTAGAACTCTTTACGGTTTATAATAAAAAATTGCATTAAAAATGTATTTATGAGGAGAAAAATAATATGAGGAACTGTATAAAAAGGATAGGAACTATATTGTTAGCGTTTGGAATATTGTTAACAAGTTTTGGATGTCTAACGACAACGCGTCAATTTGACAAAAACAAGAAACAAGTTTTCGTGTCTATATTTAACGGTGGATTTGGTTACGACTGGTTAGAAACTTCCGCGCAAGAATTTAACGAGGCGAATCCCGCAACGGAAATTATAATTTTGCCTAACCCCGATGCATATACTAAAATTCGCTCGGACTTAGAATCCGGTGTATCAATTTACGATATATATTTTACGAATACTCCGCTTATCAAAGAAATTGCGGCACTTGGATTAGTTGAGCCGTTAGACGACGTATATGAAATGAAACCTGATGAAGGTATCGATAGGACGATTGCTGAAAAAATTATTAAACTTGATTCTTTCAAATCGGCTTTTTCGCACAAAGATAAAATGTATGCTATTCCTAATACAGATGCTATGCAAGGTTTTATTTATGACCATGACTTATTCGTTGAAAACGACTGGTTGTTTACTAACCCAGACGGTTCGCTCACTCTTGGTAAGGATGGAAAAGCGGGTACTTATGACGACGGCTTGCCAGTAGATATTGACGATTGGGAAGAATTACTTGCAAATATTAAGAGTACCGGAATATTTCCGTTCATTTGGAACCGTAAGTTTACCGACTACTTAGTATCTATTAACGAGGCTATGTGGGCTCAGTATGACGGTATTGAAAATTATATGATTTCGTTTGATTATGATGGAACGTATACGAATCCTTTAACGGGCGAAAAGACGGTTATCACGCCCGAAACAGGTTATCTTGCTTATCAAATGGAAGGGAAGAGAAAGGCGATAGATTTTGTAGATACTTATATGACCGGAAGATATTTTACGGGCGCACAAGATTATATCCATCCAAAGGCAAAACTACTTGGAACTTCACATAGAGATGCACAAGATAGTTATATTTTAGGTTATAAAAACGACCCTGATAACCCAAGAAGCGCTATGATAGTAGAGGGCGTTTGGTGGGAAAACGAAGCGAGAACAACGTTTAACAGTTTATACAATAAAGGGGACGCTACTCAAAAATACGGAACACGTGATTTTAGATTTATGCCCCTGCCAAATATGGAAGGTGGGGATAATAGTGTTAGCGTGTTTAATATTTCTGAAAACGCAACTATATTTATTAAAAAGCAAAAAGACCCAGTAAAATTAGATGCTGCAAAACGTTTTATAGCGTATACTTGCTCGGATAAGGTGTTAAAACGCTTTACTTTGGCTACAAATGGTATGAAACCTTATGATTATACTTTAACTGAAGCAGAACTTAGTCAACTTACCAATTTAGGTAGAAATGCTTATGAGATTTATCACGATACGGAACACGTTGCGTTAATCCGTACTTCGCTTGAAAGATATAATTCTCCGATGAACTATGCAACTACGCCAAACGTACAAAGATGGCTTGCAAAAGTTGGAAATAGTACACCGAACGAGGCGTTCCTTGCTCTGCAAACACTTAATGCAGAGGACTATTGGGAAGAACTTTTAAATTATAACAACGCAGAATACTGGAAACGTGTATACGACCAAATTTAATAAAGGAAACAATATGAAAGATAAAAATACAAATGTCGTACTAAAACAAAAAAGCAAAGAAAAATTATTTATTTTTTTAGTCTTGCTATATCCTATGATACAATTTTTAATTATGTACGTAGGCGTAAATGCAAACTCTATTTTGCTTGCGTTTAAAAAATACGATATTGATTATAACGTAAGTTTTGCTGGATTAAACAATTTTATATATGCATTTAAATTGATGTTTAAAGGGGAAGTTATACTGATATCTGCTAAAAATTCAGTTGTTATATTTGTTACGACGCTTATTATCGGTTTTCCGCTTAATATGTTGTTTAGTTTTTACATATATAAAAAGAAGTTTGCCTCGTCTGCCGTTCGTTTTATAATTTTGCTCCCATCTATCGTTTCAAACATGGTAATGGGGTTAATGTTCGTTAAATTTACAGAAGAAGTCGTTACGAAAGTATTGAATGGTTTTGGCGTATATTTTCAAAGTAGTATATTTTATGACGAAAGATATAATTTGGGAATTATCATATTTTATATTATGTGGACAGGGTTCACTTCAAGCTTAATTATGTATCCAAACGCTATGAGTGCAATATCTGGTGAAATTGTCGAAAGTGCTGAGCTTGACGGTGTTAGTGAATTGCAAGAACTTTGGTATATTGTAATGCCACTCATTTATCCTACGATAACAACCTATATGGTTACAGGTGTTGCAGCGATATTTAGTTCGCAAGGACCGTTGTTTATTATATATAATTATTCCGCACCAGGCAACGTTTATAATACAGGTTATTATTTGTTTAAAAAAGTAATGGCAGGGGACGGACTTAGAGACTATCCTAACGCTGCAGCGGCAGGCTTAATCTTTACCTTTATTTCTGCACCGTTAACGTTAGGTGTAAGAACTATTATGGAAAAATTTGGTCCGCAATCGGAAGAATAAAAGGAGGGATTATTTATGAGAAAAACGGTGTTATCTAATATTATAATGATATTTTCAGCCATAGTCTTGATGCTATTTTGTGTAAGTTTATTAGTTCCTTTTTTTTGGATGTTGCTTACTTCGTTTAAAGACCCTATCGATTATGCTTTAAACGTTTTTGGACTTCCTGAGCAATTTGTGTATGAAAATTATTTAAGCGTGTTTGAACTCCTTGAAAGTCAAAAGGTTATTAATGGAAGATTAGTTGTATACAACATATATAATATGTTATTTTATAGTTTCGTTATTGCAGTTGTATCAGGTTTTATGAACGTGTTTTTACCAACGATTACTGCGTATATCGTATCAAAATATAATTTCAAATTAAAAAACGTTATATTTAACACGGCGATTATAGTTATGATAATCCCTATCGTTGGTAACTTGCCCTCTCAACTTCGTGTTACAAATGCATTAGGTATTTATAATAATTTAATTCCTTATTTAATTTTTTCGGCAGGTCCGTTTGGCTTTAACTTTATACTTATGTACGGAGCTTTTAAGTCGTTATCTTGGACTTATGCTGAGGCTGCGTTTATTGACGGCGCTGGGCATTTTACAGTTATGATTAGGATTATGTTTCCGATGATAATGCCAACTTTTTCTACACTTTTTATTCTTGGATTTATCGGGCACTGGAACGATTATATGATACCTATTACGTTTTTACCAAATTATCCAAATTTGGCGTACGGAATGTATAATTTCCAATTAGAAGCACCAAGACTTGGCGCTGCAATGCCGGCAATTCTTGCAGGGTTTGTAATTGTTTCAATTCCTACTTGTATAATGTATTTTACTTTACAAAAGTTTGGTCTTAAAAACGTGAGAATGGGCGGTTTAAAAGGATAAAACGCAAAAAGCGTTAAAATAAAAAATTTTGGAGGAAAAAATGTTGAAGAAAAGAGTTGTTAAGATTTCCGTTTTAATCGGGATAGCAATGTTGTGCTTTATAGGAGCGTTGAGTAGTCTAAATGTAAACGCAGAATATTATCAAGTACAGCAAGGGGTATCTATTCATTTGAATTATGATATCTCTACAGCGAATGATGGTAAATATGCTAATTTACTACTAAACAAAAATAGCGATTTAAGTGATTATTACAAGAACTATTACTCTGGTGGCGTAGTTGACTTTAAAAACGGCTATATGTATGAGGCTGATAAAACAGGCGTCACATCAACTGTTAATTTGCTTGAAAGTTATAGTGGTGTATTTAGTATTATCGGACAAGGTTTTTATGATGAGTATGGCGTAGAAAACAGTACGTTTGTTGCTGACTACGGTAGACTTGCCTTTCAATTTACAAACCTTGAAGATGTAAATCAGTACTATAAGTTTAGTTTTGTTCAAACATCCAATCACTATTTAGAATTAAATATTTATTACTACGATAAAGCAGAACAAGATACAAGTTTATATAAAATTACTAAGAAGATGAGTTATAGCTTTACTGAAAAGTCCGCATATATGAATAATAAAAATTTGCCATTCCGTTTTGAATATGATATGGCAACACAAACGTTAAATATGCGTGACGAGAAGGTTTCACAAGGCGCAAGTCATGACTTAAATCAGTTAACAAATGCTAATTTACCTGTTTTTGAAAACTACTCAGTAGATATGCATTTTGAAAACAAGAGTCAAAAAAACACGGCAAAGTTTATTTTGTACGAACTTTGTGGACAAATTCCTAATGAAGTTATAGCTGATGATTACGATATCGAAACAGCAAATAATGGGGCTTATCAGGAATATTATATTGACATTACAAGCTTTAATTCTGACTATTTTGCTAAAAATTATTCAGGCAATTATATCAATTTTAATAGTGGTCGTTTGTATGAAAGTAGCAAGATAGGTACTTCTTCTTCGATAAGATTGTTTAACAAGTATAATGGTGAATTTAGTATTGTGGGGCAGGGATTCTACGATAGTTTTACGGCAAGTAGCAGTGGCTTTACTGGTGATTATAGTAGATTTGCAGTTCAACTTACCAATTCTGAAAATAGTCAGCAATACATCAAGTTCAGTTTTACGCAATCTTCTTCAAATTATTTAGAATTGAATGTGTATTATTATGATAAAGATGTGCAAAGCACATATCTAAACAAAGTAACTAAAAATATATGTGCAAGTTTTACAGGAACAGTTGCTCATTATAATAATAAAAACATTCCTTTCAAGTTCAAATATAACATGAATAATGGTTTGTTAAATATTAGAGATATAAGTGGTGTGATTGAACATGATTTGGCTACAGAAATGTTTGAAGGATCAAATTTACCTGTATTTTCAAACTATTCAGTAGATATGCTATTTGAAAACAAGAGCCAAAAAAACACGGCTAAGTTTATAGTATATGAACTTTGTAATGATGCGTTTAACGATACTGCAAATGTTAATATAACTAACATGGAAGGAAACACAGTGTTGCAAAGCGTTGCTGTAGAAGGTGCAAAATACGTTTTACCTGCAAATAATACCAAAGGATTTGTAGGATATGAAATAGACGGCAAGATTTATCCTGCAGGATATGTTCTTACTGTTGATAAAGATATAACGGCAAAGCAAATGTTTGTTAAACCTACGATGGTAAATGGTGCAAGTATTCGTATTAATGTTAGCCAAGATTACGTTGGTGGAATTCGATTCCTTATTAACATTGAAGATAATGTAATGAATGCGTTTGGCGATAATGCAAAAATGTACGGCGTGTTAATTTATACTGACAGCATCGTTGGTGATTTTGATTTGGATGAGGCAGGGAGTCAATGTAAAGTTTTATCAAATTATTATTGTGAAGAAGGAGTTAGAGGGTATTTTATAACGCTTTCTAACATTAATTCAAACCATTATAAGACAAGTTATTCTGCACGTGCTTATGTTGAAGTTACGCTTTATAATGGTGATACTGTTAAGGTAGCAACAGATTATTCGGATATAAATAATGCAAGGTCTCCTTATCAAGTTGCTCAAAAAGCAGAAGAAGATGGGATTACAGGTACAATGATAGACACATATTTGGGAAGAATTTCCAATTAATATAAAAGTAAGGTGGTTATTAATATGAAAAGATATAATAGACCAGAAATGGTTATGATGATTATAAATATAAAAGAAGTATTATTAGAATCAAACAACAATCTAGATATTTTTTCGTCAGGGGACAACTTCTTCCCAGATTTTTCTTAAACTGTAGAATTTTATTTGGATTTTAGCTAATTTATGAGTAAATGTTTATGTTAAAAAATTTTTCTATTAAAAACTTAATTGTTATCGGCTTAATTGTTTTGTGTTCTTTGTGTGCTTGTTCTTTCATTACGGTAAAAGCTGAAAATTACAATGAAGAGCAGCAGGGAATATCTCTTTATAAAGATTATGATATTTCTACTGCAAACGATGGTAAGTATTCAAGTTTGTTATTAAATAAAAATGGGGATTTAAGCGACTACTATAAAAACTATTATTCTGGTGGTTTAGTAGACTTTACAAGTGGGTATATGTATGAAACTAATGCGGACGGCATCTCTTCAACGGTAAACCTAATTGAAGCGTATAATGGGAAGTTTAGTATTATCGGGCAAGGTTTTTATGATGAGTATAGCGTAGAAAACAGTACGTTTGTTGCTGACTATGGTAGACTTGCCTTTCAATTTACGAACTTGTCTAATCCAAACCAGTATTATAAGTTCAGTTTTGTTCAATCTATTTATCACTATTTAGAATTAAATATTTATTACTACGATAAAACAGAACAAGAAACAAGTTTATATAAAATTACTAAGAAGATGAGTTATAGCTTTACTGAAAAGTCCGCATATATGAATAATAAAAATTTGCCATTCCGTTTTGAATATGATATGGCAACACAAACGTTAAATATGCGTGACGAGAAGGTTTCACAAGGCGCAACTCATGACTTAAATCAGTTAACAAATGCTAATTTACCTGTTTTTGAAAACTACTCAGTAGATATTCATTTTGAAAACAAGAGCCAAAAAAACACGGCGAAATTTATTATATATGAACTTTGTGGACAAAGCCTTGCAGGAACACAGTTAATTGATAGTACATTACCTATTATGATTTCAATAGGTATAGATAATAAGAAATTAACGGCGAAAGCTTATGATTTAGTTGACGGTGTAATAGAAAGTGGATTTACTTTTAAGGTTAAAGGTCCTAACGGGAACGACGTTACTAACAAACAAGACAGTTCAAAATTTGATTTTACTGCTTTTGGAGAATATACTGTAATAGCCTTTGTTAGTGATAGGGCTGGGAATAAATCGATAGAAAAGACGGTAACAATTTTTGTTGAAAAAGACGTTATTAAGCCAACTATTATTGTTATAGGGCAATACAGAGATACCTACTTAAAAGGTGAAAGAGTCAAACTTTTAGATTTTACCGCAACGGATAATAGCGGAGTAATAAGGCAAGGTGTCAGTGTTTATAGAGATGGTGTTTCCGTGCAATTAGCTGATAACGTTTTACAGTTTGAAGATTTAGGAGTGTACGATATTATTTATTATGCAGTAGACGCATTTAATAATCGTCAAGAAGTCAAAAAAACAATTAACGTTACGGAAATTATAGTTGCTGAATGTGTGGATATACAAGCTTCTATATTGGCGCAAAGCATTCCGCAATTAACCGTTCCTTCGGGTTGGTATTATAAAACCGAAATGCACTTGAAAGATGATACTGAAAGATTAAATATTATCGGTTTAGATAATGGTAAATTTGTTTTTAATAATATTAATCAATACATTGTTTTTTATTCAATAATTCCTGAATTTGAAACACAAGCTAAAATTACTTGTCAAACAGAAATTAACGTTATCGATACTATAAAGCCGTTTATAGAACTTTCAGGCGAGTATCGAGAAAGTTATAACTTAAATGAAAATTTGAGCCTAATTACTGCGAATGTGACTGAAAATACCGATAATTATAACTTAACAGTTGAAGTTTTTAATGAAACGGGAAAAGTAGACGTTAGTGAAGATGGAGTCGTTCTATTAAATAAAACGGGCAACTATGAAATAGTTTATACAGCAGTTGATGGCGCAGGTAATCAAGAAACATATAAAATCAATTTTACAGTAGTAAATGAAAAATTAGATAGTAACTCATTTAAAAACGGAATAATTATTCCTGTTGTAATGGGTTCGGTTTTGGTTGCAGGCATAATTTTTGCCGTTGTATTAGTAAAGAGAAAAAGATAGTCGTCAAGATTGGAGTGTTTTATGATAAATAAAAATAACGTTTATAAAATTATATTTTTATCCATTTTATCGTTTGTTTTTATCGTGTGTGGATTAGCGCTTTTTAATCCTATGGCGACAAATGGTTTAGATGCCCAAGAAAATGTTAAAATTCACAAAAATTTTGATATTAAAAGTGCTAATGATGGTAAATATTCTGATTATTTAATAACCGAAAAAGGTCAGTATTTTTCTGGCGGTGAAGCCGATTATCGTAGTGGTTATTTATTCGAGGCGAGCGAAAAGGGTTATTCTACAAGTGTTCGATTGTTGAATAGTTATAGTGGTGCTTTTAACTTGTTAGGACAAGGCTTTATGGAAAATTTATATAAAGCTGTTAACGATAATAATATGACGGGTACTGACGGTTATGCTGTTGATTATCAACGTTTAGCGTTTGTATTTACTAATTTGGAAAACCCAAATCAATCTATTAAGTTGTCCTTTTATCAATCAAGCTTAAACTACTTATGCCTTAATATCTATTATTATGATGCAGAAGTTGGTGGAACAACCGCAGTTTATAGACAGGATAATATATTAAACATTGCATCAAGTTTTACAGGAAAATCCTTTATTCCTTACGTTGATACTAAGGGAACTAATAGACCTTTGAAGTTTAGTTATGATTTAACAAGCCAAGACTTAAATATTCACGCATTTAAAAATGGTAACGGTAGTGCTATTACCGAGCATAACTTAAATACGTTATTTAGAACTACTGTAAACAGCTCTGCACATACGTCTTTACCAAACGATAAAAGCTTACCTGCTTTTGAGCGTTATTCTGTGGATATGCTTTTTGAAGTAAAAAGTGAAAAAACAAATACTTCTAAGTTTATTGTTTACGAGTTGTGTGGGCAAACACTTGCCGGTGAAAATCATAAAAATACGGCAGGGGCAAGTATTTTTGTTAAGCCGATAAATAAAATTATTTCTAACTTTGCTTATGAACTTCCAAAACCTTATGTTTACGATATATTAGACGGCGATTTGGCTAATTCTACAACTTGTGAAGTTTTATATAATGGTCAAAACGTTGAAGTTAAAGACTGGGCGTTTGTACCTGATAAAACAGAGGGCGTTTACACTTTCATATATACCGTGAAAGATTCAGGTGGAATAACAAGTGAGAAAGAAATTGAAGTTGAAATTTACACCGCTATTCCTGAATTAGAAGTATATTTTGATAGCGAAATTTTAAATGAGTATGCTAATGGAAAAGAATTAGAGATACCGTCATTAAAAGCATATTCTTCATTATCGTATGAAAAAACGTCTATTTCGTATTATACTCTTGTTCAAAAAGATAGTACGGTCTTAAAAAGAATTGATGAAAACGAAAATAGGGCATTTAAAATAGACGGGGTTGGAGAATATAAGATTATATACGTTTTTGAAACGCAGTTGGGTGTCACAACTACCGAAACTTTGACCTTTATTGCAAAAGACATGCCTCGTTTTGATAATATTGATTTCCCAGAACAAGTATCTATCAATCAAAAATATGCTTTGCCACAAGCAATTCTTGTTTATGGAGAAACTGAAACGACAGCAAATGTAAGTGTAATTGCACCAGATGGCGAACAAGTTGTTCTGCAAGATAATTCGTTTGTCCCTATGCAGGTGGGAGAATATAAAATTGTTTTTTCTGGTGATTATGATGGAAGTTTTTATAAAGAAGAAAAAATTGTTAGCTCAGCTATTGGTGCTACTTCGATAATAGAAAACGTTTCAGGGGTTGTTAGTGTAGATGGAAACGTGGATTTACCCGCATATTCTACTGCTGGAAACGGAATAAGGGTTTTAGCAGATGCTCGAAATAGTACGTTTAGGTTTGCAAATCCGATAGATTTAAATGTTCTTGGCAAAGATAAGAACTTGATAGAATTACAAGTTCTTTCAGGTGATGGATATATAAATTTTACAGAATTAAATATTGAACTTATTGATGCTGAAAATGAGCAAAATGTTGTCAAATTTAAGTATAGATATAATCAATGGAACGAAACTTATTCTTATGTTTTACTTAACTATAACGGTAAATCGTTAGGAATTAGAAACGAAGCGGGACACGTGGGCGAAGTTGATAATTATTTTGGATTTGTCACACACAACTCTTTTTATGGACATAAATATAAAGACAAAGCTCCTTTTGCAGTAAGAGTTGACGTTGAAGAAAAGCAGTTCTTTGTTCGTGAAATAAACAACACATTTAAAATGCTTTTAGATGCTGATAATCCTGAACAAGTTGGTGAAAATATTTGGTCGGGGTTCACTTCGGGAAGAGTTTACGTTCAAGTGACAATGCAAACTCTTTATGACGTTGGGGGTGTAATTGTGACGGAAATTGCAGGACAGTCCCTTTCTGGTCAGCAACTAAAAGACGAGGTTGAGCCGAACATTTATATTGAAAAAAGCAAATTTATCCCTGATTTTAATGAAATGCCAAACGGCTGCGTTGGGTATGAATATGAGTTGCCAAATATAGTTGTTGAAGACGTATTCTCACCATTTTGCAATGTAAAGAGAGAATTATTCTTTAAGATAAATCAAACGGGAAATATACCGATTGAAGTAAATGGCGATAAATTTACGCCCGATAAAAAAGGTGTTTATTTAATTGTTTATACGGTCACGGATTTGTACGGCAATATAGATAAGATTGTTTTAAACTTTGCCGTTATGGAAAAAAGAGAAGTTAGCGTTCAGTTTGCAACTTTGCCACAAAAGGCAGTTGTTGGGACGAGATATCAAATTCCTGAGATAAATGTTGTTGGCGTATCTGGTAAAGCTCAGTTTGAATACGTTGTGTCGTTAAATGATAAAGAACTTCGTTTGTCAAAAAATAGAGAAGTTTACCTTGACAATATTGGTGAAATTAAGATTTTCTACGTTATAAGCGACTATTTAGAGGAAAATATTGAAGGAGAATTAACCATTCCTGTTCAATCATCAAATAATCCTATTATAACGATTGATGGTAGAGTTCCACTATCAGTTTTAAAGGGCGAGAACGTTTTATTGCCATCGTTTACAGCTAAGATTTATTCAAGCGATGGCGAAACAGAAGTTCCCTGCTGGATTGAAGTTGATGGGGAAAGAATTGACGGAAACAGTTTTGTTGCCGATAAGAATAAAGGCGAAAAAATAAACGTTAAATTTATTGCGGGACAAGGTAATAACTTAACTTCGCAATCATACACTATTACCGTTATTGAGCCTGTGTATTTATCGGACTATCTTGTTTTAGAAGATTATGCAGACGTGACGTTTAAGAATGAAAAGTTTTATACGAGCATAATTACTAAAAATGATAACGTTGTTAGTTTGCCAAACGTTGTTGTTTGTGAAGATATGGTTATAAGTTTTGCTGTTAACCCAGAAAACAATGATTTTTCGTCATTAAAAATTAAACTTTTTGATACGTTGTATAGGGAAAAGAGTATTACGTTGACAGTTATTCCTGTAAATGAGAATACTTCAAAGGTTATATTGAACGACAATGAGTTGTCTGCTGTTATTATACAAGCATCTTTCTGTAATCGTAATAATCAGTTTTATTTTATAGTTGATGGTAGAACCAAGACAATAAAAGACGTAAATAATAAAGTAATTTTCAACTTAGATGAATTTGAAAACGGAGATTACTTTGAAGGGTTTACTGATAGCATAGCTTATATGTCTTTTTGTATTGACGGTGTTAAAGCAGGCAAGAGTGGTTCGTTAGAACTTATGCAAGTTGGAAATCAGGTGTTTTCTTCAACTTATAAGAGCGGAGTGTTGCAAGCATATAATGATAGAACAGCACCAGTCATTTATTTAAGAGAAAAATTATATAATTATACAGTTGAGTATAACAGCGAAATAGTTATCCCTGCCGGTTGGGCTTATGACGTATTAGGTGGCGAAAAGGATATAAAACTTACTTTGATTGCGCCAAACGGGGCAAAAGTTATCGAAAATCAAAAATGTGATACCGATACAAAAGCTGTTTTAAACCAATACGGGTACTACACGATAAGATATACAACTGATAATAATGGAAGAGCGTATAACGAAGAGTATTACGTTAAAGTAAGAAATCGTAATTTGCCACAGATAAGCGTTGGTGAATTAGAAAAAGATACGTTTGCACTAAATGAAGTTTTAACTATTCCGAATGCAGAGATTATAAATAATTTGGGAAATACTCAGTTATATGTATTCTTAAAAATGCCATCAGCAAAATTGGTAAATTATACGGGTAAGACACAAATAAGTTTTACAGAGAAAGGTGATTATGAATTAATCTTCTATGCTGTTGATGAAGAGTATAATGTGTCAGAAAAAGTATTTAAAATCAAAGTTTCTTAATTGAATAAAAAATAAAACAGGTTTTTTTGAGGTTTTATGGAGAAATTATCATTAAAAGAAATTAAAGATAAAATATTAGGTTGTTGGGAAGGAAAGAATATTGGTGGTGTTTTAGGAGCTCCTTTTGAAATGTATAGAGGAACGGTTGACGTTAACTTTTATACACAAGACTTAACGAAGGGAATACCCGCTAACGACGACCTTGATTTGCAATTAATATGGCTTAATGCTTGTGAAAAGTATGGAAAATCAGTTAATACTGACATTTTGTCGGAATACTGGGTAAGTTATCAAATAGACAATTCAAATGAGTATGGTACGGCGTTGGAAAATTTGAGAAGTGGTCTAGTTTCTCCTTTGTCAGGTGTTGTGGGTAATCCATATAGAAATAGTAACGGTGCATTTATTAGATCTGAAATTTGGGCATGTTTATTTCCAGGAAATCCCTATAATGCGGTAAAATACTGCTACGAAGATGCAATAGTTGATCACTCTGATGAAGGACTGTATGCGGCCGTGTTCTGCACAGTACTAGAAAGTGTTGCTTTTTTAGAAAAAGACGTTTACAGATTGGTTGAAATAGCGAAAAGTTATATTCCTATTCAATCAGCTATATATCAAGTGATTGATAGGGTTCAAAAAATGCATGTGGACAAATGTTCCATTGATGAAATTAGAGAAATGTTATTGACAGACTATCCATCTTATTTTGGCATTTTTAACAAACACCCATGGGAGTTGAAAGAAAATTTTCCACTTGGAGAAATTGGTTTTGATGCACCAGTTCAAATAGGAATAATCGTTGCGTCTTTACTTATAGGCAATGGCAATTTTGAAAAAACTATTATAACGGCTGTATATTGTGGAGAAGATGCAGATTGTACTGCAGCAACATGTGGCGCAATTTTGGGAATAATAAACGGTGCGAGCAACATTCCAGAAAAATGGAAAAAACCTTTGGGACATAATATTGAAACAGTATGTATAAATCGTCGACGCTGTTTAAATATTCCTAGTACAACTGATGAGCTTACAGAAAGAGTTATACGGCTATTGCCTGTGTTTAATGATGAAAAAACTTGCTTGATGGATGAAACGGGATTTTTTATTATTGCGGAAGAACCTGATGTTTATGATACAAGAGATCAATATTTTATTGGCAATTACGGAATGGAGCCTGCTAAAATTACGGAGTTAATTACGAGAGCACCTTTTAAAAAGTTGTATCATAATTTTGTTTTTGATGTTTTGGTGGATTATAAAAAAGAACCATTTATAAAAGTGGGGGAAACTGTTTTATTAGATGTGACAGTCTTTAATAATAATACGGACTGGGCTAAACACACCATAAATGTTAAGGTCTTTTCTGATGACGATATTGATATAAAAACAGGCAAATTTATGCGAGACATTGTTGCAAATAATTATGAAACAAAAGGCGAATTTCATATAGAATTTGCAGTAAATGAAGCTTGTAAACCTTATATTGATTTATATTTGGATATAACTTCTGAATCCAGACCAACAAGCGAACTTATCAAGTGTAGATATTTTTTTGTTTAAGTTAATAAATTATTTATAAAATAAATAGAAAGATTAACCATATCATAGGGGGTAAAAACCCAAAACAAAAAAAGAGTGCCGTTAGCACTCTTTTTTCATTGTGGCGGAGAGGAGAGGATTCGCTTCTCTCGAGCCTCTCGCAAAATAGTCCACTGGACTATTTTTTGCCTAACGGCAATACGCAACTAAAGTTGCTAGCTCCTAATTCGAATCCTCTTTTAATTACATACATCAAAGCAAAAACCCCACACGAACGTGTAGGGTTTTCGTTTGCTGGCGGAGAGGAGAGGATTCGAACCTCCGATAGGTTGCCCTATACACGCTTTCCAAGCGTGCACATTAGACCACTCTGACACCTCTCCGTCTTTTATTACCAAATTATTCTAATATATTTTTAAAATAAAATCAAGTCAATTTTACCCTACTTGATAAAATTATTTTTGAAAAATTTTTATTAAACTATGTACAATTTTTATTTTGTGTAGTATAATATAAATACGATGTTATTTCTTTAGGGCTTTACCGCTATAATAACATTATATATTTATTAGGAGGAACTTATTATGGCAAAGAAAGGTGACTATTTTGGTTTGGATTATATCGTTAGCTTAATTTTAGCGATTATTCCTTTCACTTCTTGGATCTGCGGAGTTGTTACTCGTTTTAAAGAGGGTGCAATTATTGCTGCAATCGTTCGTTTAATTGGTGGTTTTACCATTGTTTGGGTGCTCGACCTTATCTGTATGTTACTTAACAAAAAGATTTGTCGTTTCTTATTCATTATCTAATTATTACGATAAAATTCACCCTTTCGCCAAAACTTAGCGAAAGGGTGTTTTTTTGTTTCAAACACAAGATATTGTGGTTGAGTATAAAAATTTTTACAAAATATAGTCATAATTCGTTGACAAGGCACAATATATTGTGTTATATTAAATAAGCACACAAGAAAAATAATAAATGGAGGAGAAGAAATGTTTCAAGTAAGGAAAAGAGATGGCAAATTAGTTGAATACGATATGAGTAAGATTTCAATTGCCATATCAAAAGCGTTTAATGCTAAAGGGGTGAATTATACAGCAGATATTCTTAATATGTTAACTCTCCGTGTGTCTGCTGATTTTACAAAGAAAATTAAAGACAATCTTATCAACGTTGAAGATATACAAGATAGCGTTGAAGTTGTTTTAATTCAAGCAGGTTACGTTGACGTTGCGAAAAGTTACATACTTTATCGTAAACAAAGGGAAAAAGTTCGTAATATTAAATCAACTTTAGTTGACTACAAAAAGGTGGTAGACGACTATTTAAAAGTTGCGGACTGGCGTGTTAAGGAAAACTCGACCGTTACTTATTCGGTTGGTGGACTTATTCTTTCTAACAGTGGTGCGGTTACTGCAAACTATTGGCTTAGTGAAGTTTACGACGATGAAATTGGCGAAGCACACAGAAACGCCGACATACATATTCACGACCTATCAATGCTTACAGGATACTGCGCAGGTTGGTCACTCCGTCAACTTATTAAAGAGGGGTTAGGTGGTGTTGCAGGGAAAATTACTTCTTCACCGGCAGGACACTTGTCAACTTTATGTAACCAGATGGTAAACTTCTTAGGTATTATGCAAAATGAATGGGCAGGTGCGCAAGCGTTCTCGTCTTTCGATACATATTTAGCACCGTTTGTTAAAGTTGATAATCTAACTTATAAAGAAGTTAAACAATGTATTCAATCATTTATTTACGGTGTAAACACACCTAGTAGATGGGGTACTCAATCTCCGTTTACAAATATTACCCTTGACTGGGTTGTTCCGAACGACTTAGCAGAAATGAACGCTATAGTTGGTGGGAAGGAAATGGATTTTAAATATAAAGATTGTGCAAAAGAAATGGCGATGGTTAACAAAGCGTTCATTGAAATTATGATTGAAGGCGATGCTAACGGCAGAGGTTTCCAATATCCAATTCCTACCTATTCAATTACTTCTGACTTTGACTGGTCGGAAACAGAAAACAACAAGTTGTTGTTTGAAATGACCGCTAAATACGGTACACCTTATTTCTCTAACTATATTAATAGTGATATGGAACCAAGTGACGTTCGTTCAATGTGCTGTAGATTGAGACTTGATTTAAGAGAACTTCGTAAAAAGTCAGGCGGTTTCTTCGGTAGTGGTGAAAGCACGGGGTCTATCGGTGTTGTAACTATTAACATGCCGAGAATTGCATATCTTTCAAACACTGAAGAGGAATTCTATGACAGATTAAAGCATATGCTTGACATTTCTGCTCGTTCACTTAAAGTTAAGAGAGATACTGTTACCAAATTATTAGAGGCAGGTCTTTATCCTTATACTAAGAGGTATTTGGGAACGTTTAATAACCACTTCTCAACAATCGGTTTAGTTGGTATGAACGAAGCTTGTCTTAACGCAAAATGGATAAAGAAAGATTTGACCAATGCTGAAGCTCAAAGTTTTACTAAAGACGTGTTGAACTTTATGAGAAATAAACTTTCTGACTATCAAGAAATGTATGGTGACCTCTATAACTTAGAGGCAACGCCTGCAGAATCTACCTCTTTCCGTCTTGCTAAGCACGACAAGAAGAGATATCCAGATATTATTACGGCATCTGATAATGATAAGACACCATATTATACCAACAGTTCACACTTGCCTGTAAGTTATACAGAAGATATTTTCTCAGCACTTGATATTCAAGATGAATTACAAACGCTTTATACTTCTGGTACAGTATTCCACGCATTCTTAGGACAAAAGTTACCCGATTGGAAAGCAGCGGCAAATTTGGTTAGAAAGATTGCTGAAAACTATAAACTTCCATACTATACAATGTCGCCGACCTATTCTGTATGTGCGGATCACGGTTATATTGCTGGTGAAGTTTATGAATGCCCAACCTGTGGAAAGAGCACTGAAGTATACAGCCGTATAACTGGTTACTATCGTCCGATACAGAACTGGAACGATGGTAAGAGAAAGGAATTTGAGGACAGAAAAGTTTACGATATCGAAAACTCTAAACTCAATAAAAAAGCAGACGACGTATGTGTTTGTGAGAAAAAAGAAGACGTTAAACCCGAACTTGATGGGCCTGTTCTATTCACAAGAAACGGATGTCCAAACTGCAAAACTAGCAAAATGATGTTGGATAAAGCAGGTGTTAAGTACGCTGTTGTTAACGCAGAAGAAGATAGAGAACTTACCTTAAAATATGGCGTTAAGAAAGCACCAACCCTTCTTGTACCGAACGGAAATGGGTTTGAGGCTTACGATAACGCAAGCGAAATTAGAAAGTATATAGAGAATAGATAATGTACGATTTAATAGTAATAGGTGCAGGCGCGGCAGGAATGACCTCCGCGCTGTACGCACTCAGAAATAATAAAACTGTTTTAGTATTGGAAAGTGAAAGCTTAGGCGGTCAAGTTGCAACCTCTCCGAGATTGGAAAATTATCCATCAATTAAAGAGATAAGTGGCGAGCAGTTTGCCGATAATCTTTTTGAGCAGATTTCTGCGCACGGTGCAGAAGTTGAAATTGAAAAAGTTGTTGGCATTGAAAAACTTGCAGACAAAACTTTTAGGGTGAAAACCGAATATAACGAATATTCTTCTAAAAGTGTTATAATAGCATCGGGTGTTAAACATAAGCATTTAAGAACAGAGTCTAATAGAGAAGATTTGGTTGGTAGAGGCGTTTACTACTGTGCTATTTGTGACGGACCTATTTATAAAGATAAGGAAGTCGTAATAATCGGTGATGCCAATACCGCACTTCAATACAGTTTGCTTTTATCTTCGTATTGTAAGAAAGTTTACGTTTACACGTTATTCGATAAATTTTTTGGCGACAAAGCGCACGTTAAAGCACTTTTGGCAAAAGAAAACGTAGAGTGGAGACCTAATACTAGCGTTATTGATTTTATAGGCGAAAATGAACTAACCGCTATAAAATATAAAGATAAAGACGGTAATATTTTGGTTCATGAAATAACGGGTGTTTTTGTTGCAATAGGTCAAGTTCCAGATAATAAAGCTTTTGCTAATTTGGTTGATTTAGATCAAATGGGTTATATTATAGCAGATGAAACTTGCAAAACAAAGACCGAAGGTTTATTCGTTGCAGGGGATTGTAGAACAAAAGCAGTAAGGCAAGTTTCAACTGCTGTTGGTGACGGTGCTGTTGCTGCAACAAATGCAAGTCTTTATATAGAAAGTTTAGATTGTTCAACTAATTGATTAAATTAAAAATATAGGAGATTGATTATGAAATTCGTTTGTCCATGTGGATATGTTTATGATGAAGAAATTGGCGATATCGATAATGGAATCGAGGCTGGTACAAAGTTTAGTGATATTCCAGAAGACTGGACTTGCCCGATTTGCGGACTTGGTAAAGACGCTTTTGAAGCTGAATAAATGATAAAAAGCGAGTGAATATCACTCGCTTTTTCTATTAAAACCGTACAAAAAAGCATAATTCTCGTATAATACAACTTGAAAGTAAAAGAATAATCGTATATAATGTGCATATAAAAATAAATGGAGTTATTATGAAAAAGCATGCTTTAATAAAAATCTTTGTACTTTCTTTATGCTTTATTCTTTTAATCGGAACGCTTTGTGCTTGTGATGGAGGACAAAATGAACCAGAGAAAGAGGTGAATACTCAAGATGAAATTCACATTGTGGAAAATAATATAATAGTTGATATTACAGACTATGCTAGAACTTTATCTAATATTGATGTTCCAAATCAAATTAATGGTGTAGAGATTTTGGGTATAGGCATGAGTGTGTATAGCGGTTGTAATAATCTTAAAACAATCACTATTGCTGAATCTGTTAAAACTATAGGGCAAGAGGCTTTTAGGACGTGCATGTCTTTAGAAAGTGTTACTTTTGCAAACAACAGCAACCTAGAAGTTATTGAACAGAGAGCGTTTACTTCTTGTATGGCCCTTTCCAATATTAATTTTGGCAACAATAATCATTTAGAGAGAATTGGGCAAGAAGCGTTTAGATATTGCACGGCACTTAAAAATATCATTTTTCCTGGTAAACTTGTCGATATTGGAAACAATGCTTTTGAAACTTGCGGTTTAGTCTCGGTTGTTTTTCCACCAAGTTTAAAAAAGATTGGGTCAAGCGCATTCGCTTTGAGTCAATCCTTAGAAGAAGTTACTTTTAATAAAGGACTTGAAGAACTTGGTGCGTTCTCATTTAATTCTTGTTTTAGTTTGGCAAGTATTAAGTATACTGGCACTAAAGCAGAGTGGTACGCCATAAATAGAGGTGCAGAGTGGAGAGGTAGTGGAGTTCCTGGTAAGGTTGTTCCTGCGAAAAACGTTGTTTGCTCAAATGGTGTTGTATAACAATATTAATTTTATAAAAAAAGCCCATAACGAATAATTCGTTGTGGGCTTTTATTGTTATTAGTAACCTCTTAAAATTGTATTAGGTATATATTGTTTTAAAAGATTTTTATATTCGGTTGCCGTGTTAATATCAACTTCGCTAAATCCTTTATCAATACAATTTTCGTTATCAATAAATTTTTGTAGACAATATTTTTTAGTGCCTTTTATCCACTTGCCTATATTTTCCATAACGATAGGTGTATGAAATTCCTTAATTAGTGTCGTTCTAAGTTCGTGATTAACACTGTTAGATATAAAATATTCCACTGTCTTTTCTACGTTTTTAGTATCGTATTTAGAAAGGCCGATTACTTTATGATAATTTTCTTTGTCTGCCTTTATGTCGGTTGCGAAATAATCAACTAGCTTATTTTCCCAAAGCGTTTTGACCAAGTCGGGGTTAGTTCCGTTTGTGTCAAGTTTAATCGAGTACCCTAAATTTTTTATCTTTTCAATAAATAAGGGCAAATCCTTTTGTAAAGTCGGTTCTCCGCCTGAAATACAAACTCCGTCTAAGAGTCCGCGTCTCTTTTTTAAATAATCTAAAACTTCTTGTTCAGATATGGTAGGCAGTTCTTTAAAAGATAAAACAAGTGGAGAATTATGACAAAACCCACACCTAAAATTACAACCGCCCGTAAACACGGTAGCGGATACAAAACCGTCGTAATCGACGAGTGACATTTTTTCTAAGCCTGATATTAACATAAATTAAATATACCACAATTAAAATACGCTTGTCAATTATTCTTTATTGTGTTATCATTATATAAATATAAAGGAGAATTAAATGAAAGCAGTTATACAAAGGGTATTAGATGCAAATTTAAAAGTGGACGGAAAACTTATTTCCGAAATAGGTTTTGGATACGTTATATTTTTGGGAATAAAAAAGGGGGATGGGAAAGAGCAAGCCGATTATATGATTAAAAAAATTCCTCCACTACGCATTTGCGAGGATGAAAATGAAAAGATAAATAGGTCTATTATAGACGAAAAAGGGGAGATACTTCTCGTTTCTCAATTTACTTTATTTGCCGATACTTCGCACGGCAATCGTCCGTCATTTTTTGAAGCAGAAACTCCTGAAAAGGCAAACGAATTATACCTTTATGTAGCAGAGGGATTAAAAAAGCAAGGGATCCCCGTCAAACTTGGTGTGTTTGGAGCGGATATGAAAATAAACCAAACAAATGACGGCCCTTTTACCGTAATAATTGAAAAAGAATAATAAATTACTCTGTAAGGGGGAGAATTTATGAAAAAATTTTTATCTGTTTTTTTAACTTGCTTTATATTGTGTACATTTTTATTTACTGCGTGTAATACGCATGCACACGTTTTTGATAAGCAAGCTATAAACGACGAATATAAGACGTCTGATGCGACATGCACGAAAAAAGCAAGATATTATTATTCCTGCGAGTGCGGTGAAAAGGGAGTTGAAACTTTTGAATATGGCGATTTAGGAGAGCATACTTATTCGGAAGAGTGGGTTGTTTTAGAAACACATCACTATAAAAACACGACTTGTGGTTGTAATGAAAAGGGTAAATATGGTGAACACGTCGCAGATGAAAAATCAGGGTTTTGTATTTGTGGTTTAGCAATGCAACCAACGGTAGGTGTTGTTTATGGTGTTTCTAGCGATAATACTTATGCTGAAGTTTTAGATTATAATGGTAAATCAACAAAAGTAAATATTTCTTCTACCTTTAAGGGATTACCCGTAAAGAAAATTGGGGCAAAGGCGTTTTACAACTGTTGGTCGTTAGAAAGAGTGGAAATACCTAATGGAGTAATTAGTATTGCTCAGAATGCGTTTAAAGATTGCGCATTTTTAGAAAGTATAGAAATTCCTGCAAGCGTAATAAATATTGGAAATGACGCGTTTATGTCTTGTGAAAGATTAAAAACGATAACTTTTGCTAAAGGTAGTAAGTTGGAAAATATAGGGGCGCAGGCATTTATGCACTGTCGGTCGTTGCAAAAAATAGTAATTCCTGCAAGTGTAATAGAGATGGGTGTTTATGTGTTCCATAGTTGTACTAACTTGACCGATATTTATTGTGAAGTTGAAAGTCTGCCGAACGATTGGGATATTAATTGGAAAACTGATTGCGACGCTGTTATACATTGGGGTTATAAATAAAAAAATATAAAAAATAATAGCCAAGTGGATTTTCCACTTGGCTAAAATATTACTTAAAAACTTAAAAATTAGTTGTGTCGGGTGTGATGAGTTTGCATTTGGTTTGAAAAATTCTATCAAGGTATTCTTTACTGGGCATTTTATCGGTTATTAAGTAATCTACTTGGTCAAAATAAAAATCTGTGCAGAGGAAAGTTTTATTGAATTTAGTGCTATCGCAAAGCATTGCTACCTTGTTGGAGTTTTTGCGCATTTGTTGTTTTAACTTCGCTTGTTCAATACTTGCGTCGGTAAAACCGTTCACCGCATCAATACCTGTGCAACTCATTATGGAAATATCAGCGTGTATTCTTGATATATAATCCATAGTGTCCGTTCCCGTTATTGAGTTGCTATGGTTTTGTACTCTTCCGCCTGCAATATAAATTTTTACGCTATTCGTTTGTGAAAGAAGTAGTGCATTTCTAAGCCCTGTTGTGGTAACGGATAAATAGTTAAAGTTATTAAGTAGGGGAATGGTTACGCCCACCGTACTACTACTATCCATAAATACAGAATCACCGTTCTTTATAAGTTTAACCGCAAGGTTTGCAATAGTTCTTTTAGCGGTGGTGTTTTCTTGTTCTCTTATTGCAAATGCAGATTCTTCCGCACTAGACTTAAACGGCATAGCACCACCATGCGAACGCTTAATTAAGCCTTGTTTTTCCATTGCTCTAAGGTCACGACGAATTGTTGCGCCACTAACGAAAAGTTCGCTTGCAAGTTCTTCTACCGTTGCTGATTTGTTTTTGTTCAAAATCTCTAAAATTTCCTCTTGACGCTCTAAAGAAAGCATATTTTCTCTCCATTTTCGCAAATTTTGTTGTTTACTTTGTTCAAAACTGTTTATTTGTGTTTATATTTTATCATAAAAAAATTCTTTTTGCAACCTTATTTCAAGGGGGTACAAAACTTTAAATATATGGTATAATTAATCCAAATGAATTATTGGAGGATTTTATTCTATGAAAACTAAAGCAGTAAGGCTTTATGGTCAAAGCGATTTAAGACTTGAAGAGTTTGAATTGCCCCAAATTAAAGATGATGAAATTTTAGCAAAAGTTGTTTCTGACAGTATTTGTATGTCAAGTTACAAGGCTGCTATTCAAGGTGAAAAACATAAAAGAGTTCCCGAAGATATCGCAACCAACCCCGTTATTATCGGTCACGAATTCTGTGGCGATATTTTAGAAGTTGGTGCTAAATGGCAACATATTTTCAAACCAGGTATGAAGTTCGGTATTCAACCTGCTATGAACCTAAAGCGTAATCCTTATATCGCACCTGGTTATTCTTACCATGATATCGGTGGTGACGCTACTTATATCATTATTCCTAGCGAAGTTATGGAAAGCGATTGTCTTATCCCTTATGAAGGCGAAAGCTACTTTAAGGCATCTCTTGCTGAACCGATGTCTTGTATTATTGCAGGTTATCACGAAAACTATCACAGCGTTTATGAAAACCATACTCACGCTATGGGTATTAAAGAAGGTGGCGCTGTTGCTATTTTAGCAGGTGTTGGTCCTATGGGTCTTGGCGCTGTTGATTACGGTATTCACGCAGACAAAAAACCATCACTTATGGTTGTTACCGATATTGACCAAGCAAGACTTGATAGAGCCGCTACTCTTCTTACTGTTGAAGAGGCTGCTAAAAACGGTGTTAAACTCGTTTACGTTAATACTTCAACAATTGAAGATCCTGTTGCTTATATGAAAGAACTCAACGGCGGTAAGGGCTTTGATGACGTTTTCGTTTATGCACCAGTTTCTGCCCTCGTTGAACAAGGCGACGCACTTTTAGGTGAAAATGGTTGCTTGAACTTCTTTGCTGGTCCTACTAAAACAGACTTCTCTGCTAAATTTAATTTCTATGACGTTCACTATGCATTCCATAGAATTACTGGTACTAGCGGTGGTAATACCGACGATATGAGAGAAGCTCTCAAACTCGCAGGTGAAGGCAAAATCAATCCATCTATCATGATTTCACACGTTGGCGGTCTTGACAGTGTTATTGATACCACTTTAAATCTTCCCAACATCAAGGGCGCTAAGAAACTTGTTTATACACATATCTCTATGCCTATGACCGCTATTGCAGATTTCGCTGAACTCGGCAAAACCGATAAGTTCTTTGCTGACCTTGCTGAAATTTGCGAACGCAACAACGGTATTTGGTCTGACGAGGCTGAAAAGTACGTTCTTGCAAACGCAAAGAAAATTTAATTGAAAATTAATACATTATTATATAAAGGAGTTAATTATGGCAAATCCGATTATGATGCCGAAAGCTGGTATCACGGTAGAAAGTTGTATTCTTACCAAATGGAACGTTAAAGTTGGCGATAAAGTTAACGTTGGCGACACAATTTGTTCTTATGAAACAGACAAGTCTTCATTTGATTTAACGGCAGAAGTTGCTGGAGAAGTCCTTGCTCTTTTCTGTGAAGAAGGTGATGAAGTTCCAGTTCTTACAAACATTGCAGTAGTTGGCGCAAAAGGCGAAGATTTTTCTTCTTTAGCACCTAACGGCGTAGCGGCTGCACCTGTAGTAGAAGAAGTTAAGGTTGAAGCACCTGCTCCTGCGCCCGCTCAAAGCGCACCCGTTGCAGTTTCAACTAACGCTAAACCTGTTACTATGCCTAAGGCTGGTATTACGGTTGAAAGTTGTATTTTAACAAAGTGGAACGTAAAAGTTGGCGATACTGTTAAGGTTGGCGACGTTATGTTCTCTTATGAAACTGATAAAGCATCTTTTGATTTCCAAGCGGAAATCGAAGGCGAAGTTCTTGCTCTCTTCTGTGAAGAAGGTGACGAAGTTCCAGTTCTTTCAAACGTTTGTGCTGTTGGTGCCCACGGTGACGATCCGTCTCCGCTTGCTCCTGGTGGCGCTGTTGCACCTGTTGTTGCTGAAGTTAAGGCTGATGCACCCGTAGCCGTTGCACCTGTTGCTAGTGCTACTACTTCTGCAACTGCTAATGCTGACGGAAAGATTTTTGCATCTCCTAGAGCAAAAAATCTTGCTGAAAAATTAGGCGTTGACCTTAAGGACGCTATTCCTACTGGTCCTAACGGCAGAATTATTGAACGTGACGTTCGTGAAGCAAGCGTTAACGTTAAGGCTGCTCCTGCTCCCGTTGTATCTGCTCCAGCATCTGCACCTGTAGCTGCTCCTGCAGTAGAAGTAAAGGCAAGTGACGACTTAAAGGCTTACAAGGACGAAAAGATGTCCAACATAAGAAAGGTTATCGCAAAGAATATGGTTATGAGTTTATCTACTATGGCTCAACTTACACACACTATTTCTTTCGATTGCACCAATATTATGGCTTTTAGAAAGTATCTTAAAGACAATGCGGAAATTCTTAAACTTCCGCCTATCACTATAAACCATATTATTATATACGCTGTATCAAGAGTGCTTAAAAATCACAAAGATTTAAATGCAAATCTTATTAATGGCGATACAATGCGTTATTTTGAACACGTAAATATGGGTATCGCTACCGATACGCCTCGTGGACTTTTAGTTCCTACGCTTTTCGGCGCTGACACAATGTCTCTTTCTGAAATTGCAGTTAAGTCTAAGAAATTATCTCAAGATGCAATCGACGGCAAACTTTCTCCCGAATTCTTATCTGGCGGAAGCTTTACTATAAGCAATCTCGGAAATATGGGTATCGAAAGCTTTACACCTGTTGTAAATCCTCCACAAACGGGTATTTTAGGTGTAAATACCTTAGAAACAAGAATTAAACTTGGCAAAGAAGGTGAAATTATTCCTTATACAGCGATGGCTCTTTCACTCTCTTATGACCACAGAGCACTTGACGGTGCACCTGCATCTAAATTCTTGAAAGAACTCAAAGAATTCCTTGAAAATTTCAGCGTAAACTTAATGGCTGATTCTATTTAATAGAAGGAGAATAGAAATATGGAAATTTTAGATTTAATCGTTATTGGTGGTGGTCCTGGTGGATATCTTGCTGCTGAAAGAGCAGGACACGCTGGATTAAAAACCATGGTTTTTGAAAAAAGAGCGTTTGGTGGCGTTTGCTTAAACGAAGGTTGTGTCCCAAGCAAAACTTTCCTAAACTCTGCAAAGGTGTTTGATTATGCAAATCATGCATCAAGCTATGGTGTTAAGGTAGAGGGAAAGGCAAGCGTTGACCAAAAATTCGTGGTTGAAAGAAAGAACGGCGTTGTAAAAATGCTCGTTTCTGGTGTTGAAGGACAACTTAAGAGAAACCACGTTACTATGAAAAAAGCAGAGGCTTTCATTGAAGGAAAGAGTGATGAAGGCATTATCATTAAATCTGGCGAAGAAAAATATATCGCTAAGCGTTTAATTATTGCAACCGGTTCTATGCCTGTTGTACCTCCAATCCCTGGTTTAAGAGAAAATCTTGAAACTGGTCTTGTATTAACGAATAGGGAAGTATTAGAACTTACTGAAATTCCGGAAAAGTTCGTTGTTATCGGTGGTGGTGTTATCGGCTTAGAAATGGCAAGTTATTTCTCATCTGTTGGTTCAAAAGTTACAGTTGTTGAAATGCTTGACAAGATTGCAGGACCTACTGAAAAAGAAATTTCAAAGATTTTACAAAAATCTCTTGAAAAGAAAGGCGTTGAATTTAAACTCGGTGCAAAAGTTACCGCTGTTGAAAAGGACGGCGTTGTTTATGAAAAGGACGGAAAGGTTGAAAAAGTTCTTGCTGATAAAGTTCTTTGCTCAATCGGTCGTCGTGCTGTAACTCAAGGTATTGGTTTAGAAAATATCGGCGTTAACTTAGAACGTGGTGCAATCGTTACAGACGATACTATGAGAACTAACGTTGCAAACGTTTACGCAGTTGGTGACGTTAACGGTAAAGTTATGCTTGCGCACACTGCTTATAGAGAAGCAGAAGTTGCTGTAAACAACATCTTAGGTAAAAAAGACCTTATGCGCTACAACGTAATTCCATCAGTTATCTACACTAACCCAGAAGTTGGTTCTGTTGGTGAAACTGAAGAAAGTGCAAAAGCAAAGGGACTTGACGTTAAGTGCGTATCTATTCCACTTACTTATTCAGGAAGATACATCGCAGAAAATACCGACCTTAACGGTATCTGCAAACTCGTTATAAACAACAAGACAAACACGCTTATCGGTGCACACGTTATCGGTAGTTACTCTGGCGAATATATCGTAGCGGTTTCTGCAATGATCGACTTAGAAGTTGACATTGAAAACATTAAAAAGTTAGTTTTCCCGCACCCAACCGTTTGCGAAATTGTTAGAGAAGCAATATTCAGTATTTAATTTAAGTTAAAAATATAAGGAGATAGAAATATGCCAAAAAATTTAGTTATTGATCCTAATTTTATTAGGGCACCAGGCAAAATTCAATTTACGGATATTCCCGTAAACGTTTACAACAAGAAAATTGAAGACGAAAAGAAAAACTTCAAGAAAGCTGATTTCGTTCGTATCTTTAATGATATCGCAATGCTTAGAGAATTTGAAAGCATGATTAACGAAATCAAAATCAAGGGCGAATATCAAGGCTTTAAACATTCATATCCAGGTCCTGCGCACCTTTCAATCGGTCAAGAAGCAGCGGCTGTTGGTCAAGCTTATATCCTCGACATGGACGATATGACTTTCGGTTCACACCGTAGCCATAGTGAAGTTCTTGCTCGTGGTTTAGCATCTATCAATAAACTTCCTGAAGATAAACTCTATCAAATAATGAAAGACTTCATGGGTGGCGAAACTCTCGCTCCCGTTGAAAAACTCAACAAAACTGGTAACGTTAAAGATTTAGCAGTTGACTTCTTACTCTATGGATTTATGAGCGAAATCTTTGCTCGTAAGACTGGTTTCCACAGAGGTATGGGCGGTTCAATGCACGTATTCTTCTTACCGTTCGGTATTTACCCCAACAACGCACTAGTTGGTGGTGCTGCTCCTGTTGCATTAGGTGCTGCTCTTTATAAGAAAGTAAACGACAAACCCGGTATCGTTATTTCTAACGTTGGTGACGGTGCTGTTGGTTGTGGTGTAGTTTACGAATCTATGAACTTTGCATCTATGGATCAACTTCGTCAACTTTGGGAAAAGAAGGGCGGTCTTCCTATTCTTTTCAACTTCTTCAACAACGGTTACGGTATGGGTGGTCAAACCAGAGGCGAAACCATGGCTTACGACTTCTTGGCTCGTCTTGGCGCTGGTGTGTCTCCCACACAATTACACGCAGAACGTGTTGACGGTTTCAATCCGCTTGCAGTTATTGATGCAATGAAGAGAAAGAAAGAAATTCTCGTTAAGGGCGAAGGTCCTTGCTTGCTCGACGTTGTTACCTACCGTTACGGTGGTCACTCTCCGTCAGACAGCATGAGCTACAGAACAATGGAAGAAGTAGAAAACTGGAAGCAATACGACCCAATCGTTACTTACAGAAAATCACTTGTTGACGCTAAGATTGAAAGCGATGGTAAGTTTGACGAAATTCTTGACAGTATCAAAGAAAGAATGCTTAAACTCTGCAAACTTGCTGCTGATCCTGTTGAATCTCCATATCTTGACTTTAAGAAAGATCCTTACTACGTTGAAGACCTTATGTTCTCTAACGGCAGTGTAGAAAGCATGGGTGATAGACCTGTTGAAGTTGGTAAGGACGTTAAGATTCCTATGGAAGAAAACCCCAGAGTAAAGCAAATTGCTGGTAAACTCCGTTATGCATTTGACGAAAAGGGACAACAAGTTTCTAACATGAAGAGATACAATATCCGTGACGGCTTATTTGAAGCAATCATTGATAGATATTATAAAGACCCAACTCTTACCGCTTATGGTGAAGACGTTCGTGACTGGGGCGGTGCTTTCGCAGTTTATAAAGGACTTACCGAAGCACTTCCATACCACAGACTCTTTAACTCTCCAATTTCAGAAGCTGCAATCGTTTCTTCTGCAGTAGGTTATGGCCTTTGTGGTGGTAGAGTAATCGTTGAACTTATGTACGCTGACTTTATGGGTAGAGCGGGCGACGAAATCTTTAACCAACTTGCTAAATGGCAAGCAATGAGTTCTGGTATTTTGAAGATGCCTGTTGTTCTCCGTGTTTCTGTTGGTGCTAAATATGGTGCACAACACTCACAAGACTGGGTTGCTCTTCCTGCTCACGTTCCAGGACTTAAGGTATGCTTCCCTGCAACTCCTTACGATGCTAAGGGCTTAATGAACTCTGCTCTTAACGGTACTGACCCTGTAGTATTCTTTGAAAGTCAAAGAATTTATGACAAGGGTGAAGAATTCAGAAAAGAAGGCGTACCCGAAGGATACTATGAAATCCCACTCGGCGAACCAGATATCAAGAGAGTTGGTAGCGATATTACTATTCTTACTATCGGTGCAACACTTTATAGAGCAATGGACGCTGCTAAAACTCTTTCTGAGAAATACGGCGTAGAAGCAGAAGTTATCGACGCAAGATCAATCGTTCCATTCAACTACGAAAAGGTTGTTGAATCTGTTAAGAAGACTGGCAGAATTATTCTTGCATCTGATGCTTGCGCTAGAGGTTCTATCCTTAACGACTTCGCTAGAAACATTTCAGAACTCTGCTTTGATTATCTCGATGCACCTGCTGTTGTATGTGGTGCTCAAAACTGGATTACTCCTCCGTTTGAATTCGATGCAGACTTCTTCCCACAAGATACTTGGATTATTGACTATATTAACGATAAGATTTTACCGCTTAAAGGTCACGTTTCAACTATCAACACTTCTAATGCAGAAGTAATGCGTAAGGCTAAGAAAGGTGTATAATCCTTTTTGAAATGCTTAAACTAAGGGGCTGAGATTCAGCCCCTTAAATTTTAATTAATATGGAATTTAAGTTTATAACTCACGACAATCACGACGCTTATTTTAATTTGGCAAGTGAAGAATATTTATTAAAGCAAACAGACGGTTATTATTTCTATTTGTGGATAAACGAGCCCTCGGTTATTGTTGGCGTAAATCAAAACGCTATTGAAGAAGTAAATCTTGCTTATACTGAACAATCTGGGGTAAAAGTAGTACGCCGTTTAACAGGTGGCGGAGCGGTTTTTCACGATTACGGAAATTTGTGTTATACCGTTATAGCCCCTTATGACGGTACGGAAAACGCATATAAAAAGTTTACCGCACCCGTTATAGAATATTTAAACTCTTTGGGGGTGAAAGCAGAATTTTCGGGCAGAAACGATATTACCGTTGATGGGCAAAAGATTTCTGGAAACGCACAGACCGTTCATGGAAACAGAATTATGCATCACGGAACTCTGCTTTTTTCTTCAGATATGACAGGACTGACAAAGTCACTTAATCCCTCAAAACTTAAAATGCAAAGTAAAGGCATTAAGTCTGTTAGGGCAAGAGTTACTAACATTAGTGAACACTTAAAGAGTAAAATTACAATTGAAGAGTTTAAAGAAGGGTTAAAAAAAGTATTTCTTAAAAACGCAAGTGAGTATGAATTTGCAGATAAAGATTTAACGGCAATAAATAAACTTGTGTTAGATAAATATTCTACTTATAAATGGAATATAGGTCGTTCGCCCAAAGCACAAAACGACTTTGCGTTTAAGTTTCCGTTCGGTATATTTAAGCTTAGTTTTGATACGGAAAATGGACTTATTTGGAACGCAAATATATCTGGTGACTTCTTTTCTTACAAAGATATAAACGGCATTACCGTACGTTTAAACGGGGTTAAGTTTAATAGGGAAGAAATGAAAAAAGTCTTTATGGATATTGATAAATATATTGTTGGGGCAAATGCCGAAGAAATTCTAAACGAAATTTTTAAGTAAAAAAATAACTGGCGGAGCGAAGTTTTCACTCAGCCAGTTGTTTTTTTAGGTTTGACCGGAAACGGTTACCTTTATTTCGGGTTTTATTACAGAAAGATAGTTATCCTTATATCGTGCGTAGTGCTTATAATTATTGCGGTAAAGTTTTTGTTTTAATTGTAAAAAATCGCACCCACTTTGTTTGCTTGTTTCAATTAGTTCCTCAATATTGCTTGTTAAATCCTTTTCTAATTTTTCAAGAACTATTTTCGGTATGGGAATGTTTTGTGATAGTGAATAATCGGAATTTTTGGAAGTATGGTCTGTTATTTTACAATAAAGATTAATTTTTATTTTTACTTTCAAATCGTTTTCATCTGCTTTAACCTTTACGGAACGAATACTTCTCATAACCATTAAAAGGTAATTGCTTTTTTCACCGTTTTTATCGGGCATATCTTTTACGGTTAGTACTGTACCTTTTATTGGAGATGTTAGCATATTAAAAATTAAAGTTAAATTGTTGTCTAGTTCACCGACTTTTTTCCCTTTAAGGAAAAGTGCTGTGGTTTTTGCGTCGAAAAGATTGTCTTTATCACCCTTTTGTTCGCTTGCACTTGTTCCAGGATTCATACCGCCTGAATTCTGTGTTCCTCCACCAGAACTTTGGCTTTTTTGACTTTCACCCGCAGGAATTACCTTAATTAAAGGCATATACGAGGACTCTGAAATTGAATAATAGTCAGAACAAAAGGTTTTGACGTCTGATTGAGCTACGTCTTTATCAAAACCTGTATTTTTCAAAATGATTTTTTGTAAAGCAAAAGAGGAAATGTTATCTAATGGAGTAGCAAGGGTTAAAAGGTCTTTTGCGTTTTTTTCGGATAAGGCTATCAAAGCAGAATCTTGTACTCGTAGTGTCTTTGTAAAGTAATCAACCGCTTTAATTACGTTATCATCAGTTAGACTGTTTCCCAAAATTATAAGATTACAAAAGGATAGTTTGGGAAACCACCCTGAAACGTCGCCCAAATCCTTTAATGCTTCTCCAACGGTTGCACCTTTTCCTGAAAGTTGTGCCTTTTGATTTTCGGTATTGGTGTCGGTTGCCTCTGGAACGGCAATTTGGGCGGTGACTACGTATTCATCGTTTTCGTAGTCAATAGCAACTGCTGTAATTATTGAGGTTTTTTCCACGTTTATAAGTCCAAAATCGTTAGAAAAAAAGAATATGAAGACAAACAACACTAAAAGCATTATAAATTTAGATTTTCTCGATTGCATATTGTTTTTTACTCTCCTTTTTGGTTAATAACACGCAGAGTGCAGGTAAAATATTTCCAACAATTAAGAAAAACCAGTTTATTTTACTCATAAGGAAGTTTTCCACACTAGCATAATACTCATTTAAAAATATCAAGATAAAAAGTTGAATTCCTATAACTATTAAAGGCGAAATCCATTTTTTTGAAAACCCTAAGATATAGTCTAAAGATTTTGATGCGAAAAATAGCGGAACGCTTAGTGCAAAAACGTTTGAAAACAGTATTAATAATATGCCTATATAATCAAAACGGCCTAGGTTGTTTATTACAGAGGTATATTTAGAAATTTCTGTAAAAGCAAACCTTTGTCTATGCGAAATATAGGTAAACGTTCCGTAAAAAATTATCATAAAAAGTAATACGATTAATGAACTAATTAAGAAAGATAAAATTATTTTTTTGCCATCGTTTTTTCTGAATTTAAATTCACCCATTAAGAATAGTAAATACGCACCGTCTCCAAACCACAAAAGCGTAGTATAACTGCCGTCAATAATCTTTTTAACACCATTTGCACCAAGTGGAAGAATTGCACCAAAATCAATGTTTGCAATAGATAACGCAAACAAAATTAAAAACCCAATAATTGTGAATAGCCATAAAATATCTGCACTTCTACCTAAAACCCTTAAGTTTTTAGTGCAGACGTAAAATGCGACTATAAAAAATGGTAAAAAATATAAGACAGTAGGTTTTAAGGTGTAAAGGGTTAGTTTTACGTAGTCGGCTTGTTCGCTTATAGGCAATATTGCTTTTAAGATAAAATATATAAAGAATATTCCAACAATAAACTTTGCGCCTAATTTACCAAACGAACTTTCTAAAAGTTGAGTTAGATTTTTGTCTGTGTTTTTGCAAGCGTAAATTATTGATGCAATAGTAAAAAAGTCTAAAACAACGTTTATTAAAGTGCATATCCATAAATCTTCGTTCGCCTTTCCAGCCAAAACACTTGGCATTATAAATAATTTTGCTATAGGTGTAAAAGCAATTAAAAATAAACACACTTGTCTGGTTTTTAGTTCTTTTTGCATACTATTTATCTCCGTCAATTTTCTTTTTTATTCGTCTTTTGTTCACGTTTTTAAGTGATAACGGTCGGTTTTCCTGTTCTAGCAAAAAACCTTTATAAAAAGTATCCTTTAAATCTTCTTTAATTAATGGAGAAAATGGAGCAAGGATAGGTGTTTTATAGTTTTCAAACGTTATAAGGTAGGTAAGAAGCAAGGCGACTGATATTATTAAGCCGTAAAGCCCAAACGAACCTGCTATTATCAAAAATAGTATTCTCAAGATTGAAAAGGTTTGCTCTAATTCGGGAACAGTGTAAAGACATATTCCAGAAAGAGCAATTATCATTAATGTTGGTGCGGAAATTATACCTGCGGTTACTGCCGTTTCGCCTAAAACCAAACCGCCGACAATAGATACGACCATTCCTACGTATTTTGGCATTCTAACGCTCGCCTCGTTTAGTATTTCAAATATCATAAGAGTAAAAAACATTTCATAACTTGGCGAAAGTGGTATTCCTTTTATACTGTTTACGATTGTTAAAAGAAAACTTAAAGGGATTAGTTGCAAATGGAAAAGTTCTGCCGATACGAAAAGCGCAGGCAAAAACAAAGCCAAAAATATAGAAAAAAGCCTGATTTGTCGTGCAAAGGTCGCACTGTAACTGGAGTTATAATAGTCGCTAGCACTTTGAAAATCTTCTATTAATAAATAAGGAACGGTCAATGCGATAGGTGAGCCGTCTACAAATATAGCCACGCGTCCCTCTAAAATTTTACCTGCCAAAATGTCAGGCTTTTCCGTGTTTCCTATCTGTTTAAATAGAGAAATTTTATGCTCCCCTATAAACTTAGATATATAAGAACTGTCTAACACTGCATCTATATCAATTTTAGAAAGTTTTGCCTTTAATTGGTTTACTAATTCTTTATCGGCAATTCCGTCAATATAACATAAAGTAACGGGAGTTCTAGAGTATTTGCCAACGGTAACGTTTTCAAAACGCAAATCGGGGCTTTTTAATCGTCTCCGCATTAAACTTATATTTACGGGTAGGCTTTCAACAAACCCCTCTCTAGGCCCTTTTATTACCGTTGAGGTGGGGGGCTCGGTTATAGCACGCTTTTCAAAAAACTTTAAGCCAAACGAAAAGGCGCAATCTATTTGGTCGGTAATAAGTATTGTGTTTCCTAAAAGTAAATCGTTAATTAAGTCTTTCATTTCGGTAACTTTTGTTTTTTCAGGGCTTAAAAACAGTTCGAAAATTTGAGTTTTATCTAATTCGCCCTTTGTCTGACTTGCGGGGCGCAAGATTAGTTCGCCAACAGAATTTTTGTCTACTAAATCATTTATAAAAACTATTACTGCGTTTTTATTTCCTATTTTTAAATCTAAAAAAGTCACGTCCTCGGAATTAAGAGTGCTTTTTAAGAAATTAACGTTTTTATCTAAAGTCTTTTCGATTTTCATACGTTTAGTATTTATATCGTGAATTTTTTTATTCGGCATATATAAGTTTAAATAAAAAACACTACCTTTCGTTGTTTATGAAAGATAGTGTATAAAACATTTAGATTTTTTTATAAAATTTAATATAAAAGAACAGGGCTAACGGAAACCGTTAGCCCTGTTCTTTACCTTTCGGCAACAAAAATAGGAAAATTGGAAAAGTCAAATTTAATAGTTAAACCTTGTTTTTGTTTAACTCTTTTACCGAACTAAGTATTAGTCCGGCAATGTAATAATACTGTTGGTCGCTTAAATTTATTTCCGATTGTTTTTTAAGTGCCTCGTAAATTTCAAGTTTTGTTAGCGAATCGCCTTTTTCTTTATTAGAAGATTCTATTAATTCTTCTATAATGAGGGCGGTTGCTATTGCACTTTCTTTACTAACGTAGTCTTCTAATAGTTTTTCTATTAGAAGAGTGGTAGCATTTAAAGGTATTGGTTCGCCTTTTTTTATTTTTCCCGCTATTGAAACTACAATAGTTGAAAGAGAGCCACACAGTATTCCTGCGCCAATTGCCTCCGTCCTAAAGGAAAAAGCAAAGCAAACAAAAATCATGTCGTAAATAAAGTATGCGATAATTGCCAGCCCAAACGGTATATAATTTTTCATTCCGACAGGAAGTTTTTCAGATAAAAATTTATCCAAAACTAAACTTATGATTGCCACTATAGAAGAAATTATTAAAGTGGGCAGACTGTAGTCTGATAAAAAATCTTTCAAAAATACAAAATCCATAATTCACCATCTTTAAGGCGGTGCAGTTATAACTCGCTTGTCTTAATTTGTTCTGCCTTAAGTCTGTGGTAAAAACCCCAAAATCTTAAATAATGATAAGTAATTATGTTTTGCACCCTCCTTTTTTTGTTTTTTCCCAAACGCCACCCTTATTATATATCGGCATTTTTCGTTTGAAAAGGTTTTATGACACTAAATTTTTATTTTTTTGGACTTGCTACCTTTAATACGCTAGTAAATCACTGAATATATTTAAACATAAAAATTTTTGGAGAATTTTATGTTTTGGGATTTTTTAGCGTTCATTTTAGGGAAAATTACTTTTTTTACAGGTAGTATTTTAGGGACTGGTTCTTTTCCAAAACCACTTAGTAGTGAGGAAGAATTGGAGTGTTTAACGCGCATGAAACAGGGGGATAGGAGTGCGCGCGATAAATTAATAAATCACAATATGCGTTTAGTTGCACACGTGGTAAAAAAATATTCAGGTTCAGCAGACACTGACGATTTAATTTCGGTAGGAAGTATTGGGCTTATTAAGGCGGTGGATACTTATGAAATGAATAAGGGAACTCAACTTGCGACCTATACCGCACGATGTATAGAAAACGAGATTTTAATGCTGTTGCGCTTAAATAAAAAGCACAAAAACGACGTTTACCTCTCTGACACTGTTGGGACGGATAAAGATGGAAACGAACTGTCACTAATAGATTTACTTTCCGAAAAAGAAGACACGGTTTTTGCACAGGTGGATAAAAGTATCGAGCGAGAAAAATTTTTAGAGTTTATAAAGGGCGTTTTAAACGAGCGTGAATATACTGTGCTTTGTTTAAGATACGGACTTAAGGGAAAAAGGAATTACGCGCAAAGAGAAGTTGCTAAGTTTTTAAAGATTTCTCGCTCGTATATATCAAGGATTGAAAAGAAAGCCATTGATAAACTTAAAGAAGTTGTAAAAAAAGGTCAGTTTTATAATTAGATTTTTATCCTATTAACTAATTGATTTTTGGCAGAACAACCTTAAAATCATTGCTAAAAGTTTTTACTTGTGATAAAATAAACAAAAGGAGATTTTTATGGAAAGTAAGATTGCTGTTGTCGCAATAATCGTTAGCGATGTTAACGCTGTTGATAAAATCAATTCCCTTTTGCACAATTTTGCTGATTATATAATTGGCAGAATGGGACTTCCATACAAGCAAAAAAACGTCAACGTAATAAGCGTTGTAATGGACGCCCCACAAGAGATTATTAACAGCCTTTCAGGTAAACTCGGTATGATTAACGGTGTTAGCAGTAAAGTTCTTACTACTAAGTAATTATGGCATATACTTTTATTAGCGGTGCAACCGGTGGTATTGGCAAGGCTTTTGCTATCGCTTGCGCTAAAAAGGGATACAATTTATTTTTAACGGGCAGAAGTATTGGTAAACTTTCCGTTCTAAAAAGTGAAATACTATCTTGTTATAACGTACAAGTAGAAATTTTTGCGTGTGATTTGTCTAGTGAAAAGGCACGCGCAAAACTTATTGCAGACATTGATAAAAATAACATTAAGTTTTCACAGATTATTAATGTTGCGGGGGTTGATACTCAAAAAGCGTTTATGGAATATACTACCGATAAGGTTTTATTCCAACTTCGTGTTAATGCTGAGGCGACCATTTGTTTAACACACGCACTTTTGTCTCGTCGTGAAGAAAAGGCGGAACTAATTACGGTTAGCAGTATGTCGGGAACTACTCCTATGCCGTACTTTGCACTCTACAGTGCAACAAAGGATATGCTTATTAATTTTTCCAAGTCTCTACATTATGAACTTAAAAAAGAGGGCGTGAAAGTCACGGTGATTGCACCGGGCGGTGTTCCTACCCGTCAAGATATTATTGAAGATATTAAAGGACAAGGACTATGGGGAAAACTTGCTAGCAAAAGTCCTATATTTGTCGCAGAAAAATCGCTCAAGGCAGTTAAAAGAAATAAATTAATGTATATTCCTGGCTATCTTAACAGATTTTTATATAGATTAATTAAAATTTTACCGCAAAAATTGGTATTAAGGTTTATAGCAAACCGTTGGAAGAAACAAACGAAAGATGCGTTTTAACAAAAGATAAGGGGTTAATTATGAGTAAAGCAGACCAAATATTTATACAAAATTGTAAAGATATTATTGAAAACGGAGTGTGGGACACAGATCTTCCAGTTCGTCCAAGATGGTTAGATGGAACACCTGCACATACGGTTAAAAAGTTTTGCGTTGTAAACCGCTATGACTTAAGAGAAGAATTTCCGATAATTACTTTGCGCCGTACAGCGTTTAAATCTGCTATTGATGAAATTTTATGGATTTGGCAAAAGAAGTCAAACAACATAAAGGACTTAAACAGTCATATTTGGGATAGTTGGGCGGATGAAAACGGCTCAATCGGTAAGGCTTACGGCTATCAATTAGGGGTTAAGCACAAGTATAAAGAGGGTGAATTTGACCAAGTTGATAGGGTTTTATACGATTTAAAACACAATCCTTCTTCAAGAAGAATAATGACGAATATCTATACTTTTGCAGACCTAAATGAAATGAATTTATATCCGTGTGCCTATTCTATGACCTTTAACGTAAGCGGAAACGTGCTTAACGGTATACTTAATCAACGTTCTAACGACGTGGCGGTTGCAAACAACTGGAACGTTGTTCAGTACGCAATACTTTTGATGATGCTTGCACAAGTTTCTGGACTTGTTGCGGGGGAATTAGTGCACGTCATTGCAGATGCGCATATTTACGATAGACATATTCCCGTTATAAAGAAAATGATGGAAAACCCACAATATCCAGCACCTAAGGTTATTATTAACCCCGAGGTTAAAGATTTTTATAAGTTTACAGTGGACGATTTCCAAATTATTGATTATCAGTATAATAAAATAGAAGAAAAATTTGAGGTTGCTATCTAATGAAAGCCATTGTTGCGGTTGATAAATTTTGGGGCATAGGAAAGAATAACGATTTGCTGTTTTCTATCCCTGAAGATATGAAGTTTTTTAGAACTACTACTTTAAATAAGGTAGTGGTTATGGGTAGAAAAACTTTAGAGTCTTTCCCTAACGGCAATCCTTTAAAAAATAGAGTTAATATTGTTCTATCTTCTAACTTAGAAAGAGATGATTGTGTCGTATGTAAAGATTTAAGTGAACTTAAAGAGCAATTAAAAAAATATGACGACCAAGACCTTTTCGTTATTGGTGGTGCATCGGTATATAAACTACTTTTACCGTTTGTAAAGACTGCATTAGTTACTAAAGTTGATGCGGACGGACAGGCTACGGCGTTTTTTGAAAATTTAGATAATCTTTCTAATTGGAAACAAGAAAAAGAGAGTGAAGTTATAGAAACTAACGGTTATAAGATTAAATTTACAGAGTATATAAATTTAAGCCCAAAAGAATTATAGTTAAAATGCATTATCAAGAAAAAAGACTACGAAAGAAAAAAAGTCTTAATAAAATTTTATAAAAAACAAGATAAAAAGTTACTAACTACCGAAACTTCGGTTAGCTAACTTTTTATTTTTTTTATTTTTAGGAGTAATTAAAATGGCGACCTTGGCAAGAAAAAGGGAAATGGATTTAACAACTGGACCAATATTTAAAAAGTTAATAATCTACGCAATACCTTTTATTTTTACTAACATTTTACAAATATTGTTTAATGCAGCAGACGTTGCAGTTGTTGGTGTTTTTTGTGGTGATAATGCGGTTGCTGCAGTTGGGGCGAACACTTCTTTAACGAGTTTGCTTGTTTCACTTTTTGTAAACTTTTCAATGGGAATTAACGTTGTTTTGGCAAGATACGTTGGCGCACAAGATAAAGAAAATGCAAGAAAAGTGGTCGGAACATCTATTATGATTGCTCCGATTTTAGGCGTGGTATTGATCTTAATAGGCGTTCCTTTTGCTCCTGATTTTTTAAAGCTAATGAAATGCGATCCAGAAATTTTAGATATGGCGACTACTTATTTAAGAATTTACTTTTTAGGAATGCCAATAACTCTTCTTTATAACTTTTGCGCATCAATACTCCGAGCGGTTGGCGATACTAAAAGACCACTTATATTTTTAGCAATAGGCGGTGGTGTAAACGTATTACTTAACCTATTTTTCGTACTTGTTCTCGATATGACGGTAGAGGGTGTTGCAATCGCTACAATCACTTCGCAAGCGGTATCTTCAATTCTATCTTTAGTGGTTTTGATTAAAGGCGACGGTTACGGTGCGTTAAAAAAGAAATACTTAAAGATTTATAAAGAACAGTTTTTAAAAATTGCCTACATAGCAGTGCCATCAGGTTTGCAAGGTATTGCGTTTAATATTTCTAACGTGCTTATTCAATCAACTGTAAACTCGTTTGGTGGTGTGGGAATGAGTGCAAATACAACTGCACAACAGTTTGATGCAATTTTATATAATATGGGTAATGCAATAGCGATGTCATCTATGGCGTTTGTTAGTCAAAATTTAGGGGCGAAGAAAATGGATAGGGTTAAACAGTCCATTACTTCTGGTGTGTTTGCCGTTTTAATAATTTCTTTAACCTTTGGCTTGATATTCACTTTCCTTGCGCCTTTTTTATGTGGAATAATTGCACAAAGTCAAGAAGTTATTGATATGGCTGTAATTAGACTTCGCATAATGTCAATATTATATTTCACTTGTTCTATAATGGAAGTGTTGTCTTGTTCTTTAAGGGGAATGGGCAAACCTATTATTTCTTTAATTATAAGCATTTTAGGTGCTGTAGTAATAAGAATAATTTGTCTAGAAATCACCTTTGCAATATGGCCGTATTTTGCAACTATTTTCTTTTCATATCCGATAAGTTGGACGTTAACGATATTGATGTATTTGTGTGTAGTTCCAACATTTTATAAACGAGTAAAAAGACAAGTAGAGAACGAACTTGAAAAAAGAGAAGAAGTAAACGAATAGGTATAAAATAAAAAATTTATAATATTTTAGGCGTGTGCGCCCGTCGGACTATTGTCCGACGGGCGTTTTATATTTTTTTAAAACTTTTTGAAAAATTAGTGTCATAAAGTATTGAACAAGGAAAAAAGCAGTGATACAATGCAACCGAATTCGGAGATGCGGTATGCAAGATATAGTAAAAAGAATAATTGAAATTGAAAAAGAACAAGCATATAGACAGGGGGCTGATAATCTTTCCAAATATAACACAGGCGAAAAAATTCACTTGAAACAGTTGGCTTTTCATAAATGTAAAAAAAAGAACAGATGGGTGTTTGGAGGCAACCGTAGCGGAAAAACAGAGTGCGGTGCTGTAGAGACGGTATATATGGCAAGAGGCGTTCACCCTTTTAGAGAAAACAAAGATAACGTTTTTGGTTGGGTAGTTTCACTATCGCAACAAGTGCAAAGAGACGTAGCACAATTAAAGATACTGCACTACTTAAATCCCTCATGGATTGAGGACGTTACAATGCTGTCTGGAAAAAGGACAGCCTAAAATATGGAGTGATAGACCAAATTAGAGTAAGAAACGTTTTTGGCGGTATTTCAGTTATAGGTTTTAAGTCTTGTGACCAAGGTAGAGAAAAGTTTCAAGGCAGTTCGCTTGATTTCGTTTGGTTTGACGAAGAACCGCCTCAAGACGTTTACGAAGAATGTAGAATGCGTGTCTTAGATAAAAAAGGCGACATTTTCGGTACTATGACACCGCTTAAAGGGCTAACATTTATTCACGACGAAATTTATCTAAATAAAAAGAACAATAAAGAAGTTTGGTACGAATTTATGGAATGGGCGGATAATCCATATCTAGATAAAGAAGAAGTTTGTACACTTACTGAGTCGCTATCTGATGATCAACTTGAGAGTAGAAGATACGGTAGGTTTAAGCACAGTAGTGGGTTGGTGTATCCTGAATTTGACGAAAACGTACACGTTCTTAAAAATCCATTTAATATACCTAAAGAGTGGCAAGACACAATTTCAATTGACCCTGGGTTTAACAATCCATTGTCAGCACATTGGTATTGTGTGGATTATGATGGTAACGTCTATGTTGTTGCGGAAAGTTATGAGGCGGGAAAGGACGTCGCTTACCACTCGGAGAAAATACACCAAATAAGCAATCAATTGGGTTGGAAACGAGATAGTAGAGGCAGACTTAACGCCTTAATTGATTCAGCGGCAAATCAAAGAACGTTGTCGGGTAGTAAAAGTGTAACAGAATTATTTTATGACTATGGAATAATAGCCAATCCTAAAGTAAACAAAGATACGTTCAGTGGGATACAGAGGGTTAAACAGTTTTTAAAAATTAATAACGGAAAACCTAAAATTTATATTTTCCCCTCTTGCGTAAATTTGATAAGGGAACTGAAAAGTTACCGATGGGGTGAGGGAGAATCTCCAATAAAAAAAGATGACCACAGTCTAGACGAACTAAGGTATTATATTATGACAAAACCGGAAAATCTTCCCCCTAAAAAAGAAAAAACTCAAATTCAAAAGGACAAGGAGAGACTAATAAGAAATATTATGAATGAAAGAAAAAACTAAAAACCAAAAAACGATAAGTGATTTTAAGCAAGTTTTGATAAAAAAGGCTCTCGGTTACGACGTAAAAGAGATTGTAGAAGAATATGTAAGTGATGAGGACGGCACGGTAAAACTCAGTAAAAAAAAGGTTACTAAAAAAAACGTTCCACCAGATTTGACTGCTCTAAAAATGTTGTTAGAGAGCGATAAACCTATTAGTTCTATGAGTGATGAAGAGTTAGAAAAAGAAAAAACAAGACTTCTTGAATTACTTAAACAAAATTCTTAAAGGAGAGAAAAATTGCAGAAAAAAATTGAAAAAATGCGAGCGGAGAAAGAACGCGAAGAGTTAGAAAAGGCGCTTGTTAAAGAAATCGAAGAAGACTTTAAAGTAAGACAAAAAGAGCGTCTAAAATACGAAAAGCAGTGGGTGCTAAATATGAATTTTGCATCTGGAAATCAGTACTGCAAAATAAATGCGCAAGGCGAACTTGCGGACGATGGTAAGACCTTTTATTGGCAAAATCGTGGGGTTTATAATCACATTGCACCTATTCTTGAAAGTAGGCTGGCTAAGTTTTCAACAGTATTGCCAAACGTATCCGTGCGTCCCAAAAGCGACGACGATAAAGATGTTGCAGGTGCTGTGATGGCGGAAAAACTCATTGCCGAAACATTTAAAAAATGCGACTTAACTAGCGTTGCAAAGAAAGTTACCGTATGGAGTGAAACCTGTGGTAGCGGATTTTATAAGGTTGTTTGGAATGAAAACTCAGGAAACAAGGTTGGTGAACTTGATGGACGAGAAATTTTCGACGGTCAAGTATCGATAATTCCCGTGTCGCCTTTTGAAATCTTCCCCGACAGTATTTATACTGAAGATTTACAAGCGTGTACGAGCATAATACACGCAAAAGCAGTGGGTGTAGAAGAAATTAAGAAAAAATATAACGTAACTCTTAAAGGCGAAGAGATAGGGGTTTACAATTTAAATAAGATAGGAAGTACTAGCTTAAATAGTAATGAAGTGGTAAGTGATGCCGTTGTCATAATTGAACGATATGAAAAACCAACTGAAGATTATCCAAATGGTAGATTAATAACGGTTGCAGGTGGAAAAGTTTTGTACAATGGAGAATTACCATTCATTAACGGTGAACAAGGGAAAAGAGTTTTTCCGTTTGTTAAACAAAACTCAATTTCTCAAGCGGGGTGTTTCTTTGGTACAAGTATTGTAGAAAGGCTTATCCCAGTTCAGCGTGCGTTTAACGCAGTCAAAAATCGTAAACACGAATTTTTGAATAGGCTTTCTATGGGAGTAATGACAGTAGAAGACGGCTCTGTAGATATTGATGATTTAGAGGAAGAGGGATTGTCACCTGGTAAAATCTTAGTATATAGACAAGGCTCAAAAGCACCGGAAATGATGTCAGATATGAGTATGCCTGAAGATTTTAATCAAGAAGAAAACAAATTAATAAACGAATTTGTAATAATTAGTGGTGTAAGTGACGTTTCATCAAGTGCCTCTAATGCTACGCTAACGAGTGCAAGTGCCTTGGAAATTTTAGTAGAGCAAGACAATTCTAGATTAGTTATGACTGCTGAAGAAATTAGAAAAAGTTTTATAGAGGTGGCAAAACAGACCATAAGGCTTTATGGACAGTTTACCGTCGGTGTTAGAGCAGTAAATGGGGTTGATAGTTATAACAAGACTAAAATTTATTACGCAGATAGCATTTCCGTAACTTCTGACGACGTTTATCTAGAGAGTGAAAACGAACTTTTATACACTAACCGCCAAAAAAAGGATATGATATTCAAGTTATATGAAAGCGGAATTCTACAAGATGACGAGGGTAAATTAAGACCTGCGACAAAGGAAAAAATTTTATCACTATTGGGATATAAAGAACTCGATTATCAAAAAGGCTTGTCACGTTTGCACGAGGAAAAGGCTCAAAAAGAAAACGAGATTTTAATTAAAGACGCAGTTGAAGTTGATTACATTGATGACGATAGCGTACATATTGATGAGCACGTAAGATATTTATTGAGTGAATACGGCGATATGCAAACTGATGCAAGACAAAGGATAACCGCGCACGTAAAAGCGCATGAAAACAATATTAAATTAAAAAAGGGAGAACTAAATGGAAACAATTAATGAACAAACCGAACTTTTAAACGTTCAACAGACAGATAATGATAATCAACAGATAAAGGAACAAGAAAAAAGCGAAGTCTCATTAGGTAAATTTAAGGACGTAAACGCATTACTTTCCGCTTATAACTCATTAGAGTCTGAGTTTACCAAACGCTGTCAGAAGATATGGTCAATTCGTTACCACACTTAAAAACCTTTATGGTGTGATTGAAATTTCCGACAAGGCAATTAGAGCATCAGAAAACAATGCGGGCGCATTTGTAAACCTCTTAAACGCTGAAATGGATGGCTTGATTAAAGCAAGTACATTCAACCTTGGTAGAATGCTTTTCGGCAATGGTAAGGGCGTAGTTTCTACAGTATTAGGTGTAACTGACGGTGTAGTAATTGTAGACGAAGTACAAAACTTTATTGAGGGAATGCCGATTGATTTCCGTGATGCTAGTGGTAACATTATTGATGGGAACAGACGAGTGCAGGCAGTTGACAACACTAACAAGTTGATAATGCTCAGCGGTGAACCTGCTTCATTAGCTAAAACGCCTATTGGAACGCTTATCACCGTTCAGGGTTCTTACAATAATGAGATCACCGGGCTTGGCACTTTGTTTGATTACGAAAATCCGACCATTTATGGTTTGGATAAATTCAATAACTCTTGGCTCAATCCATACATATTGACTGAGGTAGGAGAGATTGACGAAATGAAAATTCAATCCGCACTTGATAATATTGAAGCAAACAGCGGACAAGCAGTAAACTTCATAATGTGTTCTTGGGGCGTAAGAAGAGCATTGTTAAAGATGCTTTCACAAAACAAGCGCACGGTTGACACTATGGAACTTGCGGGAGGATTTAAGGCATTAAGCTATAATGGTATTCCAATCGTCGTTGATAGATTCTGTCCTAGAGGGAATATGTATTTACTTAACACAAACGATTTCGCATTGCATCAACTTTGCGATTGGCAATGGCTTACCGATGACGATGGAAAAGTACTTCATCAACTTCCTGGTAAACCCGTTTATTCGGCTACGCTTGTTAAGTATGCAGATCTTATTTGTTCTCGTCCAAATGGTCAAGGACTTCTCTCGGGCATAACCGAAGCGTAATGAAACTTATAAAATAGGGCATTAGCCCATAGTTGCCCGATTTTACTTAGTAATATCGGGCAATTTTATTTAAGGAGGTAGTATGACAATTAAAGAAATTATTAATTCCACAGCGAGCGTAGTTGGAAGAAAAGACGTGGTCGAATATTTAGAAAATGGGCGAGAGAGTTCTAGTGATACTCTAGACACCGTAAATAAAATGGTTAGTTTGCTTAATATGATAATCGGTGAACTAGCGGGTACTTTCATTCCGCTAGTAAAGACTGAAGATATTAGGGTAAACGACGGAAAAATTTATTTTAAGGACCTTAGTTTTCAGCCGTTGGAAATTCTTGATGTGTACGAAGGGGATAACCCCGTAAAGTTCGTACATTATCCCGAGTACATTAAGGTAAACGGCACAAGCGTAAAAGTCGTTTATTCTTGTATTCCACCAGTATACGATATTAACTCTAATATTGATTATTCGGAAACGGATATTTCAAAGACGGCGTTTATCTATGGACTATGCGCGGAATATTGTATATGTTCGGGTGCGTTTGACGAGGCGGTTTTGTGGCACGATAGATACGTTTCTTGTATAAAAGAAACACGCAAACTTAAAAATTCTAAGATTAAAGGTAGGTATTGGGAGTGAAAAAAGTTATCAGAAAGATTTTCGCGTCCAAAAAAAAGTATAGCTTAAGTCAAAATCTCACTTTAACAAGTACGCTAAATAACGTAGTAATAGAAAAAGATAAAATTTCTTCTTCTTATACATTATCGACTATAGGGAAAAAATTACCCGATAACAAAATGCTTTGTAGTTATTTAGTAGGGGGTAGATATTTTGTTTATACGGAGGATAATCTTATATGGGAATGCAAAGACAATTATGCAATTCCAATAGGAGAAGTAAACTCTCGACCTACAATAATTTCATTTATGTATCAGGGTGAAGAAAAAATTTTAGTTGCCAATAACGATGAAGATGCTATCCTTGTAAGTAGCAATGGTTATAGACGCCATTCGTTTTTTAGCGTGGATAAAATGATTTTACACGCTGGGCGACTCTTCTCTACGCTTAATAATGAAATAAGTTTTACAACCCTTTACGACTTTGACGATGCGGAGATAAATTTTACCCCCGACGGAACGATAGTCGTTCCAAAAAAATACGGCAATATAGTATATTTGAGTGTTTTAGATGGAAAACTTTACGTCTTTACCGAAAAAGCGGTATTTTATATTTTGTGCGACGGAGAAAGCATAGATTTTAAATTAAAGACCTTAGAAAATGTTTGCGCAGAATTTATTGAGGGAATGATAAGCAAAGTAAATGATAGATTTATGTTTATTGAAAAGGGCAGACTTTATCAACTTTATAACGGTACTATAAGTAGCGTAAAAACTTTGCTAGATAACGGCTTTTATGAAGTATGTGGTGAGAGCGCAAATTTCAACGGAAAATATTTGTTGCCAGTTGTTGGTAATGACGGAAAGAAAGGAATTTTTCTTTACGATACTTTTGACAAAACGCAAGCGGTTATCGAGTGTAACGACGCCATTATTTGCGACGGAGGTTTTGTTTTTGAACAAGGAAAGGTAGAAGTCGCTAAACTTGTCGATGGAAACCATATAGTAGGCGTAGAAAAATCTTGGAAAACAGATAAGGTAGATCTAGGTAGTGCTAAGGATAAAATAATAAATAAAATTTACTTATGCTCTAAAGGGGTGTGCCTATTAAGAGTAAGTGGAAAGTTTGGACAAACAACCTTTAACGTGGAAGCGGGAAAAAATATTTTTGTTACTAATCTGCCGTCAAGTGAGTATGAGTTTATGATAACTACCGATAGTTTAGATTTCGGAATTAGAGACTTACAGGTCGAATTTAGAGAAATGGAGAAATAAATATGAACTTTGCAACACCAACAAATAAAACGGAAATGTATAATATTTTGAAAGAAATATTTAGCTATTACAGGATAAAACGAGACCCGCTAGAAGAGGTAATGCTCGTTGAATTAGATTTAGAGAGACTAAATTATTCCGTGCCCTCAACGTCCGAGTTGACGGCTAAAGCCGAAAAACTTGTCGAAGCGGAAAATCAAAAAGAAATAATTGAGAGAAAGGAAAAAATTCAAGATAAAATTAGCGAGATCAATGCGGAAATTACCCTTTTGAATAACAACTTTGATAAAGAAGTTGCTGAAATTGAGACTGTTTACAACCAAAGTTATACTAAATTTCAACAAACGGCAATTAAAAACGGATTGATAAATACCAGTGCGTACCTTGATAAACTTGCAAAAATAGATGCTGAAAAAACAAGCAAAATCACACTTTTAACAACCGAGAAAAATGAGAAGATAACTTCACTACAAGCGAAGTTATCGGTGTTAGAAGAAAAATTAAACGGAGCAACTTCCTTTTTTAGCACTCTTCACACAGCAAGGAAAAACGCAAAAATAGTTGAACTTAAAGATGCGAGCGACGCAATCAAAAGAGACGTCGATAAGTACAATTCAGGTCTTGACGAAAAGGAACAAAGGTATAAAAATACTCTAGCGCAAGCAAACGCAAATCTAAAGTTAAAATATATGGAAATCTCGCTTGGCGAGTACAGTAAAGACGAACTCGTTGATATGGGCTATTATGACGACGCGGTTAAATGCGTAACAAGTTATTACGACCCTTATGACCCGTTAGTTGCTTATAATGATATTATTAGGGAAACCAAACTAGCCGTATATCTTGATGATTATTATCAAAATATTGTCTACATGTACGGTAGCCGTGCAGGAGTGTATTAATCGTTTTTGAAAACTCGACTTAGAATAAGCCGAGTTTTCTTTTTTTTGCTTGCGTTTAGATAGAGAAAGTGATAAGATATTTTTACAATAGTTTTTTAAGGAGAAATTTTCATGAAAAAACTTGTCCCAATTTTACTTGGTTGTTTTTTGTTGAGTATTAGTTTGTTCGCTTTAACCGCTTGCAATGGTGGTGATGAGAATAGCAATAATCCACCGCATACACACGATTATAGCATTGCTGAATTTGACGATAAAAGTCATTGGTTTAAGTGTGAATGTGGCAAAAAATCAAGCGTGGCTTTCCATAATTTGATAAACAACGCTTGTATTTGTGGATATCAAGTTACAGAGACGCACACCCACAATTTTAATAAAGAAGTGGTTAATGAAAACTATTTAAAAACACCTGCAAAATGTGAAAGTAAAGCAGAGTATTACTATTCTTGTTCTTGTGGTGAAAAAGGAACAAATATATTTTTATTTGGCTACGAGTTAGGTCATAAATATAGCGATTTTGTAAGTAACGGAGATGGAACGCATACTAAAGTTTGCACTAATGACAATACTCACAAAACAATAAAAGATTGTTCGGGAGGAACTGCAACTTGTGAAAAGTTGGCAAAGTGTTTAGATTGCAAGGAAGAATATGGTGAGTTAAGCGACCATAAGTACGAAAATGGTAAATGTAAATGGTGTGAGATAAAAAAGCCAAGTGAAGGTTTAATTTATACACTTATTAACAACGGAACGAAATATGAAGTTTCTAGTGTGGGTGATTGTACAGATACAGATATAGTTATACCATCAATTTATAATGATAAAATAGTAACAAGTATAGGATCTAGAGCGTTCTCTTCTTGCGAATCATTAACAAGTATAGAAATCCCCGCAAGCGTAACAAGTATAGGAGATCATGCGTTCTATTATTGCGAATCATTAACAAGTATAGAAATCCCCGCAAGCGTAACAAGTATAGGAGATCGTGCGTTCACTTGTTGCAGATCATTAGAAAGTATAGAAATCCCCGACGGAGTAACAAGTATAGGAGATTATGCGTTCTCTTCTTGCGAATCATTAACAAGTATAGAAATTCCTAACAGCGTAACAAGTATAGGAGATTATGCGTTCGCTTATTGCGGATCATTAGAAAGTATAGAAATCCCTGCCAGCGTAACAAGTATAGGATCTAGTGCGTTCGATTCTTGCTATTCATTAACAAGCATAGAAATCCCCGACAGTGTAACAAGTATAGGAGATTATGCGTTCGGACTTTGCAGATCATTAACAAGTATAGAAATCCCCTCAAGCGTAACAAGTATAGAAGATGGTCCGTTCAGGTGTTGCGAATCATTAACAAGTATAAAGGTGGATGGAAATAATACTAAATATAAATCAATTGATGGTAATTTGTATAGTATAGACGGGAAAACTTTAATCCAATATGCAATAGGAAAAACGGCAACTTTTTTCCTTATCCCCGACAGCGTAACAAGTATAGGAGATTATGCGTTCTATTATTGCTCATCATTAACAAGTATAGAAATCCCTGCAAGTGTAACAAGTATAGGAGATGGTGCGTTCTCTTCTTGCGACTCATTAACAAGTATAGAAATCCCCGCAAGTGTAACAAGTATAGGAGATGGTGCGTTCGCTTGGTGCTCTAACTTAAAAACAGTAACTTTTGGAGAAAACAGTCAATTAGAAAGTATAGGAGATAATGCGTTCTATTATTGCGATTCATTAACAAGTATAGAAATCCCAGATAGTGTAACTAGTATAGGAGGTGGTGCGTTCTATTATTGCGATTCATTAACAAGTATAGAAATTCCCGACGGAGTAACAAGTATAGGAAATTATGCGTTCTCTTCTTGCAGATCATTAACAAGTATAGAAATCCCAGATAGTGTAACTAGTATAGGAGAAGAGGCTTTCTCTTCTTGCTTTAACTTAAAAACAGTAACTTTTGGAGAAAATAGTAAATTAACAAGTATAGGTTATCGTGCGTTCCTTGGTTGTTCATCATTAACAAGTATAGAAATCCCCGACAGCGTAACAAGTATAGGAGATGAGGTGTTTGACTATTGCTCTTCACTACGTTATAATGAAAAAGACGGATTAAAATATTTAGGGAATAGCAATAATAAATACTTGTATTTAGCAGATACAGTATCAAAAGAAATAACAACAGCAATTATTGATGTTAATTGTAAGTTTATAGGAGATTATGCGTTCGAGTATTGCTCATCATTAACAAGTATAGAAATCCCTAACAGCGTAACAAGTATAGGAGATTATGCGTTCTCTGGGTGCCATGACTTAAAAACAGTAACTTTTGGAGAAAACAGTCAATTAGAAAGTATAGGAGAAGATGCGTTCTTTGATTGCATATCATTAACAAGTATAGAAATTCCTAACAGCGTAACAAGTATAGGAGTATGGGCGTTCTTTGCTTGCAGATCATTAGAAAGTATAGAAATCCCCGCAAGTGTAACAAGTATAGGAGGTGGTGCGTTCTATTATTGCGATAAATTAACCGACATATATTGCGAGGCGGAGAGTCAGCCTACTGGTTGGGATAGTTCTTGGAAATATGGCTGTAACGCAACCGTGCATTGGGGAGCGAATATTAACTAAAAAAAGTGATAAAAATTAAATGCACTTCTAAAAGTTTGGAAGTGCATTTTTTATATAAAACTTTACATTTTGATTTTATTATGTTAAAATACTTTTATGAGTAAAAAAGTTAAGGTTGGAAATATATACATAGGTGGCGGTGAAAAGGTTGCAATTCAATCAATGTCCACCTTTAAAATATCGGACGTCGATAAGGCGATTAACGAGTGTCTCTTGCTTAAAGAAGAGGGGCTTGACATTATGCGTTATTCGGTTACTGACGAATTAGACGCTAAAGCGTTTTCGCTAGTAAAAAAGCGTGTGGATATTCCGCTTGTGGCGGATATTCATTTTGATTATAAACTTGCTCTAAAAGCCATTGACGGCGGTGCGGATAAAATCAGAATTAACCCTGGTAATATTGGTGGAGAAAACAATGTTAAAGCGGTTGCAGATGCTCTTAAGAGTGCGAAAATCCCCGTTCGTGTCGGCTCTAACACGGGTAGTATTGAAAAGGAGTTTTTGAAAAAATACGGCAAAAACGAAATTTCACTTGCTGAAAGTGCACTTAAAAACGTTGCAATCTTAGAAAAGCACGGTGTGGAAGATATAGTAATATCGGTTAAAGCGTCCGACGTTGCACTTATGATTAAGGCATACGAATACATTGCTAAAAAGACCGATTATCCATTGCATTTAGGGGTAACTGAGGCGGGGAGAGAATATCACGGAGTGATTAAAAATTCAATCGGGATAGGCTCACTTTTACTTAAAGGAATAGGCGATACTATAAGGGTTAGTTTATCGGCAGAGCCTATTAGAGAAGTTGTTGCAGGGCGTTCAATTCTATCCGCTATTGATATGTATGATAGTGCAGTTAAAATAGTTGCGTGTCCGACTTGCGGACGCTGTGAGTGGGGTTGCATTGAATTTGCTAAAAAGGTTGAAGAGTATACGGCAAAGATTAAAAAACCTATTAAGATTGCCGTTATGGGTTGCGTTGTAAACGGGCCTGGAGAGGCGTCCGACGCTGACTTAGGGGTTGCGGGTGGAAAGGACGGTTGTGTGATTTTTGTTAAAGGGAAAATAGTTAAAAAAGTAAAGAAAGAAGATATCCAAAAGGAATTTTTCAAAGAGATAGATAAATGTATACAGTAAAGAGTAATTCAGAGTTTATAACCGATATAAGAAATTTAGATCCGTTACTTGCTAATATTCGTGTAAAATTAATAGAAATAGACAGAGAAAATTATAAAATCCGTTATAATTTTATTTGTGACAACGCAATAGAAAAGCAGTTGCAAGACAAGATTTTAGAAGAGGCGGAGAAGATAACTTCGCCAGCGTTTAGGACTGTGGAAATTAGCGTAAAAAAGATAGTTAGTAACGTGGAATTAATTAACAACGAGATTTATAATTTTTTGAACGCTAAATATCCGTCTGTTTCGATATTTTTAAAACCCACCGATATAATATCTTCAGTCGTTGGCAATATGGTTAAATACGTGTTGCGTTTAACTAAAGATGGTGCGGAGTACGTGACAAAAAACGGTGCAATAAACAAACTTAATGAACACTTAGAGAAGAGTTTTTGCTCGGATTTTGCGGGGAGTACGGATATTAAAGAGGCGGAAGAGAGTATAAGTTTATTGTCTGAAGAAGTTTATGCGGACGAGTTGCAGAAGATTGAGCATAGGACGATTAGGGTTAAAGACGTGGTTGTTATTGACGACGAAAATATGGGAGACGTTGCCGTTTATATTGAGGACGCAGTTTCTGGGGACGTTACAGTTTGCGGTAAGGTCACCGAGATTGCCGAGCGTGAAACAAAGAACGGAAAACCATTCTTAATTATACATATTGACGATACCACGGGTAAAACCAGTGGTGTGTATTTTTCAAAGAAGAACACTTTCCATAAAATCAAGGAAATAACTGTTGGTGAGAGTATAATCGCACGCGGTAATATCGGTGAATACAACGGTAGGCGTTCGTTTACTTTTGAAAAGATAAACCGTTGTACTTTCCCTGACGACTTCGTTAGAAAAGAAAAGTACAAAAAAGCAGTGCCAAAGGATTATAAAGTAATATTTCCCGAGCCTGCAACGACCATAAAAGTCAAATCGGTTTTTGATATGGACGAAACCTTGCCACAAGAATTGACGGAAAAAGAGTACGTTGTTTTTGACTTGGAAACCACGGGGCTTGATTTAATGAGCAATGGTATAACTGAAATAGGTGCGGTTAAAATAGTAAACGGTAAGATAACCGAGCAGTTTACAACCCTTGTTAAGCCTGACTATAAAATTTCCGAAGAAAACGAAAAGATAACGGGCATTAGCGAAGAAATGGTTAAAGACGCCCCTAAGATTGGTACGGTAATACCCGATTTTATGAAGTTTATCGACGGGGCGATTTTGGTTGCGCATAACGCTGAGTTTGACATAAAGTTTATAAAGCGTTTTGCAGGGGCGGAAGAGTACGAAGTAAAGAATAAATATCTCGATACGGTAGAAATGGCTAGAGCGCATCTACCACAACTAAAAAGACACGATTTACAGACTTGTGCCGACCATTTTGGCATATCTTTTCACCACCACCGTGCGCTAACCGACGTATATGCTACAGCGGAAATATTTATTGAACTTATGAAAATTAAAAATCGTGGCTAAAATGCTTGCAAAAAAGAATTTTATATGTTAATATAAATATGCTTAAATATTTTACTTGAAGATGAGAACGGTTTAGCCGTTCTCATTCTTTGTATAAAGGTGAAAAATGAAGACTAAATCAATGTCTGAACTACAAGAAATATTAAACCAAGTGGGTGCACCGTTAGGGGTTAGCGTGGCGGAAATTGAGTTTAAACAGGGTAAAAACCCCGCACTTACCATTTTTATTGAAAAGGAAGGTGGAGTGGACCTCGATACTTGCGAAGCCTTTCATAGGGCTGTAGACGCACCTATTGACGATTTTGATCCAACTTATGGTCAGCCTTACACCCTTAACGTTTCAAGTTTAGGGGTGGACCGTCCGTTTAAGACGGAAAAGGACTTTTTGTCGCATATAGGCGAAATGGTAGAGGTTAAACTTTACGCATCTATTCGTGGTAAAAAGTTTTACGAGGGGATTTTGACCGCTTACGACGGTAAAACTATTACCTTAAAAGTCGATGAAAAAAACACTTTTACAATCGAACTTAAAAACGTTGTTAAAATCAACGAATATATAGAATTTAATTAAAAACGAACAGTTTTGTAAGGAGATAAATATGATTAATCAAGATTTCTTTTTGGCACTTGAGGATTTGGAAAGAGAAAAAGGCATTTCACAAGCGGAATTTATTTCTGCGCTTGAAAACGCTCTCGTAATAGCGTACAAGAAGAGTACGGGCACTTCGGGTGGGGTTGAAGTTAGACTTAATCCCGAGAAAAAATCTATCAAGATTTATAGCGTTAGAGCCGTAGTTGAAGAAGTTCTAGATCCTGAAAAGGAAATCAGTGTAGAAGAAGCTCAAGAAATCAAAAAGTCTTATAAGGCAGGTGACACCGTTTCTGTAGAAATTATTTCTAAGAACTTCGGTAGAATTGCCGCTCAGACCGCAAAGCAAATTTTAATGCAAAAACTTCGTGAAATCGAAAGAGAAAACACCGTGAGCGAGTTTGAGGATAAAGAGGGCGAATTGATGGCTTGTACGGTTAGAAGAATTGAGGACGGAAACGTTTACGTTGAAATCGGTGGCAATCAAATCGAGGGCGTACTTATGCCTAAAGACCAAGTTCCAGGTGAAAAATACGAATTAAACCAAAAATTAAACGTTTACGTTAAGCGTGTTAAAAATACTGGTAAAATGGCTCAAATCGTTGTTTCAAGGACTGCAACTGGATTAGTTAAAAGATTGTTTGAAAACGAAGTTCCTGAAATTAAACAAGGCGTCGTTCTTATTAAGAGCATTGCAAGAGATGCTGGACAAAGAACTAAGATTGCTATCGCAAGCGAGGACACAATGGTTGACGCTATCGGTGCTTGCGTTGGTAATAAGGGAGCAAGAGTAAACGCAATTGTTAGCGAACTTGGCGGTGAAAAAATTGATATTATTCCGTGGAGCGAAAATCCGTTAGAATACATTGCAAGCGCACTTTCTCCTGCAAGAGTAACTAAAGTTATAGAGACTGGTGAAAACAGTGCGGTTGCTATCGTTCCTGACGATAAACTCTCTCTTGCTATTGGTAGAAGTGGTCAAAACGCAAGACTTGCTGTTAGACTTACTGGTTGGAAAATCGACGTTAAGAGCGAAAGCGTTGCGGTAAACGAACTCGGCAAACTTGACGAAATTGTAAACGCTGAGCAAGAATAAGGATTATGGAAAAGAAAGTACCTATGCGCACCTGTATAGCGTGCAGAAACGAAAAGCCTAAAAGAGAACTTATTCGTGTGGTTAAATTCGGTGATGAAATAAAACTAGATTTAACTGGCAAGGCTAACGGGCGTGGCGCATACCTTTGTAACGATAGAAACTGCATAGAAAAACTAAAAAAGGGTAGACTGCTAAACAGGGCGTTTTCTTGTCAAGTGGCTGATGAAACTTATGACAAAATAGTGGAGGAATTCCTTGGAAATAAAGACTAAAGCAGAAACTTTCATAGGATTTGCGATTCGCACAGGTAAGTTCAAGATTGGCACTAACGCAGTTGCAACCTTAAAGAAAGCTTATTTGGTTATAGTTTGCAATAGTGCAAGTGAAAACACCAAAAAGGAGGCGGAAAAACTTGCTAGAAAGTTTGGTTGTCCGCTTATTGAAAGTAAAAATAAAAGTTTAGAACAAATTACACATCGGGAAAACGCGAAAGTTATGGCTATTTCCGACAAGCAATTGTCCGATGCGGTATTAAGTAATTCAGAAGAAGATTTTACTCAAAGAATTTAGGAGAAGTTAAATGGCTGAAAAGAAAGAAATTCATATCGACAACATCAAAAAAGCAAGCGTTCTAATAAAAGATGGAAATTTTGACGCGCTTATTAAATCTGGAAAGGATTTTGAAAAGCAGATTAAGAGCGTTAAACTTGCTTTGGAAGAAAAACTAAAGGATTTAGAAACGGCTAGGAAGGAAAAAGAAACGGCTGTTGAGGCTGAGGTGGTTTCTAAAGTCGAAGAAAAGAAAGTCGAAGCAGAAGTAAAAGAAGTCGAAGTTAAGGTCGAGGTTGTTAATGCTGAGCCTGTCGTAGAAGAGAAAAAAGAAGAAAAATCTTCTGCGCCTGAAGAAATTAAGCCCGCAGAGGTTGAGGTGGAAAAAACCGCTACAACCGAACAAAAACAGGAAACCGAACCAAAACGTGCGTTCGTTCCCGAAAGGCCGTCGTTTATAGTAAGGAGAGAGGGTGTTCCACCTCGTCCCGAACGCTCTGAGCGTACGGAACGTTTTGAGCGTCCAAACAGAGATGAGCGCAAGCCCTTTAATAGAGATGGTGCTCCTCGTCAACAAGGTGAAAGACGTGAGTTTAACAAACAAGACGGATTTAACCGCAATGCTAAGCCAGATTTTAACCGTCAGGGTGGAAAGAAACCGCAACCTGCGACTTTCGTTGCACCTGCGATTATTCCAACCACTAACGATAAGAGAAACTTTACTAAAAAGAAAGCTGGTGGAGAAAAACAATATGAAGACAAGCACGCAATAAACAAGCGCGCTCTTATCAGAAATCAAGTCGATATTGATGATTTTGATGAAAACAAGACTGGTTATAGAAAATTCCGTCCTGCTAAAAAGGAAAAAGCAAAGGCGGAAGTGAACGTAATTAAAATTGAAAAGGCAGTTATTAATACAGAAATTATACCTTTAAAAGTATTAAGTGAAAAAATCGGTATAACGGCGGCGGAAATTACCAAGAGATTATTTAAAGAAGGCATAATGAAAACTATAAACGACTCTATCGACTTTGATACTGCTGCGTTTATTGCAGACGACCTTGGAATAGAATTAGAATTAAAACTTGACAAGACTGCTGAAGACGTACTAAGTGAAGGCTTTGAGGGACAAGAAGATGATGCTAGCATGCTCAAAAAACGTCCTCCTGTCGTTACCGTTATGGGACACGTTGACCACGGTAAAACCTCACTTCTTGATAGAATTAGAAAAACCAACGTAACCGCAGGGGAGGCGGGTGGTATTACCCAACATATCGGTGCATATCAAGTTAGCGTAGGTGGGGAAGTAATTACTTTCCTTGATACTCCTGGACACGCAGCGTTTACCGCTATGCGTGCGCGTGGTGCACAAGCTACAGATATTGCTGTTTTAGTTGTCGCTGCGGACGATGGCATAATGCCACAAACTGTAGAAGCTATAAACCACGCAAAAGCAGCGGACGTGCCAATTTTAGTTGCAGTAAATAAAATTGATAAACCCGAAGCAAATATTGAAAGAATAAAGACTCAATTGACTGAACACGGACTTTTACCTGAAGAATGGGGTGGAGACGCAATCATTTGTCCTGTTTCAGCAAAAACAGGTGAGGGCTTTGATAATCTTTTAGAAAACATTAATCTTCTAGCAGAAATTAAAGACCTAAAAGCAAACCCTGATAGAAAAGCAAAAGGTGTAGTTGTAGAGGCTAAACTTGACCAAAGCAAAGGTCCGATTGCGACTATTTTAGTTCAAAACGGTACGTTGAAAGTATCTGACAGTGTAATAGTTGGAACAGTTACGGGTAAAATTAGAGCAATGATTGACGATAAGGGTAGAAGAGTTACTTCTGCTGGTCCGTCAACACCTGTTTCTATTATGGGACTTGACGAAGTGCCAAACGCAGGCGACATTCTCTATGCGGTAGAGCACGAAAAACTCGCTAAACTTGTAGCGGAAGAAAGACAGAATAAAGAGAAAGAAAACATGCTCAAAGCATCGCAAAAAGTTACGCTAGACGACGTGTTTAATAAGATTGCCGAAGGCGAAATGAAGATTTTACCGATTATCGTTAAGGCAGACGTTCAAGGCTCTGTTGAAGCGGTTAAGCAATCACTTGAGAAACTTTCTAACGCTGAAGTTAAGGTAAACGTTATACACTCAGCAGCGGGTGCTATTAAAGAATCTGATATAATGCTTGCTGAAAGTTCAAATGCAATAATTATTGGTTTTAACGTTCGTCCTGATTCTAACGCAAAACAAATTGCTGAAAGAAGCGGTGTTGATATTAAACTTTATAGAGTTATCTATGAGGCTATTGAGGACGTTGAACGTGCACTTAAAGGAATGCTTGCACCAAAATTCACCGAAGTATATAATGGTAAAGCAGAAGTTCGTGAAGTGTTTAAGATATCTGGCGTTGGTCAGGTTGCAGGTTGTTACGTTACTGAAGGTAAGATTATCAGAAACGGAAAGCTACGTATTTACCGTGACGACGTCATGATTTGTGAGGGTAACGTATTGCAATTAAAACGCTTTAAAGATGACGTGAAAGAAGTTGCACAAGGTTTTGAGTGTGGTATTTCTATTGAAAGATTTAATGATATTAAAGTTGGTGACTTTATTGAAAGTTATCAAGTAGAAGAGAGCAAGGAGTAAAATGAGAAGAACTGGAAAGATACCCAGAAACGACCGACTTAACGGTGAATTTCAAAAAGAGATTTACGAAATAATTTCAAGAAAACTCAAAAATCCACTTATTACCGAGATGTTTTCGGTATTAAGAGTAGATTGTAGTAACGATTTATCGTACGCAAAGGTCTATATAAGCGTTTATTCCAAAGATGAAGCAAAAAAGCAAATAACTTTTAAGGCAATTCAAGCGGATGCTAAAAAAATCCGCTTTGAACTTGCTAAAGTAATACGAGCAAGAACTGTTCCCGAATTACATTTTGTATTAGACGACTCTATGGAGTACGGAGATAAAATGGATAAATTGTTTAAGAGCATAAACCAAGGAGAAAAACGTGATTAATTTAAGTGAACTCGCTAAAAAATTAAAAAACGAGAAGAGTGTTGCGCTTTTTTGCCACGTTAGACCTGACGGAGATTGTTTGGGTTCTGCTTTAGCACTTAAAAATGCATTAAAAACTCTCGGCGTTAAAGCGGAAGTCTTTTGTGACGACGCCGTTCCGTCGAGATTTTTCTTTTTAAACGACACGAAAAGTGTTAAAAGTGAACTTGATGCTAATTATGATGCTTTTCTTGCTATCGACTGTGCGGATATTTCAAGGCTTGGCAGTTTTTCTGAAAAATTTTTGTCGCATTCTAATACTTACGTTATTGACCACCATATTTCAAACACGAGATATGCGAAAATAAACTACGTTGTTGAGCTTGCAAGTAACGCAGAAAACGTGTTGGAACTTATAAAAGAATTAGGTGCAGAGATTACTGTAGATACTGCAAACCTATTACTAATGGGGATTATGACTGACACGGGAAATTTCCGACACAAGAACGTCACTCCCTCAACCTTTTATAGTGCGGGGAAATTGCTTGAACTTGGTGCAAACGTAAACGAGATTTATTTTCAGATGTTTTCTGCACAAAGTGAACAGCGTGCTAAACTTTTTGGGCAAACAATGTCTAAAATTAGATACTTTTTAGATGGTAGATTTGCTGTAGCAACCGTAAGGCTTAGTGATTTTGAAGTTACTGGTGCTGAACAAAACGAAACGGAAGGCTTTATTGATTTTATTATGGGTATACACGGTGTTGAGGTAGGGGCTTGTGTTATGGAAACCCAAAAAGATAAATATAAAATTAGTTTTCGTTCAAAAACCGCAAACGTAAATGCCGTTGCAGGAACGTTTGGCGGTGGCGGACACGTGCTTGCTAGCGGTTGTCAAATACAAGGCGATTACGAAGAAGTCGTTGATAAAATATATTTAGCAGTAAAAAGGGAATTGCCTTTATAATATGAAAGGATTTATAAATCTAATTAAACCCGAGGGTATGAGTTCTGCGTATGCTGTCGGTGTAGTAAAGAAAAAATTTAATCTACCTTGTGGACACATGGGAACGTTAGACCCTATGGCGTCGGGAATTTTGCCTGTCGGGATTGCTAAAACTTCACGACTATTTGATTACTTGCTTGACAAGGAAAAGACATACGTTGCCAAATTTAAGTTTGGAGTTTTAACTGATACTCTAGACGTTACGGGAACTGTTAGTGAAGAGGGAAAACGAGTGCCTTCGATGGCGGAAATCAATTCCGTTTTGCATAAATTCGTTGGGGAAATAGACCAAATTCCACCAAATTATTCAGCAAAATGTGTTGACGGAAAGCGTGGATATCAACTGGCAAGAAAGGGTATACAGTTTGAACTTGCACCAAAAAAGGTAACAGTTTTATCGGCAAAATGCTTAGAACAGACGGACGTTGACGAGTTTAAATTTGAGTTTACTTGTAAAGGCGGAACTTATATCCGCTCGCTTGCGAGAGATATAGCGTCTGCTTGTGACACCATTGGTGTAATGAGTGCACTTGATAGAACTGCTTGCGGAATATTCAATTATTCAAACGGTGTTTCGGTTGAAGAACTAAAAAATTCAGATAATCCTAAAAAATATTTAATTGCCCCCGATTTATCGGTGAGTTTTGAAAAGTTAGTGTTATCAAACGAGCAAGCAACAAAAGTTCTTAACGGATTATACGAAAATTATGGGATAAAAGACGGTATATATAGGGTTTATAATGAGACTGACTTTTGGGGCGTTGGAATTGCAGAGTGTGGAGCAATAAAAATTAAATCGTATGTCAGATAATAAGACTACTGCGGTAATAGCGCTTGGCTATTTTGACAGCGTGCATCGTGGACATAAAAAAGTTATACAAACAGCAAAAAACCTAGCCGATTTGCAAGGAGCAAAAACGGTAGTTTTTACTTTTAAGGGAAACCTTAGAGCAAAAATTTCAAACAAAGAACAAAAACAGGTTTTTACTATAAGAGAAAGAAGCGAATTTATGTATGAAGTGGGCGTGGATGAAATCTTTTTTGCCCCAACGACAAACACTTTTTTATCAATGGGAAAACTTGCCTTTTTGAATTTTTTGAATAAAAAATATAATATCAAAGGTTACGTTTGCGGAGAAGATTACCATTTCGGAAAGTTTGGTAAAGGTGATGTTAATTATCTAAAAGAATACGCAAAAGCTAAAAATCAAACGGTAAAAATAGTAGAAACCGAGAATATTTTAGGGGAGAGAATATCGACAACTGCCGTTAAAAAGATGTTAGAAAATGGTGACCTTTCTAATATTAAAGAATATCTAGGGCGTGATTATTCTGTTAGTGGAGAAGTTTTTAAAGACAGAAAAGTTGGCAGAAAAATTGGGTTTCCAACCGTTAATATAAAAATTGAAAAAGACAAACAGTGTATTAAAGACGGCGTTTACGCAGGGTATTGTATAATTGAGGGAAAGACTTATAGAGCGGTTATCAACTTTGGCGCACGTCCGACCTATTCGCTATTAGGAAAGTTACTCGAGGCACATATTATTGATTATTCAGGCGATTTATACGGTAAATATATGACAGTGTATTTTGATAAATATTTAAGGGAAATAAAAAAATTTGAAAGCGAAGATGCACTTAAGGAACAGTTAAAAGTTGATATAAAGTTATCAAGGGGATAAAATATGATAAAGTTTGGACCGAGTGGAAATTCTATTGAATTTCAACTTGCGGGGAAAAGTAAAAGCGAAGAATCCGCCGTTTGGGTTAAAGAAAAAGGGCTTTCTTGTTTTGAATATTCATTTGGGCGTGGTGTGAATTTGTCAGACGAGCGCGCACTTTCAATAGGGCAAGCATTTTTAGATGCAGGGGTTGAAATAAGCGTTCATGCACCATATTATATTAATTTCGCAAATCCAGAAGAAGAAAATGCTCAAAAATCTTACGGATACGTATTACAATCCGCTCAAAAGGTAAAACTAATGGGTGGGAAGAGGGTTGTGTTTCACCCAGCAAGCCAAGGCAAAATGAAAAGAGAACAAGCGGTAGATTTAACCGAAGAGCGTTTAAAAATTTTGCGTGATAAAATTTACGAAAACGGATTTGACAACCTTTATATATGTCCTGAAACGATGGGTAAAATAGGACAGATAGGTACAATAGAAGAGATTACTCGGTTTTGCAAAATAGATAAAATATACATTCCTGCCGTTGATTTTGGGCACATAAATGCTAGGGAGTGCGGTAGTTTAAAAACTGAAAAAGATTATTTAGAGCGTTTAGAGTATATGGTAGACGAGTTGGGGTTTGATAAAATGAAGAATTTCCATATACATTTTTCTAAGATAGAATACTCTGCAAAAGGTGAAGTAAGACACTTGACTTTTGAAGATCAAAGATATGGACCAGAGTTCGAGCCGTTATCTAATGCACTTAAAAAATTAGGTTTAGAGCCGTATATTATATGCGAATCTGCCGGAACTCAAGATATTGATGCGGTAAAAATGCAAAAAATATATTACGGTAATTGACTTATACATAAATTTTTGGTAAAATAAATAAGTAAAATGAAAAATATTCTGTGTAAAGATAAGTTTGCGTATTTGCTAACCGATAGAAATTTAAGAAGATATTTTAGCAACGTCGATATAGCAGAGGGCGTATTGATAATTGCAAAAAGCCAAACTTATTTTACTGACGCAAGGTATTTTTGCGCAGCTAAAGATAAACTTAAAAAAGTTAATGTTGAATGTAGACTATATCGTGGTATAGATAGTGTATTTGATTTTTTAAGTGATTTGGGGATTGAAAATATTTACGTTGACTATCGAACTACAACAGTAAAAGAATACGAAGAATATAAAAGTAAAGGCGTTAAAGTTTTTGACTGTGCAGACGAGTTAGAAAGACTGATGTCGGTTAAAGACGAGTTTGAGATAGAGAGCATAAAAAAGGCTTGTAAAATTACGCAAACCGCTTATCACGAGGCAATAAGAACCGTTAAAAAAGGTATGACGGAACGAGAGCTTAAAGAAACGCTTGATAAACTTTCGCTAGAGTATGGTGCAGATGAAATAGCGTTTGAAACAATAGTCGCTTTCGGTGCTAATTCTGCTGTTCCGCATCACGAAACGGGCGAAACTGTATTAGAAGATAATATGCCGATATTGGTGGATATGGGGTGCAAAATAAACGGATACTGTTCGGATTTAACGAGAACTGCGTTTTTTGGAGAACCCGACGAAGAGTTTACTAAAGTTTACGATGCGGTGTTAAATGCAAATCTAATAGCAGAGAAAAATATTTCTGTAGGAATGAGTTTAATAAACGCAGATAAAATTGCTAGAGATTATTTAACTAAAGCGGGTTATGGTGAATATTTTACACACTCGTTAGGGCATGGTGTGGGACTAGAAATTCACGAGTTTCCAACTTTATCACCTAAAGGCAATGGTGAAATAAAAGAAAATATGATATTTACCGTAGAGCCGGGTGTATATTTAGATTATAAGTTTGGCATTAGAATTGAAGACACGGTGCTAATAAACGGTGGAAAGGTAGAACGACTTTTTAGCGACGAAAAAAAATTAATAATTTTGTAATAAAGGTTAAAAACCTAAAAATAAAAACAGATAACTTTTAAGGAGAAAAACAATATGATATCAGCAGGCGATTTCAGAAAGGGCGTAACTTTTGAATATGAAAGCGGAATTTTCACAATCGTAGATTTCCAACACGTTAAACCTGGTAAAGGTGCAGCGTTCGTAAGAACCAAAATGAAGAACGTAGTAACCGGTTCAGTTTTAGAAAAAACTTGGAACCCAACCGAAAAAGTACAAGAAGCACAAATCGAAACTAGAAACATGACTTATTCTTATACCGATGGTGAACTTTACTATTTCATGGACCAAGAATTTAACCTCGTTCCACTTAACTATGATCAAGTTGAAGATGCACTTAAATGGATTAAAGAAAACGATCCAGTTATCGTAAGATCTTATAAAGGCAATGCATTCTCAGTTGAATGTGAAAACTTTGTAACACTTCGTGTAACACAAGCAGACCCATCTGTTAAGGGTAACACTGCAACCAACGCAACTAAGGAAGCAATTCTAGAAACTGGTACAAAACTTCAAGTACCTATGTTTGTTGAAGAAGGTGAACTCATTAGAGTTGACACCAGAACTGGCGAATATATGGAAAGAGTAAAGGGCTAATATCCTTAAAAAATTAATTATAATACCCGCAAAGTTTTTTTGCGGGTATTTGAATATTGGAGAAACAACTTGAAAACTGTATTAATTACGGGTGCGAGCGGTGGAATAGGCAGAGCAATTGTTAAAAAATTCGTTCAAAATGGTTATACCGTTATCGCACAGTATAATAAGAATAAAACTGAACTTAAAAAACTGATTGAGGAACTTGAAAGGGAAAATTTAGGCGGTGCGGTATATCCCGTAACAGCCGATTTTACCGATTTAAATTCCATTGATAAAATGTTTGAAGATATTTTTTCAAAATATAAAAAAATTGATGCGGTTGTAAACAATGCGGGCGTAGGGCTTTATAAACTTATAACCGAAACAACCGAACAAGACTGGGATAAAGTGTTTAACGTTAATATCAAAAGCATATATTATCTTGTTAATAAAGTTTTGCCGTCAATGATTGATAATAAGAGCGGAAAAATAGTAAACGTTTCCTCTATGTGGGGAATTGCTGGTGCGAGTATGGAGGTTGCTTATTCTGCAAGTAAATCTGCACTCATTGGCTATACTAAAGCATTGGCGAAAGAATTAGCACCGAGCGGAATAAACGTAAACTGTGTTTGTCCAGGTGTGATTGACACGGAAATGAACGCTCGTTTTTCTAAAGAAGAAGTAGATGTATTGATAGAAGAAACTCCGCTAAATAGGTTAGGAACGCCAAACGACGTAGCGGAATTAATTTATTTTTTATGCTCTGATAGTTCTAGTTTTATTACAGGTCAAACGATTTCTTGTGACGGTGGATTCATTTAAAAGTTAAAATGGAAAGAAGTAGTGGAATTTTGATGCCGATATTTTCCTTGCCAAACGAGTATGGTATAGGAAGTTTCGGAAAAGAAAGTTACAATTTTATAGATTATCTTAAAAGTGCAGGACAAAAAATTTGGCAAATTTTACCGTTAGTTCAAACGGGATACGGCAATTCGCCTTATTCATCGGTATGCTCATATTCGTTTAACCCTTATTATATAAGTGTAGATGCGTTGCTTAGCGATGGTTTGGTTACGGAGAATGAGGCAAGTTTTGCACGCTGTGAAAAAAACGGTTATATTGATTACTCCAATTTGTATGCAGTTCGATATCCGCTATTAAGGAAAGCCTTTTCTCGTTTTAATAAAGAAGATAAGGATTTTACTGAATTTATTAAAGATAAAGATTACCTTGACTATGCACTATTTATGGCGTTAAAGTTTGCGTCTGGGCAGAAACATTTTTACGAGTGGGATTTTGAGTATAAATATAGAAATAAAGAGGCGTTAGATGGGTTTATTAACGACTATAAAGAGGAGATTCTTTTTTGGCAGTTCGTTCAGTATTTAGCAAAAAGTCAGTGGCTAAAACTTAAAGAATACGCAAATAAAAAAGGGATTAGTATAGTTGGAGATATGCCACTATACGTTGCACTTGATAGCGTTGACGTGTGGAAAAATCCAGAACTTTTTAAACTAGACGAAAATTTGATGCCCAAAAAGGTGGCAGGCGTTCCACCAGATTATTTTTGTAGCGATGGTCAACTTTGGGGTAATCCCGTTTATGATTATAATCAGCACTTATCAGATAATTTTTCTTGGTGGACGGAAAGAATTAGCAAGGTTTTAGATATATACGATTACGTTAGGATAGACCATTTCCGTGCATTAGACAGATATTATGAAGTAGATGCTTGGCGAACTGATGCAAAAGAGGGCGAGTGGATTTGTGTTCCGTCTGAAGAACTTTTTACTGCTCTTCACTTTAAAATAGATAAAGAAAGAATTATAGCAGAAGATTTAGGTATTATTGACGATGGTGTGAGGAATTTACTTAAATCCGTCGGCTACCCAGGAATGAAAGTTTTATCTTTTGCTTTTAACGGAGAAGAGAATAACTTGTATCTTCCTCAAAACATAGAAGAAAATTCTATATGTTATACTGGAACGCACGACAACGATACGCTTATAGGTTTAATAAATTCTTGTACGGACTGGGATAAAAACAATCTTATTCGTGGAGTACAAAAAAGTTTAAGCATTTTTGGAATCGATGGTAGTGTAGACACTTCTGAAGATTTATCTAGGGCAATAATTGAATTAGGTTTAAGCACAAAATCTAAACTTTTCGTTCTGCCAATGCAAGATTTATTGCGTAGAGGAACAGAATATAGGATTAACGAGCCTGGAACAGTAAAAGATCAAAACTGGGCGGTAAGATTTGTTGAAGAGGACTTTAATCCAACGATTGCAAAACTGTATAACAATTTAACAAAAAGATATAACAGATAAAAGATATACCACTTGCGAGTGGTATATTTATTTTTAAATTGGTGATAATAGGGGTAAATTATTTAAGGAGATAAAATATGAACCCTTTTAAAGAGATGCCGAAAGACGGCAAAATCACCTATGCAAATTGGAACGCATTAGCAGTCAAGCCTTATGACAAGAATACGACAGGTCCTTATACTAAAACCAGAGTAATTTTAATGAACGGAACGGAATTTGAATCCAACTGGTTTTTACACCATTTAAATAGGCACTGTTTAAATAATGATATTCGTCGTATTGTGGCAGAGGTTAGAAGACAAGAACAACAGCAACAAAAAAGAATATCTGGGTTAAAGCCTATTGACGAAACTATTTTAGAAACTACCATTGGTTATGAACAATTGGCGGTAGATTTAACTGCGGAAATGGCACAAAAAGAGCCAAATCCAGTAGTAAAAGCCCAACTTGATTTCGCATTATTAGAAGATTTTGACCATTTATATAGATATGCAAATCTTTTAGATATGGATGAGGGTGTTCACGCTGAAAGGTTAGTAGGTGTATATACTGAAATAACACCTGCACGTCCAACAATTTCAGAACATCGCCACCCTAAAGACGATATTCGTCGTTATATAAATTCTTGGCAAGACAGTTTAATCACAAGACTGCATACGGGAATAATTACGGCGGCGGAACAACAAACAATGAACTATTATATGAATATAGCAGGATTTTATCATAATGATTTAGGCAGAAAACTTTACACGGAAATTGCTATGATAGAAGAGCAACACGTATCAGGTTACGGCTCGCTTATGGACCCAGCGTGCACACTTTTAGAGTGTTGGGTAATGCACGAATATACAGAGTGTTATTTGTATTATTCTTGTTACGAGGATGAAAGTGACCCGTATATAAAGAAAATTTGGCTTATGCATTTTGAAGAAGAATTAAAACACTTAAAAATTGCGTCAGACGTTTTATATAAGTACGAAGGCAGAGAGTGGGAGCAACTTTTCGTTGGTGGTGCAGATTTTCCGTCGTTAATTAAGTTAAAGTCTAATATTAGTTACGTTAGAGAAGTTATGAATACCGTGCGGAACACAGGGTATAGAGAAACAATGGTAAAAATCGACGAATTGCCAGACGGAGCAGACTTTTTTAAATATCAACGTCAAGTAAATTCTTCAGTTTCAAGTGTTGCATCACACAACGTGATAGATAAGTATATCAAGAAAAACGGCACTGATTATAGATTTGAAACAAAACCAAATCCCGAAAAGGTATTAAGGGATAGAAAAGTTGACAATACCGAACTTGGGAGAAAGAAAGGAGTATAACAAAAAAGAACAGCATAATTTAAGACGGGTTTTAAAAATAAATCGGCTATTTATTTGACATATAAATATTTAAATGATATTCTATATAGGATAAATCTTTAATTCGGTACAGAGAGACCGACAAGGTTTTAGGTAAATAGCGGGCTTACCCGTATTTTGTGTTACTATAAGCCTTGCTTTAGCAGGGCTTTTTTTTCTGCGAAATAGGAGAAAGGTATGGACTTAACGTTAAAAAATGCAACCGTATATCTGGGTGGAAAATTTGTTAAAACAGACTTGTTTATTTCCCAGGGTAAAGTTTTCTCTTCTAAGCCTAATTCTTTTTCTGACGCTAATACTATTGATTGTTTAAATAAATATATTTTCCCCGGTTTTATCGACGTGCATACGCATTTGAGAGAGCCGGGTTTTTCTTATAAAGAGACGGTTAAAAGTGGTACAATGGCGGGTGCAAGTGCGGGGTATAGCGCACTCTTTACTATGCCTAACTTAAACCCTGTGCCAGATAGCGAAGAGAACTTAAAAGTTCAGCAAGATATTATTGATAAAGAGGCTGTTATTTCCGTTTATCCCTACGCATCAATAACAAAAGGTCAAAAGGGGATTGAACTTTCGGACTTAGACGTTCTTTCTAATAAGGTTTTGGGATTTTCTGACGATGGAAAGGGTGTTCAGAGTGAAGAATTAATGCTTTCCGCTATGAAAATTGCAAAAGAAAAAGGCAAAATTATAGTTGCGCATTGTGAAGATGAATCGTTACTTTTCGGTGGATACATTCACGACGGTGAATATGCAAAATTAAACGGTCATAAAGGAATATGTTCTGCAAGCGAGTATAAACCTATCGAAAGAGATATTGAATTGGTTAGAAAAACGGGTGTTAAGTATCACGTTTGCCACGTTTCAGCAAAAGAGAGTGTGGAACTAATAAGAAAGGCAAAAAAAGATGGACTTGACGTTTCGGGGGAAACTGCTCCGCATTATCTAGTTCTTCACGATATGATGATATCTAACGACGGCGGATTTAAGATGAATCCACCGATTAGAGCGAAAGAAGATATGATAGCGCTTATCGAGGGAATAAAGGACGGCACGATTGAAATTATCGCAACCGACCACGCTCCACACTCAATAGAGGAAAAGAGTAAAGGACTACTTAGTCTTAATGGTATAGTCGGATTAGAAACGGCATTTCCAATAATTTATACTAATTTAGTTAAAACGGGTATAATATCGCTTGAAAAAGTTATAGAACTAATGAGTATTAATCCTGCAAAGCGATTTAATATAGACGTAGGAATAGTTGACGGCAAAAAGGCAAACCTTGCCGTGTTTGATTTAGATGCTGAGTATGAAATAAATCCAGAAAACTTTTATTCCAAAGGTAAAAGCACACCGTTTAAGGGATATAAAGTTTACGGAAAATGTGTGCTTAATGTGCATAACGGCAACATAGTTTATAAAGCAAATAATTAAATTTACGATATACAAATTTTAAGGAGAAATATATGCCTAAGAGAACGGACATAAAAAAAGTACTAGTAATAGGAAGCGGACCTATCATAATAGGACAAGCTGCTGAATTCGACTATGCAGGAACACAAGCGTGTTTAGCGTTAAAGGAAGAGGGATATGAAGTAATTTTGTGTAACAGTAATCCTGCTACCATAATGACAGACACCAGTATAGCAGACAAAGTGTATATGGAACCGCTTACGCTTGAATACGTCGCAAAGATTTTGCGTTATGAAAGACCAGATGCAATAATTCCTGGTCTTGGCGGACAAACGGGCTTAAACTTAGCGATGCAACTTGCAAAAAAAGGCGTTTTAGAAGAATGTGGCGTTGAACTTTTAGGAACGAACGCAAAGAGTATTGAAAGGGCAGAAGATAGAGAACTTTTCAAAGAAATGTGCGAAAGTATCGGTCAACCCGTTATTCAATCTGAAATAACATATAGTATTGAAGAGGCTAAAGAATCTGCAAAAAGAATAGGTTACCCTGTAGTATTGCGTCCTGCATTTACTTTAGGTGGAACTGGTGGTGGTTTTGCAGACACCGAAGAAGAACTTGAAGTTATAATGAAAAATGCGCTTAAACTTTCTCCTGTGCATCAAGTATTAGTAGAAAAGAGCGTTAAAGGATATAAAGAAATCGAGTTTGAAGTTATGCGTGACTCGGCTGATAACGCTATAACCATCTGTGGTATGGAAAACGTTGACCCAGTAGGTGTACATACGGGCGACTCTATAGTCGTTGCACCTATTCTTTCTCTATCAGAGCATGACCATAAAATGCTTAACGATGCAGCGATAAAAATTATTCGTGAACTTAAAATCGAGGGTGGTTGTAACGTTCAGTTTGCATTAAACCCCACTTCTAGTGAATATTATTTAATCGAAGTAAATCCAAGAGTTTCTCGTTCTTCAGCATTAGCAAGCAAGGCGAGCGGATATCCGATTGCAAAAGTTACCGCTAAAGTTGCGGTAGGCATGAACCTTGACGAAATTCACGTTTCTGGGACTACTGCTATTAAAGAGCCAAAACTTGATTATATCGTAACTAAGTTCCCACGTTTCCCATTTGATAAATTCACCTCTGCATCTAACGTTTTAGGAACGCAAATGAAAGCGACGGGTGAAGTTATGGCAATCGGCTCAAATCTTTCAGAGAGTATGCTTAAGGCAACCCGTTCTCTTGAAGTAGGAGTAAATCACTTGTATATTGCTAAGTTTGATAATATGCCAACAGAAGAGATGTTAGAATATATCAAAGAATTTAAAGCAGATAATATCTTTGCTATTTCCGAACTATTATGGCGTGGAATTAGCGTAGAGAAAATTCACGAAATCACTAAAATTACCGAACTTTTCCTAAACACTATTTTAGAGATAGTAAATATGGAAAAAGTATTAAAAGAAAACAAAAAAGACGCAACTGTATTAAGAAAAGCAAAACAGATGGGATTCTGTGACCAATATATTGCGCATCTTTGGGAAATGAAAGAGTTAGAAGTTAATAGTTTCCGTAAGGCAAACGGCATTAAACCTATATACAAGATGGTTGATACCTTGTATAGTGGTGCTTATATTCCGTATTTCTATTCAACTTATACGGGAGAAAATCAATCAATTATAACAGACAAGGAAAAAGCAATTGTTTTAGGAAGCGGACCTATTCGTATCGGACAAGGTGTTGAGTTTGACTATTCAACAGTACACGCAGTTAAAACGATTAAAGAAAGCGGATACGAAGCAATCATTATTAACAACAACCCTGAAACTGTTTCGACCGATTATACCGTAAGTGACAAACTTTATTTTGAGCCATTAACGGCAGAAGACGTTATGAACGTTATCGAGTTTGAAAATCCGTTTGGTGTTATTACTTCACTTGGTGGACAAACGGCAATTAACCTTGCAAAGCCAATAATGGAAAGGGGCGCAAAACTTATCGGTACTGACGTTGAGGCAATCAACAACGCAGAAGATAGAGACGCTTTTGAAAAGATTATGGAAAAACTCCAAATTCCACAACCTAAAGGTCAAGCGGTATTCAGTGTTGAAGACGGCGTTAAGGTTGCAGAAGAAATCGGTTATCCCGTTCTCGTTCGTCCGTCATACGTTTTGGGCGGAAGAGCAATGCAAATTGTCGGCAACGAAAGGGGGCTTAGAGAATACTTACAAAATGCGGTTGATATTAGTGAAGACCACCCAATTCTAGTTGATAAATATATAGTTGGTAAAGAGCTTGAAATAGACGCTGTATGTGACGGAACTGACGTTTTCGTGCCAGGCATTATGGAACTTATCGAAAGAACGGGCGTACACTCTGGCGATAGTATCAGCGTTTACCCGACTTTCTCTGTTAGTGAAAAGGCAAAGAATACTATACTCGAATACGGCAAAAAATTAGGATTAGGTATTGGCATTGTCGGTTTATATAATATTCAATTTATCGTTGATAAAAATGAAGACGTTTACGTAATAGAGGTAAATCCACGTTCGTCAAGAACTGTTCCGTTCTTGTCAAAATCAACAGGGTATTCACTTGCGGATATCGGTACTAAAGTTATTTTAGGTCAAAGTTTAAAAGAACAAGGCATTACAGAACTTTATCCCAACGAGAAAAAACGTTGGTACGTTAAAGCACCCGCATTTTCGTTTAATAAACTTCGTGGACTTGATGCATACCTTTCACCAGAAATGAAATCTACAGGTGAGGCAATCGGTTACGACGACAGGTTTAACCGTGCGCTCTTTAAGGCATTGCAAGCGTCAGGAATGAACGTTATGAATTACGGAACGCTTTTAGTATCAGTTGCTGATAGCGATAAAGAAGAGGCGTTGCCGTTAGTAAGAAGATTTTATAATTTAGGATTTAACATAGAGGCAACTGCAGGTACTGCTAAATTCTTAAAAGAACATGGAATAAGAACTAGAGTAAAAGCAAAAATTAGCGAGGGAAGTGAAGAAATTTTAGACGCTATCCGTCGTGGATACGTAACGTACGTTATAAGTACTAGAGACGTAAATTCATTAGGTCAAGAAAGCGACGGATATAAGATTCGTAGGGCGGCGGTTGAAAACAACGTAACTATGTTTACCGCAATCGATACCGTTAAAGTACTTCTTGACGTGTTAGAAGAGATAACTTTAAGTATCTCAACTATTGACGCATAATAATAAGGAGAAGAAAATTGAAACAAGGTTATTTTACCGTTTTATCCAATGAAAAACTAACGGAAAACGTTTTTAAGATGTGCCTTAAAGGCAACACCTCTGCAATAGAAAGACCAGGGCAATTCGTTAATATTAAACTTGACGATTTATTCTTGCGCCGTCCTATTTCCGTTTGCGACCTTAACGGGGACGAGCTAACGATTATTTATAAAGTGGTTGGTAAAGGTACGGAAAGGCTATCGGCAATGGACGGTGGTGAGATGTTGGATATCTTGACGGGGCTTGGGAACGGTTATTTTACTGATTTTTCTGGCGACACCCCACTTCTTATTGGAGGAGGGGTCGGAGTACCGCCACTATATTATCTTGCAAAGTGTTTAATTAACGAGGGGAAAAAACCTACCGTTATACTTGGATTTAATACTGAAAGTGAAGTTTTTTATAAAAAAGAATTTGAAGATTTAGGTGTTAAAGTTTTTGTTACGACGGTTGACGGTAGTTTAGGTATAAAAGGTTTTGTTACCGATGCTATAAAGGAAGTCGGAGAATATTCCCACGTTTTCACTTGCGGACCAGAGCCTATGCTTAAGGCGGTGTATAATGCAACTACAACTAGCGGACATTATTCTTTTGAAGAGAGAATGGGTTGCGGTTTTGGTGCGTGTATGGGGTGTTCTTGTAAAACTAAGTACGGTAACAAGCGTATTTGTAAAGACGGACCTGTGCTTGAAAAGGAGGAGATTATATGGTAAATACCAAAGTAAATCTTTGTGGCGTAGAACTTATTAACCCTGTTATTCCTGCAAGTGGAACGTTCGGCTTTGGATATGAATTCAACGATATTTACGATATAAACGTTTTAGGCGGAATTTCTTTAAAAGGAACTACTAAAGAGGCTCGTTTTGGAAATCCCACACCTAGAATTGCAGAATGTACTTCTGGACTTATTAATTCAATAGGACTTCAAAACCCCGGTATTGATAAAGTAATAAGTGAAGAAATTCCTAGACTTAGAAAAGTGTACAATAATGCTATAATTGCAAACATAAGCGGATTTTCAGTAGACGAATATGTATATTGTGTGGAAAAAATAAACGCTGTTTCTGACGTCGATATAGTAGAAGTAAATATAAGTTGCCCTAACGTTCATAACGGTGGTATGAGTTTTGGTACGGAGCCAAAAAATGCCGAGGCGGTAACTAAAGCGGTTAAAAAGGTTACAGACAAACCCGTGTTTATTAAACTTACTCCAAACGTAACGGATATAGTTTCAATCGCAAAAGCGTGTGAACAGGGAGGTGCTGATGGGATTAGTTTAATCAACACTTCGCAAGGCTTAAGAATTGACCTTAAAAAACGTCGTCCAGTAATAGCAAATAAAATTGGCGGTTTTTCGGGAAGGGCGATATTTCCAATAGCATTAAAGATGATTTATCAAGTATACGAGGCGGTTAAACTTCCTATAATCGGTATAGGTGGCGTTTCAACAGCCGAGGACGTTTTGGAAATGATGATGGCGGGAGCGACTGCCGTACAAGTAGGTGCGGAAAACTTAGTAAATCCTTATGCTTGTAGGGATATTGTTAACAATCTTCCGTTTGTAATGAAAAAATATAATGTGAATAATTTAACTGATATTATAGGAGAGGCGCACAAATGAATAAAGACGTAATTATTGCGTGTGATTTTAATTCTAAAGAACAGCTCTTTGATTTTTTAGATAAATTCAAAGAGGAAAAACCTTATTTAAAAGTAGGCATGGAACTCTTTTATGCAGGTGGCATAGAAATAGTAAAAGAAATTAAAAAGCGTGGACATAAAATCTTTTTAGACCTTAAACTTCACGATATTCCTAACACTGTTAAAAAAGCCATGGCGGTTTTATCTTCTTTTGACGTAGATATGGTAAACTTGCACGCAAGTGGTGGCTCACAAATGATGAAAGGAGCAATTGAGGGGCTTACAAGAGCAGACGGAACAAGACCTTTACTCATTGCGGTAACTCAATTAACTTCTACTAGTCAAGAAATGATGGAAAGTGAACTTTTGATAGAAAAACCTATTGATGACGTAGTTATGAGTTATGCATTAAACGCTAAAAACAGTGGGCTTGACGGGGTGGTATGTTCTCCTCTAGAGGCTGGTAAAGTTCATGGCGCTTGTGGTGAAAAATTCATCACCGTAACACCGGGAATTAGACTTGCAGGCGACGCTGTAGGCGATCAAAAGCGTGTAACAACACCTGCTTTAGCAAAAGAAATCGGCTCAGACTTTATAGTTGTTGGTCGTTCTATAACGGGTGCGGAAGACCCCGTTAGCGCATATAGAAAATGCGTAAAAGAGTTTTTGGGTTAATTGTAAAAAGGAGAAACACAAATGGAAACAGCAAGAAAAGTTGCAGAAAATTTACTTAAAATTAAAGCGGTATTTTTACGTCCCGACCAGCCTTTTACTTGGGCGAGCGGAATAAAAAGCCCAATTTATTGTGACAATAGACTTATTCTCACTTCACCTGAAGCGAGAAACGTGGTAGAGAACGCTATCGCAGAAACAGTAAAAAAAGAATATCCAGATGCTGAAGCACTTTTTGGTACAAGTACTGCAGGTATCGCTCACGCTGCTATAGCAGGGCACATTTTAGGTATGCCTATGGGTTACGTTCGTTCTTCAAGTAAAGATCACGGCAGAAACAATAAAATCGAGGGCAAGTTAGACTCTGGCACAAAAGTTGTAGTAATAGAAGATCTTATATCTACAGGCGGTAGTGTAATAGACGTAGTTGATTCATTACGTGAGGCGGGCGCTGAAGTTTTAGGTGTTGTTAGTATATACACTTACGGAATGAAAAAGGGATTAGAAAGATTAAAAGAGGCAAACGTTAAAAACGTAAGTTTAACTGATTTTGATACAACTATTAGTGTAGCGGTAGAAATTGGTTATATTAAACCCGAAGACGAGAAAAGATTAAAAGCATTTAGAGATAATCCATCTGATGAAAGTTGGATAAAAGCATAAAAAGGTGGTAAAAATGAAAAATTTATTAGCAATTACAGACTTTTCGGTTGAAGAAATTGAAGAACTTTTATGTGTTGCAGAAGACATAAGCAAGAACATAGAGAAGTATTCAAAGAAGTGCGAAAATAAAATTCTTGCAACTCTATTTTTTGAGCCGTCAACAAGAACAAGGCTTAGTTTTGAATCTGCAATGCTATCACTTGGCGGAAAAACACTCGGCTTTTCTGATGCGAACAGTTCGTCTTCAACAAAAGGTGAAAGTGTTTCCGATACTATAAAAGTCGTTAGTTGTTATTCAGACATCATAGCAATGCGTCACCCTAAAGAGGGTGCCCCGCTAGTTGCATCAATGAGTTCTAAAGTTCCAATAATTAATGCTGGGGACGGCGGACATAACCATCCAACGCAAACACTTACCGACCTACTTACCATAAAAACGGAAAAAGGTAGACTTGATAACCTTACCGTTGGTTTTTGCGGAGATTTAAAGTTTGGCAGAACTGTTCACTCGCTAATTCAAGCACTTTCTAGACAGAAAGGTATAAAGTTGGTACTTATATCTCCAAAAGAATTAAAAGTTCCTGATTACGTTAAGACGGACGTAATGGACAAATACGGAATGGAATATGTAGAAACTGCTAACTTAGAAGAAGTAATGGGCGACCTTGACGTTCTTTATATGACTAGGGTACAACAAGAGAGATTTTTCAGTGAGGAAGAATATTTAAGATTAAGAGATAGTTATATTTTAACGTTAGATAAACTTCAAACTGCTAAAAAAGATATGTGCATACTTCACCCGTTGCCAAGGGTGAACGAGATATCTGTGGACGTGGACAATGACCCTCGTGCATGCTACTTTAAGCAAGTGCAAAACGGTAGATACGTTAGAATGGCGCTCATAATGAAACTTTTAGGTGTAAAGTAAGGTGATAGTATGAAGATAGATGCAATAAAAAACGGTATTGTAATTGACCACATAGAGGCAGGAAAGGGCAGAAAAGTTTACGAACTTTTAGGGCTAGAAGAACTTAATTGCACAGTTGCACTTTTTAAGAATTTACCTAGCAAAAAAACTGGAAAAAAAGACATAATTAAGATAGACGCAGATATAGAACTCGACTTTGAAGTTTTGGGGTATATTGCGCCTGAAACGACGGTAAATATTATTAAAAACGAAGTTATCGTTAGTAAAATTAGACCAGAGCCACCGAAGCTATTAAAGAACGTGATTAAATGTAAAAATCCGAGATGCATTACCTCTGTAGAACAGGGGATAGATCACATATTTAAATTAACTGACAGTGGAGTTTATCGTTGTATATATTGTGAAAGTAGTATAAATAAATAATTAGATAGCGCCGATTTTTTGGCGCTATTTTGTGTTTTATTGTCAAAATCTTTAATAAAAAAGTCAAAGTTTATATTAGTAAATATTTTTGATTTTTTTATTCTTTTATTTCCATTAAAAACTAAGAATATAATTGACAATGTTTTGTATATTTGGTATACTTTTCGTGTAGTTATAAATTAAGTTAAAGTTGCTTAATAAAAGGTGGTTGTGTATGCAAAAAGAAACGTTAGACGCTGTAAAAAATGCCTATCAAATAGAAGCAGAATGTATTTCTGGAATGCTAAATTATTTTGATGAGGAACAGTTCGCTAAAGCAGTAGAACTTTTAAAAAACGCACCCAGAATTGGAACTTGTGGTTGCGGACACTCTGGAATAATTTGTCAACATTTAGCACATCTCCTTTGTTGTATAGAGCAACCTGCAAGATTTATATCCCCAGCGGAAGCCGTTCACGGCGCAACGGGATTTTTGCAAGCAGGGGACGTTATGGTGTTTGCATCTCGTGGCGGTAAAACCAAAGAACTTTTACCGATTATCGATATTTGCAAAGCAAAAGGTGTAAAAATTATTTCTATTACGGAAAATATGGAATCGCCTTTAGCAGTAAATGCGGACGCGGTATTAAAGCAATTCGTTAATAGAGAAACGGATAAATACAACTCACAAGGAACTACTTCAACTACTGCACTTTGTATGATTTGTCACGCACTCCAAACTGCACTTATTGAAGAGACGGGTTTTAAGAACGAGCAGTTTGCACTCATTCACCCAGGCGGAGCAGTGGGCGAGAGACTTAATAAAAAGTAATCAACCCGATAGGGAAAAATAAAAAACATATTATATAGGAGAAACTATTATGGAATTCAAAGTATTTCAAAAAGAAATCGAACTTCAATCAAGAGGATGGATACCTACTTTTCACGACATTAGAAAAGAAATTCTTGAAATCGTAGAAGCCTCTGGCGTTAAGAATGGTACGGTAGCAATTGTATCACATCATACTACTTGTTCAGTTATGGTACAAGAGTGTTCACACGATATTGATTCTTTCGACCTTGAATATCTTCAACATGACCTTCTCGACATTATGAGAAAGATGATACCTGACTTTGCAGAAGAACATCAATATCGTCATCCAGGACCTATTCACGCTCAATACGGAAGACACGTAAACGAACCAGGTGATTATTCATCAATGAACACAGACGGACATCTTCGCAGTGTATTCTTTGGAAGAAGTGAAACCTTGACGATTAAAGATGGCAAACTTGACCTCGGTTTATTTGCACATATTTATTTTATTGACTGGGATCACGTTATTGCAAGACGTAGACAAGTAAACGTTACCGTTATGGGAACGACAGAAGACGTTCCAGATAGAAAGGTTAATGACGGTAAGGTTATTGATACCAAACGTAAATTTACCGATGAAGAAAAAGCATACGACATTCACTACGATTTACAACAAAAAAGATAATTTTTAGCCTAGTAAATTTCCCTATCCTTTAGGGTAGGGAAATTTTTGTGGCTTTTTATTATTTATGGGAGATAAATTATGCTGTTTTCGACGACCTTACAGCAAGTCGCTATTTTACTTGCAATAATTTTTGCAGGATATTATTTGCGTAAAAAAGAAATTATTACAGCGCAAGGCAAATCAGTTTTGGCAGGGCTTTTGGTAAATTTATTTTCGCCTTGTTATGGTATAATGAGTTTATCAACCATAATTAATGTCAACGATATAAAAAAATATGCTATTTTATTGATTGCAGGTATTGTTTTTGCAATTATTTCCGTGTTTTTAGCACTTCCTTTTGCAAAGGCGGTGGGAAAGGAAAGATTTCATAGAAACATTTATAAATACGCATTTGCTTTTGGTAACGTAGGCTATTTTGGATATCCACTAATTAACGCAGTGTTTGGAGCAGTTGCTAGGGCACAAATGATATTGTTCTGTGTTCCATTAAATATTGTAATAGCAAGTTATGGATATTACATTTTGACTGAGCCAGTTAGTATGGATGGCAGTTTACAAGAAATAAAAATCCCACTTAAGAATAGGCTTAAAAGATTATTTTCCATGCCTATGATTTCTTCATTAATAGGTATTGCATTGGGGTTGCTTTCAAGTGGTATAGGATTTACTATTCCTAAAATATTTGTGGATTTATTTACTACTATAGGTAACTGTCAGAGTGCTCCTGCAATGTTGTTGACGGGCGCAGTGCTTGCGAGCGTACCAATGCTTAAACTTTTCTCATCAATTAAAGCCTACCTTGTAGGTGTGATAAGAATTTTGATAATGCCACTTGTTTTTAGCGCAATTGTAGCGATAGTTTATTTATTAGGTTGGCGAGATGCAGACTTTATGAGAATTGCATTCTTCTTTATTGTTTCCTCCGCAATGCCTGTCGGTATGAACGTGGTTGTTTATCCTGAATCAGCAGGGCTTGACAGTACAGAAGGGGCAACAAGTTGTTTTATTTCTTACGTTTTAGCGCTAGTAATGTTGCCAATAATATTCTCTGTTTTAATGAAGGTTATTGCAGTTTCGTTCTAAAAAATAAAGAGCGTTAAAGAGAAACGCTCTTTTTATATTGTGAAGGGGTCATTTCGGTAAACTTCTTGAAAGTTTTTGAAAAATAGTTTGGGGTATCAAACGATAATTTTTCTGCAATTTCTTTTATAGATAAATCTCCTTCTTTAAGAAGTTGTTTTGCCGTTTTAATTTTTAGATAGTTATAGTAATCCATAACTGATTTTCCTGTTGCAAGTTTAAATTGTTTAAAAACGTGGGATTTGCTGTAACTGGCTCTTTTGCATATTTCGTCTATGTTTATTTCACCATAAACGTTTGACTTTAAAATTTGCATAACGTCAGAAACGAGTTTGCTCTCCAATTCCTTTTCTGGTAAAAATATTTCGTTACCACTTTCGGTTTCAGTTAAGGAGCGCATCAAATCAATCAGTAAAAGTTCTAAATGATTTTTGATTATTTGCTCACCACCTAACGTTGGTTTAGAAAGCATAGGCATCTTTTTCATGTCTGGGTCAGGGAAAAGAATATCAAAAGTGCGCCTAGATTCTTCGATTATTGCGTAAACGTGTTTTATTTGACTTTTATTGAGCGTAATGACTTTATTCTCAAAAAATCGCATTGATTCGGAGTGGCAATCAAAAGAGGCGATAAAGATTTTAGCCGAATTTTTACCATCGCAAGAGAGTGAGTGTCTTTCGTTAGGCTTATGAAAAAGCATTTGTCCTTGTGATAAAATTATTTTTTCATCGTTTGAAGTGCAGATTGCCGTTCCTTTATCTGCAAACACTATTTCCCAAAAGTCGTGTGACTCATCAGAGTAAGAAAAATCTTTTTCAAACTCAAAGTAATGCAGTGTTACTATTTTATTTACAACTAAGAGATTTTGCAATTTGTGCTTAAAGTATTTTTTCATAATAAAAGTATAACACAATGCAAAAAAAATATCAAGTGGATTATTTTACTCTTTTTGTATATTTTACGCCATTGCTATTTTCAAAATAATGTAATAAAATATAGTTATAATAAAATAGAGGTGTATTTATGAGAATATTAGCAATAGGGGCGCATCCCGATGACATAGAAATAGCGTGCTCAGGAACGCTAGCAAAATGCGTACAACGTGGGGACACGGTAATTGTATGTCATGCATCTAGCGGTAATTTAGGGCACGTCATAATTCCCCCAGACGAATTGACTATTATGCGTGCTGGTGAGGCAAAGAAAGCGGGTTCACTTGCAGGGATTGAAGTAATTTGGGGAGGATTTAACGACCTCGATATTTATGAAAACAATCAAGAAGCAAGGGACAAAATGGTTGACGTTATAAGATACGCAAATCCTGACCTAATAATCACTCACGATCCTGACGATTATATGCCAGACCATACTTCGGTAAGTAAACTTGTGTTTGACGCAAGTTTTACGGCAACTTTACCAAATTATAAATGTTCGGTGCATAAGTATACAAAAGACGATACTCCAGCAAAGTTAGTACCGATATATTATATGGATACTTTGGCAGGGGTTAACTTTAATCCGACTATGTACGTTGACGTTACGAGTACAATAGATTTGAAAATCGAAATGCTCAACTGTCACGAAAGTCAATTAGTATGGATGAAAGAACACGACGGCATTGATTTTGCGGATATGGTTAAAACCTGTTCAAGATATCGTGGTTACCAATGTGGCGTGGACTATGCCGAAGGTTTTAAGCAATGTCAAGTGTACTTAAAAGGGACAAGCAAAAGGTTGTTACCAGAATAGACGTGGTTGTAAAGTTAATAAAAAATTAAATTATATATAAATAAGGAGAGATATTATGGATTTCAATTCAACAGTAAAAGGTAGTTTATTAGAAGGTTTTTATCCCGAAGGTTGGGACTTTGAAAAAATTGACAAGTGTTGTTCAAACGCCCCTGAAGCTATAACCGAAAGACAAGATTTTTGGAACGAAGGATTTACTCCAATTCAATGCGAATCTTTAGCAGAATTTGACGTTAAAATGGGACACGAAATTGCAAATACTATTAAAAAAGCAAACGAAAAAGGCGAAAAACTCGCATTTATTCTTCCTGTAGGACCTATGGGTATGTATAAGTGGGCAGTTTATTTCCTTAAAGAATGGAACGTAAATTGTAAGAACGTTTGGTGTTTTAATATGGATGAATGGGCTGATGCGGAAGGAAATACAATTACTGGAGAAGCATCATTCCAAAACGCAATGGAAAATGCATTCTATAATCTACTTGGCGAATTGACTGTTCCAAAGGATCATAGAAATTTTGCTACCAAAGACAATCTTCCCACTTATCCTGAAAAGATTGCTAAGTTAAAGGCTGAGGGCGCTAAACTTATACTTGTATACGGTATAGGTAGAATGTGTCACATCGCTTTCTGGGAACCGCAATTTGGTTCGGAATTTTCTTCAAATGAAGAATGGTTGAAACAACCTTATAGAATCGGTGCAAAATTGCATCCGCTCACGATTGAACAAAACGCTATTACTTCGTTTAAGTCAAGAACGAGTTTAGTTCCATGTCGTGCAAATACCGTTGGTCCAGGACTTATGTTCCAAGCAGACTACGCAATCGGCGGTGCGGACGGAACGTTTAATCGTGGAATGCAATGGCAAGGTATGAGTTTATGGATGACTTTGCGCTATGGTAAGAGCAGATGGGTAACGTCATCATTTATTCCTACTATTCCAGGAAGATTATTCTTTGTCAAAGAATTGGCAGGACCTTTAACGCCAGATATGAATTAATAACAAAATAAAAGGACTAATCAAAATTTTTATGGCGAAACCATAAAAGAATTAAAAGGTGAATTATGAAAAAATTTATTATGTACGGTGCGGGAAATATCGGCCGAGGCTTTATTGGGCAGTTGTTCTCGCTTAGCGGATATTCTGTTGGCTTTATTGATATTAACAAGGAAGTAATAGGCAGATTAAATAGCGATAAAGAATATCCTGTTGACGTTGTTTCAAACGAAGGCTTAGAAGAGATAATGGTCAAGAACGTTTACGGTATAGACGGGACTGATATTGAACTTGTTTCAGATGAAATCGCATCTGCCGACATAATGGCAACAGCAATCGGCGTAAACGTTTTAAAATTTATAGCAAAGCCAATTGCACTTGGATTAAAGAAACGTTTTGAAAAAAATGCTAAGCCATTTAACATTATAATTTGCGAAAACCTTATAGGCGCAGATGAATTTTTGAAAGGCTTAATTAAAGAACAAATCCCTGAATACGCTGAAAAAGTAGAAAACGAAGTCGGTTTTGTTGAAGCAAGTATCGGTAGAATGGTGCCTGTTATGACAGAAGAGAAAAAACAAGGCAATCCATTGCGTGTATACGTTGAGCCATACAACATTTTACCGGTTGATCTCAATGCGTTTAAGGGTGAAGTTCCAAGTGACGTTCAAAATCTTTATCCATACAAGCCGTTCAATATGTTTATTCAAAGAAAATTGTTTATGCATAATATGAGCCACGCAACGTGTGCGTACTTAGGATATTTAAGAAATTATGAGTTTATTTATCAAGCGGCTGAAGATTTTGATATAAAGTACGTTGCTTATAAATCACTAATACAATCAGCCTTAGCAATATCAAAAGAAAACGGTGTAGAAATTGAAATGCTTATTTCTCACGCAGAAAATCTTTTATATCGTTTCTTAAATAAAGCACTAGGAGACACAGTTGCAAGAGTGGGAAAAGATACCATCAGAAAACTCAGCAGTAACGATAGATTGGTTGGTGCGTTAAAACTTTGTGAGAAGCATAATGTTCCAAACGAGTATATCTGTATTGGAATAGCTACCGCATTAGTGTTTGATCCAGATGGAGACGATAGTAGTAAAGAAGTATGTGCTTACGCAAAAGAATTTGGCGTAAAAGCAACTTTGGAAAAATATTGTCAATACACGGGCGAAAAGGTTGCGCTTATCGAAGAACTTTACGAAATGATTAAAAACGGTAAACAAATTTCCGCACTTGTAAAAGTGTGCGAAGAAGCTGGTGGAAAACAAATAAGGGTGTAATATGACAAGGGTTGGAATAGCACTAGCAGGTAATATATTAACAGACAACGTAAAAATGGTCGGAGCATTCCCTGAAAAGGGAATGCTTACAACCATAACAGACGAGAGCCTTGCAGTTGGTGGTTGTGTGCCAAACACTGCGATTGATATTAAAAAAGTTGATCCCGATATGCAAATCAGTGTATTTGGAAGAGTTGGTAACGACTATAAAGGCGAATACGTTGTTAAGGAAATGTCAAACGTTGGCATTGACGTTAGCGGAATAAAAGTTAGTAAGACTGCGCCGACGAGTTATTCTGACGTAATAACCGTTGCTGGCACGGGCGAAAGAACCTTTTTTCATAATCGCGGTGCAAATAAAGAGTTTTGTCCAAGCGATATAGACCTAGACAAACTAAATTGTAAGATTTTACACGCTGGGTACATAATGCTCCTTGATTATTTTGACAAGTATGAAAATGGCACTACGCCAATGGCAGAATTTTTAAGGTCTGCTAGAGAAAAGGGTATAAAGACTTCGGTTGACCTTGTTAGTGAAACGAGCGGAAGTTTTCATAACATAGCAACAGCGTCTTTGCCTCATTGTGATTACGTTATTATAAATGAAATAGAGGCAGGGCAAATTGTAGGCATTGCTCCTCGTGACGAAAATGGCGAACTTATAGATGAAAACATGGAAAAAATATTAAAAGAAATGTTTTCTTGCGGTGTTCACGAAAAAGTAGTTGTGCATTGTCCAGAAAAAGGATACTGCCTAGATAAAAGCGGTAAATACACCATAGTGCCATCTTTGAAACTTCCTAAAGGGTATATCAAAGGTAGCGTTGGTGCGGGTGATGCTTTCTGTGCGGGTGCTTTGTATGCTATTTATCATGATTATAATGATGAAGAAATGCTATCATTTGCAAACAAAGTTGCAATAAGTTGCTTATCGGCGTCTGATTCGGTAAGTGGAATAAAACACAAAAGTCAACTTGACAATTTGTTTTAATTAAAGATTAAAAAGCACTCTCAAGAGTGCTTTTTTGCGTTTTTAGCATAAAATTTATTTGCAAAAAAATCTTAACAGCGTTATAATTCTAATATGAGTAAAATTAAGACACTATTAAAATTGTTTATAGTTATGTTTAAAATCGGTCTGTTCACTTTCGGTGGCGGTTATGCAATGATAGCTGTGATAGAGAGAGAATTTGTCGAGCGTAAAAAATGGTTAGAGCATGACGAATTTATGGATATAATTGCTATAGCAGAATCAACACCGGGGCCACTGGCAATTAATAGTGCAACTTTCGTTGGATATAAAAGATGCGGAGTGCTTGGCTCAGTTTTTGCGACTTTAGGCGTCGTTTTACCATCCTTTATCATAATATATATAATATCCTTGTTTTTTGATCAGTTTTTATCGCTGACGTGGGTTAGATACGCATTTGGTGGAATTCGTGTTTGCGTTGCTTATTTAATACTTTCTGCGGGTATTAAGATGTTTAAAAAACTAAAGAAGTCACCTTTTAACCTTATAATGACCTCTATTTGCGTGTGTTCTTTTTTAGGATTGACGCTATTTGCAGTTGATTTTTCAAGTATTTTATTCATTTTGATAGGCGGATTGGTTGGTGTAACTGTTTATTTGATTTCATTAATTAAAGATAATAATAAATCAAAAAAGGAGGGTAAAGAATAATGCCCATACTTTTAGATTTGTTTTTAACTTTTTTCAAAATAGGCATTGTTTCTTTCGGTGGCGGTTACGCAATGATACCACTGGTTACCGAAGAGGCGCTAAGATACGGCTTTACAAGTGAACAAATAATTAATTTTATTGCCGTTGCGGAATCAACACCAGGACCTATAGCAATTAATATGGCAACCTTTATAGGTTCAACAAAGGCAAGTATATTAGGTTCAATGTTGGCAACACTTGGAGTGGTTTTACCATCGTTTATAATAATCTTGATTATTGCATCTATCATGCAAGGATTAATGCAGTTTGGTGGGGTGAAAGCTTTTTTAAATGGAATACGTCCTATTGTAATCGGGCTTATAATTGGCACGGCAATTACTTTAGTTTTAACAGTTATCTTTTCAATCAGCAGTGTGTACGACGCTTTATCTTTTGATTGGAAAGCAATGGTTATTTTTGTTTTAATTGCATCTATCGCCATTACCTTTAAGAAGATAAAGAAAAAAGCAATATCACCGATATTGCTAATAATAATTTCCGCTATTCTTGGATTAATATTTTACGGATTAATAATATAATTAAATGCCCGAATTTGTCGGGCATTTAATTTTTAATTGATTATTGTTTTGTTCCACATTCTGGGCAAAATTTAGCGTTTGCTGAAAGTTCTTTTCCGCACTCAGAGCAAAACTTTTTAGTTGGAAGTTTTGCACCGCATTCTGAACAGAATTTTGCAGTTATGGAAACTTGTTTTCCACAAGTAGGGCAAATTTTTTGCTCGTTTGATTGGGTTTTGTTTTGGTTGGTTGAAGTCTTAAATGCATCAGCGAAAATTCCGCCCATACCAGCACCAGCACCAATTCCTACACCAGCACCCATAAATGCACCACCCATACCTTCATTTTTAGCGGCATCTTTCATTGCTTCTGCGGCTGCGATTTTCATCATAACGTCAGTTTTGTCACCCAAAATTCCTAACTTAGTGCGTTCGTCAATAGCTTTTTCAACATCTGATGGGAGGGATATGTTTTCGATGAACAGATTTGTAAGTTCCAAACCAATTTCGTTAAATTTATTTTGGATAATTGTTTTTACTAATTGATTAAATTCAAGTGTATTGCCAGCTAAATCAAGTGCTGAAATTTTACTTTCTGCAAGTGCGTCTGAAAGTGCTGAAATAAGCATTGATTTAAGGAAATCAGCAATGTCTGCCGTTTTGAACGAGGAATTTGTTCCAAAAAGTTCTTTTAAGAAAACGCTTGCATCTTTAACCTTAAAAGCGTAAGAGCCATAACCTTTAACTCTAATTGCACCGAAGTCGGTATCACGCATAATAATAGGGTTGGCAGTGCCCCATTTGTAACCTGTAAATTGTTTAGTGTTGATGAAATAAACGTCAACGGTTGTTGGTGTTTGGAAAGCGTACATCCAGCCTGCTAATTTTGAAAGGATAGGAAGAATTTCAGTGTTAAGGCTATAAGTGCCAGGTGAAAACACGTCGCAAATTTGACCTTTATGAACAAATATTGCTAGTTGAGATTCTCTAACAACGAGTTTACTTTTGTGGTTAATTTCCCTACCGCCTTTTTCGAGGGGTAATTTATAAACTAAAGTGTCTTTACTGTCATCTGCCCATTCAAGAATTCTTAAAAATAAAGCCATAATTTTACTCCTAAAGCTAGAATAACAAAATTATAGCACAGTTTTTTAAAATTATCAATATAATAAACAAATTTCTGTTTGCATTTAAGAAACTTTTATGGTAAAATTATTTTGATAAATAAATGAAGTGATTTTTAGTTTATAAGTTATCATAAACTAAAGTGAACGTGCAGGTGTAGTTTAGTGGCAAAACAACAGCTTCCCAAGCTGTGGTTGTGAGTTCGATTCTCATCACCTGCTCCATATCAAAAGGGGTAGTCGCTAAGGCTACCCCTTTTGATATGGAAAGATGTAGCAAGAACGGACTGAGTTCGGCTCCGCCATCGTAGTAAACTAAGTTTACGGAGATGTTTCTCATCACCTGCTCCAAACGAACAGCCGAAAGGCTGTTTTTTACTTTTGCCTTTTGCTTAAAAACGATTGACTTAAAGGCAAAATAATTATATAATTATTAGGTATAAAAAGACAATTAAGGAGATAATCTCATGGCTAACAAAATTACAGAAAACACTACAATTTTTGAAGCAATTCAACTCAATCCTAAGGCTGGCGAAATTTTAATGTCTCACGGGATGCATTGTTTAGGTTGTGCACTTGCACATGGCGAAACTGTTGGAGAGGCTGCAGACGTTCACGGCGCAGACCTTCAAAAGATGCTTGAAGAATTAAACGATTTTGAATAATAGTATAGAAAACGATAAAATTTTTGACGTTAATTCTGAAGAAATTGACGCAGAAAGTATAAAGTGTAGCGGTTGCGGATCAAATATGGTGTTTAATCCAGAGAGCCAAACGTTGGAATGTCCACATTGTGGAACGAGGCAAGAGTTTGGCTCTGATATTTTTGCTGTTGAGCAAGATATTTTAGATGGATTTGAAAAGGCTAATCAGTGGCTTGCAAGCGAAACAACAGTATTTGAATGTGATAATTGTTCTGCAAAAGTAGTTTTAGGTGCTGGCGAAACGGCAAAAAGTTGTCCGTTTTGTGGGACGGCACACGTTAGAAAGACGGAAGAGCTTGCTGGGGTTAAACCAAATGCTGTAATTCCATTTTCAATTACGGGTGAAACGGCTTTAGATTTTAGCAAAAAATGGGCTAAGAAACGTTTTTTTGCGCCTAGACAATTCAAGAAAAATCTTTGTGCGGAAAACGTTAAGGGAGTATATTCGCCGTGTTTTACTTTTGACAGTAGCACGACTTCTTTTTACGAGGGGCGTATAGGGCGAACGTATACTCGTACTGTAGGCTCTGGAAAGAACAAGCGAGTGGAAACTTATACGGTTTGGCGCAATATAAGCGGAGTATATAATCACGCTTTCGATGACTTGTTGATTAGTGCAGGTTCTAAACTTAATCAAGGTAAACTTGATAAAATATCACCATTTAATACAACCGCAAGCAAGGAATATGATAAGAAATATATGCTAGGCTTTATGGCGTATCACTATGACGAGAGTTTAGAAAATTGTTGGAAAGACGCAAAAGATGAGATGGATGCGAGAATTCGTCGAGGTGTCTTAAGTAATTATGTCTACGATAAGGTCGCTTATTTAAATATTTCAACAACCCACACTGACGTTAAATTTAAATACGTTATGTTGCCAGTTTACGTTGGAAACTTTAGCTATAAGAAAAAGCTATATAATTTTTACGTAAACGGAAGTACTGGAAAAGTTTTTGGAAAAACTCCAAAGTCTGCGTTAAAAATAGGCCTGACGGTATTATTAGGTGTGGCGATACTTTTAGGGGCGATATTGCTTGCATTAAGTTAAAAATTAAAATTTAAGTTTTAAAATCTATGTACTTGGTAAAAAATTGTAAAAAATAGCAATTAAATAAAAAGAAATCGAATATTTTTATTGACCTAAGGCACGTATATAGTGTATAATTTATAAGATAGACTGTTTAAAAAACAAAATCCTTAAACGGAGGCAAAAATGAGTAAGAGGAAATCAATAACTTTATTGTCCATCATAAGCGTATTGCTAGCAATAGTGCTTGTGCTTACGTTCGGGCAGTTCAAGCTTGACAAGGCAGGCGTTAATAAATACGCTTCTCTTTTCGGGGCGGTAGAGTTGGATTATGATTTGGAAGGGGGCACTGCGTATACTATTGCGCTTGCAGACGATAACGAAGAAGAAGTAACCGATATTAATTCGGTTATACAGATTCTTGATTACAGAATGAGTGCGCTTGGATACGGTGCATATTCAATCAAAGCTGTAAAGAGTACTGATAAAGACGTTTTAGACTATACTCTTCGCATAGAAGCAAAAACAACTGAATCACTAGCAAGTGATATTTCGGTTGTTATTGCACACGGTACTTTACAGTTCTTTGGTGGTGAAAATTCCGATTCGACGACGGAAATTCTTAAAGATATGAATGTAATAAAGAAAGCACAATATACCGGTGCGACAACGACTACTGGTGAAACTGCTGTTTACGGTGTATCTTTTGAGTTTACCAAAGAGGCTTACGACGAATTGGTTGAATTGATTGAAGCGTCATCAACATACCATCTTAATATTAAGTTGGGCGATACGGATATTTTCTCTTCATCAATTACTAAAGATAATTTCCGTAACAGAACTTTACCAATAGTAAGTCAAAGTGAAGCGGGCGCAAAACAAATGGCTGTTCAGTTGAAGTACGGTGGTCTAGGATATAAGTACGAAATCAAAGACACTGAAACGGTTACTTCTCCGTTAGGTGCAGACATCGCTAAAAAATGTGCCGTTGCAATAATAACTCTTTCAGTTTTATCTATTGCTCTCTTAATAATATTGTATAAAGGTTTTGGTATTTGTACTGCACTTTCTATGTTGATATTTATTCTTGGCGAAGGTTGGTTATTAATCGGTGTTCCAGGAATTGTTCTTTCGATTGGTGGTGTTGTTGGTATTTTAGGTGCAACAGTACTTGCTGGAATTTCTATGGCAATTCTCGCAAGCAGAGTTAAAGAAGAATTCATTGGTAGTCAAAAAACTGTTAAGGCTGCTATTAATAAAGCGTTTAAGCAAACGTTAGTTCCTACTATTAGTGTTAACGTTGCATGCGGATTAGTTGCCGCATTACTCTTTGCATTTGCTGATGGCTTAGTTAAGAATTTTGCTATTACTTTTGGTATTGGTGCGGTTGTATCTGTAATTTGCGTTCTTGTGTTTACGAGAATGTTTAACGCGTTAATTCTTCCTCTTGCAAAGAATAAAGAAAAGTTTATCGGCTTTAAGAGACTTCCTAAAGAAGAACTAAACGAAGGAACGGAGGAGGCGTAATTATGTGTAAGTTAAATTTAAAAGCAAAATTGTTTATCGTGATTTCGCTAGTAGTTTTAGTTGTTGGTATGTCGTTGTTTGCAATTGGTTTCAATCAAACTGTTGATTATAAAGAAAGTTTTGAAGTGCGTGTTACCACGAACCAAAGAACAGGTATTGAAACTGTGCGTGCAGAAACGGAAAAGTTTTTTGAAGAAAATGGAATTAAAGCAAAGGATTATGCTTACCAAGAACTCAGTGACGGAAAGGTATTAATTTACAAGTTTAATAAGGAAGTACCTGCAAAGGTTAACGAGTTGCAAGAATACGTTCAAGGTAAACTAACGGAAACCTTAAAGGTAACCGTTGAAGTGAACGAAGTAGTTGCGAATAAAGATGGTGTTTCTAGTTGGGTAGTTTTAGCATTGGGTATTGCGATTGTGGCAATCTTTGCTTATGCAATTATAATGGAAAAATTGGCAGGCTCTATAGCAACTATATGTGCGTCAATTCTTTCAGGGCTATTATTCATAGCGTTAATGAATATAACAAGACTCCCAGCATATCCATTCTTGGGTGTTTCGTTAGGTTTATCAATTGCATTGGGAGCAGGAATAACGCTTTCAACCATTAATAGACTTAATGAAGAATATAAAAATGCTAACAAGTCAGATACGTTTGTAATTGCAGAAAAAATTAATAAAGTGGAAAGACTTAAATACTTGTTCATTGCTGTTGTTTTGTTAATTGCTGCCGTCTCGATATCAGCATTCTTTACGCCTTATATGATGATTATTGGTGGCCAAATTGCTCTAGCAGGGCTTTGTGCAATTGTAACTTCTTACTTTGGCGCACCGTTATTATGGGCAGTAATCAAAGGCAAGAAAAAATAAATTTAATAAATTGAAAATTTGAAATAAGGCGGAAAAATTTTCCGCCTTATTCTGTTAAAAGTAGAAAATCATGGAAATCGTTTACGGTAAAAAACTTAATGAAGACGAGAATAAAAGAGTTCTCTTAATTGCAAACGAATGTGGTATTTTGTTTGATACCGCAAGGCTTTTGTTTTACCGTGGCGTAGACACTGTGCAAAAGGCAAAGGCATTTTTATCACCAAGCAAAAAAGGTTTTTTCAATCCGTTCTTGCTTAGCGGAATGAATCAAGCAGTTAATCGAATTGCTAAGGCAAAAGAAAATAATGAAAAAGTGCTTATTTTCGGCGATTATGATGCGGATGGAATTTCGGCAACAGCAATCCTATTTAACTGCCTCAAAGAGTATGGAATAAAAGCAGATTATTACGTCCCCGAGCGAGACGAGGGGTACGGACTTAATTTTGATAGGATTAAGGCATTTAAAGAACATGAAAATATTGATTTATTGATAACAGTGGACTGTGGTATCAGTGGGAAAGTAACAATAGATGAAATAAAAAAATTGGGTATAGATGTAATTGTTACTGATCACCACGAACCGCCCGCAGACTTACCTAATTGTATTAAAATTAATCCTAAATTATCCCAGCAAGAATATCCCTTTACAGAACTATGCGGAGCGGGAGTTGCTTATAAATTAGGATATGCGTTAATCGGGGAGAAAGCAGATAAGAATTTAGATTTAGTTGCCCTCGCTACTGTAGCCGACAGTATGGATTTGGTTGGTGAAAACAGGGATTTAGTAGTAGAAGGATTAAAAATTTTCAATAATCCTAATACTTTGCGCTTACAGTTTAAATATCTTTTATCTGATAATAATAAGTCTATTACAGCACAAACTCTTGCGTACGTCATAGCACCAAGAATTAATGCAGGTGGTAGAATGGGCGACGCCAAGTCGGTTTTGAAATTGTTTACTACAGACAATGAAAATCAAGTGTTTGAGTTGTCGGTAATGCTTTGTAGTTATAATATCGCACGTCAAACCGAGTGTGATAATATATATCGACAAGCAAAACAAAAAATAAAAGAAGAAAAAAGAGAAAACGACGAAATAATTCTAGTAAGCGATACTAAGTGGAAAGTTGGTTTTGTTGGCATTGTTGCCGCAAAACTGGTTGAAGAGTTTTGTAGACCTGTAATAGTATTTGCGGGACACGATGATTACTTAAAAGGCTCTGCAAGAAGTGTTGATAATTTTAATATTTACGATGCTATATCTGAAGTGAAAGATATTCTTATTGCTTATGGTGGACACGCACAAGCCGCCGGCGTTGCAGTAAAAAAAGAAAATTTTGAATTACTTTCAAAATCACTTAATGATTATGTAAAAAATAACAATATTAAAATAGATACAAGGCAAATAATTTATGCAGAGTGGGATATAAACGAACCTATCACAATGCGCTTTGCGAAAGAGATTGATAGTTTAGAACCGTTTGGCGTAGGTAATCGTAGACCATTATTTACAACAGAGGTTAAAGAGGTGGATTCCGTACCGTTAAAGAGTGGTTCAGCACACTTTAGTTTTAGAACTGAAGTGCTAGAAATGTTGGATTTTAACGGGGAGAAAAACGTTTTGCCACTATCACTTCCGATAAATAAAAAAGTTGTTTTTGAGATAAACTTATCTAACTTTAAAAATCACGAATCAATGAAGGGATACGTTAGAGCAGTATGTCCTGAATATAAGGATTATTCGAAAATTAAAGCAAATATTTTTCATAGACAATTAAAGCAACTTTTGCTAGACAGTGACACTAGAGCAATAACTAAAATAAGAAAAGCCGAACTAAAAATAAAGCCAAATACATTTTATATATTGTCTGAACCTGAAAACTTAGAGAATTATCCTGAATTAAGTTCTTGTTTAGTCAACGTGTTTGAAACTTATTCGACAAACGGGTTGCAAGTTAATTTGTTGCCAGACTCAATTCCAGATTTTTGTGATAGTGTGGTGTATTTAGATAAGCCGTTAGTGTATTTGAATACTAGTGCAAATATTTTAGTCGTTGAAGATTATTGTGGATATAAGATTTTTGATAAAATAAGTCTGGATAGACAAGATTTTATAAATTACTTTACAAGACTTAAAAGTTTGATAGGTAAATCATATAAGAACGCAGTTGCGTTCTGTAGTAAGCATTTTGACAAATCAGAAATATATCAAGCAATCTTTGTTTTAGAAGTTTTTTGTGAGCTGAAAATATTTTATATAAAAAACGGTGTTTTTTGTTTTGACGAAAAAATAAAAAACACGTTGACAAATTCAAAAGTGTATAGTAAAATTTATTCATTAAAGGATTGATATGTTAGAAATTTTGACACGCATGGAAAACACCTATAATGGAAAAGACTACGCATTACTAAAAAATGCGTACGATTTTTCTAGAAAGGCGCATGAAAATCAAAAGCGCGCATCGGGGGAAGAATATTTTATTCATCCTTGTACTGTTGCGGGAATTTTGATGGAACTAGGTCTAGATGCAGCAACTGTTGCGGCAGCCTTTTTGCATGACGTGATTGAAGATACGCCTGTTTCAGAGGAAGATATAAGAAAGAATTTTGGTGAAGAAGTTTTAGAACTTGTAGTAGGCGTAACCAAGTTAGAAAAAATACGTTTTAATTCAAAAGAAGAAGAACAAGCAGAAAACTTCCGTAAAATATTCGTTGCTATGGCAAAGGATATAAGAGTTATAATAATAAAACTTGCCGATAGATTACACAACATGCGTTCGCTTAATTTTTTATCAAAAGAGCGTCAGCAGAGAATGGCAAGAGAAACACTGGACATTTATGCGCCTTTAGCCGATAGGCTAGGTATATCGCAAATTAAATGTGAACTTGAGGATTTGTGTTTAAAATATTTAGAGCCTGAATTTTATGAATACCTTTCTGGGAATATTGAAGAGCATTTAAAAACTAATTTAGAATTGGTTGATCACGTTGTCGAGGAAGTAAATACGCTACTTAAAGATTCGGGAATTAGCGGTGAGGTTTTTGGGCGCAAAAAGCATCTTTATAGTATATATAGGAAGATGAAAGAACGCAATAAAACTCTTGATCAAATTTACGACATAGTAGCGATTAGAATAATCGTTAATACAGTGGATGAATGTTACGAAGTGTTTGGTAAAATTCACCATATTTGGAAACCTGTACCAGGAAGAATAAAGGATTATATAGCAACGCCAAAACCCAATATGTATCGCTCGCTACACACGACTGTCGTAACGAATTTTGGGCGTGTGTTTGAAATTCAAATAAGAACGTACGAAATGAACCATGCCGCTGAATACGGTATCGCAGCGCATTGGAAGTATAAAGAAAATAAAAAAGTAGCAGACGACTTAGACACTAGACTTTCTTGGATAAGAGAGGTAATGGAGTGGCAGGGCGGGTTAAAAGACAGCAAAGAGTTTTTGAACTCGCTTAAAGGGGACATTTACAGTTCAGAAGTTTTAGTTTTTACTCCAAAGGGCGACGTTATAAGATTACCTAAAGATGCAACGCCACTTGATTTTGCGTACAGTATCCACTCGGCAGTTGGAAACAAGTGTGTGGGTGCAAAAGTAAATTCTAAAATGGTGCCCTTAAATACCGTTTTGCAGGTTGGCGACGTTGTAGATATAATTACGTCATCGGCATCTAAAGGTCCGTCGTGGGATTGGCTAAAAATAGTAAAGAGTTCTAGCGCTCGCGTTAAGATTAAACAGTTTTTTAAGCGTGAAATGAAAGATGAGAACGTTAAGACTGGTAAAATCATGCTTGATGCGGAGGCAAAACGTAGGGGGTATTCACTTTCTGAATTGCTTAGTGAAGATGCTTTCTTGCATCTTGCGACAAAACTTTCCTTTAACAATCAGGACGAAATGTTTGCGTCAATAGGTTATGGTGCAGTTTCGGTTAATCAAGTATTAATAAAGCTAATTGATTATTATAGAAAAAGTCAACCGCAACAAGAAATAACAAAATTCTTTAAGTCTAATAAAAAGCACGAAAGCAGTGTTAAAGTTAAAGGAATGGCGGGGCTTTTGGTTAGATTTGCAGGATGCTGTAACCCTGTTCCTGGCGACGATATAGTTGGGTTTATTTCTCGTGGACACGGCGTTACCGTGCACAGAAGAGACTGTCCAAACCTAAAAAACATTGAAGACGATAGGCTTATTGAAGTGTCTTGGACGGATACAACCGATAGTGTATATAATGCAGGGATAAAGGTTGTGGGAATAACGCAGACCGAAGTTTTAACTATTGTTGCAGGTGTGGTTTCGCAACTTAAACTGGAAATAGTTTCAACAAATGGTAGAACTGATACGAAAAACAATCAAGCAATAGTAGATTTCCATATTCGTTTAAATAGTAAAGACGAACTTAATAATTTAATTAACAAATTAAAACAAGACTCTAAAATAATCGACGTATTTAGGACGGCAAATTAATGAAACTATATCACCTATCATCTGGACCACTTAGGGTAAACACCTACTTTTTGGTTGGAGAAGATAATCGCGCAATAGTAATAGATAGCGGAGAAAATTACAAAAAGGTTAAACAAGTTGAGAGTGAGTGCGGTTTTAAGATTGAGGCTGTACTACTTACTCACGCACATTTTGACCATGCTGGGAATGCTAAAAAATTGCAAAATGACGGTGCAAAAATATACGTAAGCAAGATTGACGCTAAAAAACTTTTAAACGACGACAATTTAAGTAAAGATTTTGGACGTGAGTTTGAGTATTTAACCGCAGACTATACTTTTGAAGACGGAGAAATACTAAAAATTTTCGATATAGAAATAAAAGTAATATTAACGCCGGGGCATACTGATGGTTCGGCTTGTTTTTTGGTGGGAAATATGTTGTTTACAGGCGACACTTTGTTTTTAGAAAGTGTTGGAAGAACGGATTTTAAAACGGGAAATCGAAGAGAATTAGTTAATTCAGTAAAAAAACTTTTTGCACTTAACGGTGACTATTCGGTATACCCAGGACACGAAGAATTTACTACACTTTCACACGAAAGAGAGTATAATAGAATGGTTGATTATGATTGATACGGACTTAGCATTTTGCCAAAGCGAATTGATTGAGGTTATTAATCTCTTCGAAGGTACGGAACAATTAAATATAAAACATCGTTTTAAAGAGAGCGACAATAAGGTGGTTAATACCGTTACGGTAAAGGGACAAGTTTACGCATACGGTAATTTAATTAGTTATTCTGATGAAATAGAGCATAAAAGACTGATTAAGCGTTATGCAAAGTTGTCTATTTATAAAGCCCTTTCTAAAAATATGGGGGTAGATCTTCCTTGGGGTGCGCTTACAGGTATTCGTCCAACTAAGCTTGCCTATCAGCAACTCTCTAAAGGAGGAGAGTTTAAGGAGTTTTTTACCGACGTAATGAAAGTTAGCGGAGAAAAAACTGCACTTGTAGAAAGCATTATAAATTCTCAAAAGGGGATATACGAAACAAACGACGAAAATACTGACTTTTTTGCGTTTATTCCTTTCTGCCCATCAAGATGTAAATATTGTTCGTTTATATGTGCGGACGTAAAGAGCGTGGAAAAATACGTGGACGTTTACGTTGATGCGCTAGTTAAGGAAATAGAAGATAGTAAAAGGTTTATAAAGAAACTACGCAGTATATATATTGGTGGCGGTACGCCCGTTTCACTTAGTGATAGCCAATTGGAGAAAATATTAAAAGCACTGTATAAAATAAACACGGGAGTGGAATATACAGTAGAGGCAGGGCGACCAGATAGAATAACCGAGAGCAATTTAAAACTTCTTAAAGATTATGGAGTTACGAGAATCTGTGTTAATCCACAAACCTTTAACGATAAAACTTTAACTTTATTAGGAAGAAACCACACGGCAAAAGACGTTTTAGATAAATACGAACTTGCTAAAAAAGATTTTATTGTCAATATGGATTTAATTGCAGGTTTAGACGGAGAAAGTTTTGAGGACTTTAAATATAGTCTAGACATGGCGAAATCTCTAAATCCAGATAATATAACAGTGCATACGCTTTGTATTAAAAAAGGGTCACGCCTAGCGGAAACAGAAAAAAGACTTTCAGGCAAAATCGTTTCAGATATGGTTGACTATGCAAAAGACACTTTAATGAATAATGGATACAATCCATACTACTTATATAGACAAAAATATATGGCTGGAAATCTTGAAAACGTTGGCTATGCAAAAGAGGGCAAGTCTTGCATTTATAACGTTGACGTTATGGAGGAAATAGCGAATAACGTCGCTTGCGGAGCAAATGCGATAAGCAAGAGAGTGTGGAACGGTGGGGAGAGAATAGAGAGGGTAGCGTCGCCTAAAGACGTTATAACTTATCTAAATAAATTAGACGTTATTAAACAAAATAAAGAAAATTTATTTTTTGGTATGTAGGAGAATATAAATTTATGAAGTTAATTACGTTTGCAGTACCTTGTTATAATTCTGCCGAATACATGGAAAAATGTATTAATTCGCTATTAAAAGCGGGAAATGAGGCAGAAATAATAATAGTGAACGATGGTTCAACGAAAGATAATACCAAAGAGATAGCAGATAGATATGCAAGTGAATATCCTCAAATAGTAAAAGCCGTGCATAAAGAAAACGGCGGACACGGAGATGCGTGTAACACGGGATTAAAAAATGCGACGGGAAAGTATTTTAAAGTGGTTGATTCAGACGATTGGGTGGATGAACAAGCACTTAAAGTTGTTATGGATAGATTGCGTTCATTTGATGAAGAAATAGACTGTGTTCTAGTTAATTACGTTTATGAACACGTCTATAATAATACGCAACGCAGGGTTGATTACAAAAAAGAATGTCCGGTGAATAGAAAATTTACTTTTGAAGAAACAAAGCGGTTTGACGTTGGTAAGTTTATAACGATGCATAGCCTAATTTATAGAACAAAACTTTTACAAGACATAGGCTTAGAACTTCCAAAGCACACTTTTTACGTGGATAATGTTTTGATTTATCAACCACTACCTTTTGTTAAAAATTTCTATTATATAGACGTAGATTTTTATAGATATTTTATTGGAAGACCTGATCAGTCTGTTGCTGAAGACGTAATAATGAAACGTATAGATCAACACATCAGGGTAACTAAAATAATAATAGAATGTTTTGACTTAAATAGCATAATGAAAGTCAAACCAAAACTTTATAGATATATGCTCTCGCACCTTTCAATACTTATGACGATTAATAGTATTTATCTGATAAAGATAGGAACTCTTGAAAGTTATCAAAAAAAGAGTGAAATATGGAAATTTTTAGAAGAAAAAGATCAAATAGCATATAAAAAATGTAAGCAAAAATTTGTAGGAATAGCGTCGTCAGAGAATAAGTTTGTTTGCGAATTATGTAAAGGAATATACGTAATAGCAAGAAAAATTTTCAAATTCAACTAAAAAAACGGAAAAGCGGAAAAAAACAGTTTACAAAAGGAAATTAATTTGGTATACTTAGTAGGCTTAATACTTTATGCAAGGTTTGGTTGGCTCTCCACCCCATACTTTGTTTAAAGCGAATTATTCCATTAAGAAATAGGAGGTAAAAATAAAATGGAAAAAGCAAAGAAGGCAGAAATTATAGCAAAGTTTGGTCGTCATGAGGGCGACACTGGTTCAGCAGAAGTTCAAATCGCACTTTTGACTGAAAGAATTAATCACTTAAATGCGCATCTTATTCAAAATAAGAACGACAACCATTCTAGACGTGGTCTTATGAAAATGGTTGGTGAAAGACGTGGTCTCTTAAAGTATTTACAAGAAATTGACATTGAAAGATACAGAAAGATTATCGCGGATTTGAATTTAAGAAAGTAAAAACATCGGGGCGACATAATTTTCTTGTCGCCCGATTTTTTGTTAAGAAAAGGTAAAAATTCGTCACATGGGTATCTTGTGGCGTTCAAAAAATAAGAGTTGTAAGGAGAAAACAATGACAGACACATTTAGAGTATTTAAAACGACCGTCGGCGGAAGAGAACTCGTTGTTGAAACAGGTAAGTATGCTGAACAAACAAACGGTTCTTGCGTTGTACGTTGTGGTGACACTGCGGTTATGGTAAACGTGACGATGGCTCCAAGCCCCCGTGACGGAATGGATTATTTCCCCTTAGGAGTTGACTTTGAAGAAAAAATGTATTCAATCGGTAAAATTCCTGGAGGATTTAAGAAAAGAGAAGGAAGAGCAAGTGATAAGGCTATTTTAACAAGCAGACTTATCGATAGACCTATCCGTCCTTTATTCCCTAAGGGATTATTTAATGACGTTATCGTTATTGCAACGGCACTTTCAGTTGAACCAGACGTTCAACCAGAAGTTCTTGCAATGCTTGGTAGTTCAATTGCAATCAGCATATCAGATATTCCGTTTGCAGGACCTACTGGTAGTGTAGTTGTAGGCATGGTTGACGGTGAATACGTTATTAACCCCGATGAGGCACAAAGAGCAAAGAGTGCACTTACCCTTAATTTAGCAGGTACTAAAGACGCTATAATGATGGTTGAGGCAGGCGCAAACGAAATTAGCGATGATGAAATGGTTGGCGCAATCTTATTTGGTCACGAAGAAATCAAACGTCTTTGTGCTTTCCAAGAAGAAATCGTTAAAGAAATCGGTAAGCCAAAGAAAGAAATCGAACTTTATCACGTTCCAGAAGATATTGACAATGCAGTAAGAGCGTATGCAGATAAGATGCTTGACGATGCACTCGACACTTTTGACCGTCACGAAAGACAAGAAGGTCAAGATAAGGTTGAAAAAGCTTGTTTAGAGCATTTTGCAGAAGAATTCCCAGGCAAAGAAAGGGAAATCAAAGATGCGCTTTACTATATGACAAAAGAAAAAGTACGTGCAAAAATCACTAACACGGGTATTCGTCCTGACGGAAGAAAACTTGACGAAGTTAGAAAGATTTGGTGTGAAGCAGGCGTTCTTCCAAGAGTTCACGGTTCAGGCGTGTTTACTCGTGGAATGACTCAAGTTCTTTCAACTTGTACTTTAGGTATGCTTAGCGAAGCACAAAAGCTTGAAGGACTTGATGGTGAAAGTGAAAAACGTTATATGCACCAATACAATATGCCAGGATATGCATCAGGTGAAGCAAAACCCTTAAGAAGCCCAGGTAGACGAGAAATTGGTCACGGTGCACTTGCAGAAAGAGCATTAGAACCAGTTATTCCGAGTGAAGAAGATTTCCCATACGCAATTAGAATCGTTTCAGAAGTTATGAGTTCTAACGGTTCAACCTCACAAGGTAGTGTTTGTGGCTCAACTTTAGCACTTATGGATGCAGGTGTTCCAATTAAAGCTCCGGTTGCTGGTATTGCAATGGGATTAATTAAGGACACTGAAACAGGTAAGGTTTCAATTCTTTCAGATATTCAAGGATTAGAAGATTTCCTTGGTGATATGGACTTTAAGGTTGCAGGTACTGAAAAAGGTATAACAGCAATTCAAATGGATATCAAAATTAAAGGTATCGATGAACAAATTTTAAGAAAGGCAATCGCACAAGCAAACGTTGGTAGACAACATATTTTAAGCAAGATGCTTGAAGTTATTGACGCTCCTAGAGCAGAACTTTCTCAATATGCACCAAGAATTATATCTTTCAATATTGACCCTGAAAAGATTGGTGATGTTGTAGGTAAGCAAGGAAAGGTAATCAACAAGATAATTGAAGAAACGGGCGTTAAGATTGACATTGACGACGACGGAAGAGTAAACATTGCAACCGTTGGTAACGTAGAAAATGCTGAAAGAGCAAAAGCAATTATACTTTCAATTGCAAAAGATCCTGAAGTAGGTGATATGTTTATTAGCGAAGTTGTAAGAATTTTACCGAAAGTCGGCGCATTCTGTGAATTGGCACCGGGAAAAGACGGACTTATCCACATAAGCAAGATGAGCGAAAAGCGCATCAATAACGTTGAAGAAGTTTTGCATATCGGCGATAAGGTTAAGGTAGAGATTATTAAGATTGGTGAAAAGGGTATTGACCTTAAGCTTTTAGAAATTGTTAACGACTAATTAATGATTAGCTTGAAAATATGCAAGGCAAAAAGCCTTGCATATTTTTATTTGGATTTGCTCAATTTATAATAGTAAAAAGTAATTATATAACCAATAACAAGCATAAGATTGTGTAGAGGTTATATGATGAAAAGATTAAATAGAAAGATAACTGTAGTAACAAATACATTATTAATAATTATAATCACCGTAGTATGTGCGGTAAGTTTTTTTCCTGAGACGACCGTGCCGATATATGGTGGTAACGAAGTTTCGGCGATATACAACGGAAACAGAAATGAAAAGAAAGTTTCATTAATGTTTAACGTGTATGAAAATACAGAAATCGTCAATAAAATAATTGACCTTTTAGACGAGCATAAGGTAAAAGCGACCTTTTTTGTTGGTGGTTGTTGGGCGGATGATAATGGTGATACACTTGTTAAAATTGTCTCTAACGGTCACGAAATTGCCAATCACGGCTACTTTCATAAAGACCATAAAAAACTAAATTATGAAGGAAATCATCAAGAAATTTCCTTGACAGGCAAAATTATTGAAACGCTTTGTGGTGTAAAACCAACTTTATTTGCGCCACCGTCTGGAAGTTTTTCTGCCGTCACCCTTGAATGTGCTTTTGATTTAGAATATAAAGTAATAATGTGGTCAAAAGATACGATTGACTGGCGAGATAAAGACAAGTCGCTTGTAATTAAGAGAGCAACATCAAATTTGGAAAATGGTGATTTAGTATTGATGCATCCCAAAAAGCATACGTTGTTAGCCTTACCTGAAATATTGTCATATTACAAGGCTTTGGGGTTTGAGGTTGTGACAGTTAGTGAGAACATAAGTTAAAAGATAAATGGAGAAAATATGAAATATATTAAAACTTTTGATAACGGCTTGAGATTAGTAGTAAATAAAATGGATGGATTCGTTTCCGTATCGTCAGGCATACTTGTAAAGACGGGGAGTTACAATGAAACGGCAGAAGAAAACGGCTTATCACACTTTATTGAGCACGTTATGTTTAAGGGCACGAAAAGACGCACGGCGTTTGAAATTTCCGACCATATAGATAGAATAGGTGCGCAAATAAACGCATTTACTAGCAAGGAAATAACTTGCTATTATACAAAATCCACAGGCGAACATTTAAGCGAATCGTTAGACGTGTTGTCAGACATATTCTTCAATTCTGAGTTTGACGAAAAAGAACTAGAAAAAGAAAAGGGCGTTATAATTGAAGAAATCAACATGAGCGAAGATACTCCTGAAGAACTCTGTTTGGACTTGCTTGCGAAGAGTTATTATGGAGACAGAGGGTTAGGGCAAACCATATTAGGGCCGACAAAAAATATTAAACGCTTTACAAGGCAAGACGTTCTAAATTATATGAACAAATACTATACGCCGGACAACGTGGTGATTGCGATAGCGGGTGACGTTGATATTAAAGAGGCGGAAAACTTAGTTGGAGAACTTTTTGCGGACAAGTTCAAAAAGCGTAAAAGTGCAAAGCAAAACAAATTCAAAACCTCTGTAATTAGAAATCTTTATAAATCAAAACGAATAGAGCAGTCACACATAGGATTTGCAATGAAAGGTTTTGCGATTGACGAAAAGATAAATGACGCTTTCCAAATAGCAAATACCGTACTTGGCGGAGGAATGAGTAGTAGGCTTTTTCAAAAAATTCGTGAAGAATTGGGGCTTGCATATAGCGTGTATTCTTATTCATCTCAGTATAAAGACAATGGCGTTTTAGAAATTTATGCGGGCGTAAACACAGAACAACGAGATTTAGCGGTTCAAGCGATTGTGGACGAAGTGAAAAAATTCAAAAAAGAAGGAATTACCGAACAAGAGTTTTTGCGTGGAAAAGAACAACTAAAGAGTGCGTTTATAATGGGCAGAGAAAGCACCGCGTCACAAATGATGTTGTATGGTAAATATTTATTATATTTAAATAAAGAATTTGACGTAAGCGAAAGACTTAATCTTATAGAAAACACGACTATAGACGACGTTTTTGATGCAATATCACTTTCTTTTGATATTGAAAATTCTTCAACGGCAACTGTTGGCAGTAGAAGGTCAGCGCTTAAGATTAATTAAATAGTTTAAATAACCTAAAAAGGACTTTTATTATAATAGAAGTCCTTTTTTTATTTATTAAAGAATATATTTAAATATGAAATTTGTTAGGATAGCAATAGGCGCAAGTTTAATATTTTGCATAATATTTACCGTATTGATTGGAAGAAATAAATTAAGAGAAAATTATGAATATACCGAGCCACAAGAGTATAAGGGTATCATTACAATATGGCAAATAGACGGGTTTGAAGGCGGTGCCGGCTCAAGAAAACAATTTTTGTTAAAAGTTGCACGGGAGTTTGAAAAAGAAAACGACGGCGTCTTAGTTATGGTGATGGATCAAACGCTTAAAGGCGCAACGGAAAATATTAAAAGCGGGAAAATACCCGATATAATATCTTATTCTAACGGTCTAGAAGTAACAGAAGTATTGACAAAGATAAACCCGTCCCAAAAAACAAAAGCATGTCAAATAGGTAATATAACGTACGCAACAGCGTGGTGTCGAGGGGGATACGTTCTTATTTCAAATCCTGAATTGACAGGCAGTGTGTTTCCCGAGAAAGAAATAGAGAACTTGCTAGTTTCACAAAGCGAATATACACAACCACTAACAGCATTATTTCTTGAAGGGATAAAAGCAAAAAACATTAAAGAGAAAAAGCCACTAGATGCTTACATAGAGTTTGTAACGGGAAAAACCCCGTATTTTTTAGGAACACAGCGTGATTTGGTAAGGTTGGGAAATCGAGGGGCTAACGTAAACGCTTATCCACTCAAGAACTATAATGATTTGTATCAGTATGTTTCGGTAACATCTGCTGACCACTTAAAAGGGGTGTATGCAGAAAAGTTTGTTGATTATTTGGTTAGTGAAAGAGTTCAAAACCGATTAACGGAAATTAAAATGTTTTCTGAATATTATACTGTAAATTATGATGACGAAAAGTATTGTTTAATGCAGTCGGTTAAAGGATTTAAAAGTATATCGGCGTTTGTTTCTCCTGAACAATTAAAAGAATTACAGCGGATTAGTAAACTAGCAGTATTAGGAGATACCGAATATATAAATAAAATAAAAAATATGCTCGTTTAATCTTGAAAAAAAATAAAAAATATAGTAAAATGATAAAAGGAGTTATATGGGCTTTAAAGACGAACTCTCATCTTTTCCACATGCGATAGTAAAATTTAATGAACCAATGAAAAAACATACGGGATTGGGTGTAGGAGGAGAGGCGGAGTATTATGCAGAAGTAAAAAGTCTTTATGGACTCAATACTCTATCTTTGCTTGCAAGTGAGTATAAAGTTCCATTCAAGGTAGTGGGATTTGGTACTAACCTTTTAGTTTCAGATAATGGATATAAAGGCTTAGTCATTAATATGAGTAAAATAAACGACGTGTTTTTTAAAAGGGACACGGTCCGCGCAATGGCAGGAGCAAGTTTAGAAAAACTCATAAAGTTTACGGTAGATCACAAACTATCAGGCGTAGAATGTCTCTCGGGCATACCTGCAACTGTGGGGGGTGCGGTTGTTATGAACGCAGGGGCGTTCGGTCATAATATATCCGACTATATTGAAACGGTTGAAACTCTAAAAGATGGTAAACTTAAAATTTACAACAAAGAAGACTGTAAATTTGGGTATAGAACAAGCCGATTTTTTGGGAAGAAAGAAATAGTTGTATCGGCAAGTTTTAATTTTATTGAAAAAGATAGAGAAAGTTTAATAAGTAGCGTAAGGACTTATGAGGATATAAGAAAAAGTATTCAACCTACAGGGCGTAGTTGTGGTTCGGTGTTTAAAAACCCAAAGCAAACTAGTGCGGGAATGCTTATAGAGAAGTCTGGGTTAAAAGGTTTGATAATTGGCGGTGCAAAGATTTCGGAAAAGCACGGCAATTTTATTATAACAACGCCTAGAGCCACGGCTATGGACGTTTATAATTTGATAATTACGGCAAAAATGAAGATAAAAGACGAATTTCAAATAGAACTAAAAGAAGAAGTGGAGTTCGTTGGGGAGTTTTAATGATTTTAACGGGGGATTATCATACCCACACCGTATATAGTCACGGTAAAGGGCAAATAATCGACAACGCAATAAAAGCGAAAGAGAAAGGCTTAGCCGAGGTTGGTATTACCGACCACGGTTTTTCTCACCCTGCTTTCGGGCTTAGAAAAAGAAAGCTTCCAAGCATGAAAAATGAAATAAAAAAAGCAACCGAAAGTACGGGTGTAAAAGTGCTTTTAGGCATTGAGTCCAACATTATAGGAACGGATGGAACAGTAGATTTAAAAGAAAAATATTATGACGATTTCGACCTTTTCTTAGCAGGTTTTCATAAATTTGTCTTATTTAAACCATCAACAGCGTTTTCAATGTTTGTGCCAGATATGTTTCATTCATATATAATGAAAAAGAATCTTCCAAAAAGTTTAATTGACTTAAACACAAAGACTTTTATAAACGTAATAAAGAAAAATCCTGTCGACGTGATAACGCACCTAAATTTTTTCTGTTTTGCAGACGTAAAAGAAGTGGCAAAAGTTGCATCTGATTACGGTACTTATATAGAACTAAACTCAAAGAAAGTACACTTTACCGACGACGAATTATACGAACTATCAAAGACAGATGCTAACTTCATAATAGACTCTGATGCGCACTCTCCATCTCGTGTGGGAGAAATATCGCTTGTAGAAGAGACGTTAAAAAGAGTAAATTTTCCATTAAATAAAATTCATAATATAGACGGAAGACTACCTAAAATGCGTTTTAAAGCATTTAAGGAGGGAGTATAATGAATTTTTTAGATTCAGTTAAAGCGGAAATTATTAATAAAAATATAAAGGACAGGCACTGCAAGATAGCGTTTTTGGCGGGAATAATAAGGGGCGCCGGTGCACTTTACGAAAAGGATGGCGAATTGGGGCTAGAGATAAGAACGGCAAGCGAAGAACTTGCAATGCTTATTACAGCACAACTTAGAGTGCTTTTTAATTACGAAGTGCGAGAGATATCCGTTTCGGAAGATAGACTTAATAGAAAGGACAAGTTTGTTTTAAGTATAAGTGGTGAAAAGACAGAAGAGATATTAAAAGAACTAGAAATTTTAGTGGAGGAAAATGAAGAGCTTATCGTAAACTTGAAGTTCTACGATAAACTTACCGAAAAAGAATGTTGCCTTAAGTCTTTTATAAGAGGATTATTTATTGCTACGGGAAATTGCACTATTCCAAATAGTGACAGTGCGTTAAATACAGGATATCACCTAGAGTTGGTGTTTTCACATTACGCACCAGCACTTTCAACAAGTGAAAAGCTTGCGGAAAACGGGGTGCTTACTAAAATTACTAGACGGCGAGACAATTTTATAGTATACATTAAAAGTGCGGAAGAAATTAAAGACTTTTTAGCCTTTTTGCCAGCCCCCGTATCCGTTCTAAAATTAATGGATTTAATGATAAACAGAGAAATATCCAACAATTCAAACAGGCAAAAAAATTGCGACCTAGGTAATTTAACAAAGCAAGTAGAGGCGGCGGGAAAGCAAATAGACGCTATTAACAAAATAGAGGTAACTATTGGACTTGACGGATTAAAACCTGATTTGAGAATAGTTGCGGTCGCAAGAAAAGAGAACCCCGACGAAACGTTGTTTGAACTTGCGGACAGACTCAAACTAACGAAAAGTTGTTTAAATCACAGATTAAGAAAAATAGTTTGCATAGCAAATGAATTATAAAGGATGAAAGATATGTCTGATTTTGTACATTTACATTTACATACCGAATACAGCCTACTAGACGGAGCAACTAGAATAGATAGTGTTTTTAATAGTGTTAAAGAAAAGGGTATGGATACCGTTGCTATAACCGACCACGGTAATATGTTCGGCACCTTATATTTTGCAGAAGAAGCCAAAAAAGCAGGCGTAAAATGCATTATTGGTTGTGAAATGTACGTTTGTGACGATTATCTTGAAAAGACGGGTAAGCAAAATTACGACCACTTAATATTACTTTGTAAAAATAAAAAGGGATATAAAAATCTTATAAAGTTAGATTCAATCGCGTACGTTGACGGTTTTCATTATAAACCACGTATAGACTATAAGACGTTAAAAACTCACAGCGAAGGCTTAATTTGTCTTTCCGCTTGCCTTGCGGGTAGGGTTGCAAAACGCCTTACTGAAGGTGATTACGAAGGGGCAAAACAAACGGCGTTATATTTACAAAGCGTATATGGTGAAGATTTTTATTTGGAAATACAAGACCACGGTTTAGCCGACCAAAAGCGTATAAATCCACTACTTATAAAACTATCTAACGAAACGGGTATTCCGCTTGTTGCCACGAACGACGTGCATTATTTAGAGCGTGAAGATGCGGAAATGCAAGACGTGCTTATGTGTATAAGTATGAAGACAACGATTGACGACCCAACTAGACTTAAAATGGAAAGCGACCAATCGTATTTAAAAACGCCCGAAGAGATGAAGAGCCTTTTTTCTCATATACCGCAAGCAATAGAAAATACGGTAAAGATTGCAGAAAAAGTAACCGAAGAAGTTTTTGATTTGACTAAAAAAGGCGAGCCTATAAGGGACACTTCTCTAATTCCCAAATATTATCCCGAAGACGGAAGCAGTCCTAAAGAATACCTATATAAATTAGCAAGCGAAGGATTAAAGAAACGTTATTCTGTTATAACTAAGGAAATTCAAGATAGATTTGACTACGAATTTGACGTTATAAGTTCAATGGGTTTTTGTGACTATTATCTTATCGTTTGGGACTTTATAAATTACGCAAGAAGCGTTGATATCCCTGTCGGTGCAGGGCGTGGTTCAGGTGTAGGCAGTATCATTGCGTATTCAGTGGGAATAACCGACGTAGAACCACTTAAATACAACCTAATTTTTGAAAGGTTTTTAAACCGTGAACGTGTAAGCATGCCCGACTTTGACGTTGATATATCAGACGCACGTAGGGGTGAAGTTGTTGAATACGTTAGAAATAAATATGGGCACGATAAAGTTGCGCAAATTGTAACTTTTGGTACGCTTGCCGCAAAACTAGCAATAAAGGACGTTGGAAGGGTGTATCGTGTTCCGTACTCTGAAACGGACAAGATTACTAAACTAATGGACGCAAAATTTGGCATCAAAGAGAATTTTGGGTTTAAGAAAACAAAAGACGGCGACGACGTAAGTGTAAAAGAACTTGTCGAAATGTATAATGAAGACGCTACAGTTAAAAAGGTAGTGGACATGGCAAGGCGAGTAGAAGATATGCCAAGACAAACGGGTATGCACGCAGCGGGTGTAGTTATTTGTGAAAAGCCAATAATGGAAAACGTTCCGCTACAAAGAAACGGCGACGACGTAACCACCCAGTTTGATATGATAGAAGTTGAAGCACTCGGTATGCTAAAAATGGACTTTTTAGGTTTAAGAACTTTAACCGACGTTCAACTTGCTTGTAAGTACGTTAAAGAAGACTTTGGCGTACATCTTGATTTTCATGAATTAGGATACGAAGATAAAGGAACGTACGAACTTATCGGTTCAGGGGAAACGGACGGGGTGTTCCAACTTGAAAGTCCGGGTATGAAACGATTTATGGGCAACCTTAAACCGTCCACTTTTGAAGATATTATTGCAGGAATATCTTTATATCGTCCAGGTCCTATGGATTCTATACCGCAATATATAGAAAACAAGCATAATCCCGAAAAGGTGACGTACGACCACGCATTGCTTGAGCCGATTTTAAAAAATAGTTACGGCATATTAGTTTACCAAGAACAAGTAATGCAAATATGTCAAAACCTAGGTGGCTTTACGTTGGGACACGCCGACGTAGTTAGAAAAGCCATGGGTAAAAAGAAAGTTGAGATAATGGAACAGCAAAAAAGCATTTTTGTTTACGGTGGTATAAACGAAAATACGGGTATGCCTGTTGACGGCGCAATTAAAAGGGGTGTTCCTGAAGACGTTGCGATTAAAATATACGATAATATGAAACCGTTTGCAAGGTATGCGTTTAACAAATCACACGCTGCTGCTTACGCTGTTTTAGCATATCAAACGGCATATTTAAAGAACTATTATCCCGTACAGTTTTTCTGTTCTCTCTTGAATAACAGAATTGACAAAATAGAAGAAATATCTAAATATTTAACCTATCTAAAAAGTAAGGGAACAAACGTTTTCCCACCCGATATAAATAAAAGTAACGCATACTTTAAGACGGAAAACGGCGGACTTCGTTTCGGGCTTGTAGGGCTTAAAAACGTTGGTCTCAATATTATAAATATGATAGTTGAAGAGCGTGAAAAAAATGGACCGTATTCGTCTTTTGAAGACTTTATTAACCGTGCCATATCTTTCAAAATGGTGGGTGAAGACGGCAGAGAAAGCGTTGTTAGCATAAACAAAAGGTTAGTTGAAAGCCTTATCCTTTCAGGTGCGTTTGATAATTTTGGTAAAAATAGAAGAACGCTTATGGCTGTCTTTAGCGATTATATGGATAGGGTATCGGCAGCCAATAAGAAAAAGGACGATAGACAGATTAGTTTATTCGGCACGATTTTAGACGAAGACGAAGGGTTAGAGTTAGAATATCCAAAGATGAGTGAATATTCCTCAAAAGAAAAACTCACTTTGGAAAAAACCGTGCTAGGAATTTACCTTTCAGGTCATCCACTTATGGATTATAAAGAGCAGTTTGATAAATTCTCCTTTAACACGAGTGCTTTAGACTTTTACGAAGAAGATGAAGACGGTAATAAAACCTATACCGAAGTTAGAGAAAACGAGCACGTAGTTATGGGTGGAATAATATCCGAGTTTACAAGGCTTGCAACCAGAAGTGGGCAAACCATGGCGTTTGTAAAAGTGGAAGACCTTTACGGTCAAATTGAAGTGGTGCTATTTCCTAAAGTTTTTGAAAAGGCAAGGGACGTAGTAAAGGAAGAAGAAATTGTAAAAATTTCTGGAAAACTTCAAATAAAAGAAGGCGCTGTTCAAATAATAGCGGATAACGTTGATGAGTTTGAAGTAAAAGAAGAAGTAGAAACCAAAGAAGAGCAAGAATTTTTAGGCGTAATAATACCCGACGGAAAAGAAAACGATTTGAACGATATTTTGGACGTGCTGTCTAGTTATGAGGGAAATATTCCGGTAATAATAGCAATGAACGGAAAAAAATATAATGCAAACTGCGCCGTAAGGCGTTGTGATGGGCTTGTGTCAGAACTTAAAAATTACGTTGGAGACAAGGATATAATATTTTTCAAGAAAAAACAACAATAAGCAATAAAAATCAGAAAAACACACTTAAAAAAGTAGAAAAATTTCAAATCATGTGGTAAAATAATTTATGTTGCGAAATTTTTAGACTGAGGAGAAAAAATGGAAAGAATAGCTGTATTAACAAGTGGTGGCGATGCTCCAGGTATGAACGCTTGTATAAGAGCGGTTGTGCGTACCGCACTTAATTTTAAGATGGATATATACGGTGTTGAAAGGGGATATGCTGGTTTAATCAAAGGCGAAATAAAGCGTCTTGAATCTCGTTCTGTTTCAAATATGATTCATAAGGGTGGTACTTTTTTGAATACGGCAAGATGTGACGAATTTAAGGACATAGAGGTTCAGCGTCAAGCGGTTGAGGCACTTTCTGCATACGGAATAGAAGGATTAGTTGTAATCGGTGGCGACGGAACGCTTAGAGGTGCAAAGGATTTATACGATAATTTTGGTATTAAAGTAATGGGAATACCGGGAACTATCGATAATGACTTAGCGTATACCGATTATACCGTCGGTTTTGATACAGCGGTAAATACCGTACTTTGGGCAATAAATAACCTTAGAGACACTCTTCACTCTCACGATAGAGTAGGATTATTGGAGGTTATGGGAAGAAATTGTGGTGATATTGCACTTTATGCAGGCGTTGCAGGTGGTGCTGAGTACGTATTAGTGCCTGAAATTCCATATGATTTAGATAAAATTGCATCTTCTATAAAGAAGAGTTATTTACGTGGTAAAACCTCAAACATGATTATATTAGCAGAGGGTGCTGGTAATCGTGACGAAATAGCGGAATACATCGGCAAAAAGAGTGGAATAGCCGTTAAAGTAAATAATTTTGGATACATTCAACGTGGAGGTTCTCCCAACATGGCAGACCGTGTGCTTGCCGCAAGATTTGGTTATAAAGCGGTTGAACTTTTAAGGGACGGCGCGGAAAGTTGCGCAATCGGTATAAGGGATAACAAGGTTATTACCGTACCGTTTGAGGACGTTCAAAAAGCAGAAAAACGCTTTGATAAAGAACTTCACACTATATCACACGTATTAAATCAATAAAAAATAATTTACATAAATTAAGGAGAAAAACTATGAAAGGATTGAAAGGAGCATTAATGTTTGCTCAGTCGGGCGGACCGACATCAGTTATCAACGCAAGTGCAGCAGGCGTATTTATTGAGGGTTTAAACTCAGAAATGATTACTAACGTTTACGGTGCAGCGCACGGAATTAGGGGAATACTTAATGAAGAATTCTACGATATGTCTAAAGAAGATATAAAAGAATTAGAACTCTTAAAGTATACGCCATCTTCAGCATTAGGTTCAGTTAGATACAAACTTAAAGACGCATCTGTTGACGATGCTGATTATAAGAGATTGCTTGAAGTGTTCAAAAAATACGATATCCGTTACTTCTTCTATAACGGTGGAAACGACAGTATGGATACTTGTAATAAAATTAGTAAATACATGGCAAAATCAGGCTATGAAATGAACGTTATCGGCGTTCCAAAGACAATAGATAACGACCTTTTCGGAACTGACCACTGCCCAGGTTTTGCAAGCGCAGCAAAATATATTGCAACGTCTATTATGGAAATTAACCTTGACGCTAAGGTTTATGATACACCGATGCTTTGCGTAATCGAAGTTATGGGTAGAAACGCAGGTTGGCTTACCGCAGCAGCAGCGCTTGCTGGTGCTAAGGGATTGGGCGCAGACCTTATCTATCTCCCAGAAGTAACTTTTGATATTAATAAGTTTATTGCTGACGTTAAAGACGTTTGCGCTAAGAATAACAATAAGTGTATAGCAGTTGTTTCTGAAGGTATCAAAAATGCTGATGGCGTACTCGTTTGCGAGGCATTAGGTCAAGCAGGCGCAAGAGATAGCTTTGGTCACGCTCAACTTGGTGGCGTGGCAGCAACCCTTTGCAATATCTTAAAGGCAGAAACTGGCTACAAGACTAGAGCAGTTGAACTTTCTTTAATGCAAAGATGTGCAGCACACTGTGCAAGTAAGACTGATATTGAAGAAACTTTCGAGGCTGGTAAACAAGCAGTTCGTGCAGCAGTTAACGGTGAAACCGATAAGATGGTTTGCTATGCAAGAAAAGAAGGGGATAAATATGAATGTGAATATAAACTTCTTCCGTTAGAACTTGCAGCAAACACTGAAAAAACTGTTCCACTTGAATGGATTACTAACAATGGTACAGGCGTTTCAGACGAATTCGTTAAATACGCACTTCCCCTTATCCAAGGCGAAACCGATTTAATAAAAGAAGATGGACTTCCCAGATTTGCTAAGTTAAAGAAAGTATTAGTAAAATAATTGGAATAAAAAGTTTGACCGCCTTTAATTAAAGGCGGTCAAAAATTTTACAAATATTTTTTTAAGCGCTGTTCGTATTCCTCTTCAAGTTTTAAGAGCTTTTCTAAAAGTTCTAAAACGCCTGGGTCAAGGTTAGTTTGTTCATTTTTCATAGCGGTAAGTTCGTTTATGCCCATAACGGTTCCGTTAATCATCATTTCAGCAACTTGGTTGCGACTGTTATCGAAGAGTGTTTTCATTTTAATACTGCTCCAAAGCATAGCTTTTTTAAAAGGATTTACGTCTTTTGGCTCAATCCCATTTTCGGCCATAAAGGTTGAAACTTCACCGATTACTTTTTCATAACCTTCGTATTCGTCTTTTAGTTCTGCTTTGATATCTTCATCTTCAACAGAGGGTAGAAGGTCGGAAATGCTTTGAAGAGCAATGTGTGCGTTTTTATAAACGTCGTTTATTGCTTTTTCATTATATTCATTTTTTTCCATAAAAATCTCCTTGAAATTATTTAAGGATAGTATGGGAAAATATAAGTAATTTATGCTAAAAATAGTTGACAATTATAAATAAAAAGTATAAAATAGTCAAGTAGCCGCTCGAAAGGGGTTTTATAAGTGCGCAAGCACACCCAAAAAATAATTCGGCGAGACTGGTTAGCAGGAGGTAAAATTATGTACGCAATCGTAGAAAACGGTTCAAAGCAGTACAAAGCAGAAGTTGGTTCAATCATTAGATTTGAAAAACTTTCAGCAAACGTAGGCGACAAAGTTGAGTTTGACGTACTTATGGTATCAGATGAAAACGGTATCAAAGTAGCAGACGAAGCAAAGGCATTCAAGGCAGTTGGTGAAGTTCTTGAACAAGGCAAGGATAAGAAGGTCATTGTTTTCAAGTACAAAGCTAAAAAGAATGAAAGGAAAAAGCAAGGTCATAGACAACCTTTCACCGCAGTTAAGATTTTAGAAATCGTTGCGAAGTAAGGTAGGAGGGTAATAATTATGATGTTCTTATTTAGATTATTTGCTCACCACAAAGGTGGCGGTAGCACCAAAAACGGTAGAGACAGCAACGCTAAAAGACTTGGCGTTAAGAGAGTAAACGGACAAGAGATTCTTGCAGGTGGCATTATCGTTCGTCAACGTGGAACGAAAATTCACCCTGGTAACAACGTAGGCATCGGTAGTGACGATACTTTATACGCACTTATCGACGGTGTTGTTAAGTTCGAAAGAATGGGCAGAAAAGACAAGAAAGTTAGCGTTTACGCAAAAGAAAACTAATAAAACGACGGGTTGTATATTTCAGCCCGTCATTTTTTATAAATTTTTAATTAGTATGAAAAAAATCATATATAGTAGTGAATATTTTAACATAAAAGACACCTTAGAATGCGGACAGGTTTTCAGATTTAAGGAGTATCAAAAAGGGTACTTGGTTTTTTCTATGGATAAGTGTGCATATTGCTATGAAGAAAACCAAAATACCGTTATTGAATGCCAAGATTGCGATCAAGAATATTTTTATGATTATTTTGACTTAGAACGAGACTATTCCGCTATCTATCTAGACGCACTAAGTAAAGGTGTAGAAGTTCTAATATCGTCCGCAAAAAGGGGTAAAGGGATTAGAATACTAAACCAAAATCCTATTGAAACGTTATTTTCTTTTATAATTTCACAAAACAATAACATTCCCAGAATAAAAGGAATAATAGAAAAACTTTGCCTTAATTTAGGCGAAAAAAGGCAGTATAATGGAATAGATTATTATACTTTTCCAACAGTGGAAAAAATGGCGGAAAAATCAGTAGAGTTTTATAAAGGCTTATCGCTCGGTTATAGAGCCGATTATATTTATAAACTAAGTCTTGACATAACAAACGGTTTTAATCTTTTGGATTTTAATAAATTGCCGACGGCTGAACTTAAAAAGGCACTTATTAAAATTCACGGTGTAGGTCCAAAGGTTGCAGATTGCGTAACACTTTTCGGTTTTCATAGGGCAGATAGCTTTCCCGTTGATACTTGGATAGATAAAGTGTATCGTGAAAACTTTAACGGAACGCTTACAAATAGAGAGAAAATAAGCGAGTGGTTTTTAAAAGAGTTTAAAGAAAACGCAGGCTATTTTCAACAATATTTATTTCATTATAAAAGAATAAAAGAAAAAGAATAAAAGATAAGCAAAATAATTGTCAAAAATGAAAGTTTTTGATATACTAATAAAAGAAAAATATTGATAAACATTTTGGAGGGCATAGATTTATGCAGTATTCAACTGAAGTTAAAGAAATGACCTGCGTATGTAAAGGTCCGAAACACGGTCCTGCTCCTATTCCAGAAGAAGGCAGATGGGTAGAAGCAAAGGAAATTAAAGATATTTCCGCATATACGCACGGTGTAGGCTGGTGCGCACCACAACAAGGTGCATGTAAACTTTCGTTAAACGTTAAAAACGGTATTATTGAAGAGGCTCTTGTAGAAACTATTGGTTGTTCAGGTATGACTCACTCAGCCGCAATGGCAGCTGAAATTCTTCCTGGAAAAACCCTTTTAGAAGCGCTTAATACCGACCTCGTTTGCGATGCTATTAACACGGCAATGAGAGAACTTTTCTTACAAATCGTTTACGGACGTTCACAATCAGCGTTCTCAGAAGATGGTTTGGTTATCGGTGCTGGTATGGAAGACCTTGGTAAAGGCGAACGTTCAATGGTTGGTACTATGTATGGTACTAAAGCAAAAGGCGTTAGATATCTTGAAATGACCGAAGGATACTGCACAAGAATGGCTCTTGATGAAAATAACGAAGTTATCGGTTATGAATTCGTTTCACTTGGCAAGATGACTGACTTTATTAAGAAAGGTATGGAACCAAACGAAGCATACGAAAAGGCAAAAGGCACTTACGGACGCTTTAAGGAAGAAGACGGCGCGGTTAAATATATTGACCCGCGTAAGGAATAATAGGAGGGAAAAGACTTATGGCACAATTTGAAGGTTATGAAAGAAGAGAAGCCAAAATTCTTTTAACTCTTAAAGAATATGGCATCAACTCTATTGATGAATGTAAAGAAATTTGTGATAAATACGGCATTGATCCTTATACTATCACTCAAGAAACACAACCTATCTGTTTTGAAAATGCTAAATGGGCATACGTTGTTGGTTCAGCAATCGCATTAAAAGCTGCTGAAAAGACAGGCGACAAGTCTGCCGCAACCGCTGCTGCAAACATTGGTATCGGTCTTCAATCTTTCTGTATCCCAGGCTCAGTTGCTGAAAACAGAAAAGTTGGTTTAGGACACGGCAACCTTGGTAAAATGCTCCTCTCTGAAGAAACCGAATGTTTCTGTTTCTTAGCAGGTCACGAATCTTTTGCTGCAGCAGAAGGTGCAATCAAAATTGCTCTTAACGCAAACAAAGTTAGAGTTAAACCTTTAAGAGTTATTCTTAACGGTTTAGGTAAAGACGCTGCTTATATTATTTCAAGAATTAACGGCTTTACTTACGTTGAAACTAAGTTTGACCCTGCAACCGAAGAAGTTAACGTTTTAGAAGAAAAACCATTCTCTAAGGGCGCAAGAGCAAACGTTAAATGTTACGGTTCAGATAGCGTACCTGAAGGCGTTGCTATTATGAGATTAGAAAACGTTGGCGTTTCAATTACTGGTAACTCAACCAACCCAACTCGTTTCCAACACCCTGTTGCTGGAACCTATAAGAAATGGGCGATTGAAAACGGCAAAAGCTACTTCTCAGTTGCATCAGGTGGTGGTACAGGTCGTACCTTACACCCCGACAACATGGCAGCAGGTCCTGCATCTTACGGCATGACAGACACTATGGGTAGAATGCATTCTGATGCACAATTCGCTGGTTCATCTTCAGTTCCTGCCCACGTAGAAATGATGGGCTTAATCGGTGCTGGTAACAACCCAATGGTTGGTATGACCGTTGCTTGCGCAGTTGCAGTTCAAGAAGCATTAAATAAATAAGGTTTATTTTGATAAAAAGAGCGTTACTTTTTGGTAACGCTCTTTAAGTTTGTTTAGTTATAAAGAAATTATTAAATTTAGCAAATAATACAAAATCGGAATAGTTAAAACAGAAAAAATAGTCGAGCCTAAAGTATAAATAACGGAATGCTTGGTGTCCCCTCCAAATTGGTCTGCAAAGGTAGTTGAAAGCCCAGCATTTGGCATAGCAAAAGCAATAAAGAAAGCAAACACAATATCGTTATCTAGGTTAAATAATAATTTTACTGCAAAACCTAAAGCGGTTGCGATTAAAGGCATTAAAATTAGTTTAATTGAAGAAACATAATAACTTGATGGGGAAGTAAACAGTGATGCAAATGGTACTTCCGCAAGTTTAACACCTAAGATAAGCATTGAAACAGGTGTTACTAAGTTTTTCAAGTGGTCGGAAAAAGTCGTAATCTCTGGAAGTAACTTTTTAACACCGATAAGATTAAGAATTAAACCAACAACAAAAGCAAGGAGTACGGGGTTGGCAAACGCTTTTTTTAGGTTTATTGCTTTTTTATCACCAGAAATAAGATATATTCCTAAAGTGTAGATTAAAATATTGTTAAAAATGTTAAAAATAACAACAATAGAAACTACAATAGGGTTATTAGTAAAAACAGCTATTGCGAGAGGGATACCTAAAAATCCATTATTAGAAAATAGCATAGCAAAACGCATCATACTGCGTTTTTTTTCTTGTTTTTCTTTTATTGTTAAAGGAATAGTCAAAAAGAAAAATAGAACGGTAAAGAGAATACAAGAAATAGCGGTAATAACGGCAATCAATGTAAAATCGCTAGTAAATTCTATTGAAAGAATGCTAGATAAAATTAAAAAAGGCATACCAACGTAGGATAAAATTTTAGAAAGAACACCGCTTTCATTTGATTTTAACAGTTTAGATTTTACGAGTATATACCCAGGCAAAGCAAGTGCGACAAAGATTAGCACGTTTCTAAGCATAATCCATAAAGCGTCCATAAAAACCACCTAATTAATAATATTATGATTATATTATATCATAAAAATAGGCAATAACAAAGTAATTTTTATTCCCAAGTTTCGTAGCAATATTTTCTATAACGTCTTGGGAAAAAGTTATCTTGTAAGCGTTGGTTTTTGCGTTCTTTAATATTAACGCTCCCATAATATTTTTTCCATAGTTCACTAATTCCACTTTCTTTTTCAGCAGGTGTAAAGTTTGCGGGAAGATTGGTAAATACTGTTTTAATGGTCGCTCCGTCCGATATGCAAATTTTATTGCGAGAAAGGTCGTGCAAAATAAAAGGTGTTCTACCAAGTCGTTTTAAAAAGTGTGGTGCGATAAGTGAAACAACGTCGTTATCGGGCGAAAACTTAGCGTAAAGCACACCGTTTATTGATTCTCTAAACCTAATCATGCCCGTTAAGATATGCCGTTCGTGAAGAACTTTTTGAACGGTATAGGAAAAGTCTGAAACGGCTTTTTCTGAAAGCATATTAGAAATATCCGTTCTGTATTTAAGTGTCGCATAGCCGTAATTAAACGCATGAAGAAGTGCGGAGTGTTCTTTGCTCATTAGACAAATTTTCATTTGATAAATTATATCGCTACCCCCGTACTTGTAAAGGGCAGTTTTAACTCGTTCAGAGTTGGCAGTATTAGTATTAACGTTTATAATTGCACCGTCAAATCGTGGTTGGAAGGTGGAAATGTCCTCAACAAAATCGGGAATAATTTTTTCAGTAAAACTTAAATACAGCGCACATAAAATTCCGTTGATATGATTTTCAATAGTAAAAATTTTCATAATTCACCAGTTAAAGCTGAAAGAGCGAGTTGATTTTGTTCAAAAATAGACAGTTGTTTGCTATTATCAATTTGTTCAATGCCAGAAAGTGAGGCTTCAATTAATCTTTGGCTTTGCGCTCCCAAATATTTGCCGTTACATGTAATGAAATGAACAGCCCTTTTTAATACTACTCTTAATCTTTTTAAGTCGTTAAAATCAAGTTTAGCATATTTTCTTGCATGCATGATTCGATAAGCACTTTTGACACCTATACCAGGAACACGGAGCAAAAGTTCAGGGCTTGCACGGTTAATTTCCACAGGAAAAAGGTGCAAATTTTTAAGTGCCCAAGCGCATTTTGGGTCGTATTCTTCAGATAAGAAACCTTTATCGCCTGTAATTTCATCTGCCGTAAAACCGTAAAATCTAAGTAGCCAATCGGCTTGATATAATCGATGTTCACGAACCAAAGATAATTGCGTGGTGGGGAGAAGTGACGTGTCAAAATTAGTCGGAGTGTAAGTAGAAAAATACACTCTTTTCATTTTGTAGTTTTGATACATATATTCGCTAAGTTTTAATATGTGTGCGTCGCTTTCTGGCGATGCACCGATAATCATTTGCGTTGTTTGTCCCGCAGGGATAAAATCTTTTCTTCTTTTATTAGGAAGAACAAAATACTTATCTCGTGCAAGCATTTTCATCGGTGCAATAATATTTTGCTTGTTTTTTTGTGGGGCTAAAAGCGTTAAACTTTTTTCGCTCGGCAGTTCAATATTAAAACTCATCCTATCAACTAAAAACCCCGCCTTTTCAACTAAAAGACTGTCCGCACCTGGTATCCCTTTTAGATGGATATATCCGTTAAAATGATATTCAACTCTTAATTTTCTCACCGTTTCATAAAGTATTTCCATAGTGTGGTTGGGTGATTTAAAGATTGAGGAGGATAAAAATAGTCCTTCAATATAATTACGCTTGTAAAATTCTATAGTAAGTTGACAAATTTCATCGGGGGTAGCGGTTGCTCTCGGCACGGAGTTGGTACATCTACTAGTACAGTACTTGCAGTCGTAAATACAATCGTTACTCATTAAGATTTTAAGTAAAGAAATACACCGCCCGTCTTGAGTAAACGAGTGACAAAGTCCACCAAAACAAGCGTTTCCTAATCCATGTGTGGTATTTTTCCGCTTTGAACCACTTGACGAACAAGAGACGTCGTATTTTGCCGCACTTGTTAAAATTGAAAGCTTTTTTTCATCAATCATAAAACACCCCAAACGTTTGTTTGTTTAAATATTGTAACACAAATAAAAACAAAAAGCAAACAAATGTTCGTGTTTTGTGTAAAATAAAAGGTGGTAAATTCTACCACCTAAAATTTTATTTTTGTTTATTACTTAATAACTCTAACTCTGATAATATTTTCAACGTCTGCGATGTGCTTAATAGCGTCGTCAGAAACTTCGTTGTCAATGTCTAAAATCGTAACTGCATAGTCGCCCTTGCTTTGATTGGTGAGGTTGGAAATATTAATTCCTTCGTTGCCAACAGTACCGGTGATTTGAGCAAGAATATTTTGAGTGTTCTTGTGAAGAATTACTAATCTGTACGCCGTTGTTCTTGGCATAGCACAAGTTGGGTAGTTAACACTGTTGACGATATTACCGTTTTCAATGTAGTCGATAAGTTGTTTTGCAGCCATAACAGCACAGTTGTCTTCAGCCTCTTCAGTAGATGCGCCGAGGTGAGGGATGCAAACGATATTTTTAACACCTATAATTTCGTCAGCGGGGAAGTCGACGATATATTTAGCAACTTTACCGCTTTCGGTGGCCTTAATGATTGCTTGGTTATCAACTAATTCGCCTCTAGCACAGTTAATAATAACAACTCCGTCTTTCATTTTACGGATTAAACCAGAATTGATAATACCTTTATTTTGGTCTGCAATATAAGGGATATGAATAGTGATATAATCACAATTTTTAGCAATATCGTTAAGTTCTTTAACAACTTTGACGCTAGAAGATAAACGGAGAGCAGCACCAACGGATAAGAATGGGTCGTAGCCATAAACTTCCATACCTAAATCAAGAGCTGCATTAGCAACGAGAGCACCGATAGCACCAAGACCGATTACACCAAGTTTTTTACCTTTGATTTCACAGCCAGCAAAGTTAGACTTGCCTTTTTCAACAAGTTTACCAACTTCGTCACCTTGACCTTTAAGGGTTTTAACCCAATCGGTAGCAGCGATTATATTTCTTGAACCAATAAAGAGCGCACTCAAAACCAATTCTTTAACGGCGTTAGCATTAGCACCAGGTGTATTGAAAACAACAACGCCTTGTTCAGCGTATTCGGTGCAAGGGATATTATTAACACCTGCGCCTGCTCTTGCAATAGCAATGGTGTTTTCGTCTAATTTATAATCGTGCATTTTAAAACTGCGGAGCATTATACCTACTGGACTTTCAGCATCATTGGAAACGTTGTAAGTATTGTCAAAAACGTCGTCTATAACTCTACTAATAGCATTAAGTGTAAGAATGTTTTTCATTATTTGTTCTCCATTTCAAATTTCTTCATAAATTCAATGAGCGCCTTAACGCCTTCAATTGGCATAGCGTTGTAGATAGATGCTCTCATACCGCCAGTAACTCTGTGACCTTTAAGAGAAACAAGACCAGCTTTAGTTGCCTCTGCAACAAATTTAGCATCAAGTTCTTCACTGCCCGTTACGAATGGAACGTTCATAAGCGAACGGTCTTTAACGGCAACTTTATTAGTGTAAAGAGAAGAGTTGTCGATAAAATCGTAAAGCATCTTTGCTTTTTCTTCGTTGATTTTTTGCATAGCGGAAACACCGCCCATTTCCTTAAGCCATCTAAATACTAAAAGAGCCATATAGATTGGGAAACAAGGAGGGGTGTTATAAAGGCTATCGTTTTTATCTTGAATAGCATAGTTAAGCATAATAGGGCAAATAGGTGAAGCATTGCCAAGTAAATCTTTTCTAACGATAACGATAGTAAGACCTGCGGGAGCAATGTTTTTTTGTGCGCCAGCATAGATTAAACCGAATTTACTTACGTCAACCACTTCACTTAAGATGCAAGAACTCATATCAGTAACGAGGGTTGCATCGGTTTTGGGAAGTTCTGTATATCTTGTTCCAAAGATAGTATTGTTATAAGTTGTATGAACGTAATCAATACCATCACGGAATTTTACAGTGCTCATATCAGGGATATAAGTATAGTTAGATTCTTTTGAAGATGCAGCGACAGCGATATCACCATATTTTTGAGCTTCTTCATAAGCCTTTGTTGCGAAGTTACCAGTAAGTATATAATCGGCCTTTCCGTTTTTAAGCAAGTTAAGAGGAACGGCTGCAAATTGTTGGGTTGCACCACCTTGAACGAAAAGAACAGAATAGTCGTCGGGGATATTCATAAGCTGACGGAGAAGGGCGTTAGCCTCATCGTTTACAGCCATGAATGGTTTGCTACGGTGACTCATTTCTACTATACTCATACCTGTTCCATTAAAATCAAGCAATTCTTTTTGTGCTTGCTCTAAAACTGGAAGTGGAAGTGTTGAAGGACCTGCTGCAAAATTATATACTCTCATATTTATAACTCCTAAAAGTAAATTTTTTTATATTTTACGGATTAAATTTTAAATACTAAAAATTAAGCACTAATAAATGTATTTATTAGATTATACACTTATACGACTTTTTTTTCAAGTATTTTACTCGTAAAATATTAAATAATTTGATAGCGAATTTAAATACTGTTTACTTTTAGAGTAAAAAAGTGTATAATACAAGAGAACAAAGACGGAATTACCTTAAAATAGGAGTAATAATTTGGAAAATATAAAAGAGAACAAAAAGAAAGAAAAAACTCAAAAAAAGAAAAAACAAGCGGGCAAAGTGGTTAAAGCGATAAATAAAGATTTAAAATTTAATAGCGCAAAAATAGACCATAATAAGGGAAAAAAGGAAAATAAAAAAACTTTAAAAGTGCGTTTTTTAGGTGGTGTTGGTGAGATAGGTAAAAACATGACCGCCTTAGAATACGGTAAAGACATTATCGTAATCGACGCAGGCGTAACCTTTCCAAGTGATAATATGCCTGGGGTTGACTTAGTTATACCGGACGTAAACTATCTAGCAGAAAATAAGTCTAGAATAAGAGGAATAGTAATAACGCACGGACACGAAGACCATATAGGTGGAATTCCGTACGTAATGAAAGACTTATCTGCACCGATATTTGGCACAAAACTAACGTTAACATTGATTGAAAGCAAGTTAAAAGAGCATAAACTTTCCGACGTTAGTTTAAATTGTGTAAAGCCGGGAAGTGTTATAAAATTAGGCTGTTTTAGTGTGGAATTTATAAACGTAAATCACTCAATAGCAGGAGCGGTTGGACTTTCAATAACTACACCTGTAGGTGTTGTGTTTCACTCTGGGGATTTTAAGATTGACTTTACACCCGTAAACGGTGAAACTATGGACTTAAATAGGATTTCCGAGATTGGAAATAAAGGCGTACTTTTACTCATGGCAGACTCAACGAATATTGAAATTGAGGGAACAACTATGAGTGAAAGCGTAGTAAAGGATACGCTTGATCACGTGTTTGCGGATAACTCTAAAAAACGCTTAATAATCGCTACTTTTGCATCAAACGTGCATAGATTACAACAAATTTTAGATTTAGCGGTTAAGTATAAAAGAAAAGTTGCATTCTCTGGCAGAAGTATGATAAACATTGCTGAGGCGGCGGCAAAGATAGGCGAACTCAATATTCCAGACAATCTTATTATAGATGTGGAAAAGATAAAAAACTTTAAGAACGAACAAGTCTTAATAGTCTCTACGGGTACGCAAGGCGAACCTATGAGTGCACTTACAAGAATGGCTAGCGGAGAGTTTAACAAGGTGGTTATTGGGAATAACGACACCGTCGTAATAAGTGCGTCTGTTATTCCAGGCAATGAAAAAATGATTTACGGAGTCATAAATAATCTTTATCGTTTAGGAGCGGAAGTTATTTACGAATCATTAGAGCCTATCCACGTTTCAGGACACGCTTGTCGTGGGGAACTTAGAGTATTACACTCACTAATTAAACCTAAATTTTTTATTCCCGTTCACGGCGAATATCGTCACTTAAAAAAGCACGCTAGATTGGCAGAAGAAATCGGTGTTAAAAATACAAACATTTTGATAGCCGAAATTGGGGATACTGTAGAACTTACCGAAAAGACAATGAAGTTTGGTGAAAAATTCGTTGCAGGTTCTCGTTTTGTAGACGGTGTTGGTATAGATGGTGCGGATAGTTTTGTTCTCCGAGACAGAATACACCTCTCAGAGGACGGATTAGTTGTAGTTGTTGCGGGCGTTGATGAATTTACAGCGGAACTAAGTTCGCTTGAAATCATTGGGAAAGGTTTAGTGTTGAATGAAAATATGATAGTAGACGTTAAGTCTAACGTAATAAACACTTTAAGCCATATTGACCTTAAATCTGTGCGAGACGAAAATGAACTTGCAGGAATAATTAGAAGAAGTATAAAAAATTATATTTTCAAAGTGACCAAGAAAAATCCTATGATTTTACCGATAGTAATGGTGGTGTGATTTGGAACGAATACTTAAGATGCGAGAAAAAGCAAAACTTGATAACGAGCCGATACTAAGAGATCAATCGTTTAAACTTTTGCTTGAAACTGTAAAAATTAAAAAGCCCTCTAAGATTTTGGAAATAGGGGTAAACCTCGGTTTGTCGGGTATTGCAATGTTGCTAACGTCGGAAAATTCTACACTTTCAGGTATCGAAATAGACGAAGAAAAAATAGCCTTAGCAAGAGCAAATTATAAAGAATTTGGGGTTGATAATCGTGCTAAAATTTTTCAAGGTGACGCGTCGGAAATAATACCCGTTTTAACGGGTGAGTACGATTTCATTTTTTTGGACGGGCCTAAAGGACATTATTACGAGTATTTACCCAATTTACTTTCGGTACTAAAAAAAGATGGAATACTTTTTGCAGATAACGTGCTGTTTAGGGGTTTTGTTGGTGGAAAGGTAAAAACTCCACATAGGTACAATACCACCAAAAACAGTATGGAAAAATTTTTAAACGCTGTAACAAATGATAAAAACTTAAAAACCGTTGTTTATGATATTGAAGACGGGGTTAGTATAACGGAAAAACTTATATGAGAAAAATAGAACTTTTGTCGCCCGCAGGCGATATGAAAAAACTTAAAACCGCCCTTTATTTTGGTGCGGATGCTGTATACGTTGGTGGAAAAGGGTTAAGTTTAAGAGCACTTGCAACCAACTTTTCTAATGACGAACTTTTAGAGGCTGTCGAGTTTACACACTCTTTAGGCAAAAAAATTTACGTTACTGTAAACGTGTTTGGAAGGAATTCTGATATTGAAGAGGCGGAAAAATATTTTAAATTTTTAGAGAGTATAAAAATAGACGGGGCAATAATTTCAGACACGGGATTGATGTATCTTGCAAAAACAGTTGCGCCAAACCTACCTTTAAACTTGTCGACACAAGCAAACACGCTAAATTATAAAACAGTGGAGTTTTGGAAAAATTTTGGCGTTAAAAGGGTGATTTTGGCAAGAGAGTTAAGTAAAAAAGAAATAAAAGAAATTTCTAAAAAAGTGCCAGATATAGAAATTGAAACCTTTATACACGGAGCAATGTGTATTTCTTATAGTGGAAGATGTCTTTTATCAGATTACCGAACTGGAAGAAGCAGTAATCGTGGCGAATGTGTTCAGGCGTGCAGATGGAATTACGAAATTCGTGAAAAAGGGTCAGAAACTGCGTTTATGGAAATGCAAGAGGATGAGCGTGGCACGTATATAATGAATAGTAAAGACCTTAACCTATTAGATTATATTGCTGAACTTGACGATGCAGGGGTATGCTCTTTTAAGATTGAGGGGAGAATGAAATCGGAGTATTATCTTGCAACAGTAGTAAACGCATACCGTAGAGCAATAGATGCATATTACGAGCGTGGCGAAAAATACAAAGAAAATCCCCTATATCAAGAAGAATTAAAAAAGACGGCACACAGAGAATTTACAACCGCTTACTTTTTAGGAGATAACGATAGAACGGTAAACTATGACGACAGTCAAAGTAAAGGCACGCATAAATTTATTGCAAACGTTATCGAGGGAAATAATAATAGAGAATACGCCATTATAGAAATGCGTAACCGCTTTGTAGTTGGTGACCATTTAGAAGTATTGTCACCATCAGATAGTTTTAATAAAGCTATAAAAGTTGAACGCTTGGAAAATGAAAAGGGCGAAATAGTAACGGACGCAAAATTAGTGCAAGAGAAATTAAAACTATATACGGATATACCGCTAAGTGCAGGTGATATCTTAAGAAAAGAAAACTAAAAACACAACAAAAAAACGGCTAATTTAGCCGTTTTTTTAATCTTTAAATAAACCGATAACCGTTTTTTCCACCATGGAACGCATTATAAAGTAATCAATATATTCATGCTTGTCAAAAACGTATTCGTGTGAAAAGGATTGAATTAAATCCATTGCAAGGTGTATTTTTTCCACCGCATTTTCCACGCTTAAGCCGAGATGAGTAAATTTTTCGGCAATTTTTAAGGTGATTTTATCTTCTAAATCAATGAATTGAGCGTTGACAGCTTCGTCAGAGCCTGAAAGAGAATGTAGGGCCTCGTGGATTTTTCGGTTATTTTTATGTGTTTTAATGCACATGTCAATTATTTTTTTAATTAAGGTATCAAAATCTATAGGTAGTGCGAGTTTATCGAAAAGTTTTAAAAACGGATCAAAAACTTTGTTAATATAAAGTTCTAAAACGCAAATCAAAATATCCCTCTTATCTTGAAAATACCCGTAAACTATACCGGTGGAAACGCCCGCTCTTTTAGCAATTTCAGCCGTGTTAGTTCCGTAATATCCTACTTCAGAAAAAAGAGAATACCCCGCTTCAATTATTTTGTTTTTCTTTTCGATTGACCGCTCTTGTCTAGGCTGTCTAACAACGTTTTTCATAACAACATTATATAACAAACTTATCAGCTTTGTCAAGGGAAAAGAATATGAAAAAAAATTCACAAAAAAATTAAAAAGATGAAAAAAGTTTCACATTTTAGTTGACATTGCTGAATATAAATGATAGTATATATACGATAAATCTGAAATAAATTTCACATTAGGAGGGGTTATGATAAAAACGCTTGATAAATTCCATATAGGCGAAAGCGGAAAAGTATTAGCAGTTAGTGGCGAGCGAAAGATAAAGCGTCGTTTGTACGATATGGGTATAACAAACGGAGCGGAGATATATTTAAGGAAAAAAGCACCGCTTGGCGACCCGATTGAAGTAACGGTTAGAAGTTATGAATTATCTTTAAGGAATAGCGAGGCGTCGTGTATTACCCTGGAGGTGAATCCAAATGCATAGATTTGCTTTAGCAGGGAATCCAAATAGCGGAAAAACAACTTTATTTAATGGACTTACGGGATCTACAGCACACGTTGGTAACTGGCCAGGTGTAACGGTAGATAAAAGAGAGGGGGTTTATAAAAAACTTAGCGAACCTATTGCTATAGTAGATTTACCGGGAATATATTCATTATCTCCATATACCCCAGAAGAGGTAATAGCAAGGAATTATATTTTAGACGAAAAGCCTGATTGTGTAATAAATATAATCGACGCAACGAATTTGGAGCGAAATTTGTACTTGACCACGCAAATATTAGAAATAGACGTACCAATTGTGCTTGCACTAAATATGATGGATGCAGTGGAAAAGCGTGGAGATTATATAGATGAAAAAGAACTAGAAAAGCGTTTAGGCATTCCAGTTGTTAAGATATCGGCACTAAAAGGTGTTGGATTAGATAAACTAATGGAAAGAGCGCACGAAGCATGTGAAAAAGGAAGAAAAGGAAAAACAGTTATAGAAGATTTAGCACTTCAGCACTTAATTGGCGATATAAAAATAGCGCTTGAGGGGCAAGGGGTACACAATCCAACTTTTCACGCGGTAAAACTTGCAGAACTTGACGAACTTGAAGTTTTGATGCATAAAGATACCGTAAATATGGTTGAGGCATTTAAGGAAACGCATAAAGACGAAATATTTGGTGATGATTTTGAGGCTTTGGTAGCAGATGCAAGGTATAAATACATAACTAAATATTTTTCACCTACATTAAAAAGAAAAAACAAAGAAAAATTTATAGTAACGCCATCTGATAAAGCGGATAAAATCTTAACGCATAAAATTTGGGGTATACCTATTTTCTTAGTAGTGCTTTTTGCAATATTTCACTTAACTTTTTCTGAAAACTTTTTATTTTTAGGCGGGTTTTTATCAGAAGGTTGGGTATCGTTAGAAGGCACGGCATTTGAAGGCGTATTCGGTTCAGGTGGAATAAATTCCCCGGGCGTAATACTAATGGGGCTAATGGAAGTGTTAACAGGCACAATAGCAGACGCAGTAGGTGTATGGCTTTCAACTTCACCCGAATGGGTTTCAGGACTAATATGCGACGGCGTACTTGGTGGTATATTTGCAATTTTAGGGTTCTTACCACAAATACTCGTGCTGTTTTTATTCTTCTCAATACTTGAAGATAGTGGATATATGGCAAGAATAGCGTTTATATTAGATAGGGCACTTAGAAAGTTTGGTTTATCTGGTAGAGCGTTTTTACCAATGATAATGGGTTTTGGCTGTTCAGTTCCCGCAATGATAAACACAAGAACACTTGCAGATGAAAAGGAAAAACTTGCAACCGTTAGGGTTATTCCATTCTTTAGTTGCGGAGCAAAACTACCTATTTTGACGGCGGTTTCAGGTGCAATCGTTGCATATTTTGGTGTGGGTAATGTAGATTTAATTACTTACGGTATGTATTTAATTGGTATGATAACCGCACTTTTTGCCGTTGTTTTAATGAGAGAAACGACCTTAAAGGGCGATACACCACCATTTATTATGGAATTACCGTCTTATCACGCACCGCAAATTAGAAATTTAGTAATGCTTTTGTGGGATAAAGCAAAGCATTTTATAGAGAAAGCGTTTACAATTATACTTGCTTCGACTATAATTATTTGGGTGATAAGTCACTTTAATTTTTCGTGGAAATATTTGCCAGACGAATTAATGCATGAGAGTATTTTGGGTGGAATAGGACAATTAATACAACCATTGTTTACACCGATAGGCTTTGGCGTGCAATTAAATGGTATGGGTTGGGTGTTTGCCGTCGCGGCAATCACAGGACTTATTGCAAAAGAAAACGTCGTTTCAACTCTAGGTACGCTTGCTGCGTGCTTACTTGGAAGTGTTGTTAATATTGAAAGTGACGGAGGCATTAGTGCAGTAAGTATAATGATACAAAACACGGGAATAACACTCCCTGCACTTCTAGCATTTATAGCATTCAACATGACCACAATTCCTTGTTTTGCGGCAGTAGCAGCTGCAAAAGGTGAAATGGCGAACAAAAAGACATTTAATTGGACACTGGTATTTTGGATAGCAACTTCATATATCGTGGCATCTGCAATTTATTTTATAGGCACTGCGTGGTGGGCGATGTTTATATATATTGCCGTTGCTATTTTAACCGTAATAGTTATAAGGTATATAAATGCAAAAAGAGTAAGTAAAGAGAAATAAAAATGGAACCGATTGAAATTATAGTGATAATAGCTTCCGTACTTATCGTGGGCGGTGTTATTGCAAAATCAATAATAGACAAAAAGAAAGGAAAAACCTCTTGCGGTTGTAATTGTTCCACTTGTTCAAAATGCAGGAGTTGTAATATTAATCAAAACAAGAAAGAAGATACAAACAAATTTCAATAATTTCTTAAAGTCAAACCACGCAACAATCTGTTGCGTGGTTTGACAATTTACTTGAAAAAATAATTTTGGCGTGCTAAAATATAGAAAAGGAGTAGAAATGATTAAAAAGTTTTCGGTTGAGGGAATGTCTTGCACTGTTTGCTCGCAAGGTATTGAACGAAATTTAATAAAGCAAGATGGTGTTAATTCTGTTACTGTTTCATTAATTGAAAAAACTATGACAGTAGATTTTGATCACGCAATAATATCGGTTGACAAAATAATCGGCTTAACTGAAAGTTTAGGATATACGGCATATCTATACGGAGCAAAAAAGCAAGACAAATATAAGGATGCAAAAATTCTTAAAAATCGATTTATTATCTCTCTTTGTCTGCTTATTCCGTTAATGTACTTTTGCATGGGGAATATGTTGTCACTGCCCCTACCGAAAAAACAAATTAATTTTATAATTCAGTTTATTTTGGCAACTATTATTTTAGTTATAAATAGAAAATTTTTCATCAACGGAACTAAAGCGATTTGCCATGGTTCTCCCAATATGGATACCTTAGTTTCTCTAGGTTCAATTTCCGCATATTTATATAGCGTAGTGGTAACGGTTTTACTATTATCGGGTAAACAAAATCCAACACATACCTTTTTTGAAGGGGGAGCAATGGTTGTTTCTTTGGTAACTTTAGGGAAATGGTTAGAAGAATTATCAAAGATTAAGACGGGCGATGCTATTGATTCATTAAATAAATTATTACCCAAAACCGTAACTTTAATTAAAGACGGTGTGGAAATAACCGTTTTAACTGGTGAGTTGAAAAAAGGCGACGTTATTTTATTAAAAGCAGGCGATTACGTACCTGTCGACGGTATTGTTGTAGAGGGACTTGCTAGCATAGATAAATCGGCAATAACTGGAGAGAGTATTCCAGAAGAAATAACTGTATTCGGAAAGGTAAATTCAGGGAGCATATTAAAAGACGGATATATTAAATTAAAAGCCGATAAGGTAGGTAATGATACTTTATTTTCTAAAATAGTAGAAATGGTAAAGGATGCTGGTGCAAGTAAAGCCCCTATTCAGAAAATTGCGGATAAAGTATCCAGTGTTTTTGTGCCAATAGTAACGGTAATATCCGTAATAACTTTTATCGTTTGGTGTTTAATTACTAAAGACCTTTATAAAGCCTTTAATTTTGGTATATCAGTTTTAGTAGTTTCTTGTCCGTGTGCACTTGGATTAGCCACCCCCGTAGCGGTAATGGCTGGAACAGGCAGGGGGGCGAGCGAGGGGATTTTGTTTAAAAATGCCGAAGTTTTACAGTCTGCTCATAAGATAAATTGCGTTTTATTGGATAAGACTGCAACAATAACAGAGGGTAAACCTTGTGTCGTTGACTATATAAATTATACAGGAGAGGCAAATGAAACGCTTTTTCCAATAATATCCGCACTAGAAAGCAAATCAAACCATCCTTTAGCGCAAAGTGTTATTGAATATTGTGGTAAATCAGAAAAGACCGTTCAAGAATACGAATACGTAATCGGTAGCGGTATTATAGGAAAGGTGGATAACGTAAAATATTATTTGGGCAATAACAAAATTTTGCCACCGTATATCGACGTAAGTATTGTTAAGGATTTAAGTGCGAAAACTATTTTATATTTTGCAGACGATTATCAATTAATTTCAGTATTTGCATTAGCGGATAGAGTAAAGAAAGACAGTAAAAAGGCAATAACAGAACTTAAAAAGAGTGGCATTAAAACTGTAATGATAACGGGCGATAATAAAAGTACTGCTAAAGATATAGCAAATGAGGTAGGTATAGATGAATTTTTATACGAAGTTTTACCAGAAGATAAATATTTAACGGTTGAAAAGTACAAAAAACAAGGTTATATAACGGCTATGGTCGGTGATGGAATTAACGATAGCCCAGCGCTTAGAACTTCTGATATAGGAATAGCAATGGGGACGGGAACAGACGTTGCCATTAATAGTGCGGACGTAGTAATTGTGAACGGATCGTTAACGGCAATAAAAAAGACGTTAGAGATAAGTAAAAAAACTAATAAAATAATAAAGCAAAATTTATTTTGGGCATTTTTTTATAACGTGATAGGAATTCCAATTGCAGGGGGCGTGCTTTCGTTTGCAAATATAACGCTAACACCTGCAATAGCATCAGCAATGATGTCGATTAGTTCATTATTTGTAGTGAGTAATGCTTTAAGAGTAAATAAAGGCAGTAAAAATTCTAAAACAAAAGTCAGTAAATATAATTTAACTATATTAATTGAAGGAATGCATTGTAATCATTGTGCTTTTAAGGTCGAAAGTGCGCTTTCTAAAATAAAGGGAGTACAAAAAGTTGAAGTAAGTTTAGAAAATAAAAAAGCAACGATTTCAAGTAGTGAAAACGTTGCAAAAGAAATTATTGAAAATACAATAAAAGACTTAGGATTTGTTGTGCAAAATATCGTTCGTTAAAATGTTACTATAATGGTCATGGATTCACCTTGAATAGATTCGGCACGGATTTTCCACTTATTTAAATCGGCAATTCCTTTGGCGATAGAAAGTCCAAGACCACTCCCGCCTGTTTCTCTTGAACGAGAAGAATCCGAACGATAAAATCTTTCAAAAACTTTATGTGACTGCTCTGTAGGGACGTCGCTACCCGTATTAAAAACGGTTAGGACGTTCTTATTTTTTTCTTTTTTTAGTTCTAAAAAAATTTCGCCTTGCTCATCCGAGTGTTTTATAGCATTGTCAAGTAAAATGTTGACTATTTGGTTAACGCATGCTTTGTCTCCGTGATAAAAAATATCAGGTTCAACGTTTATTAAAAGGCGTTTTTTTCGTTCAAAAGCAAGCGCGTCAAAAGGCAGTGTTGCTGTTACGATTTCGTCGGAAAGACAAAAATTTTCGTTATTAGTTTTGGTAATCCCTTCGTCCATTTTTGTTAAAGAAAGCATATCGTTTATTAATCCGCTCATCCTTGAGGTTTGTGATTTAATATTATCAATCCATTGCGGATTAGAATCTTGTTTAAGGACGTCTGCATTGGCAGATATAATAGCAACTGGCGTTTTAAGTTCGTGGCTTGCGTTAGAAATAAACCTTTTTTGACTTAAGAAAGAATCTTGAATAGGCTTAAATATTTTGTATGACATGCCGTAAACTATACAAAATAGCACAATGAACGATATGGAAAGTGCTAAAAAGGTTCTAAGAACAGATGAAGAGTAAACCGAATAAATATCGTTTGCGTCAACAAGAACAAGTAGGGAATTATGGTTAAGGTCGTATTTTTTATAACAAATTTTTCCAATCTTTCCTTTGTTATAATTGCTATCAATAGCATTATTAACAAGTCTTTCTGCTTGATCTTGAGTAAAAAATTTATGGTCTAAGCCGATAATTATGCGCTCATACTTGTTTGTTTCCGTATCAAACGTGATTTTAACTAAAATTGATTTGTAAACGTTAGAATCGTTTAAATACAAATAATTTTGTACGGTTGTGTCGAGCGAGTTTTCAATATTTTGTTGTCTTGCGGCATTAGAAATAAGCGTTGTGGTTAAAAACAACACGCCAAAAACTCCAAAAAGAATGGACATGGTTAGACAAACAAATTTAATCTGCGCTTTTTTAATCATTAGAAATACCTATGGTGTAACCAACACCTCTAATAGATTTTATTTCGGTTTTGGATTTTACAGAGGCTAATTTTTTGCGTAAAAAGGAAACGTAAACTTCAATAGTGTTATATTCTGCGTCCGTGTCATAACCCCAAATTTTTTCTATAAACCTATCCTTATCAATACTTTTTCCTTGATTAAGAATTAGCATTTCAAGAATTTGAAATTCTTTTTTACCAAGAGGAACGCGCTTGCCGTTGCATTCAAGTTCAATCGTGTCACGATTTAACAAAATATCACCAAAAGAAAGGATATCACCCGTAAAGGCTTCCTTTCTGCGTAAAAGAGCCTTAATTCTTGCAATTAATTCCTCCATAGAAAAGGGCTTAGTTAAATAATCGTCCGCACCCAAATTTAAGCCGTCGATTTTATCAGAGATTTCAGATTTAGCGCTTAGCATTAATACTGGTGTGCTATTTTTATTATTTCTTAAAGTTTTAAGCACAGAAAGCCCATCAATTTTCGGCATCATAATGTCAAGAATAATAAGGTCGTAAATACCAGAAAGAGCCATGTCTAGTCCGTCTTCACCGTTGTTAGACACATCAATAGAAAAATTATTTTTCTTGAGAATAACGCTCAAAGCGTCGGTAAGTTGTTTTTCATCATCTACTAAAAGTATTTTCATAACTAAATTATAACAAATAAAAATTGAATTTTACTTTAAATTTAAAAATTTTTAACTTTTTAAATTTTTCAAGATTTTTTAAAGTTTCGTCTGTTAATATAAGGGTGTAGAAAGCAAGAAGCTTTCGATAAATTTGATTACACTCTCAATAAACTTTTTCCTAGGGCAGAGCGTCGATTTTTTCGGCGTTTTGCTCTTTTAAATTGTTTTTTTCTAAAACTAAACAAAAACGCCGTATTTACGGCGTTTTAATCTTAAAGTAGTGGGATAGATGCAAGATAACCGATATCTTGACGAAGTTTAGCGTCGCCTTCAGCAAGCACAAAAAGTTTTTTGTTAACGATTCCGCCTGCAACTTCAACTAGGTTTACTAATCCTTTTTCGCTCTCACCAGTTGATATAACGTCGTCGATAATGGCAACTTTTTTACCTCGTATTAATTCAACGTCGTGTTTTGAAAGATAAAATTCTTGTTTTTTACCAGTAGTGATTGACGTCCCGTACGCAACGCACACACCGTCTTGCATATAAAGTTTTTTAGATTTTCTAGCAACTGCATATAACGGCATATTAAGTTCTCTAGCAACAACGTGAGTTAACTGTAAACCTTTAGATTCGGCAGTCAAAAGAACTTCACTGTCGCCAACAAGTTTGGCAAGTTCTTTACCGCAGTGTTCGGTAAGAGGGGGATTCCCATGCAAATTGAAAAACGCAATATTTATACCGCTAGGGAGCGGAAGAACTGGGAGTTTTTCAACGTAACCTTTAATATCAACTTCATAAAAATTTTTCATAAGTAAAACCTCACTTCATTTTCCAAGAACAGTTTACCACAAAAGAAAAAGTTTGTCCAATTATAAAATCATATATTTAAAATTTTTTGCATATTTTTAATATAACGGAGCGGAGGTGTGTATGACTTTTCACGATAAAACCGTACAATTATCAGTAAAAGAATTGTCAAGCGATATAAGATTGGGGCTTTTATCCGATTCTCTTTACAAAAGTGTAAAAACACACGGCAAAAACGTGATAGATAAGGGCAAAAAACGCACGTTTTTGCAAAAGTTTTTTGATGCAATAAAAGAACCGATGTTAATTATTTTACTGTTCGGTTTTATTTTGGCGTTTGGAACGGAATTAGGTAAATTCTTAAAAACGGGTAAAGGCGATTTTATGGAATGCGTGGGCATATTATTTGCCATAATTTTGTCTGTAAGCATAACCTTGATTATGGAAGGGAGTTCCGAGCGGGCGTTTAGAGCGCTAACTAAAATTTACGATAATCTTTCCGTTAGGGTAATAAGAAACGGTAAAGTAGTTATAATATCACAAACGGACGTTGCGGTAGGTGACGTTTTGCTGTTAGAAACAGGTGATAAGATTGTAGCGGACGGAAGACTAATCGAGAGCAATTCTTTATCTGTTGACGAGTCTGCATTGACAGGGGAAAGCCAGGCGGTTAATAAAGATTTTAGTATTGTATTAAATGCAAAAACTCCACTAGCAGAGCGAAAAAATTCAGTGTATTCTGGGACGTTTGTTACTAGCGGAAGTGGTAAAATGCTTGTTACTGCGGTTGGAAATGAAACGGAAATAGGACAAATTGCAGGCGAACTTGGAGAAAACACCAATAAATCTCCGCTTCAGAACAAACTTGCAAAATTAGGAAAAACGATAACTATTATAGGTGCAATAAGCGCAATAATTGTATTTATTTTAACAATATTAAGACTGTATATTAGTGGTGGGTTAGATTTTGACGGGGTTCAAAACGCATTTGTATCGTGCATTATATTAATTGTGGCGGCAGTACCAGAAGGACTTCCAACTATAGTAGCGATTTCTTTAGCGTTAAATATGATAAAACTAGCAAAGGAAAACGCACTTATTAAAAAAATTACGGCAACCGAAACGGCTGGCGCAGTAAGTGTAATTTGTTCAGATAAAACGGGAACGCTAACCCAAAACAAAATGAAAGTTATAAGTATATGTAAAAATCAATACTGTATAACGCCAGAAAAAGTAACCGAAGAGTATTTATTGCAAAATTTCGTGTGTAATTCTACCGCAGACGTTAAATTTAAAAAAGGCATAAATGAAGTGAGCGGAAGTGCAACGGAGGGTGCACTGATAACCGCCTTTACACAAAGTAATAAAAAGGAACATTATATAGATTATAGAAACAAATTTAAGGTGTTAGATAGAGAGCCTTTTTCAAGCGATAAAAAATATATGACCACAACTATAGACGTAGGAGGTGTTGCTAGAAAGTTGCTTAAAGGTGCGCCCGAAAAAGTTTTGTCTATGTGTAGAATAACCGAAGGGCAAAAGAGTAAAATTTTAAGCGATATAAGTGTGCACCAACAAAAAGCAAGAAGGGTGCTTTGTTTTGCGCATTTAGATAGAAGCGAAGTAAAAGATGGCGACAAGGAAAACGCTTATGTTTACGACGGTTTTGTGTCATTATTCGACCCTGTGCGAAAAGAGGTTAAAAGCGCAGTAAACGATTGTTTAAAAGCAGGAATAAAGATAAAAATCTTGACGGGGGACAATTCAGAAACAGCAAAAGCTATAGCTAAAGAACTAAATTTAATAGAGAGTGACGCTTCTGTTATAAGTGCGGTGGAATTAGACAAATTAGACGACGAAAAATTTAAGGTCGCATTAAAAAAACTGACGGTAATTGCAAGGAGTACGCCAGCAATTAAGTTAAGGGTTGTTCGTGCACTTAAAAGCATGGGCGAAGTGGTTGCGGTGACTGGTGACGGCATAAACGACGCTCCTGCAATTAAGCACGCAGACGTTGGAATTGCAATGGGGATTAGTGGAACGGAAATAACAAAAGAGGCGGCGGACGTTGTGCTATTAGACGATAGTTTCATTACAGTTGTAAAAGCAATCTCTTTTGGCAGAAACGTGTATAAAAACTTGCAAAGATTTATTCTTTTTCAACTTTCCGTCAATCTGTCAGCATTGCTTTTTATTACGGTGTGTGCAATAATCGGGGTGAAGTCTCCTTTTAACACCTTACAACTATTGTGGATAAACGTTATAATGGACGGACCGCCCGCACTTACTTTGGGATTAGAAAGTGCTAGCAATAAGTTAATGAATTTAAAGCCTGTTAAACGTTCGGACGGAATAGTTAATTTAAAAATGCTTTTTAGAATTATTTTTAACGGATTATATATAAGCGGTGTTATGCTTGCACAGTATTTTACCAATTTTTTACATATACCCTCAAAAGAATTTGGCGGTACTGTTTTTACCCTTTTTATATTATTTCAACTTTTTAATGCTTTTAACAGTAGGGAACTTGGCTCGAGTAGCATTTTTAAGAGTATAGGTAAAAACAAGATAATGGTAGTAACTTTTATAGCAGTATTTATTTTGCACGTTTTAATTGTAGAGGGATGTCCGTACTTGTTTGAGATAAATTCGCTAAGTTTGCAAAGTTGGATAAAAACGCTCGCTTTATCATCAAGTATAGTTATAGTGTCGGAAATGTATAAAGCGCTATATAGAGCATCTGTACATATAAGAAATGCAAGGAAAATGACGAAAAATGTAAATTGAGTGGGTATGTAAAAAATATAATAAATAAAAATTATTTCGGAGCGTAAACTAAAAGGTATGACGAGTATAATTGTAACAGAAAATAAACAAAACGAAGACGGACTTTTATACGTCCAAACTTCTGGAAGTGAACTATTTTCGCATGCTGGGTGTTCATCAAGAATAAAAACGATTGACGATAGAATAGTCTTGACTGTAAACTGTCCAGAAGAATATAAAGATATAATACGCACGGAAATAGCAGATAAGGTTGCGGAAATTATAACAATTAAATATAAATACGATTATTTCAAGAAAAGCCTTTTAGTTGGTGGGCTTTCAAAATTAGAAAAAGAGATACTTTTGACGAGTTTGATTGCAGCGGACCTAGAAGATGATAAGCGATATGCATATGATAGAATAAAAGTTTATAGTGAAATTGCAATTGATGGGATATTTAATTTTAGACTAAAACCGCTCAAAAAAAAGTGGGAGGACGTTGTTGGGTGTATTCCTGATTGTTTTTTAACAAGCCAATTAAAAGAATTTATAACCTATCTATTAGAGAATAAGAAAAAACGAGTATACGTAGATGATGGGAGGGTGTATGATAGTCATTACAGAAGATTGAAAAGATGTTCCTTATTGGGAGGGGAGGGAGCAAATATAACAAGAGAAGTACTTCTAAGTAATTGTGGGGAAGTGGAACTTTCGGGGGAAATTCCAAAAGAAGACGAGTATTATTTAAAAGAATATTATAACGACAAAATAATATTTTCAAGCGGATATCTTAATTAAACGGTTGACAAAAAGTTATTTATGGTTTATTATATAAATAACTTAATGACTTGGTAAGCAACGGACAAGTAGCACTTTTGTGATTTTTAGAGAGCGGGTGGTAGGTGAAAACCCAAATGAGCAAGAGATAGTGAAACCACCATTGTTAGAGTCAAGTGCACCGTTACTTTAAACGGAAAGAGTGGTCGTTATTTTAACGGCAATTAAGGTGGAAACACGGAAATTATTTCGTCCTTAGACTTTGTCTAAGGATTTTTTATTTTTAGGAGGAATAAGTATGAAAATTACGCTTAAAGACGGTTCGTTTTTAGAATTTGCTAATGCAATAACCGTCGCAGATGTCGCAGGTCAAATATCAGAGGGATTGTTAAGAAACGCTGTTTGCGGAGCGGTTGATGGTAATTTAGTTGACCTATCTTACACCATTGAGAAAGATTGCGAATTGCAGATTATAACCCTTAAAGACAAGGAGGGGTTGCAAGTATATCGTCATACAACGTCGCACGTTCTAGCTCAGGCTGTTAAAAATATTTTCCCAACAAGTAAACTTGCAATTGGACCAACTATTGAAAACGGTTTTTATTACGATATCGAATTTAAAACGCCAATTACCCAACAAGATTTAGCAAAAATCGAAAACGAAATGAAAAATATTATTAAAAGCGACTTGCCAATCGAACGTTTAGTTTATGGTAAGAAAGACGCTGTTAAAATATTTAAGGATTTTTCCGAACCATATAAAGTTGAATTAATAAACGACTTGCCTACGGGAAGTGAAATTTCCTGCTACAAGCAAGGCGACTTTATGGATTTGTGTCGTGGACCGCATTTACCGTCTACTGGAAAAATAAAAGCGTTTAAGTTGACTTCAGTTACGGGTGCTTACTGGCGTGGTGATGAAAAGAACAAGATGCTAACCCGTATTTACGGAACGGCTTTTGCAAAAAAGAGCGAACTTGACGAATATCTAGAGGCTTTAGAAGAGGCTAAAAAACGCGACCATAACAAACTTGGTAGAGAACTTGGAATATTCCTAACCGAGGAGGTTGTAGGTCAAGGCTTGCCGATTTTAGCACCAAAAGGCGCAAAAATTATGCAAGTGCTATCAAGATTTGTTGAAGATGAAGAAGAAAAACGTGGATTTATGATTACAAAAACTCCGTATATGGCAAAGAACGACCTTTACCGTATTTCTGGGCATTGGGATCATTACAGAGATAAAATGTTTATTATTGGCGATGAAAATTCGCCCGAGGCTTTGGCTCTTCGTCCAATGACTTGTCCTTTCCAATACCAAATTTATAAAAACGGACTTAAGAGTTATAGGGATTTGCCTTGCCGTTATAGTGAAACTGCAACACTCTTTAGAAAAGAGGCAAGTGGCGAAATGCACGGACTTATTCGTGTTAGACAGTTTACTCTTTCCGACGGACATATCGTATGTACGCCAGATCAAATTGAAGTAGAGTTTAAGCGTTGCTTAGAACTCAGTTACTATTTCCTTGACTGTTTAGGAATGAGAGAGGACGTTACTTTCCGTTTCAGTAAGAGAGGAAATGCAAATAAGAGCAAGTATATTGATAATGATAAGGCTTGGAACGAAACCGAAGCACTTATGAAAAAGATACTTGATAGTATTGGTATTGCATACGTTGAGGCAGATGATGAAGCGGCTTTCTATGGCCCGAAATTGGACGTTCAAATTAAAAACGTTTACGGAAAGGAAGATACTCTTATCACAATTCAACTTGACTTTGCAGCAGCACACAGCTTTGAAATGACGTATATCGACGAAAATGGTACTAAGCAATATCCTTTTGTAATACACAGAAGTTCAATCGGTTGTTACGAAAGAACGCTTGCCCTCTTAATTGAAAAGTATGCAGGCGCATTCCCGTTCTGGATTTGTCCCGTTCAAATTAAGGTAATGAGTTTAACGGAAAGAACCGCAGAATATGCGAGTGAGATAGTAGAAGAACTTAAGAAGTTCGGCTTGAGAGCGGAAGTTGATAACCGTAACGAAAAAATTGGTTATAAGATTAGAGAAGCACAACTGGAGAAAGTTCCTTATATGTTTATCGTTGGTGATAAAGAGAAAGAGGAAAATAAAGTCTCGGTTAGAAGTCGTAAAGACGGCGATTTAGGTGTGATGGATATTAACGAAATTATAACTAAACTCGTAATGGAAGATAAGAGCAAAAAAGCATAAAACTAAAACAATTAAAAACCACTCGTGAGAGTGGTTTTTACATTATTAGACAAATAAAACAAGCAAACACGCAAGAGGCAAAAGAAGCGATAAGGGAAATAATGATTGGCAAAGTAAGTTTTTTTGTTTTAGCACCCGCGAAGTATACCGCGGCTACGTAAAAAACAGTTTCGCTACTTCCATAAATAACTGATGCGCATCGAGAAAGATAACTATCCACTCCGTAAGTGTTATATATATATCAGTTAAAACAGCAAGCGCACCATTACCTGAAAAGGGTTTAATTAGTACCAATTTTGTTAATTCACTAGGTATCCCTAAAAGGTTAAAAATTGGTGATAACAATTTTGAAAGTGCGTTAGATAATCCGCTTGCCTCAAAGAGTTCGGTTAAGACGAAAATACTGACAAGATAAGGGAAAATACTAACGGCAAATGGTATTGCTGACTTTACTCCAAAAGTAAAAGCCTCATACGGCTTGACTTTTTTAAATACAGTCAAAGCAAAAATTAATATAAATAATAAAGGTATTAAATAAACTGACATTATCTGTGTTTTTTAACAAAAATTTTGACTAATAATACACCGATTACCGTAGACAAAAGAGTGGCTAGTGCAGTCGGCAATATTATGTCAGATGGAGAAAGAGAGCCTAAAGAAGTTCTGAGTGCTAAAACTGAAGATGGTATTAATTGAATGCTTGTGGCATTGATAACGAAAAACATAGTAATCGCATATTCGGTGTTTGGGTGTTTTTCAAGTTCGTTTATTGATTTTATTCCCATGGGTGTAGTCGCACCGCTCATTCCTAATATGTTTGCGGAAATATTTAATGACATATAATCATTTGCTTTTTCTGGAAGAGGTCCAAATAAGAACTTATTAAGAGGGGTTAGGGCTTTTGCAAATTTTTTTGATAATCCAGTTCTTTCTAGAAGCTCGAATACTCCAAGCCATACAGCATATATAACGACCATTTTTAAAGTTAAGTCAAGGGCCTTTTGTCCACCTGATAACATTGCGCTCATTATTCCGTTTGGATTAATAAAAAGCAGTATAATCATTGAAAGTAGGGTAATAAAACCAAAAATTACGTTCATAATAAAACTTTATGCCGAATTATCCTTGAATATGCGGAAAAAATATGTTAAAATATTAGAATAGGAGAATGGTATGATAGAAAAATATTTTTATAATGGCGAAGATTTTAGCGTGGCAATGCAATATGAAAATTGGAAAATAGGTTTGCTTAGATATAGCGAACGATTTTCAAAATTTGATAGATTAGAAAGGCATCTTTTGACTGACGAAGCGTTTATACTATTAGATGGCACGGCAACGCTTTACACAGATACTGAAGTTGTAGAAATGGAAAAGTGCGTCGTTTACAACATTAAGAAAGCAGGGTGGCATCATATAACGGTAAGTAAAGACGCAACAGTTATGGTTGTTGAAAATAGTAATACTTGCGATGAAAATACCGAGATAAAGTTTATTTAAGGAGAGAGGAATGAAAGAAAAATATTATTTAACGACGGCGATAGCATACACGTCGGGAAAACCACATATAGGCAACACTTACGAAGCGATTTTGGCAGACAGTTTAGCACGCTTTAAAAGATACGAAGGTTATGACGTGTTTTTTCAAACAGGAACGGACGAACATGGTCAAAAAATAGAAGAAAAAGCGGCGGCGGCAAATGTTTCTCCTAAGCAATTCGTAGACGGCGTTGCAGACGTAATTAAAAATATTTGGGATTTAGTTGGCGTTTCTTACGATAAATTTATAAGAACTACCGACGAATATCACGAAAAACAAGTGCAAAAAATATTCAAAAAATTATACGATAAAGGCGATATTTATAAAGGCTCTTACGAGGGTTGGTATTGTACGCCATGTGAATCATTTTGGACGGAAAGTCAGTTGGTTGACGGAAAATGTCCAGACTGTGGAAGAGAAGTTAAAAAATCTCAAGAAGAAGCGTACTTTTTCAAAATGAGTAAATATGCTGATAGATTGATGGAGTATTATGAAAAGCACCCCGAGTTCATTACCCCAGTTTCAAGAAAGAACGAGATGGTGAACAACTTCTTAAAGCCAGGACTTCAAGATTTGTGCGTTTCTAGAAGTACCTTCAAGTGGGGTATACCTGTTGATTTTGATAGTAAGCACGTTGTTTACGTTTGGCTTGACGCTTTAACAAACTATATTACAGGTATCGGCTATGATGCGGACGGTAATCATACTGAACAGTTTAAGAAACTTTGGCCGGCAAACGTTCACGTTATTGGAAAAGATATAATAAGATTCCACACTATTTATTGGCCAATATTCTTAATGGCGTTAGATATTCCGTTACCCGAAAAAGTATATGGACACGGTTGGCTACTTCAAGACGGTGGCAAGATGAGTAAATCGAAAGGAAACGTTATCTATGCTGATGATTTAGTGGAATATTTTGGTAAAGACGCAGTTAGATATTACGTTTTAACAGCAATGCCACAAGATAACGACGGGCTTATTTCTTGGGAATCTGTAATAGACACTATAAACAGTGATTTAGCAAACGTTTACGGAAATTTAGTAAGCCGTACTATAGCGATGAGCAATAAATATTTTGGCGGAATAGTTAGTGATTCGGGCGTGTCAGAGCCTGTTGATGAAGAGCTTAAAGCAGTTGTTACTTCTGCTTGCGCAAAAGTAAAGGCGAAAATGGACGAATTCAAGGTTGCCGATGCGTTGTTTGAAATCTTTACCGTGTTTAGAAGAGCAAATAAATACATTGATGAAACAATGCCGTGGTCACTTGCAAAAGACGAAACTAAGGCGGAAAGATTAAAAGCAGTTTTATATAACTTAACCGAAAGTATTATAATTGGCACTTCACTTTTATCTCCATATTTGCCCGAAACAGCCGAAAAAGTTGCAAAAATGCTAAATCTTCCAATTAGAGAATTTGATGAATTAAATAAATTTGGTTTAATTAAACAAGGAAAAGTAACTGAAACTCCCGAAATTTTGTTTGCAAGACTTGATGGAGCGAAGATAATGGAAAAGGTAAACGCTATGATAGAAGAAAGAAAAGAAAAAGCAGAAGTGAAAGAAGAAAAGAAAGAAGAGAAAAAGACGGAAGTTAAACTTCACGACCATTCGGAAAAACCAGCCATAGATATTGACGATTTTTCTAAAGTGCAAATAAAAGTTGCTTTAGTTACTGCATGTGAAAAGGTGGAAAAGAGTAAAAAACTTCTTAAACTCACCGTAAAACTCGGCGAAGAAACTAGAACGGTTGTAAGTGGAATAGCGCTTGCTTATTCACCAGAACAGTTGGTAGGCAAAAAACTTGCAATGATAACCAACTTAAAGCCTGCAAAACTTTGCGGAATAGTTAGCGAGGGTATGATTATTTGTGCTGAAGATGAAAATGGGAATTTAGCATTTTTAACTCCGGAAAAGGATATCGCAGACGGGAGTCAAATTTTTTAATGTTTATTGACACGCATTGTCACCTTGATGACCAAAAACTTATAAATACCGACGAGGTAGTGAAAGAATATCAGTTAAGCGGTGTTGACCTTGTGATTAATATGGGGTGTAATATAAGTTCAAGCGAAAAGGGAAAAGAACTTGCTGATAAATATCAGTCTATATATTATGCCGTTGGTTTTCATCCAAGCGACGCTAATCATTTTAATGATGAGGCTTTAGATAAATTAAAATTATTAGTAACTAATAAAAAATGTGTTGCAATAGGGGAAATCGGACTTGATTATTATTGGAAGCCATACGATGAAGTAAAACAAAAACAGTGTTTTGTAGAGCAAATTGAGTTGGCAAAAGAGAGCAAGTTGCCGATATGTATTCACAGTAGAGATGCTACCGCAGATATGCTTTCAGTGTTAAAGCAAAATAAAGATAAGTTAAGTTATGGCGGGGTTATGCACTGTTTTTCCGGGAGTGTGGAAACGGCAAAGCAATTACTTGACTTAGGGATTTATATATCATTTGCAGGGCCCGTTACTTTTAAGAATGCAAACGGATTGTTAGATGTCGCAAAGTTTGTGCCACAAGATAGGTGTTTAACAGAAACGGATAGCCCCTATTTAGCACCACACCCTTTAAGGGGAACTGTGAATGCGCCTAAAAATCTACCGATAATAACTGCGTTTTTAGCAAATTTAAAAGGTTTAGAATTAACTGATTTTGCAAATCAAGTTATGAAAAACGCAAAAACATTGTTTTATAAACTTAACTAAAGCAAAATAAAGTCGAAAATTTTTCGACTTTATCTTGTATTATTCTCAGTTCATTTGTAAAAATGATTGATAGTAAAGAATTTCTCTTTACGTTAATATAATGTGAAGAAATAAAAATTTTATACCAAAAATACAAAGGTAAAAAATGGAAAAATCTTTAAAAAATTTATTAAGAGAACACGGTTTAGTCTTAAAAAAGGCGTATGGGCAAAATTTTTTAACCGATAATTTATTGCTAGAAGAAATAGTGAGTAAAGCATGCGTTACCAAAGATGATACGGTGTTAGAAATTGGATGTGGTGCTGGGGCTTTGACAAGTGTTCTGTCGAAAAAAGCCAAACGGGTTGTAGGTTATGAAATAGACACTCGCTTAAAACCTGTACTAAATGAAACACTTAGTGATTGCGATAACGTTGAAATCGTGTTTTCAGATATAATGAAACAAAACTTAATAGACGTTGAGAAAAAACTTGGTGGTGAATATATTATGGTTGCAAATTTACCATATTATATAACTACTCCAATAATAATGCGTTTTATTGAAGAGGCAAAGCACCTTAAAGCAATGGTCATAATGGTACAAGAAGAAGTTGCTTACCGCTTGTCGGCAAAAGAAAGCACTTCTGATTATGGTGCGATAACCGTTGGGATAAATTTACGAGGTAGTGCGGAAGTAATAATTCGTGTTCCAAGAGACAAATTTACACCACCACCCAACGTGGATTCAGCGGTTGTTAAAATAGATATTGAAAAAGATAAAAATTCAGGCGTTGATTTTAAGAGGGTAAGAGACTTAGTTCGTTGTGCTTTCTCAAGTAGAAGAAAAATGCTTGTAAACAATATTATGAGCACTTATAAAATGAGTAGAGCAGAAGTTGAAAAAGCATTAAATGAAAGTGATATATCGCTTACGGTCAGAGGCGAAAATTTATCGGCGGAAGATTATGTTAGGTTGGTTGGTAACTTACCATTAATTTAACGGTGGAGAAAATGGAAAAGAAACAAAGATTAGTTTTGGCGAGTGGAAACGCTCATAAAATAAAAGAAATAGGGGAAATGCTCCCAGAATTTGAAGTGGTTGGCTATAAAGAGTTGGGTTTTAATTTTGAGATTGAAGAAGATGGTAAAACTTTTTATGAAAATGCACTCATTAAAGCAAAAGCAGTCTCTGAGGCGCTCAATTTACCCGCTCTAGCGGATGATAGTGGAATTTGCGTTGATGCACTTAACGGAGAACCGGGAATATATAGTGCAAGATATGCTGGTGACGGCGTGGACGAGCATAATAACGAGTTGTTGCTTAAAAATATGCAAGGTGTTGAAAATAGAAAAGCCAAGTTCGTTTGTTGCATGGTCTTTTATAAACCAAATGGTGAAATTATAACTGCGACAGGCGAAACGCACGGAAAAATTTTAGATAAATGCTATGGCGAGAACGGATTTGGTTACGATCCATTGTTTTATAGTGACGACTTAAATATTAGTTTGGGACTTGCGTCTTCGGAAGATAAAAATAAAATCAGTCACCGCTACCGAGCGATTAAAGCATTAAGGGAAAAGTTAAAGTGAAAACGGCTGTGATTTTGTCGGATACACACGGCAATTTTTCTGCTATTGAAAAGATTTTACCTATTATGCAAGAAAGCGACTTTGTTATTCATTTAGGAGATTTTCAAAGGGATATTTTTGCTTATGAAAAAGAACTAGGTAAAAAAATCATTTCAGTTAAAGGGAATTGTGACGGTGGAGGCGAAGATAGAATTTTAGAGATAGAAAAGGTAAAAATACTAATTACTCACGGCAATAAATATTCGGTTAAAAGTAATATGTTAAATCTTATTTATGTAGCAAAGGAAAAAGGTGTAAACGCCGTTTTTTACGGACATACACATGTATCGGATACCTTTAAGCAAGATGGAATATTATTTGTAAATCCAGGCTGTATGAGTGGTTTTTATGAAAAAACATACTGCTATGCAGTGTTTCACGATGGAAAAGTGACTACAAAGAACGTCGAGGTTAGAGATTGATTATGAAAATATATCAAAATATAGACCAGCTAATAGGAAAGACACCGCTTTTAGAAGTTAACAATATTAAAAAAAGCGAGAATATAGAGGCAAGGCTTTTAGTAAAACTAGAGCGTTTTAACCCTGCGGGCAGTTCAAAGGACCGTGCTAGTAAATATATGATAGACCAAGCGGAAAAAGACGGGCTTATTACAAAAGGCGGAACGATAATTGAGCCGACAAGTGGTAATACAGGAATAGGAATTTCAGCAATTGCTGTGCCTCGTGGTTATAAAGTAATTTTAACTATGCCCGACACTATGAGCATAGAAAGGCGTAAACTTTTAAGGGCGTACGGTGCAGAAATAGTTTTAACTGATGGTAAACTCGGAATGAAAGGGGCAATAGTTAAAGCGGAAGAAATACAAAAGAACACACCTAATAGCATTATTTTAGGGCAGTTTGAAAATGAAGCAAATATACTTTCTCATTATAACACTACAGGGCCTGAGATATATGAAGATACTGATGGAAAGGTTGATGTGTTTGTGTCTTGCGTGGGAACTGGTGGAACACTATCGGGAGTTGCTAGATATTTAAAGGAAAAGAATCCTAAAGTTGAAATTTTTGCAGTTGAACCTGAAAGTTCTCCACTTATTAGTAAAGGTATATCGGGTGCGCATAAAATACAAGGAATAGGTGCTAATTTTGTGCCTAAAAATTTTGATAAAACTGTTTGTGACGGTGTTTTAACCGTTACGGATGAAGAGGCGATGTTAAGAGCAAAAGAACTTTGCTTAAAAGAGGGGCTACTTGTCGGGATATCTTCTGGGGCAGCAATCTCGGCTGGGATAAAACTGGCTAAAAGGGAAGAATATAAAAATAAAGTAATAGTTGTGCTGTTACCCGATACTGGGGAAAGATATTTGTCAACTGAAATGTTTGAATAAAAAAGTGTGCTTGAAAATTCAAGCACACTGTAATTTTAAAAGCAAAATAAAAGCCACCAAAAGGTGGCTTATGTTTTTTTAACTATTACGCTCTTTCTACCTTACCGCTCTTTAAGCATCTAGTACAAACGTATTCTTTAGAAACAGTGCCGTTTTCCTTTTTAACGCTTACCTTTTGAAGATTAGCTTCATATAACTTAGGGGTTTTACGGTTTGAGTGACTAACCAAATTACCAGAAAGTTTACCTTTTCCACAAACACTACATACTCTACTCATATTAATATCCTCCGTCTTTGGAATGTATTTTATTTTTCAACAACAAATACTCTATCACATTATCTTGTAAAAAGCAACAAAATAAGGGGTGGATTTTCAAAATTTTATATTAAAAATTTTTTATAGGCGTAAAAAATTTCATTTATTTGAATTAAAGGGTTGCAAAAAGTCATTAAATATAGTAAAATAGGTGTAATGATTATAGTGAGGTCAGTATGTCTGTAAAAACTAATAATATCTACGGCAGAATATCAATATCAGAAAAGACTATAGCACGTTACGTTTCTCACGTTGCTATGGATTGTTATGGTATCGTAGAATTTACACCAAGGAATATTATAGATTCAGCGATTAGTTTTTTAAGATTCGGTCACGAAGTGAAGGGAATAAAAGTTCACGCATATGGTGACAGAATATATATTGATTTGTCTGTAATTGTAAAATACGGCGTGTCTATAAAGGCAGTCGTAGAAGCACTTAAAGAGTCTGTTAAATACAAAGTAGAGCGTTTTACAGGTATGATTGTTGATACCATAAACGTAAAAGTAATGGGCGTAAAACAATAAGTGAATTTTTAATTTGAGATAGTGCCTTTTGGCAGGAGATATATATGCAAAAAACTATTAACGGAGCAATGCTTAAGTCAATGATTTTGACGGCGGCAAAACTTCTCGAAGCAAATCGAGTTAATATTGACGCGCTTAACGTTTTCCCTGTCCCAGATGGAGATACGGGAACTAATATGTCGTTAACTATACAATCGGCTGTTAAGGAATTAATGGCTTGTAGAAGTAATAAAGTTTTGGACGTTACCGATGCAGTTTCTAAAGGTGCACTTCGCGGTGCTAGAGGAAACTCTGGTGTTATACTTTCACAAGTAATAAGGGGTATGTGTAGCGTTCTTAAGAAGAGCGAAGAAATAGATACTAAGATTTTTGCACAAGCCTTGATGTCTGGTGCAGAAGTTGCTTATGGGGCAGTGTCAAAACCTAAAGAAGGAACTATGCTAACCGTTGCAAGAATGGTTGCAGAGCACGCACAAAACGTTCGTAATAAACACAAAGATTTTGAAACCTTTATGCCCGAACTTATAACCGCTGGCAACGAGGCGGTTGAATTAACACCCACGCTTCTTCCAGTTTTGAAGAAAGCAGGAGTAGTTGATGCTGGTGGTAAAGGTCTTATGTGCCTATATGAAGGTTTCTATAAAGCGCTTATTGGTGAGAGCGTATCAGAAACGGCGGTTGTTCCAGAAACCACGTCGCAAGACACTGTAATGGAACACGCTGATATAATGAGTCTTGGCAGTATTGAATTTGCATATTGTACAGAGTTTTTCATTATAAACTTAAAGAAGAAAACCACTTTAGCGGATATTGAAAGATTGCGTGAGACGCTCATGACTATAGGTGATAGCGTAATAGTTATAGGCGACCTTGAGTTTGTAAAAGTACACGTTCATACAAATCAACCTGGTAGAGCGCTTAGTGAAGCGTTAGAACTTGGTGAACTTGATAAGTTAAAGATTGAAAATATGCTAGAGCAAAACCGTGAACTCATCAAGAAGTATGAGGCTGAAAAGAAAGAAATGGGCATGATGAGTGTTTCAGCGGGTGATGGAATTACAAGTATATTTAAGGATTTAATGGTTGATGCGGTAATTGAAGGTGGTCAATCTATGAATCCTTCAGCAAATGATATAGCAAATGCTGTTAGTAGAATTAATGCAGAAAACGTGTTTGTGTTCCCAAACAATAAGAACATAATATTGGCTGCAGAACAAGCAAAAGCTCTAGTTGAGAACAAGACAATCCACGTTATACCTACAAGGAATATACCACAAGGTTTTTCGGCAGCACTTGCATTTAACCCCGAACTTTCAGTTAATGAAAATAAAGCAAACATGATACATGCAACCGACATGGTGACTGTAGGTCAAGTAACGTATGCCGTTAGAAATACAAAGCTTTATGGCTTTGACCTAAAAGTTGGCGACGTTATGGGGCTTGACGATAAGAAGATATTGGCTAAGGGTGAAGACGTTGGTCAAGTTACTTTAGACTTGATTGAAAAATTGCGTAGAGGTGAAGAGATAATTACACTTTACTACGGTCAGGACGTAAGTGAGGAAGACGCAATCAAGTTACAAGAAACCATTATGGAAAAATACCCAGAATGCGACGTTGAAATTCATTACGGCGGTCAACCAATTTATTATTACTATATTGCAATGGAATAAAAATAAAGGGAAAGAAAAATCTTTCCCTTTTTTACAAATTAAAAATGGAAATAACAAAAATACGCGGAATAAATGAAAAGCGTGAGCAAGAATTTAATAAATTAGGCGTTTACGATACTGCAGATTTAATGCGGTATTTTCCGCGTGCATATCTTGATATGCGTACAAGACAGCCTTTAAAATATGCTTACCATAACGACATTGTGCTGACAACGGGGAAAGTCGTCAGTATGCCTGTTACACGATATTATAGGCGTGGTGGACTTGTTAAAATAGTATGTGAGCAAGAAGGTTTTGTCTTTTCTGTGGTTTGGTTCAATCAGCAATACGTTGCTAATAGACTTAAACTTGGCGAAGAATATCTTTTTTACGGCAGAGTTAGGGAAGAGTCTGGCGTTATAAGTTTGGTTAATCCCTCGTTTGAATTGCTAGAAAAGGCATATAGATTAAAGGGAATTGTTCCGCAGTATCCATTAAAAGGGAGCTTAAATCAAAAACTTGTTAGAGATGCCGTGCGCTTAGCGGTTGACATAGAAAAGCCAAAAAGTTTAATACCAAGTGAATTAATTAGTAAATATAATTTATCAGATTTATACAGTGCGTATAAAGAGGTTCATAATCCCAGCAGTTTTGAAAGCGAAAAAAAGGCGGCTGATAGAATTGCGGTAGAGGAATATTTTGCGCTAATTTCTGCTTTTAAATTTATAAAAGGCGGAAGAGAACAAGTTAGATTAAATAGATACAATACCACGGCAAGAGAATTATTAGAATTTATTATTATGCGCTTTCCGTTTGAATTTACAGATGGACAAAAGTCTGCTGTAAATGAAATATTCGCAGATATGACGGGTGGAAAGGTGATGAATAGACTTATGCAAGGCGACGTAGGAAGTGGGAAAACTGCTGTAAGTCTATGTTCAATTTTTATTGCAATAAATAGCGGATATCAAGCAATGATGCTGGCACCCACAGAAGTCCTTGCAAGGCAGAATTATTATGCGTGTCAAAAAGCGTTTCCTGATTATAACGTTGCGTTAATTACAGGTTCAATGACGGCTAAAGAAAAAAGAGAAGTAAAAGAGGCGTTAAGACAAGGTTGGATAAATATTTTAGTTGGGACGCACGCTATTTTACAAGAGGACGTGGAGTTTAAGTGTTTATCCCTTTGCGTGTGCGATGAACAACAACGTTTTGGTGTTGCGCAAAGGAGCAGTATGCTCAATAAAGGTATTGTTCCAGATGTGTTGGTAATGAGTGCAACGCCTATTCCAAGAACGCTGTCACTTATTTTTTATGGAGATTTAGACGTTACTACTATAAAAGACAAGCCTAAAGCAAGAGTTGAGATACAAACTAATATAGTTCCAAATGAAAGATACTCCGATATGCTCAATTTCGTTAAGCGAGAAATAACTGAGGGGAGGCAGGCATACTTTGTTTGTCCTAAAATTGAAGGAGATGAAGAAGGTACTGTTATGAGTGCAACAGAACTATTTGAAGACTTAAAGTCAAGAATGACTGGCGTTCGAATTGGGTTGTTGCATGGTCGTATGAAAGAAAAAGAAAAGAATGCAGTAATGCAATCGTTTAAGGATAAACAAATAGACTTTTTAGTATCGACAACTGTTATTGAAGTAGGTGTGGACGTGCCAGATGCTTCGGTTATGGTTATTTATAACGCAGAACGATTTGGATTGTCGCAGTTGCACCAATTAAGGGGTCGTGTCGGGCGTTCAGATATAAAGAGTTATTGCTTTTTAATGACAAAAGCGATTGACGGTGTTGCGATTGAAAGGCTAAAAATATTAAAAGACAATACTGATGGTTTTAAAATTTCTGAATTTGATTATAGGCTTCGTGGGTCGGGTGATTTTATGGGGAGTAGACAGAGCGGAAAATTTATGAACGATTTGGGTGCTCTTAATTATAGCACAGAGTCTATATTTTTAGCAAAGAAGATAAGCGATGAGTTGTTTTTATCGGGGGAAAATATAGATGCTATAAAAGAGGTTGCTACAAGAAGATATCAAAAGTTAAGAGATATTGCTATGAATTAAAAAAGCCGTTGCTGTTGCAACGGCTTTATGCTTGTTTTATTTGATTTTTCTGTATATAGACCAGAATATTATTAAAATTTGTAACGGTATACCGATCAAGAAAAGTGTCCATAATTGTTCTGGCGGAGTGGGGAGTAAATAGAATAAAGATAAATATACGGCAACAATTGTAGACCAGACTAGAAGAGAGGTGATGATTCCTGCCGTTATTTTTTTTCTCCAAACTGAGGTTAAAACTAAAAGCACAATCATTGTAACGGGTATTGCATAAACAAATGCCATCCAAGTATGTACAATGCTTTGTATGATTATGTTAATAAAGGCAAAACAAGTGATGGCAACTAACCAAACTAAACCGGTAGCACACATTGCGATAATAAATCGACGCTTTCCTTTGTTCTGTGTGAGTAAAGGTTTTTTAATTAGTGGTTCAGAAATGAGAGCGTCAATGCTAACACAGTAAAAATCTGCCAATTGCTTTAGTACGTATAAATCAGGAACGGACTCACCACGTTCCCATTTTGAAACCGCTTTGTCTGAATAATTAAGTTTTGTTGCTAATTCGGCTTGTGTTAGCCCCTCTGCTTTTCTTAACCTAGTAAGATTTTGGGCTAAATTTTCTTTTATATCCATAGTGCTATTTTAACATAAAAATCGGCTTAAATCAAGTAAATTATATAGTATTTTGCTTTTTTCTACTATTAGTAGAGTGTATGTTTTCAACTCTACGCTGTTTAAAATATAAGTAGAAAAATTAAATATACAAGTAGGTTGAGTTATTGCTAAATTTGTAGTATTCTAAAAGTGTTAAAAAGGAGAAGTATTATGAAAATTGCAATTTCAGCAGAATCAACGATTGATTTAACCAAAGAATTACTAAATGAATATGAAATTAAGATCGTGCCTTTCAATATCCAGTTGGGCGATAAAGCGGGATTGGATGGTGAGATAACCACAGACGAAATTATTTCTTACGTTAATGAAACGGGTGTTTTACCTAAGACAGGGGCGATAAACGAATATTGTTTTAACGAGCATTTTGAAGAGTTGTTAAAGGACTACGATGCTGTTATACACTTTAGTTTATCTTCAGAACTTAGTATGGCTTGCTCAAACGCACAGCGTTCAGCCAAAAATTATAAAAACGTATTTGTGGTTGATACTATGTCTCTATCAACAGGTATTGCTTTACTTGCAATTTATGCTAAAACTTTAGTAGATGCAGGGGAAGAGGCTAGTGTAATTTATGAAAAATGCTTAAAGAGAGTACCTTTTATTCAAGCAAGTTTTGAACTAAAACGCCTTGATTATCTTTATAAAGGCGGAAGATGTAGTGGGCTAACGCTATTTGGTGCAAATTTGCTTAAAATTCGTCCACAAATTTTAGTAAAAGAAGGGAAAATGATACCTGGCAAAAAGTACAGAGGAAATTTTACACACGTTGTAAAAAATTATTGTCAAGACGTGCTTGATGAGTTTGATAACCCAGATTTATCGTTTGCTTTTGTAACATATACGACAGCGGAAGATGAAATTGTTGAAATAGCAAAAAATTATCTAAAGGAAAGAGGGTTTGAAAAGATTTACGTTACTCGTGCGGGAGGAACTATAACAAGTCACTGCGGTGAAGATTGCTTAGGAATTTTATATATAAACGACGGAAATAATAATTAATAGTTTGCATAAAAAAACGGTCGAAAGACCTTTTTTTTATGCATTAACACCAATAATGTGTATAAATTTTGCCTCAAAATAAAGATAAGATTGTAATGGTCTGTCAAAAGCGTCAAAAGTGTGTGCGGAACAAAATATTTGGTCATTTGTAACTCTATTAACAAATAGTGTGTGATAAAAATTCATTTGAGTATTTAGTAAAAAAATAACGTCGCCAAGGACTATTTCGCTTTTATTTACTTGCTCTCCGAAAGGTCCGAAACTTTTATTTTCGGTTAAAAAATCATAAAAAAATTTAACACCTGTCCAAGCAGGTGCTCTTGAATTTAGGCTGTTGTAGTACCACCCTAAATCTTTATCAAAATTCATAATTTTGCTACCAGAAAAAACACATTGGGAAACAAAATTTGTACAATCTCCACCAAGTTTATCAAAGTTATAATAAATGGGGTTTCTTAAAAACGCCCATTTTTTAGCATAAAATATTGCATCTTCTCTATTATAATCTATTTTTCTCATAACACCATTTTATGAAAGTTTAATTAAAAAAGTCAACAATTGAATAATAATTAAAATATTCAAATAATTATTCGTTTTTTATAAAGATATGCAAATAAAAACACTTTTTATTCGATATATAACTCTAAATGATTGACAATTTATAGTATAAATACTATAATTTATAAACAATAATAAAAAAAGCTGAAAGATTCGGCAAAAAAGGAGAAGAAAAATGAAAAAACTTTTAGTTGTTATGTTGACTATGGTGCTTTCACTTGCGTCAGTATTTGCAATGACTGCTTGTAACAAGCCAGAAGATGGAGAAGACGTTCTTAAGGTTGTGCAAATCAATCTTTCTGAAGAAGAATATGCATTTGCAGTAAATAAGGGAAATACAACTTTATTAAATAGCGTTAACGCATATTTAGCGACTATTCAAGAAAACGGACAGTTTGCAGAAATAGTAGATAAATATTTTGGTGATGGAACGCCTACTGGATATTCAATCGGAAATTATGATTCAACAAAAGATCAACTCGTAGTACTTACAAATACACCGTTTGAACCATTTGAATACGTTGGAGATGATGGAAAATATTATGGTGTAGATATGGAAATTGCAGCAGGTGTTGCGCAATATATCGATAAAGAGCTTTGCATAATTGAATGGACGGACTTTAACACTATTTGTGAACAAGCAAATAATTACGCAAACGCAATTGTTGCAGCAGGCTTGACAGTATCTAGTGACCGTGCAGAAGTAATTGATTTTTCAAATTCATACTATCAAGCAAGTCAAGTTATAGTTGCAAAAGCAGGCGATACTACTTTTGATGAATGTGAGACAGCAGCAGATGTGGAGGCAATCTTAGCAACATTTGATGCTAGTAAGAAAGTTGGATATCAAAACGGTACTACTGGTGAATTATATGTAAACGGTGATGAGGATTGGGGCTTTGCAGGTATTAATTGCACACCACAAGGTTATAAAACAGCAGCTTTAGCAGCACAAGCATTAATTAATGGTAGTATTGATTTCGTTGTTGTTGACGTTGCTCCTGCAACAGCAATCGTTAAAGCAATGAACGAAGCTAACAAATAAAAAATAATAGTAAAAACTTTAGGTAATTCCCCGTTTTTACGGGGAGTTATTATATAAAGAAGAATTATGAGTTTAGCAGTTTTATCAAAAAAATTTGAAAAATTTTGGTCTAGTTTATCTGTTCCGGGAATTGTAGATAGAATTATATTAGGACTTAGAAACACCTTTTTAATTGCTTTAATTGGGTTTGTTTTGGGTTTTGTTCTAGGGTCAATACTCGCTATATTTAAGCTTTTGCCAAATAATAAAAGGTGGTGTAAATTTCTATCTAAAGTAAACGACGTTTACGTTGCTATATTTAGGGGAACGCCAATTGTCGTGCAACTATTAGTTGCTTACTATTTTTTATTACCACTTTTAGGTTTGAATGCAGATGGTTTGGTTGTTTGTGAAGTTGTTTTCGGATTAAACAGTGCTGCATACGTAGCAGAAATAATGCGTGGTGGTATTTTATCTGTAGACAAAGGACAGACTGAAGCTGGCAGAAGTATGGGATTAAATTATATTCAAACGATGTTCTATATTGTGTTACCACAAGCAATAAAAAACATTTTACCAACGTTAGGAAATGAATTGATAACGTTGGTAAAAGAAACGAGCGTAGTGTCGTTCGTTGGGGCAATTGATTTGTTTACAGCGTTTAATTATATTGCTGGTAGAAACTATGAATATATGATACCTTATCTTGCAATGGCGATAATTTATATCGTTATAATTGTAATACTTACCATCATAATAAAAATAATCGAAGGGAGATTGAGAGCAAGTGATAGACGATAATGTACATAACGGTGAGTTTTTAATCCGTGTTAACAATCTCTTTAAAGATTTTGGAAAAGTAAAGGTTCTTAAAGGTGTTTCTTGCGATATTAAAAAGGGTGAAAAAGTTGTTGTTATAGGTCCATCTGGTAGTGGTAAATCTACCATGCTTAGGTGTATGAATCTTTTAGAAACACCAACTTATGGTGAAATTTGGTTTAATGGTAAACTTTTAACGCCCGTTGATCCTTATCTTCATTTTGACGTAATTAGAGAATCTGATACTTATAAGTGCTTGATGATTAACGCACACAAAGATTTTCCAGCTGTTAGTCCGGCAGAACTTGATTTAAAAGTTATTGAGCAAATTAAAAAGGAAGATCTCTTACGCAAAAGAGAAGGTAAGAACTATAGTAGGGCAATAAAACAAATATTTGAAAAAAATTATCAGGACGTAAACCTCACTCGTAGAAAAATGGGCATGGTTTTTCAACACTTCAATTTATTTAATAATTTGAACGTGCTTGATAACTTAACTTTAGCACCTGTTAAACTCAAGCTTAAAAGCAAAGAAGAGGCTGAAAATAAGGCAATGGAACTTTTAAGACGAATAGGGCTAGAAGATAAAGCAAAAGTGTATCCGTCTACTCTTTCGGGTGGGCAAAAGCAAAGAATAGCTATTGTTCGTGCCTTAGCGATGGAGCCAGAAGTAATGCTTTTTGACGAACCTACGTCGGCATTAGATCCTGAAATGGTTGGCGAAGTATTAGAGCTTATGAAAGACCTAGCAGATGAGGGCATGACCATGGTAGTTGTAACTCACGAAATGGGCTTTGCAAAAGAGGTTGCGTCAAGAGTTTTATTTATGGACGAAGGGATAATTAAAGAAGAAAACAATCCCAAAGATTTTTTTGAAAACCCCAAAGACAAAAGGCTTATTGAATTTCTTTCTAAAGTATTATAATTTTATGTATAAATATTGCGTCTAGTAGGCGCAATATTTTGTTCAATAAAAGGTGAAAAATGATAAAAGATTATTTTGGTAAGGATTGTTCACGCTTAGCGAATAAAAAACTTTATTTATTTGATATGGACGGAACAATTTATCTTGAAAATAGTTTGTTTGATGGTGTAAAAGAATTATTATCAAATATTGAATTAAACGGCGGAAAATACGTTTTTATCACAAATAATTCTTCTAAATCTGTTATTGACTACGTTCAAAAACTAAAAAAAATGGGACTCGACGTAGAAACTGAAAACTTTTTTACCTCCACACAAGCAACCATTGTAATGCTTAAGGACAAATATCCTAATAGACTTATTTATGCTCAAGGCACAAAATCGTTTATTAAAGAATTAAAAGAAAGCGGTATTATTGTTACGGAAGAGTTTGATGAAAAAATTGACGTAGTTGTCGTTGGGTTTGACAATGAATTAACAAGTGAAAAACTTAGAACCACTTGCAAAGTTTTGACCAAACTTGATGTGCCTTATTATGCAACTAATCCCGACTGGGTATGCCCAGTAGATTTTGGTTTTGTACCAGACTGCGGTTCAATGTGCTTTGGTATTGAAAAAGCAACGGGTAAGATGCCACAATTTATTGGTAAACCACAACCAACAATGATAAATATAGTTTGCAATAAGTTTGGCGTTACTAAGGAAGATACAGTAGTTGTTGGCGATAGGATTTATACGGATATTGCCTCTGGCGTAAACGCAGGCGTTGACACGGTTATGGTACTTAGCGGAGAAGCGACGTTGAATGATTATGAAAAAAGCGAAATTAAGCCTACGTTTGTGCTTAATTCGGCTAAAGATATGTTATAAATTGGTGAATACTTATGAAACTTACAAAAAAGAAATTATTTATATCGGAAACTAAGCGCTATTTATTTATGATTTTAGGCTGTTTATCCTATGCACTTAGCCTTAAAGCATTTTTAGAGCCAAACAATATTACTGGTGGAGGCGTTAGTGGTGCGGCATCGCTTATACACTTATTAACAAACTTGCCGACAGGTTTATTTATAGCGGTAATCAACGTCCCTATCTTAATTATGGGTTTTAAAAAAATGGGGTGGAAGTTTATACTTCGCTGTTTAATTACGACCGCTTGCTTAAGCTTAGCAACAGAATTTTGGCAAATTATTCTTCCCCCGAGAGAACAACTCGCAAAAATAGTAACTGAAGACGGAATTTTGGCCTCTCTTTACGGCGGTATTTTGCAAGGTGTCGGCATAGGCTTATTTATAAAATACGAAACCTCAAGCGGTGGTACGGAATTACTTGGAAGATTAACGCACGGTATTGTGCCAGTAGGTACGATTGCGACACACGTTGCTATTTTTGACGGATTTGTAGTTTTACTCGGTGCAATCGGACTTAGTAAGCTTGAAAACATATTGTTTGCACTAATTTTGATTTTTGTAAGTGCAAAGGTAAGCGATCTTGTGGTTATGGGATTTGGTAAAGCAAAACTTTGTTACATAATTACAGAAAAGGCACAAACAATCTCTGATTTCTTGCTATCACACAGCCCACGAGGAATAACCTTACTGCAAGGCGAGGGTATGTATTCAAAGATGCCCAAAGATGTACTAATAACTTGTGTAAAATACAATCAAATAGTAACACTTAAAAAATGGATAAAACAACTCGACCAAGATGCGTTTGTAATAGTGTGTGATGCAAACGAAGTTTATGGTAAAGGATTTAATAGAATATAAAATAACACCCTGCAAACTTGCAGGGTGTTATCAATTTATATTAGTCAAATTTAATTTTATGTGGTTAAAAATTATTCACCGATAACCATAATTTGAACGCTTCTCTTTCTGCCACGAGTTTTATCCCAGTCAATGAAGTAGATGAAACCGAATTCGCCAAGGTCAACTTCGCCTTCGTCAATAACAGCAGTAACGTTTCTACCAATGATAGAAGAGATGAGATGAGCTTCGGTATTATGGCAACCTCTAGCATCTTCACCGTGTTCTTCAGCAAATTTTAATGCCTTAGGACCTGGGTGGAGGTATAAGCCTTCTCTAGTGTAAGAGGGGCAGATTTTTTCAAATACGTCAACTAAATCTTGTTGAAGAGTTTCTCTGCCTGTCATAGACATATCAAACGCACATTCTTGAGTGATTACAGAACAAGTTGTGTGGTGTGAATATACAACAACTATACCATTCTTAATTCCAGAATTTTTTACAGTTTCCTTAACTTGAGCGGTAACGTTGTGAAAAGTTACTTCCTTGTGATCAGATTCAACTGAAATTTTATTTTTGAAAATCATAATAAATCTCCTTATTTATTTTTTTCTAAATCGTCTTTAGCTTGTCTTGTTGCTTTAATCATTTCTTCCATAACAGCGATAGGATCGTCAGCGTTACAAATACCAGATGCAGCGCCAGCACCTTCAGAACCAGCCATAATAAAATCGTAAACTTGTTGACCGTTTGTTATGCCTGCTGCTTGTTCAACGTAGATATCAGGGTTAATTTTTTTAATAGCGTCAATAGTCTTTTTAACAAATCCCATATCGCTAACTTGTCCGCCTGTGCCACCAATGAGTTCAGATGGTTCTGGGTTAATAATGTCGGGGTTAAGGTGAGCGAGAGCTTCTGCTTCAGCAGTGGTATCTGCGCAAGCAAAAACTATAAAATCCATTTCTCTTGCACGCTTAATAGTATCTTTCATTTGAGGAAGAGACATAGGCTTTTCACAGTGGTTGATTACAACACCATGCGCACCAGCGGCTTTTAAACTTTCGGGAAGAACTGCTGCCATACCTCTACCAGGATAAAGAGTGTCCATATACGGTGCAATAATGATAAGATTTTTTGTGTTTTCTGCCACACGTCTAATATCAGCGTAAGGAGTAGTCATTAATACGTCGATATCATATTTTTCAGCCATTTTATCTGCGGCCATTGCGAGTTTTAAAACGTCGTCGCCGTAAATATAGTTTTTAGTTCCGATTTCAAAAAACGGAGTTCTTATTTTTCTCATTTTAAATTACCTCAGTCCTTTTTTGTTTAATAATATTATTTTACACCCCAGTTTGTCAATAGTATTTTTGACATCTTATAAAATTGAGCGTTTTATTTGACAAAATGAGCGTTTTTTGTTATTATGTAAGTACAAATTTAAAGGAAATAGTGATGATGAAAAAGACATTAGCGAGCGAAAACGTAATACTTAAAGAAATGCAATTAAATGGATTTGTAACTCTTAAGGGGGCAATGGAAAAACTAAAAGTGTCAGAAGCAACTGCAAGAAGATTGTTTTGTAGAATGGAAGAAAAGGGGTACGGAATACGTTCTCATGGCAAGATAAATTTACCAGATAGTTCATACAGTTTTTATAGGTATGAGACTAGCGAAGAATTGTACGTTAAAGAGAAAAAGTTAATAGCGAAAGAGGCGGTAAAAGTAATAAAAGACGGAGATACAGTATTTTTGGACTCGGGAACAACCGTGTGTCTTTTTAGTATGGAACTTAGCGAGGCAATAAAGCAAAAAACACTAAGAGATATAAAGGTTTTTACTAATTCCTACATGATAATCAGTATTCTAAAAGATTTGTCAGAAGTAAACCTAATTGGAGGGACTTATAGAGCGAATAGAAAAGATTTTTGTGGGTACATGACAGAAAAAGCCATCAAGGACTGTCACTTTAACAAATGCTTTTTAGGTGCTGACGGGTTTAGTGAAAATATAGGTTTTACAACAACTGATTATAACAGTGCAAGAATATGTGAAACGGCAATGAATAATTCAGATAACGCTATAATTTTAATGGACTCACATAAATATAAAAAAGCGGCGCTTGTAAGTTTTTCTAAAGGCGACGATATATCGTTAGTAATAACGGACGACAAAATTCCAATTGATGCACCACAATATTTTTTGCGAAAAGGCGTTAATCTTAGAATAGTAAATAAATGAGTGAAACGCTCAAATAATTACTTGACAAAGGAAAAGTCGTTTGTTAAAATACAATAAAAATAAAGGGGCAATTTTAAATTATGAAAAAAGGTTTTTTAGGTATAGATTTAGGAACAACTGGAACAAAATCAATTTTATTTGACGAAAATGACAATGTGCTAGGCAGAGGGTATCAAAGTTATGGCTTGATAACTCCTTTTGATAAATTTTACGAGCAAAATGCTGAGGATTGGTATGATGCTGTAGTAAACACTGTAAAGACCGCAACAAAGGATTTTGACGGTGAAATTGAGGGCATTTCTTTTTCCGCACAAGGTGGAAGTTTTCTTCTTTGTGACCTTGATGAAAACGGTAAAATTATTCCTTTAACTAACGCCTTAACTTGGCTAGATATTCGTGCTGATAAAGAGGCGGAAGAGTTGGGCGAAGTTTATAAAAAGCTCACTGGTAAAAAACTTGGCGCAGGCTCGGGATTATCTAGACTATTATGGCTTAAAAAGAATTGTCCCAATGAGTTCGCTAAGACAAAATTGGTTCTATCAACTTCTGATTACATATATTACAAAATGACAGGCAAAGCGGTAATTGACTACACGAGCGCTGCAATGGTCGGCGTTTTTGATAACGAAAATCTTTCTTGGGACGAGCGTCTTTTGGCACTTGTAGGGATGAACTCGGAGCAATTCCCCAAAATTGCAAGTGCGGGTGAATTGATAGGTGTTTGCAATCAAGAATTTTTATCTAAAACATTGCTCAAAGGTGAAATTAAGGTTTATTGTGGTGTTCACGACCAGTTTGCAGCAAGTTTAGGCTCTAACTATTTTGGAGATGGGGATATAATTATTTCTACAGGCACAACTTGGGTGGTGTTTGGAAAGAACGACAATAAGGTAGATGGTATTTTTGCAGGCAGAAAACACCCAGCGGGCGGATATGGCTATTTTATATCTGCAATAAGTTCTGGTACTGTATTAGAGTGGGAAAAGAACTTTTTTGACACCAATTACGACCAACTTAATGCGGAAATTGAAAAAATTGATTTTGACTCTGAGATTATGGTTTATCCGTTTATTTCTGGCAATGGAGATTATCGAGGAACAAATAATTTAAAATTTAGTGTTCAGAATATGAATTATAATCATACTAAATTTGATATGTTAAAAGCAACAATGGAAGGCGTTGCTTTTGAGATAAGACAAATAATAGACGAGTATGTAAAAGGCGGATTTAAAGTTAAAAATATTATAGTAACGGGCGGGGCAACAAGAAGTTCAGTTTGGATGAAAATTTTATCAACAGTTCTTGGTAGGAAGTTATATTTATCCGAGCAAACTGACGGATGTTGTTTAGGCGCATATTCTGTAGCCAAAAAGGGTGCAAGTGGTGAGTTTGTTACTTTTGAATTTAATGGTAAAACAGTTGAGCCTAATAATGATTTGATGGGAAAATATACAGATAAATTTAAAAGGTATAACGAAGTTTTAAACAAAATAAGATAATAGTTTTTCACTCGCTACTAAGTTTGGTGTGAATTTAAAAAATTAACAAAAAAATCAAAATTTTGTATTATTTAATCAAATATTTAATATTTAAAAAAAAGGCTTGAAAAAACATATTAATTATGTTATTATTTTGCTAGTAAAAGCAATTCAATAGGTGATTAAAATGCAAATAAACGTAGATAAAAAAATAACTTTGGACAAAAATGGCGTAGAAGTTTTTTTTGCGGAAATAGTTTCTGATTGCGATCAAAAAGTTTTAGTGACTTTAGAAGGAATCGATGATGCAGTTTGCTATAACTGCAAAGGAAAAAGTTTCCTTGGTGAAGATTTTATTAAATACGTTCAACTAAAAAAAGGCGAAGCAAAACGTTTTTGGTTTTCAGTTGAAAAAAACGGGACGGGCGAGATTGTAGTAAAGAGTGATAAAGGGGAAAAACTCGCAAGTCAAGAAATAGAAGTAACCTATTCTGACCGTATTTGTCAAGACCCTTATGCAGATATTAACACATTAAGCAGAATTAAATGGCTAAACTCTGATCTGGCTATTAATAATGAAATTCCTAAACCTTTTACCAAAGTTTTATATAACGAAAGAACTGTGGAAATCTTAGGGCGTAAAATTAAATTAAATGCTTTAGGACTGCCGGCATCAATTGAAAGTTTTTTTAATCAAGGTTTAAAACTTTCAGAAAAACCCACGGAAATTTTACAAAGTGATTTTACGTTTTGTATAGATAGCGAATGTTTTGAAAATCAAAAATTTGACACGGCACTTTCCGAAGATAAAATAATTATTAATGCAGTAAGTGAAAGTGAAAATTTTATTTTAGATATAAAGGCAAAGTACGAGTTTGATGGGTTTTGTGAATACGTTATCTCATTAACGGCTAAAACTGATATTGAAAAAGATGTGTGTTTAAATATTCCCATTAAAGAATCAATTAGTAAATATTTTGTTGGTTTAGGGCAGATAGGCGGTAAATTTAATAAAAGTGTAGACTGGAAATGGAACGTTGAATTTAACCAAGATTCTTTTTGGACAGGGGACGTAAACGCAGGACTTAAAGTAAAACTAAAAGGCGAAAATTACGTTAAGCCGTTTGTAAATATTTATTATAAGCATCAGAAATTAAACATGCCTGAAAGTTGGGGCAATGACGGCAAGGGTGGAATAAAATATCAAGATAATATTTTTAAGGCTTATTCTGGAAAAAAGAAGTTTATAAAAGGTCAAAGTGTTCGTTTTGACTTTGATTTAATGATTACGCCGATGAAAGAAATAGACCTTAAAAAGCAATTTAATATGCGATTTTATCATAAATTATTTGATTCAAAAATTTGGTTTGATATGGCTAAAAAAGGCGGAGCAAATATTATAAACGTCCATCATGGTAACGACTTAAATCCATATATAAACTATCCATTTTTTGAAACTGAAGAACTTAAAAAATTTATCAAAAAGTCGCATGATAATGATATAAAAGTTAAGGTGTATTATACAATCAGAGAACTAACGATACATCTGCCAGAATTTAAAGTGTTTAGAGATTTAGAACACGAAATCTTTAATAAAAGAAATGTTTACGATATTTTCTATTGGCAAGAAGAATCGGATAAATGGGTAAAAGAGAACGTCGGTGAAGACGTAATCCCTGCGTGGAAACAAGACCTTAAAGGCGATAAATATAAAGATTCGTTTGACTCTGCGATAATAACCGATGGACAGTCTAGAATTTGTAATTTTTATATAGAGGGATTAAGATATTTATTAAACAATGTCGGTGCGGATGGAATATACGTTGACGACGTGGCGTTTGATAGAAATACAATGAAACGCGTTCGCAAGATATTAGACCAAAAAGAGGGGCGTTTAATTGATTTTCACACGTGCAATCATCATTTAGACCACATGGCAAAAAACAATTGTGTTACTCTCTACACAGAACTTTTTCCATATATTGATAAAGTGTGGATTGGCGAGGGGTTTGATTATGATAACAGTACTCCAGAATTTTGGCTAGTAGAAATGAGCGGTATTCCGTTTGGTGTAATGAGCGAAATGATGGATACTGCAAATCAGTATAGAGGATTACTATTCGGTATGACCAACCGTTATGGTTGGCAAACAAACAAAAGCGATCCTATTAACATTTGGAAAATATTTGATAAATATGACCTTGATAAAGCCGAACTTATCGGTTGGTGGGACGAGAGAAATAGCGTAAAATTATCAAACGATTTTATTAAAGCATCAGAGTATGTGGTTGGGGACAAAAAATACGTTGCATTAGCAAACTTTTCTAATGAAGACCAAATCACAAATTTTAGTGTTTTAGGTGCAAAGGGATACCTTGTTCCAGAACTAAACAGATTCCAAGACGCTATTAAAATTGCCGACAAAATAACCATAAAAGGTGGTTGTGGATTGTTTGTGGAAGTGATTAGTTAAGATTGTAAAAAATAGTATAAATATAGGTAAAAAAGACTTGAAAATAAAATCTATATCAAATAAAATGAAATTAACGCATTTAAAAAAGGAGAAAACCATGAGCGTTGAAAAGAAAAAGTTAAACGAGTTAAAAAAACACTTAAAAGGTCAAAAGAAATTCTCTAAACCTATTAGTGTATTAAATTATTCGTCGTTGGTTAAGAAAGAAGAAAACGACGGAAAGATTATAGAAATTTGGACTAATGCATTGAGAAAAGCACTTGAAGAGAACGAACACGTTTATTTTCCTAAGGGCGAATATTTTATTGACGATACCGTTGTTTTAACTTCAAATCGCAAAATAAGTGCGCATAAAAATGCAATAATTTTAAATACAAAAGACATACCCGTATGTATGTTTTGTTCGGACTGTGTAGTTGATGGCAGTTACGTTGCATTAAGTGAAGATTTGCCAAGGACAAAAAACATACACATTGAGGGTGGTACTTGGGGTATGCAATCTACAAAACGTGGTGTATACGGAAAAGAAGGTGCGTTTGACAGAGAAGATAGTTTACACGGCGTGCACGCATTATGGCATTTAAGTAGTGTGGAAAATCTTTTTATAAAGGACGTTACTTTCAAAAATACTGCAAATTTTGCTGTGCAATTAGGCAGAGTTAATAATTTTGTTGTAGAAAATATCCTTTGTGACGGATGTTTTGCAGACGGAGTACATATCAATGGGCAAGTAAATAATGGTGTTGTTTGTAACGTTAGTGGAACAACTGAGGACGATCTAGTTGCGTTAAATGCTTACGATTGGGCAAACTCAACAATTAATAACGGTCCAATTCAAAACCTTATTATCCACAATGTTAATTCAACTGGTGGTCACTGTCATTGTATGAGAATACTTCCAGGGATTACAGCTGACGACAAAGGCGGAATAGATTGCTTTATAAAAAATGTTCGTATTTCAAAAATTAAAGGAGTACAAACTTTTAAGATGTATCTTCAAACTCCATCTTATATTGATTATCCAGATGGAACAAAGGTTGGACATATAGAAGATATTACTTTTGAAGACATAGAGTTAGTTAAAGACAGAGTTTCGGATAATACCTCTAATTATCACAATAAAGACTTAGTAACGGGACATTTCGGTGTGTTTGAAATAGGTAGTAACGTCAATAAACTTACTTTGAAAAATATTAAAGCAAAATTACCGCTTGAAGATTTTCCAGATACAGCACACTTTGTAATGGTTGGACCAAAATGTTGTTATGTACCCGAGAAAAATCAGGAAATTTTTGACCCGTACGTTTCTTGTGTTTGTAAAGAAATTGTTTATGGAAATATAGTAATAGACGGAAATAAAGTTGAAGATTTAACTTCATACATAAAGGAAATTTCTTTTGAAAATTTATATGAATCAAAAATGCCTTTCGGTAACGGCAAGGTGGAAATGTTAACCAAGCTTAAATAATTAGGAAGTGAAGATTATGACAAAAAGATTAGTAGCAATAGGGGATTCGCATACTTACGGTGCTTTTGCGAGCGATTTTTTCAGTTATCCTAAATACGTTGCTAAAGCCTTTGGTTTTGACGAAATGGAGAACTATGGCGTTAACGGAATTACTATTTGCCCTGAAACCGATTGGCGACCAACTATGGCAAACTGTGAGTATATTAGAGAGTTTTTGCCTGGGGATATGGCGATAATCACAGGTTCGGCAAACGATTGGATTAAAAACGTAGATATAGGCGAAGTGTCAGATACCTCCGATAAAACTTTTTACGGTGCTCTCAATATTTTATTTGCTCGTGCTAAAGAAAGGTATAAAACCGTTGTTGTATTCAGTTCGATAAATAGACTTAACGATGGTTTAAATAAAAAAGGTTTTACTTTGCAAGATTATCGTAATGCCGTTGAACTTAAGAGCAAAGAATTCGGTTTTTACTTTATAGATGGAACGGAATTTAAAGTTTATCCCAAAGAAGAAGAGTCTAGAAAAAAACTTATTCCTGATGGTGCACATTTAAATGACTTAGGTCAAAAGTTATTTACTGAATTTTTAATTGATAAAATCCATCAATTAACCGGACTGCCAATTCAAGATTTTTCTTTTGACAATTCTGAGAAAAAGATGGTCGCAATGGGCGATTCTATTACGCACGGTTCTGGTGCGGGTGAAAGTTTTGGCGTTGTGTCTAATTATTTTGCAAAGACAGTAGCAGACCATTACGGTTATGAACTAAAAAATTACGGTACAAATGGAACAACTGTTGCCGAACAGTATGAATGGCGACCAACTTGTTCGCTTTGTAATTATATTGAAGAAACTTATAAAGCAGACGTTTTATTAGTTCCGTGCGGTGTCAACGACTATAATAGAAATATTGAAATTGGCAAATACGAAGATACCGACAAGACAACTTTTTACGGTGCGCTTAAGATTTTTTTTGAAAAGGCAAAAGAAAAATATAAAAAAATAATCGTAATAACACCAATAAGCAAAAAAAACGAGCAGAATAAAACGAAAAGAGGATACTGTTTACAAGATTTTAGGGACGCAATAGTAAAGGTCGCAATTAGATACGGGGCATTTGTAATAGACGGCAGAAACGTTCCTATAAGCGGAGATGATGAAAGCGTTATTCCTGACGGTTTGCACCCTAATAAAGAAGGACATAGAATATACGGCGAATATTTAGTTAATGAGTTAAAAAATATATTGTAACAAAAAAGGCATCACAGATGCCTTTTTTGTTTTACTATTTTGCAGTGTTGTTTTTTCTATAATCTCTTGGTGTAATGCCTAATTCTTTTTTAAATATTTTTGAAAAGTAATTATAGTCTTCAATACCGCACAAAACTGCGATTTTAGACACCGATTTGCTTGTCGTTTGTAGTAGTTCGCAAGCGTATTTAAGTCTACGATTTTTAATAAATTCAGCGGGCGTACAATCGTACGCTCGTTTTATTATGTTATAAAGTTCTTTTCTTGAACAGTGAAAGTGCCGACACATTCTTTCAACGCTTATTTTTTCAGTTAGTTTTTTCTCAACGTATTCTTCAATTCTTGTTTCTAAATTGCTCTCTAACGTATCAACAAATTGCTTAAACTGTTCATAACTAGCGCAAGCTTCCAATACATGAGCCGCAGCCTCAATTTTTCGCTTGGAAATAATTGGAAGTGCATTGTATTCTTTTTGAAGTTCTGGATATAGAGTAATTGCAAGGTCTTCTACTGCTACGTTACTTTTTTCTTCTCTAATTTGTCCAAATGCTATAAAACCACGTATTACACCTGCAACTATAATAGGCGCAACACATTCAGTTAGCCCTGCGTGGCAAGTGTAAATTTTAGCAATTCTTGTAGTTCTACACTCAGTAATGGCTTTTTTATCGCACAATTTACACATTTCATCTAGTTGATGGTCTTTCCTTAACTGTTGACAAAAAGGTGAAAGACGTTCAGGATAAAAGTCAATCTCTTTTCCACTTGCGTCAAAGATACATATTTTCATGTTTGTTAGGGTGTGGAAATCTACCAAGAGTTGGTCTATTGTTTTTGTTGAAATATTTTGATTATTAGTAATCATAGATACGATTTTACCATATTTTTTTTAAAATTATACTATATTTAAATATTTTAATCAAGTAAAATTATGTAAAAGGAATATTATTATGAGATATTTATGTTTAGATGTAGGAACAACTTGTTGTAAAGCCCAGGTTTTTAATGAAACTGGCGAGATACTATTTTACCAAACAAAAGAGTATCCGCTAAGAAAAGACGGGCTGGACGTTTACGTGGACGTCAACGCAATAACAAGCACCTTAAAAGGCTTGATTAAGAGTGCTTCGGAGATAGGGGATATTTCTTCGATTGCGGTCTCTTCATTTGGCGAAGCTTTTGTAATGCTGGATAAAGATGATAACATTTTATTTTATCCAATGTTATACACTGATACAAGAGGAGAAGAGCAAGCAAAAAGAATAAAAGAAAAATTCAGTGAAGAATTTTTGTATACGACGACAGGAATTTTACCTCACGCAATGTATTCACTATCAAAAGTGTTATGGATAAAGGAAAATTATCCTGATCTATTTGAAAAAGCAGATAAAGTTTTGTTAATTGGTGACTATGTTGGATATGTCCTATCAGGAAAGCGAGTTATAGACTATGGGTTAGCCGCAAGGACTGGTGCGTTCGATATAATCAACAAGAAATTTAGCGAAGAAATATTAAACGAATTTAATATAAATAAAAATTTATTTTCTAATCCTATGCCTACGGGAAGTATAGTGGGGTGCGTAAAAGAAGATATAGCTAAAGAACTTAATTTGAGCAAAAATTGCAAACTTGTTTTAGGTTCTCATGACCAAATATGTGCGACTTTAGGTGCAGGTGTAATAAATGCTGGTGAGGCAGCAGACGGAATGGGTACGGTAGAATGTATTACGGCACTATTTGATTCTCCGCCAAAAAATCTTGAGTTTGGACGAATGGGGTACCCAGCTGTACCGTTTGCCAAAGACGGTGTTTATTGTACCTATATTTTGAGTTATTCATCAGGTTCGTTAGTAAATTGGTTTAAGAATAGCATTATTCATGGTTACGTTGGGGAAAAGCAAAACTTTTTTGAGTATATTGAAGACAAAATAGATGATAAAACCAACGAACTATTGTTATTACCATATTTTGCAGGCTGTGCAAATCCCTATCAAGACGGACACGCAAAAGGCGCAATACTGAACTTAACTTTAGATTCAACCGATTCAGACGTATATCGTGCCATACTTGAAGGAACTTCTTTTGAAATGAAACTCAATCTTGATATCGTTAAGGACTTTGGCGTAAATATTAAGAAAGTAGTGGCAACGGGAGGCGGTGCGAATTCAGATAAGTGGCTACAAATAAAAGCAGACATTACTGGACTGAATTTAAAAACCTTGCGTTCATCTGAAGGTGGACTTTGTGGGGTTGCAATATTACAAGCGGTTGCGTTAGGACAATTTAAGGATTTAGAAAGTGCAAGGGATAAGTTTGTAAGATATAAAAAAGAATTTAAGCCTAAAAAAGAGAATTGTAATCAATATGTAAATAAGTATGAAAAATACAAAAAAATATATAAAACATTAATGGAGATGTACTAATATGAAATTTGCATTATTTTTTGGAAATCGTGGATTTATGCCTGCAGAATTAATCGCAGGAGCAAGAGAAGACATGATTAAAGCAGTTACTGATGCTGGGCATGAGTATTTAGTTATGGACGAAAAGGCAACTCGTTACGGAGCAGTTGAAACTCGTGACGAGGGAAGACTTTACCATGATTGGTTAAAATCACATGAAGGCGAATACGATGGCGTTATTTTATGTATGCCAATATTCATTGATGAAAATGGAGCAGTTGCCGCTCTTCAAGACGCAAACGTGCCTATTTTGATGCAGGCATATCCTGATGAAATAGGGAAAATGGATTTTAAGCATAGAAGAGACGCATATTGTGGTAAATTTTCTGTAACAGACGTTTTTTATCAATATAAAATACCGTTTACTGTTATGAAACCACACGTTGTGCATCCTTTGAGCGATGCATTTAAGAAAAATCTCGAAGATTTTTCTGCGATATGTAGAATTGTTAAGGGCATGAAACGCTTTAATCTTGGCTGTATCGGTGCTAGAACGACTGCGTTTAAGACGGTACGTTTTGATGAAGTAACCTTACAAAGATATGGAATAAACGTTGAAAGTTTTGACCTTTCTGAATTAATATTTAAAGTTCAAAACAAAAAAGACGACGAAGTAGCAGTTATTGAAAAGAAGAAAACTCTTGAAAACTACGCTGACTTTAGCAAGGTACCTGAAAAGAATAAGAACATGCTTGCTAAAATTTCAGTTGTTATTGACGAATACATAAAAGAATATCATTTAGATGCTATTACTCTGCGTTGTTGGAACGAAATGGAGACCATTTTAAGGGTGTGTCCGTGTGTGTTGATTTCAGAACTTAATGATAGAGGAATTGTATGCTCTTGTGAAATCGACCTTACAAGTGCGATAACAATGCGTGCAATGAATTTAGCATCTGGCAAAGCGACTGCTTGCTTGGATTGGAACAATAACTATGGTGAAGACGAAAATAAAGTTATTCTCTTCCACTGTGGACCTGTTGCTCAAAGCTTAATGGCGGGCAAAGGCACTATAACCGAACATAAGATGTTTGCTAAAGGCGATCCTGGTAGTGGTTGGGGAACAAACGAAGGTAGAATTGCACAGTTTGACATGACAATGTCAAATGCATTTACCGAAAACGGTGTGTTAAAAGTTTATGCAAGTGAAGCGAAATTTACAGATGACGTAATTGAGCCTGAATTTTTCGGATGCGGTGGCGTAGCGGAAATTCCAAACTTGCAGGATAAACTCATTAAACTTGCGAAAGGCGGATTTAAGCATCATACGACTGTAGGCGTTGGACACATGAAGTATGTTTTAGAAGAAGCATTCAGTACCTATTTAGGTTATGAAATTGTAGATATAGATAAATAAAGGAGATAAAAATATGATTATAACTAAGTTTGATGAAGTAAAGAAAGTTTTTGACACAGCACAAAAAGACGGTTGGGTAATTCCTTGTCTTTGTACGGAAAATCAAACAACAACCGAAGCGATTTTATCTGCTTGCAGTGATTACGGTAAGAAAATTAGTAGAAGAGTACCTATTATAATAGCAATAACCTGCTGTTATTCTCATAGAAGTCAAGCAATTAACTATACTAATACAGGCGATTGGAAAACTGGACTAAAATTATTTAGAGAAGATATTGAAGCTTTAGCTGGTGTGGGTGCAAAGTATGAAGACGTTGACGTTCTTATTCACCTTGACCACATTCAATTTGACGATGATTTGGAATTAATTAACTCAGATTTATCTGCATTTTCATCAATAATGTACGATGCTTCGGCTCTTCCATTTGAAAAGAATATGGAAATGACTGCAAAGTTCGTAGAAAAGATGAAAGGTAAAATTTTCATTGAGGGTGCGTGTGACGAAATAGTTGATGCGACAGGAACAACGCATAATGCGATGACTACACCAGAAAACGCTAAAAAGTATATGGAAAAAACGGGTGTTGATATGATAGTTGCAAATCTCGGTACAGAGCATAGAGCAACAGGTAAAGACCTTAAGTATCACGGTGAATTAGCAAGAGAAATTAAGAAGGTAATCGGTAGCAATATTGTGCTTCACGGAACTAGTAGCGTAAGCAACGAACAAGTTAAAGAATTGTTTGCTGACGGCGTCTGTAAGGTTAATATTTGGACTGCTATGGAAAGAGATAGTTCAAAGATTTTATTTTATGAAATGGTAAAGAACTCAAGTAAAGTAGGTGGCATAGAAATTGTAGATAAACTTATAGAAGAAGGGTATTTAACTGAAAAATGTCGTACGGGAGAAAAGATTAATTTAGGGTTCTTTACAACAAAGTATCGTCAGGAAATCATATTCAATGAAATTAAGAAAATAGTTACAGACTATTTAACTATGTGGTACACTGTATAAAATTAAACAAAAAAGGTGGTTATGAAAAGTGGACGGTAAAATTTCTAATTTAGCACAAGTTGCAAGTGTAAGGCGGTATGAATTTACTGATGGAAGAGAAAAAGGTTTAAGAGTAATAGATTGTGATAACGGGAAAGTAAGATTTTTGCTTAATGAAAGCAAAGCACTTGACGTTATGCAAGTTTATCATAAAGGACAAAACGTTTCTTTTCTTTCAAAAAATGCATTTACTGCAAGAGAAATAGGTTTTTTAAATCGTTTTGAAGGTGGAATGCTCTATACTTGTGGGCTTGATAGTGTTGGTGGGAGAGACGGCTTTGAATTACATGGTAGTTTCCATAACAATACTGCAGAAGTTACATTATGCGAATGCACTGAAGAAGAAATAGTTGTAAAAGCAAATATAAGAAACACTGCACTTTTCGGACAAAATTTAGTTATTAAAAGAACGATTATATCTAAAATAGGTAGTGATGAAATAAAAATTCAAGACCTTTTAGTCAACGAGGGATATAAAACGGAAGATTATTGCTTATTGTATCACGTAAATGTAGGATATCCAATGTTAGACGAGGGTTGTGAAATTATTTTAGACGAAGAAAGTTGTATTCCTAGAACAGCTCTTGCTGAAAAGGAAAAGAACGAACGTCATTATATTACAGATGCTTTTCCTGAAAAGGAAGAAACTTGCTATTTCTTAACGCTAAAAGAGCCCAAAGCTAGGTTAGTTAATAAAAAATTAGGGAAAGAATTTATTCTATCGTATTCAAAAGATACTTTAGGTAATCTTGTTGAGTGGAAGAGTATATGTAGTGGTGATTACGCTTTAGGATTAGAGCCTTGTACAACACTTTTAGACGATAAGTTTAAATACAAGAAGATAAAGGCAAAAGAAGAAATAAAATTTGATTTATCAATTAGAGTAAAAGAGATATAAGGAGAAAATATGTTTTACACAGAAAGAAATGGAATTAAATTTTCAAAAATAGCATTGGGCGCAGCTGAATTTGGTTCAAAAGTATCAAAAGAGATGAGTTTTAAACTTATGGATAGATATTATGAGCAGGGCGGAAATCTTATAGATACTGGCAGAATTTATGCGAACTGGTTGCCAGGTGGTGCAAATGCGTCTGAATCAACGATAGGTGAATGGATAAAATCTCGTGGACTTAAAGGTAAAATGAGAGTCGCAACAAAAGGCGGACATCCGCCGAAAGGGAATAAACATATTTCAAGAATAAATAAAGAAGCCATTGAAGACGATATGAACGAAAGTTTAAAATATCTTCAAACGGATTGTATAGATATATATTATTTGCATAGAGATGATGTAACAAAACCAGTTAGTGAAATCATGCCTATACTTAACAACTTTGTTAAAGAGGGAAAGGCTAGATTAATCGGTGCATCAAACTGGACGGGTAAGCGTATCGCCGAAGCGAATAAATTTGCAGAAGAAAACGGAATGGTTAAATTTACATTTAGTGAAATAATGTGGAGTTATGCAAAAATTAACGTTGAAGGTGAACCAGACGATACCTTAGTTTTGATGAACGACGAAGAGTACGAGTGGTATAAGAATAATGACGTAAATCTGATGTGTTTTAGTTCGCAAGCACAAGGGTTTTATTCAATGGCGGTAAAAAACGGCATAGACAATTTGCCAGAACATTATATTGCTAAATATAAAAATGCAACAAATTTGGAAAGAATTGAGACGGCAAGAAGAATATCAAAAGAAACAGGGATTTCGCCGACCGCTTTAGGGTTGGTACACTTGTTTAAGAGTAAAGATATTGATGCAATACCTATCGTTGGTGGATTTAATATGGAATTCTTAGACGATTCTTTGATGTCGGTCAATACGCCTGAAAAGTATTACGAAGAACTGTTAAAATAACGGAGTAAATATGAAAGTATATATTAGCAACGGAAAATTAAACGTAAATATAAACGGTTATGAAATTTCTGATTTTAAAGTGTTTCTAGAGTATTACGGAACATCAGAAAACTACGTAGATATTAAAAATTTAACTTGGAACATTCAAGACGACGGAAAAAGTGCAAAGGCTGAGGCCGATGATGGCGGAGCGATGCAAATTTTCTTTGAAGAAAGTAAAAATGGTTTGCTTGTTTGGGCGAACTATTTAGCAGGCAAAACTACCGTAAACGGTGTTCTTAGACTTAAAATATTAGGACGATTGCCAATTAGAGCAACGAGTGCGGTATATAATCACGGTGAATGGTTTAACGGAAATAGATGCATTTTTTCAATGAATACACCAGGGATAACTACTGCATTATTAAAAAACCAAACAATAGTTGCTAATCAGTTTGTTGGCTTAAAGGACGAAAAAACGCAAAAATACGTTGCTTTAGGTGCTGTAACATTTGGTAATTATTTTAGTACAGTGACAGTTTCTGAAACAGGTGAATTTGTATTATATGCTCATAAAAATGAACATTTATACGACTTTTATACTAAATCGCTAAGCGATGGAGACATATTTAAAACAGATAAATTTATAATAGCCATTGAAGATAAAGATGCCCTTATATCGTACGGAAAGGCTATTAAAGACTTGAATAAGTGTGAACGAAGATTCAAAATGCCGTCAGGTTGGTGTAGTTGGTATTACTATCTTGAAGATATAACTGAAGATAGAATTTTAGAAAATGCAAAAGTTGCAAAAGAAAAAGGTTTACCCTTTGACGTTATTCAAATAGACGAGGGGTGGGAGAAAAAACACGGTGATTGGGATCCTAACGAAAAATTCCCATCAGGAATGAAAGCAATTGCAGATAAGATTAAAGAATTAGGTTTTACCCCTGGTTTATGGGTTGCACCATTCTTTTTTGATAAGGATTCAGAAACTTTTAAAAATCATCAAGATTGGTTTATTCAAGATAGTGATTTTGTTTCGCATAGAAAAAAATATATCGATTTCTCAAGAGAAGGGGCTAGAAACTGGTTGAGAGATTTGATTAAAAAATTTACTATTGAATGGGGTTTCCGTTACTTAAAAGTAGATTTAACCTTAGACTTTATCGCTCTTGACGGCTATCAAGATAAAGAATTTAATTCGATAAAAAATTATCGTGAAATGTGGAAAATAATAAAAGAAACCGCACCAGAAGATACATTCTTACTATCTTGTTCAAGTCCGATAGGTCCAACCGCTGGACTTTCAGACGGAGTTAGAACAGGTAAAGATATTTTTGAAAACTGGGATATGCTTAGACAATGTGGCAGACAAGTTCTAAAGAGAACTTATATACACGAATATACCTATACTGACCCTGACTGTATTATGGTTAGAACCAACAAAAACGAAGACGAACATTGTCGTAGATTTTGCACGAGAGATGAAATGGAAATCAATTCGTTTGTTGCGTTTATGAGTGTCTCGGGTGGAGCAATGATGTCATCAGACAAGTTGTCGTTACTTGGGGATAAAGAAATTGATAAGATAAAAAGTTTATATCCATTAAATCAGTCACCAGCAATTGCGCTTGATTTATATGAAAGAGAAATTCCTTCAATATTTAAGTATGAAAATACGGGGGAATATGAAATGTATGCACTTATAAATTGGATTGATATTGAAGATAGCTTTGAAATAAATCTTACAGAACAAAAATACGCAATGGAGTATTTTTCTAAAGATAGATTGGCTAAGAATAATAAATTCACTTTCAAACTAAAACCACACGAGTCAAAAATACTTTATTTCGTAAAAGATGAAAAATTGCTTGATAAATTAAGCAATCCAATAATGCCAGTGTAAAAAACAAAAAAATAGAAAGGGCTAGCCCTTTCTCGGTTTAGTTAAACCGAGAAAGGAACCTTTGATAGAAAAAATGCGCCTTAAAAAAGGCGCAAAGCAAAATCATCTTGATTGTTTTCTAAAGTTGGATGGAGAAATTCCAGTTTTTTTGGTGAAAATGTATGTGAAATAGTATTCATCAGTAAAGTTTAGAAGATACGATATGTTTTTAATGGGCAATTTAGAAGAAGAAAGTAAACTTTTTGCGACGTTAATTTTTGTGTCGATAATATATTGACCAGGGGTAACGTTAAAAGCTTGCTTGAACGTTCTTGTTAGAGTGGATAGCGAAAGTCCTAAATCTTCTGCGATATTCTTAATTTGATATTTTTCATAAACTAGAGAGTCAAGTTTTGATTTAATAATCATTGCAGGAGATTGGAATAACTTAAAATTTAAAGATGAAGTTCTTGTGATAATTTCGTGTATATTTTCTGCGATAAAGAAAAGTAAGGAATTATCATCGCTTGACTTTATAAGAGAGGCGAGATTTTTGAAATTAAACTCGTTATTAATGTTGTAAACGCCTGTAGTCAAATGAAATTTCTCCAACATAGTAGTAACGTAAGTTGCACTGAGCATAATCCAAATTTTTTTAAGAGGTTTAAGTTCGTTTTGGGTAATGGAATAGTTAGTATTACTTCTTATAATTATTGTGTCACCTGCTTTAATAGGTAAAATTTTATTATTTGCGACAAGATTGCCTTCACCAGATAAGACGTATTCAAAAACGTGGTGTCGAGAAAAAAATCTTTCGTCGGCAGAATAATTAGGAACAGGCGAAGTTTCTCCTATATATATGTTAGAAATAGGAAAATGTTCTCCAGAGAAGTAAGCAATAGTTTCGTTTTCACTAAACGTACTTAAAATGGCAGTTTTTAGAATATCTTTTTTCATAACAACTCGCTTTATGTCAGTATTAGTTCTATGGAACTGATTTCGCAACTAATTATGATACATTTATAAATATTTGTCAAGTAAATGACAAATTATAAATGACGATTTTAATAAAATTATTGACGATTTTGTTAATTGTTAAAAGCAATGAAAATATATTATAATGATAAGGTGATATCGTAGGTGTTTTTGTGAGCAACAGATATTTAGTTTCTGGAATAACTGGAACAATAAAAATTGAATCAAATATATCGGTAGTTTTAAAGCAAGACGTAATGGTTACAGCATCGTTAAATAAGAATGACTACTTGGTAGATGATTTATTTTTTGACGACGCACTCGGGCGTGAAAACGGAATGAGTGTTATATATTCTAACGGGGCGGAAAATATAGAAATTTCTGCAGAGCGTAACGGCATATTAAATGGACAAGGTAATGTCGCTGGAACAAGCGACTCTTACGCAAAACCAGGTCTTATACGATTAGTTAATTGTAAAAACGTTAAGATAACTAATATTACATTAATGGATTCATCTCATTGGGGGATATATTTGCAAAATTGTGAAAACGTTACGATTAGTAACGTAACAATAATAAGTAAGTGGTGTCCTAATAATTACGGAATATGTATTGACTCATCTAAAAATATTTTAGTTGATAATTGTGTGTTTAACACTGGTGACGATGCAGTAGTGATTAGAACTACTAGGGAAACGCCTTGTGAAGACGTAACTATAACAAATTGCGAAATATCAAGTCTATGGAGTGCAATTAAAATTGGAACTGAATCTGTTGGTGATATTAGAAACATTTTGTTCCGAGATAGTGTTGTTAAATTGGCGCTAGGTTGCTCAATAAAGGTTGCGGTTGTTGATGGCGGTGTTCTTGATGGGCTTTTGGTGGAAAACGTTAAGATGCAAGAAGTTACTGGACCGATATTTGTTGTAAACGGCGTGCGTAATCAAAAATATTATCAAACTAAGGAAAGAAGTAACGGAATTTCGGCAATAAAAAACGTTAAGATAAAAAATATAGATGCAGACGTAATAAGAAGTCAGTCTTCTTTAACACAAGGAGTGGGCGACTGTGTGTTTGTATCTGGGACGAAAGATAGTAAAATTTCCAATTTCTCTATAGAAGACTGTAATTTTTTAATGCCAGGCGGAAACTTGGTTGAAAATGATTATTTAGTTGAAGAGTTGACCGATCAATATCCTGAATATTATTCGTTGGGATTTTCGCCGTCAAGTGGTGGATTTTTTAGGCACATTGATGGCTTATCATTAAAAAATGTAAAAATAGAACTAAAAGAAGAAGACATCAGGGAAAAAACTAAATTTGAAGACGTAACCCTGTGTTAATAAAAATCAAAAGAGTAAACTTTTAAAGAATAGGAGGTAAAATAATGAAAAAATTTATTTGTTTACTTATTGCAATCATTTGTACAATGTCGTTTGTCGCTTGTACACCAAGTGGCACTGGCAGTGGTGGCCCTAGCGGTGGTGGCAATTCAACAAAATCTGAATTGAGAGTTGCCGTTATCGACTCAGGATTAGGCACTGAATTTGCTAAGGAATACGAGAGAGATTTTGAAGATTACTACAAGGGCTACTCGTTTGAAGATGGTAAAACTGGCGTAGACGTTGTTCTCGTTCCTGGACTTAGCGAGTATGCATCAAGTACGCTTATTGATACAATGGAAACTTTAGACACGACCGTTTATATTTTAGACGATTTGATGTATAGGGATTTCGTAACGCAAGACCGTTTGGTGGATATTACAGATATTGCTACCGAAAAGATTTACGATGAAGACGGTAATTTTGCAGAAGATACTGGGAAAGACGCTACTTTATGTATCGAAGATATGATGGCAGATGGTTTTTCTGAATTTAGCCGTAAAGTAGACGGTAAAATTTACGGTATACCTTTCCGTGCATCTGTTGCAGGTATCATTTACGATGCTGGCATGTTTGACGAAGAAAGACTTTTCTTGAATGAAAACAATCAGGTTGGCGCAAATTATGCTGATATTGAAGAAGGTAACTGTTCAACTGGACCAGACGGGGTGCTTGGAACATACGATGACGGTTTACCCAATACTATGGCTGACTTTGCTTATTTAATGAAAGAAATAGCTATGGATCCATCAAGAATACCTTTCTGCTTCTCTGGGAAATATGTATATGTTAGAAATCATGCATTCCAAGCAATTCATGCTAACTACGAAGGTTATGACAACTATATGTTAAATTATACTTTCGATGGCTATGATACGGGTTTAAATAAGCAAATTTCTTCATCTAACTATAAAGATTTACTTTATCAAAACGGAAGAAAAGCTGGTATTAGATTCTTTGAAGAAATCTTTAAGCAACAAGCTTATTCACCCAACTCAAAATATTCTTCTGACCAAACTCAAGCACAAAAAGAGTTTATCGAAAGCGTAGAAGCAGAAAAGAGAATTGCAATGTTTATGGAGGGCGGATACTGGGAATCAGAATCTCGTAAAGTATTTGACGATATGGGTGCTTATAACTCTGATTACGGATATGGTAAGAGAGACTTTAGACTTATGGCGATTCCAAATTTCGTTGGCGATGAATGGGTGCCTGACCAAGTTAACACAGAACGAGTTGTACGTGCAGCTGCACCTCACGGAACCAATATTGTTTTAAGTAAATACAATACTTCTCCTAATCCGGAATTGGCTCTTAAGATTGGTAAGAAATTCGTTCAATTCATTAATAGAAGAGACCAACTTGTTGATTTTACTAAAAATACAGGTGGTTGTGTTCGTTGTGTTGAAGCTCCTACTGCCTACACTGAAGCAGAACTTAACAGCTTAACAAAATTCGGCCGTTCAATTTATGAATATTTAAATGACGGCGCAAAATTAGCTTATACAATTGACTTGGCAGACGTACGTTTCACTAATCCTAAATCATTCAGTTTTATAGGTAGTGGTGATGGTAACTGGGGCTTTGCTTGTAGTATAGTAGGTGGATCAGAATTTGGTGATCCTCTATCTGTTTTCTTATCGAGTACAAAGCCAACAGCTGACGACGTGTTTAGTGGAATGGTTAATTTTACGAAACTACAAGCTCCAGCAGAACGATAAAAACAACGTGAGATGACGTTTATCAAGGAATGATTACTAAAATGTTTAGAGTATATGCTCCTTAATTTTTAAGCGCACACTTATCGGTACTTAGTGTCGATAAGTGTGGTCGCTTAAACTTAAAAAAAGAAAAATATAGGATATGTTAAGATGAAAGAAAAAGGCACTAATGTTATTACTAGATTTATTGATCAGATTAAGTGGTTTTTTTACGACTTAAGAGTTAAACTTTTTGGAAGTAGAAAACCAAGTGAAAAAAATCTTGCAAACAGTATGTCTAGTAGGACTAGAAAGAAAATTATATTTCTATTTATATTTTTATTGTTTCCTACGGTACAGTTTTTGATATTCTACGTAGGTGTAAACTTTAACTCTCTATTGCTGTCTATTCAAGAGTATCAAGTGGTAGACAATAGAGGGCAGTACGTAATAACCGGGTTTGATAACTTTGTTAAAGTATTTGAAAATATCTTTATAAACGGAGAGTTGTTGACCGCTATTAAGAACTCGGCTATACAATTTATCGTAGGATTGGTATTAGGAATACCTGTTCACGTTATGGTTGCATACGTTGTCTTTAAAGAAGTTCCTTTCGGTGGCTTCTTAAAGATTATGTTGTTTATGCCGAGCATGATATCTAGCTTAGTTTTCGTATCTACTTTTAGATTCCTCGTTCAAGAAGGTGCGCCAATTGTATTTGAAAATGAGTTAATGGCTATCTTGTTACAAGGAAGAAGCTACGACGATTTTTGGCTAATACTTATGTTTGCACAGTGGATGAACTTTTCAAATGGGTTGATTATATACTTATCTGCAATGTGTAGTATATCAACCGATATTATTGAGTACGGGCAATTAGAACCTATGAGTACCATTCAAGAACTTTGGTACGTAATTATTCCGTCAATCTTCCCGACGATTACTACTTATTTAGTTGTTTCAATAGCTGGATTCTTTACTAACTACGGATACTTTGTAAGCTTCTTTAGGGTAAACACTGATGGCGGTATGAGCCTTGGTGGAAATATGTTTGACACCTTAGGATACGTATTCTTTGTAGGATTATTAAATGGTGACCAAGGTCTAGAATTCTATCCGTATGCATCTGCAGCAGGTATAGTATTTACCTTGATTGCAGCTCCGCTTACATTGCTTGTAAAACACTTGTTAGAAAAATACGGACCAAGTGAGGATTAATTATGAAAAGTGTAAAGAAATTTTTTGAAAAGTTTAAGAGAATGGACTTATTTTCTTGGATTTTATATTTGGTCGTTATTGCTTGGGTTGCATCAATGATATTTATGCTATACCTTGCGTTTGCTAATTCACTTAAGCATTATTATGATTTTTGCGGTTTTGAAGAAAGTAAAGGAACGGTAAAATACGTTGCAAACGTATTTGGACTTCCAAGACCGGCTGGAAATGGAATGTTTAGTAGACATTTAGGCTGGCAATGGAAAAACTACGCAAATATTTTTACACCGGTTGTTAAAGATTTTAACACTGACTCCACTTTGGATAATTGGAACTTTTTTAGTGAAGAAATACCGGGCGTTGGATATATAGATATTTATGGATATTACCTAAATTCAGTTATTTACGCAGTGGCTATGACGGTATTTAGTCTTGCTACGGAAATTATGGTTGCATATTGTTGTGCAAAATACGACTTTAAGTTAGGTAAAGTTTATTATGCCGTTGCAATTGTAGTTATGATTGTACCGATAGTTGGCTCATTGGCTTCTGAGCTTTCGTTTGCGAATGCGCTTTTCGGGTTAAAAGATAACGTTATAGGTATCTGTATACTTAAATGTAAATATCCAGGGTTATATTTCTTAGTGTTTTATGCTACCTTTAAGAACGTGTCTTCAACATATATGGAGGCTGCAGAACTAGACGGGGCAGGGCACTTCCAAATTTTTTGGCAAATTATGTTCCCATTAATCAGAGCTAGTACTTTTGCTGTATTTATTTTATTGTTTATTACTAACTGGAATGACTATTATACACCGATGGTATTTTTAAGAGATATGCCAGTTATTTCTTTAAGACTATACGAATTGCAATTTAGATTAATAAGCGCAAACTCTATGAAGATGTTTGCCGCTTGTATATGTTCCGCTCTGCCCATTATCGTGCTATTCGTGGCTTTTAGAAATAAAATTATGGGCAACGTTACTATGGGTGGTATAAAAGGATAAAAAATAAAAGGAGGATAAAATGTTGAAAAATAAAATTAGTTCTATTAAAACTTCTTTCGTTGCCATATTACTTGCTTTATTTATCGTATTTGTTGGTGGCGCAATATTTACCATTGCCAACGCGGAAGAAGTGAATGCTACTAAAGTAGAAATAACTATCGACTTTTCACCTTATGAGGATAAGTTCCCTGAAGGTGTTGTTGGTAAATCTTACAGAGTTTTCGATAGTTATGCACTTGATAATTTAGGTAATAAGGTTCAAGTTGAAATTAAAGTTTATGGGCCGGATGGAACAGTTGTTCCGCTAAATGAAAATAGGTTTGATACCGAAAAAACCGGTACCTACACTATTGAATACGTAGCAGAAAAAGGCGCTTTGTACGACGTTGAAACTGTAAAAATCAATGTAAAATCAAGTTGTCCAAGTCTCAATTACGTTATTAGTGACAAAATTGCTAATAAGGGTAATACGGGAGATATGTTTTATATTTACGATGGTGTGGCAAGCGGTGGCTCAGGCGACGTGGAAACTGAAGTGAGTGTTATGTACGGTGACAATGAAAAGGTTGAACTTTTACAAACTGCGGGTGCATCTTATTTTACACCTGTAAAAGAGGGTGAATACAAAATAATTTATTCACTCACCGACTTTATTGGTAACGTATGTGAAAAAGTAAAAGTTATTCAAATTTCAGACGTAGCAATTCCTAAAATGGAAGCGCCGTCTATTACTAGAATGTGTTTCCTCAATGAAAAAGTAAATCTTCCTGTAGTTGATGCTGTATTATACAAAGACGGAGTGAAATACTATCTACCTGTTAAAGTATATTGCGACGAAAATGATATAACTAACAGTATGTCTTTTGTTGCAACAAACTTAGAAGGTCATGAAATTAAATACGTTGCAGAAAATCCCTTTGATAGAAGCGCGCAAAACGTTTCAGTATACGTTGCGAACGTTTCTGTTATAGAAACTCAAAGCAACGTTCCCTATATTACTAATTATGTAAGGCTAGATAATTTAGCAGGGGAATATCCTGCGTATGCACCAGGATATTTGATGACTACTCAGAGAGCTGGCAATGCAAAATTCAGTATTAAACCTAAGATTTACGAAGAGTTTGCAAGTATAGAATTTAGTGCTTACAACGTTCGTACTGAGTCTACAGATAGCAAGGGTAAAGTTACAGGTAGTTTTGATTTAGACAAAATTGAATTTGATTCAGTTAAAGTATCTTTTACTGATAGCCATTTTGGAAATGACAAAATAACCTTTACTCTTTCTGAAAATGAAAATAAAGCAGCTCTTTACTTTAGAGACAATTTGTGCTATCAGTATGATGAAACTTTAATTAAAACGCTAAATAGTGGATTGTTCGTGGGATACGATTATGCTAATAAAAATATCGTAGATAAATTAGGTAGTGCTATTTATAATGTTAAATATTATGATGATGGTAGAACTTTTGAAGGGTTTACCAGTAAAAACGTATATATTGACGTCGAATTAGTTAACGCTACTGCTGGTACAATGTTAGTACTAAAAGGTGTTGCAAACGATTCTATAAATAATGCTACTACAGATAGAGCAAAACCTAAATTCTATTTGTCTCAAGAAATTAGTGGAAGTATCGGTGCTGATATTGGAGATGTAGTTACACTTAAATGTCCTAAAGCATTTGACCTTTTTGATGAAAACGTTAGATATTTTATTAACATTACACACCAAGAATCTAAGCAAGAAATCTTTGACGGTGAAATTGACGGCACTTATGATTTACAAGTTGCGTTATACGGCTCATACAAAGTTGAATTCTATGCTAAAGACCAGAAAAACGAACGTCGTAAGGTCGTAACTGTTAAAGTTATGGACAGAGTTGCGCCAGAAATCAGCGTTAGCGGGATGAAAGCAACTGTTAAGGTTGGTGAAGAAATTACAATTCCGAAAATGACTGTTACAGATAATTACAGTACGGAAGATAAAATGATAACTTATACTTACGTTTCATATGGTAATTTCTTAAAGAGATTAGTTTATGACACGTGGAAATTTGAGAGTGTCGGCGTGTATGAGTTTACCTTTACCGCATGGGACGAACAAAGCAACTGTACTACGGTTAAGTACGTTGTTACTTGTGAATAAGGAGGGATAAAATGAAGAAGAGATTAATGACACTTATCACTTTATTGCTTTGTGTGGTACTTGCATTCTCAACGCTTGTTTCTTGCAAAGACGAAACTGAGAATGTTGGTAACTCTACAGATGTTTATGCACCTGGTGGAGAACCACAAAGTTTTAAGGAAACTGATAAAATTTTAATATCTAATGGAAAGACAGACTATAAAATTGTTATTCCTGATGGCGCCAACAGGGTTATTTCACATGCAGGTCAAGAATTACAATTATTCTTAAAAGAATCAACAGGCTGTGAAATCCCTATCATTACAGATGAAGGATTAACTCATGATAATTCACAAAAGTATTTATCAGTTGGTAATACAGTTCTACTTGCAGGACAAACAGATATTATTTTGGACAGAAAGGAAATCGGCGACGGTGGTACTACTATTTATAGAAAAGATAACACTGTTTATATAGCAGGTCCTACTGATTATGGTACGCTGTATTCAGTTTATAGATTCTTGTTCTATACCATTGATTTTGTTGCATATACAGCAGAATGTGTGTTATACGACTATCGCACAGAGCTTAAAGTTCTAGATTTCAATTATAAATGGAAACCTGCATTTGCATTCGTTTCCGGTTCAGAAGACAATATTGATATTTTATGGGATGTAAAGGCAGAGCAAACCTATCGTATGTATCATGCTTTGGGCGGTACTTCTAGTGCGGAAACTTTAACTGGTGAAATTTGGAGTGGTCAGTATTGTCATACGATTACTTATTGGGTATCAGATGAAACATATCCTGAACTTTACGAAAACGGTGATCAACTTTGTTATAGCAATCCCAAATCATTAGAAATTTGTGTTCAAAGCGCAATTGATAAATACGTAAAATCTCCGTCTGGTCCATACATCATGATCGGTGGTAAGGACCACGGTGGTTATTGTAGTTGTGCTGAATGTGAAAGACAATCCAAATTATACGGTGGGCAAGGTGGACTTTACGTTAGATTCTTGAATGCTGTGGCACAAAAAGTTGAAGAATATTATAAAGAAAATAATATGAAACTCGATTTGTGTATAGTTGGTCTTATGTATTATGCTTATTCGAATGCACCTGTTACTAAAAATGATGATGGAACGTTTAGCGTTGTACCTGTTGACGCAAATGATCCAAAGGTTTTATACCATACCAATATGCTTGACAATGAAGGGCAAGTTACAGTCGGTGCGGAATATGTTACGATTGACTCTTGTTTCTCTCACCCTCTTAACGACCCTCTCTGTGATACAAACGTTTACGAGTCTGGCAAAATTAAAGCATGGGGTGAAATTACTGACAGCTTGAGCGTTTATGATTACGGTGTAAACTTGTCTGCATTCACCTATCACTTTAATACATGGTCGCACTCATCAGGAACTTTTGAATTTTTTGATAACTATATCGGAAACTATTACGGTGAGGAATCTTGCCATGAAAACGGTATTTCATCTATGCACTATTTTAGAGTATTCTTAAGAGCGCAACAAGCAAGAAATCCCTATTTGAGCACGGAAAAATTGTTAGATCAATTTATTACTGCTTTCTATGGCCCCGCAGCAGAAACATTCAAAGAATATTTCTACTGCTTAATGGAAAACTATGAAAAAATTTACGTTTTACAAGGCGATGAGGATTTCGGTATATTTACCGCATTAAAAACTTCAGGATACTGGACAAGAGATAACTTGATTCACTATAAACAATTGTTACAAAAAGCTATGTATGATTGTGATAGAAGTGGTTTAGATGATGCGGAAATTTACAAAGAAAGAGTATATCAAGAATATTTCCTTGTATTAGTAAATGAAAACGAAGCTTTCTCTTCATATTATACGACTGAAGAAAAAGCAGCCGTAGAGAAAGAAATAGCAATCGGAAGAGCAAAATACGACGTATATCAATAATTATAAATGTTAAAGGAGAAAATAATATGAAAAGAAAAATATTAGCATTAATGATGATAATCGTAGCGTTGTGTTTTGTTGGATGTAACGATAAAGCTGGAGATAACACTCCAACTGTTTCATCTACCTTGTCACTAAGTGCATATAGCTTAGAGATTGAAAAAGGCGATACAGCAAATCTTTTTGCTGGATACAACGGTAAAGAAACCATATCTTTTAAAGTGGGTGAAGACAGTGACGCGGGCGTAATTGAAATTGTCGTAAAAGATAATAGCGCAAAGATTTCAGCACTTAAATCAGGAAAGGCATGGATTGACGTTTCGGTTGACGGACATAATAAAACTTGCTTTGTTGAAGTAATCGAATCTGATTATACGATAAAACTAAATCGTGAATCATTTGGCGGTGAAGTTTTAGTCGGTGCAATGCACGAAGTTAGGGCGCTAATTTACAAAGACGGAGTAGAAGTTGAGGATGAAGTTTCATGGGAAGTTAGTGGACCTGATTTTGCTAAAACCGTTGATGGAAATATAATTATCGTAACAGTTAAAGCAGAAGGTTTATATAAAGTTACTGCAAAATATTCAAATAAGGCTGTAGTTGAATATACCTTTAATGCAATTAATGGTAATTAGTAAAACTTGTTGAGAGGAAAATTATGAAAAAAATTAGAATAATTTTATTAGCCTTAATGTGCATAATGTTTTCACTTGCTGCGGCTTGTAGTAATTCTTGTTCTAAAGGGGATGACGACGCAGATGGTGGATATTTCACATTAAAAGAATATCAATATGAATTGTATGTTGGTGAATCTAGAAATATAGAAACTATTTCAGATGAAGAATTACAGTATGAATACAGTTCAATGCGTTCGGATATAGCTACTGTTGATAATAACGGTTTAGTTGAAGCTGTTGCAAAAGGAGTGACGTTTGTCACTATTAAATCTGGCGATTACGAAGACGTTTTGCGCGTTACTGTTCATGAGAACGTAAAGAAAATTGATTTGAATATCGAAGATTCTAACATGGTTGTAAACACCAGTAAAACAATTACTGCCACCATTTATGAAAAAGGAGTGGTAAGTGATGCTGTAGTCAATTGGACTGTTGCACCGACTTGTGATTATGAAATAAATGGCAATAATATTACTCTTAAACCGAGTATTGTTGGCCGTTTAACGATTACTGCTTCATATGGTGACATTACAGCAGTTTGCAACGTTAAAGTTGTAAACGAGGGTGCAAGCGTACTTAAAGCGCCTGACTTAAAAGTTGAAGGTTGTAACACTATAACATGGAAAGCAATTGTTGGTGCAGACGTTTATGATGTTTTAGTCAACGATAACGAATGGGTAGAGACTACTGATACTTCTTACAATATTAAGGATTTATCAGATAAATTACTCGTTGGTGAAATTATAACTGTTGCGGTAAGAGCTAAAGCAAATGAAAATTTCAACTATATTAACAGTAATATTAACGTTATAAAAGTAAAGCATGATTTTACTGAAACGTCGATAGGAGAAACTGCTTATTCATGTACTATTTCTGGAACAATAAAATACGATTGTAAAAATTGTGATAGAGAATATACAGTAGAAGAATACTTAGACGCACACGATTTTGAAGACGGAAGATGTAAGGATTGTAAGAAAGTTCAAAGCGAAAACGTAATGTACATTTACGATGAAGAAAAAGGTGCATACGGTCTTGCTGGTGTACAAGCAAACTATAGTTCAGACGAACTTTATGTTCTTTCTGAGTATGATGATGGTATTCACGGATTAAAACCTGTAACCTTCGTTGCATCAAAAGCATTAGGTCTTAATACTATGATAAAGAAGGTGGTGCTTCCTGAAAGTATTACTTTATTACAAAAAGAATGTTTTAGCCGTATGTCATCTTTAGAATATCTTGCAATGCCGGGCATTTCTTACACTGGCAAGCCCGACGGTTATGATATTTGGATGGACTGCTATAATTTAAGAACTATTATCGTTGCAGACGGTTTCCATAACCAATCTAGAAACTTCTTTATCCATAAGTGGTCTCCAAACGAATACGTGCCGATTTTGGACGTATACGTAATAGGTGATTCTTATTCTCAATTATCAGGTGGTGGTTATCCTTTCGGTATTATAACACAGGTGGACGCTACAACAAAAGACGGTGGTAACTATATGTTTACCGGTAACGTTTATTATTACGATGAGACTGGAACAAAATGTGGACAGTTCTGGCGTTTTGATGAAGAAGGAAACGTAGAAAGAAGTAAAGACCATATTATAAGAGAAAATGTCTGTGTTGAATGTGGATATATCTACAACAAAGATATGATATTCCAATACATTGAAAGCGACAATGCATACGCGTTAAAGAGAGTTCGTGTGGGTTATACTGGAGAAAAGATGGTTATTCCAGAAATCTATAACGATGGTATACACGGAGAACTACCAGTTAAGACAGTAGCTGTCGGTGCCTTTGCACTAGTTAAATCATTAAAGACTGTAGTTCTGCCCAAGACAATCACCACTATATATGATTCAGCATTTAGTGATTGTACTAATCTTGAAACGTTAATTATGCCTGGCGTTGTTTCTATGGGAGGTGCAATTAACCAATTCTTAAACAACGCAAAACTTAGAACAATAGTTGTATCAAATGAAGCGAATATAAGTTGGCAAACTTTCCACGTTGAATCTAGCAAGTTTCCTGCGTACTCACCTCAAGTTGACGTGTATTTATACAGTGACGAAGATCCTTGTGAAAATTTAATTTACATTTCAATAAATAACAATAACATGTTTACTGGTAACGTATACTGTCGTTGTACAGATTATGCTAAACACGGCACATGGTGGGATTTTGATGCAGACGGAAACGTTAAAAAAATTGAAAATCCACACAACTTTGTTGACGGTTGGTGTGATTGCGGTGCAAAAGACGACGAGGGTGTATCATACGCATATTCTCCAAGTATAGACGGATACCGTGTTTTAGGTGTTTATGATCGTTTCAATAGTAATGTACTTGAACTTGATACCTATGATGATGGTGTTAACGGTGAAAAACTGGTACTAGAAATAGCAAGTGGTGCGTTCAGAGGAAATACAAAAATTACTGAACTTAATTTCACTAAATCTGTAACAACAATTAACGCAAATGCGTTTAGTGCTATGCCAAACTTGGTAACTGTTAGATTACCTGGTGTATCTTCAATTGGTTCTAGTGCTTTTGCTGATTGCCCGTCACTAAAGAACATAATAGTAAATCCTGATTTGGAAATGACTGAAGCGGCGTTTACAAGCACTGATAACAGCAGATTGCCAATCTTGTCAAGCGAAAGTGGTATTGGCTCTCTTAACATTAACTTTGCAGTAAATACTCGCTTGTCAGGTAAAATTTATTACAAGAAACTAGACACAATGCCATCTACCTACCATGAAAATTGGTGGTATGAATCAAATGGTAACTTCTATTTAGAAGAAAAGGGTTCACATAATTTCTCTAATGGAAATTGTTCATGCGGTGCATGGAATCCTGGAAACTTCAGTTATGCTTATGACCCGTTAAGAGGCGGATATAGATTAGTTAGTGCAACCTTAAAAAATGAAACTAAACTCACTATAACTACTTATAGTGACGGAGTACACGGCGAGTTACCAATCGTTTCAGTTGGAGCTAAAGCGTTTAGCGCAAGTGATAAATTAACCTATTTACGTTTCCCAATAGAAACTGTTTATATTGGTAAAGACGCATTGGCACAATTAACAAAGCTAGAAACGATTGTTATGCCTGGTATAAAAGGCTCGTCTTGGAAGTCAAAGACGTATTTAAGTAATATCAATTCAGACGTGCTTAAACACATTGTTTTAGGCGACAACTTCAGTATATCTGGATTTAGTTCAGCAGATGGATTATTCTTAAATTCTAACTTAAAGAGTCCTAGTGCTGATATTAAACCAGAAGACGTTGAAAATAATTATCGTACTGCAGACGTGTTTATTTTTGGTACTAAGGCAAAAGATATAGACGTAACTAATAATACAGTAATTAAAGTTTATAAAAACGAGCGTTACGGCGGTAAAGCATTCTTCTATTCTGAAACCCCCAAAGCAGATTCTTGGTATTTTGATGAAGATGGTATTCCTACCATGTGGGAGGATAAAACTTATTACGTATACGACCAAAGCTTAGGTGGTTACGTATTGAATACTTTTTCAAATGCTGATATACCTGCAGACGGAAGAGTAATAATTCCTGAAAAATATAATGGCACTAATGGCGAACACGACGTTGTGGCTGTTGCCGATAAGGCTTTCAGTGCTACTGAAGAAATTAAATACCTTAAATTCCCTGAAAGTGTTAAAAAGATAGGTATAGATGCGATAGCGGGCTTAACTAAACTTGAAACACTTATTATGCCGGGGATTACTGGAGGTACATTTGGTACAAAAGGAACTAAGAATTTTAGTAGTGACGTTAATTCAGACGTTCTAAAACACATAGTTGCAGGCGCTGGCTTTAGTATTAGTGGTACAGTATCGGGACATGCGAGATTTAACAACTCTAACTTACAAGCTCCTGGCACAGGTGCTAACCCAGAGGACGTAGAGAATGAATATCGTACAGCAGACTTGTATATTTACGGTACAACAGTAAAAGACATAGACGTAACTAACAATACTGCACTTAAAGTTTATACTAATACGCAATATGGTGGTAAGGCTATCTTATATTCTAAAACTCCTAAAGCAGGATACTGGGATTATAACGAAGATGGAATACCTACCATATGGGAAGATAAAACTTATTACGCATACGACGAAAGCTTAGGCGGATACGTCTTGACAAGTTTTTCAAATTCTGAAATACCTGCTGATGGAAGAGTAATAATTCCTGAAAAGTATAATGATGGCACTAATGGTGAACACGACGTTATGGCTGTTGCCGATAAGGCTTTCAGTGCTACTGAAGAAATTAAATATCTTAAATTCCCTGAAAGTGTTAAAAAGATAGGTATAGACGCGATAGCAGGCTTAACAAAGCTTGAAACACTTATAATGACGGGTATTACTGGAGGTACATCTGGTGCAAAAGGATCTAAGAACTTCGGTAGTGACGTTAATTCAGACGTTCTAAAACACATAGTTGCAGGTGACGGCTTTGCTGTGTCTGGTTACGGTGATAATGCAACGTTTAACAACTCTAATGTTGGCGTATTAGGTTTTGGTGCTGATCCTGAGGACCTAAATAACCAATATCGTACTGCAGAAGTTTACATTTACGGCACAACTGTGAAAGACGTAGACGTAACAAACAATACTGCAATCAAAGTTTATAAGAATGAACGTTATGGTGGTAAGGTTATCTTATATTCAGCTACTGAAAAAGTAGGATATTGGCATTATAACGAAAATGGAATCCCTGTTATGTGGGAGGATGCAACGACTTATGAAATAAATGAGACTAACGATGGTTATGTTTTGACCTATTTTGCAGAAAAGGACGTTATTGATGGAGAGGTAATTATACCTGATTCGTATTCAATTGGTGGTGTAGAATTGCCGGTTGTAGCCGTTGGTGATAATGCTTTTGGCACTTATACCTCAGTTAAATATTTACAGTTACCAGAAAGCGTTACTTATATTGGTGTAGATGCTTTGAGCGGTTTAACAGCACTCGAAACACTTGTTATGCCAGGAATTACTGGTGAAACGCTTAATAGTACAACATTTAAGACTACGGTAACGTCAACAGCGTTAGAAACGGTCGTAACTGGTGGTGGATTTATAGTTAATAGTGCCGCTTTCCATAATAAAAACGGTGAAAACAAAGCAAAACTATTTTGGGCAGACTTACCTACTTTCGATTTAGACGATAGGACGGGTATTGCATATACGTCTTACAGATATCCTAAAGCTATTTGTGTTGACGTAGTAAACTGCAAACTATTATCTGGCGAAGTTTATGGGTATAAAGGTAATGGTGAATATGTATTAATGAGTTTAGTCGTTAATACAGAAACGTTCAAAGTACCAGAAAAAGTCAACGACGTCGTAAATGGTGAAGGAACAGTAACCGAAGTTGGTCCTATGTTATCATCAACCGTTAGAGGACTTTCAGGTAGTGACATTAAAAACACTGCATTAGTTAATTTAATATTACCAGAAAGCGTAGGAAAGGTAGGATATCACGCATTTATAGGTTATAGAAATCTTAAAGCGTTAGTAATGCCTGGTTTAAAGGATATAACCAATTATGACGATGGGTCAACGATGAAGACTACCGTATTAGAAACGTTAGTTGTTGGCGAAGGTTGCAATATTTCAAGGAACTTTGCATTTGAAACAGCAGGGTTAACAGACCTTTACGTGTACGGCGATGGTAGTGTGCAAAGCACAATAAGTTCAAGTCAAACGTCAATGAGTGGTAATATTTATTACTATTCAGAGACGGAAGTTGTTAACGGTTGGTATTATGATTTAACAACTGGCTTGCCGATCGTATACGATATGAATGGTGCTCACTATGTATTAAATGATACAAATGACGGGTATATTTTGAGTGCATTTATCGGAGATGAAAAAACTTTAACAGTTCCTGCAACATATGTTGGCGAGGCTGGTGCATTACCCGTTGTTGCTGTAGGTCCAAATGCGTTTGGTGCAAACAATACTCTTGAAACTTTGATTTTACCAAAGAGTGTAATCTTAATTGATACCGATGCGTTAAGTGGATTAACAGCACTTGAAACACTCGTTATGCCTGGTATTACGGGATATACTCATAATAGCACAACCTTTAAGACAAAGGTAACTTCAACAGCATTAAAAACAGTTACTACTGGCGTTGGCTTTATTGTTGACGATGCTGCATTCCATAATGGTGCGGGAACAAATCAAGCAAAGCTTTTCTGGGCTGAATTGCCAAATCTTGATGTTAAGAATTCAAGCGGATCGAGTACCTTAAATAAAGATTATACATCGTGGTTATATCCTAAGGCTATTGCGGTAAACGTTGCGAACTGCAAACTTTT